>CAWFVN010000039.1:0-16324 GCA_963819225.1 uncultured Actinomycetes bacterium | reverse complement strand
ACAACTGGCCGGCCAATGGAATCGAGCTCGCCCAGTTGGTCGGGCTCTCGTTCCTCCTCGGACTCGGACTCTTGACCTCGCTCGTCGTCATCGGTCGCCAGGTCGGCTACCGGCGGCGGGTCGAGCGCGCGCGTGAGGCGGAAATCGCTCGCCTCGCGCAGGCCGCGCTCACCGACAGCCTCACTGGGCTCGGTAACCATCGTTCGTTCCACGAGGACCTCGAGCGTGAGTTCGCCCGCCGCGCGCGCTCGGGCTCGTGCTTCAGCGTCGTGATGCTCGATCTCGACGGCCTGAAGCAGATCAACGACACGCTCGGCCACCAGGCCGGCGACGCGCGCCTCCGCGCCCTCGCCGAGTGCCTGCGGGCCTCGATGCGCGCGACCGACTCCGCCTACCGGATCGGCGGCGACGAGCTCATGGTGCTGCTCCCGGACGAGCGCGCGTGGGGCGCCTTCACGTTCGCCCAACGTCTTCAGCGCGAGGCGCTGAGCCATCGCACCGGCGTCACGTTCGCCTGCGGGATCGCCGAGACGAACGGCTTCGAGAGCTCCGAGACGCTCGCTTCGCCACGTCGACCTCGCTCTCTACGAGGCGAAGCGGTCCGGACGCCGGATCGTCATCTACGCCGACGGTCTTGCGCCGAAGCCGGCCGCGCCGCCCGAGGAGCGCGCGAACCGCCACCACCAGCGGCTGCTCGCCACTGCGCTCGCGCGGGCGGTCGACGCGAAGGACCAAGGAACGCGGAACCACTGCGAGACCGTCTCGGAGCTGTGTGTCCTGATCGGTGAGGAGCTCGGCCTCGACGCCGATCGGCTCGAGCGGATCCGGCTCGCCGGCCTGCTGCACGACGTCGGGAAGATCGGCGTCGCGGACAGGATTCTTCGCAAGCCCGGGCCGCTGGGCGCCGACGAGGCCGCCGCGATGCGCGGACACGTTCACGTCGGCTATTCGGTCGTCGAGGCCGCCGAGCTCGACGAGGAAGCGCGCTGGGTGCTCCATCACCACGAGCACGTCGATGGAAGCGGCTACCCCCACGGACTCCGAGGCGACCAGATCCCGCTCGAGTCACGCATCATCCTCGTCGCCGACGCGTTCGAGGCGATCACGGCCGAGCGGCCGTACAGCGCACCTTCCTCGATCAAGGATGCCCTCGCGGAGCTCGATGCTCACGCCGGCGCGCAGTTCGACGCAGCCTGCATCGAGGCACTCCGATCGGCCCTCGGCAGAAATCTTTCAAAAACCTCTCAAGTCGAAGCCGCCTGACGCCGAAAGGGAAGTAAGCATGAGTAAACCTGTCCTTTCCATCGACCAGCTTTTGGCTGCCGTCGCGGAGCACGACGCCTCCGACCTCCACCTGTCGGTGGGCTCGCCGCCTGTCATCCGTGTTACCGGGAAGCTCCAGCGTCTGCCGGACTTCGACGAGCTCCAGCCCGACGACATCCGGCAGTTGATCTACCGGATCCTCTCGACCGAGCAGCAGAAGATCCTCGAGACCAAGCGCCAGTTCGACTTCTCGTACTCGCTGCCGGGCGTCGCCCGGTTCCGCGTCAACACGTACTTCCAGCGCACGAGCATCGGGGCGGCCTTCCGAATGATCCCGACGAGGATCCGGACGCTCGAGGAGCTCGGTCTGCCGACGCGCCTCTACGAGTTCGGTGACATGCCTCGCGGCCTCGTGCTCGTCACGGGCCCGACCGGGTCGGGCAAATCGACGACGCTCGCGTCGTTGATCGACCGCATCAACCGCACGCGCTCGGAGCACATCCTCACGATCGAGGACCCGATCGAGTTCCTCCACAACCACCAGCGCTGCATCGTCAACCAGCGCGAGATCGGCGAGGACGCGACGACCTTCGCGGAAGGCCTTCGCGCCGCGCTGCGCCAGGACCCCGACGTGATCCTCGTCGGCGAGATGCGCGACCTCGAGACGATCTCGACCGCGCTCACCGCCGCCGAGACGGGTCACCTCGTCTTCGCGACGCTTCACACCCAGAGCGCGCCCCAGACGATCGACCGCGTCATCGACGCCTTTCCCGCCACGCAGCAGCAGCAGGTGCGTGTACAGCTCGCGGCGACGCTCCAGGGTGTCGTCACCCAGAACCTCGTCCCCACCGCCGACGGCCACGGCCGGACGGCGGCACTCGAGATCCTGATGCCCGACGACGCCGTCCGGAACCTGATCCGGCAGGCGAAGATCGAGCAGGTCTACTCGGTCATGCAGACGAGCACCTCGCGCGGAATGCAGACGATGGAGCAGTCGCTGGCCGACCTGACGCTGCGCCGGGTCATCACGTCCGAGGTTGCGTTCACGCGGACGACGCGCGGCGACCAGCTGCACGGTCTGCTCGAGCGCGCCGGCTTCACCGACTTCCACGCTCCTGCCCTTCCGACCAACGGCCTGCGCCTGGCCGCCGAGGTGTGAACATGAATCTGAAGAAAGAAATCAAGCTCTCGAACCTCGTGCCGAAGCCAAAGCGGCGCGAGCTCGTCGGGCTCAAGATCGGCGCGTCGCAGCTCGCGGCGTCGCGGGTCGCCAACAACGGCTCCGCCCGGGTGCTCCAGCTCGCGCGGCAGCACCTGCCGGCGGGGATCGTCGTCGCGGGCGACGTACGGGACATCCCGGCGCTCGCCGCCGCGCTCGACGAGTTCTTCCGGACGAACGACCTTCCGCGCCGCGGTGTCCGCCTCGGCGTTGCGACCAACCGGATCGGCGTTCGTGCGTTCGACCTCGACGGGATCGAGGACGAGCGGCAGCTCGAGAACGCGATCCGCTTCCGAGCGCACGAGGCGATCGCGATCCCGGTCGACGACGCAGTGATCGACTACCGCGTCGTTCGCGAGAGCAAGGACGAGAACGGGGCATCGAGCCGGCGCATCGTGCTGGCCGCGGCCTATCGCGAGTCGCTCGACCGCTACGTCGCTGCCTGCAAGGCGGCGGACATCGAGCTCGTCGGCATCGACCTCGAGGCCTTTGCTCTTCTACGCGCCGTCGCGCCTCCGGTCGTGGGTGACGTCGAGTCGCCGGCGGCCGTGGTCGCGGTGACCGTCGGTCACGACCGCACGACGCTGGCGATCTCGGACGGCGCCGTCTGCGACTTCATGCGCGTGCTCGAGTGGGGCGGCTCCACGCTGACCTCCGCAATCGAGCGCGACACGGGCGTCACATCGACCGAGGCGGCCGAGCTGAAGCTCGGGCTCTCGCTCGAGGCCGACGCCGCTTCCGAAGGCGAGGACGAGAAGGTGACGCGTGCACGCGACGCCGTGCGGCGCGAGCTCCAGAACCTCGCGCGCGAGCTCGTCGCCTCGCTTCAGTTCTACCAGGCCCAGCCCGGCTCCCTCGCGATGGCGGAGATCCTGCTCGCGGGCGGAACCAGCCGGCTCACCGGCCTGGCCGAAGAGCTCGAGCGCCTGACGCGCGTGAGCGTCCGCCGTGCGGATCCGCTCGTGCGCGCCCAGGTCGCCGACTCGGTTCGGCCCGGCGACGACCTTCCTTCGCTGGCAGTGGCAATCGGACTTGGAATCGAGGACTAGATGCGTGCCGTAAACCTTCTTCCCGACCCTCGCACCGACAAGCGGCACGCCGACCGCCCGAGTCGACTTCAGTCGACGAAGGCGATCGCCGCAGCCGCCGGCGCGGTGCTCGTTTTCGTCGCCGCCGTCTCGGGCGTCGCCTTCACGAAGGCTCGCTCCGACGTCAGCGATCGTCAGAGCACGCTTAACGGCCTCCAGGCTGAGCTCGCCGGCGTCCAGGCGAAGGCGACGGTTTCCGCCGCGGCCGTGGACCAGACGCAGGCGCACCTCGCCGCAGTCTCCACGGCGGCGTCGGGGCGGATCGCCTGGGACGGCTTGCTCGACCAGCTCTCGCGGGTCATGCCGCGCGGCGCCTGGCTCGAGAGCCTCCAGGGGACGAACGCGGCCCCGGCGGCCCCGGCGCCCGCTTCAACTTCGACGCCCAGCGCTCCCGCTGCGGGCGCCGCTCCGACCGGCTTCGTGGTCACGGGCTATGCGCGCTCCCAGGCAACCGTGGCGCGGGCCCTGGACCGGCTCGTGCTGATGCCGGCGCTCTCGGACGTCTCGCTCCAGTCGAGCGAGCGCAGCGACGTCGGAACGAAGAAGGCAATCAAGTTCACGATCGGCGCCAACGTGCGCTCCGCAGGAGGGACCCCCTGATGAAGGACAAGTTGTCGCCGAAAGTCGTCTTGACGCTGACGGCCGTTGCGGTCGCCGCCGCCGTGCTGATCGGTTGGTTCGGCTTCGTTTCGCCGCAGCGCTCGCAGGCGTCGAGCCTCGATCAGACGATCCAGGAGACTCAGACCCAGCTCGTCGTCGCCAAGGCCAATGCACGTCCGGCTGGACGGGCGAAGATGGGCGCCTCTCAGCGGTCGCTGAGGCGCGCGATGCCGCAGAGAGTCGCCATGCCGGCCATGCTCCGGCAGCTTCTCCGCATTTCCAAGCGGACCGGCGTTCGCCTCGACAAGGTCACGCCGCAGCCTGCGACCACGCTGCAGGGCTACGAGGTCGTCCCGATGGACGTCGTCGTCGCCGGTCGGTATCTGCCGGTCCAGCGCTTCTTGCACCGCTTGCGCGTGCAGGCTCGTGTCGCCGGTGACGGCGTGCACGCGTCGGGCCGGCTCTTCAGCGTCGACACGCTGAACCTCGCGGCCGACGAGCAGCTGCCGCGGCTCACGGCAACGATCCGAGTCAACGGATTTGTCTACGACAACCAGGCCCCGGCGCCCGCACCTGCGGCGACCGACGCCTCGAACTCAGTCAGTGCTGCAGGAGGGATGTCCAAATGAGTGTCATGGAGGCACGCCTTGGGGGCCGCCGCGTCGCGGCCCGCAACGCCGCCGAGCGGCGGAAGAAGATCATTCTCGCCAGCCTGATCGTCCTCTTCGTGGCGCTGATGGCATTCCAGCTGCCGAAGCTGCTGAAGGGCTCCGAGTCCTCGGCGACCGCTCCGGTGCCGGTCTCGGCGGTCCCGGCTACGGCCGGCGCCGGCTCTGTCACTGCGGTCGCCTCGGCACCCGTGCGCTCATCGGCGCGCGTTCGGGCCATCAGGCGGATGTCCGCCAGGGATCCGTTCGTGCCGCTCATCCGCGAGAACGCGGCGACGGCGTCCGCGGCACCCGCTACTTCTAGTCCGCGGGTCCGGCGTGCCGTCGGTGCCACCGTCCCGACTCGTGTTATCCCGCTTCGCGGAGTCCCGCGCGCCGTCAAACCGACCGCCGCAGTGCTCCTCGTGAACGGTCGCCGGCAGGTCCTCGGCGTCCGTGAGGCGTTCGGGTTCGGCGAGGCCACGTTCCGCGATCGTCTCCGTCGGTCGCAAGACCATGCGGCTCCAGGTCTCGGGCGGTTCCTTCGGGGCCGGCAAGCAGACGATCACGGTGCGCAAGGGCCACCGCGTGAACCTCGTCAACACGGCGACCGGCGAGAGCCTCTCCATCCGCTTCTCCGCTCCCACTACGAAGAGCTAGTTCCACAGACATGAACCCACTTCAGAGAAAGGCAAAGACCGTCGAGATGACTAAGTCAACTGATCATCGCGACGTCTCGGGCGGGCTCGGACGCCGTCTGTGGCGTCTCCTTCCGTACGCGGCGCTCGTCGCCGTAGTCGCCGCGGTTCCCGTAGCGACCGGCTCGGCCGCCGGCTCCTCCCTGCCAAAGCCGGGAGGTCTGAAGACCTTCGTCAAGCGGCTCGATGAGCCTCGGAAGCTCTCGGCCGACGGCGCGCCGCAGTACACGCGCACGCCGTCGTTCGCGTGGAGGCCGGTTCGCGGCGCGACGCGCTACGAGTTCGAGCTCTCCACGAGCAAGCGCTTCCGCGCGGACAACGGCGTCATCTGGTCGAGCAAGACCCTGACGACGCCGGCCGCAGCCGTTCCGATCTCGCTTCCGTGGATCACCGGCCCATCGCTGTACTGGCACGTTCGAGCGATTGGCAGCCGCGGGATCTCGCAGTGGAGCGCCACAGGCCGCTTCAACATGCGCTGGACGGAGGGCGTGCCGAAGCAGCTTCCCGAGCGAGCCCGGCTTCGTCAGCTGGAAGCCGATCGAGGGAGCGACCGGCTACGACGTCTGGTTCGGAAATCTCGGCAGCGAGATGAGAGATGGGGTCGGCGTCACCGTCGGCAAGATCGTCTCGACGATCACCACCGTCGCGGATGAGCGGGAGTACTCGACGCTTCGCGCGCCGGGCAACATCGTGCAGTGGCGCGTCCGCGCCCGCCGTGCGCTCTACGGCTCGACGAAGAATGGGCTTCCCCGTGTCTCGTACGGCCCATGGAGCTCGGTCTACTCCGCGCCGGCGGGTGACTCCGGCGTGACGACCCCGGTGGCGAAACCGCTTCGGACGGTCTCTTCGGCAGGCGCCGCTCGGGTTCACGACCTCATGCCGGTGTTCGTCTTCTCGCGCGACGGCTACAAGCTCCACCGCGTTGTCGTCGCTACCGACGAAGACTGCGTGAACGTCGTCCACGTCGGCTCCGATCGTCGGCGGCACGGCGTACGCGCCTCGGACGTCCGGACCGCTCGCTCTCTCTCCGGAGACGTGGGACGAGAACGCATTCGTTCCTCGTCGACGGGACTGAAGGGAAGACACTTCGCTCTGACGGCGAGATCACAACGACGAACGAGAGCCCGCGGAGAGCGAAGGAGCAGCGTCCGCCAACGGCGCATCGGCGGCCGAGCAAGGGCCCGGCGCCGGTCGATCTATGGGACAGCAACTGGCCCACCGGGCGCTACTACTGGACCGTCGTCCCAGTCGTCAAGAACGCCGACGGCTTTCAGGATCTGATGCTGCCGCAGGACGCCTGCCAGGCGGGCAGCGTGCTCCAGTTCGGACGGAAGAGCGTCGACCCGGGCCTGGGTAGCCGCTACGTCCCGTTCGCCACGGGCCTCTCGCCGTCGGGCCGGCTTCATTCGGCCTCGAGCAGGCGGAGCTCCTTCTACGGCGCGGCCCTCGTCGCGTGGACTCCCGCAACGGGCGCGACGAGCTACGACATCGAGTGGAGCCGGACGAAGTACCCGTGGAAGGCCGCCGGCCGGCAGCAGACGCCGGCGACGTCGGCGATGCTTCCGCTCAAGGCCGGCACCTGGTGGTACCGGGTGCGCGGAATCAACCCGTACCTGCCCGGAAACCAGAAGATGAGCTGGTCGAACCCGGTGCGGCTCAGGATCGCGAAGCCCGACCTTCAGGGTCGTCGGGGGCTAGTGACCGTTGCGTCGGCGCCTGGCATCCGAGGGCGGCTTCGGAGTCGTCGAGCTGTTGATCGCGATGACCGTGATGGTCGTCGCGATCATGGCTCTCGTCGCCGTCCTCAACTCCGGCATGGTGACGCTGCGGCGGGCAGCTGACGCGTCCACGGCTGCTGCGGTTGCCGACAAGCAGATGGAGGCCTACCGGGCCCTGCCGAATTGCGCAATTCACCTCGACCCGGCCACGCTCCCGGGAAGCGCTGCGTATATCGGAGATCCCGCGTGGAGCAGTACACAGAGCACCACGACCGCTCCGCTGTTCGGGTCGACCTGCCCCGTCACATCGGCGGCAACGCCGACAAGGTTGAAGGACGCGCAGCAGACCCTCCTCGGCGCCGACAATCGTTCGTACAACGTGGACACGTACATCGTTGCCGTGACCACGCCGGGTGCTGCGAAGAAGGTAACGCTCGTCGTCCATAACGCCGACAACACGAAGACGTTCATCCGAGAGACATCGACTTTCACCCCGCCGACCGGTTGCACCTACGAACCAGCCTCGGCCGGCTGCTGACCTAAGAGAGGACACGCGACATGGCTGCATTCACATACGACGCAATCAACGCCGAGGGACTCGTGCTCAGCGGCGAGCTCCATGCGGCTGACGTCGCGTCGGCTCGCGAGCAGCTGCGGTCACGCGGCCTCATGGCTCAAGACCTGAGCGAGCGGCGCGCCCTCGGTGAGGGCGGCGCGAGGACGGCGTTCAAGAAGGTCAAGGCGAAGAACCTCCAGGTCTTCTCGCGCCAGCTCGCGACGATGATCGAGGCCGGCGTCAGCGTCGTCGCCGCGCTGGTGATTCTCGAGGAGCAGACGAACGACAAGTACCTCCGCGAGGTGATCGCGGAGATCCGCTCCGACGTCGAGGCCGGGATGGTGCTGTCGAAGGCATTCGCGCGCCACCCGAAGGTGTTCAGCCGGCTCTACGTCTCGATGATCGAGGCCGGCGAGTCGTCCGGAACGCTCGACGAGGTGCTCGATCGAGCCGCGACGCAGATCGAGAAGGAGAACAAGCTCAGGCGGCGCGTCAAGGGCGCGATGATCTACCCGGCTGTCGTGCTGTCTTTCGCCACGCTGGTCCTGACGTTCATGCTCCTGTTCATCATTCCGGTCTTCGAGACGGTCTACGAGGACCTGGACGGCGAGCTGCCGAGCTTGACGAAGGGCGTCATGGCGATGTCGAGCACGCTCCGCCAGTGGTGGTTCGTGATCTTCCCGCTGATCGGCGTCGGAATCTTCGCGCTGCGACGCGCGAAGCGGACGGACACCGGTCGGCAGGTGTGGGATCGCATCAAGCTCAGGATCCCGATGAAGATCGGCGACGTCGTCCGCAAGGTCGCGCTGGCGCGGATGTCGCGCACGCTCGCAACGCTCGTCGCCGCCGGCGTCGACATCATCAAGGCGCTCGAGATCACGGGCAGCACCGCCGGCAACTGGGTGATCGAGCAGTCGATCGCGCGGGTCCGGGAGCGCGTCCACGAGGGAGCGCCCATCGGCGACCCGCTGACCGCTGACCCCGTCTTCCCCCCGATGCTCGGCCAGATGGTCAAGATCGGTGAGGAGACCGGTGAGCTCGAGCAGATGCTCAGCAAGGTCGCCGACTTCTACGAGGACGAGGTCGACACCAGCATCCAGTCGCTGACCTCGATCATCGAGCCGATCCTGATGATCTTCGTCGGCGCCATGGTCGGAGTCATCGTGATCTCGATGTACCTCCCGATGTTCAAGATGCTGACGCTGATCAAGTAGTGGCTCTTACCAAAGGGTTGAGCGCCGCCGCCGCGTTCGGGGTCATCGTGGTGGTGGCGCTGGGCACATCAGCAATCGCCGCGTCCGGCTCGGCGACGCAGGCACGGAGTCTGCAAGTTGCCGTCGTGGCATCGGTCTACGACGGCGACACGCTCTCGCTTCGGGACGGCCGACGGGTTCGGCTGCTCCAGATCGACACTCCGGAGCTCGGTTCGGGAGAGTGCTACTCCCGGGCGGCGCGGAGTTCTCTGGTCAGTCTCGCGCCGCCCGGGAGCCGGGTCGTGCTCGAGTCGGATCCCGCCCTGGACCGCGTCGACCGTTACGGCCGGATCCTCCGGTACGTCAAGCGGAACGGCGTGAACGTGAACCTCGAGCTCGCCCGGCGAGGAGCGGCGGCGCCGTACTTCTACCGAGGTGACAGGGGCCGCTACGCGGGCTCGCTCATGCGGGCAGCGCAGAGCGCGAAGGCCTCGAAGCGGGGTCTCTGGAAGGCATGCCCGTCCACGGTGCTGGATCCTTTCCGTGCCGTGGAGACGGGCCGGAGCGGCCCGACTACGCGGACGCCGCCCACGCCGCCGCCGCCGCTGCTGCTGCCGCCGCCACCGCCGAGCGGTAAGTGCGACCCGAACTACTCCGGCGGCTGCGTCCCGCCGCCTCCGCCCGATCTCGATTGCGCCGACATTCGCGCGCTGGGCATCGCCCCGGTCCGGTCGATCGGGTCTGACCCGCACCGCCTCGACGGCGACGGCGACGGAATCGGCTGCGAGTAAGCACCGCTAGAAGACCACCCAGTCCACGCGGTCCAACCACACCCAGCCGAACGCGCCGGGAGCAGGACGAGCAAGCAGATCCAGCTCAGCAACAGCGTGTTGGTGACACCTCCACGTCGAGCGTCCGGTTGCGTCGGGGGTCGGCGCCACCAGCGGAATACCGCGAAGGCCCACCACACCACGGCGACGGGATACAGCACGAGCGATGCAAGTACGGCAATCGTTCCTGGCACGCTGAAGATCTGGTGCCAGAACAGCGCGACGGCGGTGAACACACCAGACGAGCCCGAGGGCGGACAGAGTCGCCGTGCCGGGCCCGGCTAGTCCGCTCGCGACACGACGGACGGTGCTGGCAGCCGCAACGACGAGCGCAAGCCAACCGGCGGCCACGACATGCGCGGCGATCACGTAGCCCTCGACGCCGCACGATTCCGCACCGGCCCTCCCCGATTCCGGGTGAATCGACAAGTCCGAACCAGACCGCCAGCGCGGCGAGCGGCAGCGCGCACGCGACCAGAATCGCGATTTCTACGGCTGGTTTAGGGCGTAGCCGGCCCATGTGAGCGTTGCGCAATCGCAATCACACTAGAGAGGCTGTTGGGGCTGGCAGATATGCGTTTCTCGTCACGCCCTGCCCGGGCGCCTGCAGGCATTTGCGAGCGCGCTTCGCAGTGCGAGGTGTGCGCGTATCAGGGCGTGCGGGCGCGCAGAAAGGTGAGCACGGCGTGCACGCGGCGGTTTTCGGTCGCCTCACGCGGCAGGTCGAGCTTGCGGAAGATCGAGCGGACGTGGGCCTCGACGGTCTTGGGCGTCACGTAGAGCTCCTTGGCGATCCCGCGATCGGTGCGACCCTCGGCGATCAGCGCGAGCACCTCGAGCTCGCGCGGGGTCAGCTGCTCGAGGTGAGGCAGCGGCTCGTCGCCACGCAGCGCCCGCCGCGCAGCCGCCGCGGCCTCCTCGAGGGCGGCGTCCTCATACACGGTGCCGCGGCTCAGATCTGCCAGGAGCCGGCCGAGGATCGCCCGGCGGATGTGCGTGCGCAGGACGCCGACCAGGAAGGCCAGTGGCAGCGCCGCGTAGACGACCGCGCACCAGCGCAGCACGTCCTCGCCGGTGTCGGACAGCCCGATCCCGATGTAGTCGTGGGCGATCGTCGCGGCCGCGACGACCATCACGGGCGGGCCGAAGACGAGCAGCGGCCGTAGGGCGCGGCGCTCGGCGGTATCGGCCTCGAGCCAGCGCCGGACGACGACGTAGACGATCAGGACCGCGAGCACGATCCCGAGCGCTGAGAAGAGCGTGTTCGCGGCGTCGCTCACCTCGCTCGGCAGGTAGGCGAGGACGGCGAGGCCGTACACCGCCAGGACGAGCAACCGCTCGAGCCGTGACCGCGCGAAGCCGTGCGGGAAGACGACGAGCTGGTGCGCGACGAGCGCGAGGAAGAGGTTCAGCGACAGCTCGCTTGCGTGCTCCGCGGCCGAGGAGTCGAACCAGTCGAGATCGCGCCCGAACCAGGCGATGCCGGCCAGGGTCATCAGCAGGCCCATTCGGTTCTCCGGCCGCTGCCGCCACGCGACGAACCCCGCGCCGACGAACGACCAACCGATGGCCACATGTACCGGCGCGGGCAGGGTCAGCGCGTCCGGATCCCGGATCGCGATCCCGATCGCGAACAGCCCGAGAGCGGCTCCGAGCGCCGCGAGAGCCAGCCGCTCCATGTGCCGATCGTCGCATGACGAGACCTCGATGAAAACCCCGAAATCGGCAGGTCCAGGGTTTTCATCGATGCGCACGCGCGGCGCCGGGCCTACGTTCATTCGCGTCCCCGAACGAAGGATGCGAGATGAAGAAGCCCCTCCTGATCACGTTCCTCTCCCTTGCCGCGATCGCCCTCGGCGCGACCGGGCTCCTGGTCGCGCTTGGCGCGCTCGGTAGCTCGATCGACGACCCGGCAGTCGCCCCGTGCCGCCGCCCGCCGACCACCGTCGGCACACCGCGCGTTGTGCTCGACCACCGCGAGCTCGACGTGCACTTCACATGCAACGGCGCGCAGCTCGCCGGAACCCTGTTCCTGCCAGCAGGGACGCCGACCGCATCCGGCGGTCGTGTGGCTCGCCGGCAGCGGTGACCAGGCACGGCTCACCTACGGGCCGCTCGTCGCCTCATATGTCGAGGACGGAATCGCGTTCTTCTCGTACGACAAGCGCGGCGCGGGCGAGTCAGAGGGTCGCTGCTGTCCCGACGAGCACGGCCGGTTCAACCTCGTCACCTCGGACGCGGTCGGCGCCGTCGCGGCCGTCCGCGCATCCTCGGACGTCGACGATGCGCGCGTCGGTTTCCTCGGAGCGAGCGCGGCCGGCTGGATCGCGCCCCGCGCGGCCGAGCAGTCGGGGGACGTCCGGTTCGTCGCGATCGCGAGCCCTGGCGTCCTCCAGCACAGCATCGTGGCGCGGTTCGAGCAGGAGGCGGGAGACGACGGACGGACCACCGACGCGATCGCACGGGAGATCCCGTCGTGGCCGCGGTCCGGCTTCGACCCGTCTCCGTTCCTCGAGCGACTCGGCGTCCCGGCGCTCTGGCTCTTCGGCGGCGCCGACCGCAACGTCCCGGCGGGGCCCAGCGCGGACGCGCTGCGGCAGATCGAAAAGCGGCGCGGCAAGGACTGGAAGATCGTCGTCTTCCCCGGCGCCGGGCACGGCCTTCTCGACGATCCACCGACCGATCGGCGCGCCGCGCCGCTCGCGGAAGCGTGGATCCGGCGTCAGGTCGGCCTAGGACCGAGCTAGACGATGGCCTTGTCGCCCCTTCAGGGTCAGCTAGAGGACTGCTTAGCCCGCCAGGCGAAGCGCGACCACCGCCGCGGCGTCGGCCATCTGGCCGAGGACGCGGAGGTTGATGTTCGAAAGCGTGTCGCAGGCCTGGTGGTAGCACGGATCGTACGGCCGGTCGGCGGCGCCGCCGAATCGTTGGGCCAGGTCCGCGGACTTGCGCGCGTCCGCGCCCGTGAAGAGGCCACCGACCGGGAGGCCGGCCTGTGCGAACGACGCGTGGTCTGAACCGCCCTGAATGGACACCTCGTCCACCGGCTGCCGGCGAGCTGCGAAATAGGCGCGGAAAAGGCTCTCGATCCGCGACGAGCCGGGCGGCAGCTGGTCGCCGTCGTAGACGAAGCGGCCGAAGTTCGGCGAGCCGACCATGTCGAAGTTGAGCACGGCGAGCAGCTGCCGGCGCTCCTGCGCGCTCAGACGCTGGACGTAGGCGGAGGACCCCACGAGCCCGAGCTCCTCGGCACCCCAGAATGCGAAGCGGAGTCCGCGCGCCGGCCGGATACCGAGGCGGCGAGCTTGCCGCGCGACCTCTAGCACGAGCGCCGAGCCGGATCCGTTGTCGTTGATCCCGGGCCCGTTCCCGACCGAGTCGAGGTGCGCGCCGAGCAGGACGGCACCGCCCCGACGGCCCGGCAGGTCGGCGAGCACGTTCACCGACCGTCCCCGTCGGTTCAGAACCGAGAGAACGATCCGTACCCGCACCGTGCCCGCCTGAGCCGAACGCGCGAGCTCCGAGCCGAGCGCCGACGAGATCCCGAGCACCGGGATGCCGATGCCCGGTCGAATGAGCGTGCCGAGGATGGGCGCGGTACGGCCGGGCCCACCCTCGTTGGCAATCAGGACCCCGCTCGCACCGGCCGCCTTGGCATTGCGAGCCTTCACGGACATGAAGCACGTACCGCGACGCACGAGAGCGACGGCGCCGCGAGGGAAGCCGGCGAAGGCCGAGCGCTCGCAGCCGCTCGAGGCCGAGTCGGGCTCGACGGGTGCGACCTGGGCGCTCACGTCTCCGCCGCCCGAATAGCGCATCGTGACGAAGTCGCGCCCGCGCCGGAACTGCGCCGCCCCGGGGGCGAGGCGCTCGAAGCGAGGCGGCCGTGTCTCTCGAAACAGATCGAAGGGGAACGACTGAAGCCGGGGCCGGTATCCGGCCTGGCGGAGCTGCGCGACTACGTAGGCCACCGATTGCTGGTACCCCGGCGTACCTGCCTCACGCGACCCGCCGGTCCGGCGGGCAATCGCCGCGAGCGCCGCGAGGTGACCTTTCAGGCGCGCCGGCGTGACTGCGCGAGCGAGGGCACCGGGGCCGGCAGCAGCGGGACGGGCAGCGGCTTCCTGCTCACCGCCCGTGTACGCGGCTCCAGCAAGGAGCACGGCGCACAGCCCGAGCATGAGAGCGAGGTGTCGCACGTGTCTCGTTGGACGGCGTGGCCAGCCTAAAGTTGAGCTTGAGCGCTCGGGTCGCCTTTGAGCTTCTCGAGTGTCGCTCTCAGCGAGGCCCGATCACGCCTTGAGTGCCCTCGCCGTTTCGACGTAACGCGGACCGCCCCTGAGGAGTCACGCGCCGCGGGTCGACCTGCCCAGACCGTGCCAAACGTGGTGGCGGCGACCCCGAGCGCCTGCGCCGAACATTCCGTGGAATAGACCCCTTCGTGTCATGGCGGGGGACGTGAGGGCAGGGCAGGCTCTTTGCATCGGGCGATCACAGTTGAATCGTCGAGCAGAGGGCACCCGAGCGGACGGCTAGCCCTCAATGACACCGGAAGGACACCGAAATGAAGAAACGACTGGCGCCAGCGATGGTGGTGGCGATGAAGAAGGGACGTGTTCTTAGTCTGTTTGCCCTCGCCTTGTGCGTAACGGCCGCGGTGACGGCTGGGACAGCTTCGCCTACCGAGGCAGCTCGTGCGGTCAAACAGTCTTGCCGTGTTCCCGCCGTGGTCGGGAAGACACTCGTCGTCGCAAAGGCACGAATCCGCAAGGCGCACTGCCGGGTCGGCACGGTGCGGTACGTCCGCTCGACGGCGCGCCAGAAGAACCGTGTGGTTTCGCAGCGCCCAAAGCGTGGCCGGAAACTCAAGAGAGGCGCACGCGTCAATTTCACCGTTGGGCGCGGGCCGGCTGCGGTCTCCAATCCTTCCGCCCCCTCCGCCAACGCCTCCTTCACTTCCTTCACCTCCTGCAACGCCTCCCTCGTCGCCCCCAGCAAAGGTCTTGAGCGTCCTGCCGGGTCGCTGGGAGAACTTGCAGATGCTCCCAGACCACGCGACGCAAACTCCGCCACCGCCGCCGACTGCGAACGCACTGCGGTTGAACCTCAACGGCGCGGTCGCGGTCGCCCAGCCTGAGCCTCAGCTGGGAGTTGCGGGCCCGTTCGATGATGGCTGCCACAAGCCCCTAGCGCGCTCGAGGCGGTCGAAGCCGACGGGCAGGTAAAGCCTGCGATTGTGTCGGGCTCGGCCAACGTGAGCAAGTTCATCGTGGGGCCAAGCGGCAACGTCTATGTCCTCTTTACGAGGCGGGGTGAACCTCGACGACACGACGCTTCCCGGCACGTGTCGGCTGGCAGAAGTCGACGCCTCAACGGGCGTTCCGACCTGCGTCGACAACACGCTGTCGTGGATCACGTGGCCGCAACCGCACTCAGGTCGCAGCCCCGCGATTCAATTCGACGGCGCAGGCGCGGTCTACTACGCGGGCTATACGTCGGACGGCCACAACGTCCTTCGCAAGTACGTTGACGGGACGGTTACCGACCTGGTCAACCAGAACATCTCACTGAGCGACTTCTTGCTTCTCAGCGATGGCGGCGTGCTCCTTTCCGGCCGGACCAATTCGACGGGCGCAACTTGGCTCCGGTACCTGTCACCAACGGGTTCGCTTCAGGGACTCGCGGGCTTCCAGAGCAACTTCTTGAGACTTTTCCCGGATGGCAACGTCTACACGGGATTGTCTGGCCCGGAACTTTGGGGTCAGGCGCTTCCTTACGAGCACGAACGAGCTCGAAGGGAAGTATTGGATCCGTTCCAGGCTGCACTACGGGGCCGCCAGTACCTACAACGACGTTGCTGACATCTGTGGCCAGTCCTTCAGCACTTCACCAAGCGTTCTGTGGCTGGTCCGGCACCAACATCCAGGACAGCTTCACGACCGACGATGGCAAGGTGTTCGCCATCGCAGGATGGCAGGGTCAAGGCGGGATGCTGATGCAGTACTACCCGACCGTTCAAGTGGGGACGACAGCCGTCCAGAGAATCTTTGCCGCCCAGAGCGTCGGCAACGATCTGGTCCTTTCCGGCCTCAACAGCAATAACCAGAACATCACGAACTTCTATGACACTGCAACGGGGCTCGAAGCGCCTGTGTTTGGGCCGGCGAACGAGATCGAGATCTACCACCTGACGTATGTGCCCGAGACGCACAAGATGCTCTTCGACGGGCTGCGCTTCTCGGACAACAAGTACGTACTTGGTGAAATTGACTTCTCGTAGGTAGAGACCTCGGTTCGTCATGGCTCGAAGAGGGGGCCGGCTTGGCGGCTGGCCCCCTCGCTCTTACGCGATACGCCCAGTTCACCGTCCGGTTCCCAGCCTCCGGTTCCAGTCGGTCGCCGTCGACCTGCTCCGGATCAGCAGGCTCGACGGGGCCGCCGTGCAGCGCAGGCTGGCTGACGCGCTCGCGGCGGCGCCGCCCGAGACGCGCCTGCGCGTCTGACGCCCCGTC
>CAWFVN010000038.1:0-71443 GCA_963819225.1 uncultured Actinomycetes bacterium | reverse complement strand
AGCGAGTGCTCGTCCCCGTGGTCGAGGGCCGCCTGGTGCATCTCGTCTAGCACCGCTCCGGCCGAGTCGAGCTCACCGCGCCATACGAGGATCGGCGCGTGGATCCATCGCGGGCGGCCGAACATAGCCCGCCATTCGCTCGGCTCGTCGAGCTCGAGGGCGGACTCGATTAGCGAGAGCGGATCTCCGCGGCCGGCCACCGCCTCCAGAACGCCATGTCGGAACGGCAAGGGCGAGCACGCTGGGGCTCGCGGAGGCGCTCCGCCATCTCGAGGGCAGCGCGAGAATGGATCTCGGCGGCCGGGAGATCGCCCAGCTCGTGAAGGGTCCAAGCAAGGCCTCGCTCGATCTCGATGCGCAGCGGCTCGTCAGGCCCGACCGCCTCGAGCGCCGCGCGGAAGATGTCGGCGCCGATGCCCAACCCCTCCTGGTTCGCCCGCACCCAGCCGAGGAACACGAGCGCACGCGCCCGCTCGGAGCTGTGCGTACCGGCCGCGACCTCCTCCAGCAACACGCGGACACGGGCGAAGTCTCCCCCCTCGAAGTGGCACTCGGCAGCGTCGACTGCCCGGCGCGCCGCGTCGTTGATCTGCAGAGGCGGGGTCAGACGTCGGGCCTCCTCGTACAGCTCCGCCGCCTCACCGGGCGCGCCGCGGGCGCGAACCGAGCGAGCCGCCTCGTCGAGCGACGCCGCGACGTCCTCGTCGGGACCATCCGTGGCAAGCGCGAGGTGGCGCGCCCGCTCCTCCGGCTCCTCCACGACATCGGCGATAAGGGCGTGGAGTGCGCGCCGCTCGGCTGCATCCGCGTCGGCGTAGACGACGGAGGCAATGAGAGGGTGCGCGAAACGCACGCGATCGCGGTCGAGCTCAAGCAGACCGGCGTCGACCGCCGCGGCGAGCGCGGCCGAAGGATCCACGGATCGGACACTCGACTCGACGAGGGCAACCGTCGGCCGCGCAAGCGCCGATGCCGCCAGGGTGACCCCATGTATCTCCGGCGCGAGATCGGCGAGTCGCAGGCCGAGGAGTGCACGCAGGGTGCCGGGAACGGGGAGGGGCTCTCGCGGGCCGAGCGGGAGGTCCCGCTCCGCGAGGCTCCGGGCCAACTCGATGGCGAAGTATGGGTTGCCACCGGACGCGGCCTCTAGCTGGCGAAGCGCGGGTGGCCGGAGATGGACGTCGAAGCGGGAGCGTATGAGTCTCCCGAGCGAGTCACCGTCGAGCGGCCCAATGAGGAGACGTCGGACCGCCTCGGACGGGAACGTCTCATCAAGTGCGAGCGGCACGTCGGCCTCGGCCCCGCGGCGCGAGAGGACGAAGCCGATCGGCTCGCCACGCAGGCGCCGGGCGGCGAACTCCAGGGTGCTCGCCGACGGTCGGTCGAGCCACTGGACGTCGTCGAGGGCGATTACGAGCGGTCCCGAGGCGGCGAGCGCTCGGAGCACCCCGAGGACGGCGAGCGAGACTGCTCGCGGAAGCGGAGGCGGTCCCTCGGCATCGATTTGCAGGAGTGCGACCTCGAGAGCCCGGCGCTGGGGAGCGGGCAGCTCGGCGGTCGCCGAATCGGGAACCTCCTCGAGCAGGTCGCCGAGCGCGGTGAAGGCGAGCTGGGCCTCCGACTCGACCGGCCGACAGGAGAGCACGCAGTACGAGCGGTCGAGCGCCTCCAGGACAGCTTCTCGCCATAGCGTCGTCTTGCCGATCCCGGCGTCGCCCTCGAGCAGGAGGCCGACTGGGCCGGCGGGCACTGCGTCGAGAAATCGCGCGAGCTCGTCGAGCTCTCTCCGCGTCCGACCAATGTGGGGTTCCCGATCATCTGACGCCTCCGGACTCCGGTAAGCATGGCACGCTTGCGGGCAGATCAGCCCGTCCCGGTAACCCGCCTCAGCCCACGGCCATGGGCGAGGTTCGCGTCCTGCGGTCAGGGGACATTCCCGAACACTCGCCCAGGCGAGACGGTCCTTACTCCGAGCGCTTGCCTCAGGGCCGTTGTCGCAGCCAATCATCGCGGGGAAGCGTGTAAACCGTCATCGGCTCGCCCGAGCGCCCGTGGCCTCGGCCGCGTACCGAGAATCCGAGCTTGGCTGCCACGCGGCGGGATGCTTCGTTTCCCCCGTCCGAGATGTACGCCGTGATCGTCTCGACGTCGGTGCGGCTGAAGAGATCGTCGATCGCCGCTTCCATCGCCTCGGTCGCGATGCCGTCATTCCGCCGGTCCTCGGTCACCCACCAGCCCGCCTCGACTTCGTCGGGGGCGATGCCCTCGATGCCGTCGCCGGCGAGACGCAGCTCGGCGCAGCCGAGGAAGCAGCTGCCCTGCTTGTCCCGGACGGCCCACGGGCCGAAGCCGTGCTCGCGCCACTGGACATCGGCCGCGCGGGTGTCCCGCAAGGCGTCCGCTGCATTCCTCGATGCACGAGCATGGTCGGACTCGTCGCGGCTTGTCAGCGGGAGAAGCCTCAGCCGTGCCGTTCGAAGACTAGTTCCTTCCGGGTCAGGCCCCGGCGGGTCGCTCTCGCCGCGTCCACCCACGCGCGGAGTATGACCGCCCCGTTCGGGTGACATTCCCGAACACTGGCCCACAGTGTGATGCTGCTTCCACATGGACGAGGTTGCGATCAAGCCGATCGTTGAGGAATGGCTGGGGCCGGTCGCGGTTAGCCGTTTGGAAGGCGGCATGAACTCGGCGGCCTGGCTAGTCAAGGCAGGCGACGGAAGCCAGTTCGTGGTCAAGGCGTCGGCCGCCTCCGACGCAGCCGGCTTGGCCGTCGCCGCGAGACTGCAGGAGCGCGGGTTCCGAGCAGGCGGACCCGCACGCATCTTGCGGACCGAAGACGGCGGACTCGTTGCCTTACTGCGTTTCGTGCCCGGTCGACCGCTTACGCACGCTGACGCAGAGGTCGTCGGTGAGACACTCGGACTCGCGCATTCGCTGTTGGCAGAAGTCCCGGCTCCGGACGGGCTCGACCACTGGCCTTGGCAATGGTTGGACAGCTCCTTGATCGAGGCGGCTGACCTGCGTCGGCAAGCGGATGTCGTGATCGCAGAGGCGGAAGCGCTGACGGCGGACATCAGCCACAGCATCCTTCACGGCGATCCAGCACCAGAAGCGTTTCTGGCCGACCGAAACGAGGTCGGGCTGATCGATTGGGGTGCGGCGCTCCACGGTCCCCTGCTCTACGACCTGGCCTCCGCTCACATGTACAGCGGGCCTGACGTTGTCCCCGGGTACCGACGGACAGGCCCGCTACCGACAACTGAGCTCGAACACCTCGATCTATTCCGTCGTTTCCGCTGGGTTGTTCAGGCCTGGTACTTCTCTTGGCGGATCGCAACGAACAACATGACCGGCATCAGCAGCGCCGGCGAGAACGAAAAGGGACTGGACGATGCGCGGGGCGCGTTGCTGCAGCCACCCAAGCGCTGAAAGCGGTCAATGGAAATCTGAGCGGAGTCGCAGACGGGGGAGAAGCGGAAGCAGCAGCCGCACCGGCAGCGCGACCACTACGTTCCTGCCGAGGGCGTAACCGAGGACGGGCGAATCTAGTTGCTTGTGAGCCGGTCGTGATACGCGCGTGCGATTTTCTGGGCCTGCTCCTCAGATACAGATCCTGGGGGTCCGTGCAGATCCAGCGTGTAGACGAATCGGCCTTCGGCGAACCCCACCCAGTAGCTGTCGAAGGGCCTTTGGTCCGGGCTCGTGCTCCCGACCCTCTCGATGTCCTCGGCCGTTGAGATGCGGTGGACGCCGCGCGCATCGTCGATGTCGTCCACATCGAACTCGCTTATCTGCACCGCACAGGTCATGCGGCATGGTTTCAACGCGTCCGTCTCGAGCCAGTCGAGCGCGCTCATTGCCCCCTCCTGAGACTCGAGCTCGATGAACCCACTGGAGGCATGAGGCGCGGTCCGCGCATGCGCCTCTCCGAAGAAACGTGTGTCCTCACCCGCCGCTTGAAGCCGGCCTCCTCAAAGAGCTCGGTCATGTCTTCTCTGTCAGGGTCGATCGAGCGCTCGCTTAGCGCGGAGATGAACTCGTCGAAATCCGTCGTCGTCTGCCGTTTCTCAACGGGATCCGTCTTACTACCGGGCGCATCCCCGGCCGTGAGGAATCGCTGCGCGAGCGGGACGGGTACGGCCTCCTCATCATCACCAACGCCGCATCCGACGAGCGCGACCGCCGTCAGAGCGACAAGAAGGGTCATGGCGAGTCGCACAGCGATCGATCGTAGAGCATGCAATAGCTATCTCCAAGCTATGCCACGCGGGACTTGGGCTCGACTCGTGGCAGCCGTCCTCGGCGCAGTTGGACGGGGGTCAGACGTCGAGGACGATCGTCACCGGCCCGTCGTTCACGAGCTCGAGCGCCATCCGCGCGCCGAAGACGCCCGCGCGACCGGGACGCCGAGCTCGCGTAGCGCGGCGCAGAACCGCTCGTAGAGCGGCTCCGCCTGCTCCGGCCGCGCGGCCGCGCGAACGACGGGCGGTTCCCTTCGTCGGTGTCGGCGATCAGGGTGAACTGCGAGACCACGAGCGCCGCGCCGCCAACGTCGAGCAGCGAGCGATCGAACTTCCCGTCGTCGTTCTCGAAGATCCGCAGGCGCGCGACCTTGCCGGCGAGCCGCTCGGCGTCCGCGTCGCTCGTCGCCCTCGGCCACGCCCAGCAGCACGCAGAGCCCCGACCCGATCTCGCCGCCGGGCGTCACTCGTGCGCTCGACACCCGCTGCACGACGGCTCTCGAAGCTCGGGGCCGAGTTTACCGCATCGTCGTTCGGGCGGATCGAGGTCGCGGATCCGCGACTCGTAGTGCGGGGTGCCCGGGCTGAGCGAGGCGGCGAGCTTGTAGTGGCCGTTCGCCTCCTGCAGGCGGCCCTGCTTCTCGAGCACGCGGCCGAGCGCGTAGTGGCCGTAGTCCTCGGTCGGCGACAGCTCGAGCAGCGCGCGGAACTCGGCCTCCGCCTCGTCCCAGCGCTGGAGGCGGAAGTAGGCGATCCCGAGCGCCTCGCGGATCGACGCCTTGTCGGGCTCGCGCTTCTTCGCCTTCTCGAGGGAGACGGTCGCCTGCGCCGGCATCCCCTCGCGGAGGTGGGCGCGGCCTTGTTGAAAGAGGTCGTACGTGTCGCTCATCTGGTCCTGTTCAGGTACGGGAAGTTCTCCTCCACCAAGTCAAGCGGGTCCGTCAAATCGCGGGTTCTCCCGATCTCGATCGCGGAAACCGGGACGCCGGCTTCGATCGCCGCCTGGAACGCGTTGCCGAGCTCGTAGGGCGGCTTGTCCTTGCGGAGGTGCGGGACGATCTCGCCCGGAGAGCAGCCAGAGCGGCGCGGCGGCGAACGGGTTCGCGGGATCCTCGTCGAGCACGGTCGTGACGACGCCGTCGCGGAACGCCACGGCGTAGCGGTGCGGCGGCGCCGGCGGCGGGTTGCGGCGGACGGCGATCGCGGGCCTCCCCTGCGCCGCCTCGACGAAGCGGCCGATGTCGCCCGCGGCGAAGACCGTGTCGGCGCCGACGACGAGGCACGGAGTCTCGGCCCCCGCGGCGAGCGCCCGCGCGACCGCGTCGGCGGACCCGTCCGGACTGGGCTGGTCCGCGTACGCTCACGGCGAGGCCCCAGGCGCCGCCGTCGCCTGCGAGCGACCGGACCTGCTCGGCGAGATGCCCCGTGACGACGAACGCGCGCTCGATCCCGGCTGCCGCGAGCTCGCGCAGGAGCGTTCCGAGCACCGGCCGCCCGTCGATCGGCAGGACCGGCTTCGGCCAGCGTTCGGTGACCGGGCGGAGCCTCCGCCCCTCGCCCGCCGCCATGACGATCGCGTGCGCGACCACTAGGTCAGGCCGAGCGACCGAACCGAGACCAGGCCGCGCGCACGCTCCCAGACCGAGAGACGGCGTCGCAGCGCGCGCTCGATGCGCCGGAGCTCGCGCCGGGCGCGGCGAGCGGCTTCGTCTGCGCGATCCGGCGGCCCGTAGCGCGCCGCCGTCATCGCGTCGACGAACGGCACGACGTCGTGCGCGACCTGCTGCCGCACGACCTCGCCGAGCTCGGCAGGCGTCGCGCTCTCGGGCACCGCGATCTTCTGGTCGGCGAGGAACTCGCCCAGCTCGCGGCGACAGGCGGCCGCCACCTTGCGCGGGTCGCTCGTCAGGAACCGCGCCTTGCGCAGCGCGAGCTTCAGGAGCCCGATCCCGGCGACGAGCCCGAGCGCCACGAGGAGCAGCAGGCGCAGGAGGCTGCCTCCGTCCCGGCCGCTCGTCGTCCCGGAGATGTCGCCCGGCACGTCGCGCCCGTCGGCGGCGCGACCGACGGCGCCGCCTCGGTCGAAGCGCTCGGTGTCGAGCTTGTAGTCCGCAGCGTCGAGGCCGGCGGCGATCGCCGCGGACACCGCGGCGGCGTTGAAGCCGACCGACGCAGCGCTGTAGGCGCCGTCGAGGTCGCCGCGGCCCGGGGTCGGGTCGAACGGGAGCCAGCCGAAGCCGCGGAACCAGACCTCGACCCACGTGTGCGCGTCGTGGTCGGTCACCTTCCAGCGGCGTTTGTCCGCGTCGTACGAGCCGCTCGTGAAGCCGGCGCCGACGCGCGCCGGAATCCCGAGGTAGCGGAGCATCAGCGCCATCGCCCCGGCGAAGTGCTGGCAGTAGCCGCGATGCGTGCGCGTCACGAACTCGACGAGCGGCGGAATGTCCCCCTTCGTCGTCGGGTTCTGGTCGTAGACGTAGCTCTGACCGTCGCGGAACGACGTCTCGAGCTCGACGACGGCCGCGTACGGGCTCGGCGCGTCCCCTGCGATCGCGAGCGCGCGCTCGTAGAGCGGCCGGTACGCGTGCAGCGACGGGTTCTGCGGCGAAGATCCGGTCCATCGCCTGGAGCCGCCCGGCGAGCCGAAGTGCGGCGAGGGCGGCGTCGACGTGCGCGACTGCACGACGAGGTAGCGGTCGAGCTGGGAGGAGTAGATCGGCGCCGAGCGCGCGAGGTCGCGCACCGCCGGCCGCGGCGCGTAGCTCCACGACGTGTAGGTCGAGCCGCGCGGAACGCCTCGCGGGACGTAGGCGGTGCCGGTCGACTGGTAGAGCACGAACTCGTCCTCGTCGTCGAGCTCGTACCGCACCGGGACGCTGGCGCCGATCAGCCGGTTGTCCTGGAGCGCCTCGACCTTGACGTGGGCTTCGAGCTGCTGCTTCTCGTTGCGGCCCCGAGGCGGCATCAAGGGGTCGAAGAGCGGGTCCGGCTGCACCTCGAGCGTCGACTCGAGCCAGTAGTCGCCGTTGAAGACGTCGAGCGTGGTCGCCCGCCAGTAGCGCGAGATCGGCGGCGCCTCGATCGTCAGCACCGTCGTCTTGCGCTCGGGCCACACCAGCGCGGCGTAGTTCGAGTCCCAGACGAAGCCGACGCTGACGGGCAGGTCGCTCTTGCTCGAAGGCTCCCACTTCTCCCAGCGGAGAAACGCGCCCTTCGCGACAGCTGGTATGCCCGAGACCAGGACGGCCGCGCCGAGGACAACGGCCGCGGCGACCCAGCCCTGCCGAAGGCGCGCCGAGTTCGAGAGTCCCCCCAGGAGGACGAGCGCGGCCACGAGGATCACCGCCCCGCGGCCCACCGTGTTCGAGCTCGTCAGCAGCGTGGCCGGCCAGGCAGCTCCCGCGACCAGCAGTCCGGTTGCGAGCAGCGCGCGGCGCTCGGCGACAGCGAGCGAGATCGCGAGGGTGAAGCCGAACACCGCGAGGACGACGAGTCCGTGCATGAGCGGATGTGCCCCTGCGTTGAAGGGCAGCGGCACGTCGTAGTACAGGTAGAAGCCGTCGACGATCCGGTTCCACGCCTCGCCGGGTCGCGCGGTCCCGAGCGCATGGTGGAGCCCGAGCAACGCGGCGACCGGGACTGCCGCGAGCCGCAGCCGCCTACTCGGAAGCAGGGCGGGCACGATGCCAACTGCGGCCGACCAGAAGAGAATGCTCCACGTCAGCTCGCCGTGTTCGAGCCGGAGCCAGCTCCAGCCGATCACGAAGGCGGCGAGCAGACCCAGCGCCGGCCGTCCTACGCACGCCCGGCCTCCGCGCTCATCGCAGCTCCGAGCACGAACCTCAGGTCGTCGCCTCGCCGCACGACGGCGACGGGCACGCCCGAGGCCTGCAGCCTGAGCAGACCCGGCTCGCGCGACGGGCGACCGCCGGCGAACGTCGGCGCGTCGACGTACACGACCGAGACGCGGCGCTGGGCGAGCGAGCGGTGGACGACCCGGTCGACGAGCTCAGCGTCGAGGCGCGACGTGACGAGCGCGAGCTCGAACGCGCGAGCCGCCGGGCCCGAGTCGTCGACGAGGAGCGCCGCGAGCGGCACCTGGCCGGTCGGTTCCACCGATGCGAGCGTCTCGAGCGCCTGACGCCACTCGCCGAGCGCGGTCTGCACGCGCACCACTTCCTGCCTGAGCGAGTTCACGACCAGCACCGCACGGCGGTCGCGGATGACCTGCGTGCGGAGCAGCGAGCCTGCCGCCCGCACCTGTGCGTCGAAGCTGTCGCCCGCGATCGAGCGTGCGTCCGCGTCCAGGAGGATCGCGACCTCATCACGCGGCTCGTCCTGCAGCTCCTTCACCATCAGCTGTCCGCGACGGGCGGTCGACTTCCAGTGCACCTTCCGGAGCGACTCGCCTTCCTCGTACTCGCGGATGCTGTGCACGTCGAAGCCCGAGGGTCTGCGGAGCAGGAGCCGGCGACCGTCGTGGGCGCGTGGCCCGCTCTCCGAGAAAAGCAGGTCGAGCTCGACGATTCGCGGAAGCACGAGGAGCGCGCCCTGCTCGGCCAGGGGCACCCAGCCCTCCTCGAGCCCGAACGGGTCCTCGATGAGCGCGGCCACTTCGTCGAGCGGGTAGCGACCGCGCGGGACCGACCGCAACACGTAGCGGCCGCGAAGGAACCGGCCGTCCCGCCTCAGCGGGACCCGATGCTCGCCGAGCCGGCCGAACCGCTCGACGACGGTCGCCGACGCAAGCCCGAGCGGGCTCCGGGGCTCGAGCTCGACGTCGACCACGACGTCGTCGCCCTCCACGTGCTCGACCGAGTCCGAGCGGCGCCGGTACCCCATCGGACGCGCAGCGGCGTGCACGCTCACCGCGGAGACCAGGACCGCGAGCAGAAAGCCGATCGCGACCGGGTACAGCGGCTGGGAGCCGAACGCCCACGCGGCGACGTACAGGGCGCCGCCGAGCACGAGCAGCAAACGCCCGCGCCGAGTCAGCATCAGACCGGGACGGGAGTCTTGTCGAGCGCGTCGCGGACGAGGTCGACGCTCGTCGTCCCCGCCGCGCGCGCCTCGGGCGCGACGATCAGCCGGTGCGAGAGCACGGCCTCGGCGATCGCCTTGACGTCGTCCGGAGCGAGGTAGTCGCGCCCGTGGGCGAGCGCGCGGGCCTTCGCGACGCGCACGAGCGAGATCCCCGCCCGCGGACTGCCGCCGAGGTAGAGCCGCGAGTCCGCGCGCGTGTGGCGGAGCAGCGCGACCACGTACCGGTTGACGCTCTCCTCGACGAAGATCGCCTGCGCCTCTGCCACCAGCGCGAGGACCTCCTGCCCGTTCGTGACCGGCACGAGCGACTCCAGCGGCGAGCCCGACGTCTGCTCGGAGAGCATCCGGGCCTCGTCGGCGAGCGTCGGGTAGCCGATCGCCACGCGCATCGCGAAGCGGTCGAGCTGCGCCTCCGGCAGCGGGTAGGTGCCCTCGTACTCGATCGGGTTCTGGGTCGCCATGACCATGAAGGGCGGCGCGAGCTCGTACGAGAAGCCGTCGACCGTCACCTGCCGCTCCTGCATGCACTCGAGGAGCGCCGACTGCGTCTTGGGCGAGGCGCGGTTGATCTCGTCGACCAGGAGGAGGTTCGCGAAGACCGGGCCGGGCCGGAACTCGAACTCGTTCTGCGCCTGGTTGAAGACGTTCACGCCGGTCACGTCGGAGGGCATCAGGTCGGGGGTGAACTGGAGGCGCGAGAAGGAGACGTCGAGCGAGCGGGCGAGTGCCTTCGCGAGCGTCGTCTTCCCGACGCCGGGCAAGTCCTCGATGATCAGGTGGCCCTCGGCGACCAGGCAGAGCACGACGAGCCGAAGGTGTCCTCGGGCGCGTGGACCACCCGCTGCAGGTTCTCGACGACCGACGCGATCGTCCGCTGCGCGTCGCCGACGGGGACCGCGCGACTACCGACCGCGTCCATCGGCCTCCTCGAGCAGCCGCGCGACCTCGTCGAGGATCGCTCCCGCGACGGCGCGCTTCGGCGCCTTCTCGACCTGCCGTTCGCCGTCCCTGCCGATCAGCGTCACCTCGTTCTCCTCCGAGTCGAACCCGATGTCTCCCCGTGATACGTCATTGAAGACGACGAGGTTCACCTTCTTGTCAGTGAGCTTCTGCCGAGCACGCTCGATTCCGCCGCCGGACTCGGCCGCAAAGCCGACGAGGAGCGGTCCGTCCTCGCGCTCGCCGAGGGCTCGCAGGACGTCGGTGGTCGGCTCGAGCTCCAGCGTCCAGGCTGCGCCGTCCTTGCCCCGCTTGCCGGCGACGGCCTCGGCGGGCCGGTAGTCGGCGACGGCGGCGGCCATCACGACCACGTCGGCGTCGTCCGCCCGTGAGAGCACCTCGCGCTCGACGTCCGCGGCGCTCGGCGCCGCGACGAGCTCGATTCCCCCGGGTGCCGGCACCGCGAGGTTCGCTGCGACGAGCGTGACCTCGGCCCCTCGGCGCCGCGCTTCCTCCGCGAGCGCCACTCCCATCCGCCCGGACGAGCGGTTGCCGACGAAGCGCACGTCGTCGAGCGGCTCGCGGGTGCCGCCGGCGGTCACGAGCATGCGTCTGCCGAGCAGCTGCTCGCGCTTCGCGAGGAGCGCCGCGCACGCCTCGAAGATCTCCTCGGGCTCCGACATCCGCCCCACGCCCCATTCGCCCTCGGCCATCTCGCCCTCGTCGGGCCCGATCAGCTCGACCCCGCGACCCCTGATCGCGGACACGTTCGCCTGGGTCGCCGGGCTCGCCCACATGCGGGGGTTCATCGCCGGCGCCACGAGGAGCGGCCCGCGGTGCGCGAGCGCTGCTTCGCTGACGAGGTTGTCCGCGATCCCGTGAGCGAGCTTCGCCAAGGTGTTGGCCGTGAGGGGCGCGATCACGTAGAGATCGGCCCGGGTCAGGTGCGCGTAGAGGTCCTCCCGCGGCTCCCGCCTGGCGAGCGCGAAGAAGGTCTCCCGCCGGACGAACCGGTCGGCCCCGTCGGTGACGAGCGGCACGACGTCGTGTCCGGCCTTGACGAGCAGCCGAACGAGCTCACACGACTTGTAAGCGGCAATCCCGCCGGTGACGCCAACCAGGATCTTGGCCACGGGCACATTGTGCCGACAAGCGGCGCCCGAAAACGACCCTCAGCTGGGGAAACCGGCTCCCGAGCTACTTGGGATACGTGTACTTGATCATGCCCTGAGCTGTTTCCTCCATGGCCATGGTCAAGTAGTTCTTCGAGCGAGACTCGACGAGCGGCGGAGGAAAGTCCTCGTAGGTGCCCTCACCGAGCTGCTGGTAGTAGTTGTTGATCTGGCGAGCCCGCTTGGCGGTGACGATGACGAGCGCGTAGCGCGAGTCGACGTTGTCCAGGAGCTCATCGAGGCGTGGGTGGATCACGTGGGCATGGTAGCTGCACCATCCAGCGCCCGTCGAACGATCCCGGCGAGCTCCTCTGCGGCCCGCTCCACCTCGTCGTTCACGATCAGAAAGTCGCATTGCTCCGCCTGATCGAGCTGTCGGCGCGAGAGCGCGAGCCGCTCCTCGATCTCCCCCGCGCTCTCGGTGGCGCGTTCCCGCAGGCGGCGCTCGAGCTCCTCGAAGTCCGGTGCGTGGATGAAGAAGAGGACGGCGTCGGGGACGCGGCCCTTGACGGCGAGCGCGCCGTTCGGCTCGAGCTCGAGCAACGGCGCCTTCCCCTGGTCGCGGATGCGGTCGAGCTCCGACCAGAGCGTCCCCGACCGCTGCCCCCACGGGAACGCGTAGTACTCGAGGAAGTCGTCCTCGGCGAGCCGCCGGTCGAACTCCTCGTCGGAGATGAACCAGTAGTGGACGCCTTCGACCTCGCCCGGGCGGCGTCCGCGGGTCGTCGCGGACACCGCGAGCGCCACCTCCGGCACGCGCCTGCAGCAGCTCCTGGACGAGCGTCCCCTTGCCGGCACCCGAGGTGCCGGTGATCACGAAGACCGGCGGCTTCTTAGCGATTGAAGAGCCCAACGAGCTCCGACCGCTGCCGCTCCGACAGGCCGCCGACCGTCTTCGCCTGGCTGATCCGGGCCTGGTTGAGGAACCGTGCGGCCTTCACGCGGCCGAACTTCGGGACGGCCATCAGGATGTCGAACACCTTCGCCGTCTCGACGTACTCGGGCGGGTTGCGCAGGATCGAATCGATGCGCACGTGACCGTCCTTCAAGTCCTTCTTGAGCCTCGCCCTCTTGACCCGGATATCGTTCGCCCGAGCCAGCGCTTCCATGCGCTGATCGAGTGAGCGCAAGGGCGCTTGCGCCTGGGTCTTGGGCGAGACCATGGCGCGGGAGTCTAACAAGTCGTCAGAGCACTGCAACCTCTGTCGAGCAGATCGTCAGCGCACGTTCGCGTGCACGTCGGCGCGTTCGCGCGCGTCGGTCCGATGCGCGATTCCGCGAGCGTCGTCCGCGGACTCGAAGCCTCGTGCGCTCCGTTCGACGTCGAGTTCTGCGCGGACGCGGGCCGGCGCGTCGGGGTCGGCGAACAGCACCGTTCCCAGCGCGACCGCGGATGCTCCCGCCGCGATCAGCTCGAGCGCGTCGCGACCGGAGCGGACGCCGCCCATCCCGACGATCGGCAGCGACGTCGCGCGCGCACACGCGTAGACCGCCGCGAGCGCGATCGGCTTGAGCGCGGGGCCCGAGTAGCCGCCCGCTCCGCGCTCGAGCGTCGGACGCAGGGTCCGCTCGTCGAGCGCGAGGCCGCGGATCGTGTTCACGAGCGAGAGCCCGTCGGCTCCCGCAGCTTCGACCGCCCGCGCGGTCTCGGCGACGTCCCAGGTCGCCGGCGAGAGCTTCGCGTACAGCGGCAGCTCGGTGGCCGCCCGGCACGCCGCGACGATCTCGGCGGCCGACTCCGGCGCCTCGTCGACGTTCGGGCACGAGAGGTTGAGCTCGATCGTCACGTCCGAGAGCGCGGCGCACGTCTCCGCGTAGTCGTCCGCGGCAAACCCCCCGACGGAGACCCAGATCGGAACGCCGAGCTCGCGCAGCCGCGGCAGGACGTCCTCGAGGAACGCGTCGCGTCCCGGGTTGGCGAGGCCGATCGCGTTCAACATCCCGTGCTCGGTCTCGGCGATCCGCACGGGCGCGTTGCCTTCGCGCGGCAGCGGCGTGATCGTCTTCGTCACGAACGCGTCGAGCGCGCGCGCGACGTCCGGCGCGGTGAGCGCGTCGAGGCAGCCGGACCCGTTAAGCAGCAGCAAGGACCGGGCCCTTCCACGCAGAGTCGCTTCAGCTCGCCGCCGACCTCGACGACGCAGCCGTAGCACGCGCCGTACCCGCAGGCCATCGGCGCCTCCCACGCGAGCTGCGCGTCGGGCGCGAGCTCTCGCACGGCCTCGAGCATCGGCTCGGGCCCGCAGGCCAGGACGTCGTGGCCGTCCGGCATCGCCTCGGTGACGTACGTCGGCTCGATCACGACCTCGGCGTTCGGCACGAGCGCCGCCGCCTCGGCGTGCCACTCGGAGCGGAAGCCGAGCAGCGCCGGCGGGCGCGCCGAGGCGCTCGGAGAGGAACGGCAGCGGTGCGATCCCGATCCCGCCGCCGACGAGCAGCGGGCGCTCGACGTCGAGCCGGAAGCCGTTCCCGAGCGGCCCGAGCACGTGGATCGCCTCGCCCGGCTCGAGCGCGCACAGGGCGCGGGTGCCGGGGCCGATCGGGTCGATCAGGAACGCGAGCTCACCCGGCGGCGCGAGGCAGACCGACATCGGCCTCGGCAGCACGCGGCCCGGCGCCTCGAGCATGAAGAACTGACCCGGATGCGCCGGGATCGAGTGCTCCGCACTCGACCCGGACCAAGAGAGTACGGGCCGACTTGTTCGTTGCCGACGACGCTAAGCCGAGCGCGCTTCATCGATGCGCTCCTGCAGCGACTTGGCGATCTCGGTTCGCGCGTGCGCGATCGCGTGCACGGCGGCGGACGCTCCCGACAGCGTCGTGATGCACGGCACGCGGGCGACGAGCGCCGCCTCGCGGATCGCGTAGCCGTCGGTGCGCGCGCCGCGACCCTGCGGCGTGTTCACGACGAGGTCGACCTTGCCCTTGCGAATCTGGTCGACGACGGTGCGACCCTTCTCGACGATCTCGACGTCGAGGCCGGCGCCGGAGAGCGTGCGCGCAGTCCCCGCGGTCGCGGTGAGCTTGAAGCCGAGACCGGCGAGCGCCGCCGCGACGGGAACGGCGTTCTGCTTGTCGGCGTCGCGCACCGTCAGAAAAGCGGTGCCGCTCGTCGGCAGCCGGCGTCCCGCGGCGCGCTCCGCTTTCGCGAACGCGGTCGGCAGGTCGGCGGCGGTCGCCATCACTTCTCCCGTCGAGCGCATCTCGGGACCGAGCACCGGGTCGGCGCCGGGGAAGCGGTGGAACGGAAGCACCGCGGCCTTGACGCTCACCTCGTGCGGTGTCGCGCGTCGCGGCAGGCCGAGCTCCGCGATCGTCTTGCCGGCCGAGAGCCGGCACGCGGCGTCGACGAGGTTGACGCCCGTCGCCTTGCTCACGAACGGCACCGTGCGCGACGCGCGCGGGTTCACCTCGAGCACGTACACCTCGCGACCGGCGATCGCGAGCTGCACGTTCAGGAGACCGACGACGCCGAGCGCAGGGCCGAGTCGCCGCACGAACGCGTCGACGTCCGCCGCCTGCTGCGGCGTCAGCGACTGGGCGGGCAGGACGCACGCGGAGTCGCCGGAGTGCACACCGGCCTCCTCGACGTGCTGCATGACCGCGCCGACGTACGTCTCGTGGCCGTCGCAGACCGCGTCGACGTCGATCTCGATCGCGTTCTCGAGGAAGCGGTCGACGAGCACCTTGCCCTCGACCGAGGCGATCGCGTCGCGGACCTGATCCTCGTCGTAACAGACGCGCATCGCGCGCCCGCCGAGGACGTACGAGGGCCGGACGAGCACGGGGTAGCCGACGCGCTCGGCGACCTCGACGGCCTCGTCGGCGGTCTCGGCCATCCCCCACGCCGGGCACTGCACGCCGAGGCGGTCGGCGAGCGCGGCGAAGCGCTCGCGATCCTCCGCGAGGTCGACCGCGTCGAACGGCGTCCCGAGGATGGTGAAGCCGGCGTGCTCGATCGCCCGCGCGAGCTTGAGCGGCGTCTGGCCGCCGAACTGGATCACGACGCCGACCGGCTGCTCGCGCTCCAGCACCGCCAGCACCTCCTCGATCCCGAGCGGCTCGAAGTACAGGCGGTCCGACGTGTCGTAGTCGGTGGAGACCGTCTCCGGGTTGCAGTTGACCATCACGGCCTCGTAGCCGAGCTCGCGGAAGGTCTGCGCGGCGTGGACGCAGCAGTAGTCGAACTCGATCCCCTGGCCGATCCGGTTCGGGCCGGAGCCGAGGATCACGACCGAGCGGCCGGGCTCCGGCGGCGCCTCGTCGGCCTCGCCCCAGGTGGAGTAGAGGTAGTTCGACTCGGCCTCGACCTCGCCGCCGCACGAGTCGACCCGCCGGAAAGCGGGCCTGACGGCCCAGGCTTTCCGCCGGGAGCGCGCTTCGCCCTCGGTCGCGCCGCAGGCTGCGGCGATGTCGCCGTCGGACAAGCCCGAGCGCTTCAGGCGAAGCCAGTCGGCCTCGACGAGATCGTCGAGCGAGCTCAGACGCTCCAGCATGTCGCGGACGACGGCTCGAGCTCGGCGACGAACCAGGGGTGCATGTTCTCCGGGTTCCACTCGTCGTCGATCTCGCGCGAGCGCTTCGCCTTCAGGAACGCCTCGGTGAACGTGCGGCCGATGCCCATCGTCTCCCCCACGCTCTTCATCTGCGTGCCGAGCGTGCGGTCGGCGCCGGGGAACTTCTCGAAGGCGAACCGCGGGAACTTGACGACGACGTAGTCGAGCGTCGGCTCGAAGCTCGCCGGCGTCGTCTTCGTCAGGTCGTTCGGGATCTCGTCGAGCGTGTAGCCGACGGCGAGCTTCGCCGCGACCTTGGCGATCGGGTAGCCCGTCGCCTTCGAGGCGAGCGCCGACGAGCGCGAGACGCGCGGGTTCATCTCGATCACGCGCAGGTCGCCCGTGTCGCGGTTGCGCGCGAACTGGATGTTCGAACCGCCCGACTCGATCCCGACGGCGCGCACGATCGCGGCGGCCGCGTCGCGGAGCTCCTGGTACGCGTGGTCGGAGAGCGTCATCTGCGGCGCGACCGTGACCGAGTCACCCGTGTGCACGCCCATCGGGTCGAGGTTCTCGATCGAGCAGACGATCACGACGTTGTCCTTCTTGTCGCGCATGATCTCGAGCTCGAACTCGTCCCAGCCGCGGATCGACTCCTCGACGAGCACCTGGTTGACGGGCGACTCGCGGAGCCCGGTCTCGACCTGGCGCCGAAGCTCGTCCCTCGTCTCCGCGAAGCCGCCGCCGTGACCGCCGAGCGTGAACGCCGGACGAACGACCGCCGGCAGCGAGATCCCGCCGAGCTGGCCCGGGCCGGTGACGATCTTCGACTTCGGCGTCTGCAGGCCGCAGCTGTGCACGGCGTCGCGGAAGAGCTCGCGATCCTCGGCGCGCCGGATCACGTCGAGCGGCGCGCCGATCAGCTCGATCCCGAGCGCGTCGAGCAGTCCGTCGGCGGCGAGCTCCGCGGCGAGGTTGAGCCCGGTCTGACCGCCCATCGTCGGCAGCAGCGCGTCGGGCCGCTCGCGGCCGAGCACGTCGGCGACTCCCTCGACGTCGAGCGGCTCGATGTACGTGCGGTCGGCGAAGCCGGGGTCGGTCATGATCGTCGCGGGGTTCGAGTTGACGACGATCGTGCGGAAGCCGTCCTCGCGGAGGACCTTGAGCGCCTGCGAGCCCGAGTAGTCGAACTCGCACGCCTGGCCGATCACGATCGGGCCGGAGCCGATCAGGCAGATCGACTTGAGGTCGCGCCTACGCGGCAACGGCGCTCAGCTCCTCGATCCACTCGCTGATGATCGGCCACGCGTCGTGCGGCCCCGGTCCCGCCTCGGGATGGAACTGCACCGAGCGCGCGCGGAGGTCGGAGAACTCGAAGCCTTCGACCGTGCCGTCGTACAGCGAGACGTGTGTCGCCTCCTTGTCGTCGGTCGGCGCGACGGCGAAGCCGTGGTTCTGGCTCGTGACGAGCACCTTGCCCGTCGCGCGCTCGAGCACCGGGTGGTTCGCGCCGCGGTGTCCGAAGCGCAGCTTGTACGTCTCGTGCCCGGTTGCGAGCCCGAGCAGCTGGTGGCCGAGGCAGATGCCGAGCACCGGCACGCGTCCGAGCAGCTCGCGCAGGACGGCGACCTCGTCCACCAGTGGCTCCGGGTCGCCGGGCCCGTTCGTCAGCATCACGCCGTCGAACGTCGCGAGCTCGTCGGCGGAGACGTCGTGCGGAAAGACCGTCACGGCGGCGCCTGCCCCGGCGAGCCGGCGCAGGATCGAGCGCTTGCAGCCGTAGTCGACGACCGCGACGCGCGCGCGTCCGTGCTCGGAGTAGACGTACGGCTCGTGCGTCGAGACGTCGTGGACGAGCGCGCGCCCGGCCATCGGCGGCTGCTCGTCGATCGCGCGCTGCACCTCGTCGAGCGACGCGTCGCCGGAGATCACCGCCGCGCGCATCGCGCCGCCCTCGCGGAGCTTCAGGACGAGGCTGCGCGTGTCGAGCCCCGAGAGCGCGACGATCCCGCGCTCGTGGAGCCAGTCGGTCCAGGCGGGACCGCGAGCCTCGCGCATCAGGACTGCGCGCGCGTGCGGCCGCTTCGACTCGGAGCGCCCCTCGGCGACGCCGTAGTTCCCGATCATCGGCGCGGTGAAGCAGACGAGCTGCTCCGCGTAGCTCGGGTCGGTCACGACCTCCTGGTAGCCCGTCATCGCGGTCGTGAAGACGGCTTCCCCGAACGCGAAGCCCTCGGCCGCCACCGACTCGCCGCGGAAGACCGTGCCGTCCTCGAGCGCGAGAAAGCCCGTCATCCGTCGAACACCATCCGTCCGTCGGCGATGGTCGCGCGCACCTTTCCGCGCAGCGTCTCGCCGAGGAGCCACGAGTTCTTCGAGCGGGAGCGGAAGCCGCCCTCCTCGACGCGCCAGCTCGCGTTCAGGTCGAGCAGCACGAGGTTCGCGCGGGCGCCGACCGCGATGGCCGGCTCGGTCAGGCCGTACGTGCGCGCGGCCCCGGCCGACATCCGCTCGAGGATCGTCTCGAGCGGGAGCACGCCGGGCTCGACGAGATGCGTGTAGAGCGCGCTGAACGCCGTCTCGAGGCCGGTGACCCCGAACGGCGCCGCCTCGAACGGCACCTCTTTCTCGTGGCGCGCGTGCGGGGCGTGGTCGGTCGCGATCGCGCTGATCGTTCCGTCGCGCAGCGCGTCGATCAGGGCGGCGCGGTCTTCGCGGCTTCGGAGAGGCGGGTTCATCTTCAAGTTCGAGTCGAGCGTCCTGACCGCCTCGTCGGTGAGACAGAGGTGGTGCGGTGTCACTTCCGCGGTTGCCTCGACGCCACACTCGCGCGCGGCCCGGAGCGCCGCGACGGATTCTCGCGCGGAAAGGTGAAGAAGGTGCAAAGGCCGCTCCTCGTAGGCGGCGAGCGAGAGGTCGCGCTCGACCATCACGGACTCGGCGATCGACGGATAGCCGCCGAAGCCGAGCTCCGCGGAGACCGGGCCCTCGTGCACGTGGCCGCCTCGCGAGAGCGTCGGCTCCTCGCAGTGCAGCGCGAGCTTCAGGCCCGTGACGCTGCCGTACTGGAGCGCGCGGCGCATCAGCCCCGGCGCGGTCACCGGGCGGCCGTCGTCGGAGAACGCGACCGCGCCCGCGTCGGCGAGCTCGGCCATCTCGGTCAGCTCGCCGCCGGCCTGGCCCTTCGTGATCGCCGCGAGGAAGCCGACCGGAACCTCGGCCTCGCGCCGCGCGTCCTCGAAGAGCGCGCCGAGCACCGCTGCCGAGTCGACGACGGGCTCGGTGTTCGGCATCGCGAGGATCGCGCAGTAGCCGCCCGCGGCTGCGGCGGCGGTCCCGGAGGCGATCGTCTCCTCGTCCTCGCGGCCCGGGACGCGCAGGTGCACGTGCGGGTCGACGAACGCGGGCGCGAGCACGAGGCCCGCGCCGTCGATCACGCGGTGGCCGTTCCGTTCCAGCGACGTGCCGAGCTGCGCGATCACGCCGTCGTCGATCCGGACGTCGATCTGCGCGTCGACGCCGTTCACCGGGTCGAGCACGCGGGCACCCGTGACGATCAGGCTCTCGGCGGGTGCGTCTTTGCGGACGAGCATCACGCGACCTCGTGGATCTCGGCGGCGGTCTGAACCGCGACCGGCCCGTGGGTGAGCAGGTCGTAGAGGACGGCCATCCGCGTGACGAGCCCTGCGCGCACCTGCGTCTCGATCAGCGCGTCGGCCGCGTCGGCGACGACCGGGTCGATCTCGACCCCGCGGTTCATCGGGCCGGGGTGCATCACCTTCTGTCCCGGGCGCAGGCGCTCGGGGGTCACGCCCCAGCGCGCCGCGTACTCGCGCAGCGACGGGACGTAGTTCGCGCCCTCGAGCATCCGCTCGCGCTGCATGCGCAGGACGTAGACCACGTCGGCCGCCTTGATCGCGTCGATGTCGATCGTCGTCTCGCAGCCGAGCGCCTCGATCCCGCGCGGGATCAGCGACGGCGGGCCGACGAGCGTCACGCGGGCGCCCATCATGGTCAGCGCCTGGATGTTCGAGCGAGCGACCCGCGAGTGGAGGACGTCGCCGACGATCGCGACGTGCAGCCCGTCGATGCGCCCGAACTCCTCGTTCAGCGTGTAGAGGTCGAGCAGCGCCTGGGTCGGGTGCTGGTGCTTGCCGTCGCCGGCGTTCACGACGTGCGCGCCCGTCCAGCGCGCGACGAGCTGCGGCGCGCCGATCTCGGCGTGTCGGATCACGATCACGTCCGGGTCGTAGGCGCCGAGCGTGATCGCGGTGTCCTTGAGCGACTCGCCCTTGTCGACGGACGAGCCGGACGCCTTGAACGACATCGTGTCGGCCGAGAGCCGCTTCGCCGCGAGCTCGAAGCTCGAGCTCGTGCGCGTGGACGACTCGAAGAAGAGGTTGAGGACCAGGCGCCCGCGCAGCGTCGGGAGCTTCTTCATCTCGCGCTCGAGCGAGCGCTCGAAGCTCCGCGCCGTCCCGAGCAGCCGCTCGACGTCGTCGCGCGTGAGGTCCGCGATCGAGAGCAGGTGCCGCCGCGGCGGCGGCTTCGGGGGGAGGTACTCCTCCCGCATCACTTTCAGCTCAGCCAAGGGGCTCCTCCTCTTCTTCCGGCGTGGGTACCAGCAGGACGCGGTCGACCTCGTCCACCTCGAGGAGCTGCACCTGGATGCGCTCGCCGCGCGAGGTCGGAAGGTTCTTGCCGACGTAGTCGGGGCGGATCGGAAGCTCGCGATGGCCGCGGTCGACGAGGCAGGCGAGCTGGACGCGCTCGGGGCGGCCGTAGTCGAAGAGCGCCTCGATCGCCGCGCGGATCGTGCGGCCCGTGTAGAGGACGTCGTCGACGAGCACGCACGTCATCCCCTCGAGCGGGAAGTCGAGCGTCGTCGCGCGCACGAGCGGCTGCGAGTGCATCGGCGCCTCGCCGCCTCGCACCTGGACGTCGTCGCGGTAGAAGGTGATGTCGAGCGACCCGAGCTCCACCTCTTCGTCCGTGCGCTCGGCGATCAGGCGGCGCAGGCGCTGCGCGAGCGGGACGCCGCGCGTGTGGATCCCGACGAGCGCGAGCCGGTCGAGCTCCGGGTTCGCCTCGATCAGCTCGTGCGCGATGCGGGTGAGCGTGCGCGAGATCGCGTCGGCGTCGAGCAGTACCTTCTCGGTCGAGACGCGTGCAGCGGCCACTCTCGCAACTCCTTTCCGGCCTCGCTGGACCGGGTTAAAGGGGTCGGTGTCCGCGTGAACCTATCCAAAGCGCCGGACGGACGGCGCTGAACGTCACGTGAACGAAAGATCCCCCTTTCGGTGCCAACCGCCGCCGCGCGAAATCGTCTGAACGTTCACTGTGGCGCGCTGGGGATTCGATCTGTCGGAGCCGCACCGCCGGGTGCCCGAGCAGCGCCACGTCCAGAGCGTCCGGCCGGCGAAGAAGAAGCCGACACGCTGGCTGACGCTCAAGCTCTCCCCGAGAGAGCGCCGGGCCGCCTAGGAGGGTTCGGCGGCAACCCGCGCCCGCGGTCGCCGGACCACGCATCATGGCGGCCGTGAGGCGGGTTCCGGCCTGGGGCGTCCTGGCCGCGCTGGTCGCGGTCTCGACGATCGTGCGCGCGGTCGCGGGCCTGCGCGTCCCCACGCCGTGGATCGCCGCCGACGAGATGATCTACGCGGAGCTCGGCCGAAGCCTCTGGGAGTCCGGCCGGCTCGACATCCTCGGGCAGGACGCGGCGTTCTACAGCCTCATCCACCCCGCGCTGATCGGGCTGCCGCTCGCGCTCTTCGACACGGCGGTCGGCTACGACGTCGCCCGCGTCCTCCAGGCGTTCGTGATGTCGCTCGCGGCGGTGCCCGTCTTCGCCTGGGGCCGCCGGCTCATGTCGGAGCGTTGGGCGCTCGCCGCCGCCGCGCTCACGCTCTGCCTGCCGGGGCTCGCCTACTCGGGGCTGCTGATGAGCGAGACGGTCTTCTACCCCCTGGTCGCGCTGGCGGCGTGGCTCGCGGCGCGCGCGCTCACCGAGCCGACGCCGCGGTCGCAGGCACTGCTCGTCGGCGTCGTCGTGCTCGCGGTCCTGACGAGGCTCCAGGGCGTCGTGCTCGTGCCGGCCATCGTGCTCGCGGTGGCGATCTACGCCGCGGCGGGCCGGACGATGACGCCGTTCGCGCGCCTGTGGCCGGCGCTCGCCGCGCTCGCCGTGGTCGGCGTCGGCGTCGTGGCGATCGGGTTCGGCGCGTACGAGCCTGCGGGAAACGCCGAGTACGCCGTCGGCGATGCGCTGCGCTTCGGCGTGTACCACGCTGCCGACCTCCTGCTGCTCGTCGGCGTCGTGCCGGCCTGCGCCGTCGCCGCGCTGGCGCTCGCACGCCCGGACTCGCCCGAGGTTCGCGCGTACCTGGCGGTGACGCTCGCGTTCGCCGCCGGCTTCGTCGGCGAGGTCGGGCTCTTCGCGTCGCGCTACGTCGGACGGCTCGCGGAGCGCGACCTGCTCGGGCTTGCGCCGCTGTTCTTCCTCGGCCTCTGTCTCTGGCTCGACCGCGGCGCACCGAGGCGGCGCGCCTCCTCGTACGTCGTCGCGTTCGCGGCGGCCGCGCTCGTGCTCGCGCTCCCGCTCGGCCGCCTCGTGCACGAGGCGGCGCTCCCCGACGCGTTCACGCTCGATCCCCGTCTGGCAGCTCGGGAGCTACGACGTCGTCGTCTGGTCGTTCACGGCCGTCGCCGTGCTCGCGTTCGCGCTGCTGCCGCAACGGCTTGCTCGTCGCGATTCCGGTCGCGCTCGCGCTGCTCTTCGTCGTGATGTCGATCTCCGTGTCGCGGTACGTCGCGAAGAGAAGCGTCGGTGCTCGAGACCGCGTTCTTCGGCGAGTCCGACCCGGAGTGGGTCGACGCTGCGGCGCAGGGCGACGTCGCGTACCTCTACGACGGTGAGGCCCACTGGAACGCGGTCTGGTCGTACGTCTTCTGGAACCGGAAGATCCGCAACGGTCTACGTGCTCGCGGACGCGCAGCGCGTGCCGGGCCCCATCCCGCAGCAACGGGTCGAGCCGTTCCCGCTCGGCGAGCTCGCCGCGGACTCGCCCAAGTGGGTCGTCGGCGCAACGCCGACGTTCACGTTCCCGGGCGAGCCAGTCGCGACGATCACCCAGGTCGGCCTCGGGCAGACACGGGCTCACGCTGTGGCGGAGCGAGAGCCCGCTCCGACTGCAGACGTGCGCGCGTCGGCGTGCAGGGCAGCGGCGACATCTACGGGCCTGCGTCGATGATCGCCTACGGCTGTCGCGGCGGGACGTTCGAGCTGACGCTGATCGCGAAGGGCTCCCCGGTCACCGTGCGGCTCGACAACGGCCAGTCGATCGCAGGAGCGGGCGATGGCCCGCCGAGGAGATCTGGCGTCCGTCGGTTCCCGCCGTCGGCCCGGAGGGCGTCTGCACGCTCGCGATCGCGCCGAGCGGCATCGTCGGCTCGACGCGGTTCGAGTACGTCCCGGGCTTTTAGCGGCCGGGACTGCGCGACTGGACCGCGCGCGCGAGGTCGGCGAGCGAGAGCACGCCGGACACGCTGCCCGTCGTCGACGACCAGGCCGCGGTCGATCCCGCGGCTCAATGCGGCGAGCGCCTGTTCGAGCGAGTCGTCGCCGCGTGAGGACGGGCACGACGGCGAGCGGAAGCATGCGCTCGCCGACGGTGCGCGCGTCCCACTCGCCGCGCGGGACGTCGGCGATCACTCGAAACGGGAGCAGGCCGACCGCACGCCCCCGCCGTCGACGACCGGGTACGCGTCCTGTCGGTCGGTCCAGACGACGCCGTCCATCAGCTCGCCGATCGTCTGCCCGGGAGCGATCGCCGTCGGTGCAGGGATCATCAGGTCGCGCACGCGGAGGCCGGAGAACGCGCGGTGCACGTGCGCGTAGCGCGCCTCCTCGGAGGCGGCGCCGAACAGAAACCACCCGAGAAAGGCGAGCCAGAGCCCGCTCGTTCCGCTCTCGAAGAAGAACAGGGCGAGCCCACCCGCGATGAAGAGCGCGCCGAACGCGCGCCCGATCGCCGCGGCGACGCGCGTCGCCCAGCTGAAGTCGCTTCGCGCGGCCCAGAGGGCCGACCGAAGCACCCGCCCGCCGTCCAGCGGCAGCGCCGGCAGGAGGTTGAAGACGAGCAGCGCGAGGTTGATGTAGCCGAGCCACGCAGCGATCCCGTCGACCTCCTCCACGCCGGCGATCGCGACCGCGATGCCGACGAAGCCGGCGCCGAGGACGAGCGAGACGAGCGGTCCTGCGATCGCGATCCGGAACTCCGCGCCCGCCGTCGGGAACATCCCCCGGAACTGCGCGACGCCGCCGAAGAGCCAGAGCGTGATCCCGTCGATCTCCATTCCTTCGCGCCTCGCCTGGAACGCGTGGCCGAGCTCGTGCAGGAGGAGCGACGTGAAGAACAGCACCGCCGCGACGACGGCCATGACGATGTAGGTGGAGTCGCCGAGGCCCGGGTTCTGGTCCGGGAACACCGCGGTCGCGAGCGACCACGTGATCAGGCCGAAGACGACGAGCCAGCTCCAGTGGATCCCGATGCGGATCCCGGCGATCCGGCCGAGCGTGATGCTCGAGGTCATCATGCGCTGCCGACCGCGACGAGCCAGCGCAGCTCGAACTCGACGGTCTCGGGAAGCGTTCGCTCCGCCTCCGCGAGCCCGCGTTCGATCTCGTCCTCGTCGATCAGGTCGAACGTGGAGATGTGCCGCTCGCGCATCCGGACCAGCGCGTCGCTACGCGAGACCGTCGCGCGCTGGTCCAGGCGGTGCGTCTCGACGGCTGCGAAGCCGGCCTCGCCCAGCTCGGTCGACGAGCTTGCGCCTCGGTCGGGAAGCGCGCGAGGTCGACTCGCTCGAGCGACGGCAGGTACCGGTTGAGCCAGTGCGCGGCGAAGTGCGACTCGTGGAAGGTCGCGATCGCGAGGCGGCCGTCCGGCCCGAGGATGCGTCGTGCCTCGGCGAGCGCTGCGGGGCGATCGACGAGGTGGAGCACCAGCCAGAGCACGGCGCGCTCGAACCAGCCGTCCTTGAACGGGAGCGACTCCGCCTGCGCCCGCTTGAACGCGACGCCCGGCACCTTTTCCTTCGCGACCGCGAGCATCTCCTGCGACGCGTCGACACCCCAGACCTTCGCGTGCGCCCGTTCGACGAGCGCGACGCTCAGCCGACCCGTGCCACAGCCGATGTCGAGGACGCGGCGGCCGCGCAGGTCCGCGGCGCGCTCGACGAGCTCGTAGACCTCCCACCAGTTCTCGTCGACGGGCCGGACCGCGTCGTAGCGCTCGGCGAGTCGCCCGAAGTGGGCGCTAGACCCCGGCGCCGGGCTCATCGGGCTCGGTCATCGCCTCGATCGCGTCCTGCGCGAGGTCGACCGACCCTTCCGGCACGAACACGGCGAGCGCGTCCGCGTCTTCCTCCGGCCGGAGCTCGGACTCGATCCCCGCCTCGGTGAGGATCGCCTGGATCTCCTCCGCTTCGGTGACGTCGCCTGCGACCGCCACCTGCACCATGCTCGTCATCTGGTCTCCTCGACGGTCGTGACCGGCTCCGGAGGTGCCGAGTCTACGCGCCGCCCCGACGCGCCTCCCTTGACGAGCCGCGGCGAGCCTCGCTCGGCGAACGGAACCTCGATCACGTCGAAGTCGCGCGGCACGACCGTCTCCGGGAAGATCGCGCGCGCTTCCTCGGCGATCTCGGGGCCGAAGTACCGGCTCGAGAGGTGCGTCAGCGCGAGCAGCACGACGTCGGCCTCGCGCGCGGCCTCCGCGGCCTGCGCGGCGGTGGAGTGCAGCGTCTCCTCGGCCCGTTCTCGCTCCTCCTCCGTGAACGTCGCCTCGTGGACGAGGACGTCCGCGCCGTGCGCCGCTTCCACGACGCTCGCTGCGGGAGCGGTGTCGCCCGCGAGCACGACCTTGCGTCCGGGACGCGCCTCGCCGACGACGGAGTCGGGCGTGATCACTCGCCCGTCGGGAAGCGTGACGGCCTCGCCGCGCTGGAGCGAGCCGCGCTCCGGCCCGATCGGGATCCCGAGCCCCTCGGCGGCGTCCGGGTCGAAGCGGCCCGGGCCGAGGCTCTTCGACCAGCGCGTAGCCGACGGCGTTGCGGCCGTGGTTCGGAGCGAAGGCCTCGATCCGGTACTCGTCGCGCGCGAGCACGTCGCCGGGCCGCAGCGTGACGAGCTCGTAGGGATAGGTGAGCCGCCCGAACACGCGCCGCAGGTCGCCGAACAGGTCGGAGAGGCCGGGAGGCCCGTAGATCGTGATCGGCAGCTCCCGCCCGCGGAGCGCGAAGGTCTTCAGCATCCCGGGGAGCCCGAGGAAGTGGTCGGCGTGGAAGTGCGTCAGGAAGATCTCGCGGAGCTCGACGAGCCCGACGGACGAGCGGAGCATCTGCCGTTGCGTCCCCTCGGCGCAGTCGAAGAGCAGGCGCTCGCCGCCGCGGCGCACGAGCACCGCGCTCGGCGCGCGGTGGGCCGTCGGCATCGAGCCGGACGTGCCGAAAAAGACGATGTCGAGATCCACTAGCTCACGGAGGTGCTGCGCACTTCCGTGAGAGGTTACGGCTCTACGGGAGCACGATGCGCGCGCCGGCCACCAGCGGTCGACCCGTGAGACCGTTTCGCTGCTCGATCTTCCAGACCCCGCCGCGCGGGTCGCCCCCGTAGCGGCTGCTGGCGATCGACCAGAGCGTGTCGCCGGCCTTCACGGTGTAGACCTGGTCGGGCCCTGCGGCGGTCGACGCCCGGGCCACGACGGCCCAGGCCACAGCCACGACGAGCACCAGCACGAGGATCCGAGCGAACATGTGTTCGGAGCGTAGCGAACACCTGTTCGTGTGTCAAGGGCTAGCGCAGGACGGTCTTGCGCGCCGGGTTCATCGCGGCCGAGAGCGTCACGACGGGCCGCCCCACCGCGCGAAGCCTCAGCGGCCGGTAGGCACGGAGCTTGAAGTTCCGGCCGCCCAGCCTGACCACGGCGTCCTCCTCGGCGGTCACGACGACGACGCCCGGCGCCCGCTTCACCTTCGCCCCCACCACCGACTCGGTGTGCCGCCAGTACGCCTGCTTCGAGCGGCAGCCGGCCGCGAGCGCGTTGCGAACGGTCGCCCAGGACGGCCGGCGGCTCTTGTCGGCGCGGATGAGGCCTGCCTGCCAGCGGTCGAGGTTGGCCTCGTCGACCAGCCCGAAGAACAGGAGCGAGCGCACCGACGGGTCGCACGCGACCGAGCGGACCAGCGAGTCGTAGATCTTGGCCTGCGCGCGTTCGGTCGTCGGCCGCACGCTCTCGCGGCCGAAGTACGCCTTGCGCGAGCCGCTCGGGATCGCGACCTGCCAGCCGACCTCGTCGAGCTTGAACGTCAGCGGCGGCAGCGGCGTCGGGCGCCGGACGGCGGCAGGCGGTTCGGGGATCGGCGGCACAGGCGTCCGGTGACACCGGCGGGATCGGAATCGGAATCGGCGCCGGCGCCGGCGGCTCGGGTGACACCGGCGGGACCGGAATCGGAATCGGCGTCGGCGGCAGCGGCTCGGGTGCCGGCAGCGGCGGAGGCGGCGGCGGCACGACAGCGGGCTCTTCCGCGACGATCGGCTGGGCGGTCCCGTTGAACGCGTCCCAGAGCGCCTGCTTGATCCGGTCGAGGTTCGCGACGCCGGCGTTCGGCCACCGGTAGCCCTTCGCGAGCGGGTCGCGGTCGCGCGCCGGGTACGGATGGAAGCCGAAGACGTCCATGATCGGCTTGTCGCGGCGCAGTCGCCGGTAGCCGATCCCGAGATCGCGGATGAACTTCACCGGCGAGGTCGAGATGTTGCTCTTCGCGCGCGGCATGTCGTTGCCGCGCGGCGAAAGCCCGACACCGACGACCGTGATCTCCGGGTTGACCTCCTTGAGCGCGTCGTACGAGCGCGCGAGGAACGACGCGAACGCGATCCCCGAGGCACCGCGGCCGCGACGGTCGAACTGCGGCTGCCAGAAGCGCGTCAGGTTCGGCTCGTTGCCGACGACGAACTCGGTCACCTGCGGATACGTGCGCGCGACGAGCTGCAGCCACTCGACGAACTGGTCGATCGTCCGCGGCGAGCTCGTGATCGCGCGCGCCTTGCCGATGTGGATGCCGAAGGAGAGGTGGATTCCCTGCGCGGTCGCCCACGGGATCGAGCGGTCGAAGAACGGCTTCTCGCGAATCTCGAGCGGCTTGGCCGGGTCCCAGTTGACCGTCATCTTGTTGGCGCTCAGACCGGACTGGCGCAGCTCGGAGAAGAACCACTCGCCCCCGTCGTCGTCGTACTTGCCACGGTCGTCCGAGGCGCCGAAGACGACCGACGGCGACGACGGATCGGGCGCGTCCGCGGCGTCGGCTCCGCCTGCTCCGGCGAGCAACAGTGCCGCGCCTGCGGCTGCAATCAACGTGAAAAGAACTCGCATGAGATCGTCATCCGTCCTATCGACGGCAGGCGCGGGAGTCTACAGGCGACTTTGGACGACGGCCTCGAGCAGCTTTTCGGGCCCGAACCGGACGGGATCGTCCGCGGGAAGGCCCGTTTCCGCGGCAGCCGCCTCGATCGCCGCGTGCGCCTCGGCTTCGCCGAGAAAGCGCGTGTTCACGGCGACACAGGCGACGCGTTGCCGGCCGCGCGGGAAGCGAGAGTCGCTCGTGGAGCTCGACCAACGCCGGCAGCGAAGGAAGCGGGTGACCGGGGTAGCCCTCGATCTCGCTCGTTCCGGCCAGGTGACACAACACATAGAGGTGCGGTGCGCTGCCGTGGATCAAGCCCATCGTCACGCCGGAGTACGCCGGATGGACGATCGAGCCCTGGCCCTCGACGAACAGGACGTCGGTGCCGCCGCGCCCGTACCCCTCGACGACGAGCCGCTCGGTCGCGCCGGCGATGAAGTCGGAGACGACCGCGTCGACGGCGATCCCCCACCCCGCGATCGCGATCCCGGTCTGACCGGTCGGAACGAACTGCGACGCGAGGCCGCGCTCGCGCGCGGCGCGGTCGAGCTCGAGCGACACCGTCATCTTCCCGATCGCGCAGTCCGAGCCCACGGTCAGCACGATGCACGTGTCGAGCTGCAGGTTCTCGCCCGTCGGGACGTCGAGGTCGGCGGGAGCCTTGCGCAGGTCGCGGAGCTCGACGTTGTGTCGCGCGGCGAGCTCGGACAGCTCCGCGTCGTCGGAGACGAACTCGTGCAGGCCGTTCTCGAGGTCGAGGCCCTTCGCGATGCAGCTCTTCAGGAGCTCGCGCCACTCGGGCGGAAAGCGACCACCCTGCGTGGCGACGCCGACGAGGGCGGTCGTCGGGTTGAAGCAGAGCGAGTCGTTGACGCTCCCGACGATCGGGATGCCGTCGTACATCTCCCCCGCGCGTGTCGAGTCGAGGATCGCGACGACCGGCTCGGCGCCGTACGCGAGCACGCCGCGTGCGGTCTTGCCGTAGTGCGGATCGTCCGAGCGACCCTCAGCGAGGATCAGGTATCGCTTCTCTGACACCGAGCCCCGGGTCGTTCGAGGGAAGCTGGACGCCGTCGACGAACTCGACGCCCGGCCACGGGTCGTACGCGAGCAGCAGGTTGCCGTCGAGGTCGACGTGGTCCATCAGCGACGCGATCTGCGCACCTGCGGCGACCGAGAGGCCGGACTCGACCATGCAGCCGAGCATCACGCCGAGGCCGAGCGCCCGCGCAGCGTGCGCCATGCGCACCGCTTCGCGGATCCCGCCCGACTTCGCGAGCTTGATGTTGATCCCGTGCGCACGCTCCGCGCACGCGGCGACGTCGTCCAGCGTGTGGCAGTCCTCGTCGACGAAGATCGGCACGGGCGAGCGCCGCTTCAGCTCCGGCCCGTCCGGGTCGCCGGCCGGCAGCGGCTGCTCGCAGTAGTCGATCTCCAGCTGCGGCAGGTTCTCGAGCGCCTCGTCGAGCGTCCAGTACTCGTTCACGTCGACCTGGAGCGGACGGTCGGTCGCGGAACGCACCGCGCGCACGCGCTCGACGTCGAGCCCGTCTCCCCCGCCGAGCTTGAGCTTCAGTCGCCGGAACCGCGGCGCCGCGAGCTCCGCACGGCGCGCCATGTCGTCGGGGTCGCCGAGCCAGACCGTCCACGACGTCGGCGGGCCTGCGCGGCGCAGCCCGAGCAGCCGCCAGACCGGCTGGCCGGCGAGCTTCCCGCAGAGGTCGTGCAACGCGGCGTCGAGCGCAGCGCGCGCGGCGAACTCCCGCCTCGGCAGGCGCTCGAAGATCTCGTCGAGCGCAAACGGGTCGTCGCCGAGCAGCTCGGCGTGCTCCTCGACGTACGCGCGCGCCGACTCGGCCGACTCGCCGTAGCGGTCGATCGGCGCCGCCTCGCCGAACCCGCTCACGTCGCCGTGCCGGAGCTCGACCTGGCAGAGCTCGACCTCTTCCTGCGAGCTGCGGGCGATCACGAACGTCTCCGCGAGGGGCACGGTCACGAGACGCGCGGTCAGCTCCACGGCTGAAGCCTAGCCCGCTATTCTCACCCGCTCACAGGGTTATCGCGACTAGGGGGAGGGCGTAACTTGAGAGCAATCTCCACACGCCGTCAGCGTGCGTTTGTCCTGTTCGTCGTCGTGCTCGCCGGCCTCACGGCCTGGTCGGTCGCGCCGGCCGCCGCGGCTCCGAACAAGGCCGAGCAGTCGGCCAACTGCAATCCGCTTGCCACTGAGGGTGCGGCGACGTTCAGCCTCTTCGGCGGAAGCTCGATCGCCGCACGCGGAGGCGACGCGCGCGAGCCGGACCTCAGCGAGGTCCACGCGGAGCTTCCGGCCTCAGCGAAGGGCAAGGCCGGCAAGAACTTCCGGCAGTCCGTGCCCGTCTGGTTCCACGTCGTCAGCGACGGGGCGATCGGGAACATCTCGAACACCGTGATCCAGGAGCAGATGAACGTGCTCAACCTCGCGTTCGGCGGCTTCTACGGAGGCGCGAACACCGGGTTCTCGTTCAGGCTCGCCGGGGTCACGCGCACCGACAACGCCGCCTGGCACTACGCGGGGATCGGCGGCACCGACGCCAACACGATGAAGCGGACGCTGCACCGCGGCGGTCCCGAGACGCTGAACATCTACGCGACGACCGCGGCTGCCTACCTCGGCTGGGCGTACCTGCCCGACATCGTCACGAAGCCGGGGCAGGAGTACCTCGACGGAATCGTCGTCGACTGGGAGTCCATGCCCGGTGCGTCGACGACCTACGCCGGGCGGTACGACCTCGGCCAGACGGCGACCCACGAGGCCGGCCACTGGCTCAACCTCGAGCACACGTTCTTCGGCGGCTGCAACGCGAAGGGTGACTTCGTCGACGACACGCCGGCGCAGAAGGTCCCGACGAGCGGCTGTCCGGAAGGCCAGGACACGTGCCGAGAGGCGGGGCTCGACCCGATCCACAACTACATGGACTACTCGTACGACTCCTGCTACTGGGAGTTCACCGCGGGTCAGACGCAGCGCATGCGCGACGCCTGGCTCCTCTGGCGCGCGTAGCGCACAGGACGAGCGATGCGACGACGGGCCGGCGCAAGCCGGCCCGTTTTCGTTCGGGCTAGACTCCCTCTCTCCAGCGCCCGTAGCTCAGGGGATAGAGCGCTCGCCTCCGGAGCGAGAGGTCGCAGGTTCGAATCCTGCCGGGCGCACTGGCGAGTTCAGGAAACCTTCATGACTCGGCGCTACCTTGCGTCCGTTCAACTTCGAAAGGACGCTTGATGAGACGCATCACCTCTGTTCTGCTCGTGCTCGGGCTGCTCGTCGGCGCCGGGGCCGCCGTCGCCGTTGCGAAGGCTCCCGGCAAGGCGAAGCCTCGCGCGGCGAAGGTTCAACAGCGCGGGCTGTTGCCCGCTGCGGCCGCGTATCTCGGCGTGACGCCGGTCGCGCTTCGGACCGAGCTTCGATCGGGCAAGTCGCTCGCCCAGATCGCGACCGCGAAAGGCAAGTCGGTGGACGGGCTGGAGACCGCGCTCGTCGCGGCGATCAAGACGAAGGTCGACGCCGCAAAAGCCGCCGGCAAGCTCGACGCTGCTCGCGCCGATCGGCTGCTGCAGCGCGCACCGCAGCTCGTCGAGCGGCTGGTCAACGCGAAGCCGCGCGCGCGGGCAACGCGCGCGAAGGGCGCACGCGGCGGGCTGCTCAAGGCCGCTGCGACGTACCTCGGCGTGACGAACGCACAGCTCGTGACCGACCTCCGTGCGGGCAAGTCGCTCGCGCAGGTCGCGACGGCGAAGAGCAAGTCGGTCGACGGACTGGAGCAGGCGCTGCTCGCAGCCCTGAAGCAGAAGGTCGACGCGGCGGTCGCCGCGGGCAGGCTCGACGCCGCCCGCGCGCAGAAGCTGCTCGAGCGCGCACCCGCGCACATCGAGCGGCTCGTCAACCGCTCGCGGAGCTAACACCGGGTCGGAGGTAGCCTCGCGCGCGTGCGAGGCTACCTCCGCTCACTCGATCCGCAGCTCCCCCGCGACGTCTGGCTGCTCCAGATCGGCGGCGTCGCGAACTCGTTCGGGAACGGCGTCGTGTTCCCGTTCCTCGCGATCTACCTGACCGACGTCCGCGGGTTCGGGATCGCCACCGCGGGGATCGCGATCGCGATCTCGGCGGCAGCGCAGCTGATCGCCGGCGTCGCGATGGGCCCCGTGATCGACCGCCTCGGAGCGAAGCGCGTGCTCCGCGCCGGCCTCGTCATCCAGGCCCTCGGGTTCGGGCTGCTCCCGCTCGTGAGCGAGCCGTGGCACGCGTACGCGCTGCTCGCGTTCGAAGGCATCGGCAGCGCGGCGTTCTGGCCGAGCCAGTCGACGCTGATCTCCCGCCTGACGCCGCCCGCGCGACTTCACGCCGCGTTCGCGCAGCAGCGCGTCACGATGAACCTCGGCGTCGGCCTCGGCGGGTTGACCGGCGGCCTGATCGCGAACGCCGACTCGCCGACGTCCTTCACCGTCCTGTTCGTCCTCGACGGGCTCACGTTCCTCGCCTACGTCGGCGTGCTCTCGTTCGTCCGCGACCCCGGCACGCCGCCGCTCCGCGAGGGCGAGTCCGCCGGCTCGTATCGCGAAGTGCTGCGCGACCGGCTGTTCCTCGGCCTGTGGTCGCTGAACTTCCTCTTCGTCGCCGCGGGCTACTCGCTGCTCAACCTCCTCCCGCCGTTCATCAGCGACCACAGCGGCCTGAGCGAGCGACAGATCGGCGCCGTCTTCTTCTTCAACACGGTCACGATCGTGCTCGCGCAGCTCCCGATCTCCCGCTGGCTCGAAGGGAAACGCCGCCTGCGCGCGCTCGCGCTGATGCCGGTCCTCTGGGCCGTCGCGTGGCTCGGGGTGGACGCGACCGGCTACTGGCTCGAAGCGACGGCCGCGTTCGTGGCGATCACCGTCTTCGCGATCGTGTTCGGGATCGGGGAGTGCCTGCACGGGCCCGCGCACCAGGCGCTCGTCGGCGAGCTCGGAGCCGAACGCCTGCGCGGTCGCTACTTCGCGCTGCACTCGATGTCGTGGGGGCTCGGCGGCGTGGCCGGGCCGGCGATCGGCGGGCTGATCCTCGCGACCGCGCCGTTTGCGCTCTGGCCGCTCGCGGCGGCGGTCTGCCTGGTCGCGGCCGCGGGAGCGATCGCGCTCGAGCGCCTCGTTCCCGAGCCGCTTCGTCGCATTCCTCGTGCGGAACTCGCGCACGGCGTCGTGCACGGCGAGCTGGAGCCCGGCCGAACCCCCGGGTAGACTGCGCGCCGATGACCGTGCACACGGACGATCCCCTCAGTACCGATGCCCAGCCTGCCTCGCATCAGGCGCTCGCGTGGCCGCACCGGTGTTGCGGAGGCCGCCGCACGGCCGCGCATCGCTGAGCTCAACGCGCAGGGGCTCACGTGGGTGCACGTCACTGCACCCGACCAGGAAGTGGCGATGGAGCTCGCGGAGCGCTTCGGCTGGCATCCGCTCGACGTCGAGGACATCCTCTCGAAGCGCCAGCGGCCGAAGGTCGACGACTACCCGGACTACCTCTTCGCCGTCCTGCACTTCCCGTGGTACGACAGCTCGGTCCAGCGGCTGAACGCCGCGGAGCTCGACATCGTGCTCGGGCCGGACTACCTCGTCACGATGCCGAACGTCCCGCTCCTCCCGGTCGACCGGCTGTTCAACCGCTGCGCCGAGGACGAGGAGTTCCGCAACGAGCTGTTCGCGAAGGGCTCCGGCCGGCTGCTCTACGAGGTGCTCGACGACCTCTTCGACTACTGCTTCCCGATCCTCGACAAGATCGCGCACAAGCTCGACAAGATCGAGGACGACATCCACGAGGTGCGCTCCGAGGAGCTCGTGCGCGACATCTCGAACGTCAAGCAGGAGATCATCTCGTACCGCAAGATCATCAAGCCGCAGCGCCCGACGCTGCGCGTGCTCGAGCGGAAGGTCGAGCGCTTCCTTCCGGAGGACCTCGAGCTGTACTTCGACGACATCGTCGACGCGTCCGAGCGCATCTGGGACGTGCTCGACAACTACAAGGAGGTCGTCGAGGCGCTCGAGGACACGAACGAGTCGGTGATCGCGCACCGGCACAACGACGTGCTCCGCGTGCTCACGGTCTTCAGCGTGATCCTGCTCCCGCTCACGCTGATCGCGAGCGTGTTCGGGATGAACGTCGTCTACCCCGGCGAGGGCACGCACGCCGCGTTCTGGGTGATCATCGCGATCATGGTGCTGACGATCTTCGCGATGCTCGGCTTCTTCCGCTGGAAGCGCTGGCTCTGAGCCGCTCCGCGTAGCTGAGCGGCTCAGAGGCGCTTCGGCTGCGCAATCTGGTGGGCGACCCCGAGTAAACGACTCAGTGCGCGAGGTTCGGGTGTGCGCCAATCAATTCCGGATCGATCGGCTCGTTCGCGGCACGGCAGTCGAGACAGCGGAGCGACCCGACCAGCCTCAGTGGCTCTTCGAGAGCGCGGCCGCACGCGAGGCACTGCAGCGCGCGCTCCAGTCGTTGGGCGAGTGCTGGCGACAACTCCCCGCCGTACCAATTGGCCACCCTCTTCCTGTAGGCGAATTGGGTCCCTGCGACCCCCCACCTTCTGCCTGACTCGACTCGACGTTCGCACAGCCGACGGTGACGCGACGGCGGTGCATGGTCGATCGGCTCAGGACGCACCACTCTCCTCTCCGAGTCTTGCTGCACACCGACCGGCGCGCTATGCTCGCTTGCAGTACTTTCCAACTCGTTAGGAGTGTTGCGAATGAGCCAACTGAAGAAGACGGCCCGCAGCGCGTCGACCTATCTTCTGGCCAGCTTCTGGCCCTATTGATCCATGCGCTTCGCGCATCATTCGAGTCGCGCGTGCCCGTGCACCATGACCCTTACCGACCGGTCAAACGGATCCTCGACCGGATCGTCGCCGTCGTGTTCCTGGTCGTCTCGCTGCCCGTCCTGGTCGTCGCCATCACGGCGGTCGTCCTCGACGCGCTTCTCTGCTTCGCCGACCGCGGGCCGATCTTCTACCGCGAGCGGCGTATTTCGCGCGGCCGCGAGTTCGACCTCCTCAAGCTCCGGACTCTGCGACGCGACGCGCTCGCTACGCAGGCGGGAGGCGAGGCGCACGCGCGCGCGCTCGAGGCCGATCCGGCGAACCTGACGTGGGCGGGCCGGCACGTCTTGAAGCCGTGGTACCTGGACGAGCTGCCGCAGCTCATGCACGTGCTGCGCGGCGAGATCAGCCTCGTCGGGCCGCGGCCGTGGCCGCCGTCGATGGTGCGGGAACAGATCGCGCGTGGGCTCGACTACCGGAATCACGTGCTCGCGGGCTGGACCGGGCTGGCGCAGATCTCAAAGGACGCGCTCGAGCCGCACACGGACGCGAAGCTCGACCTCGAGTATGTCGAGGCCCTGCGCACGTGGGGCTCGCTGCGGCTCCTCCGGCACGACTTCGCGATTCTCGTCGAGACAGTGAAGGTCCTCGCGCGCGGCGAGGGTCTACGCTACTGACCCGCCAGCGTGTCGCTTCGACGGCGTTAGGCCACTCGTCTCCGCTCGACGGGGTGATCTGGACTGGGCGCCTGGGTCAACTCATTGCCACAGTTCGTAGAGGCCGCGCTCCCGTGCCTTCTCCGGCTCCAGAGCCAAAACTCGCGCGGTTATCGGGACCCCTCAGTCACCTCGCCCTTGTGCGCGGCAAATGCAGCCAGAACCTCGTCCTTCTCCTGCTCGGGCACCTTGAAGAAGTCGAGCGTTCGCCCGAGTTCAGCCGCGACTTCGTCGAACTCTGCGGGAGAGATCTTCAGTTCGCGATGGGCTTCTTCAAGGCCGAGTGAAGTGCTGCCCGGTTTCGTGGCTGCATATTGCTGGGGCCCGCCGGCGACGTTGCAGACCCACAGGGTGCGCATGAATTTGAGGCCCGGGAGTCTGCCCAGATTGTTGGTGTGCCATTCACGGAGACGGGGGTTCTCCGATTTCTGGCCGACGATCGGGTTTTGGACGACTGCTTCGCTGAAGTGGTCAACGACTGCTGCGATGGCGAATGCGCCACCGAGCCGTTCGTACAGACTCGATTCGGCCATTGCACGCCTCCTAGACGGTTCGCACGGTCCCTGGCAGCGTCACACCGGATTCTTCGGCATCCCTTCCAGAGGAGAGATCTCAGCGTCGCTAGCTACTACTCCTGGCCAATCGGTTCAGATTGCTGGACTAACCGATTAGTCGCTCAGGCAGGCGTCGACGTCGGCGAACGCTTCGGCGTGTCGATCACCGACCTTCAGATCGCCCTTTGCCCAGTACATGACGTTTCGCTTCGTCTCGATCGCGTCCGCAGCGTCCTCTCGGCCCGCAGCGACTGCCGATTTCTCGAGCAAGCCGGCGCGCGCGGATGCTGAAGCGGAGTCGTCCTCGAAGCGGATGTCGATCGCCTTGCCGTCCGCCTTGATCTCGAGCACGCCGTTCGCTCCAGGTTCTCCACGGAGCGCCGCAGGGTCATTCGTCTCGACCAGCGTCGGGCTGTACCCCTTGTCGAGAAGGCACGAGTCGATCTCCCAGAGATCGTAGGCCGCGTCATCGCTCCCGCCGCAACCGGCGATCAGAGCCGCGGCGGCCATTGCGAACCAGCGCCGATGCACGGGCGTCGAGTCTACTTCGCAGAGATTTCGGTTCCCCGGAGCGCCAGGGGAGAGTCGGGGCGCTCCGAGGGAACCGCGGGAGGGACAGACGGGTTGACCCCAGTGGCCCGCCTGCCCTTCTCGTTTCGTCCCCTCGCTAACGGCGGCGGGGCGCGCCCGGTTACGGGCTAGCGGACGCGGAACGAGTACGGGCCGAACGTCTCCGCCTTGCCGCCCGCCGCTGCCGCGCTGATCGAGATCGCGAAACGCTTGCCCTTGGCGGACTTCGGCAGCTTGAAGGTGCAGCCACCGCGACCGGTGCCGCGAATCCGTTTCGCGGCAAGCGTCGCACGGCACGTGAACGTCGCCGCGGCCGCGCGCTCCGCCGTCTCGAACTCGAGCTGGACGCTGTTGAGCCTGAACGTCGACCCTGCGCGCGGAGCCGCAGGTGTGAACCTCGCCCCGATCGCCTCGATGTGCGGCGGAGCAAGGGTGTAGGTGCGGTACCCGTCCGCCGGTGCGACGTCGAACTGATTGGTCGCGCCCCCCTTCAATCGTGTCCGGACGAAGAACCCGAAGTCGCCGGTCGCCCCGAGCTCCGCGTGGTTCACGCTCGCGACATAGCCGTTGGCCCAGGTCAGGCGCAGAGTCGTCCCAACGGCAGGCTCGAAACCGGTCCCGTTCCACCGCGCAAGCTCGGGCTGCTGGCTCGCCGCGTCGATCCCGAGCACGTAGTCCGCACCGCCACCGCGGTCCGCGTAGCCGGTCAGAGCGCTTCGATCGGAGTCGATGTAGATCAGGATGTCGTCACTCGCAACGAACCCGGTCCGATTCGCTACCTCGACCACGAAGAGAATCGTTCCTGAGAGGTCGTTCGCAACGGTGACGCCGGTGATGTCCGGCGCACCGTTGCTGTCGCCCACGGGATCGGCCGCCTTGATCGGGTTGTGGTCCAAGGGCCTGCCCGTAGGCAGGCGCGACACACAGCCCTGTGGCGCATGCCGCAACCAGTAACCGCTTGCCGATCAACTGCTACTTGACCTTGATCGACGCCGTCCGCGTGACACGCACGCCGTCGAGAGTCAGGGTCACCGTCACCTTCAACGTCTTTCCCTTCGCCGACTTCGGCACGACGCCGGAGCAGGTCGCTCGATCGGCCGGGAAGGTCGCCGTCACCTTGACCTTCTTCGCACCGACCTTGGCCGAGCAGATGACCTCTCCCGCGCTCGAGAGCTCGGCGAGGTCGCTACGGCGCGCCTGGAGCGCCGCCGTGTACCGCTTGCCGGCGACGACGGTCTTCGCAGCGGTGAAGCGAGCGATCTGGAGCGTGAGCGGCTGCGTTCGGACAGCGCGTACTCGGCGAAGCTGCTGTCGGGCGCCGATGTCTCTCGCCTGGCGAGCGGGGAAGGTCACGCGTCGACGAAGCGAAGCGTCCCCGTCGTCAGCGCGAGCTCGCTCCGCGCAACGGCGAGCCGGAAGCCCTGGTGGTGGTACCCGTAAGCCGTCTGCGACTGCGGACACGACGAACTGCGGGCCGTTCCAGCGAAGAAGCCCGACCTCTCGCCGGCGACGATCGCCGAGCACGAACTCGACAGCCTTCAATTCCCCGTCTCCGGGTTCAGATCCGAGTCGATGAAGATGAACATGCCAGCTGGTTCGTCTGCCAGCTTCGTCTGGTTCGCGAGGTCGACGATGAACGTCACGGCGGTCGCGTTGCTGCCGACACGCACACGTGTGATGTCCGGCGAGCCGTCGCCGGCCGCATCCGGAAGCTCGCCGACGTCGAGCAGACGGCCGCCCGCGGGCGCTGCCACGAGCAAGGCAAGCACGGAGATCACGATGAGACCCCTGAGACGCATGACGACCTTTCGTCGAAGGCTTCGACCCGCTTCTTACGCGCGTCGGCCCCCCCTGTCAACTTGCTGCTTGGATACCCGCGTGACCAAGCCGCTCTGGGCCCCGTGGCGCCTCGAATACGTCCAGTCGGCGGACGAGCAGCCCGGCTGCGTCTTCTGCCTCGCCCAGGAAGGCGACGACGAGGAGACGCTCGTCGTCCACCGCGGCGAGCTGGCGTTCGCGCTCCTGAACCGCTTCCCGTATTCGTCCGGGCACTTCATGGTCGCGCCGTACCGCCACGTCGGCGTGTACGGCGAGCTGACCGACGACGAGGTGCTCGAGATCCACCGGCTCGCGGCGCAGGGAATCGAAGCGCTCGGCGAGCTCTACAAGCCGGACGGCCACAACCTCGGTTGGAACCTCGGTCGCGTCGCCGGCGCGGGCGTGGTCGACCACGTGCACCTGCACGTCGTCCCTCGCTGGGAGGGCGACACGAGCTTCATGCCGGTGCTCGCCGACGTGAAGGTGATGCCCGAGCACCTGGCGGAGACGCGTCGCCGCCTCGCCGCCGCCTGGCCGAGCTGATCGGCCCTATTCCGAATCCTGCTGGCGCAGCCCACGCGGGAGCCCGTAGCGTTGGACGGTGACGAGACGCGGGCTGCTCCTGTTCGCCGCGATGTCCGTGATCTGGGGCATCCCGTACCTCCTGATCCTGGTCGCGGTCCGGGATCTCAGCCCGGCGGTGCTCGTGCTCGGACGAACCACGATCGCGGCGCTGCTGCTGTTGCCCATCGCGGCGGCACGCGGAGAGCTCCGGCCGTTGAAGGGCCACTGGGTGCGCGCTGCTCGTGTTCGCCGCGATCGAGATCGCGATCCCGTGGGTCTTGCTCGGCACGGCGGAGCAGCACATCTCGAGCTCGCTGACGGCGCTGCTCATCGCGGCCGTGCCGCTCGTCGGCGCCGTGATCGCGCGGACGACGCGGCGACCGAGAGCGGCTCGGCCGGTCGAGCCTGGTCGGGCTCGTGCTCGGTCTCGTCGGAGTCGCCGCGATCGTCGGGCTGAACCTCGAAGGCGCCGGCGTGCTTCCGCTCTCCGAAGTCGCGCTCGTGGCGGTCTGCTACGCGGTCGGACCGGTGATCCTCCAGCGGTACCTCACCGATCTCCCGGCGCTCGGCGTGATCTCCGTGTCGCTCGCGGTGACCGCGGTCGCCTTCGTGCCGTTCGCTCTCGCCACGCTCCCGAGCGAGCCACCGCCGTGGAGCGCGATCTGGTCGGTGCTCGCGCTCGCCGTCGTCTGCACCGCGATCGCGTTCGTGCTCTTCTTCGCGCTGATCGCCGAGGTCGGGCCTGTTCGCGCGACCGTGATCACGTACATCAACCCGGCGGTTGCCGCGCTGCTCGGAGTTGCGATCCTCGACGAGCACTTCACCGCCGGCATGGCCGCGGGGTTCGCGCTCGTGCTCGTCGGCTCGGTGCTCGCGACGCGCCGCGGGTGCCGCCGGAAGCGCCGGCGGCCGTGCTCGACCCGGTCTCCGATACGGCCTGAGCGGCCCTTGTCGCTTTCAAGTTCCCCCCTTTGAGGGTAGGCCGACCGGTCCCTTCGCGCCGACACTAAGGTCAACAGAGGGTGCTGGGGCTCGAAGTGCCGCAGCTTCGAGAGAGCTCCGCCAAGCTCGCCACACCGCACCTACCTTGCAGGAACCCAACGGCCCGGCCTCGCCTCCGGGCCGTTTGCGTTGCGTTTCTTACGTGTCGGCCTCTGTCGCGACGACGTCGCGAGCAGCGGGTCGCCGCCGCGCGGTATCTGGCGATGCTCGTCGCGATTGACCAGATCGCGAGCGCCAAGATGCCGGGAAGAAAGCCGTAGCCGAACACGCTGTCTTCGCTCGATGCCCGCGATGAGCTGCGAGGAACGTGATGAGGAACGCAACCGCGCCGATCAGCGCCACGATGCCCGTCCAGCGGCGAAGACGCCGCTGCGCAGCGTCAACAGTCCAGCAGCCGCCGAGCAACACGGCAAAGCCCATGGCGGCGACCAAGAATGGCCCGGCCGACGCTCTGGCCACCGCTCTGCGTCACGACGGGGTTCGCGTCGGCACCCTCAGTAGCCGCAGCAGAGATCATGACGATGGCCATGGTGATGCCCGTCATGCCCGGTGACGGCACCGGCGAACGCGGCGCGCGCGAGTTGCGCAGAGCCGCGAACCGTGGCCTCCGCGCTCCCGAGGACGCTTCGGATCGTCCCCGCGAAGTGCAGGAACACGAAGCCTGCGAGCAGCATCAGGAATCGCGCCGATACGGCTCTTCCACTGGTTGTCATCCGCCCAGTTGTCCAGTCCTGATCCGATGCGCCTGTAGTCCGGGCGCGTCGCCACCGCTGACGAACCAGCCGATGACGAAGAGCACCGCGAATGCGACGCCGGACAGGGCCAGCAGTCGCTGCCATGTGAGTTGGGAGAGCGTCAGGCGACTGCATCGCCGCGCCAGTTCGGGCGGACGATTGGCGAGTCCCGCCTGAAGCCGCAGATCGCGCAGTAGAAGCCGAGGAACAACTCCCAGATCGCCTCCGGGAGCACGAGGATCATCACCGTGCTCATCTCCCACCACTCGAACATGACGCCGAGGTTCGAGAAGAAGACGATCGGGCCTCCGATCAGTCCTAGCCAGGCCATGCGCCGTGGGACGAGGCCCGACCTGTACATGAGATAACCGAGAATCAGCCCGTTTCCGAACGGAACGATGAGTCCGGGGCCGAACAGGAACGTCCAGTCCTTGAGGTCCTTCAGCGAGGCGGCCATGTCGGCGCGTGCCGAAACCGTCCAGGCGCATAGTCACGAGCCCGAGCACGAAGATGATCCCGACCGCGATGAAGACGGACTCGATGATTCGAGCCGCGACGAAGCCGATCGCGAGGCCTTCGTTTTGCCGCCTCGCGATCGGATAGAGGACGACGCCCGTCCCGACGTTCGAGAGGACGAGGAAGAACTCGAGCAGGATTGCGAAGTAGAGCCAGCCCATCCCCCCGTCGCCGCCGATGAACCCGGCCGGGTCGTCGAGAACCGACTCGAAGATCAGGTACGCCGGAATCGACGTGAGGAACGTGATGATGAACAGCACTCCGAATATCCGGGCATGCCTCTGGTCGTCGGCCATCTTTGCCCCTCCTCGCGGTCGCTCAAAAGCTGAACGCGGACGCTACAAGACCTCACAATTGCGTTCAAGCGCGCTGCGAAAGGCTCCGCCTAGCGCGTCTAGACCTTCGTCAGTGGCGATTCTGGCCTTAGGCCAAATCGTTGCACTTTCCCGCTCGAGCGCGATCACCGGAGCGGTGGGCGACTTGCCAATCGACTTGCCAATCCCGCCGAACAGCGCGACACCGCGCACGCCTGAAACGACGAAAGCCCCACGGCTGCGGGGCTTTCGTGAGAGCGGGCGATGGGGCTCGAACCCACGACCCTCAGCTTGGGAAGCTGATGCTCTACCAACTGAGCTACGCCCGCGTGGTCGGCAATTCTAGCCCGGACGAAGCGAGGGGCCGCCGCCGCAGCGTGGCCCCTCGGCTCGGGATCGTAAGCGGTCGGTCGGCTCAAGGGAAGCGCAATACTTGAACCGCAGACGACTTCCGGAGGGGAAAACGATGACCGACCGCACCCGAGCTCGAGCTCACCGCCAGAGCCCTCGTCGCGCCCGGGAAGGGGATCCTGGCCGCGGACGAGAGCGACGGCACGATCAAGAAGCGCTTCGACTCGATCGACGTCGAGTCGACGGAGGACAACCGCCGCGCCTACCGCGAGCTGCTCTTCACGACCGAAGGGGTCGAGGACTACATCTCCGGCGTGATCCTCTACGACGAGACGATCCGCCAGAAGGCCTCGGACGGGACGCCGTTCCCGGAGCTGCTCGCGTCCAAGGGGGTCATTCCCGGGATCAAGGTCGACCTCGGCGCGAAGCCGCTCGCGCTGGCGGACGAGCGAGACGATCACCGAGGGGCTCGACGGGCTGCGCGGCCGGCTCGAGGAGTACCGCGCGCTCGGCGCGCGCTTCGCGAAGTGGCGCGCGACCTACTCGATCGGCGATCACCTTCCGAGCGAGTACTGCGTCTGGACGAACGCGCACGCGCTCGCGCGCTACGCGGCGCTCTGCCAGGAGGCAGGCATCGTCCCGATCGTCGAGCCGGAGGTGCTGCAGGACGGCGCGCACACGATCGACGAGTCGGCGAAGGCGACGGGTCGCGTGCTCCAGGCGGTCTACACCGAGCTGCGCGACCAGCGGATCGACTACCGCGGAACGCTGCTCAAGCCGAACATGGTCATGTCCGGCTACGAGGCGTCGGACCGCGCGGGCGTCGACGAGGTCGCCGAGCGGACGCTCGACGTCTTCTACCGCCACGTCCCGGCAGCGGTGCCGGGGATCGTCTTCCTCTCCGGCGGCCAGTCGGACGAGGACGCGACCGCGCACCTCAACGCGATGAACGCGCGCGGCCCGCACCCGTGGGAGCTCTCGTTCTCGTACGGGCGCGCGCTGCAGGCTCCGGCGCTGAAGGCGTGGTCGGGCTCGAACGTCGAGGCGGGCCAGCAGGCGTACCTGCGCCGCGCGAAGCTGAACAGCGCCGCGCGCTCGGGCGCCTACGCGCCGGAGATGGAGACGGCGTCGGTCTAGCGGTAGTCGAGACCGGACAGGCGGGAGAGCTTCTCGAAGGCGTGCTCGGCCTCGATCCGCCGGACCGTCCCGGAACGTGAGCGCATCACCATCGACTCGGTGATCACCTTGTCGCTGCGTGTAGCGCACGCCGCGCAGCAGCGCGCCGGACGTCACACCGGTCGCAGCGACGAAGACGTCCTCCCCCGCGACGAGGTCGTCGGTCGTCAGCACGCGCTCGACGTCGTAGCCCGCGTCGACGAGGCGCTGCTTCTCGTCGTCGTCGCGCGGCCAGAGCTTGCCCTGGAGCGCGCCGCCGAGGCACTTGATCGCGGCGGCTGCGATGACGCCCTCCGGTGTGCCGCCGATCCCCATCAGCAGGTCGACGTCCGCGATGCCGCCGTGCGCGGCCGCGATCGCCGGCGCGACGTCGCCGTCGCGGATCAGCACGACGCGCGCTCCCGCCTTGCGCAGGTCTTCGATCAGCTGCTCGTGGCGGTCGCGCTCGAGCACGATCACCGTCACGTCGCGCGGCTGCTTGCCCTTCGCCTCGGCGACGCGTTGCACGTTCTGCTCCGGCGTGGCGTTGATGTCGATCGCATCGGCTGCCTCAGGGCCCGGTGGCGATCTTGTCCATGTAGACCGCGGCGCCCGGGAAGAACATCGTGCCCGCGCTCGGCGACCGCGATCACGGCGATCGCGTTCGCTTGCCCGAGCGCGGTGAGGCGCGTGCCCTCGAGCGGGTCGACGGCGACGTCCACCGCAGGCCCGAAGCCCGACCCGATCGACTCGCCGTTGAAGAGCATCGGCGCCTCGTCCTTCTCCCCCTCGCCGATCACGACGACGCCGTCCATCTGCACGGTGTCGAGCATCAGCCGCATCCCGTCGACGGCGGCCTGGTCGGCGGCGATCTTGTCGCCGCGTCCGATCCAGCGTCCGGCGCCCATCGCGGCGGCCTCGGTGACCCGCACGAGCTCGAGCGCGAGGTTCCTGTCGGGCGGTGTGCCCGCGCCGCCCGCCCGCTCGCTGGTCTCGAAGGCCTGCGTCACGACCGTGATCCTAGGGGAACGACCTCCGGCGTGGCTGCGTCCTCAGGCTCCAGGAAGACCACCGTCGCGCCCGCGGCGATCACGAGCACGCCGCCGACGACGATCTGCCAGTTGAGCGACTCGCCGAGGAACGCCCAGGCCATCAGCGCGGCCGAGACCGGCTCGATGTACGCCAGGATCCCGATCGCCTGCGCGGTCACGTGGCGCAGCGACCAGATGTAGAGGTAGCCGGAGAGCGCGGTGAAGACGACGCCGAGCGCGAGCACCGCAGGCAGCTCGTTCGCGGTCGGCAGAACCCGGTCCGCGTCGAGGAGCAGCGGCGAGATCGCGACCGCCGCGATCGCGTAGTTCCAGAACGAGAGCGTCAGCACGGGCACGTCGGAGACGATCCGCTTGGTCATCAGCACGAGCGCGGCGTACGTCGCCGCGGTGAACAGCCCCGTGACGAGCGCGAGCGGCCGAACCGCTCCGCCCTCCTCCCCACCGAACGCGACCAGCGCGACACCCGCCGCGGCCGGCAGCAGCGCGACGAGCGCGACTCGGCTTCGGCGCTCGGGCAGGACGAACGGAGCGAGCAGCGCGATCGCGATCGGGGCGAGGTACGCCATCAGCACCGCGACCGCGACCGACGAGAGCTTGATCGTCACGAAGTAGAGGAACCAGTGCGCTGCGAGCGTGACGCCGATCAGCACGACGCCTCCGCGATGCCGCGTCAACCGCAGCAGCGCGAGCCGGCGGAGCGCCGCCGCGACGAGCACGAGCGTCACCGCGGCGAAGGCGAGCCGGTAGAACGACGAGCACCTGCGCGTCGAGGTCGACCTTCCGGACGATGACCGCGATCAGCCCCCACGACGTGGCGAGCGCCGCGACGGCGAGCTTCCACCTCAAGCGGTCACATGCGGTCGGGTGCTTCGACGCCGATCAGGTCGAGGCTGCGTGCGATCACCGCCTTCGTCGCCACGACGAGGCCGAGGCGGAACGGCTGCACCTCTCCGTCGTCGATCACGCGGTGATGGTGGTAGAAGCGGTGGAAGTCGTCGGCGACGCGGATCGCGTAGTTCGGCAGCGCGTGCGGCGCGCGGCGCTCCGTCGCCTCGGCGACGACCCCGGGGAACTCCGCGAGCCGCTTGACGAGGTCGCGCTCCTCCCGCGCGAGCTCGCCCGGCGGGTCGGCGCTCGGCTCGACGCCCTCGACGTTGCGGAGGATCCCCGCGATCCGCGCGTGCGCGTACTGCACGTAGTAGACCGGGTTCTTCTCGGACTTCTCGCGCGCGAGGTCGACGTCGATCTCGATCGTCTGGTCGTGCCCGCGCGAGACGAGGTACCAGCGCGCCGCGTCGACGCCGACCTCGTCGACGAACTCGTCGAGGAAGACGACGTCGCCGCGCCGCTTGGACATCTTCGTCTGCTCGCCGCCGCGCGTGAGGTGGACGAGCTGGTAGAGCAGCACCTCGACGCGCTCGGGGTCGTACCCGAGCATGCGCGCGACCGCGGCGTACCAGTTGCGCGTGCCGTGGTGGTCGGCGCCGAGCACGTAGAGCGCGTGATCGAAGCCGCGCTCGAGCTTGTCGACGAGGTAGACGATGTCGGCGGCGCGGTAGGTCGGCGTGCGGCCGTCGGAGCGCAGGATCACGCGGTCGTCCTCGTCGCCGTACTCCGACGAACGCGCCCAGAGCGCGCCGTCCTTCTCGTAGGTGTCGATCTTCGGGAGGACCTCCGGCAGCCGCTTCTGGAGCTCGCTCTGGAGCGCCCACGAGTCGAAGTGGATGCGGAAGCGCTCGAGCGACGCCTCGATCTGCTCGAGCATCTTCGGCACCGGGTCGCCGTCGGTCGCCGCGAGCTCGTGGACGTAGTCGCCCCGGTAGCCGTCCTCCGGCGGCTCCTCGCCACGTCGCACTGCCTCGACCGACTCGCGGAAGCGGTCCATCTGCGCGCCGGAGTCGTTGTAGTAGTACTCGCGCTCGACGTCGTGGCCGGCGAACGAGAGGAGCCGCGCGACCGAGTCGCCGTACGCGCCGTTCCGCGCCGCCGCGACGGTGATCGGGCCGGTCGGGTTCGCAGAGACGGCCTCGACCTGGAAGCGCTCGCGCGGCGCCGCCCAGCCGGCCCCGTAGTCGCTTCCGGCCGCGAGGATCTCGGCGAGCGCGTCGCGGTACCACTCGCGCGCGACCCACAGGTTGACGAAGCCCGGCCCCGCGACCTCCGCGCGCTCGACGCGCGGGCTCGACGAGACGGCGTCGGCGAGCTCCTGGGCGAGATCGCGCGGCGACTGCCGCCGCTGCGGGGCGAGTCGAAGCGCGACGTTCGTCGCGTAGTCGCCGTGCGAGGCGTCCGAGGGACGCTCGAGCTCGACCGGGGATCCGGCCGCTTCTTCGACCTCTGCGGCGAGGCGCGTGACGGCATTCGTCGGAGACATGGGCTGTATCGTAGGAGCAGAGTGGACGACGAGGCACAAGAGCGGCATCTGAACATCCACCTCGACCCCGAGCACCTCGCGGGCGTCTACTCGAACTTCGCCAACGTCAGCTTCTCGAGCTACGAGTTCACGATCACCTTCGCGCGGATCGACCACGAGGTCGAGGAGGGCGACGTGCCCGGCGTCGTCGTCTCCCGGATCAACATGGCGCCGCAGTTCATGCGCGAGCTCCTGGACGCGATGAACGACTCCTGGTCGCGCTACTCGACCGCCCAGGGCATCAGGGACCTTCCCGAGACCGACGACCACTAGCGTCGGCCATCCCGGCGCGCTCGGCGAGCGTCGGGTGCGTTCCGAAGGGAAGCGTCCACCAGCGCGGCGGGCTCGGGTCGCGGACGCCCGCCTCGGCGAGATCGGCGAAGAAGCGCTTCGCGCGCGCCGGGATCGCGCGTCGTCTCGAGCGCGATCCAGTCCGCCTCCGCCTCGTAGCGCCGAGAGATCGCGTTGACGATCGGGGTCGCGACGAGCAGGAGCACGAACGCGATCAGCAGCGCGCGCGGGACGTCCTCGGGCGCTCGTAGCGGCGCGAGCCGGGCCAGCAGCGCGAGCGCCGGCACGACCAGCAGCACGAACCACGCGAGCCCCTTCCAGAGGTGCTTGCGCTGCACGTGGGCGAGCTCGTGCGCGACGAGGAACGCTCGCTCGGCCGCGGGCAGCGCGAGCGTCGACTCCCAGAGGATCACGCGCGTCGTCGGCCCGATCCCGAGCGCTTCCGCGTTCAGGAGGCGCGTGCGTCCGCGCGTGCGGCGCACCTCGACCTCCGGCCGCGGCAGTCCCTCGCGGGCCGCGAGCTCCTCGACCTGCCGGACGACGGCGGGACGCCGCACGGGCTCGAGCCGTGGGCTGAGCAGCGGCTGCACGACGATCACGGCGACGCCGACCGCGACGAACACCGGCGCGGCCGCGAGCCACCAGCGCGGCCCGAACCGTCTCGCGAGCCAGAGGCAGGCGGCGCACGCGAACCCGAGCAGCGCCGCGCGCACGACGAGCGGCCCGAGCAGGTCGAAGAGCCACGTGCCGTAGCCGAGCTCGGCGATCCCGTAGCGCCGCTGCCACCAGAGCGTCGCGAGCCCGAACGGCAGACGCGCGACGAGCAGCGCGGCCGCGGCGAACACGCCGACCTCGGCGGCGCGAAGGAGCGCAGGCCCGCGCAGCGGCAGTCGCACGCGCGACAACGCAACGAGCGCCACGAGCTCAGCGGCGAGCGCACCGAGTGCGAGCAGGCGCAGCACCGAGTCGTGGCGCTCTGCACGCGCGAGGTCGAGAGCGGCGAACGGCGCGAGCGTCGGTTGAACGTCCAGCCCGCCCGGCACCTCGGTGCTGCCAGAGCAGGAGCGCAGCGACGACCCACACCGCCGTTAGGGTTCCGACCCCGATGCGCGTCGCCGTCATCTCCGACATTCACGCAAATCTGCACGCCCTCGAGGCGGTGCTCGCGGAGATCGACCGCGAGCAGCCCGACGCGCTGTGGTGCCTGGGCGACCTCGTCGGGCTACGGCGCGAGGCCGAACGAGTGCTGTCGGCTCGTGCAGGAGCGGGCCGACCTGTGCCTGGTGGGCAACCACGACCTCGTCGCGCTCGGGACGCTCGGGATCGAGGACTTCAACCCCGAGGCGGCCGAGGCGGCGCGCTGGACCGCCAACGCGCTCGACGACGAGTCGCGCTCCTTCCTCGCGTCGCTCCCGCCGAGCGCGGCGCCGGAGCACGCCCAGCTCTTCCACGCGAGCGCCCGCGACCCGATCTGGGAGTACGTCCTCACGGACGAGGCGGCGACCGCCACCCTCCTCCTGACCACCGCGCCCGTCGTCCTCGTCGGGCACAGCCACATCGCGCTCGCGGTCATGCTCGGCGACAGGCTCGTCGAGGGCGGGCTCGCGCCCGGAGGGACGACCAAGGAGCTCGAGGGACGGTGGCTCCTCAACCCCGGCTCGGTCGGCCAGCCGCGGGACGGCGACCCGAACGCCGCCTGGCTCCTCCTCGATTTCGAGGCGAGGTTTGCCTCGTTTCGCCGCGTCGCATACCCCATCTTGGAAACGCAGAGGGAGCTGCGAGAGGCGGGGCTGCCCGAGGCGCTCGCATCGCGGCTCGCCGTGGGTCAATGAACGAAAGGGGTGCAAGTTGGCAGAGCTGACGAATCTCGAGGCGAAGCTGGGCGAGGTGATCGGCCTCGCGCAGGCCGGCCAGGCCGCGACGAAGAAGGTCAAGACGCTGGCGCGCAAGGAGAAGCAGAAGGATCTCGTCGAGACGCTCGACAAGATGGCCCAGGAGGCCGCCGAGACCGCGAAGCGCGGGACCGAGGTCGCCGGCCGGTTCGAGGGGAAGAAGTCCGCGATCCAGAAGAAGGCTCGCGAGACGAAGGAGAAGGCGTCCGAGATGATGGACACGTACCTCGACGAAGAGCCCGACGCGCTCGACGGCTTCGAGTTCCTGACGATGGCGGAGGCCGGCGAGGTCGGCCACTGGACGGTCGTCGAGAAGCTGAACGAAGATGCGCGCAACCGCGACGTGCAGCAGCTCGTCGACTGGGCGAAGCCGATTCAAGAGCGGCACTTCCAGCAGGCCATCGAGGGATCCGTCGTGCTCGCGCGCGAGGAGGACCCCTACGAGACTGCGTCCTAGCAAGCTCGGGCTTCTCTTCCTGCTCGCGCTGGCGGGCTGCGGCGGGGGCGGCGGCGACGCCGCGCCCCCGCCCGGCCCTGCGATCGAGCGTGCGACCGCCGAGCAGCTCGCCTCGAAGAGCGACGCGATCGCCGACGCACTCGACGGCGGCGACGTCTGCGGTGCCGCAGGTCTCGCCGACGAGCTGAACGAGCAGGTGATCGAGGCGATCAACGCGGGCCGGATCCCGCCCGCGTTCCAGGAGCAGCTGCAGGCGCGCTCGAACGAGCTCGTCAACACGCGTGAACTGTCCGCCCCCGGCCGACCAGGGCGACGACGACGAAGAGCAAGACAAGAAGGACAAGAAGAAGAAGAAAAAGGACAAGCAGCAGTCGGAGGAGGAGCCCGTCCCCACCGAGCCGCTGCCGACGGTCACGGAGGACGAGCCGTGACGGTCGAGACGATCGCCGGCGGCCGCTACCGGGTCGAGCGCGTCCTCGGCGAGGGCGCGATGGCCAAGGTGCTCCTCGCGCACGACGCCGAGCTCGGCCGCGAGGTCGCGGTCAAGCTGCTCGACGAGGGGCTCGCAGCGGACCCGAGCTTCCGCGCGCGCTTCGCCCGCGAGGCGCGCGTCGCGGCAGGCCTCTCGCACCCGAACATCGTCACGGTGTTCGACGTCGGCGAGGTCGGACGGCCGTCCGTTCATCGTCATGGAGCTCGTTCCCGGGCGCACGCTCGAGGAACGGCTCCGCCGCGACGGCACGCTTCCCGCGGACGACGTGCTCGCGATCGCGCGCCAGGTGTGCGCCGGCCTCGAGCACGCGCACGCGAACGGGCTCGTGCACCGCGACCTGAAGCCGGGCAACCTGATCGAGCGCGACGACGGCACGATCAAGATCGCGGACTTCGGGATCGCGCGCGCAGTCGAGGGCACCGAGCTCACCGAGGCGGGCACGGTCGTCGGGACCGCGGCGTACCTCGCTCCCGAGCAAGCCGAGGCGGGCACGGTGACGCCCGCAACCGACCTCTTCGCGCTCGGGCGTCGTGCTCTACGAGCTGCTGACCGGGCGTCAGCCGTGGAAGGTCGAGTCGCTCGCGCAGCTCGCGGGCCGTCGCGAGGTCACGCCGCCCGAGCTTCCGGCCGACACTCCGCCGGGTCTGCGCGCGGCGATCGAGCGCTCGCTGCGACCCGACCCCGAGGACCGCCCGTCGTCGGCCGCCGAGTTCGCCCGCCTGCTCGACGACGGCGGTCGGCGGCGAGGACGCGACCGTCGTGATCCCGCGCGCCGCACCGCGCGCCGCCGCCGGAGGCGCCGCCGGATCTCGCCGCTCCCCGTGATCGCCGCGGGCGCGGTGCTTGTTCGCGCTCGCCGCGATCGGGCTGGCGCTCGGGACGAGAGACGACGACCCGAATCAGCCTGCCGCGCCGGCGCAAGTGCAGCCGATCCCCGACGGCGCGACGCCGAGCGAGGACGCGCGTGGGCTCGCCGACTGGTTGCGCGAGAACGCGCGCTAGGTAGAGATGACGACCGCGGCGGCAGGCTCGTCGGCCGAGCTGCCGACCTTGATGCCTTCGCGGGCGAGCGCGAGCTGGACTTCCTCGCGCGCCTTGTAGATCCGCCACTTGACCGTGGCGAGCGTGATCTCGAGCGAGTCGGCGATCTCGGTGTACGAGAGGCCGACGATGTCGCGGAGCAGCAGCGCCATCTTCAGGTCGACGCTGAGGTTCTCGACCGCACGCCAGACGGCGTCGATCGCCTCGAGCCGCTCGAACGGCGCGTCGAGCACCTCGAACGGCGGCACGTCCTCGAGCGCGACGACGGCTCTCGGGCGCCGCTCGATCGAGCGCAGCTCGTCGAGCACGCGGTTCTTCGTCACCTGGAAGAGCCAGGTCGTGAACTTCGAGCGCAGCGAGAACTTCGGCAGACCCTGGAAGACGCGGAGGAAGACCTCCTGCGTCAGGTCCTCGGCGAGCGACCGGTCGTTGACCAGCCGCAGCACGTAGTTGAAGACGGGCGTTTCGTACGCTCTGAGAATGAGGGAGAAGGCTCGTTCGTCCCCACGTTGAGCCTTCCGCAGAACTCCCAGATCTGGCTGCTGGAGCGACACGGGACGCGGCAGTATAGCCCGGTTCAGGCCGGGCCGGCCAAGGAGTTCCCGGTCATCTCGTCCGGCTTGTCCAGTCCGAGGAGCTGGAGGGCCGTCGGGGCCAGGTCCTTGAGCTCGCCTCCCTCCCGGAGGCGCTCGTCGGGGGCGGTCAGGATCAAGCGGGACCGGGTTCGTCGTGTGCGCCGTGAACGGGCTGACGCCGTCCGCTTCGAGCATGTGTTCAGCATTCCCGTGATCGGCGGTGACTAGACATGCACCGCCGAGGTTTTCCACAGTTTCCACAACCCTGAGCAGGCATTCGTCCACGGTTTCCACAGCTTGCACGACGGCCGGGATGGAGCCGGTGTGGCCGACCATGTCCGGGTTCGCGAAGTTGACGACGGCGAACCCGTAGCCCTCGGGGAGCTCGGCGCAGAAGCGCTCGGTGACCTCCCGGGCGGCCATCTCGGGCTTGTGGTCGTAGCTCGGGACGTCGCGCGGGCTCGGGACGAGGATGCGCGTCTCGCCCTCCCACGGCTCCTCGCGGCCGCCGTTGAAGAAGTAGGTGACGTGCGCGTACTTCTCCGTCTCGGCGCAGTGGAGCTGACGGACGCCGTTGTGCGCGAGCACCTCCGCGAGCGTCTGCTGGACGAGCTGCTCGCCGAAGGCGACCGGGCAGTCGAGGTCGTCCCGGTACCGCGTCATGGTCGTCAGATCGACGCCCAGCTCCCGGAGCTTGATCGCTAATTGGCGTGCTCTGTCGGGTCGGAAGTTGAAGAAGATCGCGCTGTCCTTGGCCGGGTCGAGCCGCGGCCGCCCCTCCACGCACACCGGGAGGAGGAACTCGTCGGTCACGCCCTGCTCGTAGCTGTCGCTGGACGTAGCCGAGCGTGCTCGCCACCGGCGTGCACGGCCCGACGATCGCGTCGAGTGCGAGCTGCGTCCGTTCCTCGCGGTTGTCGCGGTCCATCGCGTAGTACCGGCCGGCGATCGTCGCGATCCGGTCCTCCGGCAGCTCGGCGAGGTCGCGGAGCGCGGACGTCGGCGACACGTCGCGGCCGTCGGTGAAGGCGTGGATCCACGTCCGCTCGAGCATCCCCTCGCGCTGCGCGAGCTCGAGCAGCGCGCGCAGGTGCTCGATGTGCGAGTGGACGCCGCCGTACGACACGAGCCCGAGCAGGTGGACGTCGCCGTCGCGCTCGCGCGCGCGCCGGAACGCACCGACGAGTGCCTCGTTCTCGAAGAGCGACCCGTCGCGCGCCGCGCGGTTCACGCGCTGGAGGTCCTGGTCGAGCACGCGGCCGCTCCCGATCGTCAGGTGGCCGACCTCCGAGTTGCCCATCTGCCCGGGCGGCAGTCCGACCGCCTCGCCGGACGCCTCGAGCGTCGTGTGCGGGAACTCCGCCCACAGGCGGTCGAAGACCGGCGTGCGGGCGAGCTCGATCGCGTTGCCCGGTCCGGGCGGCGCGCAGCCCCACCCGTCCAGGATGACGAGGGCTACGAGCGGACGGCTGCTTCGCAAATCGCCGCGAACGACTCGACCTCGAGCGAGGCGCCGCCGACGAGCGCGCCGTCGACGTCCGGCTGCGACAGGAGCTCCTCCGCGTTCTCGGGCTTGACCGAGCCTCCGTAGAGCACGGGCACGTTCGAGCAGCCGCTTGATCAGCTTGTGCGCGTCCTCGGCCTGCTCCGGCGTCGCGGTGCGACCGGTGCCGATCGCCCAGACCGGTTCGTAGGCGATCGCGAGCCGTTCGAGGTTCTCGTCTTCGACCACCGTCTTGATCGCCTCCACCTGGCGGCGGATCACGTTCTCCGTCTCCCCCGCCTCGTGCTCGTCCTCCGTCTCGCCGACGCAGGCGATCACGTGCAGCCCCGCGTCGAGCGAGCCCTCGATGCGCAGCGCAGCGGACTCGTCGGTCTCGCCGAACAGCTGGCGGCGCTCCGAGTGCGCGACGAGCGTGCCGCCAACGCCCATGTCCTTGAGCATCCACGGGGACACCTCGCCGGTGTACGGCCCCTCCTTCGCCCAGTGCGTGTTCTGCGCGAAGACGCCGATCTCGGTGACCGCCAACATGCCGACGGCGTCGTGCAGCGACGGATACGGCGGGCACACGATCACGTCGGCGCCCTCGAAGCCGTGCAGCGCGCACGCAGGCGCGCGCAGAACTCACGCGTCTCGTCGGGCCCCTTGTACATCTTCCAGTTGCCGGCGATCAGCATCGGTCAGGCCTCCGGGATCGCCGCGACGCCGGGAAGCTCTTTGCCCTCGAGCAGCTCGAGCGACGCGCCGCCGCCGGTCGAGACCCAGTCGACCCGGTCCGCGAGGCCCGCCTCGTGCAGCGCACGCGCCGAGTCGGCCCCGCCGACGACGGTGTAGCCGTCGACCTCGCCGACCGCCTCCGCGACGGCCCGCGTGCCCTCGGCGAAGCGCGGCCACTCGAAGACGCCCATCGGGCCGTTCCAGAACACCGTCTTCGCACGGCGGATCCGCTCGGCGAAGTCGCGCTGCGTCTCCGGCCCGATGTCGAGCCCGAGCCAGCCCTCGGGAAGCTCGTCGAAGGGCACGACCTTCGTCTCGGCGTCCGGCTCGAAGGCCGACGCCGCGACGACGTCCTTCGGCAGGACGACCTCGAACTCGAGGGGGTTCGACTCGCGCACCTCTTCCGCCATCTTCCCACCGATCAGCACCTCGTCGGCGCGCCCGCCGAGGTTCCTGAGCACCTCGAGCTTGTCCTCGACCTTCGCGCCGCCCGAGATCAGGAGGAACGGCCGCTCGACCTCGCCGAGCAGCCGGCCCAGCATCTCGAGCTCCTGCTCCAGCAGGAGACCGGCGTACGCGGGGAGCAGCTGCGCGACGCCGACGGTCGACGCGTGGGCGCGATGAGCCGACCCGAACGCGTCGTTGACGAAGAGGTCGCAGCCTTCGGCGAGCTCCCGCGCGAACGACGGGTCGTTCGCGGTCTCGCGTGGGTCGAACCGGGTGTTCTCGAGGACGACGACCCGGTCGTCGGGGAGCAGCTCGCGCAGCCGCGCGCGGACCGGCTCCATCGAGTACTGCTCGCGGTCCTCCTCGGTCTTCGGCCGGCCCAGGTGCGAGCAGACGCGCACCTCGGCCGCGCCTCGCTCGAGCAGCAGCTGCAAGGTCGGCAGCGATGCCTGGATCCGCGTGTCGTCGGCGACGCGCCCGTCCTCGAGCGGGACGTTCAGGTCGGAGCGAACGAGCACGGTCTTGCCGCCGACGTCGGCGTCGCGCACCGAGCGAGGTCTTCGCACTAGAGGCGGGTCATCACGTCGACGAGCCGGCACGAGTAGCCCCACTCGTTGTCGTACCAGCCGAAGACCTTCACGATGTTGCCCGCAGACCATCGTCAGCCCGCTGTCGAAGATGCACGAGTACGGCGAGTTCTGGATGTCGGTCGAGACGAGCGGGTCGTCCGAGTACTGCGAGGATCCCCTTCATCCGCGCCGGTGTCGGCCGCCGCGCGGAAGCCTCGTTCACCTCGTCGACGCTCGTCTCGCGTCCGACGCGCACGACCAGGTCGACGATCGAGCCCGGTCGGGACCGGGGCGCGGATCGCGACATGCCGTCGACCTTTCCCTGCAGCTCGGGCATGACGAGCCCGATCGCGCGCGCGGCGCCGGTCGACGTCGGGATCAGGTTGATCGCGGCCGCTCGCGCGCGCCGCAGATCCTCGTGCGGCAGGTCGAGGATGCGCTGGTCGTTCGTGTACGCGTGGATCGTCGTCATGAAGCCCTGCTCGATCGTGAAGGTGTCGTGGAGCACCTTCGCCATCGGCGCGACGCAGTTCGTCGTGCACGAGGCGTTGGAGATGATGTGGTGCGACGTCGCTTGTCGTACGCGTCGTCGTTGACGCCGAGCGACGATCGTCACGTCGGGGTCGGTCGCGGGAGCGGAGATGACGACCTTCGGCGCTCCGGCGTCGAGGTGCTGCTGCGCCCTGTCACGCTTCGTGAAGAAACCGGTCGACTCGAGCACGACGTCGACGCCGAGGTCCCCCCAGGGAAGGTTCTTCGGGATCGCGCTCGGACGAGCACCTTGAACTCCTCGCCGGCAGCGGTGATCGTCCCGTCGCCGGCGCTGGCCCCGCCCTCGAGCCGCCCGAGCACGGAGTCGTACTCGAGCAGGTGCGCCATCGTCGCGGCGTCCGCAAGGTCGTTGATCGCAACGACGTCGATGTCGGCACCCTTCCGCACCTTCGCGCGAAAGAAGTTCCGCCCAATCCGCCCAAACCCGTTGATCCCAACCTTGACCGCCAAGCGCCCCTCCTGGTCTTTCGATTTGACTGCGCGAGTCTAATTGCCGGAAAAAATGTAGGCGGGCCGCGTCGGCATCGCTTGCGATGCCGACAAAATGAGGGCGTGCCGGCTTGCCGGCGCGCCCGGTAACAGTCCGACGGCCCGCCGTGAACGGCGGGCCGGAGGGGAAGCTCCGAGGACGACCTTCCCCTCCGACTTCACCACGCTCAGAACCTTGGCGCCGAACGGGGTCTGAATTCGACGCCGGACGAGCGCGGACCCGCCGAAATCAAAGTATGGACGGTTCGCGACGGCCGTTCAACTGGACCACTTTGCCTCGTCAGAAAACAGTTTCGGCGAGTCGCTGGAGCGTCCGCAACCGCCTGTGAGCAGCGGCTTTCGTCGTCGGCGGCTGACATTTGAGCGCGAGCTCCCTCAGCGAGAGCGAGGGATGGTCGAGCCGGAGCGCGGCGATTTCCTGGAGCTCGGGCCGCAGCCCGTCGAGCCGCCCCGCGGCGACGAGCGCCCGGACCGCGACGACCTGCTCGTGCGCGGCACGGCTCGACCGGACGAGGTTGGCGTGGTCGGCGTTCGCCTGGCGGTTGGCGCGCGAGCGCGTCGCAGCCACGACCGCGTGCTCGTCGAGCGCGAGCACGACGTCGCTCGCGCCGGCCTCGGCGAGCACGTCCGCGATCGTCTCGCCTGCTTTCGCGTACGCGATCGCGTGCCTCCCGCGGTCGAGGACCGCGAGCGGCACGAGCGACGCGAGGAACTCCGCGCCTTCGAGCGATGCCGTGCGGATCTCCAGGTGAGGCGTGCGCGGACCGCTGAGCGAGCCGCCGCCGAGGAGCGCGCCGCGCAGATACGCCGCGCGGCAGCACGCTCGTCCGACGACCCGGCGCGGCGGCCGCTCGGCGGGACGATGGCCCTGGCCGAGGATGCCCGCCTCCGTCAGCACCTCCAGCGCGCGAGCCGTTCCCGGGACGTGCACCTGATAGCGAGTCGAGCGGTCGAACGCGCGGCGGCGGTACGTGCGGATCTCCGCCTCGACGCCGAACGCGCGCAGGAGCCCGAACGCGCGACGCGCGACCGCGTTGCTCGCGAGGTCGAGATGCACCGAGACCTCCCCACGCCCGAGCAGGTGGACGCTCCCGGCCGAGTGAGCGAGGCCCGACAGCTCCGCGAGACGGTCGCAGTCGCTCGTCGGCGTGATCGCCGCGAGCTCGTTGCGGAGGTCCTCAGAGAGCGGCACGCTCGAGCTCCAGGAGCCGTTGCTTGTACGCGACGCCGAGCGACCCGTACGACCCGATGCCTCCCGCTGCGACGACGCGATGACACGGCACGACGATCGCGAACCGGTTCGCGGCGCAGAACGTGCCGACGGCGCGCTGCGCGTTCGGGTGGCCGGCGAGTGCCGCGAGCTCGCCGTAGGTCACCGTCTCGCCGTACGGCAGCTCTCGCAACGCGGTGCAGACGGCGAGCTGGAACGGCGTCGAGCCTTCGAGGTCGAGCTCGACGTCGAGGAAGTCGTCCTGCGAGCCCTCGACGAAGTACGCACGCAAACGCTCGCCGAGCCAGTGCGAACCGGGCGGTGCAGCGTCCGACGGTTTCGGCGCCTCGCTGTGGACGAGCACGTCCCCGTCGAGCACGAGCTCGCCGACGCCCCAGCCTTCCACCACGTAGCCCGCGTAGCGCACGACTAGAATCGTGCCCGATGAGCGCACCCGGCCTGTTCCGGCCCCCTGCCCCGCAGAACGAGCCGGTGAAGGACTACGCGCCGGGCTCGCCGGAGCGCGCCAGCCTGCGGCTGCGCCTCGACCAGATGAGCAGGGAGCGCCTGGAGATCCCGCTCGTGATCGGCGGCGAGGACGTCACCACCGGCACGACGAAGCAGGCGATCGCGCCGCACGACAAGGAGCACGTGCTCGCGGACGTCCACCAGGGAGGCGCGGCCGAGGTCGAGCGCGCGATCTCTGCCGCGGGCGAGGCGTGGGAGGACTGGCACCGGACGCCGTGGGAAGAGCGCGCCGCCGTGTTCCTCCGCGCCGCCGAGCTGCTCGCCGGGCCGTGGCGCGACACGCTCGTCGCCGCCACGATGCTCGGCCAGTCGAAGACGTCGCATCAGGCGGAGATCGACGCCGCGGCGGAGCTGATCGACTTCTGGCGCTGGAACGTCGAGTTCATGCTCCGCATCTACGCGGAGCAGCCCGTCTCGTCGCCGGGCGTCTGGAACCGCATGGAGTACCGGCCGCTCGAGGGCTTCGTCTTCGCCGTCACGCCCTTCAACTTCACCGCGATCGCGGGCAACCTCCCGGGGAGCACGGCGCTGATGGGCAACACGGTCGTCTGGAAGCCGGCGACGACCGCGATGTACTCGGCGTACTGGCTGATGCGCCTGCTGCAGGAGGCAGGGCTGCCGCCGGGCGTGATCAACCTCGTCTACGGCTCGGGTGCCGAGATCGGGGACGCCGCGCTCGACTCCGAGCACCTCGCCGGGATCCACTTCACGGGCTCGACGGCGGTGTTCAACTCGATGTGGCAGACGATCGGCTCGAACATCGCGAAGGGCCGCTACCGCAACTACCCGCGCATCGTCGGCGAAACGGGCGGCAAGGACTTCATCGTCGCGCACCCGTCCGCCAACGTCGACGCGCTCGCGACCGCGATCCTCCGCGGCTCGTTCGAGTACCAGGGACAGAAGTGCAGCGCAGCGTCGCGCGTCTACGCGCCGTCGAACCTCTGGCCCGCGCTCCGCGAACGACTGGAAGAAAAGGTGGCCGAGCTCAAGATGGGCGACGTCGCCGACTTCGAGAACTTCATGGGCGCGGTGATCGACCAGAAGTCGCTCGAGACGCAGCGCAGCGCGATCGCGGACGCGCGCGCGAGCGCCGACAGCGAGATCGTCGTCGGGGGCGGCGTCGACGACAGCCGCGGCTTCTTCGTCGAGCCGACGGTGATCGCGACGAAGGACCCGAAGTTCCGGACGATGCAGGAGGAGCTGTTCGGGCCGGTGGTGACGACGTACGTCTACCCGGAGGGCAAGTGGACGGAGACGCTCGACCTCGTCGAGTCGACGTCGCCGTACGGGCTGACCGGCGCGGTCTTCTCGGAGGACCGCGCGGCGATCGACCAGGCCGACGAAGCGCTTCGCTACGCGGCCGGGAACTTCTACGTGAACGACAAGCCGACGGGTGCGGTCGTCGGGCAGCAGCCCTTCGGCGGCGGGCGGGCGTCCGGGACGAACGACAAGGCCGGGTCGATGTGGAACCTGATCCGCTGGGTCAGCCCGCGCACGATCAAGGAGACCTTCGTCCCGCCGCGCGACTACCGGTACCCGTTCATGGCGCCGGACGACTCGAAGCCCTAAGCCTCTTCTCAGGAAGCCGCAGCTAGGCTCACGCCGTGCGCCGGTTCCTCGCCCTCGCTGCGCTCGCCGGCGCCGTCCTCGCGTCGACCGCAGGTGCCGCGGAGAAGGTCGGGACGCCGCGCGCGGAGACGATCCGCGGGACCGCCCGCGCCGACTACATCGACCCGCGCGCCGGGCGCGACCGCGTGATCGCCGGGCGCGGCGACGACCGCATCAAGGCGCAGGACCGGTTCGTCGACACGATCGGCTGCGGCCCCGGCCGGGACCTCGTGACGGCCGACCTGAGCGACCGGGTCGACCGGGCCTGCGAGGTCGTGGCACGGCAGCTCTCGCGAGACCAGTACCGGAACCCCGAGAGCCAGCACGCGACCGAGGTCGAGCCCGACAGCTACGCGTTCGGGTCGACGATCGTCTCGGTCTTCCAGGTCGGGCGGATCCGCGACGGCGCGGCCGCGAACATCGGCTTCGCGACGTCGCGCGACGCAGGCCGGACGTGGCGCTCGGGCCTCCTCCCCTCGCTCACGTCGAACTCGACTCCGGCAGGCGAGTGGGTGCGCGCGAGCGACCCGGTGATCGGCTTCGACGCGCTGCACGGCGTCTGGCTCGCGTCGAGCCTCGCCGTCTCGCCCGGTCGAGAGTCCGCGCTCGTCTTCAACCGCTCGGCCGACGGGATCACGTGGAGCGCCCCCGTCGTCGCGACGCGCTCGATCGCCCGCGACCTCGAGCTCGACAAGCAGTGGTTCGCGTGCGACAACTGGACGTCGAGCCCGTTTCGCGGCCGCTGCTACCTCGCCTACAGCGACTTCCGCACGAACCGGATCTCGATCCAGACCTCCGCCGACGGCGGGCTCACCTGGTCGGCCCCGATCGGAGCACCCGACAACGCCGGCCGAGACGCGATGCGCGAGGGCTCGCCGGGCGTGCAGCCCGTGGCGCGGCCGAACGGCGACGCGCTCGTTCTCTACTGGGACGGCGACCAGATGTCGTCGATCCGCTCCACCGACGGCGGCGCGACGTTCTCGCGCACGAACTTCATCGGCCGCGTCGAGGCGCCCGTCGGCCTGAACTTCCGCGCGTTCGCGCTGCCGGTGGCCGAGGTCGACGCGGCGGGCACCGTGTACCTCGCCTGGTCGGACTGCCAGCTGCACACCGACTGCAACGGCACCGACCTGATGCTCTCGCGATCCGCGGACGGCATCCAGTGGTCGGCACCGGCGCGCGTCCCGACCGGCCCGTCCCGCGACCGCACGCACGACGTCGTGCCGGGGCTCGCCGCAGACCCCGACCGCAACGGCCGGCTCGCGCTCTCGTGGTACCGCCTTCAGCCCGGCGGCGGCATCGACGCGTTCTTCGTCCGCTCGGCCAACGGCGGCGGGACGTGGACGGCGCCGCGTCGCCTCAACACCGAGACGATGACGCGGCAGTGGATCGCCCAGACCACGCTCGGCCCGATGCTCGGCGACTACATCTCCACCTCGTTCGCCGCCGGAACGCCCGTCGCCGTGCTCGCGCTCGCCTCCCGCCCGGCCGCAGGCCGGCTCGACGAGGCGATCTACGCAGCCCGCCTGCCCTAAAGAACTTCTTACTCGTCCCGAACCGCGTGCGTAAAGGCACGTCCTAGGGTCGAAGACATGCGCTTCCTCGCCATCGCCGCCTCGTTCTTCACGATCGCGGTCCTCGTCGCGCCCCACCCGTAGGGCCAGGGCCCCTACCCGCGGCCGGCCTTGTGCAGCTGCGCGTAGATCGCGCGGGCGGTCTTCGGCGGTAGCTGCGGCACGCCCTCGAGCTCCTCCTGCGTCGCCGCGAGGAACGCGTCGGGTGAGCCGAAGTGCTTCAGGATCGCCTTGCGGCGGGCCGGGCCGACTCCGCGCAGCGTGTCGAAGATCGACTCGAACGAGCGCGTCTCGCGCCGTTGCCGGTGGAAGCCGACGGCGAAGCGGTGCGCCTCGTCGCGGACCCGCTGGAGCAGCTGGAGCCCCGGCTGGTGCCTGGGCAGGCGAACGGCGTCGGGCTGCCCGGGCACGTACACCTCTTCTTCCTTCTTCGCGAGCGCGATCACGGCGACCCGCGGAAGGTCGAACGCCTGCATCGCCGCCAGTGCCGCGGAGAGCTGCCCCTTGCCGCCGTCGATCACCACGAGGTTCGGCATCGCCGAGAAGCTCTCGTCGTGCTGCTCCGGGTCCGGGTTCGCGAGGCGCGCGAACCGGCGCGAGACGACCTCGGCCATCGCGGCGAAGTCGTCCTGCCCGTCGAGGCTCTGGACGCCGAACTTCCGGTAGTGCGCCTTCTTCGCGACGGCGTCCTGGAAGACGACCATCGACCCGACGACCGACTCGCCCTGGATGTTCGAGATGTCGAAGCACTCGATCCGGATCGGCAGCGACTCGAGGTTCAGCGCCTCGCGGAGCTCTTCGAGCGCCTCGATCCTCCGCTGCCGGCGCTGCTCGGTCTGCTGGGCTTCCGACGCGAGCGCGAGCCGTGCGTTCTCCGTTGCGAGCTCCTGGAGGCGCCGCTTCTCGCCGCGCTCCGCAGCCCGCACCTCGACGCGCGCGCCGCGCCGCTCCGAGAGGAACTGCTCGAGCGCCGAGAGGTCGCCCGCGTCGCGCGGGACGACGATCTGCGGCGGGATGCTCGGCGACGAGCCGTAGTACTCGAGACAGAACTCCTCGAGGACGGTCGTGAGGTCCTGACCCCCGACGTTCTCGAGGTGGAACGCGTAGCGGTCGATCATCTTCCCCTCGCGAAGCGGGAAGATCTGCACGGTTCCGCGATCGCCCTCGAGCGCGATCCCGATCACGTCGATCGTGCCGACGGCGCGCTTGTCCGCCGCCTGCCGCTCGGCGAGGTGCCGGACCGCGAAGAGGCGGTTCCGGAGCCGCGCCGCCTCCTCGAAGCGCTCCTCCGCCGCGGCCTCGCGCATCCGCTCCTCGATCCGCGCCTGGATCGGCTCGGTGTCGCCTTCGAGGAAGCCGATCACCCCGTCGATGATCTCGCCGTAGGCGTCCTTCGAGATGTAGTTGACGCAGGGCGCGTGGCAGCGCTCGATGTGGAAGTCGAGGCAGGGGATCCCCGAGTGCCGCCCCGGCTTCGGCCCCTCGCACGGCCGGAACTGGAACACGCGGTTCAGGACGTCCAGTGTGCCGCGTACCTTTTTCGCATTCGCATAGGGCCCGAAATAGACGACGCCGCGGCGGTGCCGCTCGCGCGTGAACATCACGCGCGGGTACTCGTCCTCGACGGTGACCGCGATGTACGGGAACGACTTGTCGTCCCGCAGCCGCACGTTGAAGGGCGGGCGGTGCCGCTTGACGAGGTTCTGCTCGAGGTGGAGGGCCTCGACCTCGTTGCCCGTCACGATCACCTCGATGTCGGCGACCCGGTCGGGGAGCTGCTGGATCGCCGCGCGGGCGTCCGGGTTCGCCTGGAAGTACGACCGGACGCGCGGGCGGAGCGACTTCGCCTTGCCCACGTAGAGGACCTGGCCCTTGGCGTCCTTGAAGAGGTAGACGCCCGGCTTGGTCGGGAGCGCCTTCAGCCGCGGTTCCAACGGTTTCTTCACTTCTGGTGGCTAGCGTAGCCGTGTCCATCGTGCGTACCGGGGTGCTCAAAGGGGTCGTCGCAGGGGTCGCAGCGCTCACACTGGCGCCGGCCGCGCTCGCGGGTGGACCGACGATGGTCGTCGGGACGACGACCGACGTGGCCAAGCAGAGCGACCCGGCGCTTGCGCAGGCCGAGGTGCTCCGGGCGAAGGCGGCCGGCTTCACCGCGATCCGGATGACCCAGCACTGGCTCCCCGACCAGGTCGAGCCGCCCGGCGGCGACCTCGCGGCGCTCAAGAACGCGGTGTTCGCGGCGACCGCGAACCAGATGCAGGTCTTCCTCGTCGTCTCGCATCCGGGCAGCAGGACGACGCCGTTGACCGAGAAGTCGCGCACGCAGTTCGCGCAGTTCGTCGCCGCGCTCGCGAAGGCGCTCCCCGCCGTGCGCCACTACACGATCGGCAACGAGCCGAACCTGAACGGCTTCTGGCTCCCGCAGTTCGGGCCGAACGGCGAGAACGTCGCCGCGCCCGCGTACCTCGCGCTCCTCGCCGAGGCCTACGACGCGCTGAAGGCGGTGTCGCCGAACATCGTCGTCCTCGGCGGCGCGCTCTCCCCGCGCGGCTCCGACAACCACACGCTCGCGCGGCACACGCATTCGCCGACGAAGTTCATCCTCGACATGGGGACGGCCTACAAGGCGAGCGCGCGCACGAAGCCCGTGATGGACGCGCTCTCGATCAACCCGTTCCCCGACAACTCGAGCCAGTCCCCGGCGACCGGGCACCCGAACGGCACCTCGATCGGCGTCGCGGACTACGACAAGCTCGTCAAGCTGCTCGGCCAGGCCTTCGACGGCACCGGCGCAGAAGGGCTCCACGCTCCCGATCTACTACGGCGAGTTCGGGATCGAGTCGCTCCCGCCCGCGGGCAAGGCGTCGCAGTACAACGGCGCCGAGCCGACGACGACGAGGCCGGTGGACGAGGCGAAGCAGGCCGCCAGCTACCGCAAGGCGCTCGAGCTCTCGTTCTGCCAGCCCAACATTGCCGGCATCTTCATGTTCCTGACGATCGACGACCCGCGCCTGCCCGGCTGGCAGTCGGGCTTCTACTACCCGGACAAGACGGCGAAGACGTCGCTGCCGCTGATGAAGCAGGCTGCGCGCCAGACGCGCGGCGGCATCGTCGCGAAGTGCGCGGCGCTCAAGCTGACTCCCACTGTCGACCGCTTCGGGCCGTTCGGCTCGAACGGGCGCTACGGCGTCACCTTGCGCTGCAGCATCGACTGCACGGTCGAGACGTCGCTCCAGCGGATGTCCGACAACAAGGTGGTCGCGAAGCACACCGGCCGAGCGCTCGCGGGCGTCTACTCGATCGTGCGGCTCCCGAAGCTGGCGCTCGTCAAGGGCGTCTACAAGTTCAACGTCGCGTTCTCGGCACCGGTGAACCGCGGCGCGACCGTGATCAGAAGCACCCGCGCCTTCAGCGTCCGCTAGCGTTTCGCGCGTGGAGGGCCAGTACGTCGCCTACAGCTTCTACCGGGTCGACCCGGCCTGGCGGCGGCTGCCGGTCGAGGAGCGCGCTGCCGGCAAGGACGCCTTCGCCGAGGTCGTCGAGGGCTGGGCGGAGCGGATGGACTCCCTTCGCGCCTACTCCGTCTCGGGCGTGCGGCCGGACACCGACTTCTTCCTCTGGAAGATCACCTCGCGCTACCAGGATCTCGGCGAGCTCGGCGCGGAGCTGAACGCGACGCCGCTCGCCGGCTGGCTCGAGACGCCGTACTCGTACCTCGCCACGACGAAGGCCTCCGAGTACACGTCGGCGCGGCGACCCCGCAAGGTCACGCCCAAGGGATCTCCGTATCTGGTCGTCTACCCGTTCGTGAAGACGCGACCGTGGTACGCGCTCACGCCCGAGCACCGCCAGAGCGCGATGGACGAGCACATCGAGACCGGCCGTCGCTTCCCGACGATCCACAACCACACGACGTACTCGTTCGGGATCGACGACCAGGAGTTCATGACCGCGTTCGAGTGCGACGAGCCCGCCGACTTCATGCACCTGATGCTGACGCTTCGCGACAGCGAGGCGTCGAGCTACACCGAGCGCGACACGCCGATCTTCGTCGGCGAAGGCATGGAGATCCGCGCGGCGCTCGACCGTCTCGACGGCGCGGCGTTGCGGGTCGAGGCCTAGCGCCTAGTAGCCGTACGTGTGCTGGCTGCGCCACGCGCGGAATCCCGCGTAGCCGCAGATCACGAGCACGAGCAGGAAGGCCACCGCCCCGAGGCCGCTCGCTCCCCAGAAGCTGAAGACGAGCAGGTCGAAGACGATCAGGATCGCGGCGCCGTAGAGAGCGAGCTGCGCCCGCATCGGCCAGGCCGAGATCTCCTCGCGCCGCTCGCGCCACACGAGGAAGACGAAGAAGGCGATCGCGAGCAGGAACGCGATCTGCGCGAGGATCGCGAGCGAGGCGAGCACGTTGTAGAGGTTCAGCACGACCACCGTGAGCGCGATCGCGCCGATCACGAGGAAGCCTCGGACCGTCGGGTTCATGTTGGCCCAGAAGCGCTTCATCAGCCCGAGGTCGTCCAGGCCCGGACGGCGAGCGCGGCGGCGACGAGCGAGGTTCCCGCGAACCACGCGAGCCGGCGGCGCGGGTCGGCCGGAGCGTAGAACCACGGCGCGAGCACGACCAGCAGCGTGAGGGTGCCGTAGACGTAGTGGAGGTCGTCGGCGGTTCGCCGTCCGTCCCCGACGAGGAGCAGGCCGAGCGCGACCTGCGCGACGCAGACCGTCTGCACGAGCGCGAGCACGTGGCCGAGCGACGCCCCCGCCTCCGCGCGCCGGAAGTACGTCACGCCTCCCCACACCGCCGCAAGACCTGCGACCGCGATCACCGCGTACGCGACCCACTCGTGCGCCGTTAGCATCGGTCGGACCCTACAGAGAGGATCGACATGGTCGAGGAAGGCAGGCCCGCACCGGACTTCGAGCTGACGAGCGACTCGGGCGAGCAGGTGAAGCTGTCCGACTTTCGCGGGAAGCCGGTCGTTCTCTACTTCTATCCGAAGGACGACACGCCCGGCTGCACGACGCAGGCCTGCGGGATCCGCGACAACTACGGCGCGTTCGCCGACCGCGGCGCCGTCGTGCTCGGGGTGAGCCCCGACGAGGAGACGTCACACGTCAAGTTCAAGGAGAAGTACGGGCTGCCCTTCACGCTGCTCGCCGACCCCGAGCACAAGGTCGCCGACGACTACGGCGTCTGGGGCGAGAAGACCGCGTACGGGAAGACGTACATGGGCGTCAACCGCTCCACCTTCCTGATCGACTCGGAGGGCAACGTCGCCAAGGTGATGCACAAGGTCAAGCCGGACACGCACGCCGACGACGTGCTCGCCGCGCTGCCGAGCTAGTACCCGTACCCGAGTCGGTCTTGGTGGTGTTCGTCCCGCCGCCGCCGCCCCCGCCGCTGTCGTCGCCGCCGCAGCCGGCCGGGACGAGCAGGACCAGCGCGAGCAGGAGAAGAACGAGCGCGCGTCTCACTCCACGGAATACGCGGAACCTCTCCGCGCGGTTTTGGCTCGTGACCACACCGCAAGATCCGGCCCGCAGGGGAGTCAGTAGCACCGGTCGCCTCCGGGGTCTCGGAGTCGGCCTGCTAGGACAAACGGGATCCCCGTCAGGAGGCTCTGACGGGGATCTCCCGTCTTCTCTCGCCCGGCCGGCGGCTGGGCATCGAGGGTCCCGTGTGTTAGGAACAGGAATGTGAAACGCCTGCTGGTCGTGATGGCTGTCGCTGCGGTGTTCCTCGTCCCGTCGGCGGCATCGGCCGCGCCGCCGACGCTCGTCTCGGTTGGCCATGTCAAGCAATTTCCCACGGCGAGGTGGACCCTCCCTCCGGGCGTCGAGTCGCAGCTGATCGAGATCGCAACCGACCCGACGCCTGAGCACCGACGGGGCGTTCCTCGGCGACAACCTCGTCCTCTTCGAGCAGGTCGAGGCGACACGCACGTCCTGGAGGTCGACCAACCGTCGGCTGCAGACGGGCATCACCTACTACGTGCATGTGAACGCGATCGACTGGCCGTGTTTCGTCGTCTTCGCGTGCCCTGCGCGAGAGTGGTCCAACGTCCTCACGTTCAGGATTCCGAACGTCGCTCCAGTGCTCCAGTCCCATCGGTGGAGTGCGTCCCGGACCCGTCGGTCGGGAAGCGCGAGGCTGCAGGTCTGCGACGACGAGGGTGCCTTCAGGGTGATCGTCGGCCAGCAGCGGATTCGACGCGGCCGGGTCGTGGCGCGGGCCACGACCGTCGTGGACGGCGACCTGCGCACGAGCGGTTGCGGCTTCCTCTCCGTGAAGTGGCCGATCCCGGCGAAGCTGATCGCGACCGGCGATGTGTATCGCGTGACGTTCGCGGTCGTCGACGAACTGGGTCGGCGCAGCAGGACGATCAGCTGGCGAGTCGCGCTGGGGTAGCTAGCTCCGTACTCCCCAGGAGTTGGCTTGCGAGGAGCGGTGGGGGAAGGCGCCGCATGCCCTCCCCCGGCACACTCTCCCGCTCGCGCTGCCTCGTGACAATCCCCAGGCGGGTGATCCGGTCTCAAGCCGCCCGGTGTGGTTGCCGATATCACTTCGGGGTCGGATTCGAGCGCCTCGGGGGGCCGCAGCCCCGGGCTCTCACCGGCCCCATCTCTCGCACTGGCCAAGGCCCGGTCTTCGGAGAGCGAGACTGGCGCAACGTCTAGTGCTCTGGGCGGCGGGAGCGTTTTACGATCGCCTTCTCATGCGCTTGTGGTGTGCAGAGTGCGGGCGGCCGTCCGGACCGGAGGCAAAGGGTTGGCGGCTCTACCGCACCGACGACGAGGACGACCCCGAAGACGAGGTCACAGTCCTGACGGCTTACTGTCGCGCTTGCGTTGTGAGGGAGCGATTGTTGTCGTTGTGTTGTTCATGGGATGTGCCCCTCGACAAGGGGATGCGCGGTTCATTGGCCGCCGCGAAACTTACGACTGGCTCTGCGGCCCATGCTTGTCCTCCTTGACGATCCCGCGCTTTTGGACGATCTGTGCGCTCACTTCCGGCGTTCCGGCTTTACGGCGGACCCGGCCGGCGGAAGCATGGTCGAGGTCGACAGGCCGGACGCGCCAAGCGCTGAGCAGGCGCGGAACGAGATCGAGATGCATCTGCAGATTTGGGACGTCATCCACCCCGGCCGCGGGGCTGCAACCGTCCCTTCGTAGCCGTTGCTCGCGTGCCACTCTCCCCTGCGGGAAGGCCGAGTCCCCCGGCACGCGTTCCCCCTGTTTGGGTGACGCGGTGGTGTCCGCTTGCCGAGTAGTTTGGTCGTCGCTATCAGGTGGCCGGAAGCCCGAATTACCCCAGGGGCTTCCGGCCCCTCTTAGCACTCTTTCTAGGTCGCATCCGCGGCCCGGTCTGTTGGGCGAGACGACTCTCGGACGGCACGATCGCCGGCGAAGTCACCGACCAAGACATTTCGGTTACGCGTCGGTGAACGCCCTTTGATTCCTGCAATCGAGGCGTTACTGTGCTGCGCGGGGGGAGGCAACGGGGTCTCTTGGGCGGCCACTTCGGCCCCCGCTGCCTTCCCTTCTTTCCCCCAGGATTGGTGGTTGTGGCGGCTCCCGGAATGTGGGACCGTGGCGAGTGCCGGGGTGTCTGTGCGGGCTCGGGCCGCAGGGTCCTGCGCGAATGCCCCGGCTCTCCATGGCGAGAAAGCGCACACGCCTGTGCGCAACACGGACGGTCCATGAAAAGATAACCCCGGAGCGCTACCGTGCCGAGAGCGAGGGGGGAACGCTGATGTCACGCGAAGAGATTGATGCGACAGCTCGTCGTCCGACGCCGCTCGACCCCTACCCCGAGCCACGCCCGCCCGACGAGGATGGCGACGAGAAGGCGTATCCGCCCGAGCTCGGCACGGACGCGATCGCGGTCCTCGAGGGCCGCACGTTCCTGCTCTCCGACGCGCTCGGTGACGTGCCTGCCGGTTCGGTCGGCGGCCTCGTGCACGACGACACGCGCTTCCTCAACTGGTGGGAGTGCGTCTCGAGGGGCGAGCCCTGTCGCTGCTCAAGTCGCGCGCGGTCGACTACTACTCGGCAGCGTTCTACTTGACGAACGCCGAGATCGCGGGCCTGCGCCCGAACACCCTCGCGGTGCGCCGCTTCCGATTCGTCGGCAACGGGCTGCTCGAGCAGCTCGGCGCCTTCAACGCCGGCCTGGAGCCGGCTCGGTTCTAGCTTCGCCTGACGTGCGGCACCGACTTCGCGGACCTGTTCGAGATGAAGAGCGTCGTGCGCGACCGGAGCGAGGGATATCGCGCGAGCACGGCGCCGACGGCCAGCCGCTGCGGTTCCCCTACGAGGTTCCGGGGTTTCGCGCGGCGTGCACCGTCCGCGTCGTGCGGAGCGGCATCTTCGAGCGGCTTCGCCGCGAGCTCGCCGACGCTGCCGGTGCGCGTCGAGGGCGACAGCCTCGTCTGGGACCTGGAGCTCGCGCCTCAGGCAGCTGTTCGGAGCGGTTGTGCGCGTCGAGCTCGAGCTGAACGACGGCGTGCTCGAGCCGATGCACGACGACTTCGGCGACCAGCAGAGGCCTCGGAAGGGGCGCTCACGCGCTGGCTCGAGGCAGCGCCCGAGTTCGAGTCCGACACCGCCGTGCTCAAGGCGGTCTTCGACAAGTCGATCGTCGACCTCGCGGCGCTTCGGATCGAGGGGAGCTCGACGGCGAGCCGTACGTGCTGCCGGCCGCCGGGCTTCCGTGGTTCATGACGCTCTTCGGCCGCGACACGCTGATCACGTCCCTGCAGACGCTCTGGGTCGGCCCCGACCTCGCCCGCGGCGCGCTGCATCTGCTGGGTGAGCTGCAGGGCACGGAGGTGAACGACTTCCGCGACGAGGAGCCGGGCAGGATCCTGCACGAGATCCGCAACGGCGAGCTCACGGTCATCGGCGAGAAGCCTCACAGCCCGTACTACGGAACGGCGGACGCCACGCCGCTGTGGCTGATCCTGCTGGCGGAGTACTGGCGCCTCAGCGGCGACGACGACTTCGTGCGCGCCCGATGGGATCGGATCCTCGCGGCGCTCGAGTGGTGCGATCGCTACGGCGATCGCGACGCCGACGGCTACGTCGAGTACGCAGACGCGCTCCTCAGAGGGTCTCGGCAACCAGTGCTGGAAGGACTCGTGGGACGGCATCCAGTTCTCGGACGGGCCCATCCCGTTCCTGCCGATCGCCACCGCCGAGATCCAGGGCTACGTCTACGACGCGAAGCTCCGGGTCGCCGAGCTCGCCGAGGGGCTGATGGACGACACCGAGCTCGCCGCCGACTCAAGCGCGAGGCCGAGGAGCTCTTCGCGCGCTTCAATCGCGATTTCTGGAGGGACGAGCGCGGCGGCTACTACGTCATCGGGCTCGACGGCGACAAGCGCCCATCGACTCGCTCACGTCGAACCTGGGGCACCTGCTCTGGTCGGGAATCGTGCCGCAGGAGCGCGCGAGCACCATTGCCGACCACCTCATGTCGCAGGATCTGTTCAGCGGCTGGGGCGTGCGAACGCTCTCGAACCAGGAGCGCGGGTACAACCCGATCGGCTACCACACCGGCACGATCTGGCCGCACGACAACTCGATCATCGCGCTGGGGCTCGCGCGCTACGGGTTCCGCGACGAGGCGAACCGCATCGCGCTCGCGCAAATCGAGGCCGCGACGTACTCGAGCTTCCGCCTACCCGAGGCGTTCGCGGGCTTCGACCGGGTGGTCAGCGGATTCCCGGTGCCCTACCCGACCGCCTGCAGCCCGCAGGCATGGGCGACCGGCGCCCCGTTCGTCTTCATCAAGGTCATGCTCGGCCTCGAGGCGCGAGACCGGGAGATCCACCTCGACCCACACGTGCCCGAGGAGATCGGACGGATCCAGATCCGCAACATGCCTGCCTTCGGCACGCACTGGGACGTCGAGGCGAACGGGACGCGGGGCTTCGTACGCCTCGCTCGCTGAACACTTCGCGCGTGACGAGCGACGCGGTTGCCCCTCGCGACCGAGGAGACCTTTCAGCGAATAGCGCCCGGTAGAACGCGCGCCGCGACGACCCCGAGGCGCTTGATCTGGCAATGTGGATGAGAGGACTTGAACCTCCACGGGGTTCTTACGCCGCTGGCGCCCGATGTCGTTGAGTGGCTGAACCCGCACGCCTACGCGGAAGGCGCGATGCGAGAGTAGGTTCGCGCACCTTCTCGCTACGGCGTATGGGCCCCGAATGGGCCGCGGATCACCGCTGTTGTAGCCTCTCCGCTGCCGGCCCCCCAACCGATAGGCAGGGGAGCCGACGTGTTTGGCTTTCAAGCTTGAAGCTCACTAACGACGAGGCCGCAGAGCCCGCGAGTTCGTGAGGGCTGCCCGTCCCGGGTTGGGCGCCTGGCGATCGCGTTCTCATTCGGCCGGGACTTGCCTACCGCGTTGTCGAGGCGCGCGAGGGCGTTCTCGTCGTCGAGCACGAGTGAGTGCGAGGTGTCTGAATCCCGTTATGGGCCAGACGAGCCTGAAACATGAACAGGCACGAGCAGCCGGACGCCCTCCCACGCCAGGCTGCTCCATGCCTCACT
>CAWFVN010000037.1:0-109668 GCA_963819225.1 uncultured Actinomycetes bacterium | reverse complement strand
GCTCGCGCGCCATCGTCGTGAACGCTGCGCCCTCGAGGCCGCAGGCGGTGATCCACTCCGTGAACGGCGCCGGGTCGAGGTCGACGTTGAGCGCATAGCCGTGCGTCGTCACCCACTTGTGGATGTGGATGCCGATCGAGGCGATCTTGCGCGGCGGCGGCGTGAGCCAGAGCCCCGTGAGCCCCTCGATCGTCTGCGCCTCGAGCCCGAACGGCGCGAGCGTCGCGACGAGCGCCCGCTCGAGGTCGCGGCAGTACTTCTTCACGTCCTGCCCGTGGCGGGTCAGGTCGAGGATCGGGTAGCAGACGAGCTGGCCGGGCGCGTGGTACGTCGACTTGCCGCCGCGGTCGGTCTCGACGAGCTCGACGTCCGCGCCGGCGGGCAGGTGCAGCTCGCCTTCGTCCGCGCGCCGGCCGAGCGTGACGACGGGCGGATGCTCCAGGAGCAGCACCGTGTCGGGCAGCTCGCCGGCGGCGACGCGCGTCGCGAGCGAGCGCTGGAGCTCCCAGGCCTCGAGGTATGGCGTCACGCCGAGGTTCAGGAGGAGGGCGGCCCTGGCCACCGGACCAGCGTACCCGCGTCAGACGAGGCCGAGCTCGTGCGCGCGGATCACCGCTTCGAGCCTTGTGTGCACCTCGAGCCCGGCCAGGATGCCGCGCACGTGGTTGCGCACCGTCGCCTCGGCGATTCCGAGGGTCTGCGCGATGCGGTCCGTCGAGTGGCCCGCCGCGAGATGCCGGAGGACCTCCACCTGGCGCGGAGTCAGGTCCAAGGACTTGGCGAGCGGCACGTCGGGGAGGTCGACGGGGTCGGCCAGGCCGAACACGCCCACGACAGCGCCGTGGTCGACGAGCTGGGTCGAGCTGATGTCGACGCGGACCGTGCGGCCGTCCGCGGTACGCAGGTCCGCCGTCGCGTCGGTCGCTTCGATCGTCCCGAGCAGCTTCCCCGCGAACTCCCGTCGCGCGCGATCGGCGTCCTCCGGTGCGACCACGTGGCTCGCGCGCTTCCCGCGCAGGTCGCCGAACTGGGCGACGGCTGCCTTGTTGAGCCAGCGAACGACGGCGTTGCGATCGAGGATGTACGCAGGGACGGTGAGCTTCGCGATCGACGGAGCCAGGTCGGGTGCGATCCGACGGAGCTCGTCGACGCTGCCGGGCGGAGTCGCCACTCCTGAGCATTCTGCCCGGGTTGATGCGTTTGTGTCAGGACGCGGCGCCGGTCGTCGACCACGCTACGCAGGAGGCTCGACCGTACGGCTCGAGCCCACTCCCCAGGGGATCCGGTCCGACTTCGACGGCTAGGGACCGGATCCTCACGTCGACTTCGCGAGAATGGGCTCGTCGTGGACGAGGAGCTGACCGAGCGCACGCATCGAGCGATGCCCTTCGCCGCGCTGCTGGGGGTCGAGCTCGAGCAGCTCGAAGCCGAGAAGGTGCGCGCGCGGATGGCCTGGGACGAGTCGCGCTGCACCTCGGGCGGGATCCTCCACGGCGGCGCGCTGATGGCGCTCGCCGACTGCACCGGCGGCCTCTGCGCGTACCTCAACCTCCCCGAGGGCGCGACGGCGACCGCGACGATCGAGTCGAAGACGAACTTCTTCCGACCCGTCTCGTCGGGACACGTCGAGGCGGTCTCGCGCGTGCTGCACAAGGGCCGCACGACGATCGTCGTCGAGACCGACCTGCGCGACGCCGACGGGAAGCACGTCGCCCGCGTCACCCAGACGCAGGCCGTTCTCTAGTAGTCCGACTCGCCCCAGCTCTCGAGCTTCGCGCGCATGTCGCGCAGGAAGCGTCCGGCGAGCGCGCCGTCGACCAGCCGGTGGTCGTACGTGAGCGTCAGGTTCATGATCGGCCGGATCGCGATCACGTCCTGGCCGAGCTCGTCCTGGATCACCCACGGCCGCTTGACGACCGCGTACGTGCCGAGGATCGCGGCCTGCGGCTGGCTGATCACCGGCGTGCCGTGGAACGTGCCGTAGCCGCCGGGGTTCGTGATCGTGAACGTGCCGCCCTGCACCTCGTCGGGCAGCAGCTTCTTGTCGCGCGCGCGCTGGGCGATGTCGGTCACGCCCTTCGCGATCCCGAGCAGGTTCAACGTCTCGGAGTTCTTCAGCACGGGAACGATCAGGCCCTTGCCGTCGGCGAGCTCGACGGCGAAGCCGAGGTTGACGTACGGCCGCGTGACGATCTGGTCGCCGCGGATCTCGCCGTTCACCCACGGGTACTCGCGCAGCGTCTCCACGGCAGCGCGTGCGATGAACGCGAGGTACGTCGGGTTGACGCCGTAGTCCTTCTCGAACTCCTTCTTCAGCTTCTTGCGGATCTCGACGACCTTCGACATGTCGACCTCGATCGCGCTCGTCACGTGCGCGCTCGTGTCGAGCGAGCGGCGCATGTGCTCGGCGATCCCACGGCGCATCGCGCTCATCGGCTCGAGCGACTCGCCGACCTGTGCTTGCGCAGGAGCCGGAGCGGAGCCGGAGCCGGAGCCGGAGCCGGTGCCGCTGGAGCGGCCGGTGCGGCAGGCGCAGCAGGGGCGGGGGCCGGAGGTGCTGCGGGAGCCTGCGGCGCGGCCTGCGCCTTCCCGCCGCCCTCGACGAACGCGAGGATGTCCTTCTTCGTGACGCGGCCGCTGCGGCCGCTGCCCTGAACCTGGCCGGGGTCGACGCCGTGCTCTGCCGCGATGCGCGCGACCACGGGCGAGACGAAGCTCTTGCCGTTGCCGCTCGCCTGGTCGTCCGACGGCTCGCTCGTCGTCTCGGACGCGGCGGCCGGTGCCGGCGTCGCCTCCTCGACCGTCTCGGCAGTCGGCGTCGTCGCCGGCGAGTCGCTCGCGGCGTTCGACTCGGCTGCGGCCTGCGCGGTCGCGGGCTCGGGGACGTCGCCGTCGCCGTCCGACGACGGGGCGACCTCGGTGCCCTCGGGCGCGATCACCGCGAGCTTCGTGCCGACCTCGACCGTCTCGCCCTCCTGGACGAGGATCTCGGCGATCACGCCCGACGCGGGCGACGGGACCTCGGTGTCGACCTTGTCGGTCGAGATCTCGAGCAGGCTCTCGTCGGCGTTGATCTGCTCGCCGACCTGCTTGAGCCACTTCGTGATCGTCCCCTCGGAGACGGACACGCCCATCTGGGGCATGACGACGTCGGTTGCGCCTGCGACTGCCATCAGTACGCCACGAGCTCCTTCAGTCCCTTGACGACGTCTTCGACCTGCGGGATATACGCCTTCTCGAGCGTCGGCGAGAACGGCACGGGCGAGTCGGGCGCCGTGATCCGCTTCAGCGGCGCGTCGAGATCCTCGAACGCCTCCTCCGCGATCGTCGCCGCGATCTCGGCGCCGAAGCCGCCGGTCCGCGTGTCCTCGTGCAGCACGAGCACCTTCGACGTCTTTCGCGCCGACTCGAGCACCGCCTGCTTGTCCCAGGGAAGGATCGTGCGCAGGTCGATGATCTCGACCGACACGTCGTCGAGCTGGTTCGCGGCCTCGTCCGCCGTGTAGACCATCGCGCCCCACGTGATCACGGTGACGTCCTCGCCCTCGCGGTGCGTGCGCGCCTTGCCGATCGGCACCGTGTAGCGCTCGTCCGGCACCTCCCCCTTGATCCGCCGGTAGAGGTGCTTGTGCTCCATGTAGAGGACGGGGTTCGGGTCCTCGATCGCCGAGACGATCAGGCCCTTCGCGTCCTCCGGCGTCGCGGGGCACACGACCTTCAGCCCCGGGATGTGCGCGAACGACGACTCGGGGTTCTGCGAGTGGAACGGCCCGCCGGAGAACCCGCCGCCCGACGGCAAGCGGACGACGATCGGCACCGGTGTCCCGGCGCGCCAGCGCTGCTTGGCGGCGACGGTGACGAGGTGGTCCCACGCGCACGACACGAAGTCGGCGAACTGCATCTCGGCGACCGGCCGCAGGCCCATCATCGCGGCGCCGGTGCACGAGCCGACGATCGCCGTCTCCGCGAGCGGCGCGTCGATCACGCGCCACGGGCCGAACTCCTCCTGGAAGCCGAGCGTGACCTTGAACGCGCCGCCGTAGACGCCGACGTCCTCGCCGATCACGTAGACGCGCTTGTCGCGGCGCATCTCCTGCCGGAGCCCGTCGCTGATCGCCTGGAGGTAGGTCTTCTCGGCCATTACTTGTGGTGCGGCGTGTCGAGGTCTTCCGGCGTCGCGTACACGCCGTCGAGCAGCTCCGCGGGATCGGGCAGCGGCGACTCGTCCGCGCGCTGGAGCGCGTCGTTCAAGAGCTTCTTCACGCCGGCCGAGATCTCCTCGTCCTCCTCGTTCGTCATGTTCGCGTGCTCCTGCAGCCAGAGGCGGAAGCGCTCGAGCGGGTCCCGCTTCGCCCACTCCTCGAACAGCTCCTTCGGGACGTAGAACGCGTCGTCGTGCACCGCGTGACCTTCCATGCGCAGCGTCTGGCACTCGAGCAGCGTCGGCCCGCCGCCTCCGCGCGCCTTCTCGATCGCGCGCTTCGCCTCTCGATAGACGGCGAGGACGTCGGTGCCGTCGACGACGACGCCGTCGAACCCGTAGGCCGCCGCACGGTCGGCGACGTGCTCGGTCGCGTACTCGAGGTGCGTCGGCGTCGAGTAGGCCCACTGGTTGTTGTCGCAGACGAAGACGACGGGGAGGCGGCGCGTGCCGGCGAACGTCATCGCCTCGTGCGTGTCGCCGCGCGCGGAGGCGCCTTCGCCGAACCAGCCGACCGCGACGCGCGGCTCCTCCTTGATCCGGAAGGCGAGCGCGCAACCGACCGCGACGGGGAGCATCGCCGGCAGGTGGCTGACCATCGCGATCAGACCGAGGCGCGCGTCGGCCATGTGGACGTTGCCGTCCTTGCCCTTGGTCGGGCCGTCGCGGCGGCCCATGTACTGCGCGAGCACCCGCCACGGCTCGACGCCGCGCGTCACGTGGACGCCCATGTCGCGGTGCAGCGGGGTTCCGACGTCGTCGGCGCCCATCGCCGTCGCGACGCCGACCGCCGAAGCCTCGTTGCCGCGGCCCGTGTAGAACGAGCCCGGGATCTTGCCCTGCCGGTAGAGGATGTGCCCGCGCTCCTCGAGCCCGCGCGTCAGCACCATGTTCTTGTAGATCTGGAGCAGGTCCTCGCGGTCGAGGCCCGCCTCCTTCACTTCGCTCAGCGAGGCGACCGGCTCGGCCTCTCTGACTGCCATGCGCAAACCCCCGTGGTGGGACTGGACGAGGAGACTCTAACGACTAGCCTGAACGGCGTGAGAGCCCGCAAGCCTCCGGACTGGCTGATCGAGGAGCGCCGGAGCACGCTCGGCCACTGGGCTGCGTTCTGCCTCTCCTGCGGGCACACGCTCCGCTACTTCGAGGAGATCGAGCAGGAGCTGCCGGTCCGAGTGCCCGCAGTGTGCTGGGCCGATCCGGGCGCGCTGCCCCTCCTGCAGCGCGAGGTTCGCATCCGCCTTCGCCACGGCGTGCGAGGCCTGCGGAACCGCCCTGCGCCCGGACGAGCTCCTCGGGCTTCGGATCAGGCGGGACGGCTGACGATCTGCGAGAACCGGATCACGGTGACGGTGTCGTCCTCCGTGATCTCCCGGTTGTAGAGCTGCGAGAGGAACGACGCGAGGTCCTCGGGCCTTCGCATCTCGGGGTTGTCGTGCTCGATCTCGCGCGGGGAGAGGTCGCGGAGATCCTTGACCTCGACCTTGTCGATCACCGCGTCGAAGACCTTCTCCCGGGGGCCGAACCGGACCCCGCAGAGCACCGAGACGACCATCCCCTTCTTGTACTTGCTCGACTTGTCGCCGAGCCGGATCGTCGCGGTCTTGCGATGGCTGCGGAGCTGGTCGGCGACCATCGGCGAGTAGAAGTTGAGGGCGTACATTGCGTTCACAGGGAGGCGCCGGCCGCGAGCATCATAAGCGCTTTCTCCGCCATCTCACGCTCGCCCTTGTAGGCGAGCAGGCGAGGCGCGTCCTCGAGGGGCAGCCAGCGAGCCTCGGCGACCTCTTTCCGGAACTCGGGCGGGATGTCGCCGATCCGGCCCCCGGCGTAGCGGACGAGGAAGAAGCTGACCACCTTGAAGACCCGCTCGCCCCCGAACGTGTAGACGTAGCGAACGTCGCCGAGCTTCCCCATGGAGCGACCTCGGCAGCCGGTCTCCTCCTCGATCTCCCTCAGGGCCGTCAGCTCCGGGCTCTCCCCCTCGATCAGCCCCTTCGGCAGCGCCCAGACGCCCTCCGGCTTCCCGCCGGGGCGGATCGCCGCCAGCCAGCTCCTCCCCGCCATGTGCCTGACGAGCACCCCTCCGGCCGAGAACTCCCGCCGCACCCTCCCTTTGTAACACGCGGTTGCCACGTTCTTGCGAACCCGGGGTTCGTGCCGTTAGAATGGCCTGGCACTCCCCTGCTGAGAGTGCCAAGAACTGTCACAAAGTCGGCAAAGAGACGGAGGAAACCAATGAATCTCCAGCCGCTCGGTGACCGCCTGATCGTCGAAGTCCTCGAGGAAGAGGAAACGACGTCGAGCGGGATCGTGCTGCCGGACACGGCCAAGGAAAAGCCCCAGCGCGGTCGCGTGCTGGCGGTCGGGCCGGGCCCGCGGGACGAAGACGGCGAGTACATCAAGATGGACGTCGAGGAGGGTGACGAGGTCATCTTCTCCAAGTACGGCGGAACCGAGATCAAGCTCGGCGTCGACGAGGTCCTGATCCTGCGCGAGTCGGACGTCCTGGCCAAGGTCGTCGGCGATCGCGCGATGGCGAACGCGTAGGAAGGGAAGAGAACACATGGCTCACAAGGAGTTGAAGTTCAACGAGGAGGCACGGCGCGCACTCGAGCGCGGCGTGAACATCCTCGCCGACGCGGTCAAGGTCACCCTTGGCCCGAAGGGTCGGTACGTGGTGCTGGACAAGAAGTTCGGCGCGCCGACGATCACCAACGACGGCGTCACGATCGCCCGTGAGATCGAGCTCGAGGACGTCTTCGAGAACCAGGGTGCGCAGCTCGTGCGCGAGGTCGCCACATCGACGAACGACGTCGCCGGCGACGGCACGACGACCGCGACCGTCCTCGCTCAGGCGATCGTCCGCGAGGGTCTGAAGAACGTGGCCGCAGGAGCGAACCCGATGGGTCTCAAGCGCGGGATCGAGTCCGCGGTCGAGCAGGTCGTCGAGCACCTGAAGTCGCAGTCGAAGGAAGTCTCGGGCAAGGAAGACATCGCCCGGGTCGGCGCAGTGGTCTCGCGCGAGCGCGAGATCGGCGACGTGATCGCCGACGCGATCGAGAAGGTCGGCAAGGACGGCGTCGTGAACGTCGAGGAGGGCCAGACGTTCGGCCTCGAGCTCGAGTTCACGGAGGGCATGCAGTTCGACAAGGGCTACCTGTCGCCGTACATGATCACCGACGCCGAGCGCATGGAGGCCGTGCTCGAGGACCCGTACATCCTGATCGCGAACCAGAAGATCGGTGCGGTCAAGGATCTGCTGCCGGTGCTCGAACAGGTCATCCAGGCGGGTCGCCCGCTGCTGATCGTGGCGGAGGACGTCGAGGGCGAAGCGCTCGCGACGATCGTCGTCAACAAGCTGCGCGGCACGTTCCAGGCCGTCGCCGTCAAGGCGCCGGGCTTCGGCGATCGCCGCAAGCGCATGCTCGAGGACATTGCGATCCTCACCGGCGGTGAAGTGATCACCGAGGAGCTGGGTCTCAAGCTCGAGAACACGAAGCTCGACCAGCTCGGCCGGGCCCGCAAGGTCGTGATCGACAAGGACTCGTCCACGATCATCGACGGGGCCGGCGATTCGGAGGCGATCAAGGGCCGGATCAAGCAGCTGAAGGCGGAGGTCGAGAACACCGACTCCGACTTCGACCGCGAGAAGCTGCAGGAGCGGCTGGCGAAGCTCGCCGGCGGCGTTGCAGTCGTCAAGGTCGGAGCTGCGACCGAGACCGAGATGAAGGAGAAGAAGCATCGCGTCGAGGACGCACTGCAGGCCACGAAGGCCGCCCTCGAAGAGGGCATCGGGCCGGGTGGCGGCGTCGCGCTGCTGAACGCGATCTCCGCGATCAAGGCCGACGACCTCGAGGGTGACGAGCGGACCGGCGCACAGATCATCGTGCGTGCGCTCGAGGAGCCCGTTCGCCAGCTCGCCGAGAACGCGGGCATGGAGGGTTCGGTCGTCGTCGACAAGGTGCGCTCGGCCAAGGCGGGCGAGGGCCTGAACGTGGTCACCGGAGAGATCGAGGATCTCGTCAAGGCCGGGATCATCGATCCGACGATGGTCACCCGTTCGGCGCTGCAGAACGCCGCGTCGATCGCGAAGAACATCCTGACGACCGAGGCGATCGTCGCCGAGGCGCCCGAGAAGGCCGGCGCAGGCGCCGGCATGCCCGACATGGGCGGCATGGGCGGGATGATGTAACCGGGCCGGGAAAAGTCGCGCCTTCGGCGCTCAACTTTTCCCGGGTTATGGAGAGAGGGCCGGCGAGAGCCGGCCCTCTTCTCTTGGTCCGCCTGCTGTTCGAGTCTACCCGATCACCAGGCCCCAGATGTTCTGGTCGAGGCCGCCGGCGTTCGGGCGTCGTGTCCGCGCCGCACGACGGTGGCGTGCCGGAGCAGGCTCGCGGTCTGGAAGACCTCGAAGCCGTCCGTGCCGTCGCCGTTCGTGTACCGCGGGTCGGTTCCCGGAACCGTGTTCCGACCGTCGGCCCAGGTCATGAGCACCTTCGACCCGACGGCGGAGATGTAGTTGTAGTCCCCGAAGAACGGGATGTCGCGGTTGCCGAACTGCTCCCAGTTCAGCTTGTACGCGACCGACGACGCGAGCGACGTCGTCCAGCTCGTCCCGCTGTTCGCCGAGGTCGAGTAGAACGACTGCACTCCGGCCGCGCTCGAGATGGCACCGGGCGGGTTCGCGGTGTGCTGGTTCTCGAACGGAACCGTGCTCCAAGTGGCCGTCCGGGCCCGTTGGCGGTGTCGACGCGGGTGTCCTGCCAGACGACGTGCAGCTTGCCGCCGTTCGCGTCGATGTCCGGGATAGAACTGGTTCCCCTTCGGCTGCGGGTCGATCCGCGTCAGCGGCGACCACGTTCGCCCGCCGTTCTCGGTCTTCGTGAAGTAGATCGAGCCCTGGCTTGCGGTGCCGGGGACGATCGTCCCGTACGTCGTGCCGGTCGGCCGCTCCGTTCCGGGAACGCTCGCCTCGACGACGACGTAGAGCTCGTCGCCTTCGCCTGCGACCGGATCCGCTGCGTTTCGCGGCGCGGAGTTGACGCGCCCGAAGACGTAGCCGGTCTGGCAGACGAACGGTCCGTCGCCGCAATCGCGGGCCGACTGCTTCGGCTCGGGGCCTTCGCACCCACCGAGCGTCCCGTCAGCCGCCAGGCACGACTCGTAGCGCGCCTGCCCGTTCGCGACCGGGTTCGAGGCCTCGTCGCCCATGTCCCAGTGCGTGAACTCCTGGGCGATCGCCGGCTTCGTGAAGCTGGCGCCGCCGTCCGTCGAGCGGACCCAGGCGATCGCGTCACGCTGCTGTTGGCCCTGGTTCGCCTTGAACTCGTACTGCCGCCAGGTCACGAAGACCATTCCGGTTCGCGTGACGGCGATGTCGCACTCCTGGTTGCCGTGGACCGACTCGGAGATCTTCTGCGTCGTCCACGTTCGACCGCCGTCGGTCGACCGGCCGAACTCGATGAAGTTGTTCGCGCCGGACGCCGTGAAGCGCGCCCAGCAGACGTACACGTTCCCGGCGAACGGGCTGTTCAGCCCGTCGTCCGCCTCGAGCTCGACCTTGTCCTCGAAGTGCCCGATCGCAGAACGCGGTCGGCGTCCCGCGCGAGACGATCGTCGTGAACTCGTAGTCCGGGGCGACGAACGGCGCGTTCCAGTTGTACCGCGCGACCCAGATCGAACCGTTGGTCGGCTTGTGCGGTTGAACGCGATCCCGCCGTAGTACAGATGGTTCGTGCGGTCCCAGTCCTGCACCGGGTCGCCCGAGCTCACCGTGAATCCGAACGAGCGGCGACGCCCGCCCCTCGGCGGACGTGTCGGTCGGATAACCGGGCAGCAAGCTGTTGACCCAGTTCGCGCCACCGTCGCCGGAGTAGTAGAAGCCGGCCCACGCGTCGGTGGTCGTGGGCACCGTGCAGTAGTCGTTCGAGCCCGCCGTCATCTTGCTCACGTTCAGCGGATCGACCGCCGCCGTCGGCTCGTTCTGCTGGCGCTCGCCGCCGCTCGTCGCGCCGGGCGCGTCGCTGTTGCAGCTGACGATCGACGGCGTCCGTACCGCCGTCGTGGCGGACGTACGTACGGTCGGTGATGTTGATGTCGGCGCCCGCAGGGGCAGCCAGCGTGACTGCCGCGAGCACCGCCCCGAGCGCAAGGATCGCTCGTCTCGGCATGTGCTTCCCCCTCCTGATCCGTTGCCGATGTTCTCGCGGATATCTTCCCAGCGAATCCGATCGGGACGTCGAAATGCAAAGAGCCCGCCGAGGGGGGCGGGCTCTTCGAGGGGTGGGGGAGGTGGGTCAACCCACGTATCGGGCGGTCGTGCGCGCCGCTGCGTACCTCGATCGGGGGAATCTCCGGCTAGAAGCCGTAGCGCTCTTCGCGCCAGGGGTCGGCGTCGTTGTGGTACCCGTAGCGCTCCCAGAACCCGGGCTCGTCGGTCGCCCGGAGCTCGATGCCGCGGAGCCACTTCGCGCTCTTCCAGAAGTACTTGCCGGGGATCACGAGCCGGAGCGGCCAGCCGTGCTCGGGGGTGAGCGGCTCGCCGTCGGCCTCCGTCGCGAGCAGCGCGTTGTCGTCTTCCAGGAACTCGATCGGAACGTTCGACGTGAAGCCCTGCTCGGCGTGCGCGACGACGAAGCGGGCGCTCGGCTTCGGTCGCACGAGCTTCGCGACCTCGCGCCAGTGAACGCCGCCGAAGCGCGCGTCGAAGCGGCTCCAGCGCGTGACGCAATGGATGTCCTGCACGTTCTCCGCCTTCGGCAGCGCGGTGAGCTCCTCCCAGCTCAGCGTGATCGGGTTCTCGACCTCTCCGAAGACGCGGAAGTCCCACGTCGCGAGATCCGTGTCCGGCACCGAGCCGGCGTGCAGCACCGGCCACTTCTCCGTGAGGTACTGGCCCGGCGGGAGGCGCGCGGGGTCGTACCCGGCGGCCGCGACCTTCTTTTCGGCCCTACCCCTGAACACGCTGCCTACACTAATTGTGATGAAGCCCGTGACAGCGAAGCGGCCGCGCGCGTTCGTCCGCGTGGCCGGTCCCGACGCAGCCGACTACCTGCAGCGGATGGTCTCGAACGACGTCGAGGCGCTCGCGCCCGGAGAGAGCTGCGAGGCGCTGCTGCTCACGGCGAAGGCGCGGGTGATCGCGCCGCTGCTCGTGCTGCGACGCGCCTCCGACGACTTCCTCCTGCTGACCGAGCCCGAGCTCGGCGACCGCGTGCGCGTCGAGCTCGTGCGCATGCGCTTCGCGGCCAAGGCAGAGATCGAGCTCGAAGAGCACTCGTCGATGCTCGTCTTCGGCGAGCGGCCGCAGGGCGCGCTCCCGAACGCCGACTACGGCCGGGAGGCCTGGGAGGTGCTCGACGCAGACGTCGGCGGCGAGCCGATCGCGCCCGAGGAGCTCGAGCGTCTCCGCATCGAGGCCGGCACGCCCCGCTTCGGCGCCGAGATCGACGACCGCGTGCTTCCCGCCGAAGCGGGCCTGACCGAGCGTGCGGTCTCGTTTTCGAAGGGCTGCTACCCGGGCCAGGAGCCGATCGCGCGCCAGCACTACCGCGGCAAGCTCAACCGGCGGCTCCGCGTGCTCGACCTCGAGGGCGAGGTCGACCCGGACGCGGAGATCCGGCTCGGCGAGAAGGCCGTCGGCCGCGTGACGAGCGTCGTCCCCGGCCTCGCGCTCGCGTACGTTCGCACCGAGGTGCCGGACGACGCCGTCCTCGAGATCGGCGCCGCAAGAGCGCGGCTACACTTGGCCACTTCGCGCCCGTAGCTCAGGGGATAGAGCGCTGCCCTGCGGAGGCAGAGGTCGCAAGTTCGAATCTTGCCGGGCGCATTGACCTGACGGCGAAGGATCAGCGGCCTTCGACGGGAACCGTGGGGGGTGGCTGACACGCCCCAGTCGCTGACCCTGAAAGACAACCGCGACGCGACCGAGGTCTACGAGCTCGCGTCGCGTCGCGTGTTCTTCGTGCTGCTGACGATCGTCCTGCTCTTCGGGCTCGCCAACGCGTACGGGCAGAGCCCGACCGGCTCGAAGGTCGACTCGCCGGCTGCGCTGCTCGAGGTCTCCGCTCCGGTCGACGTGCGCGGCGGGCTCTACTTCCAGGGCCGCTTCCGGATCACGGCGCACGAGGAGATCACGAAGGCGACGCTCGTGCTCGCTCCGGGCTGGCTCGAGTCGACGCACATCAACACCATCGAGCCCGCACCGGTCGGGGAGGCGAGCCGCGACGGCGACCTCGCGCTCGACTTCGGCCACGTCGCCGCGGGCGACTCGATCACCGTCTACCTGCAGTTCCAGGTCAACCCCAACAACCTCGGCCGGCGCAGTCAGGACGTGCGGCTGTACGACGACACCGAGCTGCTCGCGACCGCGCAGCGCGACGTGACGATCTGGCCCTGAGCCCATGGACATCGTCGTCAGAGCGTTCTTCGCGTTTCTCTTCGTCTTTCTGCTCACGCGGCTGATCGGGCGGCGTGAGCTCTCCTCGCTCGAGCCGTTCGACCTGATCCTGCTCGTCGTCGTCGGCGACTTGATGCAGCAAGGCATCACGCAGAGCGACATGTCGTACACCGGCGCCGTGCTCGCAACCGGCACGTTCGCGGTGATGGTGCTCGCCGTCTCGTATCTTCGCTTCCGCTTCCGTCGGCTGGAGCCGCTCCTCGATCCGCAGCCGCTGATCGTCGTGCAGGACGGCGACGTCATCGACGCGAACCTCCGGAAGGAGCGGATGACCGTCGACGAGCTGTTGGCCGAGGCGCGCCTTCAGCAGATCGGCTCGCTCGACGAGATCCGGTGGGGCGTGCTCGAGTCGAACGGCAAGGTCAGCTTCATCAAGAAGAGCTGACGTGGCGCTCTACCTGAGCGAGAGCGAGGTCGCCGAGCTGCTCTCGCCGCGGGAGGCGCTCGACGCGATCGAGGCGTGCTTCATCAGGCTCGCCCGCGGCGTCGTCGAGAACCGGACGCGAACGCGGATCTCCCTCGAGGACGGCGTCTTCGCCTACATGGCCGCGGCCGATCGCGAGCTCGGGCTCGCGGGGGTCAAGACCTACACCTGGCTTCCGGGCGGCACGCCGTTCGTCGTCGTGCTCTTCGACCTCGCGGGCGCGAAGCTCGCGGCCGTGATCGAGGCGGACAAGCTCGGGCAGCTGCGGACGGGCGCCGCGAGCGGCATCGCGGCGAAGTTCCTCGCGAAGTCGGACGCGCGAACGCTCGGCGTGATCGGCTGCGGCTGGCAGGCGGAGTCGCAGGTCGCGTCCATTCGCGAGGCGGTCCCCGCGATCGAGCGCGTCGTCGCCTACTGCCGTTCGGAGGAGCGGCTCGAAGCGTTCTGCGCGCGAGTGGGCGCCGAGGCGGGCGAGTCGCACCGCGACGCAGGCGAGCAGGACGTCGTGGTCACGGTGACGACGTCGAAGGACCCCGTGCTGCGCGGCGAGTGGCTGCAGCCCGGCGCGCTCGTCTGCGCGGTCGGCGCGAACGACCCGAACGCGCGCGAGCTCGACAACGCCGTCCTGGAGCGCGCGACGTTCGTGTGCTGCGACTCGCGCGAGCAGGCCAAGCTCGAGTCGGGCGACCTGATCGAGCCCGTCGCCCAGGGCCTGCTCGACTGGCTCGAGGTGCACGAGCTGCAGGACGTCGTCGCGGGCGAGCTCAGCGGGCGCCAGAGCGACGAGGACGTCGTCGTGTTCAAGTCCAACGGGCTCGCCGCGTGGGACGTGGCCGTCGGGGCGGCGGTCGTCGAGCGCGCGCGCGAGCGCGGCGTCGGCCGCGAGGTCTAGACGGAGGTCATCGTCGTCCGCACGGACTCGATCGTGTCGTTTCCGAGCGCGCGGACGAGGTCGGGATTCTCCAGCAGCCGGCGCAGCTGCTGGGGCGACGTGCGATTCAGGATGTAGCGGTCGTTCAGGATGTCTTCGAGCGAGCGCCCGCGGTCGTGCTCGCGGATGATGTACGCGGCGAGCCGGTCCTCCTGGCTCGGCCGCTCGAACAGGAACGCGAGCGGATTCCGGAAGAACTGCGAGATCCTCCCCACGGGCCGTATCGTAGACCCCTGTGAGGCGGAGGGTGACTTCCGGGCGGTTCGCGGAGCGGGAGATCCGCGGATTCGACGACCAGGGCGCCGAAGAGCGCATCGTGGTCTGGATCGAGCGGCGCGAAGGGGCGCTCTGGGCCGTGGGGCGCGCGGTCAACCCGCAACACCGGGAATCGGACGAGCCCCGCGCCGACGACTACGTCTTCGAGGGCCACGAGCTGGAGGATGCGCTCGAGAAGGCGAACGAGGTGCTCGAGGACGACGTCCGTGTCTCGGAGGACGACGGGCGGCCGCAGCGCGTCATGCCCTTCACTCGCAAGGAGCTGCTCGGCCCGCTCGAGCGCTGGTTCTTCGGGCGCCGAGCGTAACTAGCCGACGGGCGGGCGCACGTAGATGACGCCTTCGTGCTTGATCGGCACGAACGGCGCGCCGAGCGTCATCACGACCTTCTCGACCTGCTCGTAGACCTCGTCGCCTGCGTCGTCGTCCTCGAGCGGGACCTCGATCTCCACCTCGCCGAGCGGGCGGGCGGGCAGGCCGTGCTCCTGCAACGTCGCGAGCAGCCGATCGCGGTCTGGGATCCGAGCTGCCTCGACGTGGACGGTTTCGGACACCGGACGACCCTACCCTGGATCCAGGACGGAAGAAACCCGTGCTTCGTTAGGGTTCCCGCGATGGCGGTCGCCACCGAGCGCGAGTACGGGCTCTTCATCGCCGGCGAGTTCGCGGAGCCTGCCTCCGGCGAGGTTCGCGAGCTCAGCGAGCCCGCGAGCGGGGAGCCGCTCGCCCGCGCCGCGATGGCGAACGAGGTGGACGTCGACCGCGCCGTCGACGCCGCCCGCGCGGCGCTCGAGGGACCGTGGGCGAAGACGCCGCCGAACGAGCGCTCGCGGCTGCTCCACGCGCTCGCCGACGCGATCGTCGCGAACCGCAAGGAGCTCGCCGACCTCGAAGCGCGGAACGTCGGCAAGGCGATCACGTCGGTCAAGGCGGAGATCGGCGGCGCCGTCGAGCACTTCCGCTTCTTCGCCTCCGCGATCGCGTCGATCGCAGGTCGCTCGAACCCCGTCGGCGGCTCGCTCCTCTTCTATTCGCAGAAGGAGCCGGTCGGCGTGTGCGCTCAGATCGTCCCCTGGAACTACCCGTTCCTGATGACGACGTGGAAGCTCGCGCCTGCCCTCGCGGCCGGTTGCACGATCGTGCTGAAGCCCGATCCCCAGACACCGCTCACCGCGCTTCGCCTCGCGGAGCTCGCGGTGGAGGTCGGTTTCCCGCCGGGCGTCCTCAACGTCGTCCCCGGTGACGGCCCGACGACGGGCTCCTACCTCGTGCAGCACCCGGGCGTCGACAAGGTCGCCTTCACCGGCTCGACCAAGACGGGCGGCGAGATCATGCGGCTCTGCTCCGACCCGATCAAGCGTCTGACGCTCGAGCTCGGCGGCAAGAGCCCGAACCTGCTCTTCGCCGACGCCGACCTCGCCGACGCGATCCCGAGCGCCGCCTTCTCGATCTACTACGCCGCCGGACAGAGCTGCGAGGCGCGCTCGCGCCTGCTCGTCGAGCGCTCGATCTACGACGACGTCGTCGCGCAGCTCGCCGACAAGGCCGGGGCGATCAAGGTCGGCGATCCGCTCGACCCGGAGACGCAGATGGGCTCGCTGATCAGCGCGGGCCATCGCGACCGGGTGCACGGCTTCGTCGAGCGTGGCCGCGACGCCGGCGTCGAGGTCGTGACCGGCGGCGAGCACGGTGACGGGAAGGGCGCGTTCTACAAGCCGACCGTCCTCGCGCAGGTCGAGAACTCATGGAAGTCGCGCAGGAGGAGATCTTCGGCCCCGTCGTCGCGGTGATCCCGTTCGAGGACGAGAAGGACGCGGCGCGGATCGCGAACGACACGAAGTACGGGCTGTTCGCGACGGTGTGGACCGGCGACCCCGCGCGGGGCCACCGGCTCGCCCGCCAGATCAAGTCCGGGCATGGTCGGGATCAACACGCCGTACACCGCCTTTCCCGGCATCCCGTTCGGGGGCTACAAGCAGTCGGGCTTCGGCCGCGAGCTCGGTCTCGAGACGCTCGAGGACTACCTCGAGACGAAGAGCGTGCTCGTCTCGACGAGCGCCAGGCCGTACAACCCCTTCCAGCTGTAGGACGCTCCAACTACCGCTGGGCGGTGCTCGCCGCGGGCACGGCGGCGCAGGCGAGCTTCTCGACGATCACCCTCGGCTTGCCGGCGATGGCGCCCGCGCTCCGCGAGGAGTACGACCTCGGCCTGCAGGGCGTCGGGCTCTTCATCGCGGCGGAGTGGGTCGGGCTGACGCTTTCGCTCTTGCCGTGGGGCTTCGTCACCGACCGGATCGGCGAGCGGCGTGCGCTCGCGATCGGGCTCGCGAGCTGCGGCGTCCTCGTCGCCTCGATGGGCCTGTTCGACTCCGCGCTCGCCGCGGGCTTTGTGCTGATGCTCGCGGCCGCGGCGGGCGGAAGCGTCCAGTCGGCGAGCGGCCGCGCGGTCATGCAGTGGTTCTCGCCGCGCGAGCGCGGGCTCGCGTTCGGCGTGCGCCAGACGGCGGTGCCGGTCGGCGGCGTGATCGGCGCGCTCGTGCTGCCGCACCTCGCGGAGTCGTCGGGTGTCCCCGCGGCGTTCCTCTTCCTCGGCGGGTTCTGCATCGTGACCGCGCTGATCGGCTACGCGGTCGTGCGCGAGTTGCCGAGCGAGGGCGTGCAGCCGGCGGAGGTCGAGTGGACGCTGCGCGACCGGCGCCTCTGGTTCCTCTCCGGGGGAAGCGGCCTCTACGTGACCGCGCAGATGGTGCTCTTCAGCTTCCTCGTCCTCTACCTGCACGACGAGCGCGGCTACACCGCGGCCGGCGCCGCCGGCGTGCTCGCCGTGTCGCAGGCGATCGCGATGTTCTTCCGGATCGGTGCGGGCCGCTGGTCGGACGTGATCGGCTCGCGGATCGTGCCGCTGCGGCAGATCGGCCTCGCGACGACCGTCGTGTTCGCGGCCGCGGCGATCCTGCTCGACGCGCCGAACGCCGTCGTCGTGCCGTTGCTCGTGCTCGCGACCGCGCTGTCCGCCGCGTGGAACGGGCTGTCGTTCGTCGCGGCGGCCGAGCTCGCCGGCACGGCGCGGAGCGGTGCCGCGATCGGGTTCCAGCAGACGGTGCTCTCCGTCTCGGGCGTCGTCGTGCCGCCGCTCTTCGCGACGCTCGTCGCGTTCAGCTCGTGGCGCACGGGGTTCGCGCTTGCCGCGCTCGCGCCGCTCGCCGGCTGGGTGCTGCTCGGCCGCGTGCGGGCCTGACTACTTGCGCAGGGAGAGCGCCGCGCCGACGGCGAGGAGCACGATCCCGAGCGCCCGCTCCCAGCCGATCGGGATCGGGTCCAGCCCGAAGAGCCCGAAGCGGTCGATCACCGCGCCCATCGCCAGCTGGCCCGCGATCAGCAGCCCGATCGTGGCGGCCGCGCCGATCCGCGGCGTCGCGAAGGTGATCGAGAGGATCACGATCAGCCCCATCACGCCCGCGGCCCAGAGCCAGAGCGGCGCGCGGAACCCGTCTGCGTACCCCGAGACGGTCTGTCGGGCGGCCAGCAGCACGGCGAACGACAGCACGGCGGTCAGGAGCGTCGAGAAGGCGAGCGCCTCGAAAACGCCGACGCGCTCACCGAAGCGGCCCATGATCGCGACCTGCACCGAGCCGGCGAGGCCCGCGACGGCGGTCATCGCGACGGCGAGTGCAGTCCCTCCCGACACGGCGGCAAGCTTAAGCTCTCGGGGTCGATGTCAAGGGAGGTCTCGTGATTCGCGTCTTCGTCCTGTACGAGCAGTCGCCGGACCCCGAGCGCTACGAGCGGCACGCCGAGCTGTGCCGCCAGGTGCCCGGGAGCACGTTCCGCCACGGGGCGGTGTTCGGCGCGCCGAGAGGAGAGCCGAAGTACCCGTACTACGCCGAGTGGGAGTTCGCCGATCGCGACGCCTTCGAGACGGCCGGCCGGGCGCCCGAGTTCATGGCGACCGGGAAGGACGCGATGGAGATGGGCATCCCGTTCCACGTCCACTTCGCAGAGCTCGCGTGACCGAGCCCGACTACCCCGCGCCGCGCGACCCGTCCGAGCTCGGCTTCGAGCGCATCGTCTACGAGAAGGCGTACCCGCGCGCGACGATCACCTTCAACCGGCCCGACCGCCTGAACGCGTTCGACTTCCAGATGCTGCGCGAGCTCGCGCGCGCCTGCGAGGACGCTTCGTGGGACGACCAGATCCGCGTCGTCGTCCTGACCGGCGAAGGTCGCGCATTCTGCGTCGGCGCCGACCTCAAGTCGTGGGCCGAGAGCTACCTCGGCAAGCCGAACGAGTACTGGAAGTGGTTCGGGGCCTTCAAGGATGCGCACGACCGCCTGCGCGAGATCGGCAAGCCGACGCTCGCGCGGATCAACGGCGTGTGCGTCGGCGGCGGCAACGAGCTGCAGATGGCGTGCGACCTCGCGGTGATGGCGGACGACACGTTCATCCGCCACGTCGGCCCGGAGCACGGCTCGGTGCCGGCCGGCGGCGCGACGCAGTGGCTCACGCTCTTCGTCGGCGAGCGCCGCGCGCGCGAGATCGTCCTGATGTGCGAGCCGATCCCCGCGAAGACGTGCGAGGAGTGGGGTCTCGTCAACTGGGCGGTTCCGGCCGCGGAGCTCGACGCGAAGGTCGACGAGGTCGTCGAGAACCTCGCGCGCAAGCTCCCGCAGACGACGCGCTACGCGAAGCAGCACCTGAACTTCTGGAAGGACCTCGCCTGGCACGAGACGATCAACCACGCGCGCGACTGGCTCGCCCTCTCGATGGCGACCGAGGAGCCGCAGGCCGCGGTGAAGAAGTTCCTCGAGAAGAGCGATGGCTGAGCTCGTCCTGACCGAGCGAGAGGGCCCTGTCGCCCTCGTGACGATGAACCGCCCGAGCGGCTGAACGCGCTCAACGACGAGCTGATCGGGCTCGTGGTCGAGGCGCTCGAGGAAGCGGACCGCGACGAGGACGTGCGCTGCATCGTGCTGGCGGGCGGCGAGAAGGCGTTCGCGGCCGGCGCGGACATCGGCCAGATGGCCACGGCTTCCGCGATGGACATGTACGCGCTGCGCGACCGGATCGACGCGTGGGACCGGATCAAGAACGTGCGCACGCCGATCGTCGCGGCCGTCTCGGGCTACTGCCTCGGCGGCGGCAACGAGCTCGCGATGGCGTGCGACCTGATCGTCTCGTCGCCGACCGCGCAGTTCGGCCAGCCGGAGACCGGCGTCGGGATCATCCCCGGCGCGGGCGGCACGCAGCGCCTGACGCGTGCGGTCGGCAAGTCGCTCGCGATGGACGTCATCCTCGCCGGCCGGTTCCTGACGGCGGACGAGGCGCTTCGCGCCGGGCTCGTCGCGCGCGTCGCCGACGACTGGCTCGGCGAGGCGAAGTCGGTCGCGAACGCGATCGCGTCGAAGGCGCCGATCGCGACGAGGATCGCGAAGGAGCTCGTCGACCACGCGGACGAGACACCGCTCGCGGCCGGTGTCGCCGACGAGCGCAAGGCGCTGTACCTCGCCTTCGCGTCCGAGGATGCGAGCGAGGGGCTGAACGCGTTCATGGAGAAGCGCCAGCCGGAGTTCAAGGGGCGCTGATGGCCGAGGTCGAGACCAGCCGTGACGGCGCGGTGCTGACGATCACGCTGAACCGCCCCGAGGTGTTCAACGCGTTCAACGCCGCGCTGCACGCCGCGCTGGCGGATGCGCTCGACGACGGCAGCAGACCCGGAGGTGCGCGCCGTCGTGATCACCGGCGCCGGTCGCGGCTTCTGCGCGGGCCAGGACCTGACGGAGTTCCGCGAGGTCGCAGACGACATCCGCGAGCGGCTCGAGAGCACGTACCACCCGAACATCCGCGCGATCCGCGCGCTCGAGAAGCCGGTGCTCGCCGCGGTCAACGGGCCGACTGCGGGTGCCGGCCTTTCGCTCGCCGCAGCGTGCGACCTGCGCATCGCCGCCGACACGGCGAGCTTCGTGCCGGGCTTCGTCGGGATCGGCCTCGTTCCCGACTCGGGCGGTTCGTACTTCATCCAGCGGCTGCTCGGCACCGCGCGGGCGTTCGAGTGGATGACGTCGAATCGCAAGCTGATGCGCCGCCGAGGCAAAGGAGTGGGGGCTCGTGAACGACGTCGTCGAGGCAGACCGGCTGCTCGCCCACGTCGCCGAGGTCGCGGGTGTCTATGCCTCGCTGCCGACGAAGGCGATCGGGATGACCAAGCGCTTGTTCGACCACGCCGAGAACGCGACGCTCGACGAGCAGTTGGAGCTCGAGGCCGAGCTGCAGTCGGCCGCGACGAAGAGCGCCGACTTCCGCGAGGGCGTCGCCGCGTTCCTCGAGAAGCGCGCGCCGAAGTTCAGCGGGGCTTGAGCTCGACGCGGAGGTCGCAGTCGAGCGCCTCCGCGATCCGCAGCAGCGTGTCGATCCGCGGCGGCCGCCCGCCGCGCTCGAGCCGGGCGATCGCCGACTGGGTCGTGCCGGTCAGCTCTGCGAGCTCGCGCTGCGACAGCTTCTGCTCGGCGCGCCTCGTCGCGACGTCGTCCGCGATCTGGGCGAAGAGGTAGCCCTCCTTGGGGGCGATCGCCTGGGCCGCCCGCTCGCGGAGTCGCTCGATCGCAGGCTTCCGCGTGGCCATAGCGAGAATGCTATAGGGAGGAGATGATCTCGTCCACCTCGGGGAAGCGCCCCTCCTTCTGCTTGGAGAAGACGAGCCTCCCGTCGGCGATCACGTCGAACTGGCTCTGCGCGCCCTCGACGACCTCGGCCTCGATGCTCGGTGCGCTCCATTAGCTCGGCCGCGAGACTCGCAGCCCGGCGGTCGTAGCCCCCTCAGACGGGGCAGTAGTGGATCTCGACGCGCACGCCCGAAAGCTACCTTCACGATGATGAGCCGCGACCCGTACGACGTCGCCTGGTACGACGAATACCTCGACCAGATCACGGGCGGCAACGTCCAGCTCCTGACGCGGTCGATCGAGATCCACGAGTACGACCCCGAGTGGCCGCGCCTCTATGCCCGAGAGGAGGAGCGCATCCGCTCGGTGCTCGGCGACCGTGTCGTGAGGCTCGAGCACGCCGGGTCGACCTCGGTGCCCGGCGCTGCCCGCGAAGCCGATCGTCGACATCGTGCTCGAGGTGCCCGACTCGAGCGACGAGCCGTCGTACGTCCCGGACCTGGAGGCGGCCGGCTACCGCGTCGTGATCCGCGAGCCGGAGTGGTACGAGCATCGCGTCTTCAAAGGCCCTGACACGAACGTCAACCTGCACACGTTCACCGCGGGCTGCGAGGAGGTCGACACGATGCTCCTCTTCCGCGACCACCTCCGCGCAGAGCGCGGACGATCGCGAGCTCTACGCGCGAACGAAGCGTGAGCTTGCCGCGTACCCGTGGAAGTACGTGCAGCAGTACGCCGACGCGAAGACCGCCGTGGTGCAGGAGATCATGGGGCGGGCGCGCTAGGGCGGCTCGCCGCTGAGATCATCCCTGTGGGGTGATGCTGGGCCGGATGCGTCCCGCCACAGTGGTCGCATGCGATTCGTCTTGCTCCGGTCGCGGCCGCGCTCATCCTCGCCGGGCTGTCCGCATGCGGTGGCGACGGCGAAACCGCCCGCACGCTCCCGACCGACGTGACGGTCCCGACGCCCACGGTGACGCGGCCCACGCCGACCGTCACGCGGCCCGAGAGCACGGCGCCGACCGAGACCGAAACCGAGGCCGCGCCGCCGACCGAGCCTGAGCCCACGACGACGACTGTGGAGACCGAGCCTCCGCCGACGACCGTCCGGACGGTGACGGCGACGATCGAAACGGAGACGGAGACGCAGACGGAGACGGAGACTGTCGCGGCGGAGCCGGCGGGCACGACCACGTCCGAGTCGGAAGGGCTGAGTCCCGCGGCCGTCGCCGCGGCGGCCGCTGCGGCGGAAGACGAGGATGAGACTCCCTGGGGCTGGATCGCGTTCGCGTGCCTTGCCGTGGCGGTGGTGATCGGCGGGATCGTCTGGTGGTGGCGGCGACGTTCGGCCCGACAGCACTCGGAGGAGCCGCCGGTCGCGGAGGAGCCGCCGGTCGAGGACGACTGGACGCCTTAGATCGTCTTGAACGTCAGGCGCTCCAGGGTGTCGCCCGCGGCCACCAGCGCCTGACCGCCGGCGGTAGGCGTCGTACTGCTCGCCGTAGCGCTCGGACAGGGTCGGCTCCTCGTAGAAGCTGACGAAGCCCGCGACGATGGCCCAGAAGACCGCGGCGTAGGCCACCAGCGCTACCGCGGCCGAGGATCGCCGCCTGGCCGAGGATGATCGCGAGCACCGCGAGGTACATCGGGTTGCGTACGTATCGATAGAGGCCGCCGACCACGAGATTCTCGGTGGGCGCGGCGGGAAAGGGCGTGCCCAGGCCCGATCGGAACGGCGATCCCGTGGCCGTCGCCGCGGCGGCGCGCGGCGGAGAGAGCAGCGCCGCCCTGCGACTGCAGCGCGAGCGCGGGCCGTGCCGTCGCCGTGGTGATCGGAACGGGACGCCGGGGGGCATCAACGCTCCGCCCAGCCGGTGAACCAACAGCTCCCGACCGCCGCTCCCCGTCTGGACGCCTCGATCAGATCGTCTTGAACTGCTCGAACGGCTGCCGGCAGCCGTTGCAGTAGCGCACCGACCGGCACGGCGTCGGGCCGAAGATGTTCTCGAGCTTCGTGTCGGTCGAGCCGCAGTACGGGCAGCGGAAGGCCGAGGACTGCAGCTGCAGGAGCGTCGGCGCCGTCGCTTCGCGCGGCGCGGGCGGGGCGAAGCCGGCGACGCGCAGCTTCTCGCGGCCTTCGGGCGTGATCTTGTCCGACGACCACGAGTCGTCCGAGATCACGCGGACGTCGGGCTCGCCGCCGAGCTCGCGCACCTTCTCGGCCATCGCGTCGCGCATCACCTCGAGCGCGGGGCAGCCGAGGAACGTCGGCGTGAACTCGACGCGCACGTTGTTCGCCGTCGACCGCGACGTCGCGCACGACACCGAGGTCGACGAGCGAGATCACCGGGATCTCCGGGTCGGGGATCTCGGCGAGCGCCTCCCAGACTGCGGCCTCGGTCACCACGTCGCACCCGGAATGCTGCGGCGCACCATCGTCATCTCCTCGTGCAGCTCGCGCAGCTCGTCGGAGTGCGAGCCGCGCTCGACCGCGTCGACCTCCGCGCGGCCGACGCGCTCCGCGAGTGCTGCACGCAGCTCCGGCGAAAGCACGCCGAGCGCGTACGGCCAGAGCTCGTCGACCGCCGACTCGAACCGCTCGTCGCCGCGCAGGCGGTCGGCCCACATCTGCGCGTGCATGCGGTGGTAGACCTCCTCGCGGTCCATCTTCGCCGCGAGCCCCGCGAGCTCGGCGTCGTCCGACGACTTGAGCTCCGCGAGGCGAAGCTCGTCCGCGCACTCGTAGAGCCAGTGCCGCGCGATCGTGCGCGCCCAGTCGAGCCGCCGCAGCTCGACGAGCGGAGCGCTGCGGTACTCCTCCGGCGAGCGGTCGAACGCGAGCGCGTCGGCCGTCGTCCCGAGGTCGCGCGCCGCGAGCTCGTAGAGCGCGCGCGCGTGGCCGATCTCGTTCTGCGCGATCGACGAGAACGCGACGTCCTCCTCGAGCGACGGCGCGATCCCCGTCCACTCGGAGTCGCGCCAGCCGAGGATCAGCTCGTCGTCGGCGAGCTCAAGAAGTCGCTGTGCCCGCTCGCTCACGCGCTTCCTTCAGCTTGGCCTTCAACGAGTACCCGTCGACGCGGTGGTACGTCTTGTTCAGCTCGTCCGGGAAGTCGTGCACCTCGAGGATCGCCTCGCGCGGGACGACCCACAGCGCCTCCGACTCCTGCCGGCGACCGTACTGCTCGCGCGCCCACGCCTCGGCGAACTCCAGGTCGGGCGCCTCGATCGAGCCTGCGTGCGCGAACGCCTGGCCGCGACGCTCCTGCCGGAAGACCTCGAAGATCACGCCGCTTCCGCGAGCACGACGTCGCGGACCCACGCCTCCTGCTCGAGGAAGCGCCGGCGGAACTCGAGCCGCTCGGCCGTCATCGGCCCGTGACCCGTGACGACGCGCTTCAGCTCGTCCCAGTCCGGCTCGGAGTACTCCCACACGCCCTCGTCGTTCTTGCGCAGCTTCTCGTCGGGCACCGTGAGGCCGAGCTCCCAGATCTGCGGCACGTAACCGTCGAGGAACTGCTGGCGCGCCTCCTCGTTCCCCTGCGACTTGATCCGCCAGTAGAGCATCGGGTCCTCGTCGGCGGGGATCGCCGTGCCGTGGAACGTCATCAGCGGGCCCCACCAACGGTCGAGCGCCTCCTGAACGAGCTCGCGCTGCTCGTCCTTTCCGTTCATGAGCGTGAGGATCACGTCGCGCCCGTGGAGGATGTGGAACGACTCCTCCCAGCAGATCTTCTTCATGATCCGCGCGTACGGCGCGTACGAGCACTTGAGCAGCGCCTTCTGCGAGATGATCGCCGCCGCGTCGACGAGCCAGGCGATCACGCCGACGTCGCCCCACGTCTTCGTCGGGTAGTGGAAGACGTTGTGGAACTTCGACTTCCCGTCGACAAGGTCCTGGAGACAGTCGGCGCGCGGCTTGCCGAGGTCCTCGACGACGCGGTAGATCAGCTGCGAGTGGCCGACCTCGTCCTGCACCTTCGCCGTCAGGGCCAACTTGCGTTGGAGCGTCGGCGCGCGGAGGATCCACTCGCGCTCGGGCAGCACGCCCATCAGCTCGGAGTTCCCGTGCATCTCGATGAACTTGATCAGCTTGGCGCGGTACTCGTCGGGCATCCAGTCGCCCGTCTCGACCTGCCCTCCGCCCTGCACGTACTCGACGAATTCCTGGGTGCGCGCGTCCACTTGGCCTCCCTACCGAACGATCGTTAGGCTCAGTGTATCTCCGCCCGCCGGACCGAGCTCACCCGCCAGGCCGCGCGGCTCTTCGCCGAGAAGGGCTACCACGGCACGTCGATCGGCGACCTGGCGGAGGCGCTCGGCGTCCAGAAGCCGACGATCTACACCTGGATCGACTCGAAGCAGGATCTGCTCTTCGAGGCGATGCGGGACGGCGCGGCTGCCTTCCACGCGGGGCTCGACGCGATCCCGGACGACCTGCCCGCGGACGAGAAGATCCGCCTCGCGCTGCGAGCGCACCTGCGCACGGTCGCCGGCCAGCTCGACGTCGCGACCGTCTTCACGCGCGAGTGGCGCTACCTCGAGGGCGAGCGGCGCGAGGAGATCCTCGCCGAGCGACGGCGCTACGAGGAGCGCTTCCGGGCGCTCTTCCGCGAGGGCCGCGAGCTCGGAGAGCTTCGCACCGACCTCGACGACGCAGCGTCTGCGCTGCTCGCGCTCTCGGCGGCGAACTGGGCCTACACCTGGCTGACGCCTGAGCGCGACACCGACGCGCTCGCGGATCGCTTCTGCGACGTCCTGCTCGACGGGCTCCGCGGCTACGCGAGCCGTCTTTTCTGGCGCCCCCCTGTCGGGCCGGCCGGGGCCGCGCGTGCGTGGGCGCGGGGGCGCCGGGGGGTGGGGCGGGGGCGCGAGGGCGCGGGGCGCGGGGGGGGGGGGGCGGGGGGGGGGGGGGCGGCGGGGGGGGCGGGGGGGGCGGGGGCGGGGGTCTCTGCGCGCGTCGCGGGGGCCGGGCGGGGCGCGGGTCGGGCGCGGCGTTCGCCGTCCGCCGGGGCGCGGGCGGCGGGCCGCCGGCTGCGGTCCGCGCGGCTGCCGCGCCGTCGCGGCCGGGCGCCGGCGGCGCGCGGGGCGGCGGCGCGCGCCGCGCCGTCGGCTGCAGGTCGCGGGTGGGGTGTCGGCGGGTGTACGCGGCCGCCTGCGTCAGGCGGCGCGCGCCGGCGCCGGAGCGGCCGGGCCTCCCCGTGCGCCGCCCTCGGCGTCTTGCGGCTTCAGCTGTGGGATCCTCGCCGGTCAGCTTCACGCGCCCGACGAGGGCCCGGTGTCGTCCTCCACGCGCGCGTCGTCGCCGGTGGCGGCGCCGCCTTCAGCCTGGACCGGCGCGCGCCGCCGCGTAACGGCGGTAGCCGTCGATCACGAGCGCCGCTGCACGGCTGCGGCCGGGCCGACATCGACGTGCCGGGAGCCGGCGACGTCGGGTCGGTCGGTAGCGGTCTGAGCTGCGGCGTCGAGCGCGCGGATCTCGCGCCCGTCGCCGCCTCTGCTGCGACGTAGAACGAGCCCGGCGCAACGACCTCGGCTTGATCAGCCGGTCGCCGCTCGGGCCGCGCGAGCTGAAGTCGCGATCGCCGGCGCACCTGCGGCGGCGGCCGGGCGGATGTTCCCGTAGATGCCGTGCTCCGTCTCTGCGGTCGGATGGTTGAGGTCCCAGTCCGCGATGCCCGCCGCCACGGAGAGCGACTGGCTGGGACGACGGGTGCCGACGCTCTGCAGCGTCGGGCCGCTGTTCCCCGCCGAGAGCGTGAACAGCACGTTGTAGCGCCGCGCGAGCTCGTTGACGAGGCGCGCCTGGTCGTCGTTGTCGTCTCCTGCGCCGCGGGCGAGCCGGGCGAGGTGAAGCGGCCCCGCCGAGGCTCGCGTTGACGACGTCGGCACCGGCACCGCCGGCGCTCTGTCGGTCGCGAGGTAGCGGGCCCGCCATCACCTCGGGAGCACGACCCCGCGCGAGGCGACCCGCGCCCGCGAGCCGCCTCGGGCGACGCCCGGCAGCTGCCGGCCGGCGACACGCCGCCCTCGGCGGGCCGGTCGCGAGCCGCTCACGGCGCCGGGCCGGGTCGACGCGCGCGCGCCGGGCACGGAGGCCGAGGCGGCGTCAGCCACGGCACGACGTGCAGTCGACGAACGATCGATCTCGGGCGGACGGCGACGCACGAGCCGCGAGGCGCGGGCGGCGGCGACCGCGAGCCGCTGCCGCGACCACGAGCACGTCTGCCGGAGCCCTGCCCAGAGCGGCGGCGCCGAGGCGGGCGCGCTCGCCGGCGGCGACGCCGCCACGAGCTGCGCGCACGAGAGCAGCTCCGCGCGTCGAGATCGAGCGCAGACGCGGTCGAGTTGCGAGATCGTCGCATCGAAGCCACGATACAAAATACAGTGGCACATGCAGCACATCCGCACCGCCACAGACACACGACGCCCAGTCCGGCTCGCCGGCGGTCGACGTCGGCGTTCTCGACAGCGGCATCGACGGCAACCACCACGACTTCTCGTCAACGGCGACGGCTCGAACGTCGACTGCGCGCGCGGCAGCGACTCGGTCACGTTCCGCCCGACGGCCCCGGCGTCGGCACTCCGGACCCATGCGTCGACAACCAGTTCCACGGCACGCACGTGGCCGGCACGATCGCCGCGCGGCGCAACGGCCTCGGCGTCGTCGGTGTCGCGCCGAACGTCACGCTCGTCCCGATCAAGGTCTGCGACGCGAGCGGCTACTGCTACGTCAGCGCGCGTCGTCGAGGGCATCACCTACGCCGGCGACCTGCAGCTCGACGTGATCAACATGAGCTTCTTCGTCGACGACGACGACGTTCCAGGAGTCGACCGAGTTCAAGTGCCAGAGCGACCCGACGCAGCGCGCCTTCCGGCAGGCGGTCGAGCGCGCGCTGCCGTACGCGCGCAGCCGCGGCGTCGATGCCGGTCGCCGCGCTCGGCAACTCGGACGTCGACCTCGCGCAGCCGGCGCGCGGGCGGACGAGAACGACTGCGACGTCGTGCCGGCCCAGGCGGCGGGCGTGATCGGCACCTCGGCGCTCGGCACCGCAGAGCGAGAAGGCGGTCTACTCGAGCTACGGCTCCGGCTCGACCGACGTCGCAGCTCCGGGCGGCAACGACGACGACCGGCGACTGCACGACCGAGATCCTCTCGACGCTTCCCGGCGGCGGCTACGGCTGCATCCAGGGCACGTCGATGGCCTCGCCACACGCCACCGGCGTCGCCGCGCTGATCGTCAGCCAGTTCGGCAAGCTCAGCGCGGACGGCGACGTCGATGCTGTCGCCGGCAAGGTCGAGTGTTCTCGCAGGCGACGGCGTCGACATCGGCCTCGCCGGGCTACGTCGAGCAGTAGCCGGCATGGCACGGGCCGTCCTGATCGTCAATCCATTCGCATCGCGGGTCACCGACGAGCTGGTCGATCGCGTCGCGGCTGCACTCGGTGACGTGGACGTGCGGGTCACGGAACGCGCGGGCCACGCGACCGAGCTCGCGCGCGAGGCGGACGGCGAGGTCGAGGCGATCTACGTCTTCTCGGGCGACGGCGGCTTCAACGAGGCGCTGAACGGCGTCGCCGGCCGCACGCCGATCGGCTTCGTCCCCGGCGGGGGTGCAAGCGTGCTGCCTCGCGCGCTCGGACTGCCGCGCGACCCCGTCGCCGCCGCGCGCCGGCTGCTCCAGGGCAGGACGCGGCGCATCTCGCTCGGCCGGGTCAACGACAGGCGCTTCGGGTTCTCGGCCGGAGTCGGCTTCGACGCCGAGCTCGTGCGCAGAGTCGACGCGCGTGGCCGGACGCAAGAGCGCGGGCGCGCCGGGAACGTGCGGTTCGCCATGGAAGGCCTCGGGCTGCTCGCGTCGAGTCGGTTCCGCCTCGAGCCGGTCCTCGAGGTGCGCGGCCACGGCCGCGCCGCCTTCGCGCTTGCCGCGAACTGCGATCCCTACACCTACGCGGGCCGTCTCCCGCTGCACGTCGCGCCGCTGGCGAGCTTCGAAGGCGGTCTCGACATCGTCGGCGCGCGGGCTCTGAAGCCGTCCGCCCTGCCGCGCTTCGCCGCCGTACGTCGTGCGAGGCGACGGCCAGGAGCGAGCGCGCGACATCCTCTACGCGCGCGACGTCGATCGCGTCGGAGATCGTCTGCGACCGCCCGCTTCCGCTGCAGGCCGACGGAGAGGACCTCGGGGACGTCACGGACGCGCTGCTCGAGGCCGAGCGCGACGCCGTGACCGTGCTCGTCTAGCGGAGCGCCCTCGCGAGCACGGGGTCGCGGCCGGCGAAGAAGTCGGCGCCGGTCAGCGCGACGGCGACGTCGGGGTCGAGCTGCAGCCCGCTCTGGCCGGGGAGCTTCTCGAAGTGGATGCGAGGGACGTTGATCGTGTAGCCGCTGACGGGCAGCGGGACCGGGTCGGTGTCGCTGTAGTGGTTCGGGCTTCCGCCGGTCGGCTCGCCGATGAAGATCGCGCGGGTTCCGCGCTTCAGGTCGACGGCGAAGTGCACCGCCGCGGAGTACGTCGTGCGTCCGATCAGCACGACGAGCTTTCCCCGCTTGTTGACCGCGCGCGACTTCAGCGACTGCAGCAGGTACGGGTACGTGTTGATGTCGCCGCCGCCGTTGTTGCGCAGGTCGATGATCACGCGGCGCGTCTTCGGCCGGCGCGCGAGTCGAACGAGCCGATCCGCGATCTCCTTGGGATAGCCCTGAACGGTGTTGTAGGCGAAGTAGACGGAGCGATCCCTGTCGATCGTCGTCAGCCACTGCGACGTGCCGCGCTTCTGGACGAAGAGCGGCTTGGAGCGCTTCGGCATCCCGTCGAGGTAGTTCGGATACGCGGGGCGCAGCGCGGTCACGTACGCGCCGGCCGTGACGGGCGTGATCGCGGTGTCGGCCGCGCCCTCGACCGAGAACACGGCGCGCGCGGCGGTGGGCGTGATCCCGAGCCCGTGCAGGATCTCGGCCGAGACGAGGTAGGGGCTGCGGTGCGAGGCGCGCGACAACGCGTTGTCGTAGGTCACGAGCGGATCGACGAGTCGAAGCACGTCTGCGATCGGCTTGCCGTCGATCGCGACGAGCTTGCGGCCGACGAGCTGCGGGCGGCCGGGCGCGGCGACGACGTAGACGCCGTCTGCGAACTCGTACGTCGCGAGCGGATAGAGGTGGAGCACGCGACGGTGGTCGGAGAGCGGGTTCATGTTCGCGTGGCCGTCGCGCTCGCCGAGGAGCGCGACCAGGCGGAGCAGCTCGACCATCAACTGGTCGTCGTCGAGCTCCGGCAGGCGCGCGATCAGCCGGTCGGCGGCCGCGCGGTAGTCCGCTTTCGAGATCGGCGTGGTACGGGCTCGGGTGGATGCGCTCGAGCTCGGTGAGGTAGAGCTCGACGTCCGAGGCGGTCTCCGGCGGCGCGGCGGCCGCCAACCCGCACGCGGCGAGGGCAAAGGTGACGGCGACGATCGCGAGGAGGCGATACATTCCGTTGCGGAGTATTCCGGAACGGAGTATGATCGTCAAGTATGCCGGCGACGAGGACCGCCACCCGGACGCTGACCACGACGGAAGCCGCCGTCCTCTCGCTCCTCGCGTTCGAGGGCGAGAACTCTGGTTACGACCTGCTCAAGTACGTCCAGAAGGCGATCGGCTACGTCTGGGCGCCCGCCCGCTCGCAGCTCTACAGCCTCCTGCCGCGGCTCGTGAAGGACGGGTACGCGCGGAGCCGCTCGGTCACCCAGTCCGAGCGGCCCGACAAGACGCTCTACAAGATCACTCGCGAAGGGCGGCGGGCGCTCGACGTCTGGCTGGAGCACGTCGACCCGAACGACCGCGCGGCGTTCCAGCTGCGCCTCTTCGTCGGTGCGCTCACCGACGACGACGTGCTCGTCCGCCACGTCGAGGCGTTCCGAAGCGACACGGCCGAGCGGCTCGCCGAGTACCGGGCGATCGAGCCGACCAACAGCCGGAGCGGGGCGGACTTCTACCACTACCTCCTGCTGCGCAGGGGAATCCAGCAGGCCGAGCTCGACCTCGAGTGGGCGGACTGGGTCCTGCGAGCTCTGAGGCGCCCCCACCCGTGAAACGGCGGCCGCGCCGCGGGCTGATGCTCGTGCTGCTCGTGTCGCGACGGCGGTCGGCTGCGCGGCGGGCAACGCGAAGGAGGCGTCGCCGGGAGCCGAGAGCGACGTGCGGCTCTTCGCCTCGGAGCTCGAGCGGATCCACCCGAACCCGTACCACGCGACTCCACGCGAGGAGTACGCGCGCCGCGTCGACGAGCTCGCGGCTCGGGCCGGCTCGCTCGACCGCGACCAGCTCGTGGTGGAGCTGATGCGCTTGCTCGCGCTGCTCGGCGAGCGCGACGGGCACTCGGGCATCTACACGCTGCACTCGCACCCGCGGCCGATGCACCTCTACCCGCTTCGCACCTACTGGTTCTCCGATGGACTTGCAGTCGTCGACGGCGACGAGCCGGGCGCGAAGCTCGTCGCGATCGAGGGCGTTCCGATCGACGAGGTCGTCGCCCGCGTCCGTCCGCTGATCACCCGCGACAACGAGTGGAGCTTCCGCGAGCGCGTTCCGTACTACCTGGTCTGCGCCGAGGTGCTGCGCGGGCTCGGAATCGTCAAGCGGTGAACGCGTGACGTTCACGCTGCAGTCGGCGGCGGGACGCCGGGACGTCGAGCTCGCGCCGATCGCCGCGTCGAGCTACACGGCTCGCTTCCCCTACTACTGGCAGCCGCCGGCAGCACCGCCCGGCGTTCGCAACCCGCTCTGGGTTCGGTACCGCGGCACGGAGCAAGCGGTGACGACGCTGCAGCGCGGGCGCTTCGTCTACGTCGCGTACACGCACACGGGCGATGCCGGCGACCTCGCCGATCGGATCAAGAGGCTCGCGCGCAAGCCGGCCTTCCGCCGTCTGATCGTCGACGTGCGCCAGAACGGCGGCGGCGACAACACGAGGTACTTCCCGCTGCTCGACGCGATCGCGAGCAAGGTCGTGAACCGCCGCTCGCGGCCGGTGCTGCTGACGGGGCGAACGACGTTCTCCGCTGCGGGCAACTTCGCCGCCGACGTCGAGCAGTCGACCCGAGCCCGGCTGATCGGGGAGCCGCCCGGCGGCTCGCCCAGCCAGTGGGGCGACTTCGCTCCCTTCGTGCTTCCGAACGTCGGCCTGGAGGTGCTCGTCGCCACGCAGTACATCGAGCGGGGCCGCGACGGGGACACGCGGGCCGCGCTGGAGCCACATCTCCGCGTGGAGCTCTCGAGCTCCGACTGGCTCGCGGGCCGCGACCCGGTTCTCCAAGCGGCGCTTCGCTGACCCACCAGTCGCTCATGGATAATCCCTGCGATGGCGCAGGTGCTTCCCGCCGAGCGCGACCTTCGTCGCGTGATCGGCGACGGCGACGCGGTCCCTGACGGGGAGGTCGACGGGCTCACCGAGCACGACCTGCTCGAGCTCTACCGATCGCTCGTCCTGCTCCGAACCTACGACGAGCGCTCCGTCGTCTACCACAGCCAGGGTCGGATCGGCACGTACGCGATCTACTGGAACCACGAGGCGATGCAGGCGGGCTCGGTCTACGCCCTCGAGGACGAGGACTGGATCTTTCCGAGCTACCGCGAGTCGGCGATCGGGCTGCTGCGTGGAATGCCGGCGCGCACGATCCTGCAGTGGTGGCGCGGGCACCCGTCGGGCTGGTGGAACCCGGCCGACTACAACGTCGCGTCGATCTGCGTCCCGATCGCGACGCACGTCCCTCATGCCGCCGGGCTCGCCTGGGGGAAGAAGCTGCGCGGCGAGCCCGCGGTCGCGATCGCGTACTTCGGCGACGGCGCGACCTCTGAGGGCGCGTTCCACGAGGGCGCGAACTTCGCAGCCGTCACCGGCGCGCCGCTCGTGCTCTTCTGCAACAACAACCAGTGGGCGATCTCGACGCCGATCACCGCGCAGACCCGCGCGGAGGCGCTCGTCGACAAGGCGGTCGGCTACGGGATCCCCGGGATCCGCGTCGACGGCGGCGACGTGCTCGCGGTGTACGAAGCGACGCGCGAGGCAGTCGCGCGCGCGCGAACCGGAGGCGGCCCGACGATGATCGAAGCGGTCACGTATCGCGCCGCGCCGCACGCGACCGCGGACGACCCGAGCGCGTACATCGACCTCGAGCGCGTCGAGGAGGAGCGGCAGAACGAGTGCGTCGGCCGCTACGAGCGGTATCTCGAGCGGCTCGGCATCGCGATCGACCCGCAGGTCAAGGTCGAGGCGCAGGAGACGATGCGGCGCGGGATCACCGAGGCCGAGGCGGAGCCGCCCGGCGACGTGTCCCTCGTGTTCGACCATGCGCACGTCGATCCACTGCCCTCGTTCGACGACGAGCTCCGGGAGTTGCGCGGTGGCTGAGCTCACGCTTCTCGAAGCGATCAACGACTGCTTCCACGTCGAGCTCGGGCGTGATCCGAACGTGATGATCCTGGGCGAGGACGTCGGTCGCGCCGGCGGCGTGTTCCGTGCGACCGCCGGGCTGCGCGATCGCTTCGGCCCGGATCGCTGCTTCGACACGCCGCTCGCGGAGGCCGGGATCATGGGCGCCGCAGTCGGGCTCTGCATGGCCGGCTGGCGTCCCGTGTGCGAGATGCAGTACGACGCGTTCTCGTACCCGTCGCTCGACCAGCTGATCACGCACGTCGGGCGCTACCGGTGGCGCACCGGAGGGAAGATGCGGTTCCCGATCACGGTGCGCATGCCCTACGGCGGCGGCGTGCGCGCGCCGGAGCTGCACGACGACTCGCCCGAGGCGTACTACGTGCACACGCCGGGCGTGAAGGTCGCGATCCCGTCGACGCCTGCCGACGCGAAAGGGCTGCTCGCGGCGGCGATTCGCTCCGACGATCCCGTCGTGCTCTTCGAGCCGAAGCTCCACTACCGCACGATGCGCGGCGAGGTTCCCGAAGGCGAGCACGTGGTCGAGCTCGGCAAGGCGCGGCTCGCGCGCGAAGGCACCGACGTGTCGCTCGTCGCCTACGGGTCGATGGTGCCGCTCTGCGAGCAGGTCGCGGACGAGCTCGCGGGCGAGTGCTCCTGCGAGGTGCTCGACATCCGCACGCTCAAGCCGCTCGACGAGGACGCGCTGCTCGCGACCGCTGCGAAGACGGGTCGCGTGGTCGTGGTCCAGGAAGCGCCGCGCACCGCGGGCTACGGCGCCGAGCTCGCCGCGGTGCTCGCGGAGAAGGCGATGCTCGACCTGCGCGGGCCGGTGCTCCGGGTTACCGGCTACGACGTTCCGTACCCGTACTGGCAGATCGAGGACGCGTACATGCCGTCGGTGCAGCGCGTCTCGAACGCCGTCCGGAAGCTGCTCGAATACTGAGCGGCGTCGTGACGGAGCGCGTTCGCTTGTGGCTCGAGCGCGCCGGCGCGGGCTACCGGCTGCGCGACGCCGCGACCGAGCAGGTCGTGCGCGAGGACGACCCCAGAATCCACGTCATCCCGGTCGCGGGCGTCAGCTACCGCATGGACGACGTGCAGGCGGAAGGGTTCGCACCCGGGAGGCCGCTTGCGCTCGTGCCGGAGCCGGACAACGAGCACGACGCGAACGCGATCGCGATCTGGGACGAGGACGCAGCGCGTGCAGGCCGGCTACGTCCCCGCGGAGCGTGGCGCGCACGTTGCGCGCGGACGAATGGCAGGCCGTCTCGCTGCAGAGAGTTCGCGGAGGAGGGCCGGCGCGAAGGTCTGCGCGTCTTGCTCGCTCCGCGCGATGCGTGGATCGGGGTGCCGCGCTCGTGATCCACGAGCTTCCGCTCGAGCGTCGCACGCTGCACGGGCACTACTCCCGCGAGCTCCCTCCGATCGTGTCGATCGATCCCGGAGACACGATCGCCTTCTCGTGCCCGAACGCGGGCTGGGAGTACGAGCACGGGGTGCGGTTCGAGCCGTACGACGAGGAGCTCGACGCGGGGCACGCGCTCGTCGGGCCGGTCGAGGTGCGCGGCGCGAAGGCCGGCGGCACGCTCGTCGTTCGCGTGGGCAGCGTCGTTCCGGGTCCGTGGGGCGTCACGCTCGCGCACGAACCGACGCGAATCGAGTGGCGGCTCGAAGGCGGCGAAGGAGTCGAGGATCGCGGCGTCAAGGTCGCGCTGGCGCCCTTTCTCGGCGTGATGGGCATGCCGCCGGACGAGCCGGGGCGCCACTCCACCGGCCCGCCGCGAAGGTGCGGCGGCAACATCGACTGCAAGGAGCTCGTCGCGGGGACGACGCTCTACCTCCCGATCAGCGTCGACGGCGCGCTCTTCTCGGCGGGCGACGGACACGCGGCGCAGGGCGACGGCGAGGTGTCCGGCACCGCGATCGAGTGTCCCGTCGAGCGCGCCGAGCTGACGCTCGAGCTCTCCGACCTCGAGCTGCGCACGCCGATCGCCCGGACCGAGACGTCCTGGATCGCGTTCGGCTTCTCCGAGGACCTCGACCTGGCCGCGGAGGAGGCGATGGCGACGATGCTCGACCTGATGGAGCGCGAGCTCGAGCTGGAGCGCGACTACGCGCTCGCGCTCTCGAGCGTCGTGGTCGACCTGCGCGTGACCCAGATCGTGAACGGGGTCAAGGGCGTGCACGCCGTGCTCCGCGACGACGCGATCCGGTAGAACCTTCGCGCGTGGCCTACGAGTTCAAGCTGCCCGACCTCGGCGAGGGCCTGACCGAAGGCGAGATCGCGCGCTGGCTCGTCGCCGAGGGGCAGGAGATCGCGGAGGACGACCCGCTCGTCGAGATCCAGACCGACAAGACGACGGTCGAGATCCCGTCGCCCGCGGCCGGGGTCGTCTCGCGCATCCTCGCCGCGGAGGGCGACGTCGTGCCGGTCGGCAACGTGATCGTCGTGATCGGCGACGACTCCAAGGGCGGTGAAGCCCGTTCTACGCCCGCCGCGCAGCGCGCTCCGGAGACAAGCAACAGACTGTTACAAACCCCCGAGCGGGTCCGTACGACACCGCTCGTTCGGCGGGTCGCTCAGGAGCTCGGCGTCGATCTCACGGGCATTACTCCTACGGGCCCGGGCGGTCGGATTACCGAAGACGACGTGCGGGCCGCGGCAGGCGGGGCAAGTAACAGTCTGTTACAAGCGCCCGAGGAACGGCGCGAACGGCTGCGCGGCGTGCGGCGCGTGATCGCCGAGCACATGACGCGCGCGCAGTCGATCCCTTCGGTGACGTGGGTCGAGGAGTGCGACTTCGGCAACGTCGACCTGAAGCAGCTCGTGCCGCGGGTGCTCGAGGCGGTCGCGGCGTCGCTGCAGGAGTTCCCCGAGCTCAACGCGCGGCTCGAAGGCGACGAGATCGTCTTCTCCGATCGCTACGACCTCGGCATCGCGATCGACACCGAGCAGGGCCTCGTCGTCCCGGTCGTCCGCGACTGCGACTCGCGCTCGCTGGACGAGCTCGATGCCGAGGTGGCCCGGCTCGCGGAGGGCGCGCGGCAGGGGACGCTGAAGCCGGAGGAGCTGCGCGGCTCGACGTTCAGCGTCACGAGCGCGGGCAAGTTCTCGGGCTCGTTCGTGACGCCGCTGATCAACCACCCGGAGGTCGGCATCCTCGGCATCCACCGGATCGCGGAGCGTCCCGTCGTGCGCGACGGCCAGATCGTCGCGCGCCCGATCGGGCACGTGTCGGTCACGTTCGACCACCGCGTGCTCGACGGGAAGCGCGCCGCCGAGTTCGGGCTCGACGTGATCTCGCGCCTGGAACGCGAAGGGCCCGGCTAGGCCGGGCCCTTCTGCACGTTCGATTCGTCCTCGAGTTACTTGCCGTCCGGGTCGTTCAGCTGGCCGCGGATCTCGCCGCCGGGCCGTACTTCGTGCTGTGGACGTTCGCGTACGCCTTGCCGGCGCGGATCGCCGCCAGGATCTCGTCGAACTGCTCCGGCAGTCGATCCCCTGACCGGCGCGGGCCGACCACGTCAGCGGCGTCAGCGGTGCCGCTGACGTTCCGCCGGCGGCGGCGGGCAAGCCGCGCGTCCCTGCCGGGCCCGGATTGCGATGCCGTTCCACAGAGCCAGATCGAGATGCCGCCGCTGAGCCGACGCCCGCCGAAGTGGATGTGCGCCTGCGTGACGCTTCCCTCGAGGTCGCCGTAGCTGAGCGTCCAGTCGAAGCTCGAGTCGTCGTTCGCGACCTTCGCCTCGAACGAGCCGTTGCCGGTCGTGGACGAGATCGCGGGCACCTCCTGGTATCCGGTCAGACCGTCCTGTGCGCTGATGTTGTGCGAGCCGCTCCCCGCGACCGCGAACGCAGCCACGAGCAGCGTGGTCCCTGCCGCAACGAGCACGAGCAGGGCGAACAGGTACTTCCTCATGTGTGACTCCCTCCTCCCCCGGGTGTGACCCAGTAGTGAGCAAGGGTCCTACCCGAGGGAGGGGAAATCGGATTTCAGGCGGCTGCGGGAGCCGGCGAGAGCGGCAGTGCCTCGGGGAGGTGCTCGGCGAGCATCTCTTCGATCTTGGGCGCACTGGCGCGGCCCTCGATCCTCCCGACCGCGCGCTTGCCCTTGACGAGCACGAGCGTCGGCACCATCTCGACCTTGAACTTGGCGGCGAGCTCGGGCTTGCGCGTCGACGTCGACCCGCGTCGTGCGCAGGCGATCGCGCTCCTTGCGGGCGAGATGTGCGAGCAAGCTCTCCATTCGGCGCGCGGGGCCGGAGCGCTCACTCGTGAAGAAGACGAGCAGGGGCCTAGCGTCGTCGGTCATTCTCTTCCTCCTGGTGCCGGGGGTCCGGAAAAACGAAGGAGTCTGAAGATTCCCGCTTGACTGGCGGTTCAAACTCGGTCAGTACACTCGAAACCGACGTGGGAACCTGGTACTGGATCGGCGTTGGCGCGGGCCTCGGGGCGGCGATCGGCGTCCTCGCGGTCGGCGTCCTTCGCGACCTCAGGGTCGCGCTCCCGGTCGCCCTGGTCGCCGCGGCGGCGGTGGGCTGGCTGCTCGCCGAGTTGGCCGGTGCGGTCGCCGGAGGGATCGGCGGCGTGCTCGGCAGCGTCGGCGCGGCGCCGACCGTTCACGGTGCGCTGGCCCGCGGCGGCACCCGAGCCGGGACCGCGCTGCTCGTCGGCGTCGCCGCCCTCGTCCTCGCTGCCCTCTCGTTCGTTCCGGTGCTCGGCTACCTCCTCGCGCTCGCGCTGCCCGTGCTCGGGCTCCGCGTCCGCCGGCGCGCAGGCGAGCGCCACGCCGGCCTCCGGATCCTTGCCCGCGACTAAGGCGCTGCTGATCGTCATCGACGGGCTGACGCCCGCGATGTACGAGGACGCGGTCGAACGACGGACCGCTCCGGCGCTCGCCGAGCTGCACGAGCGAGGCGAGTACCGCCGCGCGGCGACGGTGTTCCCGTCGCTGACGCCCGTCTGCCTCTCGTCGCTCGTGACCGGCGCGTACCCGGACGTGCACGAGATCCCGCACCTCGTCTGGTACCACCGCGGCGAGCAGCGGCTCGTCGAGTACGGGTCGTCGTTCGCAGCGCTTCGTCGCGCAGGCACCCGCCGCGGCATCCTCGACGCGATCTTCCGCATGAACGAGGAGCACCTCTCACGGAATGCGGTGACGCTCTACGAGTCGGTCGAGGACGCCGGTCGAGTCGCAGCGGCCGTCAACATCATCTGCTACCGCGGACGCACGCCGCATGTCGCGCGCATCCCCGGAGTGACGCGCGCCGCGCACGGGCCGAAGCGGTTCTTCTACTTCAACCTCTTCGAGTCGGACGAGACCGGCGCGCCGTTCCGGCCGGGAACGCGCCAGGTCGGCGGGAACGACAAGTACGCCGGCGCGGTCGGGCGCTGGCTCGTGACGCGCGACGGCTTCGACCTGCTCGTCTACTACCTGCCCGGACTACGACTACGCGTCGCACGCTGCCGGCCCGGACGCGGCGCACGCCGCGCTCACGCGTGCAGACGACGCGGTGCGCGCGCTGCTCGACGCCGCGGGTGGTGTCGACGCGCTGCTCGAGCGCTACGCGGTCGTCGTCTGCTCGGACCACGGACAGACCCGCGTCGAGCGCCCGACGTCCTTGCACCACTCGTTCGTCGGCGTCGACGAGCTCGTCGTCACGGCATCGAACCGCGCCGGGATGGTCTACGACCTTCGCGGTGGCCGCGCACGCGAGCTCGCCCAGCGGCTCGACGGCGACCCCGCGGCGGAGACCGTGCTCTTCCTCGAGAACGGCGAGCTCGTCGCACGCCGCGACGGAGGCGAGGGGCCCGACGTGCTCGGCGACTATCCGGACGGCCTCGCGCGCGCGACGGCGGCGCTGCGCAACCCGAACAGCGGAGACGTGCTCGTGTCGGCCGCTCCCGGCTACGAGTTCACCGATCTCGCCGGCCGGCATCACGCCGGCGGCGGCAGCCACGGCTCGCTGCTGGCGGGCGACTCCGAGGTTCCGGTGCTCACGATCGGGCTCGGAACCGCGCCTGCGAGCATCACCGGGATCGCGCCGCTCCTGCTCGACCAGCTCGGCCTGGAGCGCCCGGAGTACGCGCGCGCGCTCAGCCATGCCTGACCGCTCGGAGGAGCGGCGACTGATGGTGGAGCATCAGCTCCGCAACCGCGACGTCGAGGACGAACGCGTGCTCGATGCGATGGAACGTGTGCCGCGGCACGTCTTCGTCCCCGAGAAGCTCCGCGACCGCGCCTACGACGACGCGGCCTTGCCGATCGGCTCCGGCCAGACGATCTCGCAGCCGTACATGGTCGCCCGCATCTGCGAGGCGCTCTCGCTGCACGGGAGCGAGCGCGTCCTCGACGTCGGCACCGGTTCGGGCTACCAGGCCGCGGTGCTCGCCGAGCTCGCGGGCGAGGTGCACACGATCGAGCGGCTCCCGGAGCTCGCGGAAGCCGCGCGGGCCTCGCTTGGAGGAGGCCGGTTACGGCGACCGGGTCCACGTCCACGTCGGCGACGGCACGCTCGGGCTTCCCGAGCATGCGCCGTTTGACGCAATCGCGGTCGCCGCCGCGGCGCCCGAGCTTCCGGCGAGCCTCTACGAGCAGCTCGAGCCCCGAGGACGGCTCGTCGTGCCCGTCGGCAAGCGCCACGGCCAGCAGCTCCAGCTGATCGTGCGGAGCCCCGAAGGCCCCGCGGTCGTGCGATCGGTTTCCTGCCGGTTCGTGCCCCTGCTCGGCGAGGAGGGCTTCGCGGTTTGACGGTCGGCCGGGGAGGCAGACTGTTCCGGGTATGAGCGGGGTCTCTGCAGAGCGCCTGCTTCGGCTGCCGGTTCGGGTCCGCGGGATCGAGCTGGGCCGACCCGTCGACCTCGTGCTCGACCGCGAGCACACGCGGGTGCTCGGCTTCGAAGTGCTCTGCGGCGACGAGGAGCGGCGCTTCCTGCCCCTCGCCGTGGCGACGATTCGCGAGAGCGAGCTCGAGGTCCGCTCGTCCCTCGCGCTGCTCGAAGCAGCCGAGCTCGCCTTCTACACGAAGCGCGGCACCACGTTCGCCGCGCTCAGGGGCTGCGGCGTGATGCGTGCGCGGAGGATGGCGGGCGAGCTCGTCGACCTGACGCTCGCGGCGGACGGGACGATCGCCTCGGTCGTAGTGGCCACGCCCGATGGCCGCGAAGAGCTGGACAACGGCGCCGACGTGGTGCTCGTCGCGGCGGGCACGCGCGTCCGCGCTGCTTCGTGAGCGGCTAGGCTCGCCGCGTCGTGGAGCGCTCGTCCTCCGTCGGCGTCGCCGCCGCGCTTGCCCGCACCCGCGCCGGCCGCGCGCTCCGACGCCAGCACAACTGGGTCCAGCTCGCGAAGTTCACCGCGGTCGGAGCGAGTGGGTACATCGTCAACCTCGCGGTCTTCACGGCGCTGCTCGTCGGCGCCGACGTCGACCATCGCCTCGCGGCCATCGGCTCGTTTCTCGTCGCCGTGACGAACAACTACCTGTGGAACCGGCTCTGGACGTTCCACGGCGAGCGGGGACACGTCGCGTACCAGGGCGCGCGGTTCTTCGTCGTCGCGCTGCTCGCGCTGATCGCGAACCTCGTCGCGCTCGAAGTGCTGATCAGGCTCGGCCTGCCCGAGATCGCAGCGCAGGCGATCGCGATCGTGCTCGTCACGCCGATCAACTTCGTCGGCAACAAGCTCTGGACGTTTCGAAGAAAACGCTGACGCGTTTCCTTCGATACGGGATTCTCGCCGCCGCGCTTGCGTGGCCTTCCGTCGCTGACGCGGCAACGACTCCGACCGGCGCCCGTCTTCGACGGCAAGGGCAACCTCGTGCAGACGCCGTTCATTCCCGCGCCCGAGCCGGCGCGGCTGACCGAGCAGCGCGCCGAGCGCATCTTCCTCGCACACCCGAAGGTCCGGGACTGGCTGGACCGGTACCCGACGAAGGGTCGCACCGTCCAGGCCGAGTACGACGACGACGACTCGGCGTGGCGCGTCAAGGTGTGGTGGGGTGCAGCGGGCCAGATCGCCGACGGCAAGGTCGACGACCGCTCGGGGCTCGTCACGGAAGCCTGGACCGGCCCGCAGGTGGCGTGGAAGATGGCGCGCGGCGGGCCGGGCGCCTTCGGCGGGCGCGACATCAACAAGCCGATCGTGTGGTTCGGCTTCTGCCTGGTCTTCCTGGTCGGGCTCGCCGATCTGCGCCGGCCGCTCTCGCTCCGGAACCTCGACCTGATCGCGCTGCTCTCGTTCGCGGCGTCGCTCTGGTTCTTCAACCGCGGCGACATCTTCACGAGCGTGCCGCTCGCCTACCCACCGCTGCTCTACGTGATCGCGCGCATGGCGTGGATCGGCACGACCGCCCGGCTGAAACCCTCGCGGCCGGTCTGGCCGGTCTGGGTGCTCGTCGCCGCGCACGGTCTTTCTCGCGGGCTTTCGCATCGGGCTGAACGTCGAGACGTCGAACGTGATCGACGTCGGCTACGCGGGCGTGATCGGCGCCGACCGGATCGTCCACGGGGAGGCGCCGTACGGCCACATGCCCGTGCAGGGGAACCTGAAGGCGTGCGGCCCGGCCGACGCCGAGGGCGAGATCCGCGAGCGCGTGCAGACGAACGGCCGCTGCGAGGCCTCGAACGACCGCGGCGACACCTACGGCCCGGTGTCGTACCTCGCGTACGTCCCCGGCTACGCGCTCTTCGGCTGGACCGGCAAGTGGGACGACCTGCCGGCGGCGCACTTCACGTCGCTGGCGTTCGACGTCCTCTGCATGCTCGGCCTCGCGCTCGTCGGGTGGCGCTTCGGCGGGCAGCGGCTCGCGGCGACGCTGCCGTTCGCATGGGCGGCGTATCCCTTCACGCAGTACGCGTCGAGCTCGAACACGAACGACGCGATCCTCCCCGCGCTGCTCATCTTCGGGTTCTTCTTCGCCGCGCAACCGGCGCTGAGAGGAGGCTTCGCCGCGCTGGCCGGCTGGACGAAGTTCGCTGCGCTCGTCGTCGCGCCGCTCTGGGCGACGTACCCGGAGTGGAACACGCGTCGCGTTGCGCGCTACGTCGTCGGTTATCTCGTCGGCTCTGCGCTCGCGTTCTCGGTGCTCCTGCTCGAGCCGAACGTGCTCGACGCGGCGCGCACGTTCTGGGACCGCACGCTCGGCTGGCAGCTCGGACGCGAGTCGCCGTTCTCGATCTGGGACTGGGGGCAGTACCACGCGCGGGGCATCCCGGACCTCCATTTCCCGCATCAGTTCGTCAAGGGGCTCGTGCTCGCCGGGCGCGCTCGCGGCTGCGTTCGTTCCACGTCGGAAGTCGCCGCTCCAGCTGGCAGCGCTCACCGCGGCGCTGATCGCCGGGTTCGAGCTCGTGCTGACGCACTGGTTCTACCTCTACCTCCCGTGGTTCTTCCCCTTCGCGATCTTCGCGCTGCGTCGCCCGTGACCGCTCGGACCCCTGACCTCCCGCGCACGGCGCTCGCCGTGCTGCTGTTCCTCGTCGCGTGGGGCGTGATCCACGTCGGCTTCTACGAACGCGAGCAGATCGTCGACACGCCGGTCTACGAGAGCTACGGCGAGGCGATGGAGGCAGGTCAGGTGCCCTACCGCGACTTCGCGGTCGAGTATCCGCCCGGCGCACTGCCGGTGTTTCGTCGTCCCCGCGCTCGCGGACTCGGACTTCCGCGTCGTCTTCGAGTGGCTGATGGCGCTCTGCGGTTGCGGCGTGGTCGTCGCGGTCGCGCTCGCGGGACGGCGCCTCGGCTTCGGCTTCGGAACGCTCGCGTTCGTCGCGCTCTCTCCGCTCGCGATCGGGTCGGTGATCCTGACGCGCTTCGACCTCTGGCCGGCGATGCTCCTGTCCTTCGCGCTCGCCGCGCTCGTGCACGACCGGTTGCGGCTCGGTCACGGCCTGCTCGGCGCAGCGATCGCGGCGAAGCTGTACCCCGTCGTCCTGCTTCCGCTCACCGTCGCGTACGTCTGGCGGCGACGCGGCCGGCGAGAGGGGATCGTCTGCGCGGCGCTCGCGATCGGGGTCCCGCTCCTCGCCTACCTGCCGTTCGCCGTCCTGGCTCCGGAGGGAGTGGTGCGCAGCGTCGGCCGCCAGCTGTCGCGGCCGCTCCAGATCGAGAGCCTCGGCTCGGCGATCCTGTTCGCGGCGCACGACCTCTTCGGGGCCGGCGTCGAGGTGGGCTCGAGCCACGGCTCGCAGAACCTCATCGGGACGAGCGCCGACGTGTTCGCCGTTGCGCTCTCGGTCGCCCAGATCGCGGTGCTCGCGTGGCTCTGGCTCCGGTTTGCGCGCTCGAGGGAGCTGCCTTCGCCCGCAACGCTCGCGGTCAATGCCGCGGCGGCCTTGACGGCCTTCGTCGCGCTCGGGAAGGTGCTCTCGCCGCAGTTCCTGATCTGGCTCGTCCCCGTCGTCGTCCTCGCCCGGCGGGCCAGCGCGAACGCGATGCTCGCCGCCGCGCTCGTCCTGACGCAGCTCTGGTTCCCGTTCCGCTACTGGGATCTCGTGCGCGAGCTCGACCCGCGCGTCTCGTGGCTCGTGCTCGCGCGGGACCTGGTCCTGCTCGCCCTGCTGGCGACGCTCGTCCGCGCGGTCAGGGAACCGGCACGCGGATCGTCTCGCAGCTCGTAGCGCGACCGTCGGTGCCGCACTCGACGAGCGCGCCCTCGATCCGCACGTCGTTCTGCGCGGTCTCGAAGCGAACCGGCAGGCCGGTGCGCATCCGCGAGATCGCCTGGTCCCCGACCACTCCGATCACCGAGTCGTGCGGTCCGGTCATGCCGGCGTCCGTCAGCGCGGCCGTGCCGCCCGGCTGAACGCGCGCGTCGTTCGTCTGGATGTGCGTGTGCGTGCCGAACACCGCGGTCACGCGCCCGTCGAGCCAGCGGGAGAGCGCGACCTTCTCGCTCGTCGCCTCCGCGTGCATGTCGACGACGATCACCGGTGTCTGCGCGCGCGCTTCGTCGACGAGGTCGTCGATCAGCTCGAAGGGACTGCACGCGACTTCGAGGAAGAGGCTGCCCATCACGTTGATCACCGCGACGGGTGTGTCGTCGCGCGCAGGCACGACCGTCAGGCCGCGACCCGGCGCGTGGCGCGAGAAGTTCGCGGGCCGCACGACGCGCGGCTCGGAGTCGATCCACGGCGCGAGATCGGGCCGGCGCCACGCGTGGTTGCCGAGCGTGATCGCGTCAGCGCCGAACTCGAACAGCTTGCGCGCGAGCTTCGGCGTCAACCCGACGCCGTCGGCGGCGTTCTCGCCGTTCACGACGCAGAGGTCGACGTCGAGCTCTTCCTTGAGGCTCGCGAGTCGGGTCTCGAGCGCCGTTCGCCCCGGCACTCCGACCACGTCGGCGACGAAGAGAAGTCTCAGGGCAGTGCGAGCGCTGTTGCCGGGAAGACCTGGACGGTCACGTGGTTCCCGGCGTCCTGCGTGTAGCGCGCGAGCGCCTGACGCTCGAGCCGCGAGAGGTCGAGCACCTCGCCGAGCCGGTTCCTCCCGGCCGCGACGGACGAGCCGACGGTGAGCGCAGGGTCGGCTGCGAGCCGCGTGATCGAGACGATGAGCGCGGGCGCGGCGAGTGGTCGGATGTCGATTCGCTTGCCCTGCGTCCGGCCGTTGAGGATGTAGTCGGTGATCCCCGCGATCGTTCCGTCCACCGGCGAGTAGACGTCGGTGTCCGGCGCCGCGCCGACCGCGAGCGCCGACGTCGACGAGCCGGTGCCGCCTTGCAGCTGGTACCAGGTCATGCTCGAGTCGCCGGAGCCGAAGACGCGGTCGAAGAACCGTCCGATCAGACCCTGGTTGCCGCGGCGGCCGAGCGGATGCAGCGCGAGCGAGCCCGACGAGCCTCCGTGGTAGCCGATCGCGGTGACGCGGTTCTGCTCGATCGGCAGCTGCACGCGAAGCGCGCCCTGAGTCGCGACGACGAGCGGCTCGGGCGGCCCGGACGGGAGCAACCGGTCGGCCGGTGCCGGCGCGGAGCGTGCCGCGCTCTCGGCCCCGTCGGGCCCGAACGCGGTCACGAGCAGCGTGACGACGCCGACCGCGGCGACGGCGGTCAGCCCTGCGAAGCGGCGGAGCCGGTGCGCGGAGCGGCGCTGTGCCCTGCGGGCACGGCGAGCAGGCCCAGGAGGCTGGGGCATCGCGGGGACGGTAACGGACACCTGGGGCTGCTGCAAGGAGTGCGCCACGGCCGGACTTTGTAACAAACGCAAGCGAGGAGTGGAGGGGATTTCCTCCCAGAGATCGTGACGGTCGAGCGCGAGGTTGCCGTCCTCGGCGAAAGACCAGTCCCAGACCGGCCCTGGGGATCGGCGGGAGCGCGCGGTAGCATCGCTCCCATGGCGGAAACGCCGCCTCCGGTCGTCGGCGGGAGCCGCCAACCCGCCCCGATCCAGATCCCGCGCTGGATCCAGCTGGTGGCCCTCCCCCTCGTGCTCTTGCTGGCCTGGGCGGTCGCCGGCGCGGTCCGTCACGCCGTCTTCCTCTTCCTCGTGTCCGCCCTCGTGGCGCTGCTCCTGAACCCGCTCGTGCGGGCGCTCGCGAGGGCCCGAATCCCGCGCGGCTTCGGGGTCGCGATCGTGTACCTGACCTTTGCCGCCGGGGTTGTCATCGCGGTGGTAGCCCTGGCGACCATCGTCGTCGAGCAGTCCCAGGACGCGTCGGACCGGATCGATGCCTACGTTACGAACGAGAACGGACAGACCGGGGAGACCGCCGCGGAGCGGGACATCGACCGCCTCCAGGTGTGGCTCGACGACCATCGCCTCGGGCGGATCCGGATCGAGGAGGAGGGCCGCGCGGCCCTCAGGGACCTCAACGTCGAGCGGTCGACGCGCACGGCGATCGACTGGGCCGAGGGCGCGGCGCTCGGCATCTTCGCGTTCCTGTTCGGCCTCGTGCTCGTGCTCGTCGTCTCGGTCTACATGCTCCTCGACTTCAACCGTCTGCAGGCGGCGCTCGACCGGCGGTTCCCACCGCCGCCCGGCTCGCCGTCCCTCTTGCCGAGCATCGAGTCGGCAGTCGGCGGCTACGTGAAGGGGCAGCTGCTCGTCTCGGCGATCATCGGGACGAGCGCCGGCGTCGCGCTGTGGCTGGGCGGGATGATCGGCTGGCTCCCGGAGGGCTTCGAGACGTACGCGATCCTCTTCGGCGCGTGGGTCGCCGTCGCCGAGCTGATCCCGTACCTCGGCCCGTGGCTCGGGGCGATCCCGCCGGTCGTGTACGCCCTCGTCGTCGACCCGATCTCCGCGCTCTGGGTCGTCCTGATCTTCCTCGCGATCCACCAGATCGAAGGGCACATCGTGATCCCGAAGGTGATGGGGAACGCACTGCGCCTGCATCCGCTGCTCGTGATCTTCGGGCTGCTCGCCGGCGGTGAGATCTACGGGCTGCCGGGTGTGTTCGTCGCGCTTCCGACGCTCGCCGCCGGACGCGCGATCTGGGAGTTCTTCGGCAGCCGCGTCGCACTCGACTCGTGGGACTCCGGCGCCGTGCCCGTCGAGGTCGAGCTCGAGCCGCCCAAGGCCGCTCGCCGTTGATCCAGGCCCGCGGCGTCTCCCGGCGCTACGGCGCGCACGTCGCGCTGCACGAGACCGACTTCGACCTCGACGAGGGAGAGCTCGTCGCGCTCGTCGGGCCGAACGGCGCGGGCAAGTCGACGCTGCTGTCCGTGCTGGCCGGCGCGCTCGAGCCGTCGACGGGCAGCGTCGAGCGGCACGTGCCGACGGGCTGGGCTCCACAGCGGCCCGCGCTCTACTCGCGGCTCACACCGGGCGAGAACGTCGAGCTGTTCGCGCGGCTCGCACGCGCCACGATCCGTCGGCGTCGACCTCCCCGAGCGCCCCGCGGCCGAGCTCTCGGTCGGGCAGCGGCAGCGGCTGAACCTCGCGCTCGCGTTCCTCGGCGAGCCTCGCGTGCTCCTCCTCGACGAGCCCACCGCCGCGCTCGACGACGACCGGCGCGCCGAGCTCTGGCAGCGGGTCGCTGCGCTGTGCGCCGACGGCGGCGCCGTCGTCTTCGCGACCCAGCTGCACGAGGAGACCGAGCGCGCCGACCGCGTCGTGCACCTCCACGGCGGCCACGTCGAGTGAGACGCGCTGCGCTCCTGCTGCGGAAGGACCTGCGCGTGCTGCGCCGGTCGCCGCTCCTGCTCGCGGTGCTCGTCTCGTACCCGCTCCTGATCGCACTCCTGCTCGCGCTCGTTGCCGGCTACGCGAACGCGAAGCCTCGCGTCGCCTTCGTCGACGACGACAACCTGCCGGAGACGGTCGAGATCGGCGGGCGAACGTTCCACGTCGAGCGAACGATCCGGCGGGTGAGCGACGACGTCGTGCTCGTGCCGCTCGACCGCGACGAGGCCGAGCGGCAGCTCCGCAACGGCAAGGTCGTCGCGATCGTGCGCGTTCCGGCCGGCTTCGTCGCGCAGCTGAAGGCGATGCAGCGCAGCCCTCGGCTCGAGCTCGAGACGACGCGCGGGCTGCTCGCCTCGCGCGTGACGCAGCAGATGCAGGCGCTCGTCTACTCGCTGAACCGCGAGCTGCAGGACGCGTTCATCGCCGCGAACCTGCGCTACGTCGACCTGATCCTGCACGGCGGGCAGGGAACGTTCCTCGGGCGGCGCTTCGACGTGCTCGGCCTCGAACGCGCGGAGAGCCGCGTGAGCGACCCGGAGGTGCGCGAGTTCATCGAGGTCGCGCAGCTCGCGCTCGACCAGACGGACGACGCGCTCGAGGCGACCGCGAACCCGATCGAGCTCGAGACCGTCTCGGCGGCCGGGCGGACGTGGGCGCTCTCGGCGCAGGTCCAGGCGCATGCGCTCGCACTCGTGACGATGTTCCTCGCCGCGGTCCTCGCCGCTGCCGCGCTCGCCGCAGAGCGCGACGAGCGCGTGCTCCAGCGACTCGCGCGCGGCCTCGCGTCGCTCGGCGAGGTGCTCGCGTCGAAGGTCTCGCTCGCGGCGCTCGTCGCCGCCGTGCTCGGGCTCGGTGTGGCGATTGCGTTCGGCGTCGCGGTCGAGGTCGCGGGCGTCGAGGGCGGCGAGCCGTGGTCGCGCGTGCCCGCGCTCGTTCCCGCGCTGCTCCTCGCCGGCGCCGTTGCCGGCTCGTTCGGCGCCCTCGTCGCGACGCTCACGCGGGAAGCGCGCTCGGCGACCCTGGTCACGGTTCTCGTCGTCCTGCCGATCGTCTTTCTCGGGATCGTCCCGCGGGAGGCCGCGCCGGCAGCCGGCTGGGTGAGCGACGCGCTGCCGTTCGCGCACGAGGTGAGGCTCTTCGACGCGCTCCTCTACGAGGTCGATCCGTGGCGAACCGCGCTGGTCGAGGCGGGCTGGCTCCTGGCGATCGGAGTGGCGCTGTTCGCGGCGGCCCGTGTCCTGATGCGAAGATTGACCGCGTGAGCGCTTTTCCGAACACCCGCCTGCGCAGGCTGCGCCGGACCGGCGCGCTCCGTTCGCTCGTGCGCGAGACGCGGCTCGACCTCGACGACTTCATCCAGCCGCTCTTCGTCGGCCCCGACACGCGCGCGAACGCGGAGCTGCCGCCGATGGGCCGCTTCTCGGTGGACGACCTCTCGCAGGAAGTCGAGGAGCTCGAGCGCCTCGGTGTCTCCGCGGTGATCCTCTTCGGGATCCCGGAGGAGAAGGACGAGGAAGGGTCCGGCGCCTGGGACGAAGACGGAGTCGTGCAGCGCGCGCTTCGCGAGCTGCGGCCGCGGTTCCCGGAGCTGCTGCTGCTCACGGACGTCTGCCTGTGCGAGTACACGTCGCACGGCCACTGCGGCGTGATCCGCGACGGCGAGGTCGCGAACGACGAGTCGCTCGAGCTGATCGCGCGCGCGGCCGTCTCGCACGTCGAGGCCGGCGCGGACGCCGTCTGCCCGAGCGACATGATGGACGGCCGCGTCGCGGCGGTCCGCGAGCAGCTGCCCGACACGCCGATCCTCGCGTACTCGGCGAAGTACGCCTCCGCGTTCTACGGCCCGTTCCGCGAAGCGGCGGAGTCGGCGCCGTCGTTCGGCGACCGCCGCTCGTACCAGATGGACCCCGCGAACGTCCGCGAGGCGCTGCGCGAGTGCGAGCTCGATCTCGCCGAGGGCGCCGACGTGATCATGGTCAAGCCGGCGCTGCCGTACCTCGACGTGATCCGCGCGGTGCGCGAACGGTTCGACGCTCCGGTCGCGGCGTACAACGTCTCCGGCGAGTACGCGATGGTCAAGGCCGGCGCGCGGCACGGCTGGCTCGACGAGCGCGCCGCGGCGATCGAGTCGCTGACCGCGATCAAGCGCGCCGGCGCCGATCTCGTCGTCTCGTACTGGACGAAAGAACTGGCGGCGTGGCTCTAGGCACGCGCTCGAAGCTGTTCGCGCGTGCGCGACGCCTGATCCCCGGCGGCGTCAACTCGCCCGTTCGCGCGTGGCGCGCCGTCGGCGACGACGACCCGTTCTTCGTCGCGCGTGGAGAGGGCGCGTACCTCGAGGACGTCGAAGGCAACCGGTACATCGACTGGGTGATGTCGTGGGGCGCGCTCGTCTTCGGGCACGCGGACCCCGAGACGGTCGACGCGATCACGGACGCTGCGCGCGACGGCACGAGCTTCGGCGCGCCGACCGAGCGGGAAGTGGAGCTGGCGGAGGAGATCGCCGACGCCTTCCCGTCGATCGAGCTGGTCCGGCTCGTCTCGTCCGGCACCGAAGCGGCGATGAGCGCGATCCGCGTCGCGAGGGCATTCACGAGCTCGCGACCGCATCCTCAAGTTCGAGGGCGGCTACCACGGCCACTCCGACGCGCTGCTCGTCTCCGCCGGCTCGGGGCTCGCGACGCTCGGGATCCCTGCGAGCGCGGGCGTGACGACCGGCGCCGCGCGCGACACGATCGTCACGCCGTACAACGACATCGACGCAGCCGCCGCGGCCGTCGAGCGGTACGGCGAAGGCCTCGCGGCGATCATCGTCGAGCCCGTCGCCGGGAACCTCGGCGTCGTCCCGCCGGCACCCGGCTTTCTCGAGGCGCTGCGCGCGCTCGCCGACGCGTCCGGCGCGCTGCTGATCTTCGACGAGGTGATCACCGGCTTCCGCGTCGCGCGCGGCGGCGCCCAGGAGCGGTTCGGCGTCAAGCCGGACCTGACGATCCTCGGGAAGATCGTCGGCGGTGGCCTGCCCCTCGCCGCGTTCGGCGGCCGCGCCGACGCGATGGAGCGACTCGCGCCGGGCGGCGACGTCTACCAGGCGGGCACGCTGTCCGGGAACCCGCTCGCGACCGCGGCCGGGCTGTCGGTGCTCCGGCGCCTGCGCGACCCCGCCGTGTACGAGGGGCTCGAGTCGCGCGCGGCGAAGCTCGAGGACGGGCTGCGTGGGCTCGGCAAGGTGCAGCGCGTCGGCGGGATGCTGACGCTCTTCCGGCCGGGGTACGACGAGCTCTTCCGCGGGCTCGTCGAGCGGGGTGTCTACGTCGCGCCGTCGCAGTACGAGGCGATGTTCGTCTCGCTCGCGCACGGCGACGAGGAGATCGACCGGACCGTGGAGGCCGCACGCGATGCCCTGGCAGACGATCGCGTCTGAAGCCGAGCGCGAGAGCCCGCTCTGGGGCGAGGCGCTTCGTGCCGGAGCCGAGCCAGAGGCGGTCTTCTCGACGCTCGCCGACGAGCGGTACGCGCTCGGGCTCGAGACGATCTACGAGGGCTACCTCGTGCATTACGGCACAGCTCGCCTCTTCGCTGCGGAGGATCCAGACGTCGCGCTCCTGCTCGGGGACTACCTCTACGCGCACGGGCTCGTGCGGATCGCGGAGCTCGGCGACGTGGAGGCGATCCGCGAGCTCGCCGCGCTGATCTCGCGCTGCGCGCATCTGCGCGCGGAGGGCGCGCCCGGCGACGGGGAGGCCTGGGCCGAGACCGCCGAGCGCCTCGGCGGCGGGAGTCGCGGATCGATCCGCGCGCGAGGGCGCACTCTCCGCGCACGCCCGGCTCGTCGGATAGATTCCCGCGCGGTGAGCACGCTCGCAGCAGCGATCCTGCCGCTCTTCGAGGGGGCCGACGCGGCCGAGGAGGGGCTGAAGGTGATCACGGCGATGCTGATCGTCGGGCTCGTCTTCATCGGCGTGATCGTGGTCGGCGAGCTCACGCGGTACGTCATCGAACGGCGGCGCGACTAGTGGTCGAGACCAAGGGGCCAGCCGGACCGCCGCACGGGCCTGCGCCGAGCCTCTGGCCGCTCGGCTTCGCGATCGGCTTGACCGTCACGCTCGTCGGTCTCGTGATCAACAGCTGGGCGGCGGCTGCCGTCGGCGCCGTCGTGATGGTCGCGTGCGGTTTCGTCTGGATGCGCGACGCCATGACCGGCGACGAGTCGACGGACGAGGTCGTCGCAGCCGCGCCCGGCACGGTCGCCGTCGTCGACGTCGAAGAGGACCCCGAGCTGTACCGCCGGGGCACGTTCCTCGGGTTGGCGACGCTGGGCCTCGGGGGCGTGATCACGGGGATGGTCGCCCTCCCGGTCGCCGGCTTCGCAGTCCTGCCCGCGTTCGTCGGCCAGGGCCACGACGAGGTCGACATCGGGCCGATCGAGGACTATCCCGAGGGCGACTTCGTCGTCGCGACCTTCCTGAGCAACCCCGAGCAGGGCGAGGTCTCGCGGCGCACGGCGTACGTGCGCAACAACGGGCTGAAGGACGGCGTGCCGAGCTTCACGATCCTCTCGAACCGCTGCGTCCACCTCGGCTGCCCGGTGCAGGTCAACGGCCTCTCGCTCGAGGAGCAGAAGCAGCTGGTGAGGGTCGAAGGCGGCCCGCCGGTCGAGCTGACGCCGACGAAGGCCGCGTCGGGCTTCGGCTGCCCGTGCCACGGCGGCCAGTACGACACCGAGGGCAACCGCGTGGCCGGCCCGCCGGTGCGCGCGCTCGACCGCTACCGCTTCCTGATCCGCGACGGCCGCCTCGTCCTGACCGAGCCGTACTCGGTCGGCGAGGTCGACGGCACGGGGTCGGAGGCGGTCATCAACGCCTACGACTGGGTCAACCCGAGCGTCCACGTCGACGGCATCGAGTCGATCCTCTACCCGCTCGAGCCGCCGCACTGATGGCGACGACGGCGCCGCCCCGCAAGCGCAAGCAGTCGCAGATCGTCGCGCTGCTCCTCTACCCGCTCGAGTGGCTCGAGGAGCGGTCGGGGATCGTCGGCGGCGTCAAGTGGTTCCTCTTCCGCAAGGTGCCGCGCGACTCGAGCTGGTGGCACACGCTCGGCTCGGCGACGCTGACCGCGTTCCTCGTCCAGGCGGGGACGGGCGTGATCCTCGCGATGTACTACAAGCCCGATCCGGACAAGGCCTACGAATCGATCCAGCACATCACGAACGACCTGACGCTCGGCTGGCTCGTCCGCGGAATGCACAGGTGGGGCGCGAGCGTCTTCATCATCCTGATGTTCTTCCACATGGCGCGCGTGTTCCTGTTCGGCGCGTACAAGTACCCGCGCGAGCTGAACTGGCTCGTCGGCGCGGCCTTGCTGATCACGGGGATGCTCGAGGGGTTCACCGGCTACCTGCTGCCGTGGGACCAGACGGCGTACTGGGCGACCGTCGTCGGGATCAACATCAACGCCAGCGCCCCGTTCCTCGGGCCGTTCCTCGCGCAGTTCCTGCGCGGTGGGGCCGAGATCGGGACCAACACGCTCTCGATCTGGTACGCGCTGCACATGCTCCTGGTCCCCGGGGCGCTGTTCGCCCTGATCGGGCTGCACCTCTATCTCGTCGCGCGGCTGGGCGTCTCGTCGCCGCCGTGGTCGCGAGTCGCGGCCGGCCGTGAGCGGCCGCCCGAGGAGCCGAACGGTCGCACAGGGCTCACACGAGGGAAGCGCGTATGAGCGCCGCCGACGAGCGCCGCGAGTCGTTCAAGCGCTACAAGGAGGACGTCGACCGCGAGGGGAAGGCGTTCTTCCCCTACGCGATGTTCCACGACACGGTGATGAGCCTCGTCGTCGTCGCGGTGATCATCGCGCTCGCGTGCATCTGGTACTTCACGGCCGACGGGACGACCCCCGGCGAGATCGGCCCGTGGTACTCCGACGAGGCCGACCCCGGGACGACGAACTTCATCCCGCGCCCGGACTGGTACTTCTACTTCCTCTTCTACCTGCTCCGGATCTTCAAGTGGCCGGAGACGGTGATCCTCGGCACGGTCGGGATCCCGACGCTGCTGATGGTCCTGCTGTTCGCGGTCCCGTTCCTCGACCGGCGTCAGGAGCGGCGGCTCTCGCGCCGCCCGGTCGCGGTGATCGCCGCCGTGCTGACCGCCGTCTCGATGGGCGTCCTCACGTACAAGGGCGCGACCGCACGCGAGTCGCTCGGCAGCGAGGCGGTCGCGGCGGTGGACAGCTGGTCGGAACAGCAAGGCGGCTTCTCGCCGGAAGCGCGCCGCGGCGCGGAGATCTTCGCGCAGGTCGGCTGCCTTCAGTGCCACGTCTACCTCGGCTCGGGGTCCGCGAACGTCGGCGCACCCGAGCTCTCGGACATCGGCTCGTCGGGCCAGAGCGTCGACTACTTCCACCGCTACGTCGCGAACCCGTCGGAGTTCGGGAACAACGTGATGCCCTCGTTCGAGAACCTCGGGGACGAGAACCTGAACGCGGTCGCGACCTTCCTCTTCGAGTCCAAGGGCGGCAATTGAGCCGCCCATGCACGTCGTCCCCGGCATAACCCGCGCCTCCGGGACGCTCTCGCCCGACGGCGTCCGCGCGATGTTCGACCGGATCGCGCCGGTGTACGACGCGATGAACCGCGTGTTCACGATGGGGCTCGACGGGCGGTGGCGCAAGCTCGCAGCGGCGGCCGTGGTCACGCCGGGGGACCGCGTGCTCGACGCCGCGTGCGGGACCGGGGACCTCGCGATCGCCGCGCGCGACGCCGGCGGCATGGTGACCGGGCTCGACTTCTCCGAGCGGATGCTCGAGCGCGCGCGGCGAAAGTCGAGTCAGATCAACTGGGTGCAAGGTGATGCGCTCGCGCTGCCGTTCGAGGACGCGTCGTTCGACGCCGCGACGATCGGCTTCGGGATCCGAAACGTCGACGACCTCGACGCCGGACTTCGCGAGCTCGCGCGCGTGGTGCGGCCGGGCGGTCGGCTCGCAGTGCTCGAGATCACGCGGCCGCGCGGCGTCTTGCGCCCGTTCTTCCGGCTCTGGTTCGACGTGCTCATCCCGCTCGCCGGCAAGGCGCTCCCCGGCGGCGCCGCCTACACCTACCTGCCCGCGAGCGTGCGTCGCTTTCCCGGCCCCGACGACCTGGCCGACGCGCTTCGGCGCGCAGGCTTCGCAGACGTGGGCTACCGGCTGCTCGCCGGAGGCATCGTCTCGCTGCACGTGGGCCGTCGATGAAGGCGCAGGCAGTCCTCCAGCAGGCGGAGCCGTATCTCGACGAGCTCGAGGCGCGTCTGCGGCAGGCGAGCCGCCAGGCACCCCGGCGTGGTCGCGCGCGTGGGGATCGACGCGCTCGACGCCGGAGGCAAGCGGCTGCGCCCGTTGCTCGTCCACCTCACCTCGACGGATCGCGAGCGCGCGCTTCGCGGCGGCGTCGCCGTCGAGCTCGTGCACACGGCCACGCTCGTGCACGACGACCTGGTCGACGGTGCCGAGCTCAGACGGGGACGAGAGGCGGTCTGGCACGCGCACGGCGCCGGCGCGGCCCGTGCCGCGGGCGACTACCTCTTCGCGAACGCGTTCGCCGAGCTCGCCGAGGCGGGCGACCTCGAGGGCGTGCGGATCCTCGCGGACACCTGCCTCGCGCTCGCCCGCGGCGAGGCGCTCCAGCGCTCCCAGCAGCACGACGCCGACACGACCGAGGAGGCGTACTTCGAGCGCATCGCGCTGAAGACCGGGAAGCTCTTCGAGGCGGCGTGCCTCCTCGGCTCGCGCGACGAGCGGCTCGGGCGCTTCGGGCTCGCGCTCGGGCATGGCCTTCCAGATCGTCGACGACATCCTCGACTGCTCCGGTGACACGATCGAGACCGGCAAGGTCGCGGGCACCGATCTCCGCGAGGGCACGCCGACCCTGCCGCTGCTCCTCGCGGCGCGCGAGGACGACGTCGTGCGTCGGGCGCTGGCAGGCGGGCCGGTCGACGACGCGCTCGTGCGCGTTGCCTCGACGGGCGCGCTCGAGCGCTCGCGGGACGTCGCGCTCGACTACGCGCGCCGGGCGCGGGAGCTCCTGCGCGACGAGCCCCGGCTCGAGGCGCTGACGCACATCGTGATCGAGCGCAAGTCCTAGCGCGCAGACTGCACGGACTCCATTATCCTATCGTCCGCGTCGTGGGCGTGCTTCCCGAGCCGATCGAAGAGCTGCTGGCGACCGCGCTCGTCGGCGAGCTCACCGTGCTCGACGACGAGGGCCGTCTCGTCACGCACCCGCTGATCCCGTTCTACGACGGCGAGCTGATCTACCTCACGTCGAGCGTGCTCTTCTCTCGCAAGCTCGAGCACATCAAGGCGAACCCGAAGGTCTCGCTCTCGATCACCGATCCCGTGGCGGTCGCGCGGCGAGCGGTTCGACCGCGCGACGATCCAGGGCGACGCGATCGTCGACGACAGCGACCTCCACGCCGGCTGGGAGCGCGTCCTGCCGCTCTGGCGGGAGAAGGAGCCGGTGATCGACATGTTCCTCGGCAAGCGCGTCGCGCTGCCGCTCTTCTTCGAGCGCGCGGTGATCGAGATCACGCCCGCGGCGAGCGTTCCTCTGGGAGGACGGGCGCACCGACCGCGCCCCGCAGGTCTTCGAGCTCGCGGGGGTCGCGCGGTGAAGCCGTCGCCCGAGCTCCTCGCGGGACTCAGCGATCGCTTCGAGCACGCGGTGATCGTGTTCGTCGACGGCGAGGGCTACCCGCTCTCTGTCGCGACGGACTTCCGCGCCGACCCCGAGCGCGGCATCGTCGCGCTCCACGCCGTTGCGGGCGACGAGGTGCAGCCGCCGGTCGGCGAGCAGGTCAACGTCGTCTTCAGCCACATCAGGCCGCAGCCGGGCATCGGCTACGACGAGCGCAGGTACGTGTCGTTGTGGGGGAAGCTCGCGCGTGCCGACGGCGGCGACGAGCTCGTGCTGACCCCCGACCGCGCCCTCGGCTGGGACGAGGAGGAGGTTCCCTTCTTCGAGTACTCCGAGCGCAGCGTGCCCCAGGCTCGGCGCTACTTCGAGCAGGTCTCCGCCGAGACGGGCCGCGACGTGCGGCCGAAGCTCTCGTTCGGCTGGTTGTTCCTGCGCGCGACGCGACTCCCGTTCCTGTCCGCGACGTTCGTGCCGATCCTGCTCGGGATCGCGGTTGCCGCGTACGTCAACGGCTTCAACTGGTGGCTCGCGCTGCTCACGCTCGTCGGCGGCGCTGCGATCCACCTCGGGGTCAACGTCTTCAACGACGTGTTCGACACGCAGAGCGGCGCGGACGAGGCGAACGTCAACCCGACGCAGTTCAGCGGCGGCTCGCGCGTGATCCTGTACGGGCTCGTGAGCATGCGGCGGATGGCGCTGCTCGCGTCCGCGTTCTTCGCCGTCGGGATCGGCATCGGCGTGCTGCTCGCCGCGCTGCGCGGCTGGGATCTGGTGTGGCTCGGCGTCGCCGGTGCGCTGATCGGGTTCTTCTACACCGCGCCGCCGCTTCGACTCGTGCACCGCGGGCTCGGCGAGGTCGCGGTTGCGGTCGGGTTCGGGCCGATCATGGCGCTCGGCGCCTACTTCGTGCAGGCGCGCGAGTACGCGCTCGAGCCGGCGCTCGCGTCGATTCCGGTCGCGATCCTGATCGCGCTGATCCTCTACGTGAACGAAGTGCCCGACCGCCTCGGCGATGCCGCGAGCGGGAAGCGGACGCTCCCGGTGCGCTGGTCGAAGGAGGCGGTGGTGCGCGGGTACGAGCTCGCCGTCGTCGTCACGTTCGGACTGATCGTCGTCTTCGCGGTGACCGACCTGATCGTCCGCCCGACGCTGATCGCGCTCCTCGCGGCGCCGCTCGCGCTCCCGGTCGTGCGTGCGCTGCGCGAGTCGTACGACCAGCCGTACGCGCTGATGCCCGCGATGGGCAAGAACATCCAGCTGCACCTGGTGACGGGCCTGCTGCTCGTCGTCGGCTACGTGATCGCGATCATCGCGGACGCGGCGCTCGACGACCCGCCGTTCTTCCTCCACTGAGCGAACGCCGGTGAGGCTCGAGCCGTTCGCTCGTCCCGACTGGAGCCCGTTGCCGTTCGAGGGGTGCGTGGGTGTGGAAGGCAAGGTGCTCGTCCGCGAGCCCGGCTTCTTCTTCTCGCTCCTGCGCTTCGAGCCCGGCGGAACGATCCACGAGCACCCCGGCGAGCGTGACGCCTACGTCGTCTGCCTCGAAGGCGAGGGCTGGACGAGTGTCGGCGAGGAGCGCTCGCAGCTGCGCGCAGGGGAGTTCGTCGTCTGGCCCGAAGGCGTGCCCCACCGGCTCTGGACCGAAGGGACCGACGATGACCACGCTGATGTACGAGGCTTGGTGAAGTTTCGGCAAGGACCGCGGTGAAGGCGAGTTGCAGATCGGCTCGCAACGGTGTAGACCCTCCCCCGGAAACCACGAGGGGAGAGCTTGAGATGAAGAGAGTGCTGTTCGCGGTCGTGTGCGCGCTCGTGCTCGCGCCCGCCGCGCAGGCAAAGGACGCCGACGTCCGCTTCTCGACGTTCAACGCGTCGCTCAACCGGTTCTTCGAAGGTCAGCTTGCCGCCGACCTCTCGACACCGAACAACCAGCAGGCGAAGAACGTCGCCGAGACGATCCAGCGCTATCGACCGGACATCCTCCTGATCAACGAGTTCGACTACTGGGCCGCGAACCCGCAACGGCCGGTCGACCTCTTCCGCGACAACTACCTGGAGGTCTCGCAGCACGGCGCCGCGCCGATCGAGTACCCGTACTCGTTCATCGCGCCGTCGAACACGGGCATCCACTCCGGCTTCGACCTGAACAACTTCGGCGGAATCGTCTCGACCCCGTTGGCGCCCGGGTACGGCGACGACGCCTACGGGTTCGGCGAGTTCCCTGGGAAGTTCGGGATGGTCGTGTACTCCAAGTACCCGATCGACGCGGCCGCCGCGCGGACCTTCCAGCTCTTCCGGTGGACGGACATGCCGGGCAACCTGATGCCGACGCCGTTCTACTCGCCCGCCGAGGTGGCGATCTTCCGCCTCTCGTCGAAGAGCCACTGGGACCTACCGATCACAATTGGGAAGAAAACAGTGCACTTCCTGGTCTCGCATCCGACCCCGCCGGTGTTCGACGGGCCGGAGGATCGCAACGGCCGTCGGAACAACGACGAGATCCGCTTCTGGGCCGACTACATCACGCCCGGCGCGTCGTCGAGCTACATCTACGACGACCACGGTGTCGCCGGCGGGCTGAAGCCGGGCGAGCTGTTCGTGATCGCGGGCGACCAGAACTCCGACCCGCTCGACGGGGACAGCATCCCGGGCTCGATCCAGCAGCTGCTCGACCATCCGCTGATCAACACGAAGGTGACGCCGACGAGCCAGGGCGGCCCGTGGGCGGCGAGCATTCAGGGCAACCTGAATCTCGGGCACAGGACCAACCCGCTGTACGACACGGCGGACTTCTGCGACTTCGCGGTCTTCAACCCGCCCAGCCAGCCTTGCACCGGCCCGGGCAACCTGAGGGCCGACTACGTGCTTCCGCGGAAGACGATGCAGATCGCCGGGTCAGGCGTGTTCTGGCCGACGACGGACCCGAACGACGGCGACCCGTACGAGTTCCCGTACCTCACCGATCTCACGGGCCTCGGCTTCCCGGCCCCGACCTCGGACCACCGTGCGGTCTGGGTCGACGTGACGGTTCCGACGAACTAACCGACGCAGAGGTAAGCAACGCGTAAGGCCCGGCCGACCCGGCCGGGCCTTGCGCTACCGTCTTCGCGGGTCGTGATGAAAAAGGCTGTCCTTGCAGCCGCTTTGGCGGCGCTCGCGCTTGCGCCGTCGGCGCAGGCGCAGGCGCGCGTGCTCATGCCGGGCGTGACGTACGAGAAGTCGGTGCAGTTCACGCCGCGCGGGCCCGTCGTCGCGCACGTCCTGCGCGGACCGCGTCCCGTCGGGCTCTACGCGCTCAAGCCGATCCTCTCGAACGACGTGATCATCGGGCGCGAGAAGGTGACGCAGATGCAGCGGCGCCTGTCGACGACCGCGACGGTCGCCGGCGTGAACGGCGACCTCTTCAACCTGAGCGTGGGCTACCCGAGCGGGATGCTGCTGATGAACGGCGTGCTCGCGTCGCCGCCGAACCCGGACCGCTCGAGCACCGGCATCTCGCCCGATGGGACGATCGTGGTCGACCGCGTGAAGTTCGCGGGAACGTGGCAGGGCGCAGGGCAGCGCCGGCCGCTCGTGCTGAACAAGGATCCCGCCGCGGGCGGGACCGCGCTGTACACGTCTGCGTACGGCCCGGCGACACCGGCGGCGACCGAGACGGTCGAGGTCGTCCTGACGCCGTTTCCGGCGGCCGCGCCGCTTCGTGACCTCGTCGGCACCGTCGTCGCAGGCGAAGCAGGGAGGCGCGACCCCGATCCCGCCGGGCGGTGCGGTGCTCGTCGGGCGAGGAGCGACCGGCGCCGGCCGGCTCGCGACCGAGGCGCCTCTCGGGTCGAACGTGACCGTCCGCCTGACGCTGACGCCCGACTGGTCGGGACTCGTCGACGCCGTCGGCGGCGGGCCGATGCTGATGCGAGAGGGACGGCCGATCTTCCGGGCGAACGAAGGCTTCACGACCGACCAGCTGGTTCCGCGGGCGCCCCGCGACCGCGGTCGGCCAGACGCAGGACGGGCGCATCGTGCTCGTCACGGTCGACGGACGGCGCGCGGGCTACAGCGTCGGGATGACGAACTTCGAGCTCGCGTTGTTCCTGATGCGCCTCGGCGTGTGGACCGGGTCGGCGCTCGACGGCGGCGGCTCGTCGACGATGGCGTACGAGGGCACGCTGCTCAACCGGCCCTCCGACCCCGGCGGCGAGCGCTCGATCGCCGAGTCCCTCAGTCTCTTCTACTACGGCGTGCACGTTCCCGAGCTGCCGCTCGACGTCGTGTCGCCGAACGGCGACAACGTCAACGACCGCCTGACGCTCGCCTACAAGATCGTGCGCCCCTCGACGGTGAACGCGCGGCTCATCGCTCCCGACGGCAGCGAGCAGCCCGTCGACGTCGGCCCGAAGACGGCCGTCGGCACGTACCGCTTTCCGCTGGCCGCGACGGCGCCCGAAGGAACCTGGCGGTTCGTCGTCGACTCGACGGACGACGCCGGCCGCGCGTCGCAGGCCGAGCGCTCGTTCTCGCTGAACAACACGCTCGCGTCGCTGACCGTCGGCTCGGTGCGCCGCGGCGGCACGGTGCGCGGGAGCTTCACGCTCAGCCGCCCGGCGCAGGTGCGCGGGGCGATCCTCACCGCGTCCGGCTCGCACGCTTCGCACGCTGCCCGCTCGGAGCCTCGCCGCCGGGCCCGGAACGATCACGTGGAACGGGCGCAGCGCGTACGGTTCGCTCGTGCGCGCAGGCCGCTACCAGCTCAGGGTCACGGCCTCGAACAGCGTCGGCACCGTCTCGCTGACCGCCCCCTTCACGATCAGCCGCCGCTAGGTGCTCGTCCTCGCCTCCGTCACCTCGGTCGTGACCGACAGGGTCACGGAGCTCCTCGGCAGCCACGGCCTCTACGCGGTCTTCCTGCTCATGCTCGTGGACGCCGTGCTGCCCGCTGCGAGCGAGCTCGTGATGGTCTACGGCGGCGCGCTCGCGGCGGGTGCGTTCTCCTCGGGCGTCGTGCTCTTCGGGCACGAGTTCGAGAGCGGGTTCGGAGCGTGGCTCGCGATCGTGCTCGCGGGGACGATCGGCTACACCATCGGCTCGGTGCTCGGCTGGGCGATCGGGATCTACGGCGGTCGGCCCTTCCTCGAGCGCCGCGGGCGCTGGTTCCACCTCTCGCCGCCGAAGCTCGCGAAGGCCGAGCGCTGGTTCGACCGCTGGGGCGACTGGGCCGTCTTCCTCGGGCGGATCACTCCGGTTGCCCGCTCGTTCGTCTCGATCCCCGCCGGCGTCTTCCGGGCGCCGCTCGGGCGCTACACCGTTCTCACCTTCATCGGCTCGACGATCTGGTGCGTCGTCTTCGCGGCGATCGGCTACGCCTTCGGCACCCGCTGGGAGACCTTCCACGAGCACTTCCACTACGTGGACTACGCGGTCGCGGCAGGGATCGTGATCGGCGTGGCGTATCTGCTGGTGCGCCGTCGGCGCTCCAGTACCCTTTCTCGTCGTGCAGATCCCGCTCGTTGACGTCAAGGCGCAGTACGCGCCACTGATCGAGGAGCTGCGGACGCGGTTCGAGGAGGTGCTCGCCTCGGGAGCGTTCATCCGCGGGCCGAACGTCGCGGCGTTCGAGCAGGAGGCGGCCGCCTACCTCGGCGTGAAGCGGACGATCGGGGTCGCGAACGGCACCGACGCGCTCGTGCTCGTCCTCGACGCCCTCGAGGTCGGCCCCGGCGACGAGGTGATCTGCCCCGCGTTCACGTTCTATGCGACCGCGGAGTCGATCGCCCGGCGCGGCGCGACGCCGGTGTTCGCGGACATCGACCCGGCGACGCTCAACCTCGACGCCGACGACGTCGCCGCACGCGTCACCGACCGGACGAAGGCGATCATGCCCGTCCACCTCTTCGGCCGCCCGATGCCGCTCGGCGAGCTCGCGCAGCTCGGCCTGCCGGTGATCGAGGATGCCGCGCAGGCGTTCGGCTCGCCGGGGATCGGGACGAGCATCGCGTCGACGTTCAGCTTCTACCCGACGAAGAACCTCTTCTGCCTCGGCGACGGCGGGCTCGTCGCGGTCAACGACGACGAGCTCGGCGAGCGGGTGCACATGCTCGCCTTCCACGGCTCGCGCGACAAGATCGACTTCCAGCTCGTCGGCTACAACTCGCGCCTCGACGAGCTCCAGGCCGCGTTCCTGCGCCTGTTCCTCGAGCAGCTCGAGGAGTGGACGCGCGGCCGCCGCGAGGCCGCCGCGCGCTACGCGGAGCTCGGGCTCGGCGACCTCGTGGAGCTTCCCGCCGACGAGCCGGGCCACGTCTACCACCTCTTCGTCTGCCGCTCGCCCGAGAGGGACTGCGATCAGGGCGGCGCTCGGCGAGGCGGAGATCGCGTCCGCGACGTACTACACGACGCCGCTGCACCTTCAACCGGCACTTCGCTTCCTCGGCTGGGAGCGAGGGTCGCTGCCCGAGACCGAGCGCGCCGCCGCGGAGAACTTCTCCGTGCCGCTCTGGCCCGGCATCGCGCCGGCGATCCAGGAGCGCGTCGTCGACGTCGTCCGTTCCGCCGTGGGCGTCCGCGTGTGATGCCCGATCACGCGCCATCGGCTCTGGCAGGTCGCCGTCGACGCGGTGCTGATCGCCGCCGCGTGGTACCTCGCGTTCCAGCTGCGCTTCGACTTCGAGGTGCCCGTCTTCTACGAGAAGATGCTGCGCGAGACGATCGTCTTCGTCGTCGCGATCAAGCTCGCGGTCTTCGTCGCGTTCGGCTTCTACCAGCGCTGGTGGCGCTACGTCTCCACGCGCGACATGTGGCGCGCGGTGCTCGGCGTGGCCGTCGCGTCGGTGCTCGCGATCGCGGCCGTCTACTTCTTCTACCCCGTCGAGCGGCTGAGGCTGCCGCGCGGGGTCGCGCTCGTCGATCCGCTGCTGCTGCTCGCGTTCGTCGCGGGCTCGCGCCTGCTCGCGCGGACGGTGATCGAGCGCCCGAAGGGCGGGATCGTCACGCGGGGCAAGAAGGTTCTGGTCGTGGGCGCGGGCGACGCGGGGCGCCTGATCGTGCAGGAGCTGCAGCGCTCGAAGCTCGCGCGTTCGACGCCGGTCGGGCTCGTCGACGACGATCCGCGCAAGCGCGGGATGCGCCTGCTCGGCGTGCGCGTGCTCGGCACGACCGACGATCTGCCGCACATCCTGCGCGACAACCGGCCCGACGAGGTGCTGATCGCGGTCCCTTCCGCGCCGGGCGAGTTCCGGCGGCGGATCGTCGAGATGGCGAGCGCGGAGCGCGTGCCCGTGAAGACGCTGCCGGGGCTGCACGAGCTGATCGCCGGCGACCTCGGCCTCGCGACCCAGATCCGCCCCGTGCAGGTCGAGGACGTCCTCGGCCGCGAGCCGGTCGAGATCGACCTGCCCTCCGTCGCCTCGTACCTCGCCGGGAAGACCGTGCTCGTGACGGGCGCGGGCGGGTCGATCGGCTCCGAGCTCTGCCGACAGATCGCGCGCGTCCAGCCTGCGCGGCTCGTGCTCGTCGACTCCGCCGAGACGCCGCTCTTCGAGATCGAGCGCGAGCTCGTCGAGGAGCGCGAGTTCCCCGCGAGCGTGCCGGTGCTCGCCGACTGCGGGAACCGCGCGAAGCTCCGGCAGGTCTTCGAGCGCTACCGGCCCGAGGTCGTCTTCCACGCCGCGGCGTACAAGCACGTGCCGCTGATGGAGGCGAACCCGGTCGAGTCCGTGCGGAACAACGTGCTCGCGTCCCGCTGCGTCGCGGACGTCGCCGTCGAGTTCGGAGCGGAGCGATTCGTGCTCGTCTCGACCGACAAGGCCGTCAACCCGAAGACGGTGATGGGGCAGTCGAAGGCGCTCTGCGAGTGGGTCGTCGAGACGTACGGGCACCGCGACGACGTCCCGACGCGCTTCGTGGCGGTTCGCTTCGGCAACGTGCTCGGCTCCTCGGGCTCGGTCGTGCCGATCTTCCGGCGCCAGCTCGAGCGCGGCGGCCCGCTGACCGTCACGCACCCCGAGATGACGCGCTACTTCATGACGATCCCCGAGGCGTCGTCGCTCGTCGTGCAGGCCGGCGCGATCGGCGGCCGCGGCGAGGTCTACGTGCTCGACATGGGCGAGCCCGTTCGGATCATCGACCTCGCGGAGAACATGATCCGCCTCTCGGGCCGCAGCGACGTGCGGATCGAGTTCGTCGGCACGAGGCCGGGCGAGAAGCTGCACGAGGAGCTCTGGAACGAGGGCGAGACCGTGCACCCGACGGCAGTACCCGAAGATCTCGCGCGCGACCCGGGAGCCGGTCGACCCCGCCTGGCTCGAGGACGAGCTGAACACGCTCGAGCGGCTCGTCGCCGAGGGGGACACGCTCGAGCTCGTCTCGCGCCTGACGACGATCGTCAAGGCGCCTGTGCGCGCATCGGCACAGACCCGTTCGACTCCCGTCACACCGGCGTAACGCGCCCGGCGGGCTCCGTCCCGCGCCGCCTCTACGGTTGTACGTCCTGATGGACGAGCAGCGGATCCTCGGAGGGCTGAACCCGGAGCAGCGGCTGGCCGCCGAGGCGGTGCGTGGGCCGGTCTGCATCCTCGCCGGGGCGGGCTCGGGCAAGACGACGACGATCACGCACCGGATCGCGAACCAGGTGGCGACCGGCGCGTTTCTCTCCGAGCAGATCCTCGCGGTCACCTTCACCGACAAGGCAGCGGGCGAGATGCGTTCGCGGCTCGCCGCGCTCGGCGTCGAGCGCGTGCGCGCGGCGACCTTCCACTCCGCCGCGCTCGCGCAGCTCTCGTACTTCGGGAAGGTGCCGAACCTGAAGATCCTCTCGTCGAAGGTGCTGCCGCTCCGCGCGATCGGCAACTCGCTCCCGATGCCGTACAAGTTCACCGCGGCGGCAGACCTCGCGACCGAGGTCGAGTGGGCGAAGAACCGGCGCCTGACTCCCGAGACGTATCTCGACGGGCTCGGCGAGCACGAGTCGCCGATCCCGCCGGAGCTGATGCAGCGCGTGTTCCGCGACTACGAGCGGCGCAAGGAGGAGCGCGGCTCCGTCGACTTCGAGGACCTGCTCGCGGGTGCGGTCGGCCTGTTCGAGCGCGACGCGGACGCGCTCGGCGTCGTCCAGGCGCGCTATCGCGCGTTCACCGTCGACGAGTACCAGGACGTGAACCTGCTCCAGCAGACGCTGCTCGAGCTCTGGCTCGGCGAGCGCGACGACCTCTGCGCGGTCGGCGACGACTACCAGGCGATCTACGCGTTCACCGGGGCGACGCCGCGCCATCTGCTCGAGCTGCCCGAGCGCTATCCCCACGCGACGGTCGTCCGGCTCGAGGCCAACTACCGCTCGACGCCCGAGGTGCTCGCGCTCGCGAACCGGCTCGTCCCGAAGCTCGGCGGGGCGCCGAAGACGCTGCGGGCGGCGCGCGAGTCGGGGCCCGAGCCCGTGGCGAGGCCGTTCGCGTCGCTCGCCGACGAGCTCGACTTCGTCGTCGAGCGGGTTCGCGCGCTGCACGCGGACGGCGTCCCGTTCGACGGGATGGCGGTCCTCTACCGGCTGAACGCGCGCTCGGCCGACTTCGAGGCGGCGTTCGCCGAGGCGAAGATCCCCTTCCAGGGCGCGGCGCTCCTCGAGCGCGACGCCGCGCGTCAGCTGCTGAAGGCGCTGCGCGGCCGCGAGGAGCTCCCGGCCCTCGAGGAGGTGCGGCGCGTCGCGCTCGACCACGGGCTCATGGAAGCGCCGCCGCAGCGGATCGGCGAGCGGGAGGAGACGCGGCAGAAGGACCTGAAGCTGCTCGTGTCGCTGGCGCGGGACGCAGGAACGGTCGGGCGTTCGTCGAGGACCTGCGCGCGCGCTTCTCGAGCGGCTCGGCCGGCGGCGTGCACCTGCTGACGTACCACCGCGCGAAGGGGCTCGAGTTCGACGCGGTGTTCCTGCCGCGGCTCGACTCGCGCGAGCTGCCCTCGAAGCGCGCGAAGACCGACGACGAGATCGCGGAAGAGCGGCGCCTGTTCTACGTCGGGATCACGCGTGCGCGACGGCAGCTGACGCTGACGTGGTCGGCGAAGCCGAGCCGGTTCCTGACCGAGCTCGGCGTCGGCTCCGCGCCGCCCGTCGTCGCCGACGACCCGCTGCTCGTCTCGCTGAAGCGCTGGCGGCTCGAGCGGTCGAAGGAGGAGGGCAAGCCCGCGTACGTCGTCTTCCACGACGCGACGCTCGCCGAGATCGCGGCGCGCCGTCCCGCGAGCCTCGCGGAGCTCGGCGGTGTCGTCGGGCGTCGGGCCCGGCGAAGCTCGAGCGCTACGGCGAGGACCTGCTCGCCGCCGTCGCCGCCGCGGCAGCCTGAACAGAGAGGGGGCGGCTCGCGCCGCCCCCTCGTCGTTCCGATCGGCGCGACGTCAGTCGTCCGCGCCGCTGCCGCCCCATCCGGGGATGCGCAGCAGCACCAGCTGTCCGCCTTCACGCTTGTGCGTGTAGTCGGGTCCCGGCGGCGGGAAGTTGTCGTCCGCCGAGAGCTGCTTCTCGACCCAGTACGTGTGCGCCTGGACCGTCGCCAGGAACGCGCCTGGGCCGAAGTACGCGGAGGCGTCGACGATGCCGCTCGACTCCCACGCTCCCCAGAGCCCGGGTACCGGGTTCGCGTCCTTGTCGCTCGGGACTCCCGGAGCCCCGGTGTTCTCGTCGAGCGACTGGTCGACCTTCGCCGCAACGTCGAGCGCGTTGGTCGCGAACGTGTAGCGCATGAGCCGCGCGGTCGTCGCGTTGGCTTCGGTCGGCTGGAACTGCTGGCTCGACCCGGGGTCCTCGGTGATCAGCAGACCCTGCGGCGTCGACTCGATGTTGTCGGGCTGGTGGATCTCGGTCGGCGTCTTGACGGGCTGGTCGTCACCTTCGATGAAGATCGAGAGCGAGAGGACCGTCTTCGGGTCGTTCTTGTCGAGCACCATCTTCCAGACGCGGCCGTTCGTCGACCTTCCCGGCTGCGAGGCCCCCGCGGTTCCTCGGCCGGAGTCGACGAGGTAGACGACGTTCTCCATGCCCGGCCGCTTGTCGTACGCCATGTCCTCGATGCGCACGAACTGGAACGCCGGCTCGTCCTCGGTGTGCTCATCGCCCCAGTTCTCGAGCACCCACTGCGGCCCGTCGATCGGCACGCCCGTGACCGCGTCGCGCTGCCAGCCGAGGCCCGGAGCGGGCGAGACCGGCTGCGGGTAGCCCTTGTCTGCGGCCATCAGGTCGGTTCCGTCGGGCCGTCGCCCGGTCGCGATGTCCTTCGGGACCAGCTCGAAGTGGCCGGTGACCGACGTCGGATCGCCGGGGGCGAAGTCGAAGTAGTCGTCCTTCCCAGGCGTGTCCGAGACGAACGCGTAGAGATCGCCCCGGTCGTTCATCACGTCGTTCGCGCTGTCCGCGATGTACGAGTAGACCTGCGACTGCGCCGGGTTGTTCACGAACGAGTCGTCGCCGGAGAGCACGACGGGATGTCCGTACCCCGGCACGGCGAGGCTGTTCTCGTGGTTGTGCCGGCCCATGCCCCAGATCGTGCGCGTCTGGCCGTTGAGCGCGTCGTGCGCGACGACCGCGCCGATCTGCCTCGAGTCGGCGGCGCCGATCGTCGTCGGCCACGCCTTGCCCGAGCGCTTGACCCAGTCGATCCCCTCCTCGTTCGTGAAGAAGATCGGCCGGTTGAAGCCGGCCGCCTTCGTCGCGAGGAAGTTCGAGCAGAAGCGCTGGTAGTTCTCGTCGCTCGTGATCACGAGGCTGCCGTCGATCACGCCCTGGGTCTCGCGGTTCAGCGTCAGCAGGCTGACCTGTGCGTTCTCGAAGTCGTTCTGCGAGTTCGCCTCGGTCGTCGCCGTCGGTGGCGTCGGGAACGGGAACGGGACGAGTGACGTCTCGTGGTTCACGAATGCCTGACCCGGTTGTTGTCGTGCCTCCGTAGCGCGATCCCGTCGGGGATCGACTCGAACCGGTAGCCACCGATCATGTCGCCGGTCGAGATGATCGCCTCGGTCGTCGACGCCGGGGGCGACGCCGAGCAGCATCTTCGGGACCGGCGTCTTGAAGCCGTCCTTCTTGTCGCTGTCAGCGGTTGCGGCCGCAGCGACGACCAGAGCTGCCGCCACGACGGCGGCAGCGAAAAGCAGTCGTTTCACAACCCTCTCCCCTCGAAGGTGTCCTTGACGAGGGACGTTCTAACAGGCCGAGAGCAGCAGGTCGAGCATGACCCGCGGATCCCGCCGGATTCGGGGCAAATCTGCGTCGCGTTTCTTGACCTCGAGCGCCCGCGGATCGCTGAGGGGAGCGAGCCGGCCCTCCCGGATGAGTGCCTCGTCCACGCCGCCGAGTCGCCCGCCGAACGTGGTGTAGACCGGAACGCCGAGGGCGACCGCCTCGCGGTTCATGGTCCCGCCCGACGAGACGACGAGGTCGGAGAACGCGATGAGGCTCTGTGCGTCGACGGCACGCTCGGGGACGATCACCGACGGAAGCTCGAGCCCTTGCACGAAGCGGCGCTGCTCGTCGGTGCGCGGGATCACGATCACGTGGACGTCGTCGCGGCTGCCGAGGAAGTCGAGCGTGCGGGGGAAGAGCGGGTTCTCGTTGCGGTTGTAGAGCGCGACGTCGGGCGGCGGTCGGAGGACGGCGAGCACGCGCGCGGGCTCGAGCTCCCACTGGTCGAGCACCGCCGGGTCGGGCTCGAAGTCCGAGAGGTAGTACTCCTCTTTCAGCCCCTCGTACTGGAGCAGCTTGCGCTCGTCGACGCCGTAGGGGTGAAGTCGCTCCGGCGGGATCGTGTCCGGCACGACGACCTTCGTCGCGGCGCGGCAGCCGAGCTGGTGCTGGAGCCAGGCCCACTCGTAGTCGAACGTCGTCGAGCTCGGCACACCGAGCCTGCGCGCGGTGAGCGTCAACTCGTGCGAGCCGTGCGCGAGCGCGACGTCGAACCCGCGTCCCTTCGCCCAGCGGTCGGAGTGCGCGCAGACGCGAGGCCAGCGCTCTCGCCTTCCCGGTGCGCGAGCGACCGCCGTGCTTGCCGATCACCTCCGCCTCGAGCCCGTGCAGCTCGAGCAGCTGCAGCGTCTGCGCGTAGTCGCGCGCGGTGATCTCGACCTCGTCGCCGCGCGCCCGCGATGAGCTCGATCAGCGGCCGGAAGACGAGCACGTGCGCGCTCGCCGTCATGTCGATCCAGACCCTCACGGAGCAGCACTCTACGGAGGCCGTATCTTCCCGTGATCGACCTGCACTCCCATGAGCTGTGGCAGCTCCTCGGGCTTCTCTTGGGCGTCGGGGTGCTCGTCGTGCTCGCGCCCGTCCTGCGGATTCCGTACCCGATCCTGCTCGTGCTGGGCGGGCTCGCGCTCGCGTTCGTCCCCGGCCTGCCGGAGTTCGAGCTGCGGCCGGAGGTCATCCTGCTCGGGTTCCTGCCGCCGCTGCTCTACTCGTCGGCCTTCTTCACCTCCGTGCGCGACCTGCGCACGAATCTCAGGCCCGTCTCCCTGCTCGCGATCGGGCTCGTCGCCGCGACGATGGTCGGGAGTCGCCGTCGTCGCGCACTGGCTCGTCGACGACCTCACGTGGCCGGCGGCGTTCGTGCTCGGCGCGATCGTCTCGCCCACCGACCCGATCGCCGCCACCTCGATCGGCCGGCGCCTGGGCGTCCCGCGCCGCCTGATCACCGTGATCGAGAGCGAGAGCCTCCTGAACGACGCGAGCGCGCTCGTCTTCTACCGGACCGCGGTCGTCGCGACGGTCGCCGGAACGTTCTCGCTCTGGGGGGCGGGCGCGCAACTCGTCCTCAACGCGGTCGGCGGGATCGCGATCGGGCTTGGCGGTCGGCTACGTCGTGCGTCAGGTGCGCAAGCGCCTCGACGACCCGCCGACGGAGATCACGGTCTCGCTGCTCACCGCGTATCTCGCGTACCTTCCGGCGGAGGCGCTCGGCGTCTCGGCGGTCCTCGCGGCGGTCACGGTCGGCCTCTACATGGGCTGGTACACGCCCGAGCTCACGAACGCGGAGACACGCCTGCACGGCGAGGCCTTCTGGACGATCCTGACGTTCATCCTCAACGCGGCGCTCTTCGCGCTCGTCGGGCTCCAGATCCCGCATGTGCTCGACCAGCTCGACGGCTGGTCGACGAGCGAGCTCGTCGTGTCGGCGACGGGAGTGTGCGCGGCGGTGATCCTGATCCGGCTCGCCTGGGTGTTCCCGCTCGCGTACGTCCCGCGCTTCCTGTCGAAGCGGATCAGGGCGCGCGATCCGTACCCGACCTGGCGGATCCCGCTCGTGCTCGGCTGGGCCGGGATGCGCGGCGGCGTGTCGCTCGCCGCGGCGCTCGCGATCCCGCTGACCACCGACGCGGGCGCTGCCGTTCCCCGGACGCGACATCATCATCTTCCTCGCCTCGTGCGTGATCCTCACGACGCTCGTCCTGCAAGGGCTCACGCTGCCGCTCCTGATCAAGCTGGTCGGCCTCGAGGACGACGGGGCGGAGGCGGCGAGGGAGGAGGCGAAAGCGCGAATCCGCGCAGCGGAGATGGCGCTCGCCCGGCTCGAGGAGCTCGTCGAGGAGGGTGAGATCCGCGAGGACACGGCCGAGCGGATTCGCGGGGCGTACACCTTCCGGGCTGACCGGTTCCGCGAGCGGCTCGACCCCGAGCGGAGCGAGATCGAGGACCGTTCCCAGGCCTTCCAGCAGATCAGGCGCGAGCTCTTGCGCGCCGAGGAAGAGGGCGTCCTCGAGCTGCGCCGCGCCGGCGTGATCTCGGACGAGGTGATGAACCGGATCCTGCGCGACCTCGCGCTCGAGGAGCTCAGGCTCGACTTCGGCGCCTAGCGTTCTTTGAGTCATAATCGTTGCTTATGGATACGCGACAGCTCGCTGCGTTTTGCGCGGTCGTCGAGCGGAAGAGCTTCTCGCAGGCGGCGGAGCGCCTCGGGGTCACGCAGCCGGCCGTCAGCCTCCAGATCAGGGCGCTCGAGAAGCGGCTCGGCAAGCAGCTGCTCGACCGCTCGGGCCGCCGGGTCGAGCCGACCGAGGCCGGTCGGCGGCTCTATCGGAGCGCGCAGCGGATGCTCGCGCTCGAGGATCAGCTGCTCGAGGACGTCGCGACGGTCGGCGAGGGCGAGCTCACGGGAACGCTCGACCTCGGAGCCTCGACCGGCCCCGCTGCGATCGTGCTGCCGCTGCTGCTCTGCGAGTTCCAGGCCGAGAACCCCGGCGTCAAGGTCTCGCTGACCGTGGCCGACACGCACGCGGTCGTCGAGCACGTCGCTGCGCGCGAGCTCGAGCTCGGCATCGTCGGCGCGGCGCGACGCCAGCGCGGCGTGGCGTTCGAGCCGTTCTTCCGCGACGAGGTGATCCTCGCGACGCCGCCCGACCATCCGTTCGCCGGCCGCACGGTCACGCTCGACGAGCTGCGCAAGGAGCCGCTGATCGTCATGCAGGAGGGCGGCGGCGTGCGCCAGCTGCTCGAGGACGAGCTGCGTCGAAGCGGCGAGCGGCTGCGCGACTTCGACGTGCCGCTCGAGCTCGGCCTGCAGGAGTCCGTGCGGAGCGCGGTCCTGGCCGGCTACGGCGTCACGTTCATCTCGCGCTCCGCCGTGGAGACGGAGCTCGCCGCGGGCAGGCTCGGCCGAGGCGCGCGTGCGCGGTCTCAACCTCGTGCGCGACGTCTCGCTCGTGCGCGCCGCGCGCAAGTCGCCGACCCGGGTCGCCGAGGCCTTCGTCGCGTTCGGCAAGGAACGCCTGGCGTGATCGTCCGCTGGGGGCTGGACGCGCTCCCGGAGGTTCTCGCCGAGCTCGGCATCGAGCGCCCGCTGCTCGTCGCAAGCGAGCGCTGGTCGTCGCTCGACCTTCCTGCCGCGGCTTCGTGGCACGAGGTCCCGTCGCACCGGATCGAGGCGCCCGACGACGTCGACGGCGTGCTCGCCGTCGGCGGGGGGAGCGCGATCGACACCGCGAAAGCGCCGTCCGCGGCGCGCGGGTTGCCGCTCGTCTCCGTCCCGACGACGTACTCCGGCTCCGAGTGGACCCCGACCTTCGGCGTGCGCGACCCCGATCGGAAGATGGTCGGCGGCGGCGGCGGCGCAAACCTGGCGGGGATCGTCTACGACCCGAAGCTCACCGTCGGGCTGCCGCGCGCCGAGTCGGGCGGGACGGCGATGAACGCGCTCGCCCACACCGCCGAGGCGCTCTACGTGCAAGGGCGAAGCGACGAGGGCGACGAGCGCGCGCTCGCGGGGGCGAGGCTGATCGCGGAGCTGTTGCCGCGCGTGCTCGAGGAGCCGGACGACCTGGAGCTCCGGACGCACCTGCTCGAAGGCGCTGCGCACGCCGGCGAGGCGCTCGCGCTCGCGGGGCTGGGGCTCGGCCACGCGATGGCACAGGCCGTCGGCGGGGCCTACGGGCTCCCGCACGGCACGATGAACGCGATCGTCCTTCCGGCGGCGCTCCGCTTCAACGCCGAGCTCGCACCGGAGGCGGTGCGCCGATTCGGCGAGGCGATCGGCGCGCCGGACGACCCGGCCGCGAAGGTCGAGGAGCTCGCGGCCCTCTCCGGGCCGACCCGTCTGCGGGACGTCGGTGTCCCGGAAGCCGACCTTCCGGCGCTCGCCGAAGCCGCTGCCGCGCGGGCCGGAAACCGCGCGAACCCGCGCCCGGCAACGGTCGAGGAGCTCGAAACGCTCTACCGCTCGATCTGGTGAGCTATAAGCAAAGCTCATGTGATTGATTAGCGGTTAGCAGGTAGAGTCGATGCGTGCCCTACGACCTGCTCGTGATCGGCAGCGGGGCCTCGGGCCTGGCCGCCGCGGTTGCCGCCGAGCGGGCCGGCGCGCGCGTGGCCGTGGCGACGAAAGGCTCGCTGCAGAGCTGCAACTCCGCGAAGGCGCAGGGCGGGATCCAGGCGGCCTTCGGCGACGACGACTCGCCGGAGACGCACGCCGAGGACGTCTGGACGTCGAGCCACGAAACCGCCGACCGCCGGCTCGTCGAGGTGCTGACGAGCGAGGCGCCCTCCGCGATCCACTGGCTCGAGGAGCTCGGCGTCGAGTTCACGCGCGAGAACGGCGGCTACCGCCTCGCCCGCTGCGGCGGCGCCACGCGCAAGCGGCTGCTTCAGGTCGGCGACCGAACCGGGCACGCGATCACGAAGGCGCTGCGCGACGCCGTCGAGTCCTCGTCGACCGACACCTTTCCGAAGTCGCCGCTCTCCGAGCTCGTGCAGACGGAGCACGGCTGGCGTGCGCGGGTCGGCGACCAGACGATCGACGCCGCGACCGTCGTGCTCGCCGCCGGCGGCCGCTGCTACCGCGAGGCGAAGGAACGCGGCGAGCTGTCGACGAACCACCCCGGCGCGACCGGCGAGGTGACGCAGATCGCGCTCGACCTCGGCGCGCAAGCCCGCGACCTCGACGCGCTCCAGTACCACCCGAACGGCGGCGCGTGGCCGGAGAAGATGCAGGGCTACTCGATTCCCGAGACGACGCGCGCGTACGGCGCCGTGCTGCTGAACGCCGACGGCGAGGAGTTCACGGACTCGCTCGGACCGCGCGACGCCGTCTCGCAGGCGATCGTCGACGAGGTCGCGAAGGGCAAGGGTGTCGAGACGCCGGACGGGCGCCCCGCGGTGTACCTCGACACGACGCGCATCTCGGAGGCCGACGCGGAGATCTCGCTGCCGTACATGCTGCGGCGCTACCGGAGCGGCGGGATCGACCCGCTGCGCGAGCCGCTCTTCACCTACCCGGTGCTCCACTACCAGAACGGCGGGCTCGTGATCGACGAGCACGGCGAGACGACGATCGAAGGGCTCTTCGCCGCCGGCGAGATCGCGGGCGGCACGCACGGACGAAATCGCATGATGGGCAACTCCCTCCTCGAGTGCACCGTGTTCGGCCGCCGAGCAGGCAAGGCCGCCGCGGAGAAAGCGAAGGCATGAGCACGATCACAACGACCGACCTGCAGCACACCGTCGAGGACGCCGCGGCGCACCTCTACGTCTGGGCGCTGAAGGACATCCCGCAGGACCTCCGCGACGCGCTCTCGGATGCGCGCGCGCTCGAGACGTCCGTGCCCGGCAAGCGCGTGCTCGAGACGATCCACCGCAACATCAACATCGCCGACAGCGAGAAGAACCTCGTCTGCCAGGACACCGGCATCGCGGTCTACCACTGCCGCGTGGGCGAGCACTTCCCGCTCCACCCCGCGCGGATCTACGAGGGGCTGCGCGACGGGACCGCCCGCGCGACGCTCGAGCACCCGCTGCGCTCGAACGCCGTGCACACGATCACGCGCGAGAACACCGGGCCGAACATCGGCTACCGCCTGCCGATCGTGCACTGGGAGTTCATCGACGACTGGGACGGGCTCGACGTGAAGTGCGTGCCGAAGGGCTCGGGCTCGGAGAACATGAGCTTCCTGAAGATGTGCGTTCCCGCCGACGGCGTGAAGGGCGTCAAGCAGTTCGTGCTCGAGTCGATCGTCGGCGCCGGCGGCAAGCCGTGCCCGCCGGGGATCGTCGGCGTGGGGATCGGCGGCAGCGCCGACTACGCGATGTACCTCGCGAAGGAGGCGATCATGCGCCCGATCGGCACGCGGAACGCCGACCCGATCGTCGCGCAGCTCGAGGACGAGCTGTTCGGGCTCCTGAACGAGACCGGCATCGGGCCGATGGGCCTCGGCGGCGACGTGACCGTGCTGCAGTGCCACATCGAGCACGCCGACACGCACATGACGCTCAACCCCGTCGCGGTCAACTACCAGTGCTGGGCGGCGCGGCGCGCGTCCGCGCACATCGCGCCCGACGGCACCGTCGACTTCGACCGGGAGTTCTAGATGGCGAAGCACGAAGTCACGTTCCCGATCACCGATCCGCAGGAGATCCTCAAGCTCCGCGCGGGCGACGAGGTGACCGTGCAGGGCCACATCATCGGCATCCGCGACCGCACGCAGGTCCGGATCTTCGACCAGGGCGTCGAGCCGCCGATGGACCTGAGCGGCGCGTTCCTGCTCCACACCGCGCCGGGCGTCCGCAAGCTCGAGAGCGGCAAGTACGAGAAGGTCTGCATCGGCACGACGACGAGCGCGCGCATGGTGCGCTTCACCGAGCCGCTCGGGACGCAGTACGGCGTTCGGGCCATCTGTGGCAAGGGCGGCTTCCCCGACGAGGCGATCGAGCCGATGCACCGGCTCGGGATGGTCTACTTCGCGATCGTCGGCGGCGCGGCCGCGCTCGAGACGACGCAGATCGAGGAGATCGAGGAGGTCGCCTGGGAGGAGCTGATGCCCGAGTGCCTCTGGAAGTTCCGCGTCAAGGACTTCGGTCCGCTGACCGTCGGGATCGACGCGCACGGCAACTCGCTCTACCACGACGTGCAGGAGCGAGCGCAGGAGAAGCTGAAGGAGCTCTTTGCTCGACTTTGAGCCTCGCGCGCGGCGGCCTCACGCACGTGATCGACAAGGGCCTCGGCCCGCGCGGGTGGGAGGACGTGCTCGAGACCTCGGGCGTCTACATCGACGTCGTCAAGCTCGGCTGGGGCACCGCGTACGTCACGCCGAACCTCAAGCGGAAGCTGGAAGTGCTGCGCGAGAAGCCGGTGGTGATCGGCGGCACGTTCTTCGAGGTCGTCTACGCGAAGGGCAAGCTCGACGAGTACAAGTCGTGGCTGCGAGAGCTCGGGTTGACGCACGTCGAGATCTCCGACGGGACGGTCGACATCCCGCGCGAGCGGAAGCTCGAGCTGATCGCCGACTTCGCGCGCGACTTCACCGTTCTCTCCGAGGTGGGGTCGAAGGACTCGTCGGTCGAGTACTCGGCGGACGAGTGGACGCGCTGGCTTCGCGAGGAGCTGGACGCCGGCGCGTGGAAGGTGATCACCGAGGCGCGCGAAGGCGGCACCGCCGGCATCTTCGACTCGTCCGGCGGCATGCGCACCGAGCTGATCGCGGAGATCGCGGAAGCCGTCGACCCGGCGAACGTGATCTTCGAGGCGCCGACGAAGTCCGCGCAGGCGTGGTTCGTGAAGACGCTCGGCCCCGAGGTCAACCTCGGGAACATCCCGCCGGACGAGGTGATCCCGCTCGAGACGCTCCGCCGCGGGCTCCGCGGCGACACCCTGAAGGAGGTTCTCCTTGCTTCCAAATAACGTCGAACAGTGGTCGGCCGAGCAGGTCCTCGAGTGGCTGCTCGAGCAGTTCCCCGGGAAGGTCGCGCTCGCGTGCTCGTTCCAGAAAGAGGAGACGGTTCTCCTCGACATGCTGTTCGCGCTCGAGCCGAACGCGCGCGTCTTCGGCATCGACACGCACTACTTGTTCCCGGAGACGTACGCCCACTGGCGCGAGGTCGAGCAGCGCTACGGGACGACGATCGAGGTCTTCGAGGGCCCGTCGCCCGAGGAGCTCGCCGCCGCTCACGGCGAGAACGTCTGGGAGACGAACCCCGACCTCTACCTCGCGGTCGCGAAGATCGGGCCGCTGGTGCGCGCGCTCGGCGACCTCGACGCCTGGATCACCGGCGTCCGCCGCGACCAGTCGCCGACGCGGGCGAATGCCCCGAAGCTCGGGTGGGACGAGCAGCACGAGCTCTGGAAGGCGAACCCGCTCGCCGACTGGAGCGACGAGGACTGCTGGGCCTACATCCGCGAACGCGGCCTCCCGTACAACCCGCTGCACGACCAGGGCTACGCGTCGATCGGCGACACGCACTCGACGCAGCCCGGCGAAGGGCGCGAGGGCCGCTGGGCCGGGACCGACAAGGTCGAGTGCGGCATCCACACGGTCGCGTCGGAAGACGTGAAGGAGCTCCTCACCTGACCGGTCTCGTCGTGTGGTTCACCGGGCTCTCCGGTGCCGGGAAGACGACGGTGGCGAACGTCGTCGAGGCCGAGCTGGAGCAGCGCGGCTACGTCGTCGACCACCTCGACGGCGACATCGTGCGCACGCACCTGTCGAAGGGCCTGGGCTTCTCGAAGGAGGATCGCGACGAGAACATCCAGCGGATCGGCTGGGTGGCGTCGCGCCTCGCCCGAGCGGGAGCCGCGGTGATCGTCTCCGCGATCTCGCCGTACGAGGCCACGCGACGGCGTGTTCGCGCGCTCGTCGAGCCCCACGCGCCGTTCATCGAGGTGTACGTCGCCACGCCGCTCGAGGAGTGCGCGCGGCGCGACCCGAAGGGGCTCTACGCGGCGGCCTTCGCCGGCGAGATCTCGGACTTCACCGGCGTCAGCGCGCCGTACGAGGAGCCGGCGAATCCGGAGGTCCGCATCGACACCACCGGCGTGAGTCCCGAGCGAGTCGGCGCAGGTCGTCCTCGACCGGCTGGAGCAGCTGGCGGTGACGCACGCATGAGCACGACGTTGCCCGTGACCTTGAGCCATCTCGACGAGCTCGAGGCCGAGGCGATCCACATCATGCGCGAGGTCGCCGCCGAGCGGGAGCGGCCGGTTCTCCTCTTCTCCGGCGGCAAGGACTCGATCGTGCTCCTGCGCCTCGCGGAGAAGGCGTTCAGGCCGGGCAGGTTCCCGTTCCCGGTCATGCACGTCGACACGGGCCACAACTTCCCCGAGGTGATCGAGTTTCGCGACCGGCGGATGGACGCGCTCGGTGAGCGGCTGATCGTCGCGAGCGTGCAGGAGTCGATCGACAAGGGGAGGGTCGTCGACGAGACCGGGCCGCGCGCGTCCCGCAACCAGCTGCAGACGACGACGCTGCTCGACGCGATCGAGGAGCACGGCTTCGACGCGGCGATGGGAGGCGCGCGCCGCGACGAGGAGCGCGCGCGCGCGAAGGAGCGGATCTTCTCGTTCCGCGACGACTTCGGGCAGTGGAACCCCAGAGCGCAGCGTCCGGAGCTCTGGAATCTCTACAACGCACGGATCCGGAAGGGCGAGCAGATTCGCGTCTTCCCGATCTCGAACTGGACGGAGCTCGACGTGTGGCAGTACATCGCGCGCGAGAACCTCGAGCTGCCGAAGATCTACTTCGCGCACGAGCGCGAGGTCTTTCGCCGCGACGGGATGCTCTACGCCGCGAGCGAGTTCGTCGAGCGCTATCCGGAAGAGGAGCCGTTCAGCGCGACGGTCCGCTTCAGGACGGTCGGCGACATGACGTGCACGGGCGGCGTGCTCTCCGACGCGGCCACGCTCGAGGACGTCGTGACCGAGATCGCGGCGACGCGCGTCACCGAGCGGGGCGAGACGCGCGCCGACGACCGGGTCAGCGAGGCCGCGATGGAGGACAGGAAGCGCGTTGGCTATTTCTAAGGAGCTCCTGGACGCCGATCTCCTCCGGCTCGTGACCGCGGGCTCGGTCGACGACGGCAAGTCGACGCTGATCGGCCGGCTGCTCTACGACACGAAGCAGATCCTCACCGACCAGCTCGAGCACATCGAGGACGCGAGCCGCCGGCGTGGGCACGACTACGTCGACCTGGCGCTCCTCACCGACGGGCTCCGGGCCGAGCGCGAGCAAGGAATCACGATCGACGTCGCCTATCGCTCGTTCGTGACGCCGCGGCGGCGCTTCCAGCTCGCAGACGCACCGGGCCACGTCCAGTACACGCGGAACATGGTGACGGGCGCGTCCACCGCCGACCTTGCGGTGATCCTGGTCGACGCGCGCAAGGGCGTCGTCGAGCAGACGCGGCGCCACGGCTACATCACGTCGATCCTCGAGACGCCGCACGTCGTGTTCGCCGTCAACAAGATGGACCTCGTCGGCTTCGCCGAGGAGACGTTCCGGTCGATCGAGTCCGACCTGCACGAGCTCGGCTCGAGGCTCGGCCTGCACGACCCGACCGCGATCCCGATCTCGGCGCTGAAGGGCGACAACGTCGTCGACGCCACGGACTCGATGCCCTGGTACGACGGCCCGACGCTGCTGCAGCACCTCGAGGCGGTGCCGAACGCGACCGACCGCAACCTCCACGACCGGCGCTTTCCCGGTCCAGTGGGTGATCCGGCCCGGGGCACGACTACCGCGGCTACGCGGGCCAGGTCGCCGGCGGCGTCTGGCGCGCCGGTGACGAGGTCGTCGTCCTGCCGTCGGGGCTTCGCTCGCGCGTCGCCGCGGTCGAGACGGCGGACGGCGCCGCTCGACGCCGCGGTCGCGCCGATGTCCGTGACGATCCGGCTCGAAGACGATCTGGACGTCTCGCGCGGCGACCTGCTCGCCGATCCCGACCGACCTCCGATCGTCGCGCGTCAGCTGCTCGCGCGCGTCTGCTGGATGAGCGAGAAGCCGCTCGACCCGCGCGCGAAGCTGCTCGTCAAGCTGACGACGCGCCACGTCCGGGCGATCGTGGACGAGCTCGTGTCGAAGGTGGACATCGAGACGCTCGAGGACACGCCGTCTCCCGAGCGGCTGGAGTTGAACGACCTCGCGGTCGTGTCGCTTCGCCTGGCAGAGCCGCTCGCCGTCGACGCCTACGCGGACAACCGCTCGACGGGCGCGTTCATCCTCGTCGACGAGTCGACGAACGACACCGTCGGCGCCGGGATGGTGCTCGAGGCGTCATGAGCGCTCGCGCCGCAGACCCGTATCGCGACACCGACGTGATCGACTCGCGCGCGCCGCGCTTCAACCAGGCGGTCGTCGGCGTCGTGTCGGTGCTCGCGGTGCTGACCGGGTGGTGGTGGCTGCTCGCGCTGCTCGCTGCGCAGCTCGCGATCGGGCTCACCTTCGGCAGGCGGTTCTGCCTGCCCTGCCTGGCGTACTTCGAGCTCGTGCAGCCGCGCTTCGGCGAGGGGCCGCTCGAGGACTCGCGCCCGCCGCGGTGGCGAACATGGTGGGGATCGCCGTGCTCGGCGCTGCGGCGATTGCGTACGCGGCGGGCTGGGCCGCCGTGGGTGCAGGGCTCGGCCTGCTCGTCGCCGCACTCGCCCTGATCGCGGCCGATCACCGGCTTCTGCACGGGCTGCGAGGCGTACAAGCTCGGCTGCCGGCTGACCGGGCAGCCGTTCGTCTCGTGCCCGATCCCTCCGACCCCGGCTCGATGAACTGGCAGCTCTCGCTCGCGGGGCTCTTGATCGGGCTCCTCGTCGGCATGACCGGCATGGGCGGCGGCTCGCTGATGACGCCGCTGCTCGTGCTCGTCTTCGGCTTCAAGCCGACCGTCGCCATCGGCACCGACATCCTGCACGGCGCGATCTTCAAGTCGTTCGGCGCGTGGCGGCACCGCTCGCTCGGCACCGTGCACGCGCGGCTGACGCTGTGGATGCTGCTCGGCAGCGCGCCGGCTTCGATCGCGGGCGTCGCGTTCGCGACGTGGCTCGAGCGCCGCTACGGCGACGGCTTCGAGGACACCGCCGCGCACATCCTCGGCGCCGCGCTGATCGTCGGCGGGCTGGGCTTCCTCGTCAAGACCTTCGTCACCGGGACGAGAGAAGACCGACGCTCCGTTCCTGCTCACCCGTCATGACAAGGTGATCGCGCTCCTCACCGGCATCGGCGGCGGGTTCGTCGTCGGCCTGACCTCGGTCGGGAGCGGCACCTTCTTCGGACTGGTGATGCTGCTCGTCTTCCCGCTCACGGCGGCGAAGGTGGTCGGCACCGACATCTTCCACGCGGCCGCCCTGCTCTGGGTGGCCGGGGCGAGCCACCTCGTCGTCGGCAACGTCGACCTCGGAGCCACCGCGTGGCTCCTCGTCGGGTCGATTCCCGGGCGTCCTCATCGGGAGCCAGGTGACCGTCAAGCTGCCCGAGCGGCTCCTCCGGGTCGGGCTCGCCACCGTGCTCACGCTCAGCGGCGTCAAGCTGCTCGACGCCCCGACGATCGTGCTGCCGATCGTCCTCGCCGCCGGGCTCGCGCTCCTGACGACGATCGCGCTGCGGCCGCGGCCGCGCGTCCAGCCCGAGCGCTCCTAAGAAAGCCCTGCACCGCCGGAGGTTTCGGTTCCGGCTTGACGTGGGCACGGAGTATCCGATAGACATTGCTAATACCGACTATTAGACCTGCCTATTCAGGAGGCTCCGTGCCCAGACGCATTGTCGCATCGCTCGCCCTCGTTGCTTGCTCCCCCTCGCGCTCGCCGCCGCCGCCTCGGCGCGCACGGGCGGCGGCTCGATCTCGCTCGTCGCCTACTCCACCCCCGCGCGGCCTACGCCGACCTGATCCCCGCGTTCCAGAAGACGACTGGCGGCAAGGACACGTCGTTCTCGCAGAGCTACGGAGCGTCCGGCGAGCAGGCCCGCGCGGTCGTCTCCGGGCTCAAGGCCGACGTCGTCGCGCTCTCGCTCGAGCCCGACGTGACCACGCTCGTGAACAAGGGCATCGTCCCGCGGAACTGGAAGAACGACAAGTGGGGCGGCATCGTCACGCGCTCCGTCGTCGTCTTCGCCGTGCGGAAGGGGAACCCGAAGAAGATCCGCGACTGGGAGGACCTCGTGAAGCCCGGCGTGCAGGTCGTCACGCCGAACGTGCAGACCTCCGGCGGCGCGAAGTGGAACATCATGGCCGCGTACGGCGCGCAGCTGCGCAAGAAGAAGACGCATGCGCAGGCCGTCGTGTACCTCCGCAACCTCTACAAGCACATCGTCTCGCAGGACAAGAGCGCGCGCGAGGCGCTCCAGACGTTCCTCGCCGGCCGCGGTGACGTGCTGCTCGCCTACGAGAACGAGGCGATCTTCGCGAACCAGAACAACCAGGAGCTCCCGTACGTGATCCCGAAGGCGACGATCCGGATCGAGAACCCGATCGCCGTCACGGCGACCTCGCAGAACAAGCCGACCGCGAACGCGTTCGTCCGCTACCTCCGCACGACCGCGGCGCAGAAGATCTTCGCGCAGAACGGCTACCGGCCCGGTCGTGCCGGCAGCGGCGAAGGGCTTCTCGTTCCCGGTTCGCCCGCAGCTGTTCTCGATCAAGTGGCTCGGCGGCTGGGCGAAGGTCGACAACCGCTTCTTCAACCCGAACAGCGGGATCGTGACCAAGATCCAGCGCGAGGTCGGGACGAACTGAGCACGCACGCCGCATCGCCTTCGCGCCCGGCCGCCATCGCGCGGCCGGGCGCGATGATCACGCAGGGTCTCGTCACGGCGTACCTGACGCTGATCGTCCTGCTGCCGCTGGCGGCGGTCGTCTGGCAGTCGACGAAGGGCGAGCGGAGCTTCTGGGACGCCGTGAGCGACCCGCAGGCCGTGTCGGCGCTGAAGCTGACCCTGGTGGTCTCGGTCCTCGTCGCGCTCGTGAACGCCGTGGTCGGGACGCTGATCGCCTGGGTGCTCGTCCGCGACGAGTTCCCGGGCAAGTCGGTCGTCAACGCGGTGATCGACCTGCCGTTCGCGCTGCCGACGATCGTCGCCGGCCTGACGCTGCTCGCGCTGTACGGGCCTCAGGGGCCGTTCGGGATCGACATCGCCTTCTCGCGCGCGGCGATCCTGGTCGCGCTGCTCTTCGTGACGCTTCCCTTCGTGGTCAGGACGGTGCAGCCCGTGCTGCTCGAGCTCGACCGCGAGATGGAGGAAGCGGCCTCGTCGCTCGGCGCGAACGCGCTTCAGGTCTTCAGGCGGGTCGTCTTCCCGAACCTCTTTCCGGCCGTCCTCTCCGGTGTCGCGCTCGCGTTCGCGCGCGCGATCGGCGAGTTCGGCTCCGTCGTGCTGATCTCGGGGAACCTGCCCTTCAAGACCGAGGTGGCGTCCGTCTACATCTTCGGGCGGATCGAGAGCGGCGACCCGTCGGGCGCGGCTGCCGTCTCGGTCGTCCTGCTCGTCCTCTCCTTCGCCGCCCTGCTCCTGATCGGCGGCCTGCGCCGCCGCGTGACGAGGCACGACCGCGTTGGGTAAGTACGTCCTCCGCTTCACGGCGCTCGGCTACCTCGCGCTGCTCCTCCTCCTGCCGGTCGCGATGGTCTTCGGGCGGGCGTTCGAGAACGGCGTCGGCGCGGCGTGGGCGTCGGTCACGACACCCGAGGCGATCCACGCGTTCTGGATCACGATCCTGATCACGTTGATCGTCGTTCCGGCGAACACCATCTTCGGCATCGCGTGCGCGATCGTGATCGTCCGGCATCGCTTCCCGGGCAAGGGGCTCCTCAACGCGGTCGTCGACCTGCCGCTCGCGCTCTCGCCGATCGTCGTCGGTCTTGCGTTCCTGCTCCTCTTCGGGACCGGCGGGTGGCTCCACGACGTGCCGTTCGACGTCGTCTTCGCGCTTCCGGGCATGGTGCTCGCGACGATCTTCGTGTCGCTCCCGTTCGTCGTGCGCGAGGTCGTCCCGGTGCTGCGCGAGATCGGCATCGAGCAGGAGCAGGCCGCGTCGACGCTCGGCGCGTCGTCGTGGCAGACGTTCCGCCGAGTCACGCTCCCCGCGATCCGGTGGGCGGTCGCCTACGGCATCGTCCTGACGACCGCGCGCGCCCTCGGTGAGTTCGGCGCCGTCAGCGTCGTGTCCGGGCGCATCGTCGGGAAGACCGAGACGATGACGCTGCACGTCGAGGAGCGCTTCCAGTCGTTCGACTACGTCGGCGCCTACGCGGCGTCCGTCGTGCTCGCACTCCTCGCGATCGCCACGCTCGTCGCGATGAACCTGTTCAAGCCCAAGGAGGGCGCATGATCGAAGCACGATCCGTCTCGAAGCAGTTCGGCTCGTTCGTCGCGCTCGACGACGTCTCGGTCGAGGTCCCGGCGGGATCCCTCACGGCGCTGCTCGGCCCGAGCGGCAGCGGGAAGTCGACGCTGCTTCGCATCATCGCCGGGCTCGAGCGACCGGACGCAGGGCGCGTGCTGATCGAGGGGCACGACGTGACCTCGCGCCCGCCGCAGGAGCGGGGAGTCGGCTTCGTCTTCCAGCACTACGCCGCGTTCAAGCACATGACCGTCGCGAAGAACGTCGCGTTCGGCCTCGAGATCCGGCGGCGTCCGAAGGGCGAGATCAAGGAGCGCGTCGCGCAGCTGCTCGAGCTCGTGCAGCTGAACGGCTTCGCCGATCGCTATCCCGCGCAGCTCTCCGGCGGCCAGCGCCAGCGCATGGCCCTCGCCCGTGCCCTCGCGGTCGAGCCCGACGTCCTGCTGCTCGACGAGCCGTTCGGCGCGCTCGACGCACGCGTCCGCAAGGAGCTTCGTGCGTGGCTCCGCCGTCTCCACGACGAGGTGCACGTGACGACGATCTTCGTCACCCACGACCAGGAAGAGGCGATGGACCTCGCCGACCAGATCGTCGTGATGAGCCACGGGCAGGTCGAGCAGGTCGGCGGGGCGCGGGAGCTCTACGACAATCCCGCGAACGAGTTCGTGATGACGTTCGTCGGCGAGGTCAACCAGCTCGGCAGGTCGTTCGTGCGCCCCCACGACGTCGAGTTCGGCGAGGGCGACGAGGCGCTCGTCGAACGGGTCGTGCACCTCGGCTTCGAGGTGCGCGTCGAGCTCCGGCTCGCGAACGGCGAGGAGCTGTGGGCCCAGGTCACGCGCGAGGAAGCCCAGCGGCTCGAGCTCGCCGAGGGTGCGCGGGTGCGTGTTCGCCCCAAGCACGCGAAGGTCTTCGGATAGCCTCGCGCGCGGGTTGCCGCGCCTCCTGTCGACCCTTCTCGTTCTGGGCCTGCTCGGCGGTACCGCGGCGGCGTTCGCGGTCACCGAGCGGCTGAAGCTCGTCCCTTCGCCGATCGTCGCCCCGAAGGTGACGGCGGCGTTCTCGCCGGTCTGCGACTGCCCGACGGACGAGGCGCGGATCCGGTTCGGCCTGCGGGACGCCGACCGGCTGACGGTGACGGTGATCGACGCCGACAACCGGCCGGTCCGCACGATCGCCGACGACGAGCGGTTTTCGGCAGGCCCGGTCGAGTTCGTGTGGGACGGTCGCGGCGCGACCGAGGGCGTCTACCGCGTGCGCGTGCACCTGGCCGACGCGCGGCGGACGATCGACATCCCGAACGAGATGCGACTCGACACGACGCCGCCCGAGCTCGACGTGGAGTCGATCGCGCCGCGCGTGTTCTCCCCCGACGGCGACCGGAACAGGGACTTCGTGCGCGTGCGATTCCGGCTCTCGGAGCGCTCGCGGGTCGTGCTCGCCGCAGACGGCAAGAAGTCGTCCGGAGCACTCCGCGCCGGGCAGGCGACGGGAAGATCGAGTGGTACGGGCGCGGCGCGGCACGAAGGACCGCACCCGCTCGTGATCGTTGCGCACGACCTCGCCGGCAACCGTTCGACGGAGACGCACACGTTCGTCCGGATTCGGTTCATCGAGCTCGTGCGGCGACAGATCGGCGTTCCGCCCGGAGTTCGCTTCGGCGTCGGCGTCTCGACCGACGCCGAGCGGTACCGCTGGCGGCTCGGGTCGCGCACCGGGAGCTCGGGGTCGCGGACGCTCACGCTGCTCTCGCCGGCACTGCCCGGGCGGTACACGCTGACCGTGTCGTACGACGGCCACCGCGACGCGATCCCCGTCTTCGTGAGAGCGCAGCCGTGATCGTCGGCGGCGTGCTCGGCGCGCTCGGCCTGGCGGTGCTCGTCGTCGCGCGCGGGCGCGATCGTGCGGCTTGCGGCGCTCGGCGCCGTGGTCGTCGGCGGGTCGATGCTCGTCGTCACGCTCAGGCCGGAGGGCAACGATGCGCTGCTCGCCGTCGCGGTCGTGGTCGGCGGCGCCGCGGCGGTCGGGCTCGCGGCGCTCTTCCTGCGCTGGCCGTGGCTGCTCCCGATGGCGGCACTCGCGCTGCGCGCCGGCGCGCGTGCCGGTGAAGGTCGGCGGCGAGGAGGCGAGCCTGCTCCTGCCGCTGTACGGGGTCGTCATCGCCGGCGTGCTCGCGCTCGCGTGGGAGCTCTTCCGCGGCAACGGCCGCGCTCGAGAGCTCGGCCCGCTCGCGTGGCCGCTCGCCGCGTTCATCGCGTGGGCGGGCGTCTCGCTCCTCTGGAGCGACGGCGCGCGTCAGGGAGCTGTGTCGCTCGCGGCGTTCTATCTGCCGTTCGGGCTGCTCGCGCTGATGCTCGCGCGCCTGCCGTGGCAGCGACGCTGGTTGAAGGCGCTCACGCTCCAGCTGATCGCGATGGCGGTCGTGTTCGCCGGGATCGGCATCTACCAGTGGCTGACCCGGGACGTCTTCTGGAACCCGAAGGTGATCATCGGGAACGTCTACGCGCCGTTCTACCGCGTCAACTCGCTCTTCTGGGACCCCTCGATCTACGGGCGCTTCCTCGTCGTCGCGATCCTCGTCGCGCTCGTGGCGGTGCTCTACGGCGACCGGCGCGACTCGATCGTCGCCGCGGTCACGGTCGTCGGGCTCTGGATCGGCCTCGTCTTCTCGTTCTCGCAGTCGAGCTTCGTCGCGCTCGTCGCAGGCGTGCTCGGGGCGATCGCGCTCTCGTGGGAGCGACGCTCGGTCGTCGCGCTCGGGCTTGCGGTCGCTCGCCCTGCTCGCCGCAGGCTTCGTCGTGCCGTCGGTGCGCGCGGAGATCCTCGACAACACCGACCGTGCGACGGGAAACCGGTCGACGCTCGTGACGGAGGGCCTGCGCATCGCCGGTGACCACCCGCTCGGAGGCGTCGGGCTCGGCGGGTTCAAGAGCGCGTACGGCGAGCGGGTCGGCTTCCGTGCGGCGGACCCGGCGCGCGCGGCGTCGCACAACACGCCGGTCACCGTCGCGGCGGAGCTCGGCGTGCCGGGCCTGCTCCTGTTCGGGTGGCTCGTCGCGACGGCGCTGTGGCTCCCGTTCCACCGCGCCTCGCGGAGCTTCGCGGGCCGCGCGTCGCTCTGCTTCGGTCTCGCGCTGCTCGCGATCCTCGTCCACTCGCTCTTCTACAACGCGTTCTTCGAGGACCCGATGAGCTGGGGCCTGCTCGGCCTGAGCGCGCTCGGCTACGCCTGGCGGAGCAGCACGCGCGCGAGTCGGGCGCGCTCGAACGGCAAGTAGAAGCCGAGCGCGAAGAGCACGAGCGGGTAGGCGGCGATGAGCACGATCGCCACCTCGAGGCGGTCGACGGTCCTCCCGACGACCGTGAGCGCGCCGGCGGTGAGCAGCACCGTCGCGACGCGGCGCCACTGGTACGGCACCGGGTAGAGCCGCTGCGAGTAGGCGGCCATCACGACGAACATGAACGCGAACGCGGTCAGCGCGGCGGCCGCCGCGCCGCGGATCCCGTACGTCGGGATCAACAGGAGATTGAGCGCGACGTCGATCGCGGCCGCCGAGCCGGTGATCACCCAGTTGAACTGCGTCCTCCGCAGCCGGCCGATCCCGATCGCGACGACGGTGTACCCGCCCCACAGCGCGCCGGCGAACGCGAGCGGGGCGACGACGTCGGCGCCGGGCCAGAACGCTTCGTTGCGCGCGAGCACCTGCACGATCCACGGCGCGAGCACCCCCAGCGCGAGCGACAACCAGGAGGCGACGAACAACAGGTACGTGAGCACGAACGCGTACGTGCGTTTCGCCTCGCGCTCGTCGTCGATCGAGTACGCGAACGCCGGCCAGGCGGTCCGGAACGCGACGAGCAGCAGCACCATCGCCGACGCGATGCGCACGCCGATCGAGTAGCGGCCGACCTCGTCCTGGCCCGACAGCCGTGCCAGGAAGAAGCGGTCGCTGAAGTTGAGCGCCCAGAGCGCGAGTCCCGACGGCACGAGGGGGAGGCCGAACCGGTTCATGCGCCGCAGCAGCTCGCGGTCGAACTCGAGGCCGAGCTGCTCGCGGCGGTAGCCGAGCAGGGCCAGGTAGACGAGCAGCGTTCCGGTGAAGTTCCCGACGACGACGCCGAGCGGCCCCTGGTCGTAGACGACGACGAGCAGGACCGTCGTCGCGATCGTGAGCAGCACGTTCGCGAGGCTCGCCGCGACGAACGCGACCGAGCGCTCCTCGACCCGGAAGAGCGCCGTCAGCTGCTCGTAGTTCATCTGCGCCCAGAGGCCCACGAACGCTGCGCGGACGAGCGTGACGTCGTCGATCCTGAGCGCGTCCGAGAGCCACGGCGCGAAGATCCAGCCGACGATCACGCCGAGCGTGGACATCCCCATCGTGAACCAGAACGCGGTCCGGAGCACGCGAACGCGGTCGGCGGGGTCCGGCGAGTCGAAGTAGAAGCGGAAGAACGCGGTCGAGATCCCGGCGCGGAGAATCGTCACGAGAATCGCGCTCAACGCGACGAGCGTCTCGACCTTGCCGAAGTCGCTCGGCGTGAGGTAGCTCGTGTAGAGCGGCAGCAGCAGCACCGCGAGGATCCGGGAGACGAGCCCACCGAGCCCGTAGATCGCGGAGTGCTTGCCGAGCCGCCGGAGCTGCGCGCCGATCATCGAATGCGAGCGTAGAGCGCGAGCAGGCGGTCGGCGATCTTCTCGTCGTCGTGCACCGCCTCCACGTAGGCGCGACTCGCCTCGCCTCGGCGTCGTCGTTCCTCCGCGTCTTCGACCAGCGGGCGGAGCGCGTCCGTGAGCGTCTCCTTCGTCGCGTTCACGATCGGCACCTCGATGCCGAACGCCTCTTCGGTGCGGCGGACCGCCTCGTCGTGGAGAAAGGTGACGACGGGCTTGCCGAGCGCCATCGCCTCGATCGCGAAGATCCCGTACCAGCCGGCGTTCAGCTGGTCGACCACGATGTCCGCGCGGCGGTAGCGCTCGACCGCCTCTTCGTGCGGCAGGCCGTGGACGACGTCGAGGTCGACGGGCAGCTCGGCGCACGCGGCCTCGACGAACTCCGTGCCCTTGCTCGCCTTGCGCGAGGGAGCGTGGACGACGAGCGGGCGCTCGCCGCCGCGACCGGGCGACGGCGTGTAGCGGCGCAGGTCGATGCCGGGCGGGATCACCTCGGCGTCGGGAACCCAGCGGATCGCGTCGTACGAGCCCACGACGCGCGCGTCGGCTGCGCGTGTGTAGGCGAGCTGCTCCGGCGTCTTGCCGCGGATGTCGGAGCCGACGAAGTGGAAGACGGCCCGCTTGCGCAGCGCGCGCAGGATCGGGAACTGCAACCGGCGCGGGACGAGCGTCAGCCCGAAGTAGAAGTGGAAGACATCCGTGCGCGGGAGCAGCCGCGCGAGCGCGCGCCACTGCGTCAGCTGCCCGCGGAGGAACCCCTCGGGGCGGTTCAGGTTCCAGTCGAACTCGGTCGGCCGGAAAGGCTGCGGCTTGAAGACGACGAGTCGTGCGTCGACGCCGCGGCGCTTGAGCGCCTCGACGTTCTTGTAAGCGATCCCGGCCATGTTCACGGGCGCATGCGTGACGCGCAGCGGCTTCTCCGGACGTCCTGTTCACGAATCGTCCCGAACTCGGCACGACCCGCGCACAGACATGTCACACCTCGGCGGGTAGGCTCGAAGAGCATCACCCTGTTCCCCCAAAGGGAGGGTGGGGGGTGAGTGGGTGGGGGCGGGCCTCGGCGGCCGGCCGCTTACTCGTCCCATTCGACCTGGTCGAAAAAGCGCAGCGCTCGACGGGTCGGGCGGGGCTTCGCGGCCTCGGCGGCGAGGTCGGACTCGTCGAGCTCTCCGAGCGCGAGCTTGACCCCGAGGTACGGGAGGTTCAGGTCCTCCTGGTAGACGACCGTCGAGATGCGCGGGTTGATCTCGATCACCGTGTCGCCGACGAGCTGGATGTTGAAGAAGTGGTCGAGCTCGAGCTCGCGGACGATCGACGCGGCGACGTCCATCAGCGCGGGATCGTCGAGCGTCTCGAAGTACATCGCGAGGCCCGCGCGCATCGCCTCTCGCGTCTTCGGATGCCCGAGGACGATCCGTCCACCGCGCGCGATGCCGTCGATCGTCCGTTCCTTGCCGCGCGCGAGCTCCATCACGAGCAGCTCGGGGCCGCCGTCCTCGGGGAGCAGCGCCAGCAGCTCCTCGAGCTGCATCGCGGGGGCCACACCGGGGCGGTTGGTCAGCAGCTGCTGGAGCGGGTCGGCGCTCGCGGACAGGATCCGGAAGCCGCGCGAGCCGGACGACTCGAGCGGCTTCACCGCGACCTCCTCGCCCGGGTAGCCGAGCTCGCTCGCAGCCGCCGCGACCGCCGCGCGGCCGCGGGCCCGTCGCCAGACCGGCCCCGGCGCGCCGATCGCGTCGAGCAGCGCGTACGTCTCGGCCTTGTCGTTCGAGCGGCGCACCGCTTCGGGCGAGGCGACGAGCACCGCGCACGGAAAGCCGTCGCGGGCTGCGGCGAGGCCGGGCAGGTCGTACGACGACTGCGGCAGCACGGCGTCGACTCCCTCGCGCTCGGCCACCTCGGCGACCGCGTCGGCGAACCCCGGGTCGTCGCCGGGCGGCACGACGTGAAACGCGTCGCACAGGTGGCGGCCCACCGCGAGCTCCGCCATGTCCGTCCCCACGACGCGCACGCGCCGCTCGCCGTTCTCGCGCAGCGCTCGCACGAGCGCCGCGGTGCCCGGCGACCCAGACGCCGTGAGGAGGACGGTGAGGTCCTTCACGACAGGTCGATCCGGTCCGCAGCGAGCCGTTCGAGGTCGCGCTCGCGCTCTGCGTCGAGCATCGAGTGCATCGTCTCGCGCATCGTCTCGCCCGGATAGACCCAGATCTCGGGATGGGTGAGGAGCTGCAGCCACTCGAAGTCGGCGGCCGCGAGCTCGGCGTGCGGGCAGCCCGCGCGCCAGTGCTGGTTCGAGTCCGAGCGGTAGTGGTCGCGCGAGAACCACGGCTCGGACATCACGTTCACCGCTCCCTCCACGAGCCCGGCCATGAACTCCGGGTTCGGGTTGTGCCACGCGACGACGGGGTCGAAGCGCTCGTCCAGGTCGATGTTCGGGTTCACGGCGTGGTGGCCGACGCGATGCCCGAGCTCGCGCAGGCGCGCAAGCGCGTGCTCGCCCTCCTCCGACGCGAGGTTGTAGAAGACGCTCCGCGTCATCAGGAAGTACGTGGCCTCGCGTCTCGGCCTCCGACTCCAGCTCCGCGAGCTGCAGTGCCGCGTCGAGCGAGAGGTCGACGTCGTGGCGGAGGAACAGGTCGCCGGCAAGCGGCGAGCGGTCGAACGTCGCGAACCGATACCCGCCGGCCTTCGCCGCGTCGAGCAGCTCGCGGTAGTGCGCCAGGTCGAACGCGCAGGTCACTCGACCACCACGTCCACGAGCTGCGCGGCCGCCTCCGCGCGCTCGAGCGCCTCGACGTTCGTGTCCGCGATCGCGATCACGTAGCCACGCCGGTCGCCGTCCAGCTGCACGGGGCGGATCGTCTCACCCACGGAGAGATAGACGTCGGCCTGCACGACCCCCGGGAACGCGCTCACCTTCTCGAGGCTCCCGATCTCGGTCACCGTCCCGGTCGGAAGCGGGCCCGGCGACGCGGTGAGGAAGCGGATCGCGAGCGGCTGCGAGAAGCGCGGGAGCGCCACGCTCGTCGGGAACCTCCTCGCCGAGCGCCTGCAGCAGCGCGATCTCGACGAGGTCGACGCCGACCGCATGGCGGGCCAGGTCGGCCATCTGGCCGCCGGGAATCCGCGCCGCGACCTCGATCACGAGCACACGCCCGTCGTCCGTCGCGAGCAGCTGCGGGAAGGCGATCCCGTCGCGGAGGCCGAGCGCACGGACGGCGTGCACCGCAACGCGCTCGGCTTCCTCGAGCTGGTCGGCGTAGATCGTCGCCGGGTAGACGTGGATCCAGCCGACGCCGAAGCCGATCCCGGGCGGGCGGAGCCGGTCGGAGAGCGTCAGCGGGAACGCCTCGCCGTCGCGCACGATCACGAGCCCGTTCAGCTCGAGCCCCTCGACGTACGCCTCGATGATCGCTTCCTCGGTCGGCGACTCGCCGAGCGCGACGTGCAGGTGCCGCTCGAGGTCGTCGGCGGTCTCGAGCCGGAAGACACCGCGCTGGCCGCCGGAGTCGGCGGGCTTGAGCACGGCGGGCAGCCCGACGCGCTCGAGCGCCGCGTAGCCCTCGTGCACGTTCCGCACCGCCGCGAACTCAGGCTGCGGGACGCCCGCATCGGCCAGCACGCGCCGCATCGCGATCTTCTGCGTCATCACGTACGCGGTGTCGGTGCCGATCCCGGGCAGGCCGAGCGCCTCGGCCACGGCTGCGACGACGGGCACCGCGCGGTCGGCGGAGATCGTGAGCACGCCGTCGACTGCGTGGCGGCGGCCGACCTCGATCACCGCGTCGACGTCGCTGAAGTCGACGACCTCCGCGACGTCCGCCTCCGCGAGCCCGGGCGCGTCCGGGTTGCGGTCGACCGCGACGACGCGAAGACCCAGCGCGCGCGCCTGCGCGATCGCGCGGCGTTGGTGTCGGCCGGCGCCGACGAAGAGAACCGTCTTCACGACGGCGAAACGCTACGCGCTGCCGCCGGCGGGCAGGAGCGGCCGCAACCGCTCCCAGCGGGCGATCTCGCAGCCGTCGCGGCGGCGGAACTCGGCCCAGATGCGGTTCCCGCGGAAGCGCCCGGTGACGCGCGCGACCTGCCGGGCCCCCGTAGATCTGCGTGCAGAGCCACGTCCTTCCGGATCGGCCGGAACGGCGCCGAGAGCGAGTTGAGCTTGCGGCAGGCGGCGACGCGTGCGGGCAACGTCCCGCCGGTCGGCCCGCACCGCAGCGTCCACCGCTCCGACGGCCCGTCCATGCCCCCCGGCCAGACCGTGATCGTCAGCGCCGTCACGGCTGTTGCGAGAAGAGTCATGAGCCTCAGGGTAGCCGGGGTAGAGTGGCCGCGTGGCGCTCGAGGGCAAGCGCATCCTGATCACCGGCGGCGCGGGCTTCATCGGCACGACGCTCGCCCGTCGGCTCGTGGACCGCAACGAGATCGTGGCCCTCGACAACCTCCACCGGGACGCGCTCTCGGCGAGCGACCTCCTGGAGCACCCGAACCTCACCTTCGTCCAGGGAGACGTCCTGGACCCCGACGCGCTCGGCGCGCACGCGAAGGGCGTGACGCACATCGTCCACTGCGCGGGGATCGCCGGCGTGGACACGGTGCTCGAGAGCCCCGTGCGGACGATGCGCGTCAACGTGATCGGCACCTACAACGTGCTCGAGGCCGGGCTGGCGACGAAGGACACGCTCGAGCGGCTCGTCGACTTCTCGACGAGCGAGGTCTTCGGCTCGCAGGCCTTCCGCGTCGCCGAGACGAGCCTGAGCGTCACCGGCTCGGTCGGCGAGGCGCGCTGGACCTACGCGGTCTCGAAGCTCGCGGGCGAGCACATGGCGCACGCCTACCACGCCGAGCTCGGCCTGCCGACGACGTCGGTGCGCCCGTTCAACGTCTACGGGCCCGGAGCAGATGGGCGGCGGCGCGATCCGCGCGTTCATCGAGGCGGCGCTCGCCGGCCAGGACCTGACGATCCACGGCGACGGCTCGCAGATCCGCGCGTGGTGCTACGTCGACGACATGGTCGAAGGGACGCTCCTCGCGCTCGAGCACCCGAACGCCGTCGGCGAGAGCTTCAACATCGGCAACGCGCGCTCCGCGGTCACGATCTACGACCTCGCGCAGCGCATCAAGCGAGCGACCGAGGCGACCGGCGAGATCGTCTTCCGGCCCCTCCACTACACCGACGTCGAGCTGCGCATCCCGAACGTCGACAAGGCCAGGAACCTGCTCGGCTTCGAGTCGCAGGTCGAGCTCGACGAGGGTCTCGCCCGGACGATCGCCTGGTACCGCAGCAGGGCCTTGACAGGGAGTAAGTGACCACTTACTATCTCGAGCCATGAGCCCCGCCGCGACCACCCGGATGTCGGCCGAGGAGCGCCGCGAGGCGATCCTCGAGGCCGCCAGGGGCGAGTTCGCCTCGACCGGCTACCACGGCACGTCGACGGAGACGATCGCCGAGCGGGCCGGGATCTCGCAGCCCTACCTCTTCCGCCTCTTCGGAACGAAGAAGGAGCTGTTCATCGCGAGCGTCCGCCGCGGCTTTCGCGAGACGCTCGAGACGTTCCAGCGGGCGACCGAGGGGAAGCGCGGCGAGGAGGCGCTCCAGGCCATGGGCGAGGCGTACATGGGCCTCCTGCTCGACCGGAGCCGGCTGATGGCCCAGATGCAGGCCTACGCCTCGTGCGACGACCCGGAGATTCGCGCGGTCGTGCGCGAAGGCTACGGCGACCTCTTCACGTGGACCGAGCGCGTGTCGGGCGTCGGGCCGGCGGAGCTCGGCGACTTCTTCGCGAAGGGGATGCTGCTGAACGTCGTCGCGGCGATGGACCTCCTCAACTCCGACGAGCCGTGGGCCCGCCGTCTCGTCGACGGCTGCCGCGAGGACACGTAGGGAAGACCGGCCTCTTTTTTTCGGCCGATAAGTAAGTGATGAGTCAGTACCTAGACAACGAGAGCGGAAGGAGCAGCACGATGTTCGACAAGACCGGATCCAGGGCTCGGACGCTCTGGACGCTCGCGATCACCTCGGTCGGCCTCTTCATGGTCGTCCTCGACAACCTCGTCGTGTCGACGGCGCTCCCGGTGATCCGGGTCGACCTCGGCGCCTCGATCGAGGAGCTCGAGTGGACGGTGAACGCGTACACCCTGACCTTTGCGGTCTTCCTCCTGACGGGCGCCGCGCTCGGCGACCGCTTCGGCCGGCGTCGCATGTTCGCGATTGGGCATCGCGCTCTTCACCGTCGCCTCGGCGGCCGCTGCGCTCGCACCGTCGATGGACGCGCTCATCGCCGCCCGCGCGGCGCAGGGCCTCGGCGGCGCGCTCGTGATGCCGCTGACGCTGACGATCCTCTCCGACGCGTTCCCCGCCGCGCGCCGCGGCGTCGCGCTCGGGATCTGGGGCGCGGTCGGCGGCATCGCGATCGCCAGCGGCCCGCTCGTCGGCGGCGCCGTGATCGAAGGGCATCTCGTGGCAGTGGGTCTTCTGGCTCAACGTCCCCGTGGGCATCGCGCTCGTCCCGCTCGCGATCACGCAGCTGCGTGAGAGTCACGGACCGGAGAAGGCGCTCGACCTGCCCGGGCTCGCGCTCGCGAGCGCGGGTCTGCTCGGCGTCGTCTGGGGCCTCGTGAACGGCAACGGCGACGGCTGGGCGAGCCCGTCGATCGTCGCGTCGCTGATCGTCGGCGCTGCGCTGCTCGTCGCGTTCGTCCTGTGGGAGCTCCGCACCCCGAAGCCGATGCTCCCGATGCGCTTCTTCCGCAACCGCGGCTTCGCGGCCGCGAACGGGGCGTCGCTCGCGATGTCGTTCGGGATGTTCGGCTCGATCTTCCTGCTGACGCAGTTCTTCCAGACCGCGCAGGGCTACTCGCCGCTCGAGGCGGGCCTGCGCGTGCTGCCCTGGACCGCGATGCCGATGGTGGTCGCGCCGATCGCCGGAGTGCTCTCCGACAAGATCGGCTCGCGGCCGATCCTCGCGACCGGGCTCGCTCTGCAGGCGATCGGGCTCGCCTGGATCGCGGCTGCCTCGACCGCGACGGTCGGCTACACGTCGCTCGTCGGCCCGTTCATCCTCTCGGGGATCGGGATGGGGCTGTTCTTCGCGCCGATGGCGAACGTCATCCTCAGCTCGGTCAGCCCGGCCGAGGAGGGCAAGGCGTCCGGCGCGAACAGCGCCGTGCGAGAGGTCGGCGGCGTGTTCGGCGTCGCGGTGCTCGCGTCGGTGTTCTCGCGCTACGGCGGCTACGCGTCGCCGGAGACGTTCAACGACGGTCTCGTCGTCGCGACGTGGGTCGGCGCGATCGTCGTCGCCTTCGGGGCGCTCGCCGCGCTGGCGATCCCGGGCAAGGTGAAGGCCGAAGCGGTCGACGCCGAGCCCGCGCTGGCGGAAGCCGCCTAACGCGCAGGAAGACTGGGAGCCGGCCACGAGGGGTCCGGCTCCCAGTCCTCCCAGCCAGTCGGGAACGCGTCCGCCGCGATCACGCGCTCGGCCTCTGCGCGAATCTCGCGCGACTCGTCTTCCGAGAGGTAGCCCTGCAGCGACCGCCGCCGCGAGCTCGTCCTCGTCCTTCCAGCGCCACTCGCCGTCCTTCGTGCGGACGAGGTCGAGCAGCTGGTCGGCGGTGTCGACGCCGTCGGCCGTGCGGCGGAACGGCTCCTGCAGGTTCACGTACCAGCTGCGCTCGAAGATCCACACGGCGTGCGCCGCGCCGGCGGGCCAGAGCTGCAGCACGCCGGGCGCGCGCCACGGACGCTCGACGAGCTGCTGCTCGTACGGCAGCTCGGAGCGCACCTCGGGTCGCAGGCACGGCGCACCGGGCGGCAGCCAGAGCGCGAGCAGCTCGTCGTCGTCGCGCACCGCGAGCGCAGACCAGACCATGAACGTGTTGCCCCGCCAGACGTGGCGGACGACGATCGGCTCACCGGGCGCGAAGGTCTCCGCCACGGAGCGCTGAGTGTAGGCTCAGGCCGACGATGGCCGAACCCGAGGTGTTCGCGGTTCCCTCGGCGTCCGCCGAGCCGGAGCCCGCGCCGAGCGTCTCCATGATCGTCCCGATCTTCGAGGAGGAGGCGACGGTCGACGAGCTCTACCGGCGCACGGTCGCCGCGCTCGAGCAGGACGGCCGCTCGTTCGAGATCCTCTTCGTGGACGACGGCTCGCGCGACGGGACGTTCGCGCGGCTCGAGCAGCCTGCACGCCGCCGACCCGCGCGTGCGCGTCGTCCGCTTCAAGCGCAACTTCGGCCAGCACCCCGCGATGCAGGCCGGCCTCGCGCGTGCGCGCGGCGAGATCCTCGTCACGATGGACGGCGACCTCCAGAACGAGCCGGAGGACATCCCGAAGCTCGTGCGGGCGGTCGAGGCGGGCTCGGACGTCGCCAGTGGGCGCCGTCAGGCTCGCCACGACTCGTGGGGCAGAACGCTGCCGAGCCGGATGATCAACGGGATGCTCCGGCGCTTCACCGGCGTCGACATCTCGGACTTCGGCTGCGCGTTCAACGCCTACCGCCGCGAAGTCGTCGAGCCGATGCTCGGCTCGATCGGCAAGCAGAAGTTCACGAAGGCGCTCATCCTCTCCGGCGGCGCGAGCGTCGTCGAGGTGGACGTCGGCCACGCCCCGCGGCAGGGCCGGTCGCGCTACTCGCCGCTTCGCCTGACGCGGCTCGCGCTCCACGTCCTCGCGGGCTTCTGGCCGCAGCCGATCCAGTGGATCGGCGTCGCGCTCGGCCTCGTCTGCAGCCTGCTCGCGGTCGCGCTCGGCGCCTACGGCATCTGGTGGTGGATCGACCGCGGCAACTTCCCGGGCCCGCTCCTCGGCGGCGTCGCCGTGCTCTTCGTGCTCGGGATCCAAGGCTTCATCCTCGCGCTCGTCGGGGAGTACCTAGGCAGAATCCAGCGGGACGTCGAGGGTCGACCCCTCTACACGATCGACAAGGAGCTGTAGTTGCCGACGAAGCGCGTGCTCGTCACCGGCGGTGCGGGGTTCATCGCCGCGAACTTCATCCACCACCTGCTTCGCGCGACTCCGTACGAGGTCGTGTCGCTCGACGCGCTGACGTACGCCGGCAACCCCGCGAACCTGACCGAGGTGATGGCGCACGAGCGCCTGTCGTTCGTGCACGGGGACATCCGCGACGTCGAGCTCGTGGCCGGCGTCGTCTCGGAGTGCGACGTGATCGTCAACGCCGCCGCGGAGTCGCACGTCGAGAAGTCGATCGAGGACGGCGCCTCCGAGTTCGTGACGACGAACGTCGAGGGGACGCAGATCCTGCTCGACGCGATTCGCCGCAGCCCCGTCGAGCGCTTCATCCTGATCTCGTCGAGCGAGGTGTACGGCACCGCGGAGTCCGCGCCGATGGACGAGCGCCACCCGCTCGAGCCTCGTTCTCCGTACGCGGCGACGAAGGCAGGTGCCGACCGCCTGGCGTACTCGTACTTCGTCACGTACGGGCTGCCGATCGTGATCGTGCGCCCGTTCAACAACTACGGCCCGCGCCAGCATCCGGAGAAGGTGATCCCGCGCTTCATCACGCAGGCGCTGCAGGACCTGCCGCTGACGGTGCACGGCGACGGTCACGCCTCGCGCGACTGGCTCTACGTCGACGACACGGCGGAGGCGATCGAGGCGATCATCGCCGCGCCGCGCGAGCAGGTCTCCGGCGAGGTGCTGAACGTCGCGACCGGCGTCGACATCTCCGTGTCGGAGATCGCGAACCGCGTGCTCGACGCGCTCGGCAAGCCGCGCGACCTGACGACGCACGTTCCGGAGCGGCTCGGGCAGGTCGACCGCCACATCGGCTCGACCGACAAGATGGAGCGGCTGACCGGGTGGCGCGCGCGCACGTCGTTCGACGACGGGCTCGCGAAGACGATCGACTGGTACCGCGGGAACGAGGCCTGGTGGAGAGAGGTACTGGCACGCCCGAGCGGCGTCGCAGGCGCCTCCTCGTCCTAGGCGCCGGCGCCGCGCAGCTCGGGCTGCTCGAAGCCGCACGCGCGCTGGACCTGTTCGTGATCGCGGTCGACCGCGATCCCGCCGCGCCCGGCTTCCCGCTCGCGGACCGCCGCGCGATCATCTCGACCGAGGACGAGCCGGGGATCGAGCGGCTCGCGGAGGCCGAGCGGATCAACGGCGTGATCGCGCCCGGGATCGACTGGCCGGTCGCCGTCGCGGCACGCGTCGCGAAGCGGCTCGCGCTCGCGCACCCGCTCACGCCCGAGGTCGCGCAGCTCGCGATCTCGAAGGTCAAGCAGCGCGAGCGCTTCGGCGAAGCCGGCGTTCCGCAGCCGCGCACCGAGATCGCGAAGAGCCTCGCGGAGGCGCGCGCGGCGGTCGAGCGGCTCGGCTTCCCGTGCGTCGTGAAGGCGCCGGACCGGCAAGGTCAGCGCGGGCTCGCGCTCGTCGAGGACGAGGCGTCGTTTGCCGCGGCGGTGGACGCAGCGATCGAGGCGTCGCGGTCGAACTCGTGTCTCGTCGAGGAGCTGATCGACGGCCAGGAGGTGACGGTGAACGCGTTCTCGCTCGACGGGCGGTTCCACCCGCTCACCGTGACCGACCGCGTGCGCGCCGATCCGCCCGCGTTCGGCGTCGCGCTCGCGCACGTCTGGCCGAGCGCGCTCCCTCCGGCGCTCGTCGGAGCGGCGGTCGAGGCCGCGCGGGAGGCCGCGGCCGCGCTCGGGATCGAGAACGGCCCGACGTACACGCAGGTCGTCGTCGGCTCGCAGGGCGCGAAGGTCGTCGAGCTCGCCGCGCGGCTCGGCGGCGGGCACGACGCGGAGCTCTGCGAGGCCGCGCTCGGCGTCGACCTGAACGAGCTCGCGCTCGCCGCCGCGCTCGGCGAGCCGATCCCGGCGCAGGTGCTCGCGCCGCTCGAGCCGGCCGGCGGCGTCGTGACGCGCTTTCTGACCGCGCCGCCCGGCGAGCTTCGCGCCGTCGAGGGAGTGGACGAGGCGCTCGCGGTCGAAGGAGTCGCGCGCGCGCGGATCTATCGCCAGCCGGGCTGGCGCTTCGGCGAGCTGCGCGTCGGCGCGGACCGGGCCGGCGCGGTGCAGGCGGTGGGCGACAGCCGCGCGCAGGCGCTGGAGCGGGCCGCGGCCGCCGCGGAGCGCATACGCTTCGTCACCGCCGATGTCGACGCCAAAGCTCTCGCGTAGGCGGGAAACCTTCCTCTCGTTCCAGCCTCCCGCGATCGGCGAGGAGGAGATCGAGGCCGTCGCGGAGACGCTGCGCTCGGGCTGGCTGACGACGGGGCCGCGCACCGCGGAGCTCGAGGAGCGCTTCGCCGAGTACGTCGGCGCGAAGCACGCCGTCGCGCTCTCGTCGGGGACCGCGGCGCTGCACCTCTCGCTGCTCGCGCTGGACGTCGGGCCGGGTGACGAGGTGATCACGACGCCGATCACGTGGCCGGCCACGGCGAACGTGATCGTGCACGCCGGCGCGACGCCCGTCTTCGTCGACGTGCGCGACGACGACCTCAACATCGACCCCGAGCTCGTGAGCGAGGGCGGTGACGCCGCGGACGAAGGCGATCATGCCGGTCGACCTGGCGGGACAGCCCGCCGACCTCGACCCGCTGCTCGAGCTCGGCGTGCCGATCATCGAGGACGCCGCGCACGCCGCCGAGTCCGTGTACCGGGGCCGCAAGGTCGGCTCGATCGTCGACGCGACGTGCTTCTCCCTCTACGCGACGAAGAACATCGCGGCGGGCGAGGGCGGCATCGTCACGACCGACCGCGACGACGTCGCCGAGGCGATCGGCGACCGGCGGTTGATGCGGCGGGGGCACGGCACGCTCTACGACATCGGCGTCCCCGGCTACAAGGCGAACCTCAGCGACGTGCTCGCCTCGATCGCGCTCGTGCAGCTCGGGAAGGTCGACGCGCACCGCGCGATCCGCGAGCGCCACGTCGCGCTCTACGACGCAGCGGTCGCCGAGCTCGACGGGATCACGCCGCTCGCGCGCGACCCGCGCGACCTGCACGCGCTGCACCTCTACGTCGTGCGCATCAATCCCGAGGAGACGGGCGCGACCCGTGACGAGTACCAGCGCGCGTTGACGGACGAGAACATCGGCACGTCGATCCACTTCCTGCCCGTGCACCGGCTGACGTGGTACCGCGAGCAGTGGCCGGAGGTGTCGCTCCCGGTCGCGGAGCGCGCCGGCTCGGAGGTCCTGTCGCTGCCGCTCTCGCCCGCGCACTCCGACGCGGACGTGGAGGACGCGATCGCTGCGCTGCAGCGCGTGCACGAGCGCTTCGCTGGATGAGCAGAACCGCGCGCGTCCTCGCGACGCTTCTCGTCACCGGTCTCGCCCTCGCGTACATCCTCTGGAAGGTCAACGTCGGCGAGGCGCTCTCGACGATCGCCGACGCGAACTTCGCCTGGTTCTTCCTCTCCGCCGCGATCATGCTCGTCACCGTGCTGCCGATGGCCTGGCGCTGGCAGTGGCTGCTCGGCGCGCACGGGATCCACGACCGGATGCCGTGGCTCGTCCGCGCGTACCTCGTCTCGTACGCGGCGGGGCAGATCCTCCCGACCTCGATCGGGGGCGACGCGATGCGCATCTTCGAGACCTCGCGGCGTCACCCGGGACGCGGCGGGCCGGTCGCCGGCTCCGTCCTGCTCGAGCGCGCTCTCGGCGGCGCGGCGACGCTCGCGCTCGGCGCCGTCGGGCTGGTGCTCGCGGTCGGCCACTACGACGTCGGCGCCTACCTCTGGATCGAGGCGGCGTTCGTCGTCGCGACCGTCGTGCTCGCGTTCGTGCTCTTCTCGAGCTCGCTGCGGCCGCTGCTCGCGCGGCTCGCCCCGCTGCTGCGGCCGTTGCGGCTCGACCGCATCGTGCGCTCCGTCTACGAGGCGATCCACTCGTACCGGTCGACGCCCCGGCTGCTCGTCGGCGTCTTCGCGCTGACGCTCGCGGTCCAGGCGGTGCGCGTGCTCGCGATCTGGGCGGCCGCGGAGGCGGTCGGGATCGACCTCTCCGTCCGCGTCTTCTACGTGATGGGGCCGCTCTTCTTCCTCGTGCTGCTGGTGCCGTTCACGCTGAACGGGTTCGCGGTGCGCGAGGCGTTCTTCGTCAGCTTCCTCGGGAACCTCGGCGTCCCGTCCGACCAGGCGTTCGCGGCCGGGTTTCTGTTCTTTCTCGTGACGATCGTGCTCTCGCTTCCGGGTCTCGCCATCCTCGCCTGGGAGAACCTGCGCCGTGGGTGAGGTCGCCGTCGTCGTCGTGACGTACAACGCGATGCCGTGGCTCGAGCGGTGCCTCGAGAGCGTGCGCGAGTACCCGACCGTCGTCGTCGACCACGGCTCGACGGACCGGACGCTCGAGGTCGCGCGGCGCTTCGAGAACGTGCGCGTCGTCGAGCAGGCGAACGACGGCGTCGGCGCGGGGTGGAACCGCGGCGTGACGGAGTCCACGGAGCCGTGGGTGTTCCTGCTGAACGCCGACGCCTGGGTGCTCGGCGACGGGCTCGCGCGGCTCGTCGAGTTCGCGAACGAGCGGCCGCGCGCCGCGCTCGTCGGGCCGCGGCTCCTGAACACCGACGGGACGCTGCAGCGCTCGGCGCGCGGGTTCCCGACGCCGTGGCGGCTCGCGACCGAGTTCTTCTTCCTGCGCAAGCTCGCGCCGCGCTCGCGCCTCTTCAACGCGTTCTACGCCGCGAACTGGGACCACGCGACGGAGCGCGAGGTCGAATGGCTGAGCGGCGCCGCGATGCTCGTGCGCCGGCGCGCGGTGGAGCAGGTCGGCGGCGTCGACGAGTCGTTCTTCATGTTCAACGAGGAGTCGGACTGGCAGTACCGCATGCGCGAGGCGGGCTGGGAGGTCGTGTTCTTCCCCGGCGCAGAGGTCGTGCACGTCGGCGGCGACGCGACGAAGCGCGACTGGGGACGGATGTTCACGACGCAGGTGCGAAGCCACGTGCGCTTCGTGCGCAAGCACGAGGGCGCCGCTCCGGCCGCGCTCACGCGCGTGCTGCTCGTCGTCGCGCTCACGGCCCGCGGCCTGCTGTTCCGCGGCGACCGCGGGCGGAGCTACCGGCAGGCGGCGCGCGGCCTGCTGCGGCCGTGATCGAGCTCTACCTGCGGCTCGCGGGGGCGACGCTCCTGCTCCTCGCGCCCGGCGCGCTGCTCGCGCGGTCGGCCTCGGGCGCGCGTCGTGACGAGCCTGACGCTGATCTTCGGCGCGATGCTCGTCGTGTTCGCGACCGGCTCGTCGCTCACGCTCGCCCTCTGGCTGCTGCTCGCGGCGGGGCTGGTCGCGATCCCCGTCGGGCTCAGGCGCCGATCGCTGCGCGCGACCGACCCCATCTGGCTCGCGGTGCTCGGCGTCGGCGTGCTCGCCGGTCTCCTGCTGTGGCACGTGCTCCCCGAGCCGTCGGGCGACGCGCTCTTCCACCTCGCGCGCGTGCGGAAGCTCGTCGCGTTCGACGAGCTGTCGCTCGACGCCGTCGGCGAGTTCGTGGACGGCGGGCTGCACCCCGGCTACGCGTTCCCGCTCTGGCACGCGTTCCTCGCGCTCGTCGCGAAGATCGCCGGCGTCGACCCGGCAGACGTCGTCGTGCACGAGGCGGCGGTGCTCGCGCCGCTCTCGTTCCTCGTCGTCTACGAGGCCGGCGCGGCGGTCTTCCGCTCTCGCTGGCTCGGCGTCGCGACGCTCGCGGCGATCGGTCGGCGTCACGGCGCTCGCGTCGGGCTCCGGCGGCGCGCTCCGGCTGCTCGCCCTGCCCGCGACGGCCGGTGGACGCCTGCTGCTCGTGCCCGCGGCGCTCGCGCTCGTCTTCACGTACCTGCACGAGCCGACGCGCGCGCGGCTCGCGCTCGTCGCAGGCGCGGGGCTCGTGCTCGCGGTCGTGCACCCGACGTACGCGCTCTTCCTGCTCGCTCGTGCTGGTCGGCTTCGCCGTCGTCCGCGCGGTGCTCGAGCCGTCGGAGCTCCGCACGCTCCTCCTCGCGGGCGCGGCGTTCGCCGTCGGCGCCGTCGTGTTCCTGGCGTGGCTCTTCCCCGTCGTGCAGGACACGGCGTCGTTCACGCCGTCGAACGAGCAGGTGCAGGAGAAGCGCGCACGGGATCCGATGCGCTATCCCGGCCAGTTCGTCGTCGAGTCGGAGAGACCGCTTCCACCTGAACCCCGAAGTCCTGACGCGCGCGGGGCCGGTGCCGCTCGCCGCGCTCTGCCTCGTGCCGCTCGCGCTCTTCGCGGTGCGGAGGCGCTGGGCGGCGCTCGTCCTCGGCGGCACGCTCGTCGTGCTCGCGGTGCTGCTGTCGGACGTCTTGTTCCCGCGCCTGGTCGACGCGGTGTCGCTCTCGCAGGCGAGGCGCCTCGCCGGCTTCCTGCCGCTCGCGTTCGCGCTCGCGGGTGGAGCCGCGGTGCTCTCGCGCGTGCTCTCGTGGGCGGTGCTGCCGCTCGCGCTCGCGGCCGGCATCGCGCTGGAGTGGGCCTGGCCGGGCGACTTCGGCTACCGCCTCGAGGAGGGCGGCCCGACGCTGCCGGTCTGGATCGCGCTCGGCGGGTCGCTCGTCGCGATCGTGCTCGGCTTCCTGCTGCGCTCCAGGCTGCCGCTGCTCGAGCGTGCGGACTGGGTACCGGCGGCAGCGTGCGTGCTCTTCGTCGTCCCGATGGCCGTCACGTCGGGCTGGGAGCGTCCGCGGCCGCAGCAGGAGCTCTCGCCCGCGCTCGTCGCCGCGCTGAACGCGAACACGGAGCCGGGAGACGTCGTGCTCTCGGACCCGGAGACCTCGTACTGGATCGCCGCGTACGCGCCGGTGTACGTCGCGGTCTCGGCGCCGACGCACGTCGGGGACACGAAGGCGAACCGACCGTACGAGCGCGTCGAGGCGTGGGAGGACTTCCTCCGAGGCGGGAGCTTCCCCGACCCCTACGACTGGGTCGTGCTCGACGCGAAGCGCGCCGAGCAGGTCACGTGCGCGCCGAAGCTGTTCTCGGACGGTCGCTACACGCTCTGCGCGAGCACGCAGAGGCGATAGCGAAACAGGTCGAGCCGCGGGCCTGCGACCTTCTCGACCGAGCGAAGGCCGCGGAAGAAGCTCGGCCGCCATTCGCTGCGCAGGACGCGGAAGCCGCCCTGCTCGAGCACGCGCGTCATGTGCTCGGCGTCGCGCAGGCCGATGTGCGTCGGGTTCTGCGCGAGCACGAAGTCGCGCTCCTTCATCCGCTCGATCAGATGGCGCGGGTTCGGCGCGTACACCGCGAAGGTCCCGCCCGGGACGAGCACGCGGCGCAGCTCCGCGCACATGGCGAGGAAGACGTCGTCGCCGATGTGCTCGACGAAGTCGGCGGCGACGGCCTTGTCGAAGCTCTCGGACTCGAACGGAAGCGCCGTCGCGTCGGCGACCTCGAACGCGCACTCGGGAAAGAGCTCGCGGGCCTTCGCGATCGCGAGCTCCTCGAAGTCGATGCCGACCGGAGCAGCGCCGAACGTCGAGAGGTAGTGCGTGATCGCGCCGGCGGCGCAGCCGAGGTCGAGGATCCGATCGCCGGGCTGCGGGTCGACGAGGTCGCGCACGGCCTCGAGGCGCAGCTCGGTCCACGGCGTCCGCTCGAGGTACTCGTTCGCCATCGTGTCCATGAAGCGCTCGTCGTAGCTCGACGGCGCCTTGCGGAGAGCGATCACGCGGCCGCCTCGAGCGGGGCGGGCTCGGGTGCCGTCTCGACCCCGAGCGCCGAGCGGTACGCCTCGACCGTGGCCTGCGTGACCGCCGGCCAGGCGAAGCGCTCCGCGACGTCCGCGCGGGCGTTCTCCCCGAGCCGGCGGCGGAGCGCGGGGTCGGCGAGGAGGAGCTTGATCGCGACGCGCAAGGCTGCGGGGTTGCCGGGCTCCACGAGGAAGCCGGTTCGGGCGTGGTGGACGAGCTCCTGCAGGCCGCCGACCGCGGTCGCGACGACGGGCTTGCCGTGGGCCATCGCCTCGGCGCAGACGATGCCGAAGCCCTCGCTCCTCGAGGGGCAGACGACGACGGCGGCGCGGCGGTAGCGGTCGGCCAGCTCGGCCGCGGACAGGAAGCCGAGCGCGTCGGGCACCAGGTCCCGGAGCGGCCCGTCCCCGGCGACGACGAGGTTGAGCCCACGGCAGGCCTCCACGAGCTCCTGAATGCCCTTCTCCGGGCTCAGGCGGCCCGCGAACAGGATCTCGGCGGGCTCGACCTCTCCGGACGTCTGGGCGGGCAACACGATGCCGTTGGGGATGACGCGGACCTCGCGGGCACCGCAGCGGCGGGCGGCCGCGGCGAGGGGCTCGGAGACGGCGATCACGAGCCGCGCCCGGCGGAGGATCGCGCCGACGAGCCGCGGGTTTCGCTCCGCGAGCTCGAGGTCGCTGAACCGGCCGGCGGAGCCGGAGCCGTGGAGGGTCAGGACGAAGGGCTTGCCGGAGAGCGCGGCGACGAGGCCGGAGAGCAGCCAGTGCGCGTGGACGAGCTCGCAGTCGGCCCGGCGCAGGGCGAGCACCGAGCGCGCGAGGAAGACCGGGGCGAGCCAGGGGCGCCGCCTCAGCTTCGCGACGACCCCGCCCTCGCCCGCCAGGGACGGGTGGATGACCTGGACGGCCACGCCCTGCGCCTGGAGGCGCTCGACGGCGTCGGCCACGAAGCGACCCGAGGGGTCGTGGTCGCCCGAGGGGAAGGAGGTCGTGAAGACGGCGACGCGGAGCGCCCGCGGCCTGTCGGCCCAGGGGCGTCCCTGCCGCCTGCGCTCGTGGAGGGAAGAGGCGAAAACACCCACGGAAGAGGTATCGGCGGGCGCCTCTAAGCTCTTGAACGTGCGGCCACCGGCGATCGTCGTCGACGTGGGCTTCGTCAACGGCCTCTCCGCGATCAGGTCGCTTCGACGGGCCGGCGTCCGCGTCTTCGCGGTCGACCACAAGCCGAGCGCGCTCGGCTTCCGCTCGCGGTACGCGACGAAGGTGGTCGCCCCGAGCCCGCTGACCGACGAGGAGGGGTTCGTGGAGACCCTTCGCGGCCTCGGCCCCGGGGTCGTGTTCGCGACCCACGACGAGGGCCTGCGCGCGATCGCCCGCCACCGCGACTCGCTCGAGCTCCTCTGCCCGTTCCCGCGCGACCTCGAGCGCCTGCAGAAGAAGCGCGTGCAGCTCGACGCGGCGCTCCACACGCCGGACACGCGCTACCCCGAGAGCGCGGCGGAAGCGGTCGCCGCCGCGGAGGAGATCGGCTACCCGGTCCTCCTGAAGCCGTCGGAGCCGGTCGGCTTCCGACAGCAGTACGGCAAGCAGGCCGTGATCTGCCACACCGCGTCGGAGGTCGAGGAGGCCTACGGGCAGATCGAGCCGTGGGAGCCGATGGTGCAGGACCTGATCCCCGGCGGGGACGACGAGCTCTACACCCTCGGCGCGTACCTGAGCGAGTCGCTCGAGCCGCTCGGCCTCTTCTGCGGCCGCAAGCTGATCCAGACGCCGCCGGGAATCGGCACCGCGCGGCTCGCCGAGGCGGTCTGGGTCGACGAGGTCGTCGACGCGGGGCTGCACCTGCTGCGCGCGCTCGGCTGCAACGGGCTGTCGCAGGTCGAGTTCAAGCGCGACCCGCGCGACGGGAAGTTCAAGCTGATGGAGGTGAACCCGCGGCTCTGGCAGTGGCACTCGCTCGCGCGCGCGAGCGGCGTCGACCTGCCGCTGATCGCGTACCGCGACCTGACCGGCGAGCCCGTCGAGGCGGTGCGGATGAACGGCGGCCGCCGCAAGTGGGCGATCCTGCTGATGCCCGGCGAGCGCCCGGTCGTGCCTCGGCCCCCGTTCGTCGAGGCGACCTGGGCGTGGCGTGACCCCAAGCCCGCGGTCGTGCACGCGGTGCGCGCGCTCCGCCGCGCGAGGTGAAGGTCCTCCTCGTCACGATGTACTGGCCGCCCGCGGGCGGCGCGGGCGTGCAGCGGCCGCTGAAGTTCGCGACGCACCTGCCGGCGCTCGGGATCGAGACGCACGTGCTCGCGCCCGACGACCCGAAGTGGATCCACCGCGACGACGAGCTCGTCTCGCCGACGCAGGCGTGGGTGCACCGCGCGCGCTACGTCGGGCCGAAAGGCCGGAGGCCCGCGGAGGAGCTGCACGGCGCGGGTGCGCTCGAGCGCGCGGCGAAGATGGCGCTGCTCACGTATCGCCGCGTGCTCGTCCCCGACGAGAACGTGACGTGGAACGCGACGGCGATCCCCGCCGCGGTTCGCGTCGTGCGCGCCGAGGGGATCGACGTGGTCGTCACGACCTCGCCGCCGAACTCCGTGCACCTGATCGGCGCAGCGGTCAAGCGACTGACCGGCGTCAAGTGGGTCGCCGACGTGCGCGACTCGATGGTGCGGAACGCCGACCGTCCCGTCGAGACGCTCGCGGCACGCGCGAAGGAGCGGACGCAGGAGACGGTCGGGCGTCTGATCGCGCGCTACGCCGACGAGTCGATCGCCGTCTCCGACTTCATCGCCGAGGAGCTCCGCTCGCTCGGCGCGCGCGGCGAGGTCAACGTGATCTCGAACGGCGCCGACTTCGACGACTTCGCGGGTCTCGAGTACCAGCCGAACGGCCGGTTCCGCGTCACGCACGCCGGCGCGATGTTCGGCAAGCGCGACCCGCGCCCGTTCCTGACCGCGTTCGCGCGCGCCGATCTCCCCGACTCGGTCGCGCGCTTCGTCGGCGACTTCCGCGAGGCCGACCGCGAGTGGGCCGAAGGGCTCGGCCTCGGCGAGCGGCTCGAGCTGCACCCGTACGTCCCGCGCCGCCGGTCGCTCGAGCTCCAGCGCGACTCCGAGGTCAACCTGCTGCTGATGCCGGAGGTGCCCGGCCGCGGCTCGGGCGTGATCGCCGCGAAGGTCTTCGAGTACCTGGCCGCCGAGCGGCCGATCATCGCCGCCGTCCCGCCCGACGGAGCGACCGCGGCGTTCGTGCGCGACGCCGGAGGCCGGCGTGATCGTGGCGCCCGACGACGTCGACGCGATCGAGGCGGCGCTCCGCGACCTGCACGCGCGCTGGCAGGCGGGCTCGCTCGCAGGCACGCCGCTCTCGCCCGAGCTCCGCACCAAGCTCGACCGGCGCACGCGCGCGGAGGAGCTCGCGCGCGTGCTCAGGGACGTCTCGTCGTGACCCGCTTCCTCTTCCTCGCGACCGTCTTCTCGGTGACGTTCGAGAAGGTGCACTGGTCGGTCGGGGGGACGCTGACGCTGGCCGACGTGCTCACCGCGCTCTTCCTCGCGTCGTTCGTGATCGACCGCGTCGCCGCGGGCGACTGGAAGCTCGCGCACACCGCGATCGTCGCGCTCACGTTCGGCCTGGCCTTCCTCGCCGTCTACCTCGTCGGCTTCTTCAACCTCGACACGACGCAGGGGATCGCGCAATTCGGCAAGGGCATGTTCAAGTTCGGGCTCCACTTCGGCTTCCTGGCGGCGGGGGTCGCGTACCTGATCCGGCACGGGCGGCGCTTCGCGTTCACCGCGTTCGGCGTCTTCGTCGCCGGGATCGCCGCCAACGCCGCTTATGGGATCGTGCAGCTCGTGCTCGCGCGGGCGGGCTTCAACCTCGACACGCTGCTGCTGAGCCCGCTGACGCGCGGGGCGAGCCAGATCAACGTCTACGGCTCGGTCGGCGGCGAGCAGAGCGTCTACCGGCCGAACGCGCTGACCGGCGACCCGAACCACCTCGGGATCATGCTGCTCGTCCCGCTGCTCGCACTGACGCCGGTCTACCTGCGCAACCGCTCGCCGTGGCTCGCCGCGCTGCTCGGGTTCCTGCTCGTCGTCGAGCTCGCGACCTTGTCACGCAGTGGTTTGGTCGGGCTCGGCGTCGGGTTCCTCGTGCTGCTCGCGCACTACCGGACCGAGCTGCTCTCGCGTGCGATCGCGATCCCGCTCGCGGTCGTGGCGGCGTTCGTCGTGTGGATCGTCTCGCGCCGCGCCGACTTCTTCGTCGAGGTGATCCGCTCGCGCATCGCGACCGGCGACGCGTCGACGTCCGCGCACTTCGACGTCTACGGCTTCATCCCGGACGTGCTCGCGGCGCATCCGCTCTTCGGGCTCGGCCTGAACAACTTCAGCGTCTACTACGAGTTCGCGACCGGCAAGGACAACTGGGGCCCGCACTCGTTCTACGTCGCGCTGCTCGTCGAGACCGGGCTCGTCGGCACGCTGCTGTTCGGGGCGTTCCTCGTCTGGCTCTTCCGCCGCCTGCGCGACGCGCGGCCGTTCGAGCCGCACCTCGCGTGGGGCCTCACCGCGGCGCTCGCCGGGACGATGGCGGCGAACCTCTTCTACCTGACGATGCAGTTCTACTACTTCTACGTGCTGGCGATCTTCGCGCTCGCGCT
>CAWFVN010000036.1:0-170315 GCA_963819225.1 uncultured Actinomycetes bacterium | reverse complement strand
AGCCCTACGACTTCGCCCGCTCGACCGAGCGCTACCGCGCCTTCGGCCCGGACCTTGCGAACCTCTGGCACGAAGGCGGCGTGCACCGCGTCTTCGACGGGCGGGAGGTTCGGATCGAGGCCGCGAGCGGGGGAGTAGACGTCGAGCCGTTCGAGCCGCGCGTCCACCACTACCTCGGCGGGCCGTTCGACCTCGACGGCTTCTACGCGTTTGCCGAGAGCGACCCGGTCCTCGCGCGGATCGTCCGCGAGCTCCGCGGGCTGCGTCCCCCGCTGAACCCGGACCCCTACGAGACGCTCGTCACCTCGATCACCGCGCAGCAGGTGTCGCTCCGCTCGGCGTTCGCCGTTCGGAACCGGCTGATCGAGCGGTTCGGCGTGCGCGCCGGGCACGCCTGGGCGTTTCCCGTCGGAGGAGCGGATGGCGAGCGCGGACGAGAACGAGCTCACGGAGGTCGGGTTCTCGCGCCGCAAGGCGGAGTACGTCGTCGGTGTCGCGCGGGCTGCGGTCGACTGGGACGAGCTCGCGACGCTCCCCGACGACGAGCTCAAGGCGCGTCTCGTCGCGTTGCGTGGGCTCGGCGAGTGGACCGCCGACTGGTTCATGGCTCGGCATCTCGCCCGCCCGCGCGCGTGGCCGGCCGGAGACCTCGGGCTCGTCAAGGCACTCGCGGAGTACTACTTCGACGGCGTGCGGCCGTCGATCGCCGAGACGCGCGCGTTCGGCGAGCGCTTCGCGCCGTTCGAGAACCTGAGCGCGCACTACCTGCTCGCCAGCCTCTACGCGATCCCCTAGGTTTCAGCGATGGAGATCCGCGACGGCACGGCGTACCTCGGCCGCCTCGACGACGAGTCGCCCGAGGCGCTGCGCGAGCTCGCGCAGCAGCTGCGCGAGCAGGGCGTCACGCGTCTCGCCGTCGAGGTCGACGAGCGCGACGAGCAGACGTTCACGCGGCTCGGCTTCGTTCCGGTCGCGCACATCCTCGCCGTCGATCTCGACGTTCTCGTGCGCGACCTCGAGCGCAAGCCGCGCGGCGAGTCGTTCGGCTCGGTGCACGTGCAGACCGACGACCTCCCGACCGTCGAGCGGATCGTCCGGCGCTTCGTCCCGACGCTTCCCGGCAAGTCGAAGGGAACCGTGATCGTGCCGCCTCGGAACGGCTGGATCTCCGTCTACGACGAGCTCTGCGACCGCGACCCGTCGATGCTGCCGCGACTCGCGCGCGAGCTCTCCGACGCGGTGGGCGTCGTCGCGATCTCGTTCGCGGTCGAGGAGGGTGCAGTTGCGCGCTACCGGATCTACGACCGCGGCCGCATGCTCGACGAATACCTGTCGGTGCCCGAGTACTACGGGCCGCTTCCGCCCGGCGAGGTCATCTCGCTCGGCGCGAACCCGACGCTCGTCGAGCGGCTCACCGGCGCCGACCGGCGCGCGGTTCGCTCAGCGGCCGTCGTTGGCCCGTCGCCGGACGAGCTGCCGGCGCCCGCCGAGATCGTCGCGAGCCTCGCAGCAGCGATGCGCATCGAGGGCGCCGACCACGGCTACGCGCCGCGCACGCGAGCTGCCCGACGCGATCGTGATCGACCGCTAGCGCGCGGCGACGGCAGACGAGCCGCTCGGCAGCGGCGAGGAACGCGCCGCAGAGCTGCGAGCCGAGCCCGTTCCACGCGTCGATCCGCTCGCGTGTGTCGGCGGCGACCCGGTCGACGTCGACGCCTTCGTTGAAGCCGTCGGTCGAGAGCCACGAGCCGATCTGCGACTCGGTCACCTCGGGATGGAACTGCACGCCCCAGACGCTCTCGCCGAGCCGGAACGCCTGCGTGCACGACGCGCTGCGTGCGAGCTCGACCGCGCCCGCCGGCACGCCGTAGGTGTAGTAGTGCCACTGGAAGGCGTCGAACCGCTCCGGGAGCGCGCCGAAGACGGGGTCCTCGCGCGCGGCGTCGGTCAGCTCGACCTCGTACCAGCCGATCTCGGGCTCGTCGGCGCGGTGCACGGGCGCGTGCGCCGCCTTCGCGAGCAGCTGCGCGCCGAGGCACACGCCGAAGGTCGGCACGTGGAGGTCGAGCAGCCGCTGCAGGAAGAAGTTCTCGTCGCGGAGCCAGGGGTGGCTCTCCTGCTCGTCGGCGTGCATCGCGCCGCCGAACACGAGCACCGCGTCGTACGCGTCGACGGGGCGCGGCGGCGGCGTGCGCCAGGCGAGCGACCACTCGTCGTGCGCGTGCCCCGCGTCCTCGATGACGCCCGAGAAGAGCTCGGCCCGCGCGTCCGTGCCGTGGATCACCGACAGCACGTTCACGCGCTCACCGTCGCCGGAGTCGTCACCGGCACGCCTTCCGCCTCGAGCAGCTTGCGGAGCGCCAGCGCGTTCGCCGCGCCCTGCGGGATCATCTGACCCTCGGGCCCCTCGTTCCACTTGTTCGTGTTCATCAGCGCGTACGCCTGCTCGGACTCGCCGGCGAGCTCGCGCAGCGGGCCTACCCACTCGCGGAGCTCGTCCTCGGCGTAGAGGTGGTCGAAGCGCTCCTGGGCGCCGCCGCCGCGCTTGTTCCAGGTGCCCGCGTTCCGCCCGTGAAAACGCACGTACAGCGTGGGGGAGGTGAGCGCGAAGACCGTCTGCGCGATGTTCTTCGCGCCCTCGATCCGCGGCGAGTCGACGATCACGTGCGTCGCGCCCAGCTGCTCGAGGAACTTGAGCGTCTCGTCGCGATGCTCGTCGTCGAGCCAGCTCGCGTGCCGGAACTCGACCATCAGCTCGTCGCCGGCGAGCTGCTCCTTCGCCCACTCGAGGTACTCGAACGAGCTCGGCTTCGGAGACGATGTACGGCGGCAGCTGGAAGAGGATCCCGCCGAGCTTGCCCGACGCGCGCAACGGCTCGAGCGCGTCGCGGAAGCGACGGAAGACCTCGGCGCGGAACTCGCGCGGCGGTCGGTCGACGCGGCCGCGTTCGTCGAGCGGCGCCGCCTCGCGCAGATCGGGCGGCAGCTGCTCGACCTTGACGGGATGGCGCGTCATCACTCCGAACGCCTTCACGTGCATCACGAAGCCGTCGGGCGTGCGCTCCGCCCAGCGCGACACCATCGGCTCGTCCGGCAGCCGGTAGTACGTCGAGTCGACCTCGACCGTGTCGAAGCGCTCGGCGTAGTAGGGGAGGCGCTCGCCGGGCTTGAGCCCCGGCGGATACCAGTGCTTCGAGAGCGACTCGTCCGCCCAGGAGCACGTGCCGACACGAATCGGAGCGCTCATCGCTCCGAATCGTAGTGGGCGGGGCCGAGTCGGCCCCGCCCACGTTTTCAGCTGCCTAGCGGACGCGTGCGACGATCGAGCGCGTGGCAGCGAAGAACTGCGACGTCTCGGTCACGCACGGGACCGGCGCGAACGGCGACGGGGTGGTGCAGGACCCCGTCCGGGCCGGAACGGCTGCCGTGGCACGGATCGTCACGCGCGAGCCCCTCGCGATCCTGACCACCTTCGTGAACCGGCCGGCGGCGTTCGTGCGAGCGGCGTAGTTCCTGGTGCCGACCCGCACGGTCACTGCGCGGCTGCCGATGCCCTGGCCGCCCTCGGTGAGCCGTCCGGTGATCGTCAGGACGCGCTTCTTCGACTTCGCCGCGAGCGAGACGGCGCCCGGAAGCGCGGCCGTGCCCTGTGCGGACACCGTCCCTGCCACGTTCGGCAGGCCCGGGCCGTTCGGCCACGGCGTCGTGACGGCGTGCCAGCGGTACGTCCCGCCGGAGGACGGCGCGGAGAGCACGTTGTTCAGGTTGATCTGCGCCTGGATCAGCTTGGCGCCGAACGTCGCGCCACCCGCGGAGACCGGAATGTGCGGCGACGGCAGGCAGACCTGCATCACGTACGAGGCGACGGAGGCGAGTGCGGCCGGCGCCGGGTCGATCACCATCGGCACGCGGAGCTCCTGGCCCGCGGCCTGGAGGACGAGCACCCAGTACGCGGCGTGCGGCGCCAAGGTCTGCGTGCACTGCGCGACCGACGCACCGACGGTGGCCTGGTCGGTCACGACGACCGCTCCGGTCAGCGGCAGCACCGCGCCGGCGATCGGCTCACGGACCAGCACCTGCGCGGCGACCGTGCCGAGCTGGGTCCCGGGCGCCTGCCCGAGGGTCGCCGTGTACCCCGCCGGGACGTAGAACGACGCCTTGAAGAGTGCGTCGTCGTCCCTCGGGACGGTCAGGCGGAACGAGGTTGCCGACGAGCCCGCGGTCGGCGGTGTGTGGCCGATCGCGAACGTCGGTGTGAACGCCGCGAAGGCGGCGCCGGCGAAGACGAGCGTCACAAGGCTCGCCGCGCCGACCATCAGCATGCGGAACTTCCGTGTCATCCCACTCCTTTTTCTCTTCCAGCCCCTCGGAAGGCTGCGACTGATTGCTTTAGACGTTCTTGATACCCAGGAGTTGCCTGCGAATCACACGGCTCAGCCGGCCGCGGCGACGACCCCGCCGAACTGACGCCAGTAACCGCTGCGGTAGCGCAGGAAGCGGACGCTCGAGATCGGAAAGTAATCATTTGGTGAGGTCTTGATCCTGATCCCCTTGACCATGAAAGGGACCTGGTGGTCGAGGTGGGTCGCCGCCCGGAGGAGGCTCTCCCGGGTCGGGTTCTTGCCCGCGGCCTTGAGGGTCTCGACCATCGTGTAGGCGACGGCCATCCCGTAGAGGTGGACGACCTCGTCCACGTTCCGGCCGGGGGCAAAGCGGCGCATGATCGACTTGTAGAGCTTGATCGCCGGGTCCTTCGCGTTCGCCGGGTTCGACGAGTCCTTCATCCACTGGACGGTGATCGCGTTCTCGCCCGCCTTGTTCCCGGTCGTGGCCTGGACGATCTTCATCACCGACGGGTCGACCGACACCGAGGTGACGTACGTCAGCGGCTTCCAGCCGAACCGGTTCGCGGCGACGAAGCCGCCGATCGTCTGCTTCGGCAGCGTGAAGAGCATCAGCACGTTCGCGCCCGAGCGCTTGAGCTGGGAGATCTGCGACGAGAGGTCGGTGTCGGTGACCTCGTACGTCGTCTGCGCGACGATCTTCGCCTTCGTCCCGAGGCCTGCCTTCAAGCCCGCGAGCAGCTCGCGGCCGTAGTCGCTCGACTCGGAGAGCACGGCGACCTTCGCGTTCTTTCTCGTCGCCGTCAGGTGCTTGGCGTAGAGGCGTCCTTCCGCGAAGAAGCTCGGGAGGTAGCCCATCGACCACTTGTACTTCTTGTACTCGCGGCCGATCGCGCGGATGCCGGTGCCGCCGTAGAGCTCCGGAACCTTGAGCGCGTTCAGGAAGGGTCGAACGGCGAGGTTCTGCTCGGTGCCGACGATGTTGAACATCGCGAAGACGCCGTCCTGCTGCGCGAGGCGCCGCGCGTTCTGCACCGTCCGCGACGGGTCGTAGCCGTCGTCGAGGTAGCGGTACTCGATCTTGCGCCGGTTCACTCCGCCCTGCGAGTTCACGTAGTCGAAGTACGCCTTCGCGCCGATCATCGTCCCTGCGTACGCGACCTCGGGACCGCTGAGCGGGCCCGAGCCACCGATCAGGATCGTCGACGACGTGACGCCGGGCGTCGCGGACGGACGTGCGTAGGCGCCCGGAATCGCGACGAGGGTCGCGACGAGGGCGACGATCGCGATGCGGCTCATCGCGAGACGGGGGTCCGAAGCGCGGGAATCGTCAGGCTCACGTTCCGAAGCGTGATCCTCGCACGCTGCGGCACCGGCACCAAGTAGAGGAGGTTCGCACCGTTCTGCGCCGTCGACGTGCCGGCGAGCGTGAGCTCGAGGCGGGAGCCCGCCGGGATCAGCGTGGCCTCGGAGATCAGGCGGATCGTCAGCAGCCGCGGCTTCGCGGTCAGGCTGGTCGGAGCGCCGCCTTCGCTGACGACGATCTCCCGGCCGGCTCGGCGTGCGCGCGACGAGGACGGCGACGAGGTGCGTCCAGCCGGTCGTCGAGGACGCGCGAACCTGCACCGTCGGCGCGCCGAAGGTCTCGAGTACCCGGGCTGTGCGCGCACCGCGGACGACCTTGCCGGAGGCGCTGATCGTCTTGGTCCCGCGCAGCGTGTACACGTGTCGGGCGGTCGGCGGCAGTCCTGCGTAGGCGCGGACCGTCTTGCCGCTCTCGTCGGCGACCTCGACTGCGGGGCGGTTCGGCGTGTCGGCGGCGCCCGCGACGTGCACGTCGAACCACTGGAGCGCGCGCTGCATCACGAGCTCGAAGTCCGGGCCGGGGAACTTCGACGGTGCGTGTCCGAACGGGCCGACATAGAGCGCCTTCGGGCCGGAGTGCCGCTGCCAGCCGGCGATCCCCTGCTCGAGCCCGAACGCGAAGTCCTGTCGTCCCTGGAAGAACAGCGTCGGCGGGTAGCCGCGCGAGAGCAGCTGCCGCGACGAGCGCGCCTGCGAGAACGTGCGCAGCGCAGGCAGGTCTCTGTTCGCGACGGCGTTCTGCACGGCGAGGAGCTCGGGCCCTTGCCGCTCGCGTGGGACCGCGCCGAGAAACTGGAAGATCGCGCCGCTCTTCGGCAGGCCCTGCGGCACGAGCGCCTCGTACAGGTCGGTCCAGGTCTCCACGACCTCGAGCGCCTTGAACGGCGTGCCCTCGCCGGCCGCGCGCAGCGCGGCACCGCCGCCGAGCGAGATTCCCCAGGCGCCGACCTTGTCGCCGTCCACCGGCGCGTGCGTCGGCAGCCAGGACTCGCGCAGCCGCGCGACGTCCAGGAGCTCGCGCGGGCCGAGCGCGGTGAAGAACCCGCCCGACTGCCCGTGGCCGCGGAAGTCGGACGTGAGAGCGATGTAGCCGCGGTCGGCGAACCGCGAGGCGACCGCGTCGATCGACTGTCGGTTGCCGCCGATCCCGTGGAAGAGCATCACCGCCGGCCGCGGCCCGGGGGCGTCCGGGAGGTAGAGCGTCGTCGCGATCCCGACCCCGTCGTCCATGGTCACGAACTGGTCGGTCTTCGTGTAGGCGGCGTTGCCGGCCGGTGCCAGGACGAGCGCCGCAAACACGGCCGCTAGCAGCGCCTTCATCGGCCCAGCGTAGCCGCTCGTAGAATCGCCGCATGGATCCCCGGCCGATCGGCGTCTTCGACTCGGGCATGGGAGGGCTGACGGTCCTCCACGAGTGCCTCGTGACGATGCCGCACGAGGACTTCGTCTACCTCGGCGACGGGGCACGCCTGCCGTACGGGCCGCGACCGCTGGAGGAGATCCGCCGGTTCGCGCTCGAGATCGGGTCGTACCTCGAGGCGCAGGGCGTGAAGATCGTCCTCGTCGCGTGCAACGCCGCGACCTCGGCCGGCCTCGCCGACCTGCAGGAGACGCTCACGGTTCCGGTCGTCGGCGTGATCACCCCGGAGGCGCACGCAGCGGTGCAGGCGACGCGGAACCGCCGCATCGGCCTGCTCGCGACGGAGGCCACCGTCTCGGCCGGCAGGTACGACGAGTTGATCCACGCGCTCGACGCCGGCGCGTCGCTCGCTCTCCGTCGCGTGCCCGCGGCTCGTGCCGCTGATCGAGGGCGACGACCCGTTCGGCGAGGAGACCGCCGAAGCCGTGCGCGAGTACGCCGCGCCGCTCAAGGCGGAAGGCGTGGACACGGTGATCCTCGGCTGCACGCACTACCCGATCATCAGCCCGATCCTCCAGCGCGTCTTCGGCCGCGACGTGACGCTGATCTTCTCCGCCGACGAGACCGCGCGCGAGGTCGCCGAGACGCTCGCTCGGAAGCACGTCGAGAACGACCCTGCACGTGAAGGCAGCTATCGCTTCATCACGACCGGCGACCCCGAGGTCTTCCGCGAGACCGGCGCGCGCTTCCTGCAGCTGCCGATCCGCGAGGTCGAGCACGTCGAGCTGCTCGAGCTGGAGCGCGTCGCATGAGGGAAGGCCGCCGCACCGACGAGCTTCGGCCGCTGACGGTCGAGCTCGACTACCTCGAGCAGCCGCACGGCTCCGTGCTGTGGTCGCAGGGCAAGACGAAGGTGCTCTGCACGGCGATGATCGACGACGAGGTTCCGCGCTGGCTTCGCAACAAGGGCAAGGGCTGGATGACGGCGGAGTACTCGCTGCTGCCTGCGTCGACCGGCGAGCGCATCGCGCGCGAGGCGTCGCGCGGCAAGCAGGGCGGCCGCACGGTGGAGATCCAGCGGCTGATCGGCCGCGCGCTCCGCGGCGTGGTCGACTTCGAGGCGCTCGGCGAGCGGACGGTCTGGCTCGACTGCGACGTGCTGCAGGCCGACGGCGGCACGCGCTGCGCGGCGATCTCCGGCGCGTACGTCGCCGCCCGCCGCGCGCTCGACAAGTTCGGCCTCTCGAAGGCGCTCGCCGGGTCGGTCGCCGCCGTCTCGGTCGGGATCGTCGACGGCGAGCCGCTCCTCGATCTCGAGTACACCGAGGACTCGACCGCCGAGGCCGACATGAACGTCGTGATGACCGGCGACGGCCGGCTCGTCGAGGTGCAGGCGACCGCCGAGGGCGCGCCGTTCACCCGCGAGGAGCTCGACGAGCTGCTCGATCTCGCGTCGGGAGGGATCGCGGAGATCGCGCGGGCACAGGAGGACGCCTTTGCCTGAGCTCTCGTGGATCGACGTCGCTGTCAGGCTGTTCGTCGCGGCTGCGCTCGGCGGTGCGATCGGTCTCGAGCGGGAGCTTCGCGAGCGCGAAGCGGGGCTTCGCACGCACCTGCTCGTCTCGCTCGGCTCCGCGCTCTTCTTCCTCGTCTCCGCGTACGCGTGGACGGACTGGAACTTCTCCCAGCGCGACGGGATCGTCTTCGACCCGACGCGGATCGCGGCGCAGATCGTCACCGGGATCGGCTTCCTCGGTGCGGGCGCGATCATCCGTCAGGGTCTCACCGTGCGCGGCCTGACGACGGCGGCGACGCTCTGGCTCGTCGCCGGCATCGGCATGGCGTCGGGCGCCGGCTACTGGGAGGCGGCGTTCATCGCGACCATCGCGGCGCTCGTCACGCTGTGGCCGCTCCGCATCGTGGCGCACCGGGTGGTGACGCGAATGCGGCCGACCGACGAGCAGCGACTCGTCGTCGAGCTGGCCGGCGGGCAGGGCGCAGCGCCGGTGCTCGCCGCGCTCGAGGGCCTCGGTGGCACGGTCTCGCAGTTCCAGCTCTCGGAGAGCCGCGGTGGCCGCGAGCTCGTCGCGACCGTGGACTTCACCGAGCAGGTGCAGGCGTCGAAGGTCGCGGGCCGCCTCGCCGAGCTCGAGCACGTGACGGGCGTTCGCTGGGCCGATTGATCGCTCGCCTCGCCTCGCAGAACGCGAACAAGCTCCGCGAGCTGAGGCACGCGCTTCCGGACTGGGAGCTGGAGCTGCTCGACGCCGACGGCTATCCGCCCGAGGACGGCGAGACGTACTACGACAACGCGCTCGGCAAGGCGCGCTTCGGCCGCGAGCACACGTCCGAGTGGGTGTTCGGCGAGGACTCGGGGATCGAGGTCGCCGCACTCGGCGGACGGCCCGGCGTCGAGTCGGCGCGCTGGGCGGACGACGGCGTGGCCGCGCTGCTCGAGGCGCTGCAGGGCGTCGAGGACCGGCGCGCGCGTTACGTGTGCGAGCTCGTCGCGCTCTCGCCGGAGGGCGAGGAGCTCCGCGGAACCGGCACCGTCGAGGGCACGATCGCGCTCGAGCCGCGGGGCAGCGAAGGCTTCGGCTACGACCCGATCTTCGTGCCCGACGGCGAGTCGCGCACCGTCGCCGAGCTCGGGAACGACTGGAAGGCCGAGCACTCGCACCGCGCACGCGCAGCGCGGGCGCTCACCCGCTAGGCGAGCCCGACCGGCTCCTCATCGGGCTCCTCGCGACCGTACTGCCGCCACCAGTTCAGCTCCGCGCCGAAGACGATCACGTTCGCCATCACGTACAGCCAGACGAGCAGGATCACCGGGCTCCCGAACGTCTTCAGCACTGGGTTGAGCTCGGCGTAGCGGACGAACACCGGGAGCATCTGGAAGCTCACCTGGAGCAGGACGGTGCCGAAGAACCGTCCCCGGTAGGACGTCGCGCAGGCGCATGCGCTCGTTCGGCAGCAGGTAGTACGAGGCGAGCAGGAATGCGAAGACCCCGAGCGTTGAGACGCCGACCGTGAGCCCGTATGCAGCGCCGGCGTTGTCGATGAACCACGGCGCCTCGCGCTTGAGCAGCTCGACGCCGAACGACCCGAGCATCAGCGCGAAGAACAGCGTGAACAACCCGCCCATGAGGAGCGCCACGGCGAGGCCCTTGCCGTGGATGAAGGACCGGTTAGGCCGCGCGTAGACGATGTTGAAGGCGGACTCGAGCGCGCTGAAGAGCGACAGCGACGTCCAGAGCAGGAACGCGCCGCCGACGATCCCGAGCGACCACGCGTTGTCCTGGACCGTCCGGACGAGACGGACGATGTCCTCGATCGGCGTCTCCGGCAGCGCGTGCTTGATCTCGACCACGAGGAAGCTCGACTCGCTCGGCCCGGCCGACGAGGCCGAGCAGCGCGAGGGCGAGGAACGTCAGCGGGACGAACGAGAGCAGCGCGAAGTACGCGATCATCGCCCCGAGGTGCGTCCCCCGGTCGGCGAAGAACTTCTGGACGAGCCTTCTTTTTCGCCTGCGCACGGCGGCCAGTATCGTTCAGCGCCATGACTGCTGAACAGGCCCTGTCGGATCTGACCGAGATCTCCTCGCAGGTCGAGGCCGCGGCCCTCTTCGACGCGAAGGGGAAGGTGGCCGCCTCGACGCTCGCCGACGGCGAGCCGTTCGTGCGGGCCGTCCAGGATCTGCTGGCCGCGGCCGCCGAGGCCCGCCAGGGCTCGCTCAACCAGCTCGAGGCGTCCACCGGCGAGGGGAGCCTCTTCGTCGTCCGCGACGGGGACTCGTACATCGCGGCGACGACCGCCCCCGAGCCCACGGTGGCGCTCGTGTTCTACGACCTCAAGACCGCGCTCCGGGCTGCTGCGTCCGAGCCCGCCGCGAAGAAGGCGGCGCCGCGCAAGCGCACGCCGAAGAAGAAGCCGGAGGCCGACGGCGATGCGGCGTAGGCTGCTGCCCCTGCTCGCGCTCCTCGGCGCCTGGGCCGCCGGGATCGCGCTCCTCCGCCGCACCGCCGGCGGGCGGCGCGAGCGCGTCGACCTCTACTTCGAGGACGGCTCGATGCAGTCGCTCTCGAACGGCGCGCCGGAAGCCGCGCGCCTGCTCCCGCTCGCGCGCGCCGCGCTGAACGCCGCCCGCGGCGGATGAACGACGCCGAGCTCCGCGGCGCGCTCCGCGAGCACGCGTACCTCGAGGGCGACTTCGTGCTCCGCTCGGGCCGCCGCTCCCGCTACTACCTCGACAAGTACCGCTTCGAGACTCGGCCCGACCTGCTCCGGCCGATCGGCGAGCGCCTCGCCGCGGCGATTCGCGAGCACGCGCCCGACGCGAAGCTGATCGCAGGCCCGGAACTGGGTGCGGTCGCGCTCGCCGCGGCGGCCTCGCTCGAGTCGGGGCTCCCGTTCCTGATCGTCCGCAAGGAGGCGAAGGACTACGGGACCTCCAACCGCCTCGAGGGGGTCTACGCGGAGGGCGACTGCGTCTGCGTCGTCGAGGACGTCGTCACCTCCGGCGGGGCCGCCGTCGAGGCCGTGAAGGCGCTCCGGGAGGCGGGTCTCGAGTGCTCGACGGCGATCTGCGTCGTCGACCGCGAGGAGGGCGGCGTGGACGCTCTCGCCCGCCACGCGGTGCGTCTTTGGCCCCTTTTCCGGGCCTCAGAGGTGCTGGAAACGGACAAAACCGCCGCAAAACCGCATGGTTGAGCCGTTTTCGTCCGATCGATTCGCTACCCTGACCTCCCGAACCCCGAGTGGACGACGAATGGAGGGCTGTTCGTGACCAAGCAGGAGTTTGTGGACAAGATCGCCGAGAGGGCGAACCTGGGGCGCCGGGACGCGCAGAACGCGGTCGACGCCATGCTCGACCAGATCACGGAGACGCTGAAGGGCGGCGGAGAGATCGCCTTCACCGGCTTCGGGAAGTTCTCGACGCAGCACCGGGCGGAGCGCATGGGGGTCAACCCGCGGAATCCCACGGAGAAGGTGACCATCCCCGCCTCCATCGTGCCGAAGTTCTCGGCCGGGAGCCAGCTCAAGACCGCAGTGCGCGGCCGCTAGGGATCGGCTCGACGCTTGAGCGGAGGGCCGCCGGGAGGCGGCCCTCCGCGTTTGTCGGCGTAGGGCTCGAGGTTCCGGCCCGGGCAGGCCGACGTCTCGTGCCCGCGGTGGTCGCGATGGCCGAGCAGCCTCGCCTTCGCGCCGCCGGGGACGAGCCGGCGTCGCGTGTACGTGAGCGACTCGAGCGCGGCGGGCGTCGGCCGCTCGAGCTCGAAGTTGCCCATCAGGCAGATCCCGACGGTGCCGACGTTGTGGCCGAGCACGTGCGCTCCGAGCCGGTCGACGGGGCGGCCGCGAAAGACCCGACCGCTCGGCGAGACGACGAAGTGGTAGCCGACCGTCGCCCAGCCGCGCTCGAGGTGCCAGCGCTGGATCTCCCGCATGTGCGCAGCCTCCGCGTCGAAGCTCGTCCCGCCGATTCGCGACATCGGGAACGCGGTGTGGTGCAGGACGAGGTGGTCGAGCGGCCCGCGCGCCGGCAGGGCCAGCTCGGGTGGGCGCCGCGCCCCACTGCGCAGGGGAGACGACCTGGGGCTTGGAAGGCGTGGTAGCCGTCGGGCGCGGAGCATACGCTTGGTCGAGCCGATGGCGCAGGAGCTCCGCGTACAGACCGAGTTCGCGACGGTGGCGTTCTCCGACCGTCTCGCCGCCGCCGTCGAGCGCAAGCGAAGCCAGCTCTGCGTCGGCCTCGATCCACGCGTCGACCTGTTCCCGGTCGAGCTGCGCGGCGAAGCGCCGGCGGAGGCGGCCGCGCGCTTCTGCCGCGGCATCGTCGACGCCGTCGCGCCGTACGCGGTCGCCGTCAAGCCGCAGCTGGCGTTCTTCGAGGCGCTCGGAGCGGACGGCATGCGCGCCTTCGAGGAGGTGTGCGCCTACGCGCGCACGGCGGAGCTGCTCGTGATCGTCGACGGCAAGCGCGGCGACATCGGAAGCACCGCGCGTGCGTACGCGGCTGCGTATCTCGAAGGTGAGGGCGGGCCGCTCGCCGACGCGCTCACCGTGAACCCGTATCTCGGGCGCGACTCGATCGAGCCGTTCCTGGCGGCGTGCCGTCGTCACTCTGCGGGGCTCTTCGTGCTGGTGAAGACGTCGAACGCGGGAAGTGCCGACGTCCAGGACCTCACGCTCTCCGACGGCCGTACCGTCTGGATGCAGGTCGCGGCGCTCGTCGACGAGTGGGGCGAGGAGCTCGTCGGGGAGAACGGGCTCTCGAGCGTCGGCGCCGTCGTCGGCGCAACGTTCCCGCGCGAGGTGGGCGAGGCGCGCAGGCTGATGCCGCGCTCGATCATCCTGCTGCCGGGAATCGGCGAGCAGGGCGGCACGCCCGCGGACGTCGCGAGGGCGTTTGCGAGCGGGCCTGCGAGCGCGCTCGTGTCCGCGTCGCGCTCGGTCATCTACGCGTATCGATCCGGCAGCGGGGACTGGCGCGCGTCGGCAGGTGCAGAAGCGGCTCGGCTTCGCGCGGACGTCTGGGCCGTCTCGGGCTGGTGAACCGGCAGCTCGCGACCAGGCTCGCGGCTCCCGCGGCATTTCTGGCAGGCATCACGATCGCGGTGCTGCTCGTGCGCGCCGGCCTGAGCGACGGCGAGACGACGACTGCGGCGCAGACGAGCGTGGCCACGACGGCGACCGGCGACGACAACGGCGGCGACGACAGACCGCGACGGAGCCGAAGCCGGTCTTCGTCGAGGTGGAGTCGGGTGGCACCCTCGATCAGATCGCGCTCGACAACGACACGACGGTCGAGCAGCTGCTCCAGCTGAACCCCGGCCTGGACCCCACGGCGCTCCAGGTCGGGCAGCGCATACGCGTGAGGTAGCCTGAGTCGACCGATGGGACGCGCGCTCGCCGCCGTCGCCGCCGCGCTCGTCGCCGTCTCTTCGGCGAGCGCCGGGCCACCACCCCCGGTCGTGGCGAAGGCGTACTTCGTGGAAAACGGTGCCACCGGCGAGGTGCTCGCGCGCGGGCATCCGAACGCGCGCGTGCCGATCGCGAGCATCACGAAGCTGATGACGGTGCTCGTCGCGCTCGAGCGCGCCGACGTCGACGAGCATGGTCGTCGCCGGTCCCGGTGCCAGCGCGATCGGCGAGTCGACGATCAACCTGCGGGTCGGCGAGCGCATCTCCGTCGGCGATCTCGTCGAGGCCGCGCTCGTCCAGAGCGCCAACGACGCTGCGTGGGCGCTCGCGGCCTACGTCGGCAAGGGTGACGTCGACGCGTTCGTTCGGCTGATGAACGCGAAGGCGCGCGCCCTCGGGCTGCGCGCGACGCACTTCGTCCGCCCGGACGGTCTCGACGTGGCCGGCCACGTCTCCAGCGCGCGAGACGTCACGCTGCTCGCCCGCGCGGCGATGCAGAACGCGACGATCCGCTCGATCGTCGACGACCGCACGGCCACCATCGCGGGCGGCCGGCGGCTCCACACGTGGAACGACCTCCTCGGCTCGTTCCCGGGCGTGATCGGCGTCAAGACCGGCCACACGGACGCGGCCGGGTGGTCGCAGGTGGCCGCCGCCCGCGGGACCGGGTTCGTCCTCTACGCGACCTTGCTGGGGAGCCCGACCCGCGCGCAGCGGAACACCGACCTCGCCGCGCTGCTGCGGTGGGGCCTCTCCCTGTATGCGCCGGTCGCCGTCGTCGACGAGACCCGCACGTACGCGCGCGCCGACGTCGCCTTCGGGCTGAAGCCCGTCGCGCTCGTTGCGCCGCGATCGATCGTCCGCTCCACCCGCGTCGACCGCACGCTCCGCGAGCGGATCGTCGCCGCGACGGCGGTCGAGCTCCCGGTGCGTCGGGGGCAGCGTCTGGGCGAGGTGCGCGTCTACGACGGATCGAGGCTCGTGGCGAGCTCGCCGCTCGTCGCCGAGCGCGCGGTCGCCGAGCCCGGGCTCGCCGATCGCGCCTCCTGGTACGCGCGTCGGACCGTCTCCAACCTCTGGCCATGATCGTCACCGTCACACTCAACGCCGCGCTGGACCGCACGCTCACGGTTCCGAACTTCCGCCAGGGACACCGCCATCGCGCGAGCCAGGGCGTGACGCTCGCGGGCGGCAAGGGGATCAACGTCGCGCGCGCGCTCAAGCGGCTCGACGTGCCGGTCGTCGCGACCGGTCTCGCCGGCGGCCGCACGGGCACGCGCATCGTCGAGGAGCTGACGGCCGAGGCGATCCTGAACGACTTCGTGCGGATCGCGGACGAGTCGCGCACGTCGACGGCCGTGGTCGACCCGACGAGCAGCTCGTTCACGGAGATCAACGAGTGGGGCCCGCACGTCGAGCCCGAGGAGCTCGAGATGCTGCGCGAGAAGCTGCGCTATCTCTCGCGCGGAGCCGAGGCCGTCGTCTTCGCCGGCTCGCTGCCGCGCGGCGTCGACCAGTCGTTCTACGCCGACGCGATCCGCGAGCTGAACCGGATCGGCGTCCGCACCGTGCTCGACACCGACGGCGAGCCGCTGCGCCTCGGGCTCGAGGCGGAGCCGTCGCTCGTCGCGCCGAACCAGCACGAGGCCGAGGCGCTCGTCGACCAGGAGCTCGAGGCAGAGGACTTCCTGATGGCGCTCGACACGATCGCCGACCTCGGCGCGCGCACGGTGCTGATCACGCTCGACAGCGGGTGCTACGGACTGACGCGGGAGGAGCGTCCGGCCCAGCGCTTCCACGCGACCGCTCCGACGGTGGAGCCCGTGTCCGTCGCCGGCGCGGGGGACGTGCTGACCGCGGCGTTCCTCGCCTCCCGGCTCGCCGAGCGGCCGTTCGCCGACTCGCTCCGCTACGCGGTGGCCGCGGCCTCGGCCTCGACGCTCGAGGTCGGAGCCGGGCGGTTCGAGCCGCGCGAGGCCGGTCGGCTCTCCTCGCAGGTCGAGGTCGCCGTGCTCGAGCCGGTCGAGACGTAAAGGCCTGCAGATGCCCGTATCGAAGGGGGCGGCTCGGGCGTTGCACCACCGAGCCACCGAAAGGAGCCTGAAACCATGGGTATCACCACAAGCCTGCTGTTGGTCGCGATCGGCGCCATCCTGATCTGGGCCGTCGACGTGTCGGTCAGCGGCATCGAGTTGGTCACGATCGGCTGGATCCTGCTCATCGTCGGCGCGATCGGTGCGGTGCTCTCGCTCATCTTCTGGTCGAGCTGGGGCGGATATCACCGCGAGCGGCGCGACGAAGTCGTCTACCGCTAACCAGCGGTTCACGAATCGAGCGAGGGGCGCGGATTCGTCCGCGCCCTTTCGCGTTCTCCGGCACGGGACCAGGCGCAAACGGCGAGCGTTCCTGGGTGCCGTGGAGGCGGCAGCCGCAGCGCCCGCCGTCAGCGCGCTGAGGGGGATGCGACGGAGGGGAGGTCCGCCGCATCCGAGTCTTCAGCTTGCCGATCGCCTGTTCGGATCGTGTTCGCGCAGGATTGCGCTTCCGTTGTCGTCGGAGGCCGGTGGTAGGCTCAGATCCTTGGAAGGGCTGGAGCTCGGACGACTCGACCTCGAACGCCTCCTCTCGCTGGAGGCGAAGTTCGCCAAGGAAGGGCTCACCTTCGACGACGTGTTGCTCGTCCCGGGCGAGTCGGGCGTCCTCCCGAACGACGTCTCGACGCGGACCCGCTTCACCCGCGGCATCTCGATCGAGGTGCCGGTTCTGTCGGCGGCGATGGACACCGTGACCGAGGCGCCGATGGCGATCGCGCTCGCCCGCGAGGGCGGGATCGGCGTCGTGCACCGGAACCTCTCGATCCCCGAGCAGGTCGCCGAGGTCGACCGGGTGAAGCGCTCCGAGGCCGGGATGATCACGGAGCCGGTGACGCTGCCTCCCAGCGCGCTCGTCCGAGACGCGCTCGAGTTGATGGCGCGCTACCGCATCTCCGGCGTCCCGATCACCGACGCGGAGGGGCTGCTCGTCGGGATCCTGACCAACCGCGACCTGCGCTTTCAGCGCGACGAGACGCGGCCCGTCTCGGAGCTGATGACGGCCCGCGGGCTCGTCACCGCGCCGCAGGGCACGACGCTGCGCGAGGCCGAGGAGATCCTCCACCGGCACAAGATCGAGAAGCTGCCGATCGTCGACTCCGACGGCCGCATCACGGGGCTGATCACCGTCAAGGACATCCAGAAGCGCGCGGACTATCCGCTCGCCACGAAGGACGCGGAGGGACGGCTCCGGGTCGCCGCCGCCGTCGGCGTCGGGCCCGACGCGCTCGACCGTGCGGAAGCGCTCGTCGACGCCGGCGCCGACGCGCTCGTGCTCGACACCGCGCACGGCCACTCGCTGTCGGTGATCGAGATGGCGCGCAAGCTGAAGTCGGCCCTCGACGTGGAGCTCGTCGCGGGGAACGTCGCGACCGCAGAGGCGGCCGAAGCGCTGATCGACGTCGGCGTCGACGCCGTGAAGGTCGGCGTCGGTCCGGGGTCGATCTGCACGACGCGCGTCGTCGCCGGCGTGGGCGTCCCGCAGATCACCGCGATCTACGACTGCGCGCAGGTCTGCGCGCGGCACGACGTGCCGTTGATCGCCGACGGCGGGATGACCTCCTCCGGCGACCTCGCGAAGGCGCTCGCGGCCGGAGCCGACGCCGCGATGCTCGGGTCGTTCTTCGCCGGAACCGAGGAGAGCCCGGGCGACGTCGTGATGAGCCAGGGCGAGCGCTACAAGGAGTACCGCGGCATGGGCTCGATCGGCGCGATGAAGGCTCGCGGCTACTCGAAGGATCGGTACTTCCAGGGCGACGTCGAGGACGTCGAGCGGATGGTTCCCGAGGGGATCGAGGGACGCGTCCCGTACAAGGGCCCGATGCGGAACGTGCTCTACCAGCTCGTCGGCGGCCTGCGGCAGGCGATGGGCTACTGCGGAGCGGCCACGGTGACGGAGCTGAAGGACGCGAAGTTCGTGCGCATCACCGGCGCGGGCCTGCGCGAGTCGCACCCGCACGACGTGACGATCACGAAGGAGGCGCCGAACTATCGGCGCTGAAGTCGTCCGGCTGCCGGTGCCCGAGCCGGCTCCGGAGGAGCGCCCGGTGCTGGTGCTCGACTTCGGTGGTCAGTACGCGCAGCTGATCGCGCGACGCGTGCGCGACGCGCGCGTGTACTCCGAGCTCGTCTCGCACAAGGTGACGCCGCAGCAGATCCGCGCGCGGAACCCGTACGCGGTGATCCTCTCCGGCGGCCCGGCGTCGGTGTACGCGGAGCACGCGCCGCGCGTCGACCCCGGCATCTTCGAGCTCGGCATCCCGACGCTCGGCATCTGTTACGGCGCGCAGCTGATGGCGCTCGATTTCGGGGGGAAGTGTCGAGCGGACGGGCGCCTCCGAGTTCGGGAAGACCGAGCTCCGCGCGGAGGAGAGCGAGCTGTTCCGCGACCTGCCGACCGAGCAGACGGTGTGGATGTCGCACCGCGACTCGGTCACCGCACCGCCCGAGGGCGCGCGCGTCGTCGGAGAGTCGCCGTCGACACCCGTCGCAGCGTTCGAGGAGCCGGGGCGCAAGCTCTACGGGGTGCAGTTCCACCCGGAGGTCGTGCACACGCCGCACGGCCAGGACTTGCTGAAGAACTTCCTCTACGAGGTCGCGGGCGCCCCGCCGACGTGGACGCCCGCCGCGGTGATCGAGGAGCAGGTCGAGCGGGTCCGCGCGCAGGTCGGGTCGGCGCGTGTGCTCTGCGCGCTCTCCGGCGGCGTCGACTCCGCGGTCGCCGCGCTGCTCGTGCACAAGGCGATCGGGGATCAGCTCACGTGCGTGTTCGTCGACCACGGCTTCATGCGCAAGGACGAGGCGCTGCAGGTGATCGAGACGTTCGAGAACCACTTCCACGTCCCGCTCGTCCACGTGCAGGCGCAGCAGCGGTTCCTGTCGCGGCTCGAGGGGATCGCGGATCCCGAGGAGAAGCGCATGCGGATCGGGGAGGAGTTCATCCGCGTCTTCGAGGAGGAGGCGAAGCGGATCGGAAGCGTCCCGTTCCTCGTGCAGGGGACGCTCTACTCCGACGTGATCGAGTCCGGCGGCAGCGACGGCGTCGCCGCGACGATCAAGTCGCACCACAACGTCGGCGGGCTGCCGGAGCACATGGAGATGGATCTCGTCGAGCCGCTGCGGATGCTGTTCAAGGACGAGGTGCGCCGAGTGGGCGAAGAGCTCGGCCTGCACGAGAGGATGGTGTGGCGGCATCCGTTCCCCGGGCCCGGGCTCGCGATCCGGATCATCGGCGAGGTGACGAACGAACGGCTCGAGATCCTGCGCGAGGCCGATGCGATCCTGCTCGAGGAGATCCGCCGTGCGGGTCTCTACCGCGAGCTGTGGCAGTGCTTCGCCGTTCTGCCCGCGATTCGTTCCGTCGGCGTCATGGGCGACGAGCGCACGTACGAGTACCCGATCGTGATCCGCGCCGTCACGTCCGAGGACGCGATGACCGCCGACTGGGCGCGACTGCCGTACGACCTGCTCGAGACGATCTCGTCGCGGATCATCAACGAGATCCCGGGCGTGAACCGCGTCGCGCTCGACCTCTCGTCGAAGCCGCCGGCCACGATCGAGTGGGAGTGATCAGCCCGTGACGCCCTGGAACTCGAAGCGCGGGTAGCGCGCGCGCACGCCGTCGACGTACGCCGCGAGCTGGTCGGCGAGCTGCGGGTCGTCCAGCTCGAGCACGTTCTCCGCGTTCCGCTCACCCGAGCGCGAGAGGTTGTAGCTCCCGAGAAACACGAGGTCGTCGGCGACCGTCAGCTTCGCGTGCATGAAGTTGTGCAGGCCGCCCCCGGGCGCCACGGCTCGGAGCGCTTGCCGGCGAAGTCGCCCCTCATCACGCGCTCGAGCAGCGGGAGCTTCCACGCGACGTTCCCGTTCTCGCGCCACTGGTGGATCACGCCGTGCACCTGCGGCTGGTCGACGCAGCCGGCGAGGTCGAGCTCGCCCTCGGAGACGACCTGGGCGAGGATCGACAGCACCGGCGCGGCGGTGATCACCGGCGAGCAGATCCGCACCCGTCGCCGGGCTCTCGCGATCGCCTTGGCGATCCGCGTCGAGAGCGCCTCGCCGTACCCCGGCGTGAACCACGCACGCACCTTTCGGTCGCCGACGCGGACGGGGTTCGGAGGAACGCGTCCGCTCAGCTCGACGGCGCCGGTCTTCCACAGCTCGGCGAAGTTCTCCTCGAACCGCGCCGCGAGCGGCGTCGAGCGGACGATCGCGACGACGTTCTCCTGACGCGTGAACGAGTCGTCGGTCCAGTTCATCGAGCCCGTCCACACGGTCTCGCCGTCGCGGACCACGTACTTGTGGTGCATCAGGTCCGGAACGCCCGCGATCGCGCGGGCCGGAACGTCGAACGACGCGATCAGCTCGGCGTCGGGCTCCGGAGGCGGCGGAACGGGGATCGGGTTCCGGTGGTCGATGTTGTAGAGGAACCGAACCGCGACGCCGCGCGCGGACGCCGCCCGGATCGCGTCGCGGACGAGGGAGGCGTGCTCCGGACCGAGGTTCAGGTCGTAGTGGGCGAAGTCGAGCGTCCGCTGCGCCCCGCCGATGAGCTCCTCGATCCAGGCGAGGACGCTGGGCGCCGACTGGCCGCCGTCGGTCAGAGTACGAACCTCGAGCATGGAGTCGCCGTTCGTCAAAGCGCTTGCGTCTGCCCGGATCGGCGCAACGTACAACCAGTACGCCGATTCGCCGCTCCGCCGGCGAAGGCTCGCCGACTACCTGGGCGGGAGAAGGAGGGCGTCGATCGTCCTCGTCGGCGAGGCGGCGGGCTACAACGGGGCGAGAGTCTCGGGGATCGCGTTCACCTCCGAACGGCAGCTGACCGGCACCGGCCCCGCCGAGCTCAGCGCGACGATCGTGCACCGAACGCTTGCCGAGCTCGGGATCGCTGAGGACGTGCTGCTCTGGAACCTCGTGCCGACGCATCCGCACCGGCCGGGGGTCGCTTCCTCGAACCGCCGCCCGACCTCCGCCGAGATCGCGGCGGGGCTGCCGTTCGTCGAGCGCGTCGCCGAGGGACGGCGCGTGCTCGCCGTCGGACGCCTGGCGGAACGCGCGCTCGGCGCCCCGTACGTCCGCCATCCGTCCCACGGCGGCGCATCCGAGTTTCGTGCGACGCTTGCCGCATGCGCTCTGAACGTCAAGCGCAACACGATCTTGCTCGCCGCGGCGCTCGCGGTGAACTCGTGCCTCTTCCAGCTCGCGGCGGCGGTGAACTCGATCACGTTCGTGCAGATCACCGGGATCTCGGGGCTGCTCGGGCTCGGCCCGGCGATCTTCCTCGCGTCGTCCGGGCTCGCCGCGCTGCCGGCCGGGCGGGCGATGGACCACTTCGGCCGCGTGCCGGTGATCGCCGTCGGCTTCGTGATCGCGTCGCTCGGCTGCTCGCTCGTCGCGCTCGCGACGCGCACCGGCTCGACCGCCGTCGTGATCACGGGCATGGCGCTGACGGGCGCTGCGGGCGGCGTCGCGCTGCTCGCGCGCACCGCGGCCGGCGACATGTACCCGCCTGAGCGCCGCGCGCGCGGGATCGCGTACGTCCTCTTCGGCTCCGTCTTCGGGGCGATCCTCGGGCCGGCGGTCTTTGCGCCGCTCTTCGCCGGCAAGAAGCTCGAGCCGGAGGCGCTGACGCTCCCCTGGCTCGTCGCGGCGGGCCTCGCGCTCGTCGCCTGCGCGATCGCGCTCTGCATCCGGCCGGACCCGAAGCGGATCGCCGAGCAGCTCGGCACGCACGCCGGCGCGCCGCCGCCGACCGCCGCCGCTCCGTTGAGCGAGATCGTGCGCCGCCCCGGAGTGGTGCCGGCGCTGATCGCAGCAGTCGCGAGCCTTGCCGTGATGGCCTCGGTCATGAACCTCACGGGCTACGTGGTCGTCGAGCACCACCACCAGGCGCAGGAGGACGTCTTCCCGATCATCGGCGCGCACGTGCTCGGCATGTACGCGCTCGTGCTCTTCGTCGGGCCGCTGATCGACCGGATCGGCCGCGGCGTCTCCCTCTACTCGGGCCTCGTCTTGATGGCGTTCTCCTGCATCGGGCTGACCTGGTTCGAGAGCGTGCTCGGGACGGCGGTGCTGCTCTTCGGCCTCGGGCTCGGCTGGAACCTCTCCTTCGTCGCCGCGACGGCGCAGCTCGCCGACTGTGCCGCGCCGGCCGAGCGGGGCAAGCTGCTCGGCTTCAGCGACCTCCTGTCCGCCCTCACGGCGGCCGCCCTGGCCCTCCTCGGGGGGCTCGCGCTGGACGCGCTCGGGGTCTCGGCGCTGGCCATCGGCTCCACGGTTTTGGTGCTTCTGCCGCTGGTTCGGCTCATCCGCCGCCAGCAGCCCCCTGCTACAATCGCCGCCCGGCGGACGTAGTCATCCGTCGTCTTTTTATGAGCGCAAAGACCTACACCGCAAAGCCCGGCGAGATCGAGCGCCGCTGGCACGTCGTGGACGCCGAGGGCCAGACCCTGGGCCGTCTGGCGACGCGCATCGCCGACGTGCTCCGCGGCAAGGACAAGCCGGTCTACACGCCGCACGTCGACACCGGCGACTTCGTGATCGTCGTGAACGCCGAGAAGATCGCGGTCACCGGGAAGAAGCTCGACGACAAGATCTACTACCGGCACTCCGGCTACCCGGGCGGGATCAAGCAGCGCACGCTGCGCGAGCAGCTCGATCGGCGCCCGACCGAGGTGCTGCGCGTCGCGGTGAAGGGGATGCTGCCCAAGAACAAGCTCGCGGCCCGTCAGCTCGTGAAGCTGAAGATCTACGCAGGGCCCGAGCACCCGCACGCCGCGCAGGACCCGAAGCCGCTGGAGGTCAAGTAGTGGCGACGCCCGCTCAGTACCGCGGCACCGGCAAGCGCAAGACGTCGGTCGCGCGCGTGATCCTTCGTCCCGGCGACGGCACGACGTGGTTCAACGGGCGCACGATCGAGGAGTACTTCCCGCGCGACACGCATCGCAAGATGGTGCTCGCGCCGCTGAAGGTCGCCGGCGTCGAGGGGACCTTCGACCTTCGAGTCCGCGTGCACGGCGGCGGACCCTCCGGCCAGGCAGGCGCAACGCGCCACGGGATCGCGCGCGCGCTCGTCGAGGCCGATCCGGAGCTGCGGGTCCCGCTGAAGCGCGAGGGCTTCCTGACGCGCGACGCCCGCAAGGTCGAGCGCAAGAAGGCCGGGCTGCACAAGGCCCGCAAAGCGCCCGCAGTTCTCCAAGCGCTAAAACAGACGCGCCTCCGCGGCGAAGCGTTACCGTCTCCCGCCGTGGCTAGGAAATACTTTGGCACCGACGGCGTTCGCGGCGTTGTCGGCGAGTTCATGACGCCGGAGCTCGTGGAGCGTCTCGGAAAGGCTTCGACGCTCTGGGTGGGCGACGACGCGCGCGTCTTCATCGGGCGCGACACGCGCGCGTCCGGGCCGGAGCTCGAGCAGGCGTTCGCGCGCGGTGTCGTCGCCGCCGGCGGGCACGCGGTGCTCGGCGGCGTGGTGCCCACGCCCGCGGTCGCGCTGCTGCGGCTCGACCTCGGCGTCGTCATCTCCGCGTCGCACAACCCGCCGGAGTACAACGGCGTCAAGTTCTTCGACCGCGACGGCCAGAAGCTCGTCGACGCGCAGGAAGAGGAGATCGAGGCGCTGTTCGACGCGCCCGAGCGCGGCGGCGGCTCGATCGACGAGGTCGGGATCGCGACCGACAGCTACCTCGAGCACGTGCTCGAGCGCTTCCGGACCGACCTCTCGGGCCTGAAGATCGTCGTCGACAGCGCGAACGGCGCGTACGCGAAGCTCGCGCCGAAGGCGTTCGAGCAGCTCGGCGCCGAGGTGCACGCGATCGGCGACGATCCCGACGGGACGAACATCAACGTCGACTCGGGCGCGACGCACCTGCGGAAGCTGCAGCAGACCGTGACGAGCCGCGGCGCCGACCTGGGCGTCGCGTTCGACGGCGACGGCGACCGGATGCTCGCGGTCGATGCGCGCGGCAACGCGATCGACGGCGACGCGATCCTGGCCGTGCTCGCCCTGCACCGTCGAGTCGACCTCGTCGCCGTGACGGTGATGACGAACCTCGCCTTCCACGAGCTCATGTCCGAGCACGGCATCCGCGTCGTGACGACCGACGTCGGCGACCGCTACGTGCTCGAGGCGCTTCGTCGCGAGGGCGGCGTCCTCGGCGGCGAGCAGTCGGGGCACATCATCTGGCTCGACGGCCACGTGACGGGCGACGGCCTCGTCGCCGCGCTGCTCCTGTGCGACGCGCTCGACGGACGCACGCTCGAAGAGGCGGTGTCGGTGCTGCAGCCGATGCCGCAGGTGAAGCGGAACGTGTCGGTTCGGACGCGCGTGATCCCGCCGGAGCTCCGCGCCGAGATCGACGCGCTGGGGACGGGAAACGGCGGCCGTGTGCTCGTCCGCCCGTCCGGGACCGAGCCCGTCGTTCGCGTCCTCGCCGAGGCAAAAACCCTTGCTGAGGCGGAGAATCTCTGTGGTACGATCGCTGCTCTCGTCTCTCGAGAGCTCGGCTGAATCCGGTTTTCAACGAAGAAAGTCCGGCCACGCAGCCGGGCTTTTGCGTTTCGAGGGTTCATTTCGTCGGGCAAACCGCAATCGGGCGAACGGCATTCGACCGGGGGTACCAGATGTGCGGGATCATCGGATATGTCGGAAGCCGTGAGGCCAAGCCTCTCCTCCTGCAGGGCCTCAAGCGGCTCGAGTACCGCGGGTACGACTCCGCGGGCATCGCGCTGCGTGAGGACGACGAGCTCGACTACGTGCGCGCGGTCGGCAACCTGCAGAACCTGATCGACGCCGCCGGCCCCAACGGCTCGGTCTCCAAGCACGGGCTCGGCCACACGCGCTGGGCCACGCACGGCGCGGTCACCGAGCAGAACGCGCACCCGCTGACCGGCTGCCCCGGCGGCAAGGTCGCGATCGTGCTGAACGGGATCGTCGAGAACTACCGCGAGCTCAGGGCGTCCCTCCAGAAGGAAGGGCACAAGTTCCACACCGAGACGGACGCCGAAGTCGTCACGCACCTCGTCGAGCGCCACTACGACGGCGACCTCGTCGAGGCAGTGCGCGCGGCGTACGCCGAGCTCGAGGGTCACTACGCGTTCGTCGTCATCCACCACGACCACCCCGACATGCTGATCGGCGCGCGGCACCAGTGCCCGCTCGTGGTCGGCGTCGGCGAGGGCGAGATGTTCCTCGCGTCAGCGACGACCGCGTTCCTCAACCAGACGCGGCGGATCCAACTGGTCGAGGACGGCGAGGTCGTCGAGATCACGCCCGAGGGCGCGCGCTTCTTCAACTCCGACGGGCCGATCGAGCACAAGGAGATCGAGCCGGTCGAGTGGGACGACGAGCAAGCCGAGAAGGGCGGGTACGAGACCTTCATGCTCAAGGAGATCTACGAGCAGCCCGATGCGGTGCGCGAGACGATCGGCGACCGCATCCGGCCCGGCGCCAAGCTCGAGCTCGAGGGACTGGGGCTCTCCGACAAGCAGATCCAGAACCTGCGCCGCATCGTCATTCTCGCGTGCGGCACCGCCTACCACGCGGGCGTCGTCGGCCGCTACATCATCGAGGAGTGGGCGCGCCTGCCGGTCGAGCCGGACATCGCGTCCGAGTGGATCTACCGCAACCCGGTTCTCTCCAAGGACACGCTGGTGATCGGGATCTCGCAGTCCGGCGAGACGCGCGACACGGTCGCGGCCATGCGCCTCGCGAAGGCGGCCGGCTCGCCGACCGTCGCGATCACGAACCAGATGGGCTCGCAGATCACGCGCGAGGTCGACTCCGTCCTCTACACGCGCTGCGGGCTCGAGGTCGGCGTCGCCGCCTCGAAGACGTTCACCGCGCAGGTGTCGCTGCTGATCCTCGTCGCGCTCAAGCTCGCGCAGGTCCGCCGCACGCTCTCGGCCGAGGACCACGGCTTCATCCTCGACGCGGTCTACAACCTGCCCGGACAAGATCGCGCAGTTCCTCGACGGCGACCACCCGATCGAGGACATCGCGCAGCGCTACTACGAGAAGCCGTTCTTCCTGTACCTCGGACGGCACATCGGCCTGCCGGTCGCCCTCGAGGGCGCGCTCAAGCTGAAGGAGATCTCGTACATCCCGACCGAGGCGTACTCGGCGGGGGAGATGAAGCACGGCCCGATCGCGCTCCTCGACGAGGACACGCCGGTCGTCGTCGTCGCGACGAAGATCCACGTCTACGACAAGATCGTCTCGAACATCCAGGAAGTGCGGGCCCGCGGCGCGCACGTGATCGCGATCGCGACCGACGGCAACGAGGACATCCAGCACCACGCCGACGACGTGATCTACGTCCCGAAGTCGCCGGCGTTCCTCCAGGCCGTGCTCGCCGTCCTGCCGCTCCAGCTGCTGGCCTACCGGATCGCGCGTCTGCGCGGCCTGAACGTCGACCAGCCGCGGAACCTCGCGAAGACCGTCACCGTCGAGTAGCGAGCGCCTCGCTAGTGGTGGTGATGGCCGCCGCTGATCGAGACGAGGAGCACCGCGAGGAACACGCCGACGATCACGGTCAGCGGAGCGAAGGAGACCTCCTCGTCGTCGCCCGCGTTCAGCGCCGCGAGCAGCCCGACCGCCTCGACGAACTTCGTGCCGATGTCGAGCGCCTGGACCTCACCGTCGGTCAGGTAGTGGACGATCGGGTAGGCGACGAGGAGGCTCGCGAACAGCGCTGCCGCGAGCGCCGGCGCGAAGCGCAGCGCCGGACGGGTGAGCGCGAAGGCGATGAGCACTGCCGCGACCGTCGCCGCGGCGAAGGCCGCCGCCAGCAGCGGCTCGCTCGTGTGCTGGGGCACCAGCACGGCGTGGACGACGGCGCTCGTCGTGAGCGCGCCGATCGTCAGCTCGCGTGCGCCGATGCCGATTCGGCGCACGCTGCGCGCCTCGTCGGTCGGGTTCTCGTGGGCTCCCACCGTCGACATCGAGGGTACTTCGTCTCCGGCCGCTGATCGGATCGTTACCGTGCCGACGATGGCCGAGGCCAAGGAGTTCCTGATCGTCGGCGGCGGCCTCTCGTCGGCGCGGGCGATCAAGGCGTACCGCGAGGCCGGAGGCGACGGGCCGGTCAGGCTGCTCTCCTCCGACTCGTTCGTCCCGTATCACCGGCCGCCGCTCTCCAAGCGCTACCTGCGGGGTGAGGCCGAGGTCGCCGACACGCTCGTCGAGCCCGAGGCGTTCTACGCAGAGCACGGCGTCGAGGTCGAGCTCGAGGTCGTCGTGTCGACCCTCGACCTGGAGGCTCGCCGCGTGCTGCTCGAAGGCGGGGGCGAGCGCACGTTCGACAAGCTGCTGATCGCGAGCGGCGCCACGCCGCGTGGCCTCGACGTTCCCGGCGCCGATCTCGAAGGCGTCCACACGTTGCGCACGCTCGGCAACTCGACGTCGATTCGCGATGCGGCGCGTCGCGCGCGGCACGCGGTCGTGGTCGGCGCGGGGTTCATCGGCATGGAGGTCGCGGCGTCGCTGAAGCAGCTCGGGCTCGAAGTGACGCTCGTGCACCGCGGCAAGGGCTTGTTCGAGATCCTGCGCGCGCGCCAGCTGATGCAGTTCCTCGCCGACCTGTACGCGCGGGAAGGCGTCGAGCTCGTGCTCGGCGACGAGGTGCAGTCGTTCGGCGGGCGCTCGGCGCTCGACTCCGTCGAGACGTCGCGCGGACGCGTGATCCAGGCCGAGCTCGCGGTCGTCGGCATCGGCGTCGCGCCGGCGACGAGTTGGCTCGAGGGCAGCGGCCTCCAGATCGACGACGGCGTGGTCGTCAACGAGCGCTTCGAGACCGGTGTCGAGAACGTGTGGGCCGTCGGTGACGTCGCGCGCTTCTACGACCCGCTGTTCGGCAAGCACCGCCGCATCGAGCACTGGTCGAACGCGAACTACGCGGGAACCGAGGTCGGAAAGCTGATCGCCGGCGGCGAGGGCGGCTTCGACACGGTGTCCGCCTTCTTCTCCGAGGTGTTCGGGGTGACGTTCCGGGTGTTCGGCGACGTCGACGACGTCGACGACATCGTCTTCCGCGGCTCGCTCGAGGAAGGAAAGGCGATCGGCGTTCTACGTGCGCGACGGGCTGCTCGCCGCAACGCTCGTCGTCGGCCAGGACGACGAGACGCAGGACCGGTTGAAGGAGCTGATCCGCGCGAAGGCGCGCGTGCCCGACCCGGAGCGCCTCGCCGACGCGAGCGCGCCGCTGGACGAGGTCTTCGAGACCTAAGGCGACCGACGGAGCCGCTTGACGTCGGAGCGGCGGCGTTTGGCCTCGAGCCGTCGTTCCTTGGCCGCCTTGCTCGGCTTCGTGGGGACGCGCTTGCGGTCGACGTGCAGCGCCTGTCGCAGCTTCTCGACGAGGCGCTCGACGGCGAGCTCGCGGTTCCGCAACTGGCTGCGCTCGTCCTGTGCCACCGCACGGAGCGTGGGGCCGGCCTTCGAGACGACCCGGCGCTTCTGGTTGTCGGTCAGCGCCGTCGAGCCCTCGACGTCGAAGACCGCCTCCACGCGGGTCTCCGAGGTGTTCGCGTGCTGACCTCCCGGGCCGCTGGAACGGGAGACGCGGAGCTCGATCTCGGAGAGCGGGAGGACGACGCTGCGGGTGACCCGAATAGACTCGCCGTCCATGGCCGCCATTCTGCTCGACGTCGACGGCGTGCTGCACGTGTCCGGGGAGCCCATCCCGGGCGCCGCCGCCGCCGTCAACCGCCTCCGGGAGGTCGGGCACCGCCTCCGCTTCGTCACCAACAACACGACGAGCTCGCGCGCGGCGCTCGCCGAGGAGCTGCGAGCGATGGGCGTCCAGCTCGAGGACGAGGAGCTGCAGACGACTCCGCGCGCCGCGGCGAAGGCGCTCGCGGGGCGTCGTGTGCTCGCGTTGACGATGCCCGCGATCGTCGAAGACCTGGAAGGAGTCGAGCTCGTCGGCGACTCCCCCGAGGTCGTGCTGATCGGCGGCGCCGACGAGACGCCGGAGACGAACAGCGTCTTCTCGTACATGAACATCGCCCGCGCGTTCGCGGAGATCGACGCGGGCGCCGAGCTCTACAGCCTGCACAAGAACCCGTGGTGGCAGACCTCGCGCGGGCCGCTGCTCGACTCCGGAGCGTTCGTCGCCGGGCTCGAGTACGCGACGGGCGTCGAGGCGACGGTGCTCGGCAAGCCGAGCCCGGCCTACTTCCTCGCGGCGCTCGAGGCGGTCGACGCCGACCCGGAGCTGACGTGGATGGTCGGCGACGACATCGAGGCCGACATCCGGGGCGCGCAGGCGCACGGGATGAAGACCGCGCTCGTCCGCACCGGCAAGTTCCGTCCCGACGCCGTCGAGCGGTCGAGGGTCATGCCCGACGCGATCCTCTCCTCGGTCGCCGACCTGCCGGAGTGGCTCGAGCGGAGGCCGTGAAGGTCGGGGTCGACCTGATCGAGATCGCGCGGATCGAGCGCGCGCTCGAGCGCTACCCGGGCTTCCGCGAGCGCTGCTTCACGGAGGCCGAGCGCGCGTACTGCGACTCTCGCCCCAGGCCCGCCGAGAGCTACGCGGGCCGCTTCGCCGGCAAGGAGGCGGTCGGAAAGGCGCTCGGGGTCGGCGTGCGGTTCACCTGGAAGGAGATCGAGATCGTCGGCCGGCCGAAGCCGAGCGTGAGCCTGTCGGGCCGGACGCGCGGCGCGTGGGAGCGCCTCGGGAGCGGTGAGATCGACCTGTCGATGACGCACTCGCGCGAGCTCGCCGCCGCGATCTGCGTGCTCGTCACGTAGATGCTCCAGCCGCTCTACACCGCCGACGAGATGCGCGCGGCCGAGGAGGGCCACGACGTCGACGAGCTGATGGAGCGCGCCGGCCGCGCCGTCGCGGACGAGGTGCTGCGCCGCTACCCCGACGCGCGCCGGATCGTGGGCGTGTGCGGCGGGGGCGCGAACGGCGGCGACGGACGGATCGCGCTGCGAGTGCTCCGCGAAGCCGGCCGCGACGCGCAGGAGGGAGACGACCTCGACGGCGCCGACGTCGTGCTCGACGCACTCTTCGGGACCGGCTTCCAGGGCAGGCCGCGCCCCGACGCCGCCGAGCGAATCGAGCGGATCAACGCCGCGGGCGCGCCGGTCGTCGCGGTCGACCTGCCGTCGGGCGTCGATGCGTCCACGGGCGAGGTCGAGGGCGCCGCGGTGTTCGCGGACTGCACGGTGACGTTCCACGGCGTCAAGGTCGGCCTCGAGGTCGCACCGGGCAGGTTCCACGCGGGTGAGGTCTCGGTCGCGGACATCGGGCTCGCGCCGCGCGACACGGAGCACCACCGAGTGACGCGCGAGGTGCTCCGGCTCGTCCCGCGGCGACAAGCGGGCGACAACAAGTACACCGCGGGATCGGTGCTCGTGCTGGGTGGGGCGCCGGGGCTGACGGGCGCCGCGTGCCTCACGGCAGAGGCGGCGTTCCGCGCAGATGCGGGCTACGTCGCCGTCGTCGCGCCCGCCGAGTCGCTGCCGGTGCTCGAGCTGCGGCTGCTCGAGGCGGTGAAGCGGCCGATCGAGGAGGTCTTCGCGGCGGCCGAGCGTGCGGGCGCGCTCGCGCTCGGCCCCGGCCTCGGCGAGGGGAGGGAGGCGCTCGTCCGCCACCTCCTCGCCGAGAGCGACCTGCCCGCCGTCGTGGACGCGGACGGCCTTCGCGGCCTCGAGCCGGTCGAGCGCGCCGCTCCCACGGTGCTCACGCCGCACGAGGGCGAGCTCGGGCGCCTGCTCGGCGAGCCGTCGAGCTGGGTCGCGGCCCATCGGCTCGAGGCGGTCCGGCGCGCGGTGGAGCGGTTCGGCTGCGTCGTGCTGCTCAAGGGCACCGACACGCTCGTCGGCGCGCCGGGGTCCGGGGTGCTGGTCGTCTCGCCCGGCCCGCCGTCGCTCGCGACCGCAGGGACCGGCGACGTGCTCACCGGCGTGATCGCCGCGTTTCTCGCGAAGGGGCTCGAGGCGTCGTTCGCCGCAGCCGCCGGTGCGGCGGCGCAGCAGCTCGCCGCGACGCTCGCGCCGCACCAGGTGGGACTGGTTGCATCCGACGTGATCGCCCACCTTCCGGAGGCACTCGATTCATCGGTCTGAGATCACGATCGACCTCGGTGCAGTTCGTCGCAACACGCGGAGGCTGCTTCGCGAGCTCGACGGCTCCGACCTCTGGGCCGTCGTCAAGGCGAACGGCTACGGGCACGGCGCGGTCGACGTCGCCGCGGCGGCGCTCGGCTCCGGCGCGAGCGCGCTCTGCGTCGTGACGGTCGCGGAGGGACTCGAGCTGCGCCACGAGTTCCCGGCGGAGAAGATCGTCGTGCTCGGCCCCGCCGAGGGGCGAGACGTCGCGCTCGCGCGCGAGGCCGGGCTCGAGCTCGTCGTCGCGTCCGACGAGATCCCCGAGGGCGTTCGCGTCCATCTCAAGCTCGACACCGGCATGGGGCGCTACGGGCTGGCCGAGCTTCCGGAGCCTCCGGTCGAGGTCGTCGGGCTGATGACGCACCTCGCGACCGCCGACAGCGACCCTGCGTTCGCGCGGGAGCAGATCGCGCGGTTCCGCGCCGCGACCGATTCGCACTCGCACCTGACGCGCCACGTCGCGAACAGCGCGGCGGTGCTCCGCATCCCCGAGTCGCGCTTCGACGCGGCCCGCTGCGGGATCGCGCTCTACGGGCTGTCACCGTTCGGCGAGTCCCCGGAGGCGGACGGCCTCGAGCCGGCGCTGCACTGGCAGAGCTACCTCGCACAGGTGAAGCTGCTGCAGCCCGGCGAGAGCACCGGGTACGGGCGGCGCTTCGTCGCCGAGCGGCCGACGTGGATCGGGATCGTCCCGGTCGGCTACGGCGACGGGTTCCGACGAGCGCTCAGCGGCACGACCGTTCGCGTCGGCGGCGAGCCGGCCCGCGTCGTCGGAACCGTCTCGATGGACTCGTTCGCGGTCGAGCTCGAGCGCGAGCTCCCGCTCGGTGCGCCGGTGGTGATCGTCGGCCACGGCGTCACGCTGGACGAGCACGCCAGGCACGCCGGGACGATCTCCTACGAGCTGTCGACCGGAATCGAGACGAGGCCCGCCCGCGCGAGGCGGCTCGTGGTGGACTCGTGAACGACGACGCCGTCCGCGCGCGCTTCGCGGCGAACGCCGACCGCGTCGCCGAGTCGTCGCTGCGGCGGCTTCCTGCGCTCGAGGCGGGCGTCGCCGAGTTCGTCCAGCCGACGGGCGACGAGCGCGTGCTCGACGTCGGGACGGGCACGGGCCCGCTCGCGTTCGCGCTCGCACCGCGCGTCCGCGAGGTCGTCGGCATCGATCTCGTCCCGGAGCTGCTCGAGCACGCGCGCGCGCACGCGGGCGACCGTTATCCGAACGTGCAGTTCGTCGAGGGAGACGTCGCCCACCTCGACGTCGAGACCGGCGCGTTCGACCTCGTCTGCGAGCGCGCCGTGCTCCACCACGTCCCGTGGCCCGAGGTCGTGCTCGCGGAGATGACGCGAGCCACCCGGCCGGGCGGACGCCTGCTCGTGATCGACCAGCTGGCGCCAATCGACCCGCTGACGGCGTTCGAGCTCGACCGCTTCGAGCGCGCGCGCGATCCGTCTCACAGCCGGCTGCTCTCCGACGGCGACCTGCGCGCGCTGTTCGAGATGAACTCGCTCATGCTCATCCGTTCGCGGGTCAACACGCACGACCGCGAGCTCGACCCGTACCTCGACCTCGCCGGGTGCGAGGGCGAAGCCCGCGAGCACGCTCGCTCGCTCGCGCCCGCCGACCCGTACCGGGTCGAGACGGGCTGGTACCTGCTGCGGCGCTAGACCCTGCGGTAGCCCGAGCCGCCGATGCGCGCGAGGAGCGACGGCGCGAGAGCCTGGAGGATCCCGAAGACCCTGTAGAAGGCGGGGTAGGTCAGCTGCTTCCGACCCGATGCGATCGCGTCGACGATCTTGTCGACGAGCTGCTCGGGGGTCTTCACCTGTCCGCGGAAGAACTTGCTCTGGAGGGCGGTCTTCTGCGGGAAGCCCTCCGTTTCGATGAACCCCGGCAGCACGGTCAGCACCTTGATGCCGCGGCCGCCGAGCTGCCGAGTGATCGCGCGCGAGAACGCGAGCTGCGCGTGCTTGGACGCGGAGTAGGGGCCGGACGGCGGAAACGCGACGGTGCCGGCGACGGAGACGATGTTCGCGACGTGCGCCTCGGGCGCCGCCGCCTCGAGCCCGGGCAGGAACGCGCGCAGGGACCAGACGCTCCCGAGGTAGTTCGATGTCGATCACGCGCTCGATGATCTCGGGGTCGGCGCTGAGGAAGTCGCGCCTGCCGGGAACGCCGGCGTTGTTCACGAGCAGGTTGATCTGCGGGTGGCGCTCGAGCACCGACGCGGCGACGCGGTCGACGTCTTCACGGCTCGAGACGTCGCAGATCTCGTACTCGGCGCCCAGCTCCTCCGCGAGCTCCCGGAGCCGGTCTTCGCGGCGCGCGAGCAGCACGAGGCTCCACCCGTCGCGTGCGAGCCGGCGCGCCAGCGCGGCGCCGATCCCGCTCGAAGCGCCGGTGACGACCGCTAGCGGCAAACGCGAACGAGACGCGTCGCGCGGGCCTCGCGCCCTGCGGCGTCGCGCGCGACGACCGTGAGCGTGTGCCGGCCGCGCTTGGCGCCCCGCGTCGTCCAGTTCGCCGCGTACAGCTGTGCAGCGGTACCGGCGGCCCTGGCGATCCGCTTGTCGCCGTCGAAGAACGTGAGCGTGCGCAGGCGCTTGTCCGAGTCGGCCGCGACGAGCATCCGCTGGCGCCGGTTGTTGACGCACTGCGTGCGCAGCGGGATCGAGCCACGTGACCGTCGGCCCGGCGACCCCGCGCAGCCTGACGGTCGCGACCGTCGTGTTCGGCAGGATGCTCCCGCCCGGCGTCGAGACGTTCTTCGCCTCCTGGAAGTCGGCGGCGAGGATCATCGCGTTCGTCCGGCCGACCGGGATGCGAGGGGCGTTCGTCGGCAGCCCGAAGATCGCGTACCCCGTCAACGGGTCGTACGCCGAGGCGCCGACCAGCGCGCGGCGGTACGAGATCACGAGCGACGTCGGGTCGATCCCGGAGTCGCGTCCGCTCGCCGGGTAGTCGAGCACGCGCGCGATCACGAGCGGATGCCCTGCGGTCACGCGGGCCGAGACGATGGCCACGAGCGGCGGGTAGACGTCGTTCTGCCACGCCTTGAGCACGTACGGCCCGTGCTGCTGCGCGCCGGTGAAGCGGTCACGCCCGGAGTCGACCGAGATCCAGTAGCGCTTCGGTCGCGGGAACGTGAGTGCCGCCGCGCCGACGTCCAGCCGGTAGCCGAAGGTGAAGTTGTTCACGTTGACGGGCGTCGCGCCCTGCCCCTGGACGTCGTTCTCGTCCGGCGAGCCCAGGATCCACGGGTCGATCAGCGCGCCGTCGCCTGCCAGCCACACGGCGGCGCCGAAGTTGACGACCGGCTCGTCGATCAGCGCGGTGTAGAGGTCCTCCGCGCCGTCCTGGATCATCGCCGCGCCGGACGGATAGTCGGCCGGCGGGCCGAACGGCCACGAGGGGAAGCGATACGTGCTCGCGTGCGAGACGCCGTCGCGTGTGTCGCCCGTGTTGAACTCGCGAAGCGGCGCAGAGGGCCGGAGCTCGAGCCCGGGCCGCGTGACCGCGAAGTAGTACGGGACGCGGCGGGTGATGTCGCCGCGGCGCAGCACGATGAAGCCGAAGTTGTCGCCGGCGGCTGCATCGGCACGTGCGCGGACGGTCACGCCGAGCCGGTCGCTTCCTCCGGGTGGGATCGTGACCTGCGGGTCGGGCTCGACCGTCGCGCCCGCCGACGCCGCCTGCGGGAGCAACTCGACCGACCACGTGCCCGCTCCGCCGCCCGCGTCGTCGAGCTGGGTCGCGAGCGCGCGCGTCTGCGGGCCGCGGTTGACGTCGATGTCGCCGAACGACAAGCGACACGGGGGAGGTGAAGAGGTAGGGCTGGTCGGCACGAACGACGTCGACGAGGCCGCCGCCCTGCAGCACGACCGGCGCCTCCTGCGTGCGAGCGGTGTTGCCCCACGCCGGCCCTGCCGTGGAGACGAACGCGGAGCGCGTCTGCCGCGGCGTCCACGTCGGGTGCGCCTGGAGCAGCAGCGCGGCAGCGCCCGCGACGTGCGGCGCCGACATGCTCGTCCCGTCGAAGACCGCGAACGGGGAGCCGCCCCCGGCCGACTCCGGCGACGTCGACGAGAGGATCTGGCCGCCGGGCGCCGCGACGTCCGGCTTGAGCGAGTGGCCGAAGTTCGTCGGCGCAGCCGACGAGAAGCTCGTGACGATGCCGCTCCGCCCGGTGACGATCTCGATCGGCCCGCGGCCCGCCGAGATGATCGTCCGGCCGCCCTTCTGCGCGAGGTAGGCGCGGAGGCGCTCGCCGTCGAGGTCGGCGATCATCGCCGCCGGAACCGGGAGCTGGAGCGGGATCGCGTTGGCCTCGCCGAAGCGGTTGTCGGCCAGGATCAGCCCGATCGCGCCGGCGGCCTGCGCGCGCTGCGCCTTCGAGAGGAAGGTGCACGAGCCGCGCGACGCGAGCGCGACCATCCCGGTGAGCGAGCCCGCCGGGAGCGGGTTCGAGCTCGGGTCGTTCGGGTCGAGGCCGAGACCGCAGAGCTCGCACGTCCACCGGTCGTCCGTTGCGCCCCATGATCGTCGTGACGTCGATCAGCGTCCGCTGCTGGTCGGTCGCGGGCGCGTCGAACGCGGCGGCCATCGGCATCGTCTGGAGCGACACCGGCGCGTCCGCGGCGACGACGTGCAGCGGCGGTGCGAAGACGTGCGTGTTCGAGACCGCCGCAACCGAGATCGCGTCTTCGGCGACGCCGGGCGAGCCGACCGTGCCGAACCCGAACTCGTCGCGATCGTTTCCTGCGGAGATGACGGGCACGACGCCTGCGCGCGCGACGTTCCCGACCGCCTCGAGGATCGGATCGGCTGCGGGCTCGCTCATCGCGCCGCCGCCCGAGAAGTTGATCACGTCCATCCCGTCCTGCACGGCGGCCTCGAACGCCTCGATGATCTCGGCGGCGTTCGCGACGTAGCCGATCGGCGTCGGCGCGTTGAAGACGCGGTAGTTGCCGATCCACGCGCGCGGCGCGACGCCTGAGAGCCCCGGCGTGCTCGGGTGGTCGGGGCCGGACTGCGCGATCGTGCCCGCGTTGCCTGCGGCGATGCCCGCGACGTGCGTCCCGTGGAACGAGATGTTCGGGACGAACGCCTCGCGTCCCTGGCGACCGGAGTTCGGGCCGGGAAACGCGCGCGCGACGATGATCTTGCCGTTCACCCACGTTCGCCCCCCGCGCGGGAAGCCGGCCGGGTACGAGTAGCCGGCCCCTTGCAGGAACGGACTGCGGTTGTCGATGCCGTCGTCGACGATCCCGATCTTCATCCCCTCGCCGTGCAGCCCGCGCAGCGAGGAGAACGCTGCGGCGCGGATCACGTCGGGGCTGCGGTTCGTGGCGAGCGTGTAGCGGACGTTCGGGTAGACCTGCGCGATGAAGCCGAGCTTCACCAGTCGCGGAAGCTGGCGCGTCGGCAGCTCGACCGTGAAGCCGTTCAGCACGACCCGGTAGCGCTGCTGCACCCTCGCCTCGGGAATCGCGCGCTCGATCCGTGCCACGGCGGTCCGCTGCGCCGCGGCGAGCCGCGCGAGATAGGCCTGCGACGACGCGGAGCGCGTGTTCAGCTTCGTCGCGCGTCGCGCTCTGCAGCGAGCGCCCGCCCCAGGCAGCGAGAGGCTCGCCGTCGAGCCGGACGACGACGCGCGTGAGCCCGCGGCCGTGCCCGGCCGGGATGTAGAGCGACCCGGCGCGAACCGTCGGCGTCGGGCCGGCCTCGGTGACCGCCCGACGCACCGGCTGGAGCGCCCCTGCCGCAGGCAGCGCGAAGAGGAGCGCCGCGAGCGGGGCGAGAAGAACGATCGGGCGGCGCAAGAGCAACAAACTAGCCTAGAGATCTCCCGCCGTGGCGTCCCCCGGACGGTTCGACGGCAAGACCGCCCTCGTGCTGGGCGTGGCGAACAAGCGCTCGATCGCCTGGGCGATCGCCAAGCGCCTCGCGGACGAGGGCGCGCGCCTCGCGTTCACGTTCCAGGGCGAGCGGATCGAGAAGAGCGTGCGAGACCTCGCCGAGACCGTCGCGAGCCCGCTCGTGACCGAGTGCGACGTGCGCTCCGATGCCGACCTCGAGCGCGTCTTCTCGCAGGTGGGAGAGACGTTCGACGGTGGGCTCGATCTGCTGGTGCACTCGGTGGCGTATGCGGCAGCGGAGGATCTGGAGGGCCGCTTCACGGATACGCCGCGGGACCGCTTCTGGATGGCGCTCGACATCAGCGCGTATTCGCTCGTCGCGTGCAGCAAGCTCGCGGAACCGCTGATGGAAGCGCGCGAGGGTGGCTCGATCGTGACGATGACGTACCTCGGCGGCGAGCGCGCCGTGCCGCACTACAACGTCATGGGTGTCGCGAAGGCGACGCTCGACGCGTCGATGCGCTACCTCGCCTGGGACCTCGGCCAGAAGAACGTGCGCGTGAACGCGATCTCGGCAGGTCCGGTGCGCACGCTCGCGGCGCGCTCGATCGCAGGCTTCCCGACGATGGAGGCGATCGTCGAGGAGCGCGCGCCGCTGCACCGACACGTCGACGCGGACGACGTCGGCGCGGCCGCCGCGTTTCTTGCTCTCGGACGACGCGAGGAACGTCACCGGGACGATCCTCTACGTCGACTCGGGCTTTCACGCTATGGGGATGTGACCTCGGCGGGACGCCCGTCGCGGAAGTGGACGACGGAGCGCACGCCGAGCTCAGCGGGATCGAGCTTGCCGCTGCGCAGCGCGCGCGCGACGCGGTCCGCCTCGGGCGGCGCGGTCGTCGAGTAGCCGAGCGGCCGCTCGCGCGGCGCCTGGATCGAGTAGTAGAGGTAGACGCTTCCCTCGAGCAGCTCCGGGACGTAGACGGGACGCTCGAGCAGCCGGCCTTCGCCGAGCCGCGCGTAGACGGCGTTTCCCTTCGTCGGCTCCCATCGGGCGGTAGACGTCGACGCGAAGGTCGAGCGCGACGAGCGGGATCGCGAGCGAGCGCCGCGTAGCGCCACGGCACGCGTTCGACGGCGAACGCGACGAGCGCGGCGAGGCAGAGGCACGCGATCGGCAGGAACCGTGACGGCACGCGCGTGTCACCGAGACCCGGCACGACGTTCCAGAGCGGCTCGTACACCGGCGTGTTCGCGCCGAGCGCGAGCAGGAACGGCACGAGCACGCCGAGCCCGAGCACGACCGCGAGCCCGCGTTCGCGCCGCGAGAGGAGCACGAGCCCCGCGAGCGCGGCGAGCGGGACGAGCCAGCCGAGGAAGACGAACGTCTCGAAGCCGTGACGTGGGTGCCGCGTGACGAAGTCGAGCAGCTCGGCCGAGTAGAGCTCGACCTGCGCGAACGGGCGGCCCGACGCGCCGGTCGTGCCGCGGATCTCCGTGAGCCAGACGAGCACGTCCGGCAGCGGCGCTCGCCGCCGCACCGACCGCGCCGACGAGCGTCTGCCTGCGCACGACGGCGTAGACGAGGAAGAAGAGGATCGCCCCGAGCGCGAGGTGCACCTGCCCGGACAGCGGCACGGAGGCGATCGCGGCGACCGCGAGCCAGCGGCGCCGAGTCTCGAGCGCCCAGAGCGAGAGCGGGAGCAGCATCGCGACCGGCCCGAGCAGGTGTCCGCCGGCGGTCTGGATCGAACGGTACGGAGCGAGCGCGAACGCGAGCCCGCCGACGAGCGCAGCGCCGAGCGGGAGTCGCAGCGAACGCAGCCAGGCGGCGGCCGCTGCGCCGGCACCGAGGTAGGACAGGAGCGCGAACGCGTTCCACGCGCCGACGGTCCCGAAGAGCGCGTGCAGCGGCCAGAACACGATCGAGAACGGCCAGCCGGCGTAGTTCGTCCGCTTCGGCGCCTCGGGCTGGAAGCTGTAGGGGTCGAGCCACGGCGCATGTCCGCTCGCGAGCTGATGCCCGGGGAGCCAGAGGTTGTACGTCGTCTGCAGGTGGTCGCCGGGCGTCACGACGTCCGGGCGCGGCTTCCCGTACGCGAGCAGCTCGTCCGGCGCGTCCCAGAGGGCCGGCGAGAGCGCGAGCGCCCCGGCCGCGAGGTACAGCGCGCAGGCGAGGGCTAGAGCGCCCGAGCGGCTGCGAGCGGCGCGTCGAAGTCGGGCACCTCTCCAGTCTCGTAGCGCCATGCGCCGCGGACCGTACCGCCCTCGTCGACGAGGAACGCCGATCGAGCGGCGACGTCCTTCAGCCCGCGGTGCTCGAACGCGATCCCGAGCGCGTGCACGGCGTCCGCGTTCCAGTCCGAGAGCAGCGGGAAGTTCAGGTCGAGGACCTGCGACCAGGCGATGTGCGTCCAGGGCGAGTCGCGCGAGACGCCGAAGAGCCGAACGCCTGCTGATTCGAACTCCGCGCTCCTGTCACGCAGGAGCTCCAGTTCGCTCGTTCAGGTGGAGGAGAAGTCGAAGAGGTAGAAGACGAAGAGCGCCCTCGAGCCCTCGGGTGCGTCGCGGAGCGTGACCGGCTCGCCGGGAGCGGCGAAGACGGTCGCGTCCGGCCAGGTGTCGCCGACGTCGATCATCAGGTCGCGACCTCGGTCGCGTCCGCGATCTCGCGCACGACCTCGACGATGTCGCGGTTCGCGTTGAAGACGCGCAGCTGGCGGTCCGAGCCGTTGCCGCGGCCGAGGATCGAGCGGATCCCTTCGAGCTCGCGCTCGGCGCCGAGCTCGCGCGCGTGCGGCTCGAGGTCGCGGAGCCGGCGGCGGATCAGCTGCGCGACCGGAACGCGGTTGCGGCGGCCGGTGGCGAGGTCCATGACCGGCGCCTCGAGCCCGTAGCGCGCCGCGAGCCACTTGTTCTCCGTCGTCAGGATCCGGTGGAACGAGGGGATCAGCTCACCGCGGTCGTGCAGCTCGGAGTAGTGCTTGACGAGCGCCTGGCAGTACGCGGTGATCGCGACGGCGTCCTCGACGCGCGTGACCGCGTCGCAGATCCGGATCTCGACGGTGCCCCACTTCGGGTGGAGGCGGATGTCCCACCAGATGTGCGTGTAGTCGGCGATGCAGCCGGTCTTCTCGAGCTGGCCGACGACCTCGGCGTAGTCGGCGTAGTCCTTGAAGCGCGGCGGCGGCCCCGAGCGCGGGAACGCGGCGAAGACCATCTGCCTCGACGAGGAGAGCCCGGTCGGCTCGCCGCGCCAGAACGGCGAGCTCGCCGAGAGCGCGAGCAGCGTCGGCAGCTCGACGAGCATGCCGTTCACGATCTGGATCGCCTTCTCGGCGTCGTCGACCGCGACGTGCACGTGCATGCCGAAGATCAGCTCGCGCCGCGCGACGTACTGCAGCTGGTCGACGAGGTTGCGGTACCGGTCGCGCGCGGTGATCCGCTGGCGCTCGAAGAGCGAGAACGGGTGCGTCCCGGCCGAGCCCACGCGCAGGCCCTTCTTGTTCGCGACCTCGCCGACGTAGCCGCGGAGCTTCAGCAGCTCCGCCATCACGTCGGCCGCGGTCTTGCAGACGGGCGTCGCGATCTCGAGGACCGACTGCATCAGCTCCGGGTTGATCCGGTCCTCGAGCTCGTGGCCGGAGACCGCGGCGAGCACGGTGTCGATGTGCTGCACGAGGTCGTACGTCTCGCCGTCGAGCAGCATGTACTCCTCCTCCACGCCGAGCGTGTACGGGATCGCTCTGCCCGAACTTGTGGTCGAGGACGCTGCCGCCTGGCGCAAAGCTCTTGCCGGTGATCGTCGCCGGGTAGATCTGCTTCACGGCAGCACCGCCTCCACGTCGATCTCGACGTACCAGCGCGGGTCCATGAGCTGCGCGATCACGGTCGTGTTCACGGGGCGGATCTCTCCGAAGATCTCGGAGTGCGCGCGCGCAACCTCGGGGAAGACCTCGGCGCTCGTGACGTAGATGCGCGTGCGCACGACGTCCTCCGCGCGCGCTCCTGCCTGGTCGAGCGCGGCGAGGATGATCTCGAAGCAGCGCTGCGCCTGTCCGTACGCGTCCGCCGGCGGGTCGGCGTCGTCCGGCATCCCCGGCGCCGTGCCGCTGACGTACACGTGGCCGCCGGCGACGACGGCACGCGAGTACCCCATGATCGGCTCGTACTTCCCGCCGGAGGAGATGAGGCGGCGCTCCACCTGTCTAGTATCGCCGCGCGTGGAGGCTCTCATGCAGGTCGACGGCTGGTCGCCCGACAACGTCGCTGTCGGCGTCGTCGACCCGGAAGGCGTCCGCGACTGGCACGGCGACGAGGCCCGCGAGTTCCGCTGGGCCTCGATCACGAAGCCGGTGGTCGCGCTCGCGACCCTCGTGGCCGCCGAGGAGGGCGTCGTCGACCTCGACGAGGAGGCCGGCCCGCCCGGCTCGACCGTGCGCCACCTGCTCTCGCACGCCTCGGGCCTGCCCTTCGACGGCACCGTCCCGATCGCGGGCGTGGGGGAGCGCCGCATCTACTCGAACGCCGGCTTCGAGGTGCTCGCGCAGCACGTCGAGCGCCGCGCCGAGATGCCGTTCGTCGAGTACCTGACCGAGGCGGTGCTCGAGCCGCTCGAGTTCTCGGGCGAGCTGCGCGGCTCGCCGGCGTCGGGCCTCTACGGGACGCTCCTCGACCTGCTCGAGCTCGGCCAGGAGTTCCTGCGGCCGACGCTCGTCTCGCCGGAGACGCTCGACGAGGCGACGACCGTCGCCTTCCCCGGGCTCGTCGGCGTGCTCCCCGACTTCGGCCGGATGGACCCGAACGACTGGGGGCTCGGCGTCGAGATCCGCGGCTCGAAGTCGCCGCACTGGACGGGCACGCGGAACTCGCCGCGCACGTTCGGCCACTTCGGCGGCAGCGGCACCTTCCTCTGGATCGACCCCGACGCGAAGCTCGCGCTCGGCGTGCTCACCGACCGCGACTTCGACGACTGGAGCGACGAGGCGAAGCGCGTGTGGCCCGAGCTCTCGGACGCGGTGCTCGCCGAAGCGTCCAGGGCTGTGTCCGCGAACACCGGTCGCACGTACTCGTCGAACGTCGCCCGGTCGCAGCTCGCGACCGTTGCCGGCGTGACGGCGCGCACCGACGCGGTGCGCGGGACGTCCATCGCGAGCGAGACCTCGCCGAAGTAGTCGCCCGGCCGCAGGAGCGTGCGCGTGCCGCGGCCTGCCTGCGTCACCTCGAGCATCCCTGCGAGCACGACGTAGAAGCGTTCGCCGGGCTCGCCCTCGATCACGACCGTCTTCCCCGGCGCGACGTCTTCCCGCCGCATTCGCGACGCGAGATCGGCGAGTCGATTCCCCGGCAACGAGGAGAGGATCGCGATGCGCGAGAACTCGGTCGCCGCAACGGGGCTCACGACTCGTATCCTGCCCGACGTGGCCGAGCTCGAGTCGTGGAAGCACTGTCCGCGCTGCGGGACGGGCCTCGAGCCGCTCGACGGCGGCGCCCGGGTCGAGTGCCCGCAGTGCGGGTTCCACTACTACGCGAGCTCGAAGCCGACGGCTTCCGGGTTGGTGCTCGACGACGACGGGCGCATCCTGCTCGCACGCCGCGCGCGGGAGCCCGACAAGGGCAAGTGGGACCTCCCGGGCGGCTTCCTGAACGAGGGGGAGGACCCGCGCGACGGGCTGCGGCGCGAGCTGATGGAGGAGACGAGCCTCGACGTCGAGCCGCTCGAGTTCTTCGACGTCGTCGTCGACCGCTACGGCGACGAGGACGACGCGCAGTGGACGCTCAACCTCTACTGGACGTGTCGCGTGCTCAGCGGCACGCCGACGCCTGCGGACGACGTGGACGAGCTCAGGTGGTTCGCCCGCGACGAGCTTCCGCCGAGCGACGAGCTCGCCTTCCACGAACAACGTGAAGGTGATCTCACGCTGGCGGGACGAGCACGCGTAGCGCGCCCGGCTCGATCTCGAACTCGAGCGGTGTCTCCAGGCGCGCGGGCTCCCCGTCGATCGCCGCGCGCAGCGAACCGGCACGTGCGTCGACGGTGAACCGCTCGCCGCTGCGCTCCGTCCAGCTCGCGCGCAGGATCCCGCTGCCGGCGTGCAGGTAGAGCAACCCTTCGTCGAGCCGCTCTCGCTCGCCGACCGAGAGCAGGTCGAGCTTGTACTCGTTGTTCGAGACGAGGAGCACACGGCAGCTGATCGGCTCGCCGTCGACGGACAGCCCTCGCGTCGACAGGTGGCGGAGCGCGATCACCATCGCGCGGGCACGCGCGAGCGTCTCGCGTCGCCGCCGGTGCTCCTCGCGCTCGTGCACGAGCTGCGCGTACATCCCGAGCGAGACGTTGTTCAGGAACACGCGGCCGTTGACGCGGCCGACGTCGACTCTGCGCTCGGTTCCCGCGAAGGCGTCGAGCGCGGCGATCGGGTCGTCGCGATCGAGGCCGAGATCCCGCGCGAAGTGGTTGCGGGTCCCGAACGGGACGCAGACGAACGGGAGGCCCCGCTCCATCGCGACGGCGGCCACGGGCGCGAGCGAGCCGTCGCCTCCGGCCATCCCGAGCGCGTCGGCCTCGGCAGTCCGGGCGATCTCCTCCAGGTCCTCTCCGTCGCGGAAGAGGTGCACGTGGATCCCCCGGCTGCGGGCCTCGTCGGCGAGCTCGTCGGCCGACGGGCTGTCGCTGCCGGAGCGTGGATTGATGATCAGGAGTCCGGCCACGGCGGGCCAGGGTATAGGCCCGCCCGACGGAAAAATGAGCCGAACGGCCCATGGCGGCCGTCCACCCTCGTGTCGATCATTCGACTATGAGCGAACGCGGCATTCACTCGATCGCCGACGACCTCTCGGACACCTGGCTCGAGGACTGGGCAGGGGCAGGCGTCCTGGAGATCGAGGAGTACCTGGCGAAGCACGCGGCCTTCCTGGCCTTCCTCGAGTCCTCGGACTCGTAGGTAGCACTCGACCGGCCGGCCCCGTACGATCCCGCCACCGGGATCGTCGAAAGGAGCCGCCGTGAACCTGTTCGAGCGTCTGGATGCGGTCGCCGACCGCTGGAACGTCTTGCGCCACCCCTTCTACGAGCGCTGGGAGTGCGGAGCCCTCAGCCGCGACGAGCTCGCGTACTACGCCGGCGAGTACCGGCACGCGGTGACCGCGCTCGCAGGTCTCGCCGCCTCGGCCTCCGACGCCGGCCACGCCGCCGAGGAAGCCGCGCACGTCGCGATCTGGGACGACTTCGCGGCCGAGCTCGACGCCGACCTCGACCGTGCGCCGCGCGCCGAGACCGTCGCCTGCGCCGAGGCGTGGAGCGGCACCGGCGTCGAAGGCGCCGCTGCGCTCTTCGTGATCGAGTCCGCTCAGCCCGACATCTCGCGCACGAAGCTCGAGGGGCTCACGCGCTGGTACGGCTTCGAGCCGAGCTCGAAGGGCACGCGCTACTTCGACCTGCACGCCGAACGGGACTACGAGCACGCGGAGCTCTCGCGGCGCGTCCTCGAGCAGGCCCGCCCCGAGGACGAGGACGGCATCGTCGCCGCGGCCGAGCGCGCGCTTCGCGCGAACTGGGAGCTGCTGGACGGCGTCGAGCAGTTCGCGGGGGCGCGGTCGTGACGAACCGGCGGGACGAGGGCGTCGGGCTCGACGCGCTCTGGCACGGGCTGCCCGGGCACCCGATCCACCCGCCGCTCACCGGCATCACGGTCGGGGCCTACACGTTCGCGCTCGTGGCAGCGACCGCCGACGTGCTCGGGATCAGCACGAACGCGGGGGCGCAGGCGTGGTGGCTCGCGCTCATCTTCGGGCTCCTCTCGACGCTCCTGACAGCAACCACGGGCTTCGTCGACTGGTTGCGGATCGAGACCGGCACGCCGGTCTGGCGGACGGCGACGGCGCACATGATCGCGATGCTGCTCGCGAGCGGCGTGTTTCTCGCCGCCGTGGTCGCCGGCAAGGGGTCGTTCGACGCCGGGAACGTCGAGACGGGCCCGTACGTGCTCACGATCGCGGCCTATCTCCTCCTGGTCGTCGGCGGCTGGCTCGGCGGCAGCGTCGTGTTCGTGCACGGCATGCGCGTCCTCAACCTCATCGACGAGCCGGCCCGCAAGGCGGCCGCACCCGTCGCGACCCCGGAAAAGCGAGAGGCCGAGGGCGCCTAGCGCCCCCGGCCTCGATCCCCTCTAAGCCTCGACTGCGACGAGGCCGAGCTTGGTCTCGAGCGCGCCCTTGGGCTGCGCACCGACCGCGATTCCCGCGGGCTCGCCGTCCTTGAAGATCATGATCGTCGGGATCGAGACGATCCCGAACCGCATCGCGATCTCCTGCTCCTCGTCGATGTTCACCTTCACGACCTTGAGCTCGTCCTTGCGCTCGTCCGCGATCTTCTCGAGCACCGGGGCGACGGCATGGCACGGGCCACACCACTCCGCCCAGAAGTCGACGATCACGGGCTGATCGCTCTGGATGACCTCCTGCTCGAAGGTCTGGGTTGTCACTACGTCCAAAGTGCTTCCTTTCTCGGTTGCCGTACGAGTATTCAAACGCAGGCGTAGGACGGGTTGTTCCCAGGGCGGGCGTCCGCTAACGCCCCCCTACAATCGAGGCAATGCCGCCCTTCGAGCCGCTCCCCGCCGTCCCCGACAACAACGCCCTCGAGCTCGAGATCCTCGACCTCTGGGAGCGGGAGGGCACCTTCGAGCAGCTCCGGGAGCGGAACCGGGGCGGCCCGAAGTGGTCGTTCATCGACGGGCCGATCACGGCGAACAACCCGATGGCCGCCCACCACTGCTGGGGGCGGGCGCTCAAGGACGTCTTCCAGCGCTACAAGGCCGTGCGCGGCTTCGACCAGCGCTACCAGAACGGCTTCGACTGCCAGGGCCTCTGGGTCGAGGTCGGCGTCGAACGGGCCCTCGGTCTGAACTCGAAGCAGGAGATCGAGGAGTACGGCCTCGCGGAGTTCGCCGAGCGGTGCAAGGAGCGCGTCGCCGAGTACAGCGAGGTGATCACCGAGCAGTCGAAGCGGCTCGGCATGTGGATGGACTGGGACAACGACTACTACACGTTCTCCGACACGAACATCGAGTACATCTGGCGCTTCCTCAAGACGGTCCACGAGCGCGGGTGGCTCTACCTCGGACATCGCTCGACCGAGTGGTGCCCGCGTTGCGGCACGTCGCTCTCCCAGCACGAGCTGATCAACTCGTACGAGGAGATCACGCACCCGTCGCTCTTCGTTCGCTTCCCGCTCAAGGACCGGACCGGCGAGTCGCTGGTGATCTGGACGACGACGCCGTGGACGCTGCCGGCGAACGTCGCCGCGGCGGTCAAGCCGGACGCGGAGTACGGCCTGCGCGAGAACGGCGAATGGGTTGCGGTCGCGCGGTCATCCCGGCGAGGAGTTCGTGCGCACCGTTCGCGGTGACGAGCTCGTCGGGCTCGAGTACGAGGGGCCGTTCGACTACCTGCCCGCGCAGGCAGAGGTCGTGCACCGGGTGATCCCCTGGGACGAGGTCTCGCTCGAGGAGGGCACCGGCATCGTGCACATCGCTCCCGGGCGCCGGCTCGGAGGACTTCGAGCTCTCGAAGGTGCACGGCCTTCCGGTGCTTGCGCCGATCGACGAGGCCGGACGCTTCTACGCGGACTACGGCGAGTTCGAAGGGCGAAGCACGGAAGAGGTCGAGACGCCCGTCATCGTCGAGCTCGACCGGCGCGGGCGCATCGTCGAGCACGGCTCGATCGTCCATCGCTACCCGGTGTGCTGGCGCTGCGCGACGCCGCTCGTCTTCCGAATCGCGGACGACTGGCTGATCTCGTGCGACGAGGTCCGGGAGCAGATGCTCGCCGCCAACGCCACCGTCGAGTGGACGCCGGACTTCTACTCGAAGCGGATGGACGACTGGCTCCGGAACATGGGCGACTGGAACATCTCGCGCCGGCGCTACTTCGGCCTGCCGCTTCCGTTCTATCCGTGCGAGTGCGGAAAGCTGAACGTCGTCGGGTCGCTGCCCGAGCTGCGCGAGCGCGCGACGGCCGGTCTCGACCAGCTCCAGGAGCTCCATCGACCGTGGGTCGACGAGGTCACGATCGCGTGCGAGTCGTGCAGCCGCGACGTGCGGCGGGTGGCGGAGGTCGGCGATGCGTGGCTCGACGCCGGCATCGTCCCCTTCGCGACGCTCGGCTGGCAGAACGACGAGTGGAAAGAAGGCGGCTACGCGACCGGAGCGTCCGCGGGGCTCTCCGGGGCCGATCTCCCCGACCACGCGTACTGGGAGAAGTGGTTTCCGGCCGACTGGGTCTCGGAGATGCGCGAGCAGATCAGGCTCTGGTTCTACTCGCAGTCGTTCATGTCCGTGACGTTGACCGGAAGGTCTCCGTACAACTCGGTCCTGACGTACGAGAAGCTGCTCGACGAGAACGGCCGGGAGATGCACCGGTCGTGGGGCAACTCCATCGATGCCGCGGAGGCGCTCGACAACATGGGCGCAGACGTCATGCGCTTGCTCTTCTGCGCGCAGGTCCCGAGCCAGAACATCAGGTTCGGCTACGGGCCGGCGAGGGAGATCAAGCGTCGGCTCCTCACGCTCTGGAACTCCGTCTCGTTCTTCGTCACGTACGCCAACATCGAGGGGTATCGGCCCAGCTACGCCGACCTCGAAGCCGGACCGCAGACCGAGGAGCTGCGGACGCTCGACCGCTGGCTCGTCGCGCGCACGCAGCAGCTCGTCGAGGAGACGACGGCGGCGTACGAGTCCTTCTGGACGCCCGGGGTCACGCGCGCGTTCGACGCCTTCGTCGACGATCTCTCGAACTGGTACATCCGGCGCTCGCGCAGGCGCTTCTACGAATACGACGACGCTGCGTTTCGCACGCTCTGGTACGCCCTCGTCCAGGCGCTGCGCGTGATCGCCCCTGTGATGCCGTTCCTCGCCGAGCAGCTCTGGCGGAACCTCGTCGTCGAGCCGTGTGAGGACGCGCCGCGGTCGATCTTCCTCGCCTCGTGGCCCGAGACCGGGCAGCTGCAGAACGGTCTGCTCGAGGAGGTCGCGGCGGCTCGCCGCGTCGTCGAGCTCGGCCGTCAAGCACGATCCACGTCGGGGCTCAAGCATCGCCAACCGTTGCGGCGGCTCGTCGTGCAAGGCACGACGCTCGCCGACGCCCACATGGACGAGGTCGCGGAGGAGCTGCGCGTCAAGACCGTCGAGTTCGGCGACATCGACTCGACCGAGCTGCTCGTGAAGCCGAACCTGCCCCGACTCGGCCCGAAGCTCGGCAAGGAGCTCGGCGCGGTGCGAGCTGCGCTCCAGGCGGGGGAGTTCGAGGAGCTCGAAGGTGGCCGGTTCCGCGCTGCCGGTCACGAGCTCGACCCCGACGAGGTGCTCGTCGAGCGGCGAGGGCTCGAGGGCTGGGCGGTCGCGGCCGACCACGGAGTCACCGTGGCGCTCGAAACCGCGCTCGACCCCGAGCTCGAGCTCGAAGGCCGGGTGCTCGACCTGATCCACCAGCTGAACTCGATGCGGAAGGACGCGGGCTTCGCGGTGACCGACCGCATCCGCGTCTCGCTCCCGCGGTCGTACGCCGAGCTCGTCGAGCAGCACGGCGACTGGATCGCGCGCGAGGTGCTCGCGGTCGGCATCGAGGTCGGCGACGTGGACGAGCCGGAGCTCACCAAGGCGTGAACTGGAACCGCATCGTCGTCGCCGCGATCGCCGTGCTGGCGCTCGTCGTCGTGTACGACGCGTTGCAGCGTGACGACGAAACCGAGCGCCGGGACTCGCTCGGCGACTACCGGATCGATCTCGCGAGCTCGCGGGACGGCAGCCCGCTACCGGCCTCCATGCTGATCGAGGCGTTTCCCGGGCGCCGCCCCGACCTCGCTCGCCGTCTCGAAGGTCGCGGTCGACGCGCACGGGACGATGGCCCTGGGCGTGTCGCACGTTCCCGGGAACCGGCCACCGAGAGCCGCGATCGAGCTCTGGCGCGGCGAGCAGCACCTGCGTTCCTTCTCGGTGCAGCCGGGCTCGTTCGCCGGTGGTCTCTGGTTCGCGGCGCGGGGACGCGATCGCGACGATCGGCTGGGACGAACGCGGCTACCTCTACGACCTGAACGGCAGGCCGCTGAGCGGCACCGCCTACTTCGCCTACGAGACCGGATGAAGCGCTGCGGCTGGGTACCGCTGAACGTCCCGGAGTACGTCGCGTACCACGACGACGAGTGGGGGGTCCCGGTTCACGACGACCGCGCTGCTGTTCGAGTTCCTGACGCTCGAGGGCGCGCAGGCCGGGCTCTCGTGGCTGACGATCCTGCGCAAGCGCGACGGCTATCGCGCGGCGTTCGACGACTTCGACGTGGCGAAGGTCGCGCGCTACACGCCGAAGAAGGTCGAGAAGCTGCTCGCCGATCCGGGGATCGTGCGCAACCGGCTGAAGGTGGAGTCGACCGTGAACAACGCGCAGCGCATCCTCGAGCTCGAGGTGCCGCTGTCCGAGCTCCTGTGGTCGTTCGTCGGCGGCGAGCCGAAGCTCAACCGCTGGAAGACGACGAGCGAGATCCCGGCGGAGACGGCGGAGTCGAAGGCGATGTCGAAGGAGCTGAAGCGGCGCGGCTTTCGGTTCGTCGGCCCGACAATTTGCTACGCCCTTATGCAGGCAGCGGGTCTCGTGAACGACCACACGACCGACTGCTTTCTCAGTCGCCGGCGATGAAGAAGACCCAGCGCCCGTCGGGCCGGATCCCCGCGCGCCAGCCGAGGTAGCCGACTTCGGTGACACCCTCGGGCATGAGGTCTCCGAGCAGGCTCAGCTCGTACTCGCTCATCTCGCCGGGCTCCTTGTCGTAGGCGAAGGGCCAGACGAAGATCCCCTGCGACAGCACGTACGGCAGCTTGAGGACGCGCGCGAGCGTGTCGATCGGGTCGGTGCCGGTCTGCTCCTTGGTCGTGCGCCAGAACGCGAGCGCGCCGCCGGGCACGTCCTCGCCGAACGTGTAGCGGAACTCGCTGGGCTCGATCAGCGCCTCGAGCGCCTGCTCGTCGTGCGCCTCGGCCGCCGCGAGCAGCGCGGCGTGCGTCTGCGCGACCGGCTCGGGAAGCCCGCTCACCGCGACCGGCGCCGGCTCGAAGAACGCGATCGTGCTCGCCGCGTGATCGACGACCGGCCGGTGGCGAAGCGTCTCGCCTGGCTGCGCCGTCGTCTGGATGACGATCGCTCCGCCGCCGTCGCGGCGCAGGAGGTACCCGTACGTGCGCGTGCCCTTCTCGCTCAAGCCTTCACCTGTCGCGACGAGCTCGAGCCGGAAGCCACGATGCCCGCCGATCGTCACCTGCTCGCGGACCTCGGTCTTCGCGAAGCGCGTGTCGATCAGCCCGGCGAGCGCCGCGTCGAACGGCTGCTCTTGCGGCAGGACCTCGAGCGCCGTGCCGCCGAAGTCGCTGTCAGCCGGCACGGTGAACGGCTCGGGCTCGAAGAAGCGGCACGCCAGCTCGCCCGTCGCGGTGCTCCAGTCGGCGGGGTACTGCACGTCGTAGCCCGCGGCGTCGTCGACGCAGTGGCTCCACTCCTGCTCGAGATCCTGCGAGTCTCGAAGCAGATAGCCGCCTGCGGCCGCGAAGAACAGGAGCGCGACAACGCCCAGGACGGCAGCGGCGGTCTTTATCGCTGCGCCTCGGCGAGGGCGAGCTCGCGGCGGAGCTCGACCGGAAGGCGGAACTCGACGTCTTCCTCGACGAGCTTGTACGGCGTGATGTCCTCCACGCCCCGCGCGCGGAACCAGTCGCAGACGCGGGTGACGAGCTTCTCGGGCGCCGACGCCCCCGACGTCACCCCGGCCGTCTCGACCCCGTCGAGCCACTCCTCGCGGATGTCGGTCTCGTCGTCGATCAGGTACGAGGCGACGCCGCTCGCGCGCGCAACCTCGACGAGCCGGTTCGAGTTCGAGGAGTTGCGCGAGCCGATCACGAGCAGGAGCTGGATCTCGCCGAGCATCTCCTTGACCGCCCACTGCCGGTTGGACGTCGCGTAACAGATGTCTTCTCGCTTCGGCGCGTGCACGTTCGGGAAGCGGCGCCGGAGCACCTTGATGATCTCGCCGGTCTCGTCGACCGAGAGCGTCGTCTGCGTGATGTACGCGAGCTTTGCGTCGGCGGGGAAGTCGAGCGTCTCGGCGTCCTGGACCGACTCGATCAGAACCGTCGCCTCCGGCGCTTCGCCCATCGTGCCCTCGACCTCTTCGTGTCCGGCATGACCGATCAGGAGCACCGTGTAGCCCTCGGCCGCGAAGCGCCGTGCCTGTGTGTGCACCTTCGTCACCAGCGGGCAGGTCGCGTCGATCGTGTTCAGCCCGCGCGCCGCGGCGTTCGTGTGCACGACGGGCGCGACGCCGTGTGCCGAGAAGACGATCGTGGCGCCTTCCGGGGCCTCCTCTTCGCTGTCGATGAAGATCGCGCCGCGCTCTTCGAGCTCCCGAACGACGTGCGCGTTGTGGACGATCTGCTTGCGGACGTAGATCGGCGCGCCGTAGTGCTCGAGCGCGAGCTCGACCGTGTCGACGGCGCGTTCGACGCCGGCGCAGTAGCCGCGGGGGGACGCCAGGAGCACGCGCTTGACCACGAGCTCAGCGTAGCTAGGGAAATGAAAAGGCCGGCTGCTTCGGGGGGGTCGGTGCAGCCGGCCTCTTCAGAGTGCTCACCGCGGTCTCTAAGGCCAGACGACCGCGGCTCGCATCGCCCAGTGGCGTCCAAGCTAGCTTTCGGGCTCTCGGGCCACAATGGGCCGTTCGGCCCATCTTTTGAAGCCGCAGGAGTGAGCGGCGCGGGCGGGAAATGCCACTTCGCTTCCCCTCCTAGAATCCGCCACGAAAGCCCAGTGACAACCGAGCAGCAGGCCATCTGGTTGAACGCGGTCCCCCTCCTCGCGCTCGGGGTCGTGTACCTCGCCGCGGGGGCTTCGCTCGTGCCCGCCTTCCTGGGCGCCCCCCGCAACACGGTGAGGGGCCTCGGGCTGGCCCTGGCACTCGTCTTCCCCTGCGTCGGTATTGCGGCGATCGTCTTCGGGCTGCTGGTGCTTCGCGATCAAGAGCCCATCGGCGGCTCGGGCTGGCCGGGGTTCGCCGCGACCCTGCGTCGCGCTCGTCCCCGCGCTCGTCCTGTTCGCGCGGTTCCGCGACCGCACGCTGCTGCTCACCGGGCCGGGCCTCGCACGCGCCGCGGGCCGTCTCCGCGACGCGACGACGATCGCGGAGGCGTCGCACGAGATCGTCGAGCAAGCGGCGTCGAGCGCGCGCACGGAGGTCGCCGCGCTCATGCTCATCGACGCGGCCGGTGCAGAGGCCTACGGCGTCGTCGCGATCGACCGCGGCGAAGACGTCTCGTGGTTCCCCGACGTTCGCCTCGACCTGGCGAACGAGCCTTCCGGAGTCGCAAGCGCGTATCACGACGCGGCGGCGTTCGCGGTCTACGACGCCCAGGCGTCGCAACGGGTCAGCGCGCGGCTCGTCGAGGCGACCGGAGCGCGGAGCCTCGCGTATGTCCCGCTGATCGCCGACCAACGCGTGATCGGAGTGCTCGTCGTCGCGGCGACGAGCAAGCAGCGCGCGTTCTCCGGCGACGTCCTGGCCGAGCTCCAGGCGCTCGCGTCGGAAGCCGCTCCCGTGATCGAAAGGTTGGGAGGCTCGGACGGCGACCGCGAGTCGATCGTCGCCAAGCTCGCCGCTCGGATGAGGACCGACTCCAACCTCGACGCGGTGCTCGAGCATGCGGTCGCCGTCGTGGCGGAAGCGCTGCGTGCGGAACGTTGCTTCGTCCGGCTGGGCGAGCCCGACGGCGCGATGTCGGTGAAGGCGCAGTGGCACGACGAGGGGCTCGAGCCGATCGGCGACCTGAGCCTCGCCCGCCTCGCGGTCTCCAATCTCGCGATGCGGGATCGCTCGACCATCGCGCTCTCCGACGTCGCCACGGCACCGGAGCTCGCGGACGCCGCGCATGGTGGGCGCCAGGGCCTGCTGGAGCTCGGCTCTCGGTCGGTCCTCGCGACCCCGATCATCGTCTTCGACCGGCTCATCGGCGTGCTCGCGGTCCACCGGAACGTCCCGGGAGCGTGGCCTTCCGGCGACGTTGCGTTCCTCCAGGCGGTCGCGCGGGAGCTCGCGCTCGGTCTCGACACGGCGCGGCTGCTCGCGGATCACGAGCGTCGCCTGTTGCGGCAGACGGCTCTCTTGCACGCGGCGCAGACGCTGACCGGCGAGCTCGAGTTCCAGGGAGTCCTCGAGGTCCTCGTCAGCGAGGTCGTGCAGCTCCTCGGCGCGGATGCCGCGGACTGCTGGCTCTTCGACGAGCGCCGGCACACGCTCGTGTGTCGTGCCGTGCACGGCCTGCCCGAGAGCGAGACGGGCCGAGAGATCTTCCCCGGAGGGACGCTCGGCGAAGCGATCGCGGCGCGGCGACCGGTTCTGAAGCGCAACTTCGCGCGGACGGAGCAGCCACTTCCCGTCGGCGAGCTATCGCGAGTTCGAAGACGTGATGGTTGCGCCGGTCGTCGTCTTCGACGAGGTGCGAGGGGTGCTCGGCGTGTGCTCGCGGACCGCGGGGAGCTTCGACGAGCAGGGGCTCGAGCTGCTCGAGGCGTTCGCGGCGCTCGCGTCGCTGGCACTGCGCAACGCCGAGGCGTTCGAGGAGAGCTCGCGCCAGGCGCGGATCCAGCGCGGCTTCTACCGCATCGCCTCCGTGCTCGTCGAGCCGCTCTCGCTCTCCGCGACGCTGGACGCCGTCGCGCAGGCTGCAGGCGAGGCGTTCGGCGCCGCGTTCACCGCCGTCGTGATGCCGAGCGCAGGGACGCTTCGGCTTGCGGGCGGACACGAGCTCCCCGCGCCGCTCGCTGCTGCGCTCGAGGCCGGCCTCGACGGCGAGTCCGGTTTCCGGCACGCCTCGGAGGAGCGTCGCATCCTCGCGTCCTCTCAGCTCGCGACGGACGACCGCTTCGACGGCCGCTGGCGCTCGCTCGCGGAGCAGTGTGCGTTTCGCTCGCTGCTGCTCATCCCGCTCGAGGTCGCGGGCGAGGACGCGGCGGGGCTCGTGCTCGTCTTCTTCGCCGACGAGCGCTCGCTGCGCGACGAGGACATCGAGCTCGCACGCCACCTCGCGGGTGCTGCACGTGGAGCGCTCGAGCGGAGCGGCTTGTTCGAAGGGGAACGCACGTCGCGCGCGCTCGCGCAGCAGCTCGCGCGGACGGGCAGCGCGCTCGCAACCGAGCTCGATCCTGCGGCGGTGCTCGACGAGGTCGTCCAGCAGGCTCCCGAGCTGCTGGGAGCCGACGCGTGCGCGATCAGGATCGTCGACGGCGACGAGCTGCTGGTCACCGCCGTCGCCGGAAGCGACGCGGAGGTCGCGCTCGGAGTTCGCAGCGAGACGGCGGGCTGGCTCTCGGGCGAGGTCGCGCAGTCGCGCAAGGCCGTCGCGGTGCCGGATGCCTCGTCCGACGCGGCGCTGCTCGCCTCCGACGCCGTGCTCGCCGCCGGCTACAGGGCGTACCTCGGCGTCCCGCTCGTCGGGCCGGAGAGCTCCCTCCTCGGCGTGATCGCCGTGTACGCGCGCGGCCCGCGGCGCTGGCGGCCGGAAGAAGTCGAGGCGCTGCTCGCGCTCGCGGCGAACACCGCGGCCGCGCTCTCGAACGCGGAGCTCTACCAGCGCGTCGCGCTCGAGAAGGAGCGCAGCACGGCCATCCTCGAGAACATCGCGGACGGGATCGTCGCGCTCGATCGCGACGGGAACGTCGTGCTCTGGAACCGAGCGGCCGAGCAGGTGACCGGAGTCCCGGCCGACGGAGGCGCTCGGCCGGTCGCCGCAGCAGGTCCTCGGCCGAACGTTGAGCGGCGCACCGCTCGTGTCGATCGCGCGCGGCGGCGGCGAGATCTGGCTCTCGGTCACCGAAGCGGTCATGCGCGACCCCGCGGGCCAGGTCGCGGGTCGCATCCACGCCTTCCGCGACATCTCCGCCGACCGGTTCGTCGAGGAGATGAAGTCCGAGTTCGTCTCGACCGTGTCGCACGAGCTCCGCGGTCCGCTCACCTCGATCTACGGCTTCGCCGAGACGCTTCTGCGCGAGGACATCCTGTTCGGCGAGGAGGAGCGCCGGGTCTTCCTCGGGTACATCTCCTCGGAGTCGTCACGGCTGACGGGAATCGTCGACCAGCTGCTGAACGTCGCCCGGCTCGACACCGGCGACCTGCACGTCAACCTGATCCCGACCGACGTGCGGCCGCTCGTGACCGAGGTCGTGACGTCCGTGGAGGAGAGCGCCGCGCACGACTTCGTGCTCGAGCTCCCGCCGGAGCCGCTCGCGGCCGAGGCGGACGCCGACAAGCTGCGCCAGGTGCTCGCGCATCTGGTCGACAACGCCGTCAAGTACTCACCCGACGGCGGCCGCGTCACCGTCGCTGCGCGGCGGAAGAGCGACACGGTGGAGTTCCAGGTCGCCGACGAGGGCGTCGGGATCCCCGAGTCCGAGCACGACCGGATCTTCCGAAAGTTCTACCGCGCGGACCAGGAGCGGGGAGGAACCGGGCTCGGCCTCTTCCTCGCGCAGGGGCTCGTCACGGCGATGGGCGGCAGGATCCGGGTCGAGTCCTCCGAAGGAGAAGGATCGCGCTTCGCGTTCGAGCTTCCGGCGGCGCGGGTATAGGCGCACGGATCCTGGGCCCATGACCAACGTTCTCGTAATCGACGATGAGGCCCCCATCCGGCTGCTCTGCCGGGTGAACCTCGAGGCCGAGGGAATGAAGGTCGCGGAGGCGGCGGACGGTCCGTCGGGGCTCGAGAAGGCCCGCGCGAACCCGCCCGACGTGATCCTGCTCGACGTGATGATGCCGGGCCTGGACGGGTGGCGCGTCGCGGAGCAGCTCGTCGACGACCCCGCGACGCGAGGGATCCCGATCGTCTTCCTCACCGCGCGCGCCGAGTTCCGCGACCGCGCGAAGGGACTCGACATCGGCGGCGTCGACTACATCACGAAGCCGTTCAACCCGCTCGAGCTCGCACCGCTCGTGCGCGACCTCCTCGCGCGGATCGACCGCGGCGAGCGCGACCAGCTTCGCCGCGAGAAGCTCGCGGACCTCGAAGCCTTGATGGAGGAATAGCGAGGCCGCGGGAGTCCTGCGGACTTCCCGCGGAGCTCTAGCGTCCCGCGAAGTTCGCGGTCACGACGGACGTGCCGCCGTAGCCGCGGAAGGTTCCGACGTAGATCCCCAGCCCGACCCGCTGGAAGCTCCGGCGGAGCAGGTTGGCGCGATGCGACGGGCTCGCCAGCCACATCTGGACGACACTCGCGGCCGACCCGCGCGACCCGACACCCCACGCGAGGTTTTCGCCGAAATACGGCCCCCTGGCGCGGTAGCTCGTGAGCCGGCGCGCGAAGTTGCCGTGGAAGAAGGTGCCCGTCCGGAGCATCGACCGCGACTTCGCCCGGGCGGCAGCCTCGAGCCGGTAGTCGATGCGGAGCGGGGCGACCCCGTGCTGCGCGCGGGCCTGGTTCATCGCCTGGAGCAGGCTCGCCTCGGCGGGCGTCGGCCGGGCCTGAGCCGGCGACGCAAGTGCCAAGAAGCACAAAAGCCATACTAAAAACGATAGAAATATTCTTTGTAAAGCGCATTAAGTGGCGAAGGAGTATTGCACATGTCGGAAAGCGTGCCCCAGACGTCGGATGTGAAACCGGAACGGACTTCGGTCTCAGACGATCTCCTAGGAGTTGACTCAACGAGCGGTCTGGGCCAGGAGAATGGCGGCCAAGACGACCGCACCGCCCGCCAGCTGGGCCGCACCGAGCTCCTCGCCGAGCCACAACCAGGCGACCAGGGTAGCCGCGATCGGCTCGAACATCGCCGTGATGCTGGCCCGGGTCGCCGGGATGAAGCTGAGCGAGCCCACGAGCAGGCAAAAAGGGACGATCGTCCCCAGCACGATCATCCACCCCATCAGCGACCAGACCGGTAGCCCCCAGGCGCCCGAGGCGGCGTCGTCGATCAGACCGGTCGGGAACGTCCACCACGGCTGGACGACGGCCCAGAAGAGCGAGGCGAAGAGGAAGCCGTACGTCGTGAGCGAGATCGCGTCCCGCCGGCCGAGCTCGCGCTCCGCGACGAGGATGTAGAGCGCGTAGCTCGTCGCGGCCAGGAGCGAGGCTCCGACGCCGATCCCGTCGAGCGTCGCCCCGCCCCAGATCTCGAGCACGAAGGAGAGCCCGACGAGCGCCAGCGCGAGCGCGAGCCAGATCCGGCGACGGACCTCGACGTGGAGCACGAACCGCGAGAAGAGCGCGACGAGGAGCGGAGCGAGGTACTGGATGAGCAGCGCGACCGCGAGCGACATGCGGTGGATCGCGACGAAGTAGAACCACTGCACGAACGCGAGCCCCGCGATCCCGAACAGCGCGAGCATCGGAAGCTCGCTCCGCGAGACTGCGCAGCCGCCTCGGCGCGACGAGCGCGAGCACGAGCGCGAGCCCGACGAACGCGCCCGTCGAGCGAACCTCGCTCAACCGAAGCGACGAGACGCCGGAGTCGAGGATCACCTTCGACACCGCGCCGTTGACGGCCCACAGCGTGGCCGCGGTCAGCACCATCGCGTAGCCGAGGAACGGGTGCGGCTCGCGCGGCGGTGTCCTGTCGGCCGGGAGGAGGGGCTCGACCACGGCGCGAAGCTACACTCGCCCGCGACGGCGGGGCGTAGCTCAGCCTGGTAGAGCGCCTGCTTTGGGAGCAGGAGGTCGTCGGTTCGGATCCGGCCGCCCCGACCTATTTCTGTGGAGGCGCAAGTCGTGAATCCGCTAGCGCGGATTCACGACCGCTTGGCGCCTAAAGGCGGCCGCCCGCGGCCGCACGTCAAAACCTCTAGCTCTCGCGCACGACTCGCGCGAAGAAGAACGCGAACACTGCGAAGAAGACCAGCGCTGCTTCTGACGACATCGTGACGCCGCCGATTTGCTGGTCCTCGAGGGCGGTCAGGCCCCAGTGTCCGTCGTAGAAGTAGTAGACGCTGTCCGGGATCAGGGCGAGGAGGAGGCCGAGTGGGCTGATCAGGACGAAGGCGGCGAAGACGTAGCCGGCCTTCGCGCCGTCGCTCATCGTGCCGTGGACGATCGGGAGCCAGAGCGCCGCTCCCGCGACGAGGTACGAGAGGTGCTCGGCCTGGAGGAGCGAGTCCGGGTGGCGGAGCGCTGCGTCGTAGAGCGGCGGCGCATGCCACGCGTAGTAGACGACGAGCCACAGCGGGAGGCCGAGCCAGGGGGGCACGAAGCGCGCCAGCTTGCGGCCGAGCTCCGGCGGCAGCCCGAGCACGAGCAGCGCGGGCGCCCACTCCGCCAGGACGACGTTCTGCAGCAGGTGCGCCGTCAGCAGCTCGAACTGGAGCTCGTGGAGCGGCCCGACGAGGGCCGCGAGCGCGAGCAGCGTGCCGGCCGAGAAGCAGACGAGACGCGCGCGGCTCCAATCCACCGGGCTACGCTACTGCTGCGCGCCCGTGGTGTAGCGGTAACACGAGAGCCTTCCAAGCTTTAGTCACCGGTTCGATCCCGGTCGGGCGCTTCGGGAAGGGTCGTCAGGAGGCGAGCTCGACGCGCTCGATCGTCACGTCGTCGCGCGGCTTGTCGTTCGCGTCGGTGTCGACGTTCTCGATCGTGTCGACGACGTCCATCCCGTTGGTGACGCGGCCGAAGACGGTGTGCTTCCCGTCCAGCCAGGGCGTCGCCTCGGCGGTGACGATGAAGAACTGCGAGCCGTTCGTGTTCGGGCCGGCGTTCGCCATCGCGAGCGCGCCACGGACGACCTTGTTGTCGTTGAACTCGTCCTCGAACTGTGTAGCCCGGGCCGCCCGTGCCGGTGCCGGTCGGGTCGCCGCCCTGGATCATGAAGTCCGGGATCACGCGGTGGAAGATGACGCCGTCGTAGAACCCGTCGCGCGCGAGCTTCAGGAAGTTCGCGACCGTCTTCGGCGCGTCGTCGTCGAAGAGCTCGAACTCGATCGCACCCTTGTTCGTGTGGAGCGTGCCTGCCGTCACGTCGCGGGATGCTAGCGGCCGAGCCGTCCGGCGGTCAGGTCAAGCTCTCGCGCATGGACCCGCTCGAGCGGATCGTCCGATTCCGCGCGCGGACGGTCCTTGCCGTCCTCGGAATCATCCTCGCGGTCTTCGCGCTGCTCCAGGTCGTCTCGCTCGCGCGCGAGGTGCTGACCTGGATGCTGATCGCGGTCTTCTTCGCGCTCGCCCTCGACCCGCTCGTCAACCTCCTGATGCGGCGCGGGATCCCGAGGCGCGGGCTCGCGATCGGCGTCACCTACCTGCTCCTGCTCTGCGTGGTCGTCATCCTCGGGCTGACGTTCATCCCGACGCTCGTCGACGAGGTGAACAACTTCATCGACGCAGTGCCCGAGTACGTGCAGGACCTGACCGAAGGTCGCGGCCGCCTCGGCTTCCTCGAGACCGACTACCACCTCGTCGAGCGGGTCCGTGAAGCTGCGTCCGGAACCGACATCAGTCGCATCCTCGGCGTCTCCGGGACCGCCGTCGCGGTGACGAAGGGCGTCGTGACGGTGATCGCGGCGACGATCACGATCATCGTGCTCACCTTCTTCATGCTCCTGGAAGGTCCGCGCTGGGTGGAGCGGTTCTACGAGCTGCTCCCGCCGGCCTCGCAGCCTCGGTGGAGGAGGATCGGCAAGGACGTCTACGCGACCGTCGGCGGCTTCGTCGCCGGTGCGATGGCGATCGCGCTCCTCGCGGGCATCACGTCGTCGCTCCTGCTCATCGCGCTCGGCGTCAGCTACGCGATCGCGCTCGGCCTGGTCGTCTTCGTGCTCGACCTGATCCCGCTCGCCGGGGCGACGATCGCCTCCGTCCTCGTCACGACCGTCGCGGTGCTCGACCAGGGCTGGACGGTCGGGCTGATCGTGCTCGGCTGGTTCATCGTCTACCAGCAGGTCGAGAACCACGTGCTCTATCCACTGATCTACTCCAAGACCGTCGCGCTCTCGCCGCTCACGATCCTCGTCGCGGTGCTGATCGGCGCTTCCCTCGCCGGCGTGCTCGGCGCTCTCGCCGCGATCCCGATCGCCGGGACGATTCAGGTGCTGCTGCGCGAGCTGCTCCGCGCCCGCCGGGAGTCGTCCGAGCCGGTCGTCGACGCCCCGCTCTGAGCGGAGGGCTGCGATCCCCCATTGGGGGGTGGCTCACGAAGCAGCCTGGCCCGATGTTGAAAGAGCATGTCTGGGGGGATTCGTACTCTGCTGGCGCTCGTCGCACTCCTTGCGGCGGCGGTCGCGGCTTCGCCTTCGGGCGCGCGGACGCACGACGGGCCGCACCCTCGCCGCCCGCGACGACCTCGAGAGCGGCGTTCTCGTCGAGATCAACGCGCTTCGCCGTAAGCACGGCCTCGTGCCGCTTCGGCTCAACGTCCGCCTCCGCGCTGCTGCCGACACGCACTCCGCGGCGATGGCGAATCGCGGCTTCTTCTCGCACGAGTCGGCGGACGGAACGATCTTCTGGAAGCGCGTCGCGCGCTTCTACCCGCAGGGCTCGCATCGGCTACTGGTCCGTCGGCGAGAACCTGCTCTGGTCATCGCCTGACGTTGCCCCTGCGGACGCGTTGCGCATGTGGCTCGGGAGCCCGCCGCATCGCAAGAATCTCCTCACCTCTCGCTGGCGGGAGATCGGTCTGTCGGCGATTCACGTCACCGCGGGACCCGGCGTGTTCAACAACGCGCCCGTCACCGTGCTCACCGCCGACTTCGGCGTCAGACGCTAGCCGCTCGACACGGTTACGCTTTCCACGAGCGCCCGTAGCTCAGTGGAAGAGCGGCGGCCTTCTAAGCCGTTGGTCGGAGGTTCGAATCCTCCCGGGCGCATCTACGCGGATGGTGTCTACGCGGCCGATGCGCGGCGGTGATGCGCTTCGAGCACCGTGCTCGTCGTCTGGACGATCGCCGTTGCGCGTGCGACGTGTTCAGCCGTGAAGACGGTGCTCGCCCTCCCGGTAGACCTCGAACAGGCCCCAGTCGTCCTCGTCGACGATGAGGGGGATCATGAGCAGTGAGTCGAAGCGCAGGTCGCGGAGGAGCTCGGCCTCGCTCTCGTCGACGTCCGCGTCGAAGAGCGAGACGATCCGCGGCTCGCGCCGTTCGATCACTTCCTGGGTCAGCGGGAAGTCCGGCAGCAGGTACCCGCGCCCGAGTTGGATCCTTCGCCCGTCGAACGAGTGCTCACAGAGGTCGACGAGGAGCTGGCCCACGACGCGCGAGAGGTTGCACGCGTGTGCCTCGAGGTCCTTCGTCAGGAGAACGCACGACGTCTTGAGGACGGCCGGGACCGTTGCCTCGCGCTCGAGCGTCTCCGCCGCGGAGAGAGCCATGGACGGGATATCGACGCTTTTGCCCCTGGGCTTGATGGTCGCGGGAGGCGGGTTTCCCCGCCTCCCGCCTACAGGTGGCGGACGGGACTCGAACCCGCGACCACCGGGACCACAACCCGGGGCTCTACCAACTGAGCTACCGCCACCTCGCGGAGGACAGGATAGCCTCGGCGCGTGCGCGTCCTCGCGTCTCGACGGTTTCCGGGGCCGGCGTGGGACGGGCTCGAGGACGTCGGCGTGGAGTGGCCCGTCTCCGGCCTCCGTCCCGGGGTCGAGGTGCTGGCGGTCGTCGCGGCGACCGTCGACGAGGCGCTGCTCGAGCTCCTGCCCGACCTTCGGCTCGTGGCCAACTACGGCGTCGGCTACGACGGGATCGACGTCGAGGCCTGCGCTCGCCGCGGCGTCGCCGTGACGAACACGCCCGAGGCGCTCGGGATCGCGACCGCGGACCTGACGATGGCGCTCGTGCTTGCGACCCGCCGGCGCCTCGTCGAGGGGGACAGGTTCGTCCGAGAGGGGAAGTGGGCGTCGGGCTGGGTCGTCGGCGACCTCATGGGCGACGAGATCGGCGGCGCGACGCTCGGGGTCATCGGCCTCGGCCGGATCGGCAGCGCAGTCGCGACGCGCGCGCGGGCGTTCGGGATGAACGTGCTCCACACGCGCCGCACGGACGACGGGAGCCCGGATCGCCGCGAGCTCGACGATCTGCTCCGCGAGTCCGACGTCGTCACGATCCACGCCCCGCTCACCGACGAGACGCACGGGTTGCTCGACGCTCGGCGGCTCGCGCTCCTCCGGGACGGCGCCTGCCTGATCAACACCGCGCGCGGCGCGATCGTCGACGAGGACGCCCTCGTCGCCGAGCTGGCGTCGGGACGGCTGCGCGCGGGCCTCGACGTCTTCGCCCACGAGCCCAACGTGCCGAAAGCGCTCCTCGAGCTTGCCGAACGTCGTTCTCTCTCCGCACGTCGGGAGCGCGACGCGCGCGACGCGCGAGGCCGCGACGGCCGAGCTCGTCGCGAACATCCTGGCCGCGCTCGAGCGGAGACCGCTGCCGAATCCTGTTCCCGGCTCGGCTACCGTGTCGTGACGGCCCCGTAGCTCAGTGGATAGAGCGGCAGACTTCGAATCTGCGCGCGGTGGTTCGACTCCACCCGGGGCCATGAACCCCTAGTCGCCGCGCTAGCCTCTCGCTGCACCGTGCGGGTGTGGCGGAACTGGTAGACGCGACGGGTTTAGGACCCGTTGGGCGAAAGCCCTTGGAGGTTCGAGTCCTCTCGCCCGCATTGCGATGGCGCGAGCGGATCCGCTCGCGAGCGCCGCTTCGGCGCCTAAGGCGGCCGCCCGCGGCCGCAAGAGCAACTAGCGAACAGGCAGGACGAGCTGGAAGCGCGCGCCGTGCGGCTGCGCGGGCTCGTAGATCAGGTCGCCGCGGTGCGCCTGCGCGTACGAGCGGGCGATCGCGAGGCCGAGTCCCGTTCCGGAGCGGGCGCGCGAGCTCGTGCTCCGCGTGAAGCGCTCGAACAGGTCGGGCACGAACTCGGGCGGCACGCCTTCGCCCTGGTCCTCGACGGTGACGCGGAAGTGCCGGTCGTTCTTCTCGGCGGAGATGCGGACGGGAGCCGAGCCGTAGCGGCACGCGTTGACGAGGAGGTTGGAGACGATCCGGTCGAGTGCGTCGGGGTCGACCTCCGCGACGAGTCGCGAGTCGACGTCGATCTCGACGAGGCTCGCGTCCTTGCCGAGTGACGCGAGGACGATCTCCTCGACGCGCGGCCGGATCGCGAGCGCTGTCGGCCGGATGTCGACCGCGTCGGCCTCGAGGCGCGACAGGTCGAGCAGCTGCTCGACGAGCGCCTTCATCCGCGTCGTCTGTCCGCGCAGGACCGTCTCGAGCTCTTCGAGCTGACCCGGCTCGAGCTCGTCGCGTCGGGCGTAGATCGTCTCGACCAGCCCGTGGATCGTCGCGACCGGGGTTCGCAGCTCGTGTGCGGCGAGGGAGATGAAGTTCGTCTTGATCTCGTCTGCACGCTCGAGCGCTTCGCGCATCTCGCGCTCGTGCGAGAACAGACGCGCGCGATCGAGTGCGAGAGCGGTCAGCGCCGCGAGGGTGCGGACGAGGGCGAGCTCCTCGGCGCCGAAGAACGGCGTGTACGTGCTCGTCCACAGCTTGACCTCTCCCGCCGGGCTGTCGACGGCCACGATCCGCCGGGAGTCGTCGGCGGCGTTCCCGTAGGCACCGAGCAGCTCACCCTCGAGGTTCCGCAGCTCGACGGCCTGCGCGCCGACGATCTCCGCCATCGGCGGCAGGACGTGGCCGACGACCTCGCTGCGGGTCGTCGCGCCCATCAGCTCGGCGATCGCTGCCTGCAGGCGGGTCGTCTCGGGGCGCCTCCACGCGGTGCGCAGGATTGCGGGGGGCGCGAGGCCGATCAGGAACGTCAGCGCGCTCAGGCTCGAGAGCAGCGTCGCGACGAGCGCTGCGGTCGACCCGTCGGAGGTGCCGCTGACGCTGATCAGCAGGGCGAGCGTGATCGTCGCAGCGGCGACCGCGAGCAACCGCATGCGCTTGCGCGGGACGCTCGCCTCGCCGCGCCCGGCCGTCCAGAGGCGGTAGGTCACGACGACGGTCAGGAGCGTCCAGTGAATCGTGAACGCGGCGACGTAGACCGCGAACGAGGTCGGCCAGGCCTCGCCCTCGCCGGGGATGTCGGTGAGCACGAACGTCCAGGCGAGGACGATCACCGTGATCCCGCCGATCAGGAGCGAGAGCGAACGACTCGGCGGCCTGAAGCTGGTCGCGAACCGGTAGAGGAGGTACGGGAAGAGGACGAGGCCCGCGATCAGGATCTTCAGCGCGAGCTTCTCGCGCTCGCTGGTCGGGTCCTCGGGGAGGAGCCGACCGATGTCGACGATCAGGGCGAGGGCGACGAACGCCAGCGCCGCCCAGAGGCCGGCCCGCTCCCGGTGGCGCCACCACAGCCAGACGGCGGCGACGGCGACGACCGTGTAGAGGCCGAGATTGACGTACTGGACGATCTCGACGGCGTCTTTCACCGGACCCGCTCCTTCTCGGCGAATGAGCTTACGGGGTGCACCGGCGCGGTGCCTTCGCCGGCATCGAGCCGGCTACGTGTTCGGGGCCCAGGGGCAGACCCATCCAACCCAGCGCGAAAGCCGTCCGGCACAATGCCCGGATGGAGCCCCAGCTCGAGGAGCTGCCCGACAATCGCGTTCGCCTCACCGTGGACGTGCCGAAGGCGCAGCTGGAGCACGCGGTCGAGCACGCCGCCTCCGATCTGGCCGAGAGCGTCAAGATCCCGGGCTTCCGCCAGGGGAAGGTTCCGATGCCCGTGCTCCTCGCCCGAGTCGGGCGCGAGCGGCTGCACAGCGAGGCGGTCGAGAGCCACATCGGCGGCTGGTTCATGAACGCGGCGGCGCGCTCCCGGATCCGTCCGGTCGAGCAGCCGCAGTACGACTACGAGCTGCCGCAGGCGCCGGACGAGGACTGGCGCTTCACCGCGACGGTGTCCGTTCAGCCGAAGCCCGAGCCGGCCGACTGGACGCAAGCTCGAAGTGCCGGCGCCGGAGGCGGAGGTGCCCGAAGAGATCGTCGAGCACGAGCTGAACGTCCTCCGCAGCTCGGTCGCGGAGCTGACGCCGGTCGAGGGCCGGCCCGCCCAGCCCGGCGACACGGTGGTCGTCGACCTGGTCGTCGAGGGTCAGGAGCCGCAGCGCGACTACGTCGTGGAGCTGGGCGCCGGACGGCTCGTCCCCGAGCTCGAGCGCGCGCTCGTCGGCATGTCCCCGGGCGAGACCCAGGAGGTTCGCTTCGAGCGCTCCGAGGACGAGGCGGGGACGGTCGAGCTCACGGTCGAAGGAGATCAAGGAGAAGGTGCTGCCGCCGCTCGACGACGAGCTGGCGCGCGCCGCGAGCGAGTTCGACACGCTCGACGAGCTTCGCTCGGACATCGAGTCCAACCTCCGCGAGCAGATCGAGGAGGAGATCGAGGGCGCCGTCCGCGCCGCCGCCGTCGACCAGCTCGTCGAGGCGACCGGCGTGGAGGCAGGCGGCCCGCTCGTCGAGGCCCGGGCTCGAACGCTCTTGAACAACCTCGCCCGCTCGCTCGCCGCGCGCGGTCTCAGCCTCGAGACGTACGTCCAGCTCTCCGGCGTCTCGCCCGAGCAGCTCTCCGAGCAGATCCGCGGCGAGGCCGCGCAATCCGTCGCTCGCGAGCTCGTGCTCGAGGCCGTCGCCGACAAGCTCGACCTCGACGTGCCCGACGAGGAGGTCGAGGCGCTCGTCCGCGAGGAGGCCGGAGCGGCCGGTGACGATCCCGACGAGCTGCTGCAGCGGCTGCGGGACGCAGGCACGTTCGAGGACCTCCGCGAGGACATCCGCCTCCGGGCGGCCCTCGACCGCGTGGCCTCCGAGGTCAAGCGGATCCCGGTCGAGCTGGCCGAGGCCCGCGAGGCGATCTGGACACCCGAGAAGGAAAAACCCGAGACACCGACAAAGTTGTGGACCCCCGGCACCAAGGAGACTGCATGAGCCCGCTTGTCCCAATGGTCATCGAGCAGACGTCGCGCGGCGAACGAGCCTTCGACATCTACTCGCGACTGCTCAACGAACGAATCATCTTCCTCGGCACGCCGGTGGACGACCAGATCGCGAACCTGATCGTCGCGCAGCTGCTCCACCTCGAGTCCGAGGATCCCGACAAGGACATCTCGATCTACATCAACTCGCCGGGCGGCGTCGTGTACGCCGGGCTCGCGATCTACGACACGATGCAGTTCATCAAGCCCGACGTGCAGACGATCTGCGTCGGGATGGCGATGTCGATGGGCGCCGTGATCCTCGCCGGTGGAACGCCCGGCAAGCGGCTCGCGCTCCCGCACTCGAAGATCCTCATCCACCAGGGCTCCGCCGGGTTCCACGGGCAGCCCACGGACATCGAGATCCAGGCGCGCGAGGTGATCAGCCTCAAGCGGCTGATGGAGGAGATCATGTCCAGCCACACCGGCCAGGACCTCGAGAAGATCGCCAAGGACATGGATCGCGACTACTACATGACCGCCGAAGAGGCCAAGGAGTACGGCGTGATCGACACCGTGGTCTCCAGCCGGGATCCGATCAGCCGGGCTGCGGTGGCCTAGGCAAACCGTGGTTTTCGCGCTACAAGGAGAGGCGATGCCGGTGCGGCGCACGCAGATCACTCGTTCGAGGGAGACGAGCCGGAAGCGATTCCGGGTACTAGTGTCCGGCTGATGGCACGCGCGAGCGAAGGCAACGAGCAGCTCCTCTGCAGCTTCTGCGGGAAGTCGCAGCGGCAGGTCAAGAAGCTGATCGCCGGCCCCGGGGTCTACATCTGCGACGAGTGCATCGATCTCTGCAACGAGATCATCGACGAGGAGCTCACGACCCCGACCCAGCTCGACCTCGACAACCTGCCGCGGCCGCGCGACATCTACGCGGTGCTGAACGACTACGTCGTCTCGCAGGAAGAGGCCAAGCGCACGCTCGCAGTCGCCGTCTACAACCACTACAAGCGCGTCCAGATGGGCACCGAGGACGGCGAGGTCGAGCTGCAGAAGTCGAACATCCTGCTGCTCGGGCCGACCGGGTGCGGCAAGACGCTCCTCGCGCAGACGCTCGCGCGGATCCTCAACGTGCCGTTCGCGATCGCCGACGCGACCGCGCTCACCGAGGCGGGCTACGTCGGCGAGGACGTGGAGAACATCCTCCTGAAGCTGATCCAGGCGGCGGACTTCGACATCAAGAAGGCCGAGACCGGGATCATCTACATCGACGAGGTCGACAAGATCGCGCGCAAGGCGGACAACCCGTCGATCACGCGCGACGTGTCGGGCGAAGGCGTGCAGCAGGCGCTGCTCAAGATCCTCGAGGGGACGGTCGCCTCGGTGCCGCCGCAGGGCGGACGCAAGCACCCGCACCAGGAGTTCCTCTCGATCGACACGACGAACATCCTCTTCATCTGCGGCGGCGCGTTCGCCGGGCTCGACAAGATCATCTCGAAGCGGATCGGCAAGAACGCCGTCGGCTTCGGCGCGGACATCCGCTCGAAGCACGACTCCGACAAGAGCGAGCTGCTCTCGGGTGTCATGCCCGAGGACCTGCTCTCGTTCGGCCTGATCCCGGAGTTCATCGGCCGGCTGCCCGTCATCTCCGCCGTGCACCAGTTGCAGCGCGAGGACCTGATCAAGATCTTGATGGAGCCGAAGAACGCGCTCACGAAGCAGTACCAGCGCTTCTTCGGGTACGACTCGATCGAGCTCGTCTTCACCGACGACTCCCTGTGGGAGATCGCGGACAAGGCGCTCGCACGAGAGACCGGCGCCCGCGGGCTGCGGTCGATCATCGAGTCGGCGCTGCTCGACGTCATGTTCGAGCTTCCGTCCCGCAAGGACGTCTCCAAGTGCGTGATCACGAAGGAGACGATCGCGAACGGGATCCGCCCGACGCTCGTCACGAGCGCCGGTGCCGACGCCGAGGACGAGGCCGACGAGCCGCTCCTCGCCGAAGAGTCCGCCTAGTCGCCGCGCGTAAAGTGCGGCCCGTGTTCACCACACGGCCTGAGCTCCACGGCACGTTCGGGATGGTCGCCTCGACCCACTGGCTGGCTTCCGCGGCCGGCATGCGGCTGCTCGAGGCAGGCGGCAACGCGTTCGACGCGGCGGCTGCTGCGGGGTTCGTGCTGCAGGTCGTCGAGCCGCACCTGAACGGGCCGGGCGGCGACCTCCCGATCGTCCTCTACTCCGCCGCGCGTGACGACGTGCTCGTCGTGTGCGGGCAGGGACCTGCGCCGGCCGCGGCGACGACCGAGCGCTTCCGCGAGCTCGGGCTCGACCTCGTCCCCGGCACCGGGCTGCTCGCCGCCTGCGTGCCCGGTGCGTTCGACGCCTGGCTCCGGATGTTGCTCGAGCTCGGGACGGCCATCGCTTCGCGACGTGCTCGAGCCGGCGATCGGCTACGCGCGCGACGGCCACCACGTCCTGCCGCGCGTCGCCGAAAGCATCGCGGCGCTCGAGTCGACCTTTCGCGCCGACTGGCCCACGTCGGCGGAGACCTGGCTGCCCGCGCCGGCGGCGTGGTCGCTCTTCCGGCGTCCTGCGCTGGCCGACACGTACACGCGCGTCCTCGAGGAGGCAGAAGCCGCGACGGCCTGACCGCGACGGGCAGATCCAGGCGGCGCGCGACGCGTGGTATCGCGGCTTCGTCGCCGAGGCGATCGGCGCCTTCTGCGAGCAGACCGAGGTGCCGGACAGCTCGGGCCGCGCGCACCGCGGACTGCTCACCGCCGACGATCTCGCCGCGTTCGAGGCGTCCTTCGAGGCGCCCGCGAGCCTGAGCTACGAGGGGTGGACGGTCTTCAAGACCGGGCCGTGGGGCCAGGGGCCCGTCCTGCTGCAGCAGCTCGCGCTGCTCGACGGGCTTCGACCTCACGTCGATGGGAGCCGGCAGCGCGGAGTTCGTGCACACGGTGCTCGAGTGCTCGAAGCTCGCGTTCGCGGATCGCGAGGCGTGGTACGGCGACCCGGCGTTCGCAGACGTCCCGCTCGACCGCCTGCTCTCCAGCGACTACGCGAACGAGCGCCGGTCGCTCGTGTCGGACACGGCGTCCGAGGCCCTCCTCCCCGGCCTCGAGGGCGCCCGGTTGCCGGAGATCCCAAGTAACAGACTGTTACTTGCTCGAGGGGCCGGCGAGCCGACCCGCGGGGACACGTGCCACCTCGACGTCGTCGATCGCTTCGGGAACGTCGTGTCGGCCACGCCGAGCGGTGGCTGGCTGCAGAGCTCGCCCGTCGTGCCCGGGCTCGGCTTTCCGCTCGGCACGCGCGCGCAGATGTTCTGGCTCGAAGACGGCCTGCCGAACTCGCTCGAGCCTCGCAAGCGCCCGCGGACGACGCTCTCCCCGTCGCTTGCGCGTCGAGGCGACGACGTCCTGTCGTTCGGGACGCCGGGCGGCGACCAGCAGGACCAGTGGTCGCTCGTCTTCTTCCTCCACCACGTGCTCTTCGAGCAGAACCTGCAGGCCGCGATCGACCTGCCGATGTTCCACTCGAACCACTTCCCGAGCTCGTTCTACCCTCGCGAGGCGAAGCCGCGGCACGTCGAGCTCGAGGCGCGCTTCGCGCCCGAGGTGATCGACGAGCTGCGCGAGCGCGGTCACGACGTCGACGTCACGGACGAGTGGTCGCTCGGCCGCCTCAGCGCGGCGTCCCGCGACGCCGGCGGCACGCTCCGCGCGGCCGCGAACCCGCGCGGCATGCAGGGCTATGCCGTCGGACGCTGACTGGGTCGCGTCACTCGACCCCTGGCCGGAAGAGTTCGGCCTGGGGCGGATGCGGATGCTGCTCGACGCGCTCGGCAACCCGCACCAGCGCTATCCCTCGATCCACGTCGTCGGGACGAACGGCAAGTCGACCGCGACGCGAACGATCGAGGCGCACCTCGCCTCCACGGGCCTGAACGTCGGCGCGTATCTCTCGCCCCACGTGCGCGGCTGGAGCGAGCGGATCCGGAGCGGTGGGGCCGAGGCCGACTTCGAGCAAGCGGTCGGCCGCGTACGCGAGGCCGCGGTCGCGGTCGGCGCGACGCAGTTCGAGGTGCTGACCGCTGCGGCGTTCGCGGTGTTCGCCGCGGACGACGTCGACGCTGCGGTCGTCGAGGCGGGGCTCGGTGGACGCTACGACGCGACGAACGTGCTCGACGCCCCGGTCGTCCTGCTCACGAACGTCGGACTCGATCACGTGGACGTGCTCGGCGAGACGCGCGAGGCGATCGCGCGCGAGAAGCTCGCCGTCGCCGCAGCAGACGCGATCGTCGTCATGCCGGACGCCGAGTTCGCCCACCTCGTTCCCGGGAGGCAGGTTCTGCTCGGTGGCGCGCGCGAGGCCGCAGGCGCGTTCCTCGGCGCCGGGGTCGAGGGTGACGTGGAGGTCCGGCTCCCGGGCCGGCTCGAGCGTCGCTCCGACTCGGAGATCTGGGACGGCGGGCACAACCCGGACGGGCTCGAGTGGGCGCTGCCGCGCCTCCCGGCGGGCAGCTACACCGTCGTCGCCTCGATCCTCCGCGACAAGGACGTGGAGGGGATGCTCGAGCGCCTGGCGCGCGTCGGCGGACGCTTCGTGGCGACCACGTCGTCGAACGCCCGGGCACTGCCCGCCGGCGAGCTCGCGACCCTGGCGGCTCGGTGGTTCCCCGAGGTCGAGGCGATCGACGACCCGGTCGCCGCGGTCGCGCGCGCGAGGCAGGATCCCCCGGTGCTCGTCACGGGCTCTCTCTACCTCCTCTCGGATTTGGCCGCGCGAGAGGAGCTGCACGTAGAGTGACGAAGCTGGGAGAACAGCTGACCGTCGTCGCGTTCGGGGCGTTCGTGATCATCGCGATCGTCGGGGCCGCGTTCGGGGTCGGGTATCTGGTGGGAAAGCTGCTTCTGTGAACCTCGACTCTGACTTCGTCACCATCGGCCGGAACCTCGGGTTCTTCTTTTTCGTCGTCTTCTGGGTGGCGACGGCGTACTGGGTCTACAAGGACGCCCGCCGGCGGATCGAGGACCCCTGGATGGTCGGGATGGCGACGGTGCTCGGCGCGATCCCTCCGTTCATCGGCCCGATCATCTACATGTTCTTCCGGCCGCCGGAGTACCTCGAGGACGTCCGCGAGCGCGAGCTCGAGATCAAGGCGATGGAGAAGCGGCTCGCGCTGCGCGACCTCCACTGCCCCGTCTGCCGGGCCGAGGTCGACGCGACCTTCCTCGTCTGCCCGGTCTGCACGACCAAGCTGAAGCAGGCCTGCGTGAACTGCAAGCAGCCGCTCGAGGCGCTCTGGCAGATCTGCCCGTACTGCGAGACGCGCGTCGAGACGCCCGCCGCGATCGACTTCGGCGACACCTGGGAGACCCCCAGGCGGAGGCGCGCCGAGTAAGATCGCCGCGCTCGATGGCCGTCGAGCGCACCCTGATCCTGATCAAGCCGGACGCCGTCGAGCGCTCGCTCGCGGGCGAGATCCTCGCGCGCATCGAGCGGCGCGGCTTCGGCGTCGTCGCCGGCAAGCTCCTGCGCGTCTCGCGCGAGCTCGGCGAGGAGCACTACGCCGAGCACCGCGAGAAGCCGTTCTTCGGCGAGCTCGTCGAGTTCATCACCTCCGCGCCGACCTGGGCGCTCGTCGTCGAGGGCGAAGGCGCGATCGCGACGATGCGGAAGACGATCGGCGCGACGAACCCGGCGGACGCGGAGCCCGGCTCGATCCGCGGCGACCTCGCGACGTCGATGCCGAACAACCTCGTCCACGGCTCCGACTCGCCGGAGTCGGCGCAGCGCGAGATCGCGCTGTGGTTCTCGGACGATGAGCTCGTCTGAGCTTCCCGAGTACGCCGTTCGCAACCGCGCGAGCTGGACGAAGTCGAACGAGGACTACACGCACGAGCAGGGCGTGCGCGCGTGGAAGCAGGACGAGATCAGCTGGGGCGTGTTCAGCGTGCCCGAGTCGGAGCTGAACGCGCTGCCCGACGTCGACGGCAAGGACGTGATCGAGCTCGGCTGCGGCACCGCGTACTTCTCCGCGTGGCTCGCCCGGCGTGGAGCGCGTCCGGTCGGCGTCGACGTGACCCCCGCGCAGCTCGAGACCGCGCGGCAGATGCAGCGCGAGACCGGGATCGAGTTCCCGCTCCTCGAGGCGAACGCCGAGGAGGTCCCGCTCCCGGACGCGTCGTTCGACGTCGTCGTCTCCGAGTACGGCGCGTCGATCTGGTGCGACCCGTACAAGTGGATTCCCGAGGCAGCGCGCCTGCTTCGACCCGGCGGCGAGCTCGTCTTCCTGCGCAACTCGACGCTCGCAGTTCTCTGCGCGAACCTCGAGGGCACGTCCGAGACGCTCCAGCGCCCGCAGCGCGGCCTGCACCGGCTCGACTGGGAGGACGACGACACGACGGAGTTCCAGCTCGGCCACGGCGACCTGTTCCGGCTGCTGCGCGAGAGCGGCTTCGACGTGCTCGACCTGATCGAGATCTTCGCGCCGGAGGACGCCGAGAACCACGCCTACTACCACTCGAACGCGGAGTGGGCGAAGAAGTGGCCGTGGGAAGAGATCTGGCGGGCGCGCAAGCGCGGATGAGCGCACCGCCCGCGCCGCCGCTGCTGCTCGCGTCGACGTCGCCGCAACGTCGCAGCGATCCTCGAGCAGCTCGGCATCCCGTTCGACGTCGTCGCTCCGGACTACGAGGAGCACGACCCGCCCGACGCCGACGCGGTCGAGCTCGTCAAGGAGCACGCGCTCGGGAAGGCGCGCTCGGTCGCCGACCGGGCCGACGGGAGGCCGGTGCTCGGCGTCGACACCGCTGTCGTGCTCGGCGGGCCGGCTGTACGGCAAGCCGAAGAACGCCGAGGAGGCGGCGGAGATGCTCGACGCGCTCGGCGGCAACACGCACCTCGTCGTCTCGGGCCTCGCGCTGCTGACGCCGGGCTGGGAGCTGGTCGACCACGTCGCGACGCGCGTCACGTTTCGGCCGCTGACGCCACGCGACGTCGCCGCGTACGTCGCGAGCGGCGAGTGGGAGGGCCGCGCGGGCGCGTACGCGATCCAGGGCCTCGGCGCCGCGCTGGTGCAGTCGATCGAGGGCGACTACCTGAACGTGGTCGGCCTGCCGGCGGCACTGCTCGTGAGCGTGCTCGCCGAACGCTTCGCCGGCGTCTACGGCTTCGGGTAGTACTCAGGGAGCACTCTTATGGGCATCTTCAACTCCCTGACCGGCTTCGGGGGCCGCGACATGGCCGTGGACCTCGGCACCGCAAACACGCTCGTGTACGTGCGCGGGCGCGGGATCGTGCTCTCCGAGCCGAGCGTCGTCGCGATCGACCAGCGCACCGGTGAAGTGCACGCCGTCGGCGTCGAGGCGAAGCGGATGCTCGGCCGCACGCCGGGGACGATCAGCGCGATCCGCCCGTTGAAGGACGGCGTGATCGCCGACTTCGACGTCACCGAGCAGATGCTGCGCCACTTCATCCAGAAGGTCCATCAGCACCGCTTCGCGCACCCGCGCGTCGTCGTGTGCGTGCCGTCCGGCGTCACCGGCGTCGAGAAGCGCGCGGTCGAAGAGGCGACGCTCTCCGCCGGCGCACGTCAGGCCTACTTGATCGAGGAGCCGATGGCCGCCGCGATCGGCGCAGGTCTTCCGGTCGCCGAGCCGACGGGGAACATGATCGTCGACATCGGCGGCGGCACGACCGAGGTCGCCGTGATCTCGCTCGGCGGGATCGTCGTCTCGCAGTCGCTGCGCGTCGGCGGCGACGAGATGGACGAGGCGATCGTCAACCACATCAAGAAGGAGTACAAGCTCCTCATCGGCCAGCAGACCGCCGAGGAGATCAAGCTCGAGGTCGGCTCCGCGTTCCACCAGAAGGAAGAGATGTCCGCCGAGGTGCGCGGACGCGACCTGATGAGCGGGCTGCCGAAGACGGTCGTCCTCACCTCCGAGGAGATCCGCACGGCGCTCGACGACCCGGTCGCCCAGATCATCGACGCGATCAAGTCGACCCTGGACAAGACCCCGCCGGAGCTCGCGGCGGACATCATGGATCGCGGAATCGTCCTCGCCGGGGGCGGGGCGCTCCTGACGGGGCTCGACGAGCGGCTCCGCCACGAGACGCTCATGCCGGTCCATCTCGCCGAGAGCCCGCTCACCTGCGTGGCCGTCGGCTCGGGCAGGAGCCTGGAGGAGTTCGAGGTGATCCACCGCTCGCGCTCGTGCGCGGCGCAACAATCACCGGCGCTAGCGTCCCAGCCCGCTAACCTCTGGCGAAGCTCGTGCCTCGCAACAGAACCGCCCGATTGGCGGTGCTGGGCCGTCCCGTCCAGCGTCCTGCCGCGCCGTACCCCTCCAGAGCCCGCAGCGCGACCAGGCGCCGCGTGGTGGTGGGCATCCTCGCCGTGCTCTCGCTCGCGCTCCTCTCGGTCTACTTCCGCGAGTCGAACGACGGGCCGCTGCACGGTGCGCAGGACGTCGGCGCGACCGCGATGCGCCCCTTCCAGGTCGGCGCCGAGCGCGTCGCGCGCCCGTTCCGCGACCTCTACGGCTGGTTCGACGGGATGCTGACGGCGAAGGACGAGAACGAGAAGCTGCGCGAGGAGAACGCGCGTCTCACGCCTCGAGGCGATCCGGAACCAGACCGCCGCGCAGGAGAACCTCGACCTGAAGGAACAACTCTCGACTACCAGGACCTGCCGGGGCTCGAGGACTTCCGCTCGGTGAACACGCGCGTGCTCGGCGAGCAGTCGCCGTTCGGCAAGCGGCTGCTGATCGCGGCCGGGTCGAGCGACGGCATCCGGTTGAACGCACCCGTCCTGTCCGCGGGCGCGCTCGTCGGCGCGATCACCGAGCTCTCGCCCGACACGGCGGTCGTGACGCTCCTGACCGACGAGTCGAGCGCGGTCGCGGCGTACACGATCCGCACGGGTGCGCTCGGGCTGGTGCAGTCCGGCGAAGGCGGCTCGCTCGCCTTCGCGAACGTCTCGAAGGACAAGGACGTCGCGCGCGGCGACCTGGTCGCGACCGCCGGCTCGAGCGTTCCACGGCTGCCCTCGCTCTTCCCGCGCGGGGTGCCGATCGGGATCGTGACGAGCGTCTCGCAGACCGACACCGAGCCGTTCAAGCAGATCCAGGTCGTCAACGAACGTCAACCTCTCGAACCTGCGGTCGGTGACGGTGCTCGTGCGATGAGCGCTCGACGTCCTCAAGACGGCCGCGCTCGTGTTCGCCGCCGTCGTGCTCCAGTCGGCGATCGTCGGCTCGATCGACATCTTCGGCGGGAACGCCGGACCTCCTGCTCGTCACGCTCGTCGCCGTGTCGCTCCTGCGCGGCGCGATCTGGGGTGCAGCGGTCGGATTCGCAGCCGGTCTCCTGTTCGACATCGCGAATCTCGGCCGGCTCGGCGAGACCTCGCTGCTGCTCACGGTCGCCGGCTACTGGATCGGCCGCTACGGAGAGACCACTGGTCGCGATCGCACGCACGCGCCGCTCCTGTCGGTCGCGGTCGTGACGATCCTGTACTCCGTCGGCGCGCTCGCGCTGCACGTCGTGCTCGGCGATCCCGTCGATGCGGGCAACGTCCTCGTGCGCGCGCTCATCCCCGAGTGTGCTGCTCAACCTGATCCTGGCGTTCCCCGTCTACGCGCTCGTGCGGCGCGTGCTCGGCCGCCCCGAGTGGTCGGCGCAGGAGGTGCGGCTCCTTGGCTAACCGGCGGCAACGGTCGCTTCCTGCCGCCCGATCCGCGCGTCGTCGAGCCGTATCGCCTGACGCCGAAGCTCGCGCTGCGGCTCGCGATTCTCGGCGCGGTCGCGCTCGGCATCTTCGCGGTCCTCTTCCTGCGCCTGTGGGCGCTGCAGGTGCTCTCGGGTGAGCAGTACCTGCGCGCCGCGCAGAACAACAGGCTGCGGACGGTGCGCGTGGACGCGCCGCGCGGCGTGATCCGCGATCGCAACGGCAACATCCTCGTCGGGAACATCGAGGGAACCGCCGTGGAGCTGTGGCCGGCCGACCTGCCGAAGAAGGGCCGCTACCAGATGCTCAAGCGGCTCGGCAAGGTCGTCGACGTGCCTGCGATCAGGATGGCGCGCGAGATCGACCAGCGCCGCCACGACCCGCTGACGCCGGTGGTGGTCAAGGAGAACATCGACCGCGCCGAGCTCTTCTACCTCAGCGAGCGCTCACGCGAGTTCCCCGGGATGGAGCTCGTCAAGAGCCACATGCGCGACTACCCGTACGGCACGCTCGCCGCGCACGTCCTCGGCCACGTCGGCGAGGTGACGGAGGAGCAGCTGACGAGCCGGGCGTACGCCGAGCTCGTGCGGAGGCGACAAGGTCGGCCAGGCGGGTGTCGAGGCCGCGTTCGACCGCTACCTGCGCGGCACGGCCGGGCTCCAGCGCCTGCTCGTCGACTCGTTGGGCCAGCCTCGCAGCGACTTCACGCCGTTGAAGACGCCGATGCCCGGGAACAACGTCACAGCTGACCATCGACGTCGGCCTGCAGTACGCCGCGGAGCGCGCGCTCGAGCACGGGATCCGGATCGCGCGCGACTCGCAATGCACCGGCGGCTGCTGGAACGCGAACGGCGGCGCGATCGTCGCGCTCGACGCGCGGAACGGCGAAGTGCTCGCGCTCGCGTCGAACCCGACGTTCGACCCGCGCATCTTCGTCGGCAAGCCGAACCCGTGGCGGATCCGCCCGCTCGTCAACGAGGTCTCGGCCAAGCGCAACAACTACCCGGGTCTCAACCGCGCGCTCGCCGGCGTCTATCCGCCGGGCTCGACGTTCAAGCCCGTGACGGCGATCGCGGCGCTCGAGGAGAACATCGTCCTTCCGTACGACCCCCGCCCGTGCACGCCGTCGTACACGTACGTCGGAGAGAACGGTGTCCTCTACAAGTTCGACAACTGGAACCCGTACACGAACACGGCGATCACCATGCCGATCGCGCTCGCGTGGTCGTGCGACACGTACTTCTACCGGCTCGGCGAATCGTTCTACAACCTGCCGACGTCGCCGCTGCAGGAGTGGGCGAGCCGGTTCGGCTTCGGCAAGGCGACGGGGATCGAGCTCGGCCCCGAGGCGACCGGGCTCGTGCCGACGCCGAAGTGGCGCCGTGACACCTACAAGGATCCGATCGAGAAGCTCTGGAAGCCCGGCGACTCGATCCAGCTGACGATCGGGCAGAAGGACATGACGGCGACGCCGTTGCAGATGGCCCGCTTCTACGCAATGGTCGCGAACGGCGGGCGGCTCGTCACGCCGCACCTGTTCAAGGACGTGCAGGGTCCGGGCCAGCTCTCGATCGTTCCGCACCCGACGCCGCCGTCACCCGAGCGCATCAAGGTCTCGCCGTCCGCGCTCTCGGTCGTGCGCGAGGGCCTGTACCGCGCGACCCACGACCCGGACGGGACGTCGACCGGCGTCTTCTCGTCGTTCCCGGTCGAGATCGCCGGCAAGACCGGGACGGCCGAGAAGTACTCGAGCGAGTACGGCCGGATGTTCGACCAGGCCTGGTGGTGCGGCTACGGGCCCGCCGACGACGCCGAGATCGTCGTCTGCGCGCTGGTCGAGAACGGCGGCCACGGCGGCACGTCGGCCGCGCCCGCAGCGCTCGAGGTCTTCGCCAAGTACTTCAAGAAGGACATCGGCGAGATCAACGTCGTCTCAACCTCGGAGACCGACTGATGGCCGTCGACTACGCAGGCCCGCGCCGCGCGCGGACGCGCGCACGCCGCGTCGAGGCGGGCGCCGAGGCGTTCGTCAGGAACTTCGACTGGATCCTCCTCGGAGCGGTCGCGGCGCTCGTCGGCTACGGCCTGCACCTCGTCGCGGGGATCACGCGCGACGACGTCGCGGGCAGCCCCGACTACTACGTCGTCCGGCAGGCGATCTACGCCGCCGTCGGCGGCGTCGCGATGCTGGGCGTGTCGCTCCTCGACCCCGACGTCTTCCGGCGCTACTGGCGCCAGCTCTACGCGGTCTCCCTGCTGCTGCTCCTGCTCGTGATCCCGCTCGGGACGGAGGCGCGCGGCTCGCAGCGGTGGCTCGGCGTCGGCGCCGCTGACCTTCCAGCCGTCCGAGCTCGGCAAGCTCCTCGTCGTTCTCGCCGTGGCCGGGTTCCTCGCGGAGCGTGCGCGACGCGTCGGGGAGGTCGGCACGGTGCTCGGGGCGATCGGGCTGACGGCGATCCCGACCGTGCTCGTGTTCATGCAGCCGGACATCGGGACGTCGCTCGTCTACGGCGCGGCGCTCGCCGCGATGCTCTTCGTGGCGGGAACGCGTTGGCTTCACGTCGTGGCGCTCGTCACGACGATCGCGGTCGCAGCGGGTCTCGTCGTCTGGCTGCTGCCGTCGCTCGGCGTCGACGTGCTCGAGCCGTACCAGCGCGACCGCCTGACCGCGTTCGTCGACCGCGAGTCCGACCCGCAGGGAGCGAGCTACAACGTCCAGCAGTCGATCCTCGCGGTCGGCGCCGGCGGCCTCCGCGGGCGCGGCGTGGACAACTCGACGCAGACGAACCTCGACTACCTCCCCGAGCACGCCACCGACTTCGCGTTCGCCTCGCTCGCGGAGCAGCGCGGCTTCGTCGGCGCGGCGATCCTGCTCCTGCTCTACCTGCTCGTCGTCTGGCGCGGGCTCCGCGTCGTCACCTACGCCTCGGACCCGTACTCGGCGATCGTCGCGTCCGGCATCGTCTTCGCGCTCCTCTTCCAGGTCTTCGTGAACGTGGGCATGACGATGGGGATCGCGCCCGTGACCGGCATCCCGCTCCCGTTCGTCAGCGTCGGCGGCTCGTCGCTCGTGACGAACCTGCTCGGCATCGGCGTGCTGCAGGCGATCCACGCCCGCGGGCGACGACGGTGAAGGCCAAGCTTCCGCTCGCCCCGTTCGCGGTCGTCAAGCTCCTGCGCGAGCTCCGCTCGAAGACGACGGACCGGCGTCCGCTCGTGCTCGGCGGCGCGCGCTCGCTCGTCGACGCGCTGCGGCGAGAGCTCGTGCGCAACGGCGACGCGACTGCGGTGCGCGAGGCAGCCCTCGGCGCCATCGACGGCGCAGCTGCGCTGGTCTACGTGCTCGCCGGCGAGCCCACCGAGGACGACGAGCGGGCGCTGCGTGCGGCTGACCTCGCAGGTGTGCCGCTGCTCGTCGTCGGCCCCGAGCCGACCACGCCGATCCCGTACGCGCTCGCGACCGACGTGCTCCCGCTCCGACCCGGCGAAGGGTTCCCGCTCGAAGAGCTCGGCCGGCGGCTCGCCGCGAAGGACGAGAACGCCGCCGTCGCGCTCGCCGCGAGGCTGCCGGCGCTCAGGCGCGGCGTCGTGGACGCGCTGGTCGCGCGCGTCGCGCGTCAGAACGCGGCGATCGCCGCAGCGGTGTTCATTCCCGGCGTCGACTTCCCGGTGCTGACGCTGAACCAGCTCCGCCTCGTGCTCCGCATCGCCGCGGCGTACGGAGAGGAGATCGACGCCGAGCGGCTCCCGGAGATCCTCGGAGTGGTCGGCACCGCGCTCGGCTTTCGCGCACTTGCTCGTCAGGCGCTGGGCGTCATCCCGATCGCCGGGTGGGCCGTGCAGGGCGCCGTCGCCTACGCAGGGCACGCGGACGCTCGGCGAGGCGGCGATCCGCTACTTCGAGGCTCGGCCCTTACGCGGCCGGGCGGAGTCGGGCGCGCCGGGCGCGGATCGCGCGTAGGCGCTGGCTGAGCCGGGCCCAGGCCCAGGGCTCGACCTCCTTGTACCGGATCTCCGTCTGACCCCTGGTCGCCTCCAGATACTCGAACCAGGCGTCTGCTTCCTCGATGAGGAGCAGCTCGAAAGCTTCCTCCGTAGGGCTCAGGCTCATCGGGGCCTCCTCGGCGTAGCTCACCGGCGGAAGGCTAGGTCCAGGACCGGACGGCAGAGCCTCCCCGGAGCCACTGGTACCCTGGGTGAAGCGATGCACAAGTTTTCGCCTCTGACAATCCAACGCGCGCCCGGGTCGCCTCTGGCGGCCGACGTTTGGCCGCGCGCACAGCAAGGAGACACCTTTTGCCACTCCCCTGGTTCCGCCGAAAGCACCAGCAGGAGCAGGCGCCCGCACAGCAGGCAGCCGCTCCACCTCCGCCGACAGACGTAACGACCGCCCCCGCCACAGCAGGCGGGGAATCGACAGCCGACCCCACACGCCCGAAGCGGCGCCGCGGCACACGCGGCGGCAAGGGTCGCAAGAAGTCCACGACCGCGAGCGCGTCGACCTCGACGACCGAGGCCGCCGCTCCGAAGACCGAGCGCAAGAAGCAGCCCGAGCGCGCCGAGAAGAAGAAGGAAGAGGTTCGCTCGCAGCGCCGTGAGCGCCGCGCGAACCAGCCCCGCCGCCGGCCGCCGCAGAAGCGGCCGCCGCTGCCGCCCGCGAAGCGCGAGCTCCTCGTCTCGACCGACGTCAGCGAGCAGCGCGTCGCGATCCTCGAGGACGACCGCGTCGCCGAGGTCTACCTCGAGCGCCCCGAGCGCCGTTCGATCGCCGGGAACATCTACCTCGGCACCGTCGACAACGTGCTGCCCGGCATGGAGGCCGCCTTCGTCGAGATCGGTCTCGAGAAGAACGGCTTCCTCTACGTCGACGAGATCGTCGTGCCCGAGCTCGAGGGCAAGGGCCACGGCCGCAAGATCCAGGACCTGATCAAGCGCGGCGAGCAGGTGCTCGTCCAGGCGGTCAAGGACCCGATGAAGTCGAAGGGCGCGCGGCTCACGACCGAGATCTCGCTGCCCGGCCGCTTCGTCGTCTACGTCCCGTTCGGCGAAGGGCTCGGCGTCTCCCGCCGGCTCGACGACGACGAGCGGGCGCGCCTGAAGGAGATCGTCAAGGCGCTCAAGGTCAAGGAAGGCGGCGTGATCGTCCGCACGGCCGCGGAGGGCGCGTCCGCCGAGGACGTCGAGCGCGACCTCGTCTTCCTCCAGAAGCTCTGGAAGTCGATCCAGGACCAGGCGAAGGCCTCGAAGCCGCCGTCGCTCGTCTACCAGGAGTCGGAGCTGCCGCTCCGCGTCACGCGCGACCTCTTCACCGGCGACTTCGAGCGTGCGCTGATCGACGACGACACCGCGTACAAGCGCGTCGTCGGCTACCTGAAGAAGACCTCGCCGCACATGGTGGAGAAGGTCATCCGCTACAAGGAGAAGACGCCGCTGTTCGAGTCGTTCGGCGTCGACGCGGAGATCAAGTCGACGCTCGATCGGCGCGTCAACCTCCCGTCCGGCGGCTATCTGATCTTCGACTACGCCGAGGCGTTCACCGTGATCGACGTGAACACGGGGCGCTTCGTCGGCTCGCGCTCGAAGAGCTCCGGCGCGCGGCTCGAGGACACGATCACGAAGAACAACCTCGAGGCGGTGAAGGAGGTCGTCCGCCAGCTGCGCCTGCGCGACATCGGCGGGATCATCGTCATCGACTTCATCGACATGGCGAACCCGTCCAACCGCCAGACCGTTCGAGGACGCGCTTGCAGCAACGAGCTCGAGCGCGACCGGACGAAGACCTACGTCGTCGAGATCTCGCCGCTCGGCCTCGTCGAGATGACGCGGCAGAACGTCACCGACGGGCCGCGCGAGATCCTGACGAAGAAGTGCCCGACCTGCGGCGGCGACGGGATCGTCGTCTCCGAGGCGACCGCAGCGGTCGACCTCGAGCGCAAGCTGCGCGCGCTCGCCGCGGCGAAGCCGCGCACGAGGGCGTTCCGCATCGAGGTCTCGGCGCGGGCGGGCAGCATCCTGATCGGCCCCGGGGCCTCGCGCCTCGAGCAGATCGAAGCCTCGACGAAGCGCCGCTTCTTCCTCGAGTTGAAGGACGGGCTCCACTCGGACCACTTCGCCGTGCTCGAGGAGGGGACGCTCGAGAAGCTCGCCCCGAAGGCGCCGGTCGAAGAGGGCGCCGAGCTCGAGGTGAAGCTCGTCGAGGTCGGGCTCTACGACCCGAACGCCGCAGTCGCGAAGCTCGACGGTCTCGCCGTCGTCGTGGCCGGCGCGGCGAAGCTCGTCGGGAAGACCGTCAACGCGCGCGTCAACCGCGTGCTCGACGGAACGGCGTACGCGACGATGCTCGGCGAGCCTGCCGCAGAAGCTCCCATCACCGCGGAGCGCGAGGCCGAGAAGCCGACGCGGGCGTCGCGGGCGAAGGGCGCCACGGCGAAGCCCGTCGCGGAGGCGAAGCCCGAGCCGACGGAGGCCGTGGCCGACGAGGCCGTCGAAGACGAGGTCGAGCCCGAGGCCGACGACGCCGAGCCCGAGGCAGAGGTCGAGCAGGTCGGCCGAGGACGGAGCCGAGACGCCTGCCCCGAAGAAGAAGACGAGGCGCGGGACGCGCGGCGGCCGACGCCGTCGCAAGACCGGAACCGCCGCTTCGGCGAGCGCGAACGGGGGCGCCCCGGCCGACTCCGAGGCCGACGCCGCGCCGAAGATCCACATCCCGGACCGCACGCTCGACGAGGAGCCCGAGGCCGAGCCGCTCGACGCCGTTGCCGAGCCGGCGGCCGCGGAGGACGGCGCGGAGCCCAAGCCGAAGAAGAAGACGCGGCGTGGCTCGCGCGGCGGGCGTCGGCGGCGGAAGCCTGCCGGCACGACCACCGCGGTGGCCGAGCAGGCGGACGAGCCGAGCGAAACCGCGGCCTAGGAGGCCGCTCGGCTACACTTCCCCGGCCTCGCGGGCCGGTGCCCGCGTTTTCCACGCTATGGCCTACGCGATCATCTCAGTCGGAGGGAAGCAGTACCGCGTCCAAGAGGGCGAGAAGCTCACCGTGGACCGGCTCAAGACGGAGGAGGGCAAGACCCTCAATCCGCTGGTGCTCCTCTTCGGCGACGACAAGAAGACGGAGCTCTCGCCGAAGAGCGTGACCGTCACCGCCCGCGTCGTCGGCCACGTGAAGGGCGAGAAGATCCGGATCGGCAAGTACAAGAAGCGGACCGGCTACAAGCGGCACACCGGCTTCCGTGCGTCGCTGACGGAGCTCCAGATCGAGAAGATCGGCGCGCGGGGCTCGGCTGCTGCGAAGGCCGAGGCGCCGGCGAAGCCCGCCGCCGCGGCAGCGTCCGCACCTGCGAAGCCGGCAGCCGCGAAGGCGCCCGCCAAGGGCGAGCGCGTCGCCGGGATGCCGAAGGACTACGAGGAGCTGACCGTCGCCGGGATCGCGGAGGCCGCGCCTGGCTGGCGCCGGCCGATGCTCGAGGCGGCGCTCGAGTTCGAACGGGCGAACGCGGCGCGCAAGGGCGCGATCTCTGCGCTCGAGTCTGCGCTCGCGTCGAAGGAGGAGCACTAGATGGCACACAAGAAAGGTCTCGGGTCGTCGCGGAACGGTCGCGACTCGAACCCGAAGATGCTCGGCGTGAAGATCTTCGACGGCCAGACCGTGAAGGCCGGGATGATCCTCGTTCGCCAGCGCGGCACCCGCTTCCGCCCCGGTGACGGCACCGGCATCGGCCGCGACGACACGATCTTCGCCAAGCGCGACGGTCGGGCGTCGTTCCGGACGAGCGGCGAGAAGCGCACGATTTCCGTCGTCGAGTAGCGTCGCCGCGGGCATGATGCCCGCAGATGTTCCACGACAAGGCTCGCATCCACGTGCAAGCGGGGCGCGGCGGTAACGGCGCGTTGTCGTTCCGGCGCGAGAAGTTCGTGCCGAAGGGCGGACCGGACGGCGGCGACGGCGGCGAGGGCGGCGACGTCGTGCTCGTCGCGGACCCCGACCTGCGCGACCTCTCGCGCTTTCGTCCGAACCAGTGGGTCAAGGGCGGTCGCGGCGGCAGCGGCGGCGGCGCGAACAAGCACGGGGCGAACGGCGAGCTCGTCGAGCTCGGCGTTCCCGTCGGCACGCAGATCTTCGACGAGACCGGGCAGCTGATCGCAGACCTCGCCCGCGCGCAGGCGCGCGTGGTCGTTGCGCGCGGCGGGAGTGGGCGGGCGCGGCAACCGGCGCTTCGCGACGCCGGCCCGTCAGGCGCCGCGCTTCGCCGAGACGGGGATGCCCGGCGACGAGGCGACGATCGAGCTCCGCCTGAAGCTGCTCGCGGACGCGGCGCTCGTCGGTCTGCCGAACGCGGGGAAGTCGTCGCTCCTCCGCCGCATCTCGAACGCCAAGCCGAAGGTGGCCGAGTACCCGTTCACGACGCTCGCGCCGGTGCTCGGGACCGTCGACTCCCCCGAGGGCCGGCAGCTCACCGTTGCCGACGTTCCGGGACTGGTCGAGGGCGCGAGCGAGGGCGTCGGGCTCGGCCACGAGTTCCTCGCGCACCTCGAGCGTGCGCGCCTGCTGCTGCACGTGATCGACGCGTCCGAGGACATCGAGTCGGTGTTTCGCACGATCGACCGCGAGCTGGCGCAGTACGGCGCCGGGCTCGACGAGCGTCCGCAGGTCGTCGTGCTGAACAAGATCGACCTGCTTCCCGAGCCGCCCGAGTTCTCGGTTTCCGACGAGCGAGTGCTGCGGGTGTTCCGCGTCTCGTGCGCGACGGGGGCCGGCATCGAGGAGCTGCGGCGTGCGCTCTTCGAGCTCTGCCCGCCCGACGCTCCGGCGCTCGCCGTGGAGGAGGGGGCGGAGGAGCTGGCCGAGTTCCTCGTCTACCGCCCCGAGCCCACGGCGCGTGCGTATCGCATCCTGCGCACCGATCGAGGCTTTCGCGTGACCGGCACGCCGCCCGAGGGCGACGAGCTCGAGCGGGCGCTCAAGGCAGCGGGCGCGCGCACCGGCTCGGAGGTCGAGGTCGGCGACGAGACGATGATCTGGAAGTGATCGGGCTTCTCGGCGGGGCGTTCAACCCGCCGCACCACGGCCACCTCGAGCTCGCCCGGCGCGCGCTCGACGAGTTCGACCTCGAGCGGCTCGACGTGCTCGTCAGCGGCGATCCCGCGCACAAGGACGTCGACTGCCCGGTCGACGTTCGGGTCGAGCTCGCGAAGCTCGCGTTCGCGGGGCTGCCGCGCACGAACGTCCAGGCGGACCCCTACCGCTACACGATCGACCGGCTCCGGGCCGAGCCTCCGCCCGACGACGCGATCTTCCTGATGGGCGCCGATCAGTACCGCGACTTCCCGACCTGGAAGGAGCCGGACGCGGTGCTCGAGCACGTGCAGCTCGGCGTCGCGACGCGCGCCGGGGTCGACCGGCCGCCGCTGCTTCCCGGTCACGAGGGCCGCGTCCGCTTCTTCGAGATCGACTCGCCTCAGATCGCGTCGACCGACCTCCGCGCTCGTGCGCGGCGAGGGGAGTCGCTCGACGGGCTCGTTCCGGACGCGGTCGCGGCCGAGATCGCGCGCCGAGGGCTGTACCGCGGGCCGGCGCTACACTGACGGCGCCGTTCTACGAGGAGACCTGACCGCCTGACCCCGCTCGAGCAAGCCCGCCGCATCGCCGGCATCGCCCAGGACAAGCTGGCGCGCGACGTCGTCATCCTCGACATGCGGCCGGTGTGCACCTACACCGACTTCTTCGTCATCGCCACGGGGCAGAACCCGAGGCAGGTCACCTCGATCTACGAAGAGGTGCGCGAGCGCCTGAAGAAGGACGCGCGCACGATCCCGCACACGGCCGACGGCACGCGCGAGGCGAGCTGGATCGTCGCGGACTACCTCGACGTCGTGCTGCACGTCTTCACGCCCGACGCGCGGATGTACTACAAGCTCGAGGATCTGTGGGACGACGTGCCGAGCGTCGAGGTCGAGGCCGCAGCCGTCTGAGCGGGTCCGGGCTGCCGGGTCCGGCGCTAGACTGAGGCGCAGCTCGGGGCCATAGCTCAGCTGGGAGAGCGCTTGCATGGCATGCAAGAGGTCGCCGGTTCGAGCCCGGCTGGCTCCACTTCGTTGCTGCAGCGTCTACGAGCTCGACGTGGACGCTGCCGGCGCGCCGGGAGGATTCGGGGCTCGGGCCTCAAAGACGGAAGCGCAAGTTTTCGCACTTTGCGGGATCTTGTTGGTCATGGAAGCCGCCCTCCACCCAAGCCGCCCCTAGTGCTGTCCTGGCTCGACCACGCCCACACGACCGCCGAGGAGCGCCGCTTGGAGGCGCTGCTCGGAAGGGTCAGGCGGCTGTTCGAAGCGCTTCGATCTCGCGGTTGACCGCGAGGCGCTCGAGCGCCGTTGCCTCGATCTGCCGGACGCGCTCGCGCGTGAGCCCGAGCCTGCGGCCGATCTCCTCGAGCGACTTCGGCTCCTCGGCGCCGTCGAGCCCGTAGCGCAGGCGGAGCACCTCGCGCTCGCGCTCGGGGAGCTTCTCGACCGCCCGGTGCAGCGTCTCCTGCTCGAGGCTGACCTCGACCTCTTCCTCGAAGTCGCTCCGCTCGTCCTTGAAGAGGTCGCCGAACGTCGCGTCGCCCTCCGCGCCGATCGGCTTGTCGAGGCTCGTCACCGCGCGCGCCGCCTGTCGAACCTCGCGCACCTGCTTGAGCGGGAGCTTCGCGGCCTTCGCGACTTCCTGTTCGGTTGGTGGTCGGCCGAGCTTCGTGGTCAGGTCGCGCTCGGCGCGTGAGATCTTCGTCTCGCGCTCGACGATGTGCACCGGGATGCGGATCGTGCGCGACTTGTTGGCGACGCCGCGCTGCACCGCCTGGCGGATCCACCAGGTCGCGTAGGTCGAGAACTTGAAGCCGCGGCGCCAGTCGAACTTCTCGACCGCGCGGATCAGGCCGATGATCCCTTCCTGGATCAGGTCGAGCAGCGAGAGCCCGTGGCCCTGGTACTTCTTCGCGATCGAGACGACGAGCCGGAGGTTCGAGTTGACCATCAGGTCCTTCGCCTCCTTGTCGCCGCGCTCGATGCGCTTCGCGAGCTCGACCTCCTCGGCCGCCGTGAGCAGCGCGTAGCGGCCGGCCTCGTTCAGGAAGAGCTGGAGCGCGTCGGTGGTCGCGCTCGCGAGATCGCCGTTCACGTAGACGGCGTCCCCGGCCCGCTCCTTCGCGCAGTCGTCGGTCAGCTCGATCCCGCGCTCGTCGAGCTCGGCGTGGAGCGCCTCGAGCTGCTCCTCGCCGAGGTCGTGCTCCTGGACGAACTCCGCGAACGCGGAGAGGTTGAGGCAGCCCTGCCTCCTCGCCTCGGGCGATCAGCGCCTGGATCGACTCGGTCGGCATTGGTAGCTCTCTTCCCGTAATCCCCCGGCCCTAACGCTCAGGCGCCGCCGGCGAGGCGAGTTCACCTCTTCCTTACAACGGTGGACTGATCGTTTCGGTTTTGGCACAGAGGCGTTTCCCACCCGTCACGGGTGCCTGTCTAGCGTCGGCGGGGTGGTCGAACTGGATAGGGAGTAACGCATGTTGCGCCGAATCACAAAGAACACGTTCATGGCACTGATGATCGCGGCTTTGGCCGGCAGCTTCGGCGCCTCAGGGGGACCGGCGGGCGCAATGCCAGAGCCGGAGCACACTTGCCTCAGCTCGATTTCCGATCCCGCCCCAGAGGAAGTGTGTCCGCTGCCTCGTGTTTCCATCTGGGCATCACCGCAGACGGTGGCAGCGGGCGAGACCACGACCTTGCAGTGGACCACCGAGAATGCGTGGAGCTGCTGGGCATCGGGAGGCCCGTGGGCGGGGCCCAAGGGTTCGGTTTCGTCCGAGGTCGTAGGACCGATCAACTCGGCAACGACGTTCAGTCTGACCTGCAGCAACGACACAGGCACGGGCACGGGGAGCACGATTGTCGGGGTCAGTTCACCGCCGCCTGCGCCGTGCTGCGATCCTCCACCACCCCCGCCACCCCCGCCTCCCCCGCCTCCCCCGGCAACAGGATCGGTCGTGACCTTGCCGGCTACGAACATCACAACCGATTCCGCGATTCTCCACGGCACCGTCAACCCAGGCGGTCTGGACACAGGAGCCGCCTGGCAAGGGCAGTACAACAACCCGGCCTTCTCCGGACCGCGAACAGACAGGGTCATCCCCGTTGGAGCCGGCACCGTGGCCGTGCCAGTCGACACGACGGCCTATGGTCTCGACCCTGCGGCCTATGGACTGTCGCGCAACAACCCGTGGTACTTCCGCCTGTGTGCCACCAACGCCGCCGGCACCACTTGCGGCGGCACCGTGGCCTTTTGCATGGCGAGCGCAACGGCGTGCAACTACGCGCCTATCCCGCCGCCTTGCGTGAGCGGAGCCCAAAGCGCGGCGGTCGGCCAGTCACCCTCGACCGGAGTGGTTTCGATTGAGGATCCGTTCTCGATTCGGGTTGTCGGCATTGGAGGGTCAGCTTCTAGCTCGGCAGACAGCATCGGCACTACCACCGACTGCACACCGCCACCTCCGCCGCCCCCGAGCTGTGGCGGAGCTGTCGTCCTCTACGAGTACGTCAACTTCGGTGGACGCTGCTGGAGCTTCGGCGTGGGTGAAACCGCGTACGTGGGAGACGCCGCCACCGACCAGGCATCGTCAATCAAGGTCGCGGACGGTTACACCGCGACGTTGTTCACGGACGCGAACTACGGCGGCGGCTGGGCCAACACGGTGACGTCGGGTGATCCGTCGGGGTGGAGCGGTGTCGGCAACGACTCCGTCTCATCGCTCGTTGTCCAACCGACCGCGCCAGATTCGACCTACTACCAGGGTAGCCAAGTCCAGACGGAGACATACCCCGAGAGGTTCCTCCTCGTCAGCACCGGCTGTGCCCGAGCCGGGGACGGCCTTGGCTGGAAGAGCCTGGTCAGAAGCAGGGAGTGGACGCTCGCTCTGCGTGTCTCGTTCTGCTGGAGTGGGAGCAAGATCACGAAGCTCTGGGCACGAGAGGTCGTGGCGACCACCAATCGGCTACCGTTCCCCCTCTACTACGTTCAAGCCTGGGAGAGCAGTTTCAACCTCCAGGCCGGTGAAGAGGGTTACGCATCGACAGTCGTACGGGTTGACGCAAGCTTCAAACTCTGCGCCTTCAAGTACGGGTGTTTGGCGGCCCATCAGCCCTGGATCCGCGTCGCGCTGTCCCGCGGCGGGTCGGCAATCTGCACGACGAGCCAGGAGCCCACGGCACACAACTGCGCTCGTTGGTCGGCCTAGCGGAGGTAGTCATGGCATTGCCAAAGCTCACGTTCTGGCGTGTGGTCCTGATTGTTCTCGTCGTCGTGGCGGTGAGTTTCCTCCTGCTACTGCCGTTCGACCTCGGGGATCAGGTGCCCATCCCGAGGGAAGAAATCGTCGACCCCACGATCCCCTAGCGACACTGCAGCAAGACCGCAGCCGGACCTTCGACGACGAGCCCGGTCACCTCGCGCTGCAGCGCGAGGAGGTCGACCTGAGCCCTGTTCGCGTACACTCGCCGCATGGGCACCGCCGCGTGGGAGCTCATCTTCATGATGCTCGTGCTGAAGTTGCCGATCCTCTATCTCATCGGTGTGGTCTGGTGGGCGATCCGCTCGTCGCCCGACCCGTACGCACCCGCAGAGCTCGTGCCCGCGGCCCCCGATGACTCGCCGCACGACCCTGCCTCGCCCTGCACCTGGCGCGTCCGCCGCCGGCCGATCCGCCCGCGCCCCCGCGTCGCGACCCGAGGAGCACGGCGTTGAGCGCCCACGAGCTCGACCGGCGCGGTCCCGCCGAGACGCTCGCGGGCTACATGTCTGCGGCGGCGATCTTCCTCGCCGCGATGGCGCTTGCCTATCGACCGCTGGTGCTCGCGCTGTGCGCGCTCGTGCTCAGCCTGACCGCAACCGCGATCGGCGGGCGCTGGGGCAGGCTGCACGCGATCGCCGTGGGCGCCGCCACGCGTCGGCTTCATCCTCGGCATGTCGATCGCCGTGGTCACGGGCCGCCCCCTCTTCTGAGGCTGCTGCTACAACAAGCACTGTGAGCGCGTTCGACGTCGACGGACTGAACGCCGGCTACGCACGGGCGCTCCTCGACGAGTACCTCGAGAACCCCGAGGCAGTCCCGTCGGAGTGGAGGAGCCTGTTCGAGAGCGGCGACAGCGAGCTCGTGGCGACCCATCCCGGGTTGGTGAAGCTCCTCGAGACGCTCCAGACCGACGGGAACGGCGCCTCGGCGGAAACGGCAGCACCGCCCGCGCCGGCGGCTGCGGCCGAGCCCGCCGACGACGTGCTCCTCGGCGGCGTCGCCGCAGCGATGGCGCTCGTCAAGGCGCACCGCATGCACGGCCACCTCGCCGCGAAGCTCGACCCGCTCGGCTCGGAGGCGGTCGGCGATCCGGCGCTCGAGCCCGAGCGCCTCGAGCCGCCGCTCACCCCGGAGCTCCAGGCGCGAATCCCGGCGCGGTACCTGCGCCTCTACGTCCCGGGCGAGACGCTCGCCGATGCCCTGCCCGCGTTGCGCGAGACCTACTGCGGGACGATCGCCTACGAGATCGAGCACATCTCCGACCACGAGGAGCGCGTCTGGTTGCGGCAGGCGATCGAGTCGGGCCGCTACCGGCAGCCGCTCTCCGCCGAGGAGAAGCGCAGCCTGCTCGAGCGGCTCACCGAGGTGCAGGTCTTCGAGCGCTACCTCCAGCGCGCGTTCCTCGGTCAGAAGCAGTTCTCGATCGAGGGCCTCGACTCGCTCGTGCCCCTGCTCGACGAGACCGTCGAGCTCGCCGCGGAGAGCGGCACGCACCGGATCGTGCTCGGCATGGCGCATCGAGGCCGCCTCAACGTGATCGTGCACACGCTCGGCCTCCCGTACGAGTACGTGCTCGTCGAGTTCGAGGGCGAGCGGACGATCGACGCCGTCGTGTCCGATCCCGAAGGCGGCACCGGCGACGTGAAGTACCACCTCGGCGCCGACGCGACTCGCTCGACGCGCTCGGGCGAGATCCAGCTCACGCTCGCGTCGAACCCGAGCCATCTCGAGGCTGTCGACCCCGTCGTCGAGGGGATGACGCGCGCGGAGCAGACCGACCGCGGCACGCGCAAGGGTCTCGCCGATCCGACCGTCGGGCTGCCGGTCCTGATCCACGGCGACGCCGCGTTCCCCGCGCAGGGTGTCGTCGCCGAGACGCTCAACCTTCAGGCGTTGCGCGGCTACTCGACCGGCGGCACGCTGCACGTGATCGCGAACAACCAGGTCGGCTTCACGACCGATCCCGGCGACGCACGCTCGACCCGCCACTCGAGCGACCTCGCGAAGGGCTTCGACGTGCCGATCATCCACGTCAACGCCGACGACCCGGAGGCGGCGCTCTCGGCAGCGCGGCTCGCGACGGCGTTCCGCCGCCGCTTCTGCCACGACGTCGTGATCGATCTCGTCGGTTACCGGCGGCACGGCCACAACGAGCAGGACGAAGCGGCGTACACGCAGCCGCTGATGGCGCAGCTGATCGCGCGTCACCCGCCCGTGCGCGAGCTGTACGCGAAGCAGCTCGTCGAGGAAGGCGTCCTGACGGACGACGAGGCGCAGCAGCTCGTCGGTTCCGCCGAAGCGAAGCTGAAGGACGCCCACGAGCGCCTTCGCGCCGCGATCGGCAAGCCGGCGCCGGAGCGCGACGGGCGGATCCCGCGCTCGAGCTCCGCTCCCGTGATCACCGCGGTCGCGGCGGACCGGCTCCGCGAGCTGAACAACGAGCTGCTCACCGTGCCCGAGGACTTCACCGTGCACCCGAAGCTGATGAAGCAGCTGCTGCGACGCGGCGAGGGGCTCGGCGCGGGCGGCATCGACTGGGGGCACGCCGAGGCGCTTGCGTTCGCGTCGCTGCTCGTCGAGGGCATCCCGATCAGGCTGACCGGTCAGGACACCGAGCGCGGCACGTTCTCACATCGGCACATCGTGCTGCACGACGCGGAGAACGGCGGCGTCTACTCGCCGATCCAGCACCTGCGCGACGGCAGCGCGTCGTTCGAGGTGTTCAACTCGCCGCTCTCCGAGTACGCGGCGGTCGGCTTCGAGTACGGCTACTCGGTCGCCGCGCCGGAGGCGCTCGTGCTCTGGGAGGCGCAGTTCGGTGACTTCGTGAACGGCGCGCAGATCGCGATCGACCAGTTCATCGTCGCCGGCCTCTCGAAGTGGAGCCAGACGTCGCGGCTGACGCTGCTCCTCCCGCACGGGTACGAGGGGAACGGTCCCGAGCACTCGAGCGCACGCCTCGAGCGGTTCCTCCAGCTCGCCGCGCAGGAGAACATCCGGATCGTCAACCCGACGACCGCTGCGCAGTCGTTCCACCTGCTCCGCCGCCAGGCGCTCGACCCGTCGGCGCGCCCGCTCGATCGTGATGACGCCGAAGGGGCTGCTGCGCCTCCGCGCGGCGATGAGCTCGCTCGAGGAGCTGAGCGACGGTGCGTTCCGTCCGGTGATCGACGACGCGGAGACCGACCACGCGAACGGCGCGCCGGCTCGTCCTCGCCACCGGCAAGCTCTACTACGACATCGTCGGCCACGAGGCGCGAGCCGCCGCGAGCGATGTCGCGGTCGCGCGCATCGAGCAGCTCTACCCGTTCCCCGCGGACGAAGCCGCCGAGCTCGTGCGCGGCTACAGCGCGCTGGAGGAGATCATCTGGGCGCAGGAAGAGCCGCAGAACATGGGCGCGTGGCGCGCGATCCGGCACCGCCTCGAAGACGCCGCCTCGGTGGTGGGCCTGCCGGTCCGCTTCGTCGGGCGCCCGTGGCGGGCGAGCCCGAGCGAGGGCTACCCGACCGCGCACCTGCGCGAGCAGGACCGGATCGTCCGCGAAGCGCTCGGCGGTACGACCTAGCTGCGCAAGTCGCGAATCCGCTCGCGCGGATCCGCGACGCGCGAAGACCCCTAAAGGCGGCCGCTTCGCGGTCGCGGCCGCAGCGATTTCACATCGAGCCGCTTAGCGCCGCGGCGGGCGGCTGCGCCAGTACGCGAGCGCCGCGGCAGCGGCGCGCGGCGCCTGCTTCCGCGTCGCGTCCATGATCTGCCGCCGCTGCTCGGGCGGCAGGCGCCGCCAGACCTCGAACGCGGTGAGCGCGAGGCCGATCGGACCGGGGCGGCGAATGAGCGGCACGCGGACATCCTCGCACGCGGGCGAGGTTCCGAAACCGTTACTCGGCGACGAGCGGCCTGGGGCTGCGGTCGTCCGGGCGCTGCGGCCCGAGCTCCGCGAGGAGCCGCTCGTCCGTCTGCGGCCGGATCGGCAGAGCCGTGCGGCGTGAAGCCGGCGGAGAGACAGGGGTCGGCCGCACCACCGGGACTCGCCGGCCGGAGACCGGGTCGGCTCGGGCCGCGGGGCAGCCGGTGGCCGTGGACGCTCCACAGGGGCCGGGCTCGACTCGGGCCGGCCGGGTGCGGGGAAGACCGAGACGGTGGTCTCCCGGGTCGCTACGGGCATCCTGAGGGCCTCCTCGAGCGGTGCAGGCTCCCGGAGGGCCAGCGGCAGGAGAAAGCTGGCCGCGAGCCAACCGGTCGCCACCGTGACGACCGCCGTTTTCGCAACGATTGCTCTCATGCTTGCGCTCCGTCCAGCCGAAATCACTCGAATGAGGCATCGGCGCCACGAGGTGCGGGCTTGACCCGTTTGAGCGGCCGCAGCTTCAAGTTCAAGCTCGTCCTCTACTTCGGCCTGCTCTCGCTCCTTCCGGCGGCGGCTGCGTTCTGGGGCTTCACGTCCGTCGCGAAGCAGAGCGAGGTGCGCCGCGTCGACGCGCGTCTCCAGTCGGGGCTTCGAGCCGCCGTCACCGCGTACGGCGAAGACCTCGCCCGTGCCGAGCGGGTGGCCTCGACGCTTGCGAACGACCGCCGCCTGCAGCGTGCACTCGAGCGCGGCGACGCGAGGGCGGCGCAGGAGATCCTCAGCTCGAGGCGCAACGTCAGAGTCGAGGCGGCGGACTTCCAGGTCGGCGTGCGCCCGCCGCTCGCCGCCGAACGCCGCGTGCGGGTCGACGGCCCGGACGGGCTGCTCGGCTACGTGATCGCGTCGGTGCCGTTCGACCAGGAGCTTCTCCGCAAGGCGAAGCAACGTTCGGGCCTCGGCGAGAACGAACAGTTCGTCGTCGTGCATCGCGGCAGGCTCGTCGTCGGCGCGGGGTGGACCCAGGCACCGCTCGATGTCCCACGCCGACCGTCCGACGACCGTGTCGATCGACGACAAGCGGCAGCGTGTCCTCGTGGCGGCGACGCCCGGACACACCGGCGAGCCGACGCTCGGGGTCGTCGCGCCGCAGGAGGCGATCGACGCGGCGGCGATGGGCATCCAGCAGCGGCTGCTGCTCGGGCTGCTCGCGGCGCTCCTCCTGATCGCGCTCGTCGCGTACGTCGAGGGACGCTCCGTCGTGCGAACGGTGTCGAGCATCGCGAACGCCGCGAACGCGATCGCGCGCGGGAAGTACGACGAGCGAGTTCCGGTTCGCGGCCGCGACGAGCTGGCGAGGCTCGGCAACGCGTTCAACCAGATGGCCGACCAGTTGCAGTACCGGTTGGAGGAGCTCGAGTCCGAGCGGCACCGCCTTCGCGAAGCGGTCTCCCGCTTCGGCGACGCGCTCGCTGCCACGCACGACACCGACCAGCTGCTGCGCGCGATCGTCGAGACCGCAGTCGAGGCGACCGGAGCGACCGGCGGGATGCTGATCGGCGTCGACGGCGAGGTCGTCGAGGTCGGCACGCCGGGGACCGGGTCCGATCAGCTCGAGCTTCCCCTGCGGGCGAGCAAGAGCACGTTCGGGACGCTCTTCCTCTTCGGCCGCCACTTCGACGAGGAGTCGCGTTTGACGGCTGCGTCGCTCGTCGGCCAGTCGGTGATCGCGCTCGACAACGCGAAGCTGCATCGGATCGTCGAGCGTCAAGCACTGGTCGACGGCATGACCGGGCTCGCGAACCGCCGCCAGGCAGAAGACGCGCTCGCGGCCGAGCTCTCGCGCGCATCCCGCTTCGGCGGGCCGCTCTCGGTCGTGATCGGAGACCTCGACGACTTCAAGCGGGTGAACGACGCGCACGGGCACGGGGTCGGCGACACCGTGCTCCGCGAGTTCGCGCACCTGCTCGAGCGCTCCGTCCGCGACGTCGACATCGCCTCGCGGTGGGGCGGCGAGGAGTTCCTGCTCGTCCTGCCCGGGACCGACGCCGACGGCGCCGTCCAGCTCGCCCAGCGGGTCCGCGACTACCTCGAGGACCGGACCCTGCTGACCCCCGAGGGGGTCCCGGTCAGGGTCACGGCCAGCTTCGGGGTCGCTGAAGCCCAGGGGGAAACCGAGCCGGCGGAGCTCGTGGCGGTGGCCGATGCGGCGCTCTACGAGGCCAAACGCCTGGGAAAGAACCGGGTCGCGCGGGCCCCGGCCCCGTCCAGCATCCGTGATCTGCGCTAACCTCCCGCCCCAGGTTTCGTCAGACTTCACCGTGGCCTTACAATCGGCCCGTCCCAGTCCCGTCCCCGAGCCCGGAGAAACCATGCCCGTAGAGACCCCGTCGTTGTTCGCTCAGGTCATTCAGGAGCATCTGGAGCTTCGCGACCGCAATTCGCTGCTCGAGAACCAGATGCCGATCGACCAGTACATGGCCCAGGATCCGTTCGAGAACCACCCGCTTTTCAAGACCGAGGAACAGGCGCGACTCGAAGACACCATGGACGGGATCGAGTCCCCCGAGGTCGTCGCCGTCGGAAGCCCGCTCGGTTGGCCCGGTGAAGACGCTGCCGTCGGCGAGGAGACCGAAGCCGGTCTCTGGAGCCGCTCGCGCGACTTCGACTGGGGCGACTGAACAGCCGAGCGCTTCGCGTTTTCGTCGACCCCACCGGGGTAGACGTTGGGTTCACCACGATCGAGAGGGGTTGATCACGCATGAAGATCTTCAGGCTCGCGGCGCTCGGGGCGGCGCTGCTCTACCTGTCCGACGCGACGCGGCGCGCCAAGCTGCGCGACCGTGTGCTCGGGCTCATCGGCGGGGCTCGCAAGAGCGTTGACGTCGAAGCCCCGAGTGGGGACGTCAACGTGAGCGACGATCTGGAACAGCGCGTGCGTGCCGCTCAGGGTGCCGACGGCGTCGAGAACCTGTCGGAGACGTCCGGAACCGAAGCGCCGACGACCTAGTCACGTCACGCGCGCGGGAGCGTCGTCGACGAGCTCGTGCTCGCCGGACTCGACGAGCAGCGCGAGCCGGTCGACGATGTCCCACGCGTCCACGAAGCGCGTGTAGAGCGGCGGTAGGCCGAGCCGGATCGAGTCCGGCGCGCGGAAGTCCGGGACGACGTCGGCGCGCTCGATCAGCGCACGGCAGATGCGCCATCCATCGGCGTGGCGCACCGACACGTGACCGCCGCGCAGCTGCGGGTCGCGCGGTGTGCCGAGCTCGAAGCCCGAGCGGCGCCAGGCGCTCGTCGTGCAGGGAGACGACGAGCTCGGTCAGCGCGACGCTCTTCCGACGAAGCGCCTCGATCCCCGCTTCCCGGACGAGCTCCGCACCGACCTCGACGGCGGCGAGCCCGAGGATCGACGGCGTCCCGGCGAGGAAGCGGCCGATCCCCGGGACCGGGTCGTAGGCAGGCCCCATCGCGAACTGCTCGCGCTGCCCGAACCAGCCCCAGATCGGTGAGCGCAGCTCCTCCTGCAGCTCCCGGCGCACGTAGAGGAACGCGGGGGAGCCGGGACCGGCGTTCAGGTACTTGTAGGTGCAGCCGACCGCGAGGTCGACGCCCGCCGACTCGAGCTCGATCGGAACCACGCCGGCCGAGTGGCTCACGTCGAGCAGGAGGAGTGCACCCGCGTCGTGCGCGGCGTCGGTGATCGCGCGAACGTCGGCGAGCGCTCCCGAGCGATACGCGACGTGCGAGACGCACACGACCGAGACGTCGCGCCCGGCGCACGCGCGCTCGACGTCAGCTGCCGTCGGCCCGTCGATCGGATCCGCATCGAAGACGACGACCTCGCCCAGCCCTTGGAGCACGTAGCGGTCGGTCGGGAAGTTGTCGGCGTCCGTCACGAGCGCGCCGGGCCGTCGCGCGAGTGCGGCGGCGGCGAGCTTGAACAGGTTCACCGTCGTCGAGTCGCACACGAGCACCTCGCCGCGATTCGCGCCCAGCACGGCCTCGGCGAGCAGGTCGCCCACCTCGAGCGGCCGATCGATCCAGTCGGGCCAGGCGGTCACGAGCCTCGAGCCCCACGTGTCGACGACGCTGCCCAGCCGCTCGATCGTCGCTTCCGGAAGCCGCCCGAGCGAGTTGCCGTCCGCGTAGATGACCGGCCCCTCGATCACGAACCGCTCCCGGAAGTGCGCAAGCGGGTCCGCGCGGTCGAGCGCCTCGGCTTCGGCTCGCGTCACGGCAACCGCTCGACGATCGCCGACCAGCTCTCGGACGCAGGGGTCGAGGCACTCGAAGTGGCCCTCGTCCGTCTCGACGAGCTCGACGTCGTCGCCGGTCCGGCGGGCCTGCTCCGCATACGCGCGGCTCATCTCGGCGGGCACCGTATCGTCGCGGCGCCCGTGGACGAGAAGCTGCGGGACGCCGAGCGGCAGTCGTGCCGCCGGCGAGGCGAACGCGTACCGGTCGGGGACCTCGTCCGGGAGCTCCGCCGAGGAGCGCCTCCGGCGCGCGGCGGCTGAGGCCGAGCCGCCAGGCCTCGACGAGGTCGACGACACCTGCCTGTGAGACCGCCAGCGCGGCGCCGCGCTCGGCCGCGAGCCAGAGCGCGAGGTGCCCGCCCGCGGAGTGCCCGAGCGTCACGAGCGGCTCCTCGACGCCGGCGACGGCCGCCTTCACGTCGTCGAACGTCATCGGCCAGCCGCCGTCCGCGCCGACGCGGCGGTACTCGACGTTCCACGCTTCGTAGCCGCGCGCGGCGAGGTCGACGCACAGCGGGTCCATCAGGTCGGCGGCGTACGGCGCGCGCCAGAAGCCGCCGTGCAGCACCGCCACCACCGCGCGAGGCGCACCTGTGGGCGCGTACACGTCCACGTGCTGGTCGGGGTGCTCGCCGTAGCTGCTCCTCACCGGAGAATTAACACGGCCCACACGGCACGAGGCTACCCTCGGCGGGATGCTGCGCTGGTTCGGCGTCGCGCTTGCATCGCTCGTGCTGGCACCCGCCGCACAGGCTGCGCTCTCGGTCAGCGCCGCCGTCGAGCCGGGCGCACACGCCGCGACGTTCACGTGGACGACGAGCGGTCCCGCGCGCGTGACGGTCGAGGTCGGCCGCACCGCCGACTACGGCATCTGGCTGCGCACACCTGACGCGTGCACGCACGTCCGGTCGTGCGCTGCTCGGCTCGCTCGAGCCGCTGACCGCGTACCGCTACCGCGTGACCGCACGCAGCGGACGGTCGGTCGTGCGGACAACCGGAACGTTCACGACGCGCGCGTTCCCCGAGTGGACGGTCGGCGCGGTCGATCGACAGCACGCTGCACGTCGACGGGCAGCCGTTCTTCCCGCGCATGGTGTACGGCCAGTGCGACTGGGCGTACGCGCAGAGCCTGAACACCGGCGTCAACCTCTACATGGGCAGCGGCTGCAGCACGCCGTGGGTGCAGCTCGACTCCCTCCGGGCGCGCGCGGTGTCGGCGATTCCCGCGGTCTACAAGGACGTCGCGGACGGACGCGGCACGATCGGCTGGTACCACCCGGACGAAGCCGACCTGTACGGGCCCCCGGAGGCCCTGCCGTTCCATCCGCCGTGGCAGCAGACGAAGCGCGTCACGTTCCTCACGCTCAGCGGGCACGTCTACAGCGGCTCGGCAGGGATCCCGGCGGGCCGGGCGTCTATCCGAAGTTCATCGCTCGGGCCGACATGATCGGCTTCGATCTCTACCCGCTGCAGGTCTGGTGCCGGCGCGACGCGTTCCCCGCCGTCTACGAGGCGCAGCGCGAGCTCGCTGCGCTCGCCGGTCCGCGTGCGACCTACCAGTGGATCGAGGTGGGGCGGATGGAGTTCTGCAACGGCCGGCCCGACCTCGACCCGACCCCGCTCACGATTCGTGCCGAGACGTGGCTCGCGATCGCGGGCGGCGCGCGCGGGATCGGCTACTTCCCGGACCACTGGCAGCCCCCCGTCGCGCAGGCGATCACGCAGCTGAACACCGAGATCTCCGCGCTCGGCCCCGCGCTGCTCGCGCGGCCGCTTCCGGCGACCGCGTCGGCAGGCCCGGTGCGCGTCGGTGCGCGCCGCTTCAACGGCGCGACGTACGTGATCGCGGTGAACACCTCGTGGCGGCGCGTGACCGCGACCGTCGGCGTCGCCGGCCTGCGCGGTGTCGCCCGCGCGTTCGGCGAGAACCGTGCGCTGCCCGTCCGAAGCGGCGCGATCCGCGACGGCTTCGGGCCGCTACAGGCGCACGTCTACGTCGTCGACCCGTAGAAGCCGGCCATCCGGCGAGCGAGGGTGCCGACGCTCAGCACGTCCGTCGAGTCCAGCAGCTGATCGATCGAGCCGACGCGCGGAAGGTCGCGCAGCCAGGAGTCCGACACGGACTCGATGCACGCCGTCGCGAAGCGACCCGCGTCGATCACGCGGAACGGCCGTGAGTGGAAGGTGCGCACCGTGGGGTCGAGGTGCGTCGTCAAGCCCAACGCGTTGTGCCGGTGTGCGAGTGCCTCGATCGCCTCGACCCAGGCGGACTCGCGCGCCGCGAAGTCGTCCGCGTCGAGCATGCGCTCCAGCGCGGGGCCGACCTCTGACGCGCACTCGAGCTGCGCGAAGGCCGAGCCGAGCCACTTCGCGTACGGCGCGTAGCGGCGTTCGAGCAGGAAGCCGAGCCTCATCGCGTCCCGCGCGAGCCGTGCGGCCACGACGCGCGAGCCGAGCCCGTCGCCGACCTCGGCGGTTCGGCCGACGAACGGCTCCTCCTGGTCGATGCGCCACCACTGGCAGCCGACGAGCCAGCGCCAGACGTCGTCCGGGTACCACTCGAGCGCCTTCCGCAGCGGCTCCAGCTCACCGGTTCCGTCCCAGAAGACCTCCCCGCCCACGACCTCGGACAGCAGCTGCTGCGGAGTGGTCAGCCACTGGAGGGTCGTGAGGCCGGGGCGCGCGTCGTAGCCCAGTTGTCGTTCGAGCCATTCGCCGAGCGGCCCGACGTTCACATGAGACGACACGGGCACGTCGTCCCAGCCGTAGCGGGTCGGCCAACCGCGGAACTCGTCGGGCAGGCCGGCGTCGACCGCCGCGCGAACGCGTGGGACGTCGGCCGGATCGACGAAGACGCGCAGCCGCGGTCCCCAGCCGTGGTCGGTCGATCGCGCGGTGTCGAAGCCGAGGACGTCCGAGCCCCAGCCGAGCAGCGCCGCCGAATGCTCGACGTCGCCGACGAGCGGTCCTACGACTTCGGCGTAGAACGCGCGCGAAAGCTCGCGGCCTGGGACGAACTCCGGCACGCGCGCATCGTACGACCCGTTCGGTCGAGAGTGAACGACGGAGGCGGCACGCAGGCGCCGCCTCCGCCCGAGCTCAGTGGGTTACCAGGTCCAGTTCGCGAGCCAGCCGAAATCGGCCAGCACGCTCGCCTGTGCGCAGAGCGCTGTGACGGCGGTCACGCAGACGATGCGACGCCAACGGCCGTCGCCCCTGCCCCAAAGTGCTGAAGCCCTCGAATCCCCATACCGCATGTGTCGATGCCCTTTCTCCCTGGGACCGCAGTGCGCGGTGCCCTCGGCACACCGTATTGCAGCACCCGAGAGCCGACATCCCCCATTCGAGGGAATCGCTAGGCGAGGCCTCGTGCGGCCCAGGCTCGGGACGTGAGCACGAACGGTGCGTCCGGCAGCTTCTCGCGGCAGCGTTCGCGCAACTCCGCCTGCCGCTCCGAGTCGAGACCGGCTGCGTAGCCGCCCGCCGGCCCCACGCCGAGCGTGTACGGCTCCCACCAGTCCTCGAAGCTCGGATGCTCGACGCTGACCGGAAGCGCGGTCTCCTCGACGTCGTGCAGCCCCGCTGCCCGGAAGAGCTCGGTGAGCTGTCCCTCGCCGGAGCCTGCGAGCTTCGACTCGTCCTGGGCCTTCGGATCGAGCTCGCGCGCCGCCTCCCAGAACGTGCTGAGCGGCCCCTGTCCGCCGCCGTGGTCCCAGACGCACGCCGCCACGACACCGCGCTCGCGCGTCACGCGTCGCCATCTCCCGAAGTCCCGCGACGGGGTCGGCCATGAAGTGGACGACGAGCTGCGCCAGGGCCGCGTCGAATGCACGGTCGTCGAAGGGAAGCTGCTCCGCGGCGGAGCGTTGCACGTCGACTCCGGGGTGCCGCTCTTTCGCGGCGGCGACGAACGGCTCCGAGGGGTCGACGGCCGACACCGCGTCAGCTCCCAGCCGCGCGACCAGCTCGGTCGTGAGCGCGCCCGGCCCGGAACCGACGTCGAGCACGCGCTGTCCGGCGGCGACCCCCGCGATAGTCGGCCAGCTGCGGGGCGAGCGGCACCGAGTACCTGCCCATGAAACGGTCGTACGCGTCGGCGGCGACGACGAAGCTCACGAGGGCGGAATCTAGCGTTCTAGCGGCCGCAGACGCGGAAGCCGTACGTTCGGACCTGCCGGTTGAGCTTCAGCGTGAAGTCCAGGTAGGCCGGCAGGGCCTCGGACAGCGAGGCGATGCGGCCGTCCGCGAACGCGTTCTGGATGCGGCGAGCGAGGACGACGCCGCGGTCGAGCTGGGCGAGCAGGTTGCGAGCGGCCGCGTCGCCGGGCGGCGCGCCGACTGCGCGGAGCCGCCGGTTGAAGGCGACCTGGATCCGGATCTGGTCGCCCCAGATCGCCGCCGCGGCCGCCATCCGCTTGCTCTCGGGGAGCGCGTAGGCGGCTTCGGCACGCCGGCGAAGCGGTGCGAGCTGCTTCGCCACGTCGGCGCAGAGCGCGTCCCCGCGCTGGATGAACTCCGCCTTCGAGGAGGCTGCCGCGGCCGTCGACGCCGTCCCGGCAAGCGCCAGTGAGACGATCGCGACGAGGACGAGAAGCCTGCCCACACTTCGAATTTCGGTGCGAGGACGGCTTCCCGTGATCACCCGTACGGGTCGTTTCGGCGCCGGGGGCCGTGGGAACGGGAGTGTCGAATGCCGCCGAAGGCCGCCGCCCGCCTGATCGCGCTCGCACTCGCGCTCGTTTCCCTTGCGCTCGTGCCGGGCTGCTCGTTGGAGGGGGCGAGCGACGACGTGCCGGCCTTCGATGCGGGTGATCTCGCCGAGCCTGCGGGCGACAACTGGCCGACGGCCGGCGGCTCCCTCGCGAACGACCGGTACTCGACGCTCGACGAGATCGACACGTCGAACGTGAAGCAGCTCCAGGGCGTCTGGAAGACGGATCTGCGGAATTCGGGGACCGAGGCGAAGTACTCGGGCGAGAGCCAGCCGGTCGTCTACAACGGCGTGATCTACGTCACGACCGGCAAGAACGACGTCTTCGCCGTCGACGTCGAGACCGGCAAGATCCTCTGGCAGTACGAGGGGAACCTCGACCAGAAGATCGACACGATCTGCTGCGGTTGGCTGAACCGCGGCGTCGCGATCGGCGACGGGAAGGTGTACCAGGGACAGCTCGACGGCAAGGTCGTCGCGCTCGACGCGAAGACCGGCGACGTCGTCTGGACCCGGCAGCTCGTCCGCTGGGAGGACGGGCAGGTGATCACCGCGGCGCCGGTCTACGCGGACGGGCGCGTGTACATCGGTGTCGTCGGAGCCGACCTGGGGACGCGCGCGTTCCTCGAGGCGCTCGACCCTGACACCGGCGAGTCGATCTGGCGCTACTACACGATCCCTGCGCCGGGCGAGCCCGGGGGAGACTCGTGGCCGTCGGGCGACGCGTACCTGCACGGCGGCGGCGCGATCTGGCAGGCGCCTGCCTACGACCCCGACCTCGGCCTCATCTACTTCTCGACCGGGAACGCGGGGCCGGACTGGGACGGGAGCGTCCGCCAGGGCGACAACGAATGGACGGCGTCGATCGTCGCCATCGAGGCCGAGACGGGGACGTTCAAGTGGGGATTCCAGCAGGTGCACCACGACATCTGGGACTACGACGCCGCGAGCACCGTCGTCCTCTTCGACGCCTCCGACGGGCGCAAGGGCGTCGCGCAGGCGGGGAAGACCGGCTGGATCTACATGCTCGACCGCGAGACCGGGAAGCCGCTCTACGGGATCGACGAGAAGCCGGTGCCGCAGGACCCGAAGCAGCACACCGCGCCGACGCAGCCGATCCCTCGCAACGGCGCGTTCATCCCGCACGGGCCGGTGCCGCAGAGCGAGGTCGAGCGGATCAAGAAGTCGTTCACGCCGCAGATGAAGGGGCTCGAGATCGTGCCGGCGCAGGAGATCTTCACGCCGCCCGGCCTCGGCGAAGTTCGTCGCGATCATGCCGGGCCCGCAGGGCGGGGTGAACTGGAACCCGATCAGCTACAACCCCGAGACGAATCACTTCTACATCTGCTCCGCCGTGCAGACGACGGGGGAGATGTCGATCCCCGGCGCCGAGTACAAGCGAGGCGAGTACTACATCTCCGCGCTGCTCGCAGGCGCCGCGTACACCGAGTCCTCCGGCACGTTCACCGCGATCGACGCGCTCAGCGGGCGCCGGGTCTGGCAGAAGACGTTCCCTGAGGCCTGCTACTCGGGGACGAGCACGACCAAGGGGAACCTCGTGTTCCTCGGGCGCACGAACGGCGAGCTCGAGGCGTACGACGCGCGGAACGGGCAGCGCCTCTGGAACTTCCAGACGGGCGCGGGCGCCAACAACACCGCGTCGTTCTTCGAGCACAAGGGCAAGGAGTACGTCGTCTTCCTGGCGCAGGGGAACAGCCTCGTGGCCTCCCCGCACGGCGACGAGCTGTGGCTCTTCGGGCTCGACGGGACGATCGGCCCTGCCGAGGCTCCGGGCGGCGGCTCGGGCACCGAGCACGGCGGCGAGGGCGAGGCCGAGCAGGGCAACGCCGAGCGCGGCGCCACGGTCTTCGCGGCGAACTGCTCGGGCTGCCACGGCGGCAACGGCACCGGTGGCAACGGCGGGCCCGACCTCTCGAGCGTCACGAGCATGTCCGCGGTGATCGCGCAGGTCACGAACGGCGGGGGCGGCATGCCGGCGTTCGGCGACCAGTTGACGAAGCAGCAGATCAGCGACGTCGCCGCCTACGTGACCCAGAAGGTCGGGAAGGGCAACCCGTAGCCCAAGCAGTCTCCGTTATCGTCAACGGGATGGCGGGCGGACAAACCGACAAGCTGGCGGCCCTTCGCGCGGTGCCGATCTTCGAGGGGTTGTCCGACGAGTCGCTCGAGCGGATCGCTGCGATCTCCTCCGAGGTCGAGTTCCCGCAGAGCCAAGTGGTGATCGAGGCGCGAACGCCCGGCACGGGGATGTTCGTGATCCTCGACGGTCGAGTGTCCGTGCACGCGCGCGGCATCGACACCGAGCTCGGCCCGGGCGAGGTGATCGGCGAGGTCGCTCTGCTCCGGAGCGACAGCACGCGGATCGCGCGCGTGCAGACGCTCACGGACGTGCGTTGCCTCGCCGTCGACCGCGCGGGCTTCCGCGAGCTCGTCGCCGGGGACGGCAAGCTTGCGCTCGCGCTGCTCGAGAACATCGCTGACCGGATTCCGATTTAGCGCATCTGGTCAGGCCGCGTCGTGCGCCACCGGTGTTCGGCCGCGGGAACACTCTCCATGGGCGGCAACTCGTCGCGCTTGTCGGACGCGTACCAGCGGACGTAGCGATCCGTGAGCGGGCGCGAGCTGAGGCCGTGCGCATAGACCGAGATGGCGATCGTCGCGACCACGGCGAGCAGCATCGTCTGCTCGTGTGGGAGCGATGACTCGTCGATCAGGATCACCGCGAAGACGATCGTGGCGAGGCCGCGCGGACCGAACCACCCGACGAAGGCGAGCGTCGGCCGCCTGGCGCCCGTTCCCAGCAGCGAGAGCGCGACCGGCACCATCCGCACGACGGTCAGGCTGAGCACCGCGTAGACGACGACCTCCCAGCCCAGGTCGTCGAGGGCGGGGCCGAGAATCGCCGCGCCGAAGACGATGAACGTGACCGCGTTGAGCACCTCGCCGCCCTCGTCGAGAAGATATGACACGTCGCCGCCGCTGCTGCGGCGGATGACGCCGAACACGAACCCGCCGGTGAACGCGGCGATGAAGATGCTGCCCCCGAGCCCGGTGGCGATCCCCGCAGAGAGGACCGCCGTGGCCACGGTCAGGATCTGGAACCAGTGTGGCTCCACGAAGGAGCGACGCGTCGCAAATCGGAGAGCGAGCGCGCCGAGGACGCCGGCTGCGACTCCCCCGACGAGGCCGTAGCCGATCTCCTCCAGCACGAGGTGCACCGCGGCGTGCGCCGTCAACGCCCCTTCCTCTGCCTCGGCGAGGGCCAGCGCGATGAAGAAGAGTGGCACGCAGATTCCGTCGTTCAGGCCGCTCTCGACGTTGAGGCCTTGCCGGATCCGCGACGGAATCCGCTCGTCGGTCACGACCGCCTGGCCGAGTGCCGCGTCGGTGCAGGCGAGCATGATCGAGAGGACGAGTGCCTCGACCAGGCTGACGCCCGGGAGGACGGCGACGCCGGCGAGCATGCCTGCCAGGATCGTCAGCGGCAGGCCGATCGCGAGCAAGCGCAGCGGGACCGCGAACTCGTTGCGCAGGGCTGGGAGCGAGATTCGCGACGCGTCGGCGAAGAGGACGAGGGTGAGCGTCGCCTCGGCCAGCAGCTTGACGGGCTCGCCGCCGATGGGCAGGTCGATGAGGCCGAGCACCGGGCCGGCCAGCAGACCGGCCGACGTGAAGAAGATCGCCGACGTGACGACCGAGCTCTCGAGCCGGCGCGCGACGGCCGAGAACGCCAGCAAGACGAACGCGATCGTCGCGAGCTCCCAGCCTTCCACTCCGTCACCTCCCTGTTAGAGAACCGGGTCTCAGCGATCGAGAAGCCCGAATCCGACCACATTCCGACCACAAGGGCGACTCGTAGTTGCCTAAACGGGTAGGAGGCCGAGCCATCGGACGGCGTCAGGGAGTTGGGTGTCGTGGCGCATCTCGGCGGAGTGTCGCCAAACGCCCGTGACGGCTTCGACTCGAGCTCGCGGGCGGAGCTTGCGGAGTTCGTTGTAGAAGTGGGCTGATTGGTGGGTTTGGTCGATCACGATTTGGTCGGTGACGCTCCACCAGAGCTGGAGTCGAACGCCTGATCCGGCGATCTCTTTGATCCAGTGCGTGGGGCTGCGGAAGACGTAGCCGGTTGGGTTGGTGCGTGGGGTTCCGCCGACCTCGAATCGTGCGAGCGCTTGGAGGCCGCGTCGGCCGGGGGTGATCGCGAAATCGTTGTAGCGGCGGTAGAAGTTGGTCACCGAGTCGAAGGCGACAGCGCCGGCGAGCAGTTGCGGGTGTTGCCCGAGCAGGAGGAGGGTTTCCTGTCCGCCCATGCTGCCGCCAAGTGCGTAGATCCGACGCTGGTCGATCCGGAGCCACGGCAGCGTTCTGCGGGCGATCTCGTGCATCCGGGCGAGGTCGGTGATCTGGCCCCGGTAGCCCCAGGAGTGAAGCGGGAGCCGCCGTCCCATCCCTCCCGGGCAGATCACTGCGAATCCGCCACGGTCGGGCAGCTCGCCCCAGAGTCGAGCGTTCGGGGCGGCGGACACACCGCGCCCGTGTGGTGAGATGACGAGTGGGAGCGGTGGTGAGGGCTTGCCTGGCCCGAACTGATCGGGGACGAGCACGATTGCCGGCCGGGGTGCGCCGTTGTGTGCTCGGTAGCGGACGGTCCATTTCCGGGTGGCCAAGGCCGGAGGATTGCACGCATGCGAGAACGCAATCGAGGAGAGAAAACGCCTGTGCCGGATGTGCCAGGACGCCTCGAGACTCGCTCCGAGCTACAACGACGAGTGGCGCGGCTGGCCGATCTTGCCGCTCCACCGGCAGCACCCGATCCGCGGGTCCTTCTTGGACCCGCGCGCCCACGACCAGCTAGGCGCCGTCTACCACGACGGCGTCGACATCGCCGTGCGCGACGATCGGCCCGACCGCGGTGCGCCGGCCGGCCGCACGCACCGCGTGCACGCAATCGAGGGAGGCCGGGTCACCCGCGCAACGCCTCACGGTGTACGGGGACTGGTCGACATCGCCCACTTCCGCTACGAACACGTCGACGCGCTCGTTCGCGTCGGTGAGCTCGTGCAACCGGGCCAGCAGATCGCCTGGGCCTGGAACGGGGATTGGCACGTGCACCTTGGCGAGCTTCTCGATCTTCCCGACGGGCGACGCGTGTTCGTCAACCCGCTCCGACCCGGCGGCAAGCTCGCGCCCTATCGCGACACGGCACGCCCGGCCGTCGAGGCGGTGCGCTTCTATACGCCGGCAACCCCGCCGTGGGGACGTCGGCCGGTCAACGTGGCCCGCTACCCCCAAGCCGGCCGCCGGCTCAACAAGGCACGGCTCTCAGGCACGGTCGACGTTCGCGCTCGGATAGCCGACCCGCAGTCCTTCATCGGCTGGTTCAAAGACAAGCCATGGCTAGCCGCGCCGCACCATCCGTACCGCGTCGCCGTCAGCCTCGCTCAACACGGGACCGGCCGCGTCTTGCACAACGAAGACGTCTTTCGCTCAGAGCAGATGCTGGAACTGCCGGCCGGACAACACTACGCCCCCGGCACCGAGCAAAACCTTTCCGCAGGCGGCTGCATGCGCCGCCACGGATCGCTCCGCTGCCCAGGCGTCTACTGGTTCAGGCTCTTCCCCCGCCCTTACCTCAACACCCGGCGGTTCCCGAACGGGCGATACCGGATCAGCATCCGGGTCTGGGACGCGGCAGGCAACAGCCGCGTCGACAACACAGATGTCACCGTGCGGAACTGACGTCCGTCACCGGGTCGCGTGACTGCTTGCGACCGAGGTTGTGTGACGACGCTTCGTCAGCTCGCGTTGTCGGAGCTCGCCTTCGATCCTGGGATCTGGGCGGCGGGAGACGACAGACGGCAACCGCCGTCCAGCATCCATCAACCGAAGTCCTAGGTTCGGTATCTCAAAGAACCGTTCCAGCTTCCACCACGCGGGCTTGGCGATTGCAGCAGTCCCTCGTTCGGGGGTTGCTTGGCTAGCGCAGAAGGTAAGGATGCTGTCAGGCGGGTCGACTGCGGTGTCTCCCCCGTCGCAATTGCGGTTTTGTACATTCGAATCAGCCATCCCGAGACGTTGCCGGATCTCGTCAGGGCGCTCTCCAAGCGCGCTCACTTTGTTGTGGGCGCGGTCCGAACTGATGTTGTGACGGTGGGCGTACTGGGCTCGTTCGCGGACGGTGGCCAAGACGACTTGAAGCGTTTCCTGCGTGCGTGGAGGACCGAGCGACCCTGGCATCGAGACGGACATCGAGATCGACGACTTGAGAGCGGTGACCGTTCTGCCGATCCCGCTACCAAGAGCCGACATCAACGAAGCCACCTTCGTCCGTAGCTAGCTCTTCCTTGGTCCGAATACACGCGGATACCCGTGTGGAGGCCGCTCGTACTCCCGTCTTAAGCCAGGCTTAAGCAAGGGGGGTAGGGAAGTAGAGCCGGGCATACCGACCGTGACCGCAGTACCCCTCCCCGACGGCCGACTGCGCCCGGCTTCTCATTCGTACCCCTCGATGATTTCTGGCGAACGTTCGTGGGGCTTTTTGACAGAACGCTTACGACGATTCTCGTGTCGCGCCGGTCCCCGAGCCGGCGCCAGTGCCCGCAGCGGCCCTCGAAGTCCCTGCAAGTGCTTCGTGGAGCGTGCCGGGATCGAACCGGCGACCTCCGCCTTGCAAAGGCGGCGCTCTCCCAGCTGAGCTAACGCCCCGAGCGGGGGAAAGTGTAGCCCCCGCCCGGGGCGGTTCTCAGTCGATTAGGCCGCGCGCTCCAGCCGCTCTTCGAGGCGGGCCCGCTTGACGATGGTTTCGGGGTCGCCGAAGCGCATGCGGGCCTTGAGAGCGCGGTGCTCGTTCCAGAGCTCGTCGAGACGGGCGTTGAGCTCGCTGAGCTCGGCCGCCGTCTCCGGGTTGTGACCCTCGGAGAGCAGGCGGTAGAGCTCGGTGCGCCGCTCGCTGGCGCGCTCGATCTCGGTGTGGATCTCCTGCGTTGTCATACCTCTAAAAACGAGGACCCCGGCCCTCGGTATTCCCTCAGCTTCGGGGACCCAGAAGGAACCAGGCAACGACCGCAAGGCCGACCACGGCGGCCGCGATCGCGACCCCGAGCAGCACCGCGTCGCTCACTCGTAGCCCAGCTCCTCGAGGCGCCCCTCGTCCAGCCCGAAGTAGTGCCCGAGCTCGTGGAGCACGGTGATCCGGATCTCCTGCTCGAGCTCCGCCGGGTCGGGGAAGTCGGCCTCCAGGGGCAGCCGGTAGATCGTCACCTTGTCCGGCATGAACTCGCCGCCGCCCTCGAAGAGCCCGAAGAGATCGGGCTCCTCGGCGTGCTCGTCCTCGACCACGATCGCGACGTTCTCGAGCCGCCGCGCGATGTCGGCGGGGAGCTCGTCGAGCGCCTTGGTGACGTGCTCCTCGAAGGTCAATAGCTCGGGCGCAGCGGCGCGCGCTTGCGGAAGAGGAAGACGGTGAGCATCCCGAACGCCATGCCCCCGAGGTGCGCGAAGACGGCCACGCCGCCGCCCTGGGGTGGGTGCAGGAACTGGAACCCGGCATCCCACAGCTGGAACGCGAGGTAGATGCCGAGGAAGAACGCGGCCGGGATCTCCCGGAGGAAGAAGATGACCACGAGGAAGATCAAGGTCAGCACCTTCGCGCGCGGCAGGAGCAGGAAGTACGCGCCGAGGACGCCCGAGATCGCTCCGGACGCGCCGAGGTTCGGGATGCCTGCCGAGTCGGGCGCGGTCCAGAGCGTGATGACCGTCTGGAGGGCGGTCGCCGCGTAGCCGGCGAGCAGATAGAAGACGAGGTAGCGCACGCGGCCGAACGCGTCCTCGACGTTGTTGCCGAAGATCCAGAGGAAGAGCATGTTGCCGGCGAGGTGGATGAAGCTGCCGTGCATGAAGAGCGACGTGAACGACGTCAGCGGCCAGTCCTCGCCGGTGACCGCGCACGAGTCGTTCACCTCGCACGGCTGGTAGGCGAGCTCGCCGATCGAGCCGTCGAGGTCGGGCGACTGGTAGAGGAAGAAGACGAGCACGTTCGCCACGATCAGGCCGACCGTGACGATCGGGAAGTGCCGTGTCGGGACGTTGTCCTTGAGCGGGATCAACGAACGGTCAAGCGCGAGGAGAGCCTTCTGCGCGTGCAGGCGGTTCTCGGCCTCGTCCCAGAGCGCCGACTGCGGCCCGTACGCGATCTCTTCGGTGATCTCCTCGCCGTAGTGCGCGGGGAGGCAGTGCAGCACGATCGCGTCGTCTTCTCCGAGCGCCAGCAGCTCGTCGGTGATGCCGAAGCCTGCGAGGTCGCGCAGGCGGCGCTCGCGCTCCTCCTCCTGGCCCATGCTCGTCCAGACGTCGGTGTAGAAGACCTCGGCGCCCTCGCTCGCCTCGCGCGCGTCGTTGACGACCCGCACGGCCGCGCCGGTCTCCTCGGCGGCGGTGCGCGCGGCGTCGAGCGCGCCTTCGTCGGGCTCGTACCCGGGAGGGACCGCGGCGGTGAAGTGCATCCCGAGCTTCGCCGCGGCGACCATCAGCGAAGCGCAGACGTTGTTGCCGTCGCCGAGGTAGGTGAGCCGCACGCCCTCGAACCGGCCGAGCCGCTCGCGGATCGTCATCGCGTCGGCGAGCGCCTGGCACGGATGCGAGCTGTCCGTCAGGCCGTTGATCACCGGGATCGTCGCGTTGCGGGCGAGCTCCTCGACGTCCGCCTGGTCGAACGTCCGGATCATGATCGCGTCGAGGTAGCGCGAGAGCACGAGCGCGGTGTCCTTCACGCTCTCGCCGCGACCGAGCTGCAGGTCCGACGCGGAGAGATAGAGCGCGACGCCGCCGAGCTGCCACATGCCGACCTCGAAGGAGACGCGGGTGCGCGTCGAGGGCTTCTGGAAGATCATCCCGAGCGTCCGGCCAGGAAGGAGACGCTGCTCCTCGCCGGCCTTGTGGGCGCGCTTCAGCTCGTCGGCCAGGTCGAGGACGCGCAGGAGCTCGTCGCGGCTCCAGTCGGCGACCTTCGTGAAGTCCCGGCCCTTCAGGTCATCGGCGACGGCGACCACGGGACGATCCTAGTGCCCTTCCCGGCGGCTCTTGATCGCGGCCCACACCAACAGACCGCCGATCGCGACGGCGGTCGAGATCTCGACGATCAGGCCGGCGGTCCCGCCGTGCGCGACGATCAACCGCGCGAGAGCAACCACAGGCCGCCGACCGTGTACAGCACCATCAACGCCAAGCATCGCGTACTGCGTGCGCAGGGCGACCTTCGTCGACCCGAACAGCGCCAGCGCCTTGTCGTGCGCGATCACGAGCCCGAGCACGTGGCCGAGGATGAGCGCGCCGGCTTGCAGGTACCAGATCTGGTCCGCGCTCAACGGCTGCACGTTGACGCGGTAGTCGAGCGTTCCGAACAGGTCCCACCCGTAGCCGAACGGGTCCGACGCGAGCGGGATCCCGAGTTGGCCCTGCACGAGCAGGTAGGTCGCGTAGTGCGCGACCACGTACGCGATCGCGATCGGGATCAGGCTGCCGATGAACGCCTGCTCGAGCCGGGCTTGCTCGCGGCCGATGCGTCGCGCCACCTCGACCGCGGCGACGTACGCGGCCGCGACGATCGCGACACCGACGGCCAGGCCGAGGAGACCGAAGGCGATCGCGCCGAGATCCGTGTCGATCCGGAAGAGCCGGTTCTGCCAGAAGCTCGTGCGGCTGAACCCGTCGAACGCGACCGATCCGAGCATGACGGCGACGAACGCGACCGTTCCCGGCAGCTCGCGGTCTCGCGCGACGTTGTGGAGGGGAGAGCGGAGCGCGAGTCGTCCTTCGTGCACGCGTCAGGATCGAGAGCCGGGAGATCAGACCGAAGTAGACGGCGAACGCCTCGCCGGCTCGCAGCCAGACGTCTCGTCCGAACGCGGCCATCCCGACCCAGGTCACCCAGCTGTAGATCGCGACGGCGAGCGCGAGCATCCGCGGGTCGGAGGGGTCCGTGTACGCGAGCTCCATCGCTGCGAAGCAGAAGAGGAGGAACGCAGCCGGCCAGCGACCGAGCCGCTCCGGATAGGTGAACGGCGGTTCCCACTCGAGTCCCGCCCGGTCGCCAGCACCACGCGACGAGGTCGGCCGCGGCGCGCCAGGGACTGAGCCAGGCCCAGACGTTCCCGAAGAGGATCGTGAGCGGGACGAGGCCGACCCAGAAGAGCACCAGGATGAACGTCGGGGCGAGGTTCGTTCCGACGGAACGCTCGCCGACGAGCGCCGCCAGGAAGACGACCACGAAGAGACCGAGGCCGAGTGCGCCGAAGAGCACGCGGAGCGCACCGACGGGAACACGAACGAGCGCGCGTCGTCGCTCGTGCTCGAGGATCGGCGTCCGCCAGAGTGCGCCGAGCGCGGCGAAGGACAGCACGAGCACGGCGGCGGCGCCGTAGTACGCCAACCACTGCGGGATCGGAGGGTCCTGTGACGCTGCCGATCCCGTGCGCGAGCGGGAGCAGCAGCGTCACGGAAGGACGGTCAGCTGCGCGATCTGCTTGCCACGGTCCTCGAGCTCGATCTCGAAGCGGCCCGTGAGGTTGGCCGTGAACTCGATCCGCACCGGCTTGCCCGGGCGCGACGTCCGCCATCAGGTCGTAGCCGTGCACGTGCACCTCGTCGGCGACGTCGGAGCGCACGATCACGACGACCGGGTCGCCCTTGTTCGCCTCGGCGCGGACGATCCCGTCGACGGGCTCGCCGCCGCGGATCGTCACGACGAGCTGCGTGCCTTCGGGAGCGGCAGTGGTCGCCGTCTCGGTCGTTCCGTCGGCTCGATCGTCGGCGGCGCGGTCACGGCTGTCGTCGTCGTGCCCGCGCCTTCCTCGTCGTCGTCCCCCGGGCGGAAGACCAGGAACAGCGCGACGAGCGCGACGATCACGCCCAGACCGATCAGGAGCCGCTTGTCTCTCATCCGCCGACCATACGAGTACCGGATTTGCCCTCCAGCGCGTCGGCGAGACCCGCCGCGGAGGCGATCAGCGCCTCGCCACCGGTCGCCCGGACGAAGCGGAGACACGCTTCGAGCTTCGGCCGCATCGACCCCGCGGCGAGCTCCGGGAGCAGCTCTTCGGCGTCAGCGGGCGTGAGCGACCGCACCTCCTCCTCGGCCGGTGTGCCGTAGCCGCGCAGCAGCGCGGGCACGTCCGTGACGATGACGAGCCGCCGGGCGCCGAGCTCCGCCGCGAGCAGCGCCGAGGTGAGGTCCTTGTCGATCACGGCGTCGACGCCGTCGAGCCGGCCGCTTCGCTCGACCACGGGGATCCCTCCGCCACCGCATGCGACGGCGACGATCCCGTCGCCGAGGAGCCGCCGAACCGCTTCCAGCTCGACGATCGCACGGGGCTGCGGCGAGGGCACGACGCGCCGCCAACCTCGGCCCGCGTCCTCGACGAGGCGCCACCCGCGTTCCGCCTCGAGGCGCTCCGCCTGCTCGCGCGAGTAGAACGGCCCGATCGGCTTGGTCGGCTCCGTGAAGGCCGGATCGTCCTCGTCGACGCGGACGTGCGTGACGACCGTCGCGACGGTCTGCTGGGCCAGCGCGCCCAGCTCGAGGCCGATCAGCGAGCCGATCTCCGCCTGCGTCTGCGCGACCGCGAGCCAGAGCGGCAGCGGGGGCGCCTCGTCGGCCGCACGCTCGCTGCGGAGCAGCGCGGCGCCGACCTGCGGCCCGTTCCCGTGCGTGACGACGAGCGGTCCGTCGAGCAGCGGGGCGAGAGCCGCGCAGTGCTCGCGCAGGTTCGCGCGCTGTTCCGCGACGGTGCCGCGCTCGCCTTCCCGGACGAGTGCGTTGCCGCCGAGCGCGACGACGGTCGCGCTCACACGGGAACCGGCGCGAGCAGGCCCTTCTCGGCGAGCACGTCGGCGAGCGTCGGCTCGCCGACCTCCTGGAGCCGATACGTGACCCGAAGGGCGGGCCGGTCGAAGTCGACGAGCTTGCGGAGGTCGATCGGCGTGCCGATCAGGACGAGCTCGGCGTCGGACGCGTCGATCGTCTTGCGCAGGTCCTCGACCTGCTCGTCGCCGTAGCCCATCGCGGGCAGCAGCTTGCCGACGTGCGGGTAGTCCTCGAAGGTCTTCGCGATCGTCCCGACGGCGAAGGGCCGAGGGTCGACGAGCTCCGCAGCGCCGTGCTGCTTCGCGGCGAGCACGGCCGCGCCGTACGTCATCTCCCCGTGCGTGAGCGTCGGGCCGTCCTCGACCGCCAGCACGCGCTTGCCGTGGATCTCCGACGCGTCGCCTTCGACATGGAACGGCGACGCGGCGAGCACGACCGTCGCGTCGGGGTTGTGCTCGTGGATCGAGTCGAGCACTGCGTCGATTCCCTCCTGCGGCGCACTGTCGATCTTGTTCACGACGCAGACGTCGGCCATGCGCAGGTTCGTCTCGCCGGGGTGGTAGCGAAGCTCGTGGCCGGGGCGGTGCGGGTCGACGACGACGATGTGCACGTCGGGCCGGATGAACGGCGTGTCGTTGTTGCCGCCGTCCCAGAGGATGACGTCGGCCTCCTGCTCGGCCTGCGCGAGGATCGCGGCGTAGTCGATCCCCGCGAACACGAGGTTCCCCTCGGCCAGGTGCGGCTCGTACTCCTCGCGCTCCTCGATCGTCGCGTCGGCAGCTTCGAGATCCTCGTAGCTGCTCGAAACGCTGCACGGCCTGTCGTGCCAAGTCGCCGTACGGCATCGGGTGGCGGAGGACGGCGACCTTCTTGCCGGACTCGCGCAGCAACTCGGCTACGCGGCGGGTCGTCTGGCTCTTGCCGGACCCGGTGCGGACCGCGCAGATCGCGACGCACGGCTTGCTCGACGCGAGCATCGTGTCGCGCGGCGAGAGGAGCATGTAGTCCGCGCCCGCGGCGAGCGCTCTCGAGCCGACGTGCAGCACGTGCTCGTGCGTGACGTCCGAGTAGGCGAAGACGACCTGGTCGATCTCTCGTTCGCGCACGATCTGCTCGAGCTCCGACTCGGGAATGATCGGGATCCCCTCGGGATACGCGTCGCCCGCCAGCTCGCGGGGGTACACGCGTCCGTCGATGTTGGGGATCTGCGTCGCGGTGAAGGCGACGACCTCGACGTCGTCGCGTCCGCGGTAGACGACGTTGAAGTTGTGGAAGTCGCGGCCCGCGGCGCCCGCGATCACGACCCGCATCCGCGTCATGCATAGAGCCTATGCACTCACGCAGACGGACGTCCTGTTGCTACGTTCGGGCCCGTGATCGGCCGCGCGATCGCCGTGGTGGTCGCGCTCGCCGTGCTGACGGCGGCGGGCGGAGCCGCTCTCGGCCCCGGAGGACGCGCGAAGCAGACGGTGACCTTGCTCGCGTCGAAAGGCCCGCGCCCTGCGGGTGAGCCCGGGGCGGAGGCCGTCGCGCAGCGGTTCGTCGCGGCGGAGCTGGAGAAGCTCGGCTACCGGGTCGTTCTGCAGCGCGTCGACTTGCCGAACGGCCGCTCGACCCGGAACGTCGTGGGACTGACCTCGGGGCGGCCGAAGGTCGTGATCGTGGCCCACCTCGACGGCGTGCGCGGAAGCCCGGCCGCCAACGACAACGCGTCGGGAGTCGCGGTGCTCCTGGAGCTCGCGGCCTCACTGCGAGGAGAGCCCGGCGTGCTCGTCGCGGCGACCGGCGCGGAGGAACGAGTCGTCACAGGCTCGCGCGGTGCACCTCGGCTCGCTGCGGCTGCTGCGCGGGATCTCGCCGCAGGCCAGGCGCGGCGTTCGACTCGCCGTCGCGCTCGACATGGTGGGCGTCGGGACGCGCCTGCACGTGCGCGGGCTCGAGCGGCGGCCGAACCGAAGCGCGAGGCTGCTGCTGGGCGCGGGCGGCAGCACGTATCTCCGCGACGACGGCGACTCCGACCACGCCGAGCTCACGAGGAACGGGCTTGCCCGCGGCGTGGCTCCAGTGGAGAACCGACGCGTGCTGGCACGAGTCGTGCGACGTCGCGCGCCGCGTGGACGCGCGCAAGCTGGAGGCGGCGTTTCGCGTCGCGCTGCGACGCGGCGTTCCTGGCGCTGAAGAGCTAGGCGACGTTCTCGCGCACGCGCTCGGCGACCGATTCCATCTCGATCGACCCGCCGGTGACCTCGCGCAGGAGCTCGTCCGCGTTCATGCGCTGACCCTCCGACCACAGCTCGCGCACGAGCGAGCCGGCCGCGCGCTGCGTGTACCAGTCGCGCCCGAACTTCTCCTGCAGGAACGTGGAGAGCTGCGACTCGAGCGCCCAGGCCCGGAGGTAGGCGCTCACGTAGTAGCGCCCGTCCATGTCCCACAGGTAGTCCTGAGGCGCCGGGGTGATCTTCAGCGCGTCCGCCTGGAGCTCGACGTAGCGGGACTGCATGTCCCGCGGGTCGGCGGCCTGGTGGAACTCGATCTCGTAGAGGAGCTTCGCGCAGTAGCGGCGGACGAAGTAGAGAAGGATCGCCGACCCTTCCGCCGCGTACTCGCGCGGCTTGGGGAAGTCGAGCATCTTCGAGAGCCACCCTGCGTCGTCGGTCAGGTGCTCGAGCAGCATCGCCCAGCCCTCGGTGACGGCGTTGTCCCCGAGTCGCTTCTCCTCGACCGACAGCGACGACGACGTGTGCGCGAAGTGCTCGGCGTGGCCGGCCTCGTGGAAGAGCGCGCTCCAGTCGTCTGCGCCGCCGGTGGGCTTGATCACGAGCATCACCTTGTCCGGCACCTCGATCGGCACGCAGAACGCGCGCGGATCCTTCAGCGGCCGGTTCTCGACGTCGAGGTGCACGTTCTCCTGCCCGTCGAGGTCGACGCCGAGGCCCTTGAGCGTCTCGCGGAGCGCGGGCAGCATTCGGTCGGCAGGGAAGCCGGCGTCCCAGGTCGTCGCGCGCATCATGCGGTCCTTGTCCCAGCGCTCGGCCTCCGAGAGCGGCGTCCCGACGCGGTCGCGGAAGAGCTTGTCGACGAGCTTCGTGTGCAGCTGCTCGGTCGACGACAGGAACGCGCGGCACTGGTCGCCGAGCCCCTCGAGGTCGTAGCCGAAGTTCTTGTAGAGCTCGAAGTAGTTGTCTGCGCCCAGCTCGCGCACGGCGTCGCGAACGCGCTGGTGCGACTCGAGGTAGAGCGGGTTCAGGTGCTCGTCGACCAGCTCGTTCCGCAGCCGCTCGAGCCGCTCGCGCTTGCCCCGGTCGGCCTCGTTCATGATCGTCGGCTTGATCATCCGGAACGGGATCTCCTCGCCGTCCACGGTCGTCTTGAGCTCGGCCTCCGCCTGGGCGAGCTTCTCCTCGAGCTCCGTCGTCAGCTGGCCGAGGTAGCCCTCGCACGCGAAGCGCCAGAGCTCGCGGATCCCGGAGCTGCCGTTCACCGCCGCGCCGATCGACCGCGCCTGCTCGATCGTCGTCAGGTCGGCGAACTCGGCGTAGATCGCCTCCAGCTCGAGCCGCTCCTTGTGGCCGGCGAAGTGGAGGTAGTACTCCTCGTCCAGCGTCGCGATGAAGCGGTCGGCCCGCTCGCGGTAGCTGTCGAGGTCTCGTGCGGATGCGGGAGCGACGGGCGGCATCGGGTTCGTAGGATAGTCAGATGCACGAGATCAGCCTCTCCACCGACCGGCGCACCCAGCTCGTGGACATCACGGGACAGGTCCAGGGGGCGCTCGACGGGGACGCGGCCTCGGCGTCCGCCGCCCTCGTCTTCGTGCCGCACACGACGGCGGGCGTGACGATCAACGAGCACGCCGACCCCGCGGTCGCGCGGGACTTCGAGAAGGCGCTCGAGCGGATGGTCGCGGACGAGTGGGGCTGGGAGCACATCGAGGAAGGCGAGGAGAACGCCCCCTCGCACATCCGCGCGGCGCTGATGAGCCCGCAGGTGCTCGTGCCGATCCGCGACGGGAAGCTCGCGCTCGGAACCTGGCAGGGCATCTTCTTCTGCGAGTTCGACGGGCCCCGCAAGCGGACCGTGTACATCTCCACGCTGCGCTGATGATCGAAGTCGTCGATCTGACCAAGCGGTACGGAAAGGTGCTCGCCGTCGACCGGCTGTCGTTTCGCGTCGAGCCGGGGACGATCACCGGATTCCTCGGGCCGAACGGGGCCGGCAAGTCGACGACGCTGCGCTCGGTGCTCGGGCTCGTCCATCCGGACTCGGGCGGCGCGACCGTTCTCGGCAGCACGTACCGCGAGCTCGATCGGCCCCTGCACCGCGTCGGTGCGGTGCTCGAGGCGAGCGAGGTGCACCCGGGACGATCGGGCCGCAACCACCTCCGCGTTCTCGCCACCGCAGCGGGCGTTCCTCGCTCGCGCGTCGAGGAGGTGCTCGCCCTCGTCGAGTTGACCGCCGCCGCGAAGCGGCGCGTGAAGGGCTACTCGCTCGGGATGCGCCAGCGTCTCGGTCTTGCGACCGCGCTCCTCGCCGACCCCGAGGTGCTCGTGCTCGACGAGCCTGCGAACGGGCTCGATCCCGCGGGCGTCCGCTGGTTGCGCGATCTCCTCCGCTCGCTCGCCGCCGAAGGCCGGACGATCCTCGTCTCCAGCCACGTGCTCGCCGAGGTCGCGCAGACCGTCGACCGCGTCGTGATCATCCATCGCGGCAAGCTCATCCAGCAGGCGACGATCGCCGAGGTGCTCGCGGGCGCGCAGGGAGGCACGCGCGTGCGCAGCCCGGAGGCGTCGCGGCTGCGCTCGCTGCTCGCCGCGCAAGGAGCGACCGTCACCGAGCTCGAGGACACGACGCTCGTCGCGGACCTGGCGCCCGAGCGGATCGGCGAGCTCGCGGCGGCGAACAACATCGTGCTGCACGAGCTCACGGTCGAGCGTGCGACGCTCGAGGAGGTCTTCCTCGAGCTGACCGGCGGCGAGACGACGCAGTGACCGCGCTCGTCCAGTCGGAGCTGCTCAAGATCCGCACGACGCGGGCGTGGTGGGGCTACCTGATCGTGATCGTGCTGCTGACCGGCATCGGCGCGGCCGGTGAGATCGGGTCGGCGGAGAGCGAGAACCGCGGCACGTTCAGCTTCCAGCTCGGCCTCGTCGACACGGTCGGGGTCGCGGTGCTCTTCGCGATCATCGTCGGGATCACGATCGTCACGACCGAGTTTCGACACGGGACCGTCACGCCGACGTTTCTCGCGGAGCCGCACCGGGAGCGGGTGATCTTCGCGAAAGCGATCGCGGCAACCGTGGTCGCGATCGGGTTCGCGCTCCTGTCGCTCGTCGTCCTCGCAGCCGTCGCGATTCCCTGGCTCACGATCGTCGACGCGCCGCTACAGCTCGGCGACGCAGAGTTCCTGACGCGCACCGGTGAGCAGATCCTCTCGACCGTTCTCTGGGCGCTGCTGGGCGTCGCGATCGGTACCGCCGTGCACAGCCAGGTCGCCGCGCTCGTCGGAACGCTCATCTGGATCTTCCTGGTCGAGAACCTGCTGATCGGGCTCCTCGGGTTGGTCGACGCCGACGACCTGGCCGAGTACCTGCCGTTCCACGCGCTCGACGCGGCCGACGGCACCGGCGGTGACAACCTCCTCTCCTACGGGCCCGGCATCGCGGTGTCCCTCGGCTGGGTTCTGTTGCTCGGTGCCTTCGGCATCTGGCGCACCCTTCGCCGCGACATCAGCTGACACGTACGCTGCGAAGGTGGCAGCGCCGGTTGCGAAGGACGACGAGCTCGAGCTCACGATCGATTCGCTCGCCTACGGCGGGAACGGCGTCGCGCGGCTGAGCGGCTTCGTCGTGTTCGTCCGTCGCGGGCTTCCGGGCGACACGGTGCGCGCGCGCGTGACGAAGGTGAAGCGAAACCACGCGGAGGCGCTCGCGACCGAGATCCTCTCGCCGGGGCCGGTGCGCGTCGACGCTCCGTGCCGGCACTACCCGGCGTGCGGCGGTTGCCGGTTCCAGGACCTCGCCTACGAGGCGCAGCTCGCGGCGAAGGCCGACCAGGTCGCCGACGCGTTGCGCAGGCTCGGCGGGATCGCCGACCCGCCGCTCGAGCAGATCGTTCCCGCCGCTTCGGTCTTCCACTACCGGAACAAGATGGAGTACTCGTTCACGCAGTACGAGGAAGGCCCGACGCTGGGGCTGCACCGGGCCGGCCGCTGGGACGAGGTGCTCGAGATCGAGAAGTGCTGGCTCACCACCGACCTCGGCAACGACATCCGCAACGCCGTTCGCACGTGGGCGCGCGAGGAGGGGCTGCAGGCGTACGACCAGGAGACGCACAAGGGCTACCTCCGCCACCTCGTCTTCCGCGAGGGACGGAACACCGGCCAGGTGCTCGTGCAGCTCGTGACCGCGGAGGGCGAGCGCTTCGAGGCCGGGCTACTTCGTCGAGACGATGCGCCGGTTCCCGGAGGTCCGCTCGGTGCACTGGGCGATCAACGACTCGGCGGCCGAGGTCACGAACCTGCCGACGAAGCTGCTGTGGGGCGACGATTCGATCGAGGAGCAGCTGTGCGGCCTGCGCTTCCGCGTCAGCCCGAACGCGTTTCTGCAGACGAACACGGAGATGGCCGAGCGCCTGTACGGGATCGTCGCCGAGTACGCGGCGCTCACCGGCAAGGAAACGGTCTGGGATCTCTACTGCGGGATCGGCTCGATCGGCCTGACGCTCGCGAAGAACGCCTTGACGGTGTGGGGGATCGAGATCTCCGAGGAGTCGGTCGCGCGCGCGATCGAGAACGCGGAGCTGAACGAGATCACGAACGCGGCGTTCTTCGCCGGCAACGTCGGGCTCGCGATCGAAGAGCTGCGCGATCGCTCGGGGCCGCCGGATCTCGTGGTCGTCGACCCGCCGCGCGCGGGCCTCGCGGGGAAGGCGCTTCGGCGGCTCGGGCGGATCGGCGCGCCGCGGATCGTCTACGTCTCGTGCAACCCGACCACGCTCGCTTCTGACCTGAAGACGCTGCGCGAGCAGTTCGGCTACGAGCTCCGCCGCGCTCAGCCGGTGGACATGTTCCCGCACACGCCGCACGTCGAGTGCGTGACGCTGCTGGAGAAAACCGGTCCGACGCTCGAGTCGTAGGTAGGGCTAAGGAGGCGGGTCTTCCCCTGCCGACTCCCGATGGGCGGGTGACCTGGGCTCCCGCGTCGCCCGCCCGTCCCCTCGCTGCTCGCGCCACATCCGCCAGAGCAGGTCGGCGTTGGCGACGAGGAAGCCGATCGCGAGCAGGGGGAGCGCAGGCAGCCCGTCGACCTCGAAGAAGTACGTCCCGGAGAGCGTCAGGCCGAACGAGGCCGTCATCGCGATCCAGGTCGCGCGGCGCCGCAGCTTGAAGCGGTCCGCCGCGGCGAGGAAGAGCGCGAAGAAGAGCAGGTCGGGCAGGCCGAGCTTCGCGGTGGAGTCGACGCTGTCCACCCGCAGGTCGGTCGGCGCTTGTCTGGTCGGACGTCGGCGCGCCCTGTTGCTCGCCTTCGTTCGCGTCCTCGGCCCTCGCGACGATCGCAGCCGAGCCTCCGTCGCGCGCGACGATGCGGTACCGGTAGTCGAGGTCCGCGTCGAGCTCCGCCTCGACGAACCCGAGCCGGCCGTTGTCGTTGTCGTCGAGGATCGGCTCGTCGTTTCGCTTGCCGCCGGGGTTGCGGAAGACGTCGAACGAGCTCGGGCCGTCGAGCGGCTCACGCCACGCGACGAACGCCTGCCGCTCGCCCATCAGCGGGAACGAGAACGAGAACGCGTTGAACACCTCGGGGCGCTCCGTGATGATGTGCCGCGTCGGTCCGCGCCACACCGAGTACGAGTCGACGATCGGGATCAGCAGCGCGACGAGCGCGACCCAGAGCGCCGTCTCGAAGAAGCCGAGGAACCAGAACGCCACCGTCGTCGCCGCGCCGAGCTTCGCGAAGTTCGCGACGACCTCGAAGCCGGCGAAGCTCGCTGCGACCGCGAGTGCCGTCAGCCCGATCGCGATCCAGAGCAGCCGGTTCGACTCGCCGCAGCGGCAGCGCGACCCAGACGAGCGCGAACACCGCCGGGATGAGCACGAACGCGACGAAGAGCACGTCGGCGCTCGTCGGCAGGTTCGGCAGGAGCCGGAAGAAGAGGTAGTACGCGAGCAGCACGCCGAGCAGTGCGAGCCCGGCGGCGACGCGCGCGCGTCAGTACGGCGGAAGCTCGGCCCACCACACTCCGGCGGTCTTGAAGGCCTGCCAGAAGCTCGTCTTGGCGGCCTGGTCGTCGAGCGAGGCGTCGATGTCCGGCACGACGAGCGCGTCGATCGTCGGCGTGAAGCGCTGGAGCTCGCCGAGCCGCTCCTCGATCGGCGCTGCGAGGGGGAAGGCGAGCGAGTTCACGAAGTCGAGCGCGTCGTCGCCCATCACGACGACGAGCTTCGGCTGGACGATGTGCAGCTCCCGCGTCAGCTGTGAGCGGGCTTCCTCCTCGTCCTGGCCGGCGAACTTGATGCAGTTCGTCCCGTAGACGGCGAGCGGGTCGATGCGGAGCCGCTGGAGCGACTTCAGGATCGCCTGCCCGGCCCGGCCGAAGTACGCGACCCCCTCCTGCGCCTCCGCGGGCTGCGGGCCGTACTTGACCATGAAGAGGTCGGCGAGCGGGTGCCCGGAGCCGATCACCGGGAACGCGCCCTCCGGGGCGGACCGCGCGATTTCCTCTCCGAGCTCGTTCGTCTCGGAAATCGCTTTCTGCAGGTACTTCTCGGAGATCTCGTCGGAGGGCACGGCTACCACGGCGGGTCCTAGAGCTTCGGGATCAGCGGACTCTTTCCTTGGCCTGCGCCGCCCACTTGAGCGACTGGAGGTAGAGGAGCGAGCGCGGACGGCGCAGGACCTGCGCGCTTCGGAGGCTGAGCATGAACTCCTCGGGCCCCTCGAACGCCCGCATCCGCAGCACGCCGGTCCCCACGCCCTGCAGCACGTGGGCGTCCGAGCCCGCGCCCATCTGCAGGCCGTACTTGCGCGCGAAGCGCAGCGCCTCCTCGTTGTAGGTCTCGAACAGGAGCCGCGCGTTGTAGACCTCGAGCACGTCGATCTGCGCCAGGTGGCGCTGGATCGTCGCGGGGTCGGGAATCGTGTGGATGCGGTCGAAGGGGTGGGGGAGGTAGACGATCCCGCCCTGCTCGCGGATCGCTGCGACGGTGTCGTCGAACGACAGCCCGCGCGGGATCTCCTCCTTGAGGAAGAGCCCGATCACCTCGCCCTGCGAGTCGGTCTTGACCTCCTCGCCGGGGATCACGACCAGCTCGCGGCCGCGTGCCTGCTCGACCGCCTCGAGCGCGCCGCCGAAGACGTTGTGATCCGTGACCGCGATCGCGCCGAGGCCGGTCTCCTCAGCGTGGTCGAGCAGCTCGGCGACCGGGATCTGGCAGTCGTGCGACCAGCTCGTGTGCAGGTGCAGGTCGGCCAGGATCCAGGGGCGGTCCGCGAGCGGGTCGTCCGTGCGGGAAGCCGGGCGACGCCGGGACGCCGAGCCCCTCGTAGAGCGCCGCCAGCTCGCCGGCCACGGCCTGGAAGCTCTGCGGCTCGGCCCAGGCTCGCGCCTTGGCTCCCTTCGCGCGCGCGGTGCTCGGCATCCTCGGTGAGGCGCGCGACCGCGGCGGCCGCGAGCTCGGGCTGCTCGCCGACGCCGGGCGGATCGACGATCGCGTCGCCCGCGGCGGCCGCCTCGAGGCGGAGCCGGTTCAGGCCTTGCGGTGCGGGGACGAAGATCGCGCTCGTGTTCAGGAGCTCGGCGCGCGACTCGCCGGAGCGAAGCGTCTCGATCCTCACGCGGTCGAGCACTGCGCGCGGGACGAACGGGCGGCCGAACATCGACCGCGTGCGAACGAACACGACTTCCCACCCCGGGAGGTCGCGCAGCGCGCGGAGCACGGCGCGCGCGACGGGGCGCGCCGACGGGCGCCACTCGATCGCGATCACGTTGCGCTTCGGCGCGGGGGAGAAGCGCTCGACGTCCACGCCCTCGGAGACGACTCGGTAGTCGCCGGGGAAGCGCTCGCCGGCGGCCGCCGCGGTGCGCTCGGTCGTCGCGAGCAGTGCGTCGACGCGGTTGAGCAGGCGCTCGCGCTGCGCCTTGCCGGGCGGGTAGGAGAGGCGCTCCGGCGAGAAGAACGACGCGACCGCGAGCGTCTGCGCGTCGCGGAGCGCGAGGTACGAGAGGCTCGGCAGGCCCGGCTCGATCCCGTGGACGACGTCGTAGCGCCCTTCGCCGAGCGCGAGGTCGAGGTTGAAGCGGGCGCCGACCGGCACGCCCATCTGCGAGCGGCGCGAGATCGGCACCGCCGGCCCGACGGCGATCAGCTCGGCGTCGGCGCCGCTCTGCAGGATCTGCCGCCCGGCCGCGAGCTCGCGCGCGCGATTCGACGGGGCGAGCACCGTGACGTGATGCCCGAGCGCCCGCAGCTCCCGGGCGACCCCGTCGACGTGCTCGTTGACGGAGTGCGGCTGCGACCAGGAGAAGGGCGTGACGAGGCAGACTCGGAGGCCCATGAAGCCCCCGAGTCTAGCCCCGCCTCGCTAGACGGCCTCGACCGTTTCGCGAGTGCGCTTGTTCTCCTCGATGAAGCGCTCGACTGCGTCGTGCGCGTCGTCGTCCTGGATCTGCTTCGGCGGCGACTTCATCAGGTAGGCGCTCGGGCCCTCGAGGGCGCCGGCGACGCCGTTGTTCAGCGCGAGCTTCGCGAGCCGCACGGCGTCGATCACGATGCCGGCGGAGTTGGGCGAGTCCCACACCTCGAGCTTGAGCTCGACGTTCAGCGGCACGTCGCCGAAGCTCGAGCCCTCCATGCGGATGTAGGCCCACTTGCGGTCGGTCAGCCACGGGACGTAGTCGGACGGGCCGACGTGGACGTTCTTGTCGCCGATGTCGTAGTCGAGCATCGACGTGACCGCGTTCGTCTTCGAGATCTTCTTCGACTCGAGGCGCTCGCGCTCGAGCATGTTCAGGAAGTCGGAGTTGCCGCCGACGTTCAGCTGCATCGTCTTGTCGAGCTTGACGCCGCGGTCCTGGAAGAGCGACGTGAGCACGCGGTGCGTGATCGTCGCGCCGACCTGCGACTTGATGTCGTCGCCGATGATCGGCACGCCTGCCTCCTCGAAGCGGCGCTGCCAGTACGGCTCGCGGCCGATGAAGACCGGCATGCAGTTGACCATGGCGCAACCTGCCTCGAGGATCTGCTCGGCGTACCACTTCGTGGCCGACTCCGAGCCGACGGGGAGGTAGTTGACGACCACGTCGGTCTTCGTCTCCTTGAGGATCCGGACGACGTCGTCGGTCTCTCCCGGCGCCTTGTCGACGACCTCGGAGAGGAACTTGCCGATCCCGTCGTGCGTCATCCCGCGCGAGACCTTGATCCCGGTCTGCGGGACGTCGGCGAACTTGATCGTGTCGTTCGGGTGAGCCCAGATCGCGTCCGCGAGGTCCTTGCCGACCTTCGTCGTCGTGACGTCGAACGCCGCCGTGAACTCGATGTCGCTGATGTGGTAGCCGCCGAGGTCGACGTGCATCAGGCCGGGGACGAACTGATCGGGGTCGGCGTCGCGGTAGTACTCGACGCCCTGTAGGAGCGCGTTCGCGCAGTTGCCGACGCCGACGATCGCGACGCGGACCTTGCCGTTGTCAGACATTCGAGGTCTCTCCTGTTCGAAGTTGGTTGCGCACGTGCAGGACGCGCTGAATGACAGTGATCCAGGCCGTGGCCGTGAGCACGGCGAGCGCGAGCTCCAGCGGAACCCACGGCGCGAGCACGAGGCCGGCGGTGATCACGACGACGCGCTCGGCTCGAGAGCCGATCCCGACGTCGCCGCGCAGCCCGAGCGCCTCGGCGCGTGCGCGCGTGTAGCTGACGAGGAACGAGCCGGCGATCGCAGCCACGGACAGGCCGACTCCGAGCTCGCTGCCGTCGCGGACGAGCACGAGCGCGATCGCGCCGAGCATCAGCGCCTCGCTCATCCGGTCGGTGGTCGAGTCCATGAAGGCGCCGAAGGGCGTCGTCTTCCCGCCGGCCCTTGCCAGGGCGCCGTCGAGGATGTCGAGCACGGAGCCCGCGACGAAGAGGACCGCGCCGAGCCAGAAGAAGAGCAGCTCGCTGCGGTACTCGAAGAAGACGAGGACGGAGGCGAGCGCGCAGAGCGTGACGCCGGCCGCGGTGAGCGCGTTCGGGGTGAGTCGAGTCCGGGCCAGCCCGAACATCGAGCGCGAGGCGAGCCGCCGGGCTCCGGTCGTATAGGTCTCCTTGACGCGTCCGAGCGCCGCGGCGTTGTTAGATCGCATACCTGCTATATAGCATACCTGCGATGGCTACGTCCGACGATGCGGTCACCTCGAGCGGAGCTCGTCGCAGGAGTCCGCATTCTCGAACGCGTCCTGGAGCTCTCCGCCGCGTCGAGCTGCTGGAGCTGATCGAAGGTCGACGAGACCTGGCCGGCGAGCGTCGTCAGTGTGGCGCTCAGCGTCGTGAGGGCGGCGAGCCCGCCACTCGACTCGCTCGCGATCTCGTCGAGCCCCGAGTCCAGGTCACTCGCGAGCTCGTCGATCGCCTCCTCGGCCTGCTGCCCGGCCTCGGTGTCGGGCCCATCGAGTCCTTGCAGATCGTCGCTCAACGTCTCCGTCGCTTGCTTCACGTCGTCGACGGCGCTCCGGAGCCCGTCGGCGCTCGGGTTGCTCTGAATCGATTCGGTCGCGGACTCGACCGCGTCTGTCCAGGTCGCGAACGAGGAGCAGAGGTCCCCTGCCCACTCATCCGTCGCCGAGGTGTCGTCCCCACCGCCGCAGCCGGAGACCGCGAGCGTGAGCGCGCACAGGAAGAGGGCGATCGCGGCGCGAGTCATGCTGCTATTCCAGCGCTTCGGTCGAGGCCACGCGTCACCCAGTTCGGGCGAAAAGCTCGACGCTTGCGGATTCACCCGTTTCGGGCGATGCCCGTCCGAGCTCGGACTCGGCTTCGATCGCGCTGCCCGACGCGCTGCGTGCGGGTCGCCCACGGCGCGACGCTCGGCCTCAACCCGCTCGTCGTCCTGATCGTGACGATTGGCGCTGGTTGCCTCTTCGGAATGGTGCGGACTCGTCCTCGGCGCTCCTTTGACGTGGCGCGGTCACATAGCGCGCGACCTCGAGCTGATCAAGCGAGCGGAGAACGCGTCACCGGAGCCTGCTCTGACCACTAGCCCGAACCGGGTGATTTGGCGACCCGCGCTTGCTGAGCGCGACGGCGCGCCACTAGCCTGATCCGCGATAGGATTCTCGCCGGGGTCAGGGAGGCTTCGCATTGGTAGAGCGCGTCGATCGCAAGACTGCGTCGGCGCATGGACCCTCGGGGGCCCGGCGTCCCGCCAAGGAGCCGGGCGGTTCGGCCTCCTTCGACCTGTTCCCGTCGAAGCTCGCAATTCCGGCGCAGCGGCGGGGCTCGCTGCGCCGGACGCCGCTCGTCTCGCGACTCCGCGGGAGCAACGGGGCGCGCTACGTCAGCGTCACGGCACCCGCCGGGTACGGCAAGACCACGCTGCTCGCCCAGTGGGCGGCCAAGGACGCACGGCCGTTCGCATGGATCTCGCTCGACGATGCGGACAACGACCCCGTTGTCCTCCTGAGCTACATCGCGACGGCGCTGAACGCGGTCGAGCCCGTCGACCGGCGCGTGTTCCGTGGGGTGGCGGGGGGAGGAACCGCACTGTGGTCGACCTCCGTCCCTCGGCTCGGTTCGGCGATCGCGTCGGTCAGCGCACCGATCGTGATCGTGCTGGACGACGTCCACGTCCTGACCGACTCGCGCTCGCTCGACGCGATCGATGCACTTGCCTTGCACGTCCCCCCGGGCTCGCTGCTCGTGTTCGCAGGCCGCGGAGAGGTCGCGCTTTCGCTCGCGCGCTATCGCGCGAGAGGCGAGCTTCTGGAGATCGGTCCCGCAGACCTCGCGCTCACCGACTCCCAGGCCATCGCCCTGCTCTCGGACGCGGGTGTGGACGTGTCGGATCGTCGAGGCGCACGCTCTCAACGAACGGGCCGAGGGCTGGGCGGCCGGGCTCTATCTCGCTGCCCTCGCGCTCAAGGCGCCGCAGGGGCCGGAAGGGCCGCGATCAGTTCGCCGGCGACGATCGCTTCGTCGCCGACTACCTGCGCGCGGAGCACCTCGCGCACTTGAAACCGGAGGAGATCGAGTTCCTCACTCGCACGGCGGTTCTCGATCGGATGACGGGGCCGTTCTGCGACGCCGTGCTCGGCCGGACCGACTCGGCGAAGATGCTCTCGGCCCTCGAGCAGGCGAACATGTTCGTGGTCGCGCTCGACCACCACAGCGAGTGGTATCGCTACCACCATCTCTTTCGCGACATGCTGCTGGCCGAGCTCGAGCGCCGGGAGCCGGAGCTGGTCGCCGAGCTCCATCGCCGGGCTGCTGCCTGGTGTGTCGAGAATCACTTCCCGGACTGGGCGATCGACCACAGTTCGGCGGCGGGGGACGTCGACTCGATGGCCCAGCTGGTGGCGGCGAACGCGTTCCCGTTCTACCGCGACGGGCGCGTCGCCACCGTCGAGCGCTGGATGGCGGCGTTCGACGAGCCGGAGCTGCTCTCGCGCCACCCGGCCGTTGCGGTGTTCGGTGCGTGGGTCAGCGGCCTCCGCGGACGGCCGGTCGAGGCGGAGCGCTGGGCGCTGGCCGTCGAGAGCTCGGACTACGACGGACCGATGCCCGATGGAAGTCCTTCGTTGCGCCCGTGGGCCGCGCTGCTTCGCTCACGCCTCTGCGCGCAGGGGATCGACAGGATGCGCGCCGATGCAGAGATCGCGATCGAGGAGCTGAGCCCGCAGAGTCTCTGGATGCCGATCGCGTTGCTGATGCGCGGAGTCGGGGCGCTGCTCGCCGGCGAGACCGAGGAGGCAGTCCCGATGTTGGAGAAGGCGGGAGAGGCCGCGGCCGTCGGGGGCGCGACGTACGCCGGCGTGGTTGCCCGCTCGGAGCTCGCGTTGCTCGCGCTCGAGCGCGGGGACCTCGACGCGGCCGACGCGGAGCTCGCGCTCGCGCGCAGCTTCGTCGGCGACACGGAACCCGGCGAATACGTCGTCGCGGCGATCCTGTATGCAGCGGAGGCGCGGCTCGCGCTCGCCCGCGGACAGGGCGCGCGTGCGCGGGAAGCTCTCGTCGTCGCACAGCGGCTCCGGCCGATGATCACCTGGGCGCTGTCGTGGTTCGGCGTGCAGACGACGCTCGAGCTTGCCCAGGCGCACCTGACGCTCAACGACGCAGACGGCGCGCGAACCCTGTGCCTCGAGGCCGACGACCTGCTGCACCGCAACCCCGAACTCGGAGTGCTCGTGGCCCGGACCGCCCAGTTGCGCGAGCAGCTCGCCGCGTTCACGGAGCAGCCGTCGGGCTGGGCCTCGACGCTGACGACCGGCGGAGCTTCGCCTGCTGCCGCTGCTCACGACGCACCTCACGTTCCGCGAGATCGCCGAGCGGCTGTTCGTCTCGCGAAACACGGTGAAGACGCAGGCGATCTCGGTGTACCGCAAGCTCGACGCGACGAGCCGGAGCGAGGCGATCGAGCGCGCGATCGAGCTCGGGCTGGTGGACGAGGCCGTGGCTGCCCGTCCGGTGGATTTCACCCGCACGGGATGATGTTTCGGCGCCCTCGGTGGCGTCGAATGGAGTGGGCAGCGAAGTGGAGGACTACAAGGTCACCCTACGGCGACTGGCCCTGCGCGACGACCGCTACATCGACGGGCTGCTTCGGGAAGAGCGCGCGAACGCGGTTCTGTCGGGCCTGGCGCCGAGGGAGCACGCGCTCGCCCGGGTCGCCTCGCTGATCGCGCTCGACGCGGCTCCCCCGTCGTTCATGAGCGCGGTCTCGGCCGGCCTCGACGCCGGGCTGACCGAGGAGGAGATCGTCGGGACGCTGATCGCCGTCATGCCGATCGTCGGCGTCGCGCGGATCGTCTCGGCCGCCCCGAACCTCGCGCTCGCGCTCGGCTACGACGTCGCCGAGGCGTTCGAGGCCGTCGGCGGCGACTCCCGCCAGTAACGAAACAACGCGGCTCAGAGGACGTGCGAGAGCTTGTTCCAGAGCCAGGCCTGGCGGCGCTCGTCCGACGTCGAGAGCGGCTCACCGGGGGTCGAGCGGGCGATGTCCGGCTCGAAGAGCCTCTCGACCATGAGCGCGGCGGTTTCGGCGCTTCGGGCGATCATCATGATCTCCGAGTTGCGGTAGAGCGCCCACGCGTCGAGGTTCACGGTTCCGAAGCTGACGACGTCGTCCGCGACCACGACCTTGGCGTGGACGACCGTGTCCGGTAGCTCCCACACGGCGACGCCGGCCTCGAGCAGGTCCGGGTACCGATGCTTCAGCGCAGCAGTGGCCTGACCGTTGTTGGACTTCTGCGAGATGACGAGTCTCACCTGCACGCCGCGCCGCGCCGCGGCGACGACACGGTCGATCATGCGGCGGTCGGTGACGTAGGGGTTCATCAGATCGAGGCGCTGCCGGGCGGAGTCGATCTGCTCCGCGATCGCCTGGGACGCGGCGACGTGCCCGCCGGGAATCACCTGCGCGAGCGCGATCGGCGTCGAGCCGGGATCGGCCGGCTCGGGGAAGTACGACGAGAGCTCGGGCGGCAGCGGCCCGCCGTGGCCGCGGAAGCTCGTCAGGAACGCCGCCTGCGCCTGGCGGACGACATCGCCCGTGACCCGCACCATCACGTCGTGGAAGCCGCCGTTCTCGAAGTGGTCCTCGATCCCCGCGCCACCGGTCCACGCGGTTGACCCGTCGATCACGTAGAGCTTCCGGTGATCGGCTCGGCCGATCTCGTCCTGTCTCCAGTCGACCTGCCCGTCGGGGTAGAGGCCGTCCCGGTCGGGCGGGAAGACGTCGTTGACGACGATCTGCGCTCCGGCGGCGGCGAGACTCGTGAACATCTCCCGCGCTTGCTTGTACGGCCTCGAGCCGAACCCGTCCACGATCACGCGGACCTCGACGCCCTCCTTGAGCTTCCGCTCCAGCAGCGCCGCCATCCTCATCCCGACCTCGCCCTCGCGCCACCCGAACATCAGGATGTGGACCGACGACTCCGCAGCCTCGACGTCGGCGAAGATCTTCGGGAAGAAGTTCACGCCCTCCGCCCACGGCTCGATCGTCGCCGCGGTCGCCCAGGCGAACGGAAGCGCTGCGTCGTGCGGGCGTGTGCCGCCTCTTGCCGCGAACGCCTCCGTCGCAGCCTGAGCACCCGCCGGCGTGACCGCGTCAGAAGGTGGCGGCCAACTGGGCCGTTGTTTGACCCCGAGCACCCGCCGGTAGGCCAGGACGAAGACCAGGGCGAGCGCGCCGAACGCGAGTGCAAGAACGTTGCGCATCAAGTCAGTGTTGCGGCGTGAACGGCCGCAGCTCGTCTTCACCCGGCTGGATGATGCCGACGTGCGACTCGGGCACCGCGTTCCATGCGCCCTGCGAGGTCGCCGAGCGGCTCGGAGACGACGACCCGCGTCTCGTCCGACAGGCCCGCAAGCTCTGCGATGTCCGGATAGGTCGCTTTCAGCGCGTCCATTCGCGTGCTGAAGTAGAGCGAGCGCGAGTCGCCTTCGCTGGAGTACCTGAACGCGTAGACGCTGTCCCCGCCGGTCGTCGCGATCGTCATCTGGATCGGCTGCTCGACTCCGTGCCGATGCCCGGTCTTCTCGACGAAGCCGACCATTTGCTCCACGGCGGCGACCGGGTCGCTCTCGAGCCCGAAGGTGAGTGCGAGGTAGAACATCGTCTCCGAGTCGGTGGTGCCTTCGATCGAGTCGAAGAGCGAGTCGTCGATCGCCATCACGAGCTCGCGCCTCATGCGCGGGAACTCGCGAATCAGCCCGTTGTGCATCCACAGCCAGTTCCCGTAGCGAAACGGGTGCGTGTTGGTCTCCTGGATCGCTGTCCCCGTCGACGCGCGGATGTGCGCGAGGAAGAGGTGAGAGGAGATCCCGGCAGCGAGCTCTTTCAGGTTCCGGTCGTTCCAGGCCGGATGGACGCTGCGGTAGACCCTCGGTGGCTCGCCTTCCTCGTACCAGCCGACACCGAAGCCGTCGCCGTTCGTCGGCGTCGCCCCCTCACGGGAGTGCAGGCTCTGGTCGATCAGCGAACGGTCGCGCTTGACGAGCAGCTCCTCGAGCCGGATCGGGGATCCCGAATATGCGAGCCAGCGGCACATCGTCTACCTCCTCTCCGCCGTGGCCGGTGGCCTCGACGGGATTGTCTGCGTGGTCGTCTGGACCGTGCTCACGAGGACGAGGTTCCGGCGACGCCGCGGTGTGCGGCGCGACCTGCGTGAAACGGCGCGGCAGCACGACCGTGGCGACCATCAGGCCGTAGGCAATCGACATCGCCGTCAGGAAGGTGTCGAACCCCGCGTTGATGCCGCTGATCGTCTCCTCGGTGAGCAGCTGAACGATGCTGTTGAAGCCCGCGCTGCCGGGCACGAGCATGAGCACGCCGGGAACGATGAAGACGAGCGGGGAGCGCCGGAGCACGGAGCCCAGGAGGCCGCCGACGACGCCGACCGTGACCGTGGCGACGAAGACCGCGGCCGCATCGCCGAAAATCGCAGCCCCGAGCTCGTTCGCGCCGAGCGCGAGGACCGTTGCACAAGACATGAGGAGCGCATCTCGGGAGCGAGCCCGCAGCGTGAGCGAGAAGGCGAGCCCGGCCGCGACCGCGGCCAGGAGCTGGACGCCGACGAAGACGTGCTGCGGGGTGGTCGCGGCGTCGACCACTCCGAACCAGCTCGTCGCGACCGATCGCCCGATCCCGACGCCGAAGGCGAGCCCGAGGAGTTGGACGAGCGCGCTCGCGGTGTTCGCGACGCCGGACTGGAGGTGCTGCGCGGCGAGCTCGCGCATGCCGGTCGTCAACGTCATCCCGGGCAGGAAGGTGACGATGGCCGCGAGCGTGACGACGTCAGGCGAGGCTTCCATGCCGAGGTGGACCAGCGCCACGGCGCAGAAGCTGGCCGTGATCGCCGCGAGCGGAGCGACCATCGGCTCGAGGCGAGCCGCTCGCCTCGCCGGCAGTGCGATCGCGCCGACGACGAGCCCTACTCCGGCCGCGGCTGCGGCCTCCGACCAGCCACCGCCGAGGACCGGCGTCAGCGCCGCTCCCGCGAGTGCGTAGGCGGCGAGCATGATCGGCCACCTCCGTACGAGCGGCGTGGCCTGGATGTCAGCGAGCGCAGCGAGCGCCTGCCCGGGATCGAGCCGATCGTCGAGCACGTCCTGGATGAGGTCGTCCAGGCGGGAGATCGCGTTCAATTCGACGGTCGTCGGCTGGACTCGCAGCGTGTAGCTTCGCTGGCTCGGAAGCGTCCCGAGCGAGACCTCGATGATGGTCGGTGTTGCGGAGACCTCCGCCTCTCCCAGCCCGAGCGAGGACGCGAGCGCGACAATGCGCTCCTCCAGGTCAGCCGTCGGGTAGCCGGCCCGATGCGCAACACGCGTGAAGCGCAGCAGGAACTCGACAGCGGTCGCGTCGGCTGTCGGCGATTCGACGACGCGCCGCTCGGCCACGGCGCCTATGCCTGTTCGGGCGAGAGGCTCACGGGTTGTGTCGGGATCGTGTGCGACATCGCACCCGACGCTGCCGCAGCGAGGTCGACCGCGCTCGGGCGCGGCTGCTGGTGACGGGCGATGAGGAGCACGAGCGCGACGCCCAGGCCGGACAGGATCGCCATCAGCAGCGAGGCCCGCGAGACCCCGGCCGCAAGTGCGTCCGAGGCCGATGCGCCCGCAGCAGTCTCCTCGACCGTGATCGAGTTGTAGATCGTCGCGACAAGGGCCACCACCACCGATCCGCCGATGTACCGCGCCATGTTCGAGATCCCGGATGCCTGCCCCACCTGGTCCTGCGACACCACCGCAGTCGACGTCGACAGGGACGACGCCGGCCCATTCGCCAGGCCGAGCCCGGCCGCCAGCGCGAGGAGCGGGAGCACGAAGGTCGCATACGTCCAGGATGACTCGACGAGCGCCAAGACACCGAACCCAAGAGCGCCGAACGCGAAGCCGGCGACAATGGCGCGCCTCGTTCCGATGCGGGCCGCGAGCGGCGTGATCAAAGGCGTGACGGCGATCAGACCGGCAGCCGCGGGGAGTGTCGCCACGCCCGTCTCGAGGGGGCTCATCCCAAAGCCCGCCGGATTCTGGAAGTAGAGACTGAGGACGTACATCAGGCCGTTGAGCGTGCCCGCAACGATCAGGATTGCCAATGTCGTGCCGACGACCACTTGGTTGCGGAGCAGGTTGAGATCGACGATCGGGGCGGACACGCGCTTCTCGACGAGCACGAAGAGCACGGCGCCGACAGCGGAGGCGGCGAAGCATCCGAGCGTGGCCGCCGACGTCCAGCCCCAGTCGCCGCCCTTGCTGAACCCGAGGACGAGCGGAGAGAGAATGACTGCGATCAGGACCGTGCCGGCGTAGTCGATCTTGCTGGACCGCTGCGGGTCGCGCGACTCCTGCACCTTGGCGAGCGTCAGCGGGATGCACGCGGCCGCGATCGCACCGTCGAGCCAGAACAGGGTCTGCCAGCCGCTCAGTTCGACGAGCGCTCCGCCGATGAGGGGGCCCATGGCCGCCCCCGCCGCCGAAGCGGCCCCCCAGAGTGTGATCGCCCGCATCTGCCCCTTGCCCGAGGAGGCGACCGACAGGAGGCTCATCCCGCAGGCCAGGATCGTGGAGCCGGCCGCACCCTGGATCAGGCGCCCGACGATGATCCCGGCGCCGCTCGTCGACAGTGCGATCAGCACGCACGAGGCGATGAAGAGCGCGAGCCCGCCGAGGAACACGCGCCTGCGGCCGAACACGTCTCCGAGCGCACCAGAGGTCACGATCACGGCGGCGCCGACGAGCATGTAACCGGTCACCGCCCACTGCAGTTGCGCGACGGGCGCGCCTGTGTCCTCGCTCATCGTCGGCAGCAAGATCGTGACCGCGGACGTGTTCGCGTTGACGACGAACGTCGACACGCACGCGGCGGCAAGAACCCCACCCGCGGCCGCCCGCCCGCTGTCCATTGCCTGGGCGGGGACCGAGCTCACGACGTCACGGCGTCGTCGGCACCGGCGGCACGGGCGTGTGGTCGCCGAAGAAGAGATAGACGATCGCGCAGCCGGCGAGCAGCGTGACGACCCAGGCGATCTGGAGCGGAAGCTGGAAGGAGTGGTCGATCACGCGCTTGCCGAGGGTCGTCGTGCCTGTCGCATCTGCCTCGGCGGCGGCGATCTGCGTTCCGTTCGCCGGCAGGAAGAGCACGCCGGCGACGGCGGTCCACATCGCGATCATGTAGCCCGCCCCGATCCCGAGCGCGAGACCCAGCGGGATCATCGTCCGCGTCGCCGCCGATTGGCTCGTCGTCAAGGCGGCGACGAGGAAGATCGCGAGGGCGATGGTGATCGGCCAGTTCTCCGCGAGGCTGCCGAGCGCCTGGACGATCGCGTCCTCGTTGTTCGCGATGAAGGTGTCCGCCATCCAGGCGATCCCGAAGAGCGCGATCATCGCGACCATCCCGGACCGGAAGATCGACGTGTTGGGGACGTCGGTGGCCGAGACGTGCGCGAGGAGCAGGATCATGGCGGCCGCGCCGAGCATGATCATCTGGATCAGCGGCGTGACCGACATGGGCTCGACTCCGCCGCCCTCGGCGGCGACCGTCGGGCGCAGGCCCTCGAAGACGCCGAAGATGCAGATCGCGGCGACGCCGGTCAGGAAGATCGCGACGCTGCGGCTCGCGTAGCGCATCAGCACGATCTCACCCGGCGGCTCCGGGGGCTGGACCTCGCCCGACTTGAGGCGGCGCTGGTACTCGGCGTCGTCGTCGAGGTCCTTGCCGTAGCCGTTCATGAAGAGCGCCATCGCGAAGATGCCGATGAGGCTCGCCGGGATCGTGATCAGCATGACGTCGACGATGTCGAAGCCGAAGGGCTCGACGAGGGGCAGCATCGTCGCCATCGCGGCTGCGACCGGGCTCGCCGTGATCCCGAAGGTCGACGCGACGGCCGACCCTGCGAGCGCGCGCTCCGGCCTGATCTTGTTGGCGTAGGCGAGCTCGTTGATCACAGGGATCAACGAGAAGAACGTGTTGCCGGTGCCCGTGAGGACCGTCAGGAGCCACGAGACGTACGGTGCGACGAAGTTGAGCGCCCTCGGACGCGCACGCAGCGCCTTGGCCGCGACCATGACCATGTAGTCGATCCCGCCCGCCGCCTGCATCGCGGCGGCCGCGGCGATGACCGCGATGATGATCAGCATCGCGCTGATCGGCGGCTCGCCCGGGTCGAGCCCGAAGAGGAAGACGAGGACGATCGTGCCGACGCCGCCCCAGAGCCCGAGCCCGACGCCGCCGGAGCGCACGCCGAGCGCGATGAAGCCGATCACGACGAGCCCTTGGAGCGCGATCAGGATCCAGTCCGTCGTGCTCATCTAGCTCGTCTCCTCTCGCAGCTGCTGGCACGTGCTCGACGCTTCGAGGGCAGCGCCGAGCGCCGGGTCGGTGCTGACGACCTGGTTGAGGGTCTCCAGGCCGCTCACGCGAACGGAGGCGATCGTCCGAGCTGCGCCCGTGAGCTGCTCGATCCCCTCCTCGAGCGTGTCCGCTTCGTCGTCGAGCGAGTCCTGCGCCTGCTCCAGGTCGTCGGACGACTCGTTCGCCCAGTCGGACATCTGTCGCGCCGCGGCCTCACCCTCAGGGGTGTCGGGAACGCCCGCGTTGTCGACCCCGTCGACCAGCACTTGGGCGGCCTCCACGGTGCGATCCAGGCCCTTGCGGATGAAGGCCGTCCGCCCCTGAGGCGTCTCCGACTGCGGCTCCTCGCCGACAGCGGCGTTCGCGGAGCTGGGTGCCTGAACCTCGTCGATGATCGCCTCGAGCTGGCCACGCCAGACCGCGACCGAGCCGCAGACGTTCTGCGCCCACTCGCCGGCCGTGACGGTCTCGTCGCGCGAGTCGCGATTTCCGATCAGCGCGGTGACCAGCAGCACCAACACGAGACCGGCTGCGATGCCGACGATCCAGACGACCGGTCCGCGTCCGCGCACGTCTACTTCCCGGGAACCGACAGCTCGTCGACGACGGCGACCAACAGTTTCCAGAAGCGCACGACCGTCGGGACGCTAACACGCTCGTCCGGCGAGTGCGGGAACTCGATCTGCGGGCCGAACGACAGCATGTCGAGGTGGCGTGACACCTTGCCGCCAACGACCGCGGTTTCGAGCCCGGCGTGCACCGCGGTGACGATCGGCGGCTCGCCGAAGACGCGCTCGTAGGCGGTCTTCCCGGCCGCGAGCGCGCTGCGAGTCCAGGTCCGGGCGCCAGCCCGGGTAGTTGGCCTTCACCTCGAGCTCGCCGCCGGCGAGCCGGGCGACGGCGTCGAGCGCGGCGATCACCTCCGGCAGCGCCGAGTCGTTCGAGGAGCGCGAAAGGCTGTGCAGCGTGAGCCGGTCGCCCTCGGTGGACGCCTCGCCGAGCGAGGTGCTCGTCTCCACGAGGTCGTCGAAGTCGGGGCTGAGCGCCAGCGGTCCCGTCGGGACGAGCGCGATCGCGTCGAGCAGCGTCGCGGTGCCCGCGTGCCGTCCACGGATCCGACGGCGCGTCGGCTGCGGCGACGTCGACCTTGAGGTTGGCATCCGTCTTCGCGTACGCGTCGCGGATCGTGTCCGCGGCGCTCGCGAGCGCCGCGCGAAGCGCCTGCTCGTCGCCGCTCGCGACGGAGACGATCGCGGCCGCGTCGCGCGGGATCGCGTTGCGGCTCTTGCCGCCGGCGACCGACACGAGCCTGAACGGCACGGTCGTCAGCGCCTCGCGGAGCGCGCGCCCGAGCACCTTGATCGCGTTCGAGGCTCCGAGCGCGATGCCCGTTCCCGAGTGGCCGCCCCTCCCGCCGGTCACGCTGACGGAGAGCGTCGTCGCATCGCCGGCGGCGGGCTCCCGCGGCGCGTCGACCCGCACCCAGGTGTCGGTGCTGCCCGCGCAGCCGACCGTGAGCCGGCCGTCCTCCTCGCTGTCGAGGTTGATCAGGATCGAGCCCGTGAGGAGCGAGCCGTCGAGCGCGTTCGCGCCCTCGAGCCCGACCTCCTCGGCCACCGTCATCAGCAGCTCGAGCGGACCATGGGCCAGCGACTCGTCCTCGACCAGCGCCATCATGGCCGCGATCGCGACCCCGTCGTCGGCGCCGAGCGTCGTCCCGTCCGCGGTCAGCCAGTCGCCGTCGCGAACGAGCGCGATGCGCCCTTCCGCCGCGTCGTTCGGGCTCGACGGGTCCCGCTCGCACACCATGTCCAGGTGGCCCTGGAGCACGACGGTCGGCGCAGCCTCACGGCCCGGGCTCGCCGGAACGCGGATCACGAGGTTCCGGCCGGCGTCCTGCTCGAGCTCGAACCCGTGCCGGTCGGCCCACTCGCGAACGTGCTCGATCACCGGTTCCTCGTGACGTGACGGTCGCGCGATCCTCGTCAGCGCCTCGAAGTGATCCCAGAAGGCACGCGGCTCGAGGCCGGTGAGTACTGACTCCTTCGTCGCCATCTGGGTCGGCATTTTCAGCCATGCGCGAACGAGCGGGACATCACCTCGAACGGGTGAAACGACCGTCAGCCGACCGGCCCGCGGCCCATCCCTTGACCCGGATGAACCGCGGCCGTGACGGCCACGGCGGAGCTAGGCCGTCGCCTCCGCCGTTGCCACGCCGACCGCAATCAGGTCGTTGGCGTGGATCCACTCGTCGACGAGCGGGATGCCGTTCGCGCGGATGATCGCGTCGCGGAGCGGGATCGCCCAGCGGTGCTCGATCAACGCGACGCCGGCGGCGGTGCCGTTCGGGATCGCGTCGGCGGCGTACCAGACCTGGTCGTCGTCGAAGACCTGGCCGTCGGCCATCGCCTCGGCCCCCGCCATCGCGCCTGCTTCTGCGCCTTCCTCGCCCGCGTAACCGAGCCCGATCAGGGCTCCTGCGACCGCGCCGAACTCGAGCGCAGCATCTTCGTCGAGATCGCTCGTGTGCAGCGTCTCGATGTTCCCCTCGTCGTCCTTCTTCACGACGACGAGGTCGATGAGCCGGATGATGTCCGCGTCCTTCAGACGCTTCAGCTCCTCCAGGACCTCTCCTCTGAAGTCGGGGTCCTGGAAGCCCACGATCAACATCTGCACCGGGCCAATAGCCATCGGCGTCAACTCCTTCGTTTCGGGATCACATGCCCTGCAGGATCTTTTGCTTCTGCACCTCGAACTCGGCGTCGGTGAGGATCCCCTGCGTGTGCAGCTCTGCGAGCTGCTTCAGCTTGTCCATCGCGTCGGCAGACATGCCGCCGGCGGCCGGTGCGGGGGGCGGGGGCGCGTACTGCTGTTCGTACTGCTGTTCCTGTGCCTGCTCTGCACCCGCCGCTGCGCCGCGCTTGGCGGCGTGGTGCGCCACGCCGCCGACCATCGCGGCGGCCATGAGTGGGCGTCTGCGCCTCAGTGGCATTGCAATTGCTCCTTTCCGGCACGGGGCCGGTCGGTTGCTAGCCGATCAATCAAACCGCGGGGAGTAGGGTCGTTCATCACCCGGATCGTGTGAACCGCGGCCCGGCCCCGAATCACTCTGATCGGGTGATGGCCGTGGTCGCACGGATTTGGAGGATGGATGATGGCCACCTGCGCCGCTCATGACTGAAGCTGCCACCACTCCTGTCGAAGTGCCGCCGAAGTCGTCGGCCGTGCTGCCCTTCCACGACCGCTCGCGCAAGCGGCGGCTGGTCAAGGTCGTCTCCTGGCTCCTCGGGATCGCGCTCGCCCTGATCGTCCTCAACCTGCTCGGGATCGACGTCCGCGGCTGGCTCTCGGAGCTCTGGGACCAGATCCGGGCTATCCCTGTCGGCTACATCGTCGCCGCGCTGGTCTTCCAGAGCGGACAGACGTTGTTGGCCGGGCTTTCGTACTACGGGATCCTTCGCGCCGCCTACCCGGGCCAGGTCGAGTTCTGGCCGATCGTGACCGCCTACGCGGTGGGCGTGGCGATGAACAACTTCTTGCCCGCGAACATCGGCACCTTCGTGACGCTGATGATGTTCGTCGCGATCATTCCGGCGGCGACGTTCGCCGGGTCGATCGCCGCCTACCTGGTGCAGAAGATCTTCTTCACGATCGCGGGAACGTTCGTCTACCTCTACCTCTTCCTGTCGGTGCCGGGCTCGTTCGACGCGGAGTTCGGAAACCTCTCCGACCACCCGGCCGTTTCGATCGCGATCGCCGCCGGCGCCGTCCTGCTGATCGTGATCCTCGGGCGCATCTTCTGGCGACAGCTGAAGAAGCTGTGGCTGAAGGCGAAGCAGGGCGGCGTGATCCTCTCCCGGCCGAAGGAGTACCTCACGCGGGTGTTTCTTCCGTCGCTGCTGTCCTGGCTCTGCAAGCTCGCCGTGATCGGGATCTTCCTGGCAGCCTTCGCGATCCCGGTCACGTTCGAATCGGTCATGTGGGTGACGGGGTCGGGCTCGCTTGCCAACACCGTGTCGTTTACGCCGGGTGCAGTCGGCATTACCCAGGCGACGAACGCGCTCGCCCTCGACACCTGCTGCGCCGTCCCCGGGGATACCGCGGTCGCGTACTCCACCGCGCAGCAGCTGATCACGACCGCGTGGAACGTCCTCTTTGCGGTCGTGCTCGTCGTCTTCGTCTTCGGCTGGTCGGGCGGCAAGCTGCTCATCGGCGAGTCCTACACCGAGGCGAAGGCGAAAGGTCGCCGAGCAGAAGGAGCAGCGCGCGGAGAAGAAGGCGGCGAAGAAGCGCGAGCGCGGATGAGCGGATACGGCGAGACCGTCCGCTGGCAGCCCGAGCGGCCGCGCTTCCGACCCTCGCGGCTGCTGATCTCGTGGGTCCTCACCGCGGTCTCCCTGTGGGCCACGGCTCGGCTCCTGCCCGGCGTCGACGTCGTGGAGCACCGGCGGCGCCCTCGCGATGGCGGCGGTCGTCGCGGCCATCAACGCGATCATCCCGCCGCTCCTCGCAGCGCTGCGGCTGCCGTTCATGCTCGCGCTCGGTTTCATCCTCGTGCTGATCGCCAACGCGGTCGCGCTCAGGATCGGCAGCGACATCCTCGACTCGTTCGAGGTCGACAACTTCGGCTGGGCGCTGCTCGCCGCGCTCGTCGTCGCGGCGGTCAGCGTCGTGCTCGAGGTGATCTTCTCCACGAACGACGACGACACGTACACGCTCCGCGTGGTCCAGCGGATTGCGAAACGCCAGGGCGGGGCGACGCGAACCGACGTGCCGGGGATCGTCTTCCTGGAGATCGACGGGCTCGCTTTGCCGGTGCTGCGCCGGGCAATGCGTGACGGCAGCGCGCCGCACATGGCGAAGTGGCTCGCGGAGGGCTCGCACAGGCTGATGGAGTGGGAGCCCGACCTCTCCTCGCAGACGGGCGCGAGCCAGGCGGGGATCCTGCTCGGCTCGAACCACGACATCCCCGCCTTCCGCTGGGTCGAGAAGGAGACGGGAACGGTCCGGGCGTGCTCCGCGCCGGCCGACTGCGCGCTGATCGAGAAGGAGCGCGCGACCGGGATCGGGCTGCTCGTCGACGGCGGGACGAGCCGCGGCAACCTGCTCTCAGGCGAGGCCGAGGACGTGATCCTGACCGTCAGCCGCATCGACGAGGAGAAGCGGGCGAACCCCGGCTACCGCGGGTTCTTCGCGAACGGGTTCAACGTCACGCGCTCGCTCGTGCTCTTCTTCTGGGAGCTCGTGCTCGAGTGGACGGCCGCGCTGCAGGCTGCGCGCCGCGACGTGCGTCCGCGCGGCCACCGCAGCGGTGCGTACCCGTTCATGCGTGCCGCGATGTGCGTGATCGTCCGCGATCTGATCGTCTACGGCGTCCTGACCGACCTGATGCGCGGCCGCCCGGCGATCTACGCGACGTTCTCCAGCTACGACGAGGTCGCGCACCACAGCGGTCTCGAGCGCACGGACACGATGGAGGCGCTCCGCAAGCTCGACCAGCAGTTCGCGCGAATCGACCGCGCGCGCCGCTACGCGCCGAGGCCGTACGAGATCGTCGTGCTCTCCGACCACGGCCAGACCCAGGGCGCCACGTTCAAGCAGCGAAACGGCTACGGGCTCGACGAGCTCGTCGAGCGCTCGGTCGAGGCGTCCGACGTCAAGCACTTCGGCGGCGGTGACGAGCAGAACGCGATGGTCGGCAACGCGATCGGCGAGGCCACCGGCAAGACGAAGCCGGAGAAGCGCTCGAAGAAGGACGTCTCCGACCGCCAGGTCGTCGTGATGGGCTCGGGCAACCTCGGCCTCGTCTACCTGATGGAGGAGAAGCGGCGGCTCACGCTCGAGGAGATGAAAGACCGGCACCCGCGGTTGATCCCGGCGCTCTGCGCGCACCCGCACGTCGGCTGGGTCCTCGCGCGCTCGTCCGAGCACGGGGCGATCGTGCTCGGCGCAGACGGCGTCAACTATCTCGAGCAGGGCCGCGTGGAAGGGAACGACCCGCTGGCGGCCTTCTCGCCGAACGCGCCGCAGCACCTCCTGCGCACCGACGGTTTCTCCAACGTCGCCGACCTGATGATCGGGAGCTTCTACGACGCCGATCTCGACGAGGGCTGCGCGTTCGAGGAGCTGATCTCGTTCCACGGCGGGATCGGCGGCGCGCAGACGAGGCCGTTCATCCTCGCGCCCGTGGACTTCCCCGAGCCGGAGACCGCGATCGTCGGCGCAGCGAAGGTCCACGAGGTGCTCGTCCGGCTGGAGGCACCTGCTCCAGGGTGGGAGCGCCGCGCCGGCCGAAGCCGAGCCCCTGATCGCCCGGTAGCGCGACATGAACCTCTTCCTCGCGGCCGCGCTGGTCGCCGTTGTGACCGGCCTTGCCGTCGGCGCGATGCTGTTCGTCCGGCGGAGGGCTCCGGAGGGCAGCTTCTTCGAGGACGGCGACCGTGCGTCGGGCGTGTTCGGCGTGCTCGCGACGGGCTTCTCCATCCTGCTGGGCTTCGTCGTCTTCCTCTCCTTCTCGACCTACGACACCTCGCGCGCGGGCGCCGATGCCGAGGCGGTCACGATCTTCCAGCAGGTCGAGACGGCGCAGTTCTTCCCGCGGGAGGTCTCCGCGCCAGCTGACCGGTGAGCTCGTCTGCTACGGGCGCTCCGTCGTGCACGAGGAGTGGCCGCGCATGGAGGCCGGGACGCTCGGCGACTCGGTGAACCCGTGGGGGATCGAGCTCTTCAGGACGATCGAGGGCGTCGAGCCGAGCACGGCGCGCGAGCAGACGGCGTACGACAAGTGGTTCGACCAGACGTCGGAGCGCGAGCAGGCGCGTCTCGACCGCGTGCACGGTGCGGCGGGCGTGATCCCGACGCCGCTCTGGATCGTGATCTTCTTCACGTCCGTCCTGATCTTCGCCTACATGCTCTTCTTCGCGGACAGCGGCGAGCGGGCCAAGGTCCAGGCCATGTTGATGGGCGCGGTCGTGGCCGTGATGACGGCGATGCTCCTGCTGCTCAACTTCCTCGACAACCCCTACCACCCCGGTGTCGGCAGCCTCAAGCCGGTAGCCATGGAGCGGACACTCCGGATCCTCGACGAGGCGCTCCCGCGCGTGAACGTGCAAGTGGATGCTCCCTGCGACGAGACGGGTCGGCCGTCGTGAACGACGCGAAGCGGCGCGACTGGACCGAGCTCGTGGCCGTGGTCCTGCTCGCGTTCGCCGCGGTCGCGACCGCGTGGAGCAGCTATCAGGCCAACCGCTGGAACGGCGAGCAGGCGAAGACGTCGGGACGCGTCAACGCAACGCGAATCGAGGCGGCGCGCGCCTCCGGCCTCGCGAACGCGCAGACCCAGGTCGACATCGCGACGTTCGTCCAGTGGGTCGACGCCTACGCCCAGCAGAAGACGACGCTCGCGGACTTCTACGAGAAGCGCTTCCGCAAGGAGTTCCAGCCGGCGTTCCAGGCGTGGCTCGCGACGCGTCCGCTGCGGAACGCGGACGCGCCGCTGACCCCGTTCGCGATGCCGGAGTACCGGCTCGCGGCGACCGCGAACGCCGAACGGCTCGACGCTGAGGCGGAGGTGCTCTCCGCCCAGGTCCGGCGCAACATCCAGCGCTCGTCCAACTACGTGCTGAGCGTCGTCCTGTTCGCCGTCTCGCTCTTCTTCGCGGGGATGAGCGCCAAGCTGAGCACGCCACGCTTGCGCGTGGCGATGCTCGTGCTCGGCTGCATCATGTTCGTCGCGACCCTCACGTGGGTCGCGACGTTCCCCGTCAGCGTCGCCGTCTAGGTGGCGAGTGCCTTCGCCTTGATGGCCGCGAACTCCGACTCGGTGATCGCGCCGCTGTCGAGCAGCTTCTTGGCCTTGTCGATCTCGGCCGCAGGCCCGCCGCTACCGGCTGCCTGCTGGACGTAGTCGTTGAACTGGGCCTGGGCCGCCTGGTGGCGCTCCAGGTCCCGCTTCGCCATCTCGTCGTTGTTCGCGATCAGGTAGACGAAGACGCCGAGGAAGGGCACGAAGAGCACGAAGAGCAGCCAGAGCGTCTTCGCGCCCCCGCCGATGTCGCGGCGGCGGAAGACGTCGCCGACGATCCTGAACAAGAGCATGAACCACGCGACCCAGACGAAGAAGATGAGCATCGACCAGAGCACGCCGAAGAACGGGTAGTCAGCGAGTATCAAGGGGCCTCCTGTTTGGTCTTGACTGACGAGGGTTGTCGAGGCAGGTTCTAGCAGGTGCTCGCGCCGATCATCACTCATTCAGGGTGATTCGGGCCAGCCGGCTGTGCGCGCATGTTCACCCCACCGGGGTGACGCATTCCCGCCCTATACGGGAGGAAGATCGGCCTCATGACCCAGAAACCGAACTACGGCCCGTCCCTGCTCGCAACCGTCATCGGCGCGGTGATCGCGTCGGTGGCGATCGCGATCCCGTCCTGGCTCTGGGCCGAGTACGTCCTCGACGTCAAGTTCAGCTCGATCGTCGGCCGGAGCCCGGAGCTCGAGACGACGGACCGGGTGTTGCTGTACGGCGGCAACCTCCTGTTCGTCTTCATCGGCTTCGTGCTCTTCGCGTGGGCCACGAGGCTGATGTACCGCACGTTCAACCTGTCGGCGCCGCCGTTCTGGGACGTGTTCTTCTTCCTGATCGGCTCGGCGATGCTCGCCGCCTTCATCGGCTTCTTCTTCCCGTTCCTGGGGCTGATGATCTCGCTCTTCCTCCCGGCGGCCGCGATCAACTCGTGGGCCGGCTATGCCGGGCAGGCGACGGTGGGAAGCCGAGGGGGCCGTGGACCAGCCGCTGACCTCGCTCAGGCCTGGGTAGACGCTGGTCCAGCCAATGCCCGCGACCTCACAGAGAGGCAAGCCAACGGCAAGCTACGAGATCCACATCAGAGGTCGCGTCGGCGCAGAGTTGACCGCGGCGTTCGAAGGGCTACAGGCCGACGTGAAGCCGGTCGAGACCGTGCTCCACGGGGAGATCGTCGACCAGGCCGCGCTGCACGGAGTGCTCGACCGCGTGCAGGCGCTCGGGCTCGAGCTGATCGAGGTGCGTCGTCTGCCGGACGCGGACTCCGAGCCCCGTGAGCGCCTAGCCGACGCGCTTCTCGAGCTCGGCGATCCGTCGCTCGAGCCGGTCGATCGCCTCGACCACGGGATCGCTCTCCTGTGTCAGCACCTGTAGCGGCTGACGAGTGCCGAGGCGATCGTGCCGGTGACGAGGGAGAGGAACGCGAAGCCGAGCACCATCAGGATGCCGGCCACGAAGCGGCCGAACGGCTGCTTCGGGACGACGTCTCCGTAGCCGACGGTCGTGACCGTCGAGACCGACCACCACAGCGCCGTCCCGAAGGTCGGGAACGACTTCGGAGTCGACGACTCGCATGATCGCCGCGAAGGCGAAGATGAGGCCGATCATCGTCACGAACAGCGCGGGGAGGACTCGCCCGGTCTGGAGACCCCGCACCAACCGCTTCGTTCCGAAACCGCCACAGCGGAGCAGTTCATGGCTGCAGTGTGAGGGATTCGCCCGGCTCCAGCACGCGGACCTCGACCTCGGGCGCCTGCTCGCGCGCGGCGGCCGCGAACTCGTCCACCGGATCTCGCAGAAAGCGAGCGCGGGACCCGCGGTGCATCGGCCGGAACGTGCCCCAGTGGATCGGCACCGCGACCCGCGGTCGCAGGAGCGCCACCGCCTCTGCGGCGCGCGTGGGATCGAGATGGCCTGTGCCGAGGCTCGCACCCCAGCCCCAGATCGGAATCAGGGCGAGGTCGAGGTCCGAGACGACGTGCTCGAGCCCTGGGAAGACGTCCGTGTCGCCGGCGAAGAACGCGCGGCACGAGCCGAGCAGCGCGTAGCCAACGGGTGCAGCGCGGACCTTCGACCCGGCACGCCGCTCGTCGTGCTCGGCGTGGCTCACCCGCACGCGCACACCCGAGAAGTCGAGCTCGTCACCGGCGAGCACCTCGCGCACGTCGGCGAAGCCTTGCTTTCGCACCAGCTCCCCGAGGCCCCGAGGAACGATCACCGGCACCGAGCGCTGGCAGCCTCTTGAGCGAACGAAGGTCGAGATGGTCGTGATGTCCGTGCGAGATCAGCACGGCATCGACCCTCGCGTCGGGAGTGGGGGCCGGAGTGGAGCGGCGCAGGTGGACCACCTGTTTGCGCAGGAGGGGATCGGTCAGGACGCGCACGCCGTCGAGTTCGATCAGCACGGTCGAGTGCCCCAGCCAGCGGACGTGCACCGGCTGCTACTTGCCGCGGCCGCGCATGCGTGCGAAACGCTCGCGCGTGTAGTCCGAGAGGTCGAGCTCGGACGCCCCCGGATGCTCGACGGCCGTCATCCGGCGAAGGACCTCGACACCGAACGCGAGGAAGACCGCGGCCGCGATCATCAACGGAACACGAGTCGTCTGAACCGTCGGCGACCAGATCAAGAGGAGCGCGAAGAGCACCGCGGCCGCACCGAAGGCGAGCTCTGCCCGCGCGAGGTACGGCGCGAGCTCCGTGCGCGCGGCCGTCGCGCTGCGCCCCACACCGGAGATCCACACCGCGACGAGCAGGACCACCCCGAGGCCGATGAAGGTCCAACCGCCGTCGGCGAGCTGCCGGGTGAGGATGTCCCAGGCATCCCCCGCCGCGGTCTTCGCGGAGGTGTTGGGAACGAGCTCGTCGACGATGTACGAACCGGCGAGCTTGCGCACCGCGAGCACGAGGAGGCCCGTCACGATCGTGACCACTCCGATCGAACGCAGAATCGCGCGCCGCCGTCCCGAGGCGAGCGCGAGCGCGGCGCCGAAGAGGAGCAGCGGCACGACCCAGAGCCAGCTGCCGAGCGTCTTCAGGAGCTTCGTCAGGTCCTGCGCGCTCTCGAGCTGGTTCGCGTCCATGATCTTGATCCGCGTGCTGCCCTCGGGGAGCTGGGCGGCAAGCCGGGCAAGGATCGGGACACGCTTGCCGAGCTCGATCAGGAGCGGGCCGAGGTCGAGGAACACGGCGCCCTGGTCGGTCTCGACGCCCCGGACGTCGTCTTCGAGCACGGTGATCAGCTGCTCGTGGGAGAACGCGATCGCGTTGACCCAAAGCTCCTGGGCCTGTGGTCGGTCGAACATCCGAACCGCGCCGCGATCGGCGAGCTCGCGCACGGCGGCACTGAGCGCGCCTGCGAGCCCCTGCTGGTCGGCGGGGAGTTGCTGCTCGAGCTGGGCGGACGACGTCGACGTTCGTGAACAGCTGGTCGACGAGCGTCGCTGCGATCTGGTCGCGGATCTCCTTGTCCTCGATCAGCAGGGTCGCCGACTCTCGGACGGTCGGCGTGTCGAGCGCCTGGAAGCGGACGTACCCCGCGAGCAGGCTGCGCGATCAGGAACAGGGCTCCGAGAAAGACCAGCACGCGGGCGCCGAGCATGCGGCCGCGCGAGGGGGAGCCGTTGGACACGTTTTCGATGGTCGCGCGACGGAGCGGCGGTGTCTTCACCCCGTGGGGGTGACGGCCTTCTTGGTGTCGATCCGGTGAAGCGGCCTTGCGCTCACCCTCCGAGGGTGGCTAGTCTCTTTGACCAGACAACGAAAAGGGCCGCAGTCATGCAGACGGTCAAGACCTCGGGACGTGGTGGAGCGGCCCGCCGCGTAACGTCGATTCGCATCCATCGGACGAAGCTGGTCGCCCCACCGCGGCCGCCGAGCTTCGTCAGACGCGCCCGGCTCGACGAGCTCCTGACCCGCTCGGTCGAGCAGCCGCTGACCCTGATCTCCGCGCACGCGGGGACGGGGAAGACCGCCCTGCTCGCCTCGTGGGCGACCGGGCGCCGTGACGTCGCGTGGTTGACGGTCGATCGCGACGACAACTGGAGCCCCCACTTCTGGCAGGGCGTCGAGCTCGCGCTGGACGGCGTGCTCGGGGCTTCGGATGCCGGGCCGGACGCGGTCGACGACCCCGTGCAGCGGATCATCGGGCGGCTGCCCCCGCGCCGGAGCGTCGTGCTCGTCCTCGACGACCTGCACGAGATCGAGAACCCGGTCGTGCTCAAGGAGCTCGGAGCGCTGATCTCGCACTCACCGAGACAGCTTCGACTCGTCATCGCGACACGAGCGGATCCTCCGCTTCGGATCCAGCGCCAGCGGGTCGCCGGCCAGCTCTCAGAGGTGCGTGCCAGCGATCTCGCGTTCACGGCGGCGGAGTGCCGCGACATGCTCGGCCCCCTGGCGGAGCTCCTCGAAGACGAAGACGTCGGCACGCTCTGCGAGCGCACCGAAGGGTGGGCGGCCGGGATTCGGCTCGCCGCGCTCTCCCTCGAGGCCGAGGAGGACAAGCGCGGCTTCGTGCAGCGTTTTGCCGGCGACGAGCGCGCCGTCTCCGATTACCTGCTGAACGAGATCCTCGACCGTCTGCCGATAGCCCGACGTCGGTTCGTGCTGCGAACCGCTGTTCCGAAGCGCCTCACGGCGGACCTGGCCGTCGAGTTGAGCGGCGACCCTCACGCGGCGCGCGTTCTGAGCGAGCTGGAGACGGCGAACTTCCTCATCTCGAGCCAGGCTGGTCAGGGCGCGACGTACCGGTACCACGCGTTGCTCCGCGACTTCCTGCTCGCCCGCCTGGCCCAGATGCAGCCGAAAGAGCTGCGGTCGCTGCATCGCCGTACCGCGCACTGGGCCTGGCGACACGGTGACCCGGAGACCGCTTTCCGCCACGCGATCGCGGGGGAGGACTGGGATCTCGCTGACGAGCTGACGGCCGAAGCGTGGGACGTCGTCGTCTTCGGCGTGGCCGCGCGCGATCGCGACGCGGTCAGTGAGACGCCGGAAGCGGAACTCGAAGGCCGGCCGGGCCTCGCCTGTCGAGTAGCCGCCGCGCACCTCTTCCTCGGCAATCGCGCGCGAGGCGGAGCGGATCTTCCAGATCGCCCAACGCGGCCTGGAGAGCGCGACGCCGGACCGGCGCGACGCCCTGGCCGTCATCTCGGCGACGTTCGTGCTCACGATCGCGAGGCTCGAGGGGGACTACGGGCGAGTCCTCGAGCTCGCTCGTGAGCTCGAGGCGCAGCCGATCGTCGGCACGTTCGCCACGGCTGTTCGGGAGCGAGCGCGCCGGGCGATCGTCCTGTCGAATCTCGGCACCGTCGACGTCGCCACGGGCGCCGTGGCGGCTGCCGAGGCACGTCTGTACGAAGCGATGTCGCTCGCGCGAGAGACCGGTCTCGACCACGTCGTGCTCAACTCGTTGAGCCAGCTCGCGATGCTCGAGTCGACGCGGGGGCGGTTGCGCCAAGCAGTGGAGCTCGCGCGTGAAGGCGTCGACTTCGCGGAGCGTCGCAACTGGGAGACGTTGCATCAGGGGATCGGCTCGCGGCTCGTGCTCGGGTGGGCGCACTACCAGTGGAACGAGCTCGAGCTGGCGTCGGAGCAGATCGGCAAGGCAGCCGTCGCGGCGCGCCTCTGGGGCGATCGAACCGGCATCGTCGGTGCCGCGTTGCTCGACGCCCTCGTGCTCGCCGCAGCCGGGCCGGACGGCTCGGTCGAGGGCCTGCGCCGGCTGCGCGGCGTGCGCGCGCAGATGCAGGGCTGGCGTCCGCCGCTGTTTCTCGCTGCGCTCGTGCAGACCGCAGAGGCACGCGTGCTCGCGGCGAGCGGCGACCTCGAGGGTGCTCGGCTCGCGATCGAGCGAGGCGAGCTCGACGAGGGGGACGGCGGCCTCGTGCTGGCAAGGATCAGCCTCGCGCAGGGCGCACCGACGGACGCGCTGGCCGAGATCGAGGCGTTCGACCCTTCCGGCGGCGCCCGCGATCTCGCGGGCCAGGTCGAAGCCGGCGTGCTCGAAGCCGTCGCAAAGCAGGAGCTGAACGACCGAGCCGGTGCGGCCGTCGCGATCGAGTCGGCACTCGGGCTCGCCGAGCGCGGCAGTTACCGGCGCCCGTTCGTGGACGGCGGCCCGTCCGTCCGCGGGCTGCTCGTCGAGCGGGTGCGCCACGGCACCGACCACCGCGCGCTCGTCGCCGAGCTGATCGCGGCGCTCGAGCGCCGTTCGGCGAGCACGGAGCTGACGCTGCCGGAGCTGCTCGAGCCGTTGAGCGACCGCGAACAGGCAGTGCTTCGCTACCTCCCGACGATGATGTCGAACGCGGAGATCGCGTCCGAGCTCTTCCTGTCGGTGAACACGGTCAAGACGCACCTCAAGGCGATCTACCGCAAGCTCGGCGCGACACGGCGCCGCGACGCCGTGGAACGTGCACGACGGGTCGAGCTCCTCTGACTTCGCGCGTGAACGGCATGCGCCGGATCGAGGGCGGCACGTTCGCGATGGGCTCGGACGAGTTCTATCCGGAGGAACGGCCCGTCCACCGCGTGACCGTCGACGGCTTCTGGATCGACGAGCATCCCGTGACCGCGGCGGACTACCGCCGCTTCGTGCGCGAGACCGGGTACACGACCGTCGCCGAGCGGCCGCTCGACGCGGCTGACTACCCCGACGCGGACCCCGAGCTGCTCGTGCCCGGGTCGCTCGTGTTCCGCAAGACGTCGGGCCCCGTCGAGCTGAACGACGTTCGCAACTGGTGGGAGTACGTGCCCGGTGCGTACTGGAAGAAGCCCGCCGGTCCCGGCAGCACGATCAACGGAAGGGACCGGCACCCGGTCGTGCAGGTGGCGTACGAGGACGCGGAGGCGTACGCGACGTGGGCCGGCAAGTCGCTCCCGACCGAGGCGGAGTGGGAGTACGCGGCGCGCGGCGGTCTCGACGGCGCGCGGTTCGCGTGGGGCGAGGACGAGGTCCCGAACGGAACGCGGATGGCCAACACCTGGCAGGGCGAGTTCCCGTGGCGCAACTCGAAGGACGACGGCTTCGAGGGAACCTCGCCGGTCGGGAGCTTCGCGCCGAACGGCTACGGGCTGCACGACATGTGCGGGAACGTCTGGGAGTGGACGAGCGACTTCTTCCGGATGCAGCACGACGACGAGGTCGAGCGCCCGTGCTGCGTGCCGCGGAACCCGCGCGTCAGTGCGCCGCAGTCGGCAGAGCCGATCCCGCGCCGCGTGATCAAGGGCGGCTCCCATCTCTGCGCTCCGAACTACTGCCTTCGCTACCGCCCTGCCGCGAGACAGGGCGAGACAGTGGATACGTCGACGGGTCACATCGGCTTTCGCTGCGTCGTTCGCGACGCCTAGCGTGAGACGCGCGGTTTCGAGGGCCGTTCGTGGCTACGGGGAGCACGGACTGTCGCAGCAGGCCGCCGCGATCTCGTTCCGCTTGCTGTTCTCGCTCGTTCCGCTCATCGCATTGACCCTGTCGATGCTCGACCTTCTGCTTCCCGCGGACCTCGCTGAACGCTTGGCCGACTGGCTCGTCGGCGACCTCGGCGGCGCGGAGCACCTGGAAGACAGCGTGGGTCGGTCACTCGTCGGTGGTCGAGCGACCGCTTCGGTCGCGGGTCTCGTCGCGCTCGGCGGCCTGGTGTGGGCGGCGAGCGGGCTGATGGGCTCGATCCGCATCGCTTTCCGGACGATCTGGGCGGGGGCCCCGCGCCGTCCCTACGTTCGCGGGAAAGCCCTCGACCTCGTGCTCGCGCTCGCGACCGGGATCGTCGTGGTCGCAGGATTCGGGCTCAGCATCGTCACCGAGGCGCTCGCGCAGCTCGGCGGGAGCCTCGGCGACGCGCTCGGCCTGACGGACGTCGGGGACTGGCTCGGCGACGCAATCGGAATCGCTGCCTCGCTCGCGCTCACGTTCGCGTGCTGTGTCGTCCTCTATCGATTCGTGCCGCCCGTTGCTCCGCCTACGCGTGCCTTGCTGATCGGAGCGGCGGCAGGTGCGATCGGGTTCGAGGTCGCAACGGTCGCGTACGGGTGGTACCTCGCGCAGTTCGGCGAGCTCAGCGTCGTGTACGGCTCGCTCGGCGCGTTGCTCGGGTTCCTGCTCGTCGTCTATGCCGGGGTCGTGGCCATGCTGGTCGGAGCGGAGCTGTGCGCAGGGTGGTCCGCTACGCCGCCGGAGCGACGATGAGCAGCAGCTCGTCGCGACCGACGACGGTCACGACGTCGCCGACGTCGGCGCCGGCATCGCACCGCGCCTCCCAGCGCTCCCCTGCGACCGCGACCTGCCCGACCGGCCGGCACGCGACGACGACCGACGCCTGCTTCCCGATCAACGTCTCGGCACCGACCTCCACCTTGTTTCCGCGCGTCCTGCGCCACCAGTAGCCGCCCTCGAAGCAGCCGAGCACGAGACAGACGAGGAACGCAGTCAGTCCCCACGGCGACGGGAGGACGATGAGCAGCCCGATTGCGAGCAGGAAGAACACGCGCTCAGGCGACTATCCACTGCGGCGGAGTGAGGGTCATCATCCCTCCGGGGTGACACGGCTCGTCCGCGGGCGATACGTCGCGCCGAGCGTCGCGCCGAGGACGAGCGTCGGGACGATGGTCAGGAAGCGGTAGAGCAGCACGGCCGCCACGACCTCCGCGTCGCTGCCGCCGAACCCGACGAGGAACCCGGTCAGCCCGACCTCCACGATCCCGATTCCGCCCGGAGTCAGGGGAAGCGACCCGAGGAGGCGGATCAGCGACCACGCGGCGAACGCCTCCACGAGGCTGACCTCGCTTCCGGTCACGCCGAGCGTGCGCAGGCAGGTCAGAAGCACCGCGAAGACGGAGAGTTGCCCGACGAGCGTCGCCAGCGTCAGGACGTGCCAGCGTCGGGCGAGCAGTGTGGCCGTCCGCTCGCGGAACTGCACGATCGTCTCGGCGTCCCAGCGGACCTCGCTCCGGCGCGCTGCGTGTGCGAGCCAGCTGGGCGGCGCGCAAGGCCCTTTTGCCGACCGCGCGAGCGAGCCGGCTGCTCGCCAGCGCGCACGCGAAGACCACGATCGAGACGACGAAGCCGATGAGCGCGAGCAGCCCCACGGTCTTGAGCAACGGGTTCTGGCCGCCGGTCAGCGTGAGCAGCCCGAGCGCGAGCGCCGGGAAGGCGAGCGCCGCGAGTTGGTTCCAGATCCCGGTGAGTGCCGCGGCGAGCGCGGCCGCCGACGTGCGGTAGCCCCACTTGCGGAGCAGCACGAGCGAGGCCGCGATTCCGACTGCAGCTCCGCCCGGCGCGATGTACGTCGACGCCGTGGAAGCTTGGGTCGAGACGAAGGCGCGCCAGAAGCCGAGCCCCGGAAGCGTCGCCATCCACGGCGGCGCGAACGTCGCGAGGTTGATCAGCGTCACGATCCCGAGCAGCGCAAGCGACCGCGCGTCCAGGGTCTTCACCTCGCGCCAGACCTCGCCGTAGTCGGCCAGGCGCGGGAGCACGAACACGAACGCGACGAGCACGATCGCGATCCCGGCCGCCTTCTGCAGCGTCTTGCGTGATTTCAGATTCGGAAGCTTCCGCACGCGTGCAGCATGAACGTCCCGCCGGTGGTGGCGATCACCCCGCCTGGGTGAAGGGCGCCGACCGGCAAGGTGGCCGACGCCCGTGGAGTGGCTTGGCGACTAGAGGCCGGCCGCCCGGGCGCTCCCGCGATCCCAGACGCAGAGCGCCCAGATGATCGCGACGTCGAGGGCGATGATCACGATCGCCCAGACCGGGTAGTAGGGGATGAAGAAGAAGTTCGCGATCGCGCTGAGCATCGCGAGCACGACTCCGACCGAGCGACCCCACGCGGCGCCGCTGAACACGGCCCAGCCGGCGAAGCCGAGCACGAGGCCGAGCAGCAGATGCACCCAGCCCCACGCCGACGCGTCGAGGTCGAACACGTAGTTCTGGGTCACGACGAAGAACTCGTCGTCGAAGATCGCCGCCAGACCCGAAATCGCCTGGAACACGCCGGCCATCAGCATGAGCGCACCGGCGAACGTGACGAGGCCCATGGCCCAGCCGCTCGTGGTCCTCGGGGAACCAGTCGTCATTCGTGACGTCCTTTCGTTGAGTGAGAGCGAGCCGATCTTTCCGCCCGTGGTGCTGCCGTTCATCACCCGCTCGGGGTGATGAGGCTTACGGGGCGGCTCGAAGCTGGCGGCGCACGTGCAGGATTCGCTGCAGCACCGTGAACCACGCGGTGGCGGCGAGCACGCCGATCGCCCACGGGAGCACGCCCCACGGGGCGAGCACGAGACCGGCGGTGATCACGACGACGCGTTCCGCCCTCGAGCCGATGCCGACGTCGCCCCGCAGGCCGAGCGCCTCGGCGCGCGCCCTGGCGTAGCTGACGAGGAACGAGCCGGCGATCGCCGCGACCGTCAGGCCGACGCCGAGCTCGTTTCCGTCCCGCGTCAGGACGAGCGCGATCGCTCCCAGCATGAACGCCTCGCTGATCCGGTCGGTGGTCGAGTCGACGAACGCACCGAACGGCGTCGACTTCCCGCCCGCCCGCGCGAGCGCGCCGTCGAGGATGTCGAGGATCGAACCGACGACGAAGACGATCGCGCCGGCCCAGAAGAACAAGATCTCGTTGCGGTACTCGAAGTACACGAGCACCGACGCGAGTGCGCAGAGCGCGACCCCGGCGGTGGTCAGGGCATTGGGTGTGATGCGGGTTCGCGTCAACCCCGTGATCGAGCGCGACGCGAGCCGGCGTGCGCCCGTGGTGTACGTCGCCTTCAGGCCCATCGAGTCGCGGCTCAGATGAAGCGGAGCAGGCGGCGGCGCTCCAGGATGAGCGCGGCGACCGCTGCGACGAGCACGCCGGCCGCGATGTCGAGCCAGAAGTGGTTGCCGGTCGCCATGACCGAGAACCAGACCCAGGGCGCCCAGGCGAGCCAGAGCGCCTTGGCCCACCAGCGCGTGACGAGCGAGGCCATGATCAGGCCGACGATCAGCGAGTCGGCGGAGTGGAGGCTCGGCATCGCCGCGTACGGGTTCGAGGCGAGCTGGATGAGGCCGCTGCCGTGGTTCAGGCTCGCGAAGTTGGCGAGCGTGTCGACGAAGCCGACGTCGGGGAACATCCGCGGCGGCGCCGTCGGCAGGAAGACGTAGCCGGCGAGCCCGATCACGTTCGCGAGCATGATCACGTTGCGGAACCGTGGGAAGACGTCGTTCCGGCGCAGGTAGACCCAGAGCAGCGAGAGGCCGAGCACGGTGAACTGCGAGAGCCAGTACGTCCACGACGTCATCACCGCGAGCACCTGCGACGAGTCGACGACCCCCTGCAGGCTGAGCTCGAAGAGCGAGTTCGCGCGGCTCTCGATGTCGATCACCTTCAGCCCGTTCTCGAACGCCGTCGCCGCGTTTCGGTCGGCCACGCCTCGCGCGACCTGATACGCGGCGAGGAACCCGAACCAGATCGCGATCTGCAGGAAGAGGTCGCCCCAACCGTGGGGCAGGATCTTGCGTTCCTCCGGAGGAGAGACAGCGGCGGCGGTGACGCTCACGACCCGCTGATTCTAGTCCACAGGGGCTGCTGGCCTACCCCCCGATCTGGCTCATCGAGCGCGAAGCGCGGACGAATCCGGGCTCGTTGATCCGGTGCTTCAGCTCCTTGTGCGCCACCGCGTTGCGGAGGAGCGCCGTGAGCTCGTCGTCGCTTGCCCCCGCGCGGAGCGGCGTCTTCAGGTCCCACTCGCGGCGGGAGAAGAGGCAGGTTCGGAGCTGGCCGTCCGCGGTCAGGCGGATCCGGTCGCAGGTCGAGCAGAAGGGCTCGGAGACCGGGTTGACGAAGCCGACCTCGCCGTTGCCGTCGGCGAAGCCGAACCGCTTCGCCGTGGACGACGCCTTTGCAGGGAGCTCGACGAGCGGGCCGTGCTCGGCCTCGATCAGCGCGCGGATCTCTCCGCCGGTGAGCACCTGGTCGTCGCGCCACCCTTCGTCGGCGTCGAGCGGCATGAACTCGATGAAGCGGACGACGTAGGGCTTGCGACGTGCGAGGGCCGCGAGTCGCGGGACGTCTTCCTCCGTGAAGCCCTTGATCGCGACGCAGTTGACCTTGATCGGTCGGAGCTCGGGGTGACGCTCGGCCTCCTCGAGGCCGCGGAGCACCTGGTCGAGCGCGTCGCGTCGCGTCAGCTCCGCGAAGCGAACGTGGTCGAGCGAGTCGAGCGAGACGTTGATCCGGCGGAGCCCCGCGTCGACGAGCGGCTGCGCGAGCCGGTCGAGCAGCACGCCGTTCGTCGTCAACGAGAGATCGCGGACGCCCGGAGTGTCGGCGAGCATGCGCACGAGCACGGGCAGGTCTCGGCGGACGAGCGGCTCGCCGCCGGTCAGGCGAACCTCGTCGACGCCGAGCCGCGCGAGCACCGCGACCAGACGCGCGATCTCCTCGAAGCTGAGCACCTCCGCCCGCGGGAGCCACTCGAGCCCTTCGGCGGGCATGCAGTACGTGCAACGGAAGTTGCACTTGTCGGTGACGGAGACGCGGACGCTCTTGATCTCCCGGCCCCAGCTGTCCGTGAGCGGTTCCATCACAAAGAGCCTAGCGCGAGGTTTTCGCCTTGCTCGGAGCGAGAAGGACCGTCCGTAACAGAAAGGGGTCGAACATGGACGACGCACACAAGGATCAGCTCGAAGGCAAGGCCAAGGAGGTCGAGGGCAAGCTCACGGACGACAAGACCCGTGAGGCCGAGGGCAAGGCCCAGAACGCCTGGGGCGACGCCAAGGAGAAGGCCGACGACGTCGCGGACGAGGTCCGCGATCGCGTCTAGGTCGACTCGCTAACGGACTACGACGCGGAGGCGCCTTCGGGCGCCTTCGCGCGTTCTGCCCACAGCTGCGCGAGGTGGACGATCGTCTCCGCCGCGGAGCCCATGTCGGCGACGCAGACCCATTCGCGCTGCGAGTGGTACTGCTGACCGCCCGTGAAGATGTTCGGGGTCGGCAGGCCGAACTCCGAAAGGCGCGACCCGTCCGTTCCGCCGCGGACGAGCGAGCGAACCGGTTCGAGCCCTGCGCGGCGCACGGCTTCGTCCGCGAGCTCGACGGCGAGCGGGACCGCGTCGAGGTACTCCTTCATGTTGCGGTACTGGCGGCGGATCTCGACCTCTGCGCCGCCGACCTTCTCCGCCGTTCCGCGCACGAGCTCGGCGTAGCCCTCGAGCTTCTCCTCGTCGTGGTCGCGCAGGATCATCCGCACCTCGACGTTCTCCGCATCGCCTTCGATGCGCGTGGGGTGGATGAACCCGTTGCGTTCGTCCGTTCGCTCCGGCGAGATCGTCGCGGGGAAGCGCCGCGACGAAGTCGGCCGCGAGGCGAATCGCGTTGACGAGGATGTCCTTCGCGTAGCCCGGGTGCACCGCCCTTCCCCGGAAGTGCACGCGCGCCTCGAGCGCCGAGAACGTCTCGTCCTGGATCTCCCCTGCCGTGGAGCCATCGAGCGTGTACGCGACCTCCGCGCCGAAGCCCTCGACGTCGAAGTTGTCGACGCCGCGGCCGACCTCCTCGTCCGGCGTGAACGCGACCTTCACCGTGCCGTGCGGGAGCTCGGGGTTGCTGACGAAGTAGGCGACGGCGGCCATGATCTCCGCGACGCCTGCCTTGTCGTCGGCGCCGAGCAGCGTCGTGCCGTCGCTCGAGATCAGCTCGTGCCCCACGTGGTTTCCGAGCTCCGGCCACTCGTCGGGATCGAGCACCTGCGCCGGGTCGCCGGGCAGCGCGTGCGGCCCGCCTTCGTACCGAAAGACCTGCGGCTTCACGTTCTCGCCCGAGACGTCGGGTGACGTGTCGACGTGCGCGACCAGGCCGATCGTCGGCGCGTCGGTGTTCCCCGGAAGCGTTCCGTAGACGATCCCCGCGTCGGACAGCTCGGCGTCGAGGCCGAGCCCTTTCAACTCCTCCAGGAGCACCCGCGAGAGGTCGAGCTGCCGCTCGGTCGAGGGCGCGGTCGGCGAGTCGGGGTCGGAGGTCGTCCAGACCTGCGCGTAGCGGACGAGCCGCTCGCGCGCGTCGGCCCCGAGCTCGCGGGCCAGGTCGGACCGGTAGCCGTTCTCGTCCACGGCGCGAGAGCTTAGCCTCGGCGGCGCTGTAACGTCCGCGCGTGCCCGCGCTGCTCGCCCTCGTGGTCGTGACGGCGGTGTGGGGCATCACGTTCGTCCAGGTCAAGGACGCGCTCGAGGTCTACCCGCTGTTCGCGTTCCTGGCCGTGCGCTTCGCGATCGCGACGCTCACGCTGGCCCCGGTCGCCGCGCCGCGGCTTCGATCGGCGGGCTGGAAGCCCGGCGCGCTCCTCGGCGGGCTCCTGGCGGTCGGCTACGCGCTCCAGACGGCGGGGCTCGAGCGCACGACGGTCTCGAGCGCGGGCTTCATCACCGGCCTCTACGTCGTGTTCACGCCGGTGTTCGCGTACCTCTTCTTCGGGATCCGCGTGGCCCGGATCGTCGTGGTGGGCGTCGGCCTCGCCGTGCTCGGGCTCGCGCTCCTCGCCGGCGTGGGTGTGGGCGACCCCGTCGGCGACGCGCTCGTGCTCGCCGGCTCGGCGGCCTTCTCGCTGCAGATCGTGCTGATGGAGCGCTACACGCACCGCTACGACCCGGTCGCGTTCACCTTCGTCGAGATGCTCTCCGCGTTCGTGGGCTTCAGCGTGATCGCCGTCGCGCTGGGTCAGGTCGAGGTGCCGCGCGGGTGGGTGGTGTGGGGAGCGCTCCTCGTGACCGGCATCTTCGCGAGCGCGCTCGGGTTCCTCGTCCAGACGTGGGCGCAGCGGCAACTCTCGGCGGCGCGCACCGCGCTCGCGTTCGCGATGGAGCCGGTCTGGACCGCGGTGTTCGGCTTCTGGCTCGCGGGCGACCGGCTCGGCGCGGCGGGCTGGACGGGCGCCGCGCTGATCATGGCGGGCATCGTCGTCGCCGAGCCTTCGGCCGGCGACGTGCTCCGCAGGCTGCTCCGCCGGTGACACCGGTCTTTCTGGCGCTCGCCTCGGCCGCGCTCTTCGGCGCGATGACGGTCGCGGTGAGGCTCGGCCTCCTGCGCATGCCGGACGTCCGCCTGGGCGCGGCCGCGACGGCGCTCGTCGCGTTCGGGGTCGCGCTCGCGGCGACGCCGTTCGGCTCGGGCGAGACGAACCTGCGCGACCTGGCGCTCTTCGCGCTCGCCGGACTGCTCGCGCCCGGCGTCTCGCAGCTGCTCTTCACGCTCGCCGTCCGCGACGCGGGCGCCGCGCGGGCGTCGGTGATCGTCGGCGCCGCGCCGCTGGTCACCGTCGCACTCGGCCTGCTCGTCCTCGACGAGCCGTTCGAGCTCGCGCTGCTCGTCGGGGCGGCGCTGATCGTGGTCGGCGGCACTGCACTCGTCTGGGAGCGGCTGAGGCCCGAGAGCTTTCGCGCGGTCGGGATCGTCTGGGCGATCGGCTGCACGCTCCTCTTCGCGAGCCGCGACACGTTCGTCCGCTGGTTCTCCGGCGAGACGCCGGTCGCCTCGACCGCGGGCGCGGCGGCCACGCTGTTCGGCGGCTCGCTCGTCCTGGGCGCTGCTCGCACGCCGCGCGCCGTGGCGCCGAGCGCTGCCCTTCGTCCCCGCGGGCCTCTGCTTCGGGCTCTCGTACGTCTTCCTCTTCGAGGCGTACTACCGCGGCCGCGTCACGGTCGTCTCGCCGCTCGTCGCGACCGAGGCGCTCTGGGGCGTCGGGCTCTCGGCGCTCCTGATCGGCCGGAGCGAGCGGGTCGGGCTGCGACTCGTGCTCGGCGCGCCCCTGATCGTCGCCGGCGGCGTCGCTGATCGGCGCCGCGCCAGCTAGTTGCGCGCGATCCAGTTGACGAGCACGAGCGCGGTGCAGACCGCGATGATCCCCGCCAGGCCGACGGTGCCCGCGGCGATCCCCAGCAGCGGGATCGCGGTGATCAGCGAGATGATCACGATCGCCGTGCCCTGGTCTGCCGGCCGCTTCGCCGCGCAGCCGGTCCTCGAGGCGCTTCTCGATCTGCTCGGCGAAGCGCTCCACGAGCTCGTCCTCGTAGGCGGGGCCGAGCTCCCGACGCGCCTCGAGCGCGGCTCGGGCCTCGTCTCGCGGCACCAGCTCCTCGGTCACAGGGCGTATCCTAGCCCGATCTGGGATCTGCTATGCTCAGCACTCAGATTTTCTCAAAGGAGGAACGAAAGCACATGGCAAAGACGATTGGAATCGACCTCGGCACGACCAACAGCGCGATGGCCGTGCTCGAGGGCGGCGAGCCGACCGTGATCCCGAACGCCGAGGGCGGCCGAACCACGCCGTCCGTCGTGGCGTTCACGAACGACGGTCAGCGGCTCGTCGGGGCGCCCGCGAAGCGCCAGCAGGTGACGAACCCGCAGAACACGATCTTCTCGATCAAGCGCTTCATGGGCCGCAAGCACGACGAGGTCTCGGAGGAGATGACGATCGTCCCCTACGAGGTCGTCAAGGGCCCTAACGGCGACGTGCTCGTCAAGGCCGGAGGCAAGGACTACGCGCCGCCGGAGATCAGCGCGATGATCCTGCAGAAGCTCAAGGCCGACGCCGAGGCGTATCTCGGCGAGCCGGTCACCCACGCGGTGATCACGGTCCCGGCCTACTTCAACAACGCACAGCGCGAGGCGACGAAGGACGCCGGCAAGATCGCCGGCCTCGAGGTCCAGCGCATCGTCAACGAGCCCACCGCGGCAGCGCTCGCGTACGGGCTCGACAAGGACAACGCCGACCAGACGATCCTCGTCTTCGACCTCGGCGGCGGCACGTTCGACGTGTCGGTGCTCGAGCTCGGCGACGGCGTCTTCGAGGTCAAGTCCACGAACGGCGACAACCACCTCGGCGGCGACAACTTCGACAAGGCGGTCGTCGACTGGATGGTCGCCGAGTTCAAGAAGGACCAGGGGATCGACCTCTCGCAGGACCGCATGGCCCTGCAGCGCCTCTACGAGGCGGGGGAGAAGGCGAAGATCGAGCTCTCGTCGACGATGACCACGCAGATCAACCTGCCGTTCATCACCGCGACGCAGGAGGGCCCGAAGCACCTGGACCTGCAGCTCACCCGCGCGAAGCTCGAGGAGCTCGTCGCGGACCTGCTCGACCGCACGGTCGCGCCGACGAAGCAGGCGCTCGCCGACGCGGGCCTGACCGCGAACGAGATCGAGCACGTCGTGCTCGTCGGCGGCATGACCCGCATGCCCGCGGTGCAGGCGAAGGTGAAGGAGCTCACCGGGAAGGACCCCCACAAGGGCGTCAACCCGGACGAGGTCGTCGCCGTCGGCGCCGCGATCCAGGCGGCGGTGATCAACCGTGAGATCACGGACATCCTGCTCCTGGACGTCACCCCGCTCAGCCTCGGCATCGAGACCAAGGGCGGCGTGTTCACCCGTCTGATCGAGCGGAACACGACCATCCCGACGAAGAAGTCGGAGACGTTCACGACGGCCGAGGACAACCAGCCCTCCGTCGAGGTGCACGTGCTCCAGGGCGAGTCGGAGATGGCGTCGTTCAACAAGACGCTCGGCAAGTTCCAGCTCGTCGGGATCCCGCCCGCACCTCGCGGCATGCCGCAGGTCGAGGTCGCGTTCGACATCGACGCGAACGGGATCATCAACGTGAGCGCGAAGGACCTCGGCACCGGGAACGAGCAGCAGATCCGGATCGAGGGCGGCTCGGGCCTCAAGGAGGACGAGGTCCAGCGGATGATCAAGGACGCCGAGGCGCACGCCGAAGAGGCGCATCGCCTGCGCGAGCTCGCCGACGCACGCAACGTGGCCGAGCAGCTCGCGTACCAGACCGAGCGCACGCTGAAGGAGCATCGCGACAAGCTCGACGAGGCCGACGCCTCGACGATCGAGGGTCGCGTGATGGAGCTCCGCGCCGTGCTCGAGTCGACGGACGTGAACGAGATCCGCAGCAAGACGGATGCGCTCGAGGAGGCGTCTCGCAAGCTCGCCGAGGCGGTCTACGCACAGGCGACCGCGCAGGCGCAGGCCTCGCCCGCCGGCAACGGCGCACCCACCTCCGACGACGAGGTCGTCGAGGAGGGTGAGTACGAGGTCATCGACGAGGAAGAGGCGAAGACCTCCTGATGCACGAAGAGGTCGAGAACCAGGAAGAGCAGATCGAGGAGGTCGACGAGCTCGTCGTCGAACGCGACGAGCTCGTCGACCGGCTCCAGCGTCTGCAGGCGGAGTTCGAGAACTACCGCAAGCGGGCCGTCACGCGACCAGCAGGCGCTCGTCGAGCGCGCGCACGAGCGGCTCGTGAAGGAGCTCCTGCCGGTGCTCGACGACCTCGGCCGCGCGCTCGAGGCGGCCGAGCAGCACGAGGAGGCGACGCTCGAGGACGGCGTTCGCCTCGTCCATCGCCAGCTGACGGACGTGCTCGCGAAGGAAGGGCTCACGGAGATCGAGACCGACGGCGCGTTCGACCCGCACGTGCACGAGGCGCTGCTCTCGCAGCCGTCCGACGCAGAGACCGGAACGGTGCTCGAGGTGCTGCAGAAGGGCTACCGGCTCGGCGACCGCGTGCTGCGCCCGGCGAGGGTGACGATCGCCGAATGACGTCGCTCTACGAATCGCTCGGCGTTCCGAAGACGGCGTCGCAGGAAGAGATCAAGAAGGCGTACCGCAAGCTCGCCCGCGAGCATCATCCCGGACCGCAACCCGGGCGACGAAGGCGCGGAGGCGCGCTTCAAGGAGGTCCAGTCGGCGTACGACGTGCTGAAGGACCCCGAGAAGCGCAAGCAGTACGACGCGTTCGGTGCGAACGGCGCGCGCGGCGGACAGCCGGGCGGCGGCTTCAACTTCGACGTCGGCGACCTCGGCGACCTCTCCGATCTGTTCGGCGGGCTCTTCGGCGGCGGCGGTCGTGGGCGCCAGCAGCGTCAGCAGCAGCGCGGTCAGCGCGGCTCCGACGTCGAGGCGCACGTGCACGTCTCCTTCGAGGACTCGCTGAAGGGCGCACAGGTCGTGGTGCCGGTCGAGCTCGAGACCGCGTGCTCGGAGTGCCACGGGTCGGGCGCGAAGCCCGGCACGTCGCCGCGCATCTGCCCGGAGTGCAACGGCCGCGGCGTCGTCTCCGAGTCGCAGGGGCTCTTCGCGCTCTCGCAGCCGTGCCCCCGCTGCCGCGGCAACGGCACGGTGATCGAAGACCCGTGCCCGAAGTGCAAGGGCTCCGGGCGCGAGCGGCGCACGAAGCGCTACACGGTCAAGATCCCCGCCGGCGTCAAGGACGGCACGCGCATCCGGCTCAAGGGCAAGGGCGAGGCCGGGCTACGGCGGCGCGCCCGCCGGCGATCTCTTCGTCGTCACGCACGTCGAGGCCTCGCGACACGTACGAGCGCCGTGGCAACGACCTGCTCGTGACGGTGCCGGTGTCGTTCCCCGACGCGGCGCTCGGCACGACGGTCCAGGTGCCGACGCCGGATGGCGCCGTCTCGCTGAAGGTGCCCGCCGGCTCCGAGGACGGCAAGCTGCTCCGCATCCGCGGCCGCGGCGCGCCGAAGCTCTCGGGCGGCGGCAAGGGCGACGTGCTCGCACGCCTCAAGCTCGAGGTGCCGAAGCGGCTGAACAAGAAGCAGCGCCAGCTGCTCGAGGAATTCCGGAACGTCAGCTGATGGACAACCGCGCGCGCTACATGATCAGCGTCGCGGCCGACATCGTCGGCATGCACCCGCAGACGCTTCGCATCTACGAGCAGCGGGGGCTCGTCAACCCGCAGCGCACCGCCGGCAACACGCGTCTCTACTCCGACGACGACATCGAGCGGCTTCAGCTGATCCAGAAGCTGACGAGCGATCTCGGCCTGAACCTCGCCGGCGTCGAGCTCGTGCTCCGCCTCGAGGACGAGCTGCAAAAAGCACACGCGCACATCGACCGCCTGCAGCGCAAGCTGCGCGACGAGGTGCAGAACGTTCACCGACAGTACCGCCGAGATCTCGTGCTCTACCGCGGAGACCGGCTTCCCGAAAGGCAGTAAGACGAATGGACTTCAACAAGCTGACACTCAAGAGCCAGGAGGCCGTCGGCGCCGCGCAGGAGCTTGCGCGCCGGATGGGAAACCCCGAGCTCTACCCGGAGCATCTGTTGCTGGCGCTGCTCGACCAGGAGCTACCGCAGCAGCTCGTCGAGTCGGCTCCGGCGCTGCGCACCGACGCCGAGGGACGGCTGCGGGGCAAGCCGAGCATCACGGGCTCACAGCAGCAGCCGCAGGTGGGCGCAGCGTTCGCGAAGGTGCTCGACGTTGCCTTCGACGAGGCCGAGCGCATGGGCGACGACTACGTCTCGACCGAGCACCTGTTGCTCGCGCTCGACGTCGTCCCGCGCGACGAGCTGCTCACAAAGATCGACGAGGTACGCGGCGGGCGCCGCGTCACCTCGCAGGACCCCGAGGAGACCTACCAGGCGCTCGAGAAGTTCGGCCGCGACCTGACGCAGGCCGCGGAGGAGGGCAAGCTCGACCCGGTGATCGGTCGCGACGAGGAGATCCGCCGAGTGATCCAGGTCCTCTCGCGCCGCACCAAGAACAATCCCGTTCTCATCGGCGATCCCGGCGTCGGCAAGACGGCGATCGTCGAGGGCCTCGCGCAGCGCATCGTCGCGGGGGACGTGCCGGAGGGCCTGAAGGGCAAGCGCGTCTGGGCGCTCGACATCGGCGCGCTGCTCGCGGGGTCGAAGTACCGCGGCGAGTTCGAGGAGCGTCTCAAGGCGGTCCTGCAGGAGATCCAGGGCGCGGCCGGCCAGATCGTCCTCTTCATCGACGAGCTGCACACGATCGTCGGCGCCGGCGCGGCGGAGGGCGCGGTCGACGCCGCGAACCTGCTCAAGCCGATGCTGTCGCGCGGCGAGCTGCGCGCGGTCGGCGCGACGACGCTCGACGAGTACCGCAAGCACATCGAGAAGGACGCAGCGCTGGAGCGGCGCTTCCAGCCGATCTTCGTCGGCGAGCCGTCGGTCGCCGACACGATCGCGATCCTGCGCGGGCTGAAGGAGCGCTACGAGGCGCACCACGGCGTGCGCATCCGCGACGCCGCGCTCGTCGCCGCCGGCGGTGCTCTCCGACCGCTACATCACCGGCCGTCAACTGCCCGACAAGGCGATCGACCTCGTGGACGAGGCCGCGTCGCGGCTGCGCATGGAGATCGACTCCTCGCCGCTCGAGCTCGACGAGGCCGAGCGCCGGGTGCGCCAGCTCGAGATCGAGCTCGCGGCGATGGGCAAGGAGTCCGACGACGTGCGCGAGCCGGTCGAGCGCGCGCTCGCCGAGGCCCAGGAGCGCCGGAACGAGCTCGCCGCGCGCTGGTCGACGGAGCGAGAAGCGCTCGAGCGCGTCAAGGAGATCACGAAGCGGATCGACGAGCTGCGGATGGAGTTCGAGCGTGCGGAGCGCGCAGGCGACTTCAACCGCGCGGCCGAGATCCGGCACGGCGAGCTCCCCGAGCTCGAGCGCGAGCTCGACGGCCGCCAGACGGTCGCCGAGCCGATGGTCAAGGAAGAGGTCGACGAGGACGACGTCGCAGAGGTGGTCGCCCGCTGGACGGGCATTCCGGTCTCACGCCTGCTCGAGGGCGAGACCGAGAAGCTGATCCACATGGAGGAGCGGCTGCACCAGCGCGTCGTCGGCCAGGACGAGGCCGTCGAGGCGGTCGCGAACGCGCTGCGCCGCGCGCGCACCGGCCTGCAGGACCCGAACCGCCCGATCGGCTCGTTCGTCTTCCTCGGCCCGACGGGAGTTGGCAAGACCGAGCTCGCCCGCGCGCTCGCGGAGTTCATGTTCGACGACGACCGCGCGATGGTGCGGCTCGACATGTCGGAGTACCAGGAACGTCACACCGTCGCGCGCCTGGTCGGCGCACCGCCCGGTTACGTCGGCTACGAGGAGGGCGGTCAGCTCACGGAGGCGGTGCGGCGGCGGCCGTACTCGGTCGTCCTGCTCGACGAGATCGAGAAGGCGCACCATGAGGTCTTCGACGTGCTGCTGCAGATCCTCGACGACGGCCGCCTGACCGACGGTCAGGGACGCACTGTCGACTTTCGCAACACGGTGATCATCATGACCTCGAACGTGCGCTCCGCCGAGGAGATGCGCGAGCGGTTCCGTCCGGAGTTCCTGAACCGGATCGACGAGATCGTGGAGTTCGAGCCGCTGACGCGGGACCAGCTCGGCGAGATCGTCGAGCTCCAACTCGCGCGGCTGCGCGAGCGGTTCGCCGAGCGGGGCTCTCGCTCGAGCTGACCGACGCCGCGAAAGAGGTCGTCACGGAGGCCGGGTGGGACCCGACGTACGGCGCTCGCCCGCTCAAGCGAGCGCTCCAGCGGCTGGTCGAGAACCCGCTCGCGCTGCGTCTGCTCGAAGGCGACTTCGCCGAGGGCGACACGGTGCTCGTGGACGCGGCGGACGGCGAGCTGGTCTTCACCAAGGCCGGCGTCGCCGAGCCCGCGGCGGCCTAGTCGGCGCTAGGAGAACTTCGGCGCCCAGGCGAAGCCCGTGCCGCTGCCGCGCCCGCACGCGCCGATCGCGGCCTTGCCGTTGTACGAGGCGGTGACGATGCAGATCCAGCCGCGTGGCCCAGCGATGCTCTGTGCCGGACGGGTGGCCCGGCGACCCGACAGGCGGGTGACCCAGGTCTTCGCGAAGGCGCAGGTCACGTTCCTGCGCGTGATCACGTACTTGTTGCCGCGCGACGTCCCACGCCGCCACGGCGTGCCGGTCGCGATGCACGGCGTAATCACCTTCGACGCGGTCGGCGAGGACGCGCCGGGACGCGCCTGGCCGGTGCCGGCGCCGACGGCGAGCGAGACGAGGAGCGCGAAGACCGCGAGCTTGATCACGCACCCAACGTAGGGCGCGGCTCGGACGGTGTCAACGACCGGTCAGTCTTCGACGTCGGGGTACGTGTCGATGCCGCCCTGCTGCGGCGGTGCGCCGACGATGAAGAGCATCGCCTCGTCGGCCCCGTCGTTGCGGATCTGCAGCGGCGTGCCCGGCTGGACGACGACCACCGAGCCGGGTGACAGGTCGACGCGCTCGGGCGGGTCGCCGAGGAACATCGACGGCGTGCCGGCGACGATCACGAACGTCTCCTCCTGCACGTGGTCGGCGTGGCGCTTCCCGCGCGCGCCGGAGGGGTAGCGCCAGAGGTTCGCGCGCGCCTGCGTCATCGAGTCCGAGAAGCGCGCGACGCGCCTGCCCGAGCCGTCGTCGCGCTCCTGCCAGTCGTTCGTGTCGGGCGAGAAGACGGTGAAGCTCACGGCGGACGGTAGCGTCCCGCACCGTGCCGCCGCCGCTGCCGCCGCCGCTCCCGCCCGCCGAGCGCACCGTCGGCCAGCTCGTCGCCGAGTCGATGCGGCTCTACGGACGGCGCTTCTGGCCCTCGCTCGCGCTCGGGATCCCGCCGTCGATCCTGAACCTGCTCGCCCGGACGCTCGACGAGACCGCGCTGCTCGTCGTCGTCCCGGTCGCGGGCGGTGTGCTGCTCAGCGCGTCGTACCTCGGAGCGGTGGCGCTCGCGGCCGAACGGCCGGTTCGCGTCTGGCAGCCGCTCGTCGGAGGGCTGCTCGTCTTCCTGCCGTTTCCGTTCCTCGTCGCCTTCTTCATCCTGCCCGGGCTCGCGTGGCTCGCCGCTCTCGGTCTGATCGTCCCGGTCCTCGCCCTGGAGCAGGTCGGGTTCGGGTTCGCGTTCCTGCGCGCCTACAGGCTCGCCCGCGCGGACTTCGTCCACGCGCTCGGCTCGCTGGCGACGCTCGCGATCCTCGTCTTCCTGACGCAGAGCGGCCTCTTCTTCCTCCTGCGCGGCACGAGTGACCAGACGCTGGCGATCGCGTCGTTCGTCGCGAGCCTCGTGGTCTCGCCGCTCCTCTTCCTCGGCTCCGCTCTCCTGTACTTCGACCAGGAAGCGCGCGACAATGCGAGGCGTGTACCACGGCGGTAGCCGAGAGCTGCAGGACCGGTTCGACACGCGCCGGCTCGCGGACCGGATCGAGGAGCGAATCGTCCACGAGTCGATCGACGAGGGCGACCGCGCGTTCATCGAGGCGCGCGACATGTTCTTCCTCGCGACCGCGGACGCCGACGGCAAGCCGCAGTGCTCGTACAAGGGCGGCGAGCCCGGCTTCGTGCGTGTGCTCGACGAGCGGACGATCGCGTTCCCGAGCTACGACGGGAACGGCATGTACCTCTCGATGGGGAACGCGCTCGTCAACGCGAACGTCGGCCTGCTCTTCATCGACTTCGAGGGCCGCAAGCGGCTGCGCCTGAACGGCGTCGCCTCGGTCGACCTCGAGGACCCGCTCCGCGCCGACTGGCCGGAGGCGCAGTTCGTGATGCGGGTGCGGGCGACGGAGGTCTTCCCGAACTGCCCGCGCTACATCCACGAGTACCGCCTCGTGAAGCGCTCGCGCTTCGTGCCGAAGACCGACTGCGAGACGCCGGTGCCGGCGTGGAAGCGGAGCGAGTGGGCCCACGACGCGCTGGCCGAGAACGACCCCGCGAACGACCCGTCACGCGAAGTCATCCCGCGTTAGGCTCACGCGCATGGCCACCTACATCCTGCTTTCCACGCTCAGCACGCAAGGCGTCCAGACGCTCAAGTCGAACCCGGACCGGCTCCGCGAGGTGAACAAGGACGTCGAGGAGCTCGGCGCGCAGGTTCTCCACCAGTGGGCGACGCTCGGTGAGTGGGACTTCGTCAGCGTCGTCGAGGCTCCGGACCTCGCGACGGTGGCGCGCGTCAGCGTCGCGCTCGGCGCGCGGGGCTCGACGAAGATCGAGACGCTGCCGGCGTTGACGATCGACGAGCTGCTCGCGGCGCTCGAGTAGCTAGAGGCCGCGATGTGAATCGCGGCGGCAGCGGCCGCGAATGCGGCCGCCTTTAGGTGCCAAGCGGTCGCGGATCCGCGTGAGCGGATTCGCGACTCGCGCCTCTACCAGCTACTAGCGCGCTTCGTGAACACGTAGTCGGTCTTGCGCGCCTGGAAGTGGCAGGACGTGCAGACCTGCCCGCGCGCAAGCTCGCTGAAGCGGGCGCTGCCTGACGAGCGAGTCCACTCGATCATCTGCCAGCCGTTGTGCGGTCCGGTCGCGCGGAGCTTCCGCATCACGGCGATCAGCGTGACCGGAGCGCCCGCGCGCTGCCGACCTTCCTTGACGATCACCGTTCCGACCGGATAGCGGCCGGCCGCGGCAGCTTCGAGACGTAGACGTTCTTGATCGAGCTGTGTGCGTCGACGGCGCGGCGCGGGATCGGCTTCGAGTTCAGCTTCGTCCAGCTCGCGTAGCCCGCGGTGTAGCTCGGGAGACCGGGGAGCGGCGAGGCGCCGGAGACGGCAACGAGGAGCGGCAGTGCGAGCACCCATTTCATCGCTTTGTCCCCGCCACTGCGATCTCGGCCGCCAAGCCCGCGTTGTCCGCGACGAGCGCGCGGTTCGCCTCGAGCGTGCGCCCGCCGCTCTCGCGGTGCAGCCACGAGAGCACGAACGGCGTCAGGCCCTGGCCGCCGACGCCCTCGCGGCCGGCCTCCTCGAGCGCCTGCTCGATCAACCCCTCGACGTCGTCGAGGCTCTGCGCCGGCGGGTTGCCGACGAGGAGGCCCGCCCCGCCGAGCTCCCAGTGGGCGCTCGCGATCTCGGCGACTTCACCTGGGGATTCGACGCGGGCGGAGACCGGCGGCCCACCCTCCGCCGCGTAGAAGAGCGGCAGCGTGTCCGTGCGGAAGCCGAGCGTCGGGATGCCGAGGGTCTCGAGCGCCTCCGCGGTCGCGGGCACGTCGAGGATCGACTTCGCGCCCGAGGCGACGACGACGACGCGCGTGCGCGCGAGCTCGCCGAGGTCGGAGGAGACGTCCGGCCGCTGCGTCCAGCCGCGGTGGACTCCGCCGATCCCGCCGGTGCCCATGAAGCGGAGCCCGACCGTGCGCGCGACTGCGAGCGTCCCGCCGACGGTCGTCGCCCCGACCGCGCGCTGCGCGACCGCGGCGGCGACGTCGCGCGGCCCGAGCTTGCGCGCGGTCGCCCCGAAGCGCTCGAGCTCGTGCTCGTCGAGGCCGACGCGCACCTCTCCGTCGAGCACTCCGATCGTCGCGGGAGTCGCGCCCGCTTCGCGCACGCGCCGCTCGCTCTCGAGCCCGACCGCGACACCCTCGCCGGGCGGAAAGCCGTGCGCGATCAACGTCGTCTCGAGCGCGACGACCGGCCGGCCCTCGTCGAGCGCCGCGCGCACCTCGTCGGAGAACCTCA
>CAWFVN010000035.1:0-266462 GCA_963819225.1 uncultured Actinomycetes bacterium | reverse complement strand
CGCGGGTCAGGCGTGCCAGGTGTGCCCTCTGAGCGCGTGCGGTGCCCACTGGGTGCCCACTCGGCATTGGTGCCGTCGGACCGCCCTTTTACGATCCGGCCATGTCGAACCACACTGTGGCCAGGGTCCGACAGTGCCGCGTGTGCGGCGACCCCGTCGTAACGAAGAGGCTGATCCTCGGCGACGGACGCAGCGGCGGGGAGACGGATGCTCGATGCGTGGACCGCAAGGCGTGTGCAGAGCGTCGCCGCGCAGGCATCGCCCGACTCGTCAACCTCAGCTAAGTCACCGCGTCATGCTCGGCGGGCCGGCCCCCAACCGACAGGAAGGGGAAGCCGCATGTTCACTTTCCGACCTGGGAAGCGAGGAATCAAGCCCACTTGTCGGACGCCCAGTCAGGCAACTAATCTGCGCCCCAAGAGCGATCATCATGGCCGAACGGCATCTCACCGTGCGACGACACGTCGCCGCGTCCTGTGACTCGGTCTGGGACGTGTTCGCGGATTTCCCGAACCTGGCGGACTACTGGGATGGCCTCAAAACCACTCGACCCATCGGAGATCAAACCCACGGTTTGGGTGCCCGCCGCCAGGTGAACCTAAAGCCGGTCGGCACATTGGTTGAAACCGTCACCGGCTGGGAGAAGGGCCGCAAAATCGCCACCACGAATCAGCCATCCGCTCTCGTCCCGTTCAAACAGGCCGAGTCCATGCTCACCCTCGAGCCCGACGGGAACGGGACAGCGATCACATTCGACTACCGGTATGTGCCAAGGGGGGGCCCCATGGGCCGACTGACCGGTCCCGTGATCGACACGATGCTGAGGAGAGACTTCGAGAGCATGCTGGCTTCCATCGAGGAGGCCGCCCTTAACGCGGGCGACAGTACGTAGTGCGGGCCCGGGCGTAACTCAGCCGCGCCGAGCACCGTTGTTACAGACGGACGAGGGAGTAGAAGCAGGCGGGCACGGGACTGACGGGGTCACACCCGCCTGCTTCTAGGCCGGTACCGGCGTATTGCGAGCCGCCCTAGCCGGCGGCCAGATCCAAAACTTCGCCGTCGCGAACGGCACACCGAGCTCCTCGGCAACCTTCGGACAAGACAACCCGCCAGCGTGCAGCTCGCGCGCACGGTCCGGGTAGTCCGCCGGCCACGACTGCCGGATGGTGCCGGCGCGCCCCTGCGTTGGCGGCGGCTGGTCGATCGGCTCAGGCTTCCGGCCGGTAGGAGCGCCGAGGAACCCGACCCCTCTGCCGCCCGCCTCGAACGCATTGCCGACGACCAACCAGCGGTCACCGCACGATCCCGCTTCGGACGTGACCGTCAACTCGACGACAAGTCGCCCGTGACGGTCACGCGACAACCTCGAGGACACCGCGCCCGAACGTAGCCTCACGCGGGCGTGTACGGGCGCCGGGGTCCCGGCGTTCAGCCCGCACGACCTCCGCCACCGACAGGCGACACTCATGCACCTGGGCGGCGAGCCCGCCGCGACCGCCGCGGCGAAGCTCGGCCACTCAGCGCAGGAGCACTTGCGGACGTACGCGCACGCGGTCTTGGACCGCGCGGAGATCGACTACGCGGCGGTTCTGTGCTCGGACGGTGCCCACTCCGTGCCCACTCGGAGGTCAGAAACCGCCGATTAGCAGGGGCGTCCGAATCCCGTATGGGCCTTTTCGACCCTCCGGAGACTGCCGAACTCGCATTTCTCCAGGGGTCGTTTGTGCGTAAGGGCGGCGGGAAACGCGCTCCGGCTCGCTTGAGGGATTGCGGATTCGCCGTGAGTGGCCGAGATAACGACTGGCTCTGCGGCCCATGCGTGTCCTTATCGACGATCCGGCGTTCCTCGACGACCTCTGCGCTCACTTTTGGCGTGCAGGGTTCACCGCGGACCCGATCGATGAAGGCACAGTCGAGGTCGACAGGCCGGACGCCCCGACGCCGCAGCAGGCGTCGGCCGAGATTCGCGTGCACTTGCAGCTCTGGCGGATTCTCTATCCGAATCAGCGCGCCGAACTCGTTCCTTCGTAGTCGCCCGGCTCGATACCGTCCTCCTCATGGAGACGCTGGCACGCGCGGTCGATTCGATCGCCGAGACGAACGGCTTCTCCGGGGTGGTGCGCGTCGACCGCGGTGACGACGTCGAGTTCGCGCGCGCCTACGGGCTTGCGCATCGCGGCCACGCGATCCCGAACACGCGTCGAGACGCAGTTCGGCACCGCGAGCGCCACGAAGGGCCTGACGGCGCTCGCGGTCGTGAGTCTCATCGAGGAGGGAGTGCTCGAGCTCTCGACGACGGCGCGCTCGGTGCTCGGCGGCGATCTGCCGTTGATCGGCGACGACGTGACGATCGAGCACCTGCTGTCGCACCGATCGGGGATCGGCGACTACCTCGACGAGGAGGCCACGCACGTCACCGACTACGTCATGCCGGTTCCCGTCCACGAGCTCGCCGAGACGGAGGACTTCCTCGCGGTCCTCGACGGTCACGCCACCAGGTTTCCGCCGGGCGAACAGTTCGTCTACAACAACGGCGCGTACGTCGTGCTCGCGCTGATCGCCGAGCGAGCGAGCGGCGTTCCGTTCCATCAGCTCGTGCACGAACGCGTCACCGAGCCGGCCGGGATGGTCGACACCGCGTTCCTGCGCTCCGACGAGCTCCCGGGGAGCGCGGCGCTCGGGTACCTCACGATGGACGGCGTCGTCCGGACGAACGTCCTTCACCTGCCCGTGCGGGGCACCGGCGACGGCGGGATCTACTCGACCGTGGCGGACGTCAGCTCGTTCTGGCGCGCGCTCTTCGCCGGCCGGATCGTCTCGGCCGACTGGGTTGCGGAGATGGTGCGGCCGCGCAGCGACGTGCCGGGAGAGCCGAGGCGCTACGGCCTCGGCTTCTGGCTCCACGAGTCGAGCGACGTCGTGTTCCTGGTCGGATCCGACGCGGGCGTCTCGTTCTGGAGCGCGCACGACCCGGAGCGAGCGATGACAGCGACCGTGATCTCCAACACCTCCGACGGTGCGTGGCCGATCGCCCGGCTCCTCGCCGAGCAGCCTCTAGCTAGTCGGGAAGCCAGCCCTCGCGATACCGCGTCGGCTCGCGCTGGCGAAACGGCGCGTACGCCACGAGCTCGTCGGTGGTGTCCTCGTCGACGCCCGCGCCGTGGCGCAGCGCAGCCTCGTCCACCGTGTAGCCGCCCCAGTCCGGGCCGGTCGAGCGGATGCGAGCGCCGACCGCGAGCACGAACAGGGCCCGTCCCCGCACCCGACGATCACGTGCTTCGTCCCGGCCGGGCAGTGCACGAAGTCCCACGGACGCAGCGGACGCTCCTCGCCCTCGACGACGAGCAGCGGCTCGCCCGCGAGCACGAGGAAGTCCTCCTGGTCGGCCTCCCAGTGGTACATCGCCATCGGCTCGCCCGGCGCGAGCTGACGCAGGTTGATCCCCAGCTGCGGAAACTCGGCTCTCCCTCGAGCGCGCTGAGCGCCGGGCGCCCTTCGCCGGCGCGCCACCCGGCGTCGCGGGCGTTCAGGACGAACCAGCCCTCGCCCTTCGGAACGAGCCCGTGCTCGGTCGATTCGAGCTTGAGCCTCCGGGACCGGCTGCTCGGCCACTAACCGCCGAGCTCTGCGACGAGCGGGCCCGTGTCGAACGGCTCGAACCCGATCCGCGCGGCGATCTCCTCGCTCGAGGGCTTCGTGCCCTCGTGCCAGAGCCCGCGCAGGTGGTCGCCGGTCTTCGGGTTCTGCCACCAGTCCTCGCCGATCTCCCCTTCGAGGTACGTGCGCAGCTGCGCGGAGCGAATCCACGCGCGGAGGTAGTCCGCCGAGTAGAAGCCGGCGTCCATGTCGGAGAGGAACGCGTCGGGCCGGTAACGGATCCCGGTCGCGTCGGTCAGCCGCTTCGAGTACTCGTCGCCGCCCGCACCGTTCGGGAAGTCGGACCAGAACGCGAGCTCGAACTGCAGCTTGGCCGTGTAGCGGCGGAAGAGCAGCGCCTCGAGGAACACCGGCGCCTTCGCGTTCTCCGGCGCGGAGAAGTACCGGTCGTGCCAGCCCGGCTCGCGCGTGATCGCCTCGAGGATGTACGAGTAGATCTCGGTCAGCGCGTGGTCGCGCGAGATCTTGCGGAACGTGTACGGCAGCCCGGGATCCACGCCGGCGTAGTGCAGCGCGTGCCCGGCTTCGTGCATGAAGGCCTGGTAGTCGTGGAGCCCGCCCTGCGCCCGGGTGATCAGGTGGACGACCTTCGGCGGATCGGACGCGATCACGCACGCGCGCGGCGACTTCTGCGGACGATCCTCGAGGTCGAGCCGCACGTTCGGGTCGTTCTCGAGGTCGAAGCCGAGTCGCGTGAGCGTGTCCATGCAGACCTCGACCGAGCGCTCCTTCGTGTACGTCGACTCGAGCGGCGACAGCCGGCGGATCCACGCGACGTGCGCCGACGTCGGGACGTCGCCGCGCTCGGGGCCGAGCAGCCGCTCGAACCACTCTTCGCGCATGCCCGCCCACGCGCCGTCGACGGCCTTGCTCGCGGCGGCGAGCGCGCGCTCGAGGTCGCGCAGCGAGATCTGCTTCTCCTCTTCGATCCGCGCCACGGGATCGGGTTCGCCCGAGAGCTCGGCCTCGAGCTCCTCGGAGGCGGTGATCAGCTCGAGTCGGTCGTCGTTGAAGTCGGCGGAACGGAGCGCCTGCAGCTCGCCGAGCTCCTCGCGCTCCCGGTAGTCGGGGAGCACCGCGAGCTTCGCCTGCGCGGCGCGGAGCGGCAGCTCCTCGCCCTGCCACGTCACGCGCGCGCCGAGCAGCGCGTTCTCGAGCGCGTCCTCTCGCTCGGCGAGCTCGGCGGAGACGATCCCGGCCTCGCAGGTCTTGCGCAGGCGGTAGAGGCGCTCGCGCTCGTCGCCCGAGGATGCCCGCTGCTCCTCCTCGCGCAACGCCTCGATCTGCTCGCGGGAGAAGAGGTTCGCGTAGCGCGCGACGATCGCTGCCTGCTCGGAGGTCTCCTTCTCCCCCACCCGCACCGCGCGGCCCTCCTCGGAGCGCTCGTAGAGGTAGCGCTGGAGCTCGGCCTCGTACTCTGCGGCGGTTCTGACCTGGGTGACGCTCACGTAGTCGAATCTACATGAGCGCGGTCGACCAACTCGCGGACAATCGCCACGAGCATGGACGGGCTCGAACGGCTTCGTGACGACCCGGTCGGCGGCGGCGAACCGGCCGCCGGTCGGCTCGACGCTGCCGGTCAGCATCACGACTCGGGTCGCGGACTCCGCCGCGCGCAACTCGTCGAGCAGGTCGCGCCCGTCGCCGGACCCGAGATGGACGTCGAGCACGACGACGTCCACGTGCTCACGCTCGAGCTGCGCGCGCGCCTCGTCGAGCGACCCGGCCTCGAGCACCCGGAACCCCTCCAGCTCGAGGTTCACCCGGCAGAGCAATCGAAGTGAAGGCTCGTCGTCAACGACGAGCACGGTGCCGCCCCCCGACGCCATAGCGGGTGAGGCTAGCTGAGAGGCCGTATCTCCGGAGCCGCGACATCCCGTTTACAAGTAGTAAATGCGTGAGCGAGCGCACAACAGCAGTGGCTCGAACCGAGCCAGGACGCGGGATGTCCTCAAGGGCCTCCCGCAGCCGACCACGGCGTTCCGCCGACGCGCGTGGATCCGCTTCCAGCGCGCACTCGACCCGCTGTCTTCGCCCAAGCCGTTCAGGATCGGGCGGCGCTGAGCCGCTCGAGAGCGCGCTCCTTGCCGAGGAGCTCGAGGCTCTCGAACAGACCCGGTGACACCTTCGAGCCCGTCACGGCGAGCCTGATCGGCGCGAACGCGTCGCGCGGCTTCAGGCCGAGCCGCTCCGCGAGCTGACGAAGCGCGGGCTCGATCGCCTCGGCGGTGAACGGCTCGACCTCGCCGAGCGCTCGCTCGGCCTCCTCGAGGAGCGCCGGGTCGAACTGGTGGCCGTCGAGCGAGACGTCGCCGAACAGGAACCCCGCGAACGCGGGGAAGTCGCCGAGCTTCTCGATCTTCTCCTGCACGAGCGGAGCCGCCTTGTGGACGAGCTCCGCGTCCCAGTCGTAGCCCTGCTCGCCGAGGTAGAGCAGCAGCTCGTGCGCGTACTCGTCGGGCGGGAGCGCGCGCAGGTAGACGCCGTTCATCCAGTCGAGCTTCTGGAAGTCGAACGCGGCGGGGCTCGACTGCACGCGCGAGAGGTCGAAGCGCTCGACGAGCTCGTCGCGCGACATGATCGTCGTCTCGCCGTCGGGCGCCCAGCCGAGCAGCGAGAGGAAGTTGAGCAGCGCCGGCGCGATGTAGCCCGCGTCGCGGAACTCCTCGACGCTGACCGCGCCGTGGCGCTTCGAGAGCTTCTTGCCGTCCGTCCCGAACACGCTCGGCACGTGCGCGTAGATCGGCGGCTCGGCGCCGACCGCCCGGATCAGGTTGATCTGCTTCGGCGTGTTCGAGACGTGGTCGTCGCCGCGGATCACGTGCGTGATCTCGTCCCAGACGTCCTCCATCGGCGAGGCGAAGTTGTAGGTCGGGCGGCCGTCGGAGCGGACGAGCACGAGGTCCTCGAGCTGGTCGTTCGGGAACTCGATGCGATCGCGGACGACGTCGTCCCAGCCCGTCGTGCCCTCGTCGGGCATGCGGAAGCGGATCGCTCCTTCGTCCTCGTAGGCCTTGCCCTCGGCGACGAGCCGCTGCGCAACCTCGCGGCAGTCGTCCATCCGGTCGAGCTGGAAGGTGTGGTCGCCGTCCCAGTCGAGCCCGAGCCAGCGGAGCGACTCCTGGATCTGCTCGACCGCCTGCGCCACCTCGCGGCTCGTGTCCGTGTTCTCGATCCGCAGCTTGAACTCGCCGCCCTGCGCCCGCGCGAAGAGCCAGTTGAACACGGCGGTGCGCACGCCCCCGATGTGGAGCATCCCGGTCGGGCTCGGCGCGAAGCGGACTTTGACCACGTCGATAGCGTAGGCGCGTGCGCGTCCTGTCGCTCCGGGAGCTCAACCGAACGCTCCTCCTCCGGCAGCTGCTCCTGCGCCGGGAACGGCTCGGGCCGGCCCGGGCGATCGAGCGGGTCGCCGCTCTCCAGGCGCAGTGGGTTCCCTCGCCGTACGTCGCGCTCTGGTCCCGGCTCGAGGGATTCGAGCGAGCGCACCTGACGCGGGCGCTCCGGCGCGGGCAGGTCGTCAAGGCCGCGCTGATGCGCGGGACGCTCCACCTCGTGAGCGCGCGGGACTACCCGCTCTACGCGACGGCTCTGCGCAAGGAGGTGGCGCCGTGGTCGAACGGCCGCGCGAAGCCCGCGCCGGAGCTCGTCACGTCGGTCCGGGCCCATGTTCGCCGCGAGCCGCGGGCGGCGCGAGAGCTCGTCGCGTTCCTCGAAGAGCGCCGCGGGCCGGCCGGCGAGGTCGACAACCTCCGCGACCTGGCGTGGCTTCGGCACCTGATCCCGCTCGAGCCGCTGCCGAACACGGCCGAGTGGGGCTTCACCCGCGGCGTTCGGTTTCGAGCAGCGACCTTCCGCCCGCCGCCGGCCGCCGACGCACTCGTGCACCTCGTCAAGCGGTACCTCGCGGCGTTCGGCCCGGCGACGCGGGCCGACCTCGCGTCGTGGAGCGGGCAGCTCCTGAAGACGCTCAACCCGGCACTCGAGTCGATCCGGCTGAGGCGCTTCGCCGACGAGGAAGGTCGCGAGCTGATCGACCTGCCGCGTGCGCCGCTCGCCGACGGCGACGAGCGCGCTCCGATCCGCTTCCTCTCGCGCTGGGACGAGCTGCTGATCGCGCATGCCGACCGTCGACGCGTGCTGCCCGAGGAGCACGCCGTGCAGAAGCTCGTGCTCGGCGGCGCGCCGGTCGTGCTCGTCGACGGCTTCGTCGCGGGAACGTGGAAGCTCGACGGCAAGCGCGTCGTCGTCGAGCCGTTCGCGCCGCTCCCGCGCGCTGCGCGGAGAGAGGTCGACGACGAAGCGGCCCGGCTCGCGGAGTTCGTGTGCTGATCGGCGCGCACTGCGGCGGCGGCGTGAAGGGCGCCCTCGACAAGGCGGTCGAGATGGGCGCCGACGCGGTCCAGCTCTTCACGCAGAGCCCGCGCGCGTGGAAGCCGCCGACGCCGAACCCCGAGCTCTACGAGGCGTTCCGCGCGCAGCGCGAGGAGACGGCGATGGGCGCCGTTCTCTGCCACGCGATCTACCTCGTCAACCTCGCCGCCCCGAACGACGAGGTGTACGAGAAGAGCGTCGCCGTGATGCGCAGCACGATGGACATCGCGTGCGCGATCGAGGCCGACGGCGTCGTCTTCCACGTCGGCTCGCACCTCGGCTCCGGCTTCGAGCACGGGCTCGAGCGCGTGCTGCCCGCGATGGAGCAGGTGCTCGAGCGCTGCTCCGAGCGCACGTGGCTGCTGATGGAGAACTCCGCGGGCGCCGGCGCCACGATCGGCCGCTCGATCGAGGAGCTCGCGACGCTCTTCGAGAAGCTCGACCGCCACCCCCGGCTCGGCGTCTGCCTCGACTCGTGCCATCTCTACGTCTCCGGCTACGACGTGACCGACCCGGATGCGGTCGCCGCGGTCCTCGCCGAGCTCGACGACGCGGTGGGGCTCGACCGGTTGCGCTGCCTGCACGTGAACGACTCGAAGTCGGCGCTCGGCTCGAACAGCGACCGCCACGACAACATCCTCGACGGCGTGATGGGCGAAGGCCTCGGCGCGTTCCTCGCGCACCCGAAGGTGCAGGGCCTGCCGGCGATCCTCGAGGTGCCCGGCGCGGACGACAAGGGCCCGAACGCGGACGAGCTCCGCAAGACGCGCGAGCTCCACGCTCGCTGGACGAGCCTAAGCGACGGCGTTCGGCGTTATTCGCGCGAAGATCCGGAAGTTCGGCTGCCCGTCGGGCAGCTCGAAGAACTCCGGGTTGACGCAGCCGAGGTCGTCCGTGCGGGTCTCGTAGGTGCTCTCGACCTCGGTGTGGCACATCGGCAGCGGCTGGCGGATCGCCCGCACCGCGCCGAACCCGCCGTGGCGCTCGGCCGCCTCGAGCTTGTCCAGGTCGATCTCGACCGCGTAGACCTTCTGCAGGCAGCCGACGTAGCGATGGCCGTGCGCCTCGTAGGAGTAGAGGAACGGGCACGACTTCGCGATGCAGGCCGAGGGGTGCACGACCTTGTCGCAGTGCACCTCACAGCGCCGACACTCGACCTCGTCCTGGGGCCGCAGGGGGAGGGTGGCGGCGGACTGCTCGACGTACGCCATTCCCTGAATTGTCGGCATGAAGGAGGGGCTGCGCAAGACTTGACAGAACGGCTTCTCAGGAGTAAGCGCGGGTGAGTCTTCACTCACCATTGAGCCGGCGGACGACGTTCAGGACGTCCATCTGGGTGAACGCCTGGTAGTCGGCCTCGACGCCGTCGGGGTGGTCGTCGGCCCGGAACCAGAGCGCCTGGACGGTCGTCATCCCGAGCTCGGCGGCGCCGCGCACGTCCTCGTCGAGCCGGTCGCCGACGAAGAGCGCCGCCTCCGCCCGAACGCCGAGCGCGTCGAGCGCGCGCTCGAAGATCTCCGCGGTCGGGCTTGCGCCGCCCCACCTCCGCCGCGAAGACGGCGTAGTCGATCCGTTCGGCGACTCCCGAGTCGGCGAGCTCGCGGTGCAGACTCCTCCGGCGGGTCGAGCGCGTTCGAGACGAGGCCGAGCTTGAGCCCTCGCTTCCGGAGCGCCTCGAGCATCGCGTGGGTCGTCGAGCCGAGCCGACGCGCCTCCTCGCGCGGCTCGTCGTCCGGAGCCCAGATCACCAGCGTGTGGCCCCAGGCGAAGAGCACGGCGTCGACCATCGCGTCAGTAACGTACTGGGCCGTGACGCGGCGCATCCTGACGGCATCGCTCGGCCTCGCGCCGCTCACGATTCTCATCCACTTCTTCGTGCACCCGGGGTCGACCGTGGACTTCGTGCTCGCCGCGCTCAGCCTGGTGCCACTCGCCTGGTTGATCGGCGAGGCGACGGAGCACGCAGCCCATCACACGGGCCCCGGCGTCGGCGGCTTCCTGAACGCGACGTTCGGGAACGCGCCCGAGCTGATCATCGCGCTCTTCGCAGTCTCCGAAGGCCTGACCGAGGTCGTGCGCGGCTCGCTCACGGGAAGCGTGGTCGGGAACCTCCTGCTCGTGCTCGGGTTCTCGCTCCTCTTCGGCGGCCGCGGCGCGCTCGACCGCCCGTCGTCGTTCCTTTCGATCGGGCTGGTGGGTGTCGCGGTCGTGCTGCTCCTGATCCCTGCGATCCCCAGCTGGGAGCGGTGACCCCGAGCGGCACTCGCTCGCGGTGCTCTCCATCGTCCCCTCCGTCATCCTGCTCGTCGTGTACGTCGCGGTCACGTGGTACTCGCTCCGGCGGCATCGGTTGATGCACGTCGCCGACGACCCGACGGCGCTCACCGGCTGGTCACTTCGAACGTCCCTGCTCGTCCTCGGTGCCGCGACCGCCGTCACGGCGCTGATCGCAGAGATCCTCGTCGGGTCGATCGACGAGTTCGCCGCGAACGTCGGGCTCTCGGAGTTCTTCGTCGCCGCCGTGATCGTCGCGATCGTCGGCAACGCCGCCGAGCACGGCGGTGCGGTGGTCGTCGCGGCGCGCGGGAATATCAAGCTCGCTGCAGAGATCGCGCTCGCGTCGAGTGCCCAGGTGGCTGTCTTCCTGATCCCGGCCGTCGCGCTTGCTCTCGTGGCTGATCGACCCGCTCGCGCTCTCGTTCCGGCCGGTCGAGATCGCCGTGCTCGCGATCTCGACCGTGGTGACCGCGGCGCTGCTCGCGGACGGGCAGTCGAGCCGTGCGAAGGGCATTGTTCTGATCGTTGCGTACGTCGGTGCCGCGACCGCGTTCTACCTCGCGGGCGACAGGTAGGTTGGCCGGATGAGCACCAACGGCACCGTCGTGCACGCGAGCGACCTGACGCGCACCTACGGCGAGGGCGAAACCGCCGTCCACGCGCTGCAGGGAGTCTCGCTCGACATCCCGAAGGGCGACCTGACCGCGATCATGGGGCCGTCGGGCTCGGGCAAGTCGACGCTGATGCACATCCTCGCGGGCCTCGACAAGCCGACGGCCGGCGAGGTCGCGATCGCCGGCACGCAGATCACGCGTCTCGGCGACTCCGACCTGACGAAGCTCCGACGGGAGCACATCGGCTTCGTCTTCCAGTTCTTCAACCTCCTGCCGATGCTCACGGCCGAGGAGAACATCCTGCTGCCGCTCACGATCGCGGGCGAGAAGCCCGACCCTGAGTTCTTCGAGACGCTGCTGCACAACGTCGGCCTCGCCGACCGGCGGAAGCACCGTCCTTCCGAGCTGTCCGGTGGCCAGCAGCAGCGCGTCGCGATCGCCCGCGCGCTCGTCTCGCGGCCGACGGTCGTCTTCGCCGACGAGCCGACGGGCAACCTCGACTCGAAGACCGGGCAGCGAGATCCTCGACCTGCTCAGGCACTCCGTCGAGGAGTACGGCCAGACGACCGTGATGGTGACGCACGAGCCGCGCGCGGCGGCCATCGCCGATCGCGTGCTCTTCCTCGCGGACGGCAGGATCGTCAAGGAGCTTCCCCGCTCGACGCAGCCCGAGATCCTCGCGGCGCTCGACGCGATCACGACGGCGTGATCAAGTTCGCCCTGAAGGGTCTGCTCGGCCGCAAGCTGCGGACGGTCCTGACCGCGGTCGCGATCGTGCTCGGGGTCGCGATGGTGAGCGGCACCTACGTCCTCACGGACTCGATCGACCAGGCGTTCGACGCGATCTTCAACGAGACCCGTCAGGGCTCGGACGCCGTGATCACCGGCAGGTCGGCGTTCGACCTCTCCGACGGCAGCGGCAGCGAGGCGCCGACGCTCGACGAGTCCCTGCTCGCGACGGTCCGCGCGGTTCCCGAAGTGCAGCAGGCCGAGGGGAGCGTCACCAGCGAGACGACGATCCTGATCGACAAGCAGGGCAAGGCGATCGTCGGCAACGCGCCGGCGATCGGGTTCAGCATCGCGGAGGGCGACTCGCCCTTCAACCCGCTCAAGCTCGTGGAAGGCGGCTGGCCCGGCTCGAACGAGATCGTGATCGACGAGGCGACGGCGAAGAAGCACGACTTCAAGGTCGGCGACACGATCTCCGTCCAGGCTGAGGGCGCGGTCCAGCAGTACACGATCTCCGGGCTGATTCGCTTCGGCGACACGCTCTCGACGATCGGCGACGCGACGCTCGCCGGGTTCGACCTCCCGACCGCACAGCGTCTCTACGGCAAGGAGGGGCGGCTCGACGAGATCGCCGTCGCGTCCAGCCCCGACGTCTCGGAGCCGAAGCTCCTTGCTGCGCTCAAACCGGTGCTCCCGCCGACCGCGCAGGTGCGCACCGGTCAGGCGCAGGCGACGGAGGAGGCGGCCGACACGAACGAGTTCATCACGTTCCTGCAGGGGTTCCTGCTCGCGTTCGCCGGGATCGCGCTGTTCGTCGGCAGCTTCGTGATCGCGAACTCGCTCGGGATCACGATCGCTCAGCGGACGCGCGAGTTCGCCACGATCAGGACGATCGGCGCCTCACGGAAGCAGGTGCTCGGCTCGATCATCCTCGAGGCGCTCGTCGTCGGGATCCTCGCCTCGGTGCTCGGGCTCTTCCTCGGCCTCGGCCTCGCGAACGTCCTCTTCAGCCTCTTCGACGCGGTCGGGTTCACGCTGCCGAACACCGGCCTCGTCTTCGAGACGCGGACGATCGTCGTGTCCCTGCTCGTCGGCATCCTCGTGACGCTGGTCGCGAGCCTCCGGCCGGCGATCCGCGCGACGCGCGTGCCGCCGATCGCCGCGGTCCGTGAAGGCGCGACGCTTCCGGAGTCGCGCTTCGCGCCGTACCGCACCGTTGGTGCCTCCGTGCTGACGCTGCTCGGCTTCGCGTCGATCATCTATGCGCTCTTCGCCCCCGACCTCTCGACGACGAGCCTGCTGATCTGGCTCGGGCTCGGAGCGCTCCTCGTCTTCCTGGGCTTCGCGCTGCTCTCCGTCCGGTTCATCCGCCCGCTCGCCGGCGCGCTCGGGTGGCCGGCCACGAAGATCGGCGGGGCGGCGGGCGCGCTCGCGCGCGACAACGCCCGGCGGAACCCGCAACGGACCGCCTCGACCGCGGCGGCGCTGATGATCGGGCTCGCGCTCGTCACGCTCGTCGCCGTGCTCGCCGCAGGCATCACGTCGACGTTCCGCGGCGCCGTCGAGGATCTGTGGACGAACGCCGACTACGCGGTGACCGCGCAGAACAACTTCTCGCCGATCCCGGCCGCGGTGAGCGAGCACATCGCCGAGGTTCCCGGTGTCGAAGCGGTCGGAGACGTCCGCACGGGCGAAGCCCAGGCGTTCCGCAAGCCGTTCTTCGCGACCGCCGTGAGCCCCGATCTGAGCACGATGCTCGACATGGACGTGGAAGGAGGGCGCGGAGGACGTCCTCGCACAGCTCGGCGACGACGGCGCGGTCGTGGACGACGGCTACGCCAGCGACCACGATCTTCGACGCGGCTCCCCGATCCGGCTGACGTTCGCGAACGGCGACAAGCAGACCTACCAGGTCGAGGGCATCTTCGACCCGCCGCCCGGCGGATCGCCGTTCGGCAACGTCACGATCTCGTCAGCCGCGTGGGACAAGCACACGGAGAACCCGCGCAACCTCTTCTCCTTCGTGCGCATGCAGGGCGGTCAGACCGAGGAGAACCAGGCCACGCTCGAGCAGGCGCTGACCGAGTTCCCGAACGCGAAGGCGCAGACGAGGAGCGAGTTCATCGACAACCAGATCGCGGGCCTGAGCGCGGTCCTGAACATCCTCTACGTCCTGCTCGCGCTCTCGGTCATCGTGTCGCTCTTCGGGATCGTCAACACGCTCGTGCTGACGGTGTTCGAGCGCACCCGCGAGATCGGGATGCTTCGCGCGATCGGCATGACTCGCAGGCAGGTGCGGCGGATGATCCGCCACGAGAGCGTGATCACGGCGCTGATCGGCGGCTTCCTCGGGATCATTCTCGGCGTCGTGCTCGGCGCGCTGCTCGTGGCGCGAATCGACTTCATCGACTTCACCCTGCCGGTCGGCTCACTGATCGTGTTCACGATCGCGACGATCGCCGTCGGGATCATCGCCGCCGTGTGGCCGGCGCGGCGAGCGGCTCGGCTGAACGTGCTCGAAGCGCTTCAGTACGAGTAGCCGGGCTCGCGCCGGAACGGATAGCCGGCCCACCAGAGCTCGATCGGCTCACCGTCCTCGCCACGGACGACGCGGAGCAGCTCGCCCTCCTCGTGGCCCTGCGCCGAGCGGAAGCGGTCGGGCGCTTCCTGCACGAAGACCGCGTCGTCGGTCTCGAGCCGGCCCGTCCAGCGGAAGCGGTGCTCGATGCCCTCCGACCACCACGAGCCGAGGATCCCCTCGATCTCGGGCGGCGCCGGCTCGTCGGCGCGCCGGCTGCCGCTCTGCGGAACGAGCGACGCCGCGAGCGCGCGAACGCCCCCGAACTGCGTCGCGTTGGTCAGCACCGCAGCGCCCGCGTTCGCGTCGCGGTCGTAGAGCAGGATCGACCGGAAGCCGACCGTCGCGCCCTCGTGCCCCCAGAGCTCGCGCCCGTCGACGCGGACGCACTCCACGCCGAGCCCGAAGGCCTCGTCCCAGCCGGCGTGGGCGTACGGCCGGTGGAGCTCCTCCAGGCCGAGGAGGTGCGTTCCCCAGCGGGCGACGTCGCCGGCCGTGCTCCAGAGCCCGCCCGAGGCGCTCGTCCCGCCCTTCACGAGCTTCCGCTCGGGTCGCTCGCGGAAGAACCCGCGCGCGTGAGGCTCCTCGGGCCCCCACGTCGTCCGGCGCAGGCCGTGCGGCTCGAGCAGCAGCTCCCGGATCGCCTCCTCGATCGGCTTGCCCGTCGCGTTCCGCGACGAGCTCGCCGAGCACGAGGTAGCCGAGGTTCGAGTAGTGGAAGCGTCCAGGCGGGAGCACGCGCTCGGCCTCGTCGAATCGCGCGACGACCTCCTCGCGCGCGGGGAACTCGAGCGTCCCCCACTCCTCGCCGGGCAGCTCGTGCTGGAGGCCCGACGTGTGCGAGAGCAGCTGCCTCGGCGTTCCGAACCGCGTCGGCTCGTCGAGGTCGACGCGCAGCTCGAGCACCGCCGCCGCGACGAAGGTCTTCGTGACCGACGCGATCGCGTACTGCGTGTCCGGCCGCGCATCGCCCGCGGTCTGCGACCAGGTGACCTCGCCGTCCTCGAACACCGCGGCGGAGATGCTCGGGAGACCGTGCTCCTCGAGCGCGCGCTCGAGGAGGTCAGGCTTCGACAAGCACGCCGAGCGCGCGAGGGATCAGGTCGATCGCACGATCGATGTCGTCGTCGGAGACGTCGAGGTGCGTGACCGCGCGCAGCGTCGACGGGTGCACGGTCGCCGACAGGCCGACGCCGTGCTCCTTCAACCGCGCGAGCGCCTCCCACTTCGTCAGCCCGTACGGCTCGACGTCGACCTGCACGAAGTTCGTCTCGACGGCGTCGAGGTCGATCGCGATCCCTGCCGCCGCGAGGCCCTCCGCCAGGCGACGCGCACGCGCGTGGTCCTCGGCGAGCCGGTCGACGTTGTGGTCGAGCGCGTAGACGCCCGCGGCGGCGACGATCCCTGCCTGCCGCATCGCGCCGCCGAAGAGGTGCTTCGCGCGCCGCGCCTTGAGCATCAGCTCCTCCGAGCCCGCGACGATCGCGCCGAGCGGGCAGCCGAGGCCCTTCGAGAGGCACAGCGTCACGGTGTCGAACCTGACCGCCGAGCTCGGCCGCCGGCACGCCGAGGCCGACCGCCGCGTTCAGCAGCCGCGCGCCGTCGAGGTGCACGCGCAGCCCGAGCTCACGCGAGGTCTCGACCACCGCGGCGAGCTCGTCGAGCGGCCAGATCCGCCCGCCGGACGAGTTGTGCGTGTTCTCGAGCGAGACGAGCTTCGTCACCGGCTCGTGCCCCGAGCGCGGGTCGGTCATCGCGGCGCGGATCTGCTCCGGCGCGAGCCGTCCCGCGTAGCCGGGCAACGGGCGCGTGAACAGCCCCGAGTGGGCGGCCGGCCCACCCTGCTCGGCGATGAAGAGGTGCGAGTGCTCCTCGGCGATCACGACGTCGCCGGGCTCGGTGAGGATCCGGATCGCGATCTGGTTGGCCATCGTCGCCGTCGGGAGGTAGACCGACGCCTCGTGGCCGAGCAGCTCGGCGGCGCGCGACTCGAGCTCGAGCACGGTCGGGTCCTCGCGCTTCTGCTCGTCCCCGACGACCGCGTTCGCGATCGCCTGCCGCATGCCCGGCGACGGCTGGGTGAGCGTGTCGGAGCGGAGCTCGATCACGCCCGCAACCTACCCGACGCGCTCTTGCGTCTCCGCGTCGAAGAGGACGACCTTGTCGCGCGCGACGGCGAACTGCTCGTCGCGTCCCGTCTCGATCCGCTGCTCGACGGGCAGCTTCGCGAGCAGCGGCGTGTCCTTCCGGATGAGGTGAACGAGCTGCTCGTCGCCGAGGTACTCGACGACCTCGATCCGCGCGTCGAAGTGATAGGCGTCCGCGCCGTCCTGCCCGAGCCGCAGGTGCTCCGGCCGGAAGCCCGCGATGCGGTCCGGCCCGCCGGCGTCGAGCGAGAGGCGCCGGCACGAGGTTCATCGCGGGCGAGCCGATGAACCCGGCCACGAAGACGTTCCGGGGGTTCGTGTACACCTCCTCGGGCGTCCCGACCTGCTGCAGGACGCCGGCGTTCATGACCGCGATCCGGTCGCCCATCGTCATCGCCTCGATCTGGTCGTGCGTGACGTAGATCGTCGTCGTGTCGAGGCGGTCCTGAAGCTTCAGGATCTCGGCCCGGGTCTCGACCCGAAGCTTCGCGTCGAGGTTCGAGAGCGGCTCGTCCATCAGGAACGCCTTCGGCTCGCGCACGATCGCGCGGCCGAGCGCCACGCGCTGCCGCTGACCGCCGGAGAGCTGCTTCGGCTTCCGCTTGACGAGCTCGTCCATCTGCAGGATCTCCGCGGCGCGCCGCACGCGGTCGTCGATCTCGCGCTTCGGCACGCCCGTGTTGCGCAGGCCGAAGGCGAGGTTGTCGTACACGGTCATGTGCGGGTAGAGCGCGTACGACTGGAAGACCATCGCGATGTCGCGCGACGCCGGCGCGACGTTGTTCACGACGCGGTCGCCGATCAGGATCCGTCCCTTCGTGACCTCCTCGAGCCCGGCGAGCATCCTCAGCGCCGTGCTCTTGCCGCAGCCGGAAGGCCCGACGAGCACCATGAACTCGCCGTCGCCGATCTCGAGCGAGAAGTCGTTCACGGCCGGGGTCTTGTCGAAGACCTTGCTCACGTGCTCGAACGTCACGCTGGCCATGCGGTTGGTGCCTCCTGGTTCGGAACGGGGCAGCGCGAAGTGCGCCGCGGCAAGGAACGAGTACGCGACGGTGAGGGTCAGGAAGGGTACGAGACCCGCCGCGAGGCCGACGACGTTGATCGCGAGCAGCACGAGCGCGAGGGCGCTCCCCGCCGCCGGCCGCCGCAGCAACCCGACGAGCGCGTCGCGGGCGACCTCGGTCAGCGGCCGGTCGAGCTCGAAGATCGCCAGCGGCCAGAGCAGCAGCTGGAGCACCCCGAAGAGCCCCGCAACGTACAGCGCGATCAAGCGCGAGCGCCCACCACCAGCCGCCGATCTCTGCGTAGAACGCCACGGCAAACGCAGCCGCTGCGCCCACGGCGAGCGCGCACAGACCGAGCACGAGCCCTCGCTGCCAGTGCAGCCGGATCCCCGTGACCGCATCGCGCAGCCGCAGCTCATCGGTCTGCGCGACCGTCACGGCGCAGTGCATGAACGCCGCCGCGAACGGGCCGACGAGGACGAGCAGCAGGAGCACGGGCCGAAAACCACAGCCCGACGCCGACGACCGCGAGCACGAAGATCGAGAGCGCCGAGTTGAGCACGAGCAGGCGCCACGACTGCTGGTAGAAGTCGCGGACCGCGCTTCGCAGGGACTCGCCGACGCTCATCCCTTCACCCCGGCCGCCGTGACGCCGGCGATGAAGTACCGCTGGGCGGCGACGAAGAGCAGCGCGATCGGGATGATCGAGATCACGCTCGCCGCCATCAGCTGCGGCCAGAGCGTCTTGTACTGACCGATGAAGCTCGAGAGCCCGACCGTCAGTGAGTAGTGGTCGGGATCCTGGAGGATGACGAGCGACCAGAAGAAGTCGTTCCACATGCCCTGGAAGGTCAGAATCGTGACCGCCGCGAGCGCCGGGCCTGCGAGCGGGAGCATCACGCGCCAGTAGGTCTTGAAGTAGCCGGCGCCGTCGAGCTTCGCCGCCTCTTCGAAGTCCTTCGGGATCGTCAGGAAGTACTGGCGCATCAGGAACAGGTTCGCCGCCAGCACGGCATTGATCAGGATGAAGCCCTGATACGTCCCGATCAGGTTGTAGTGCACGTTCGGAAAGTCCAGGTTCCACGACGTGTGCGGAAAGTCGCTCAGGATCTGGAACACCGGGACGAACCGGAGCTGGTCGGGGATCATCAGCGTCGCGAGGACGCCCATGAACAGCACCTCGCGACCCGGGAACCTCAGTCGTGCGAACGCGTAGCCGCCGAGGGAGCACAGGAAGAGGTTGAGCAACGTCACCGAGGTGGCCATGAACGCGCTGTTCGCCGCGTACCGGGCGAAGTTGAACTCCGTCAACACCTCTTTGTAGGCGTCGAGCGTCGGGTTGTCGGGGATGAGGTCGAAGCCCTGGACGCTCTCGGGGATCGTCTTCAGCGAGGTCGAGACGCTCCAGAAGAACGGGACGAAGTAGAGAAGCGCCAAGCCGATCAGGAGCGCGTAGACCAGGATCTTCGTCGCCACGTAACCGCCACCGCGGCCCGGGATCTCCCCGGTCGGCGCTCCGGCGGCGGGGTCCTCGCCCCGTGCAAGCCGCTCGATCGGAGCCAGATGCGGAGCCGTTTCCTTGTCGACCGCCATCACGAGACCTCGGCGCGGCCGAAGAGCAGTCGCTGGACGAGCGTGAAGACGAAGATCACCACGAAGAGGACGACGCCGATCGTCGCCGCATAGCCCCAGCGAAGGTCGCTGATCGCCGTCTGGTACATGTAGAGCACGACGGTCAACGTGGAGTAGTTCGGGCCCCCGGTGCCGCCGGACACGATGTACATCTGGTCGAACACCTTCAGGCAGCCGATGATCGACACGACCAGGACGAAGAAGTGCCCCGGCTTGAGCAGCGGGAAGGTGATCTTCCAGAACGTGCGCCACGGTCCGGAGCCGTCGATCGCGGCCGCCTCGTAGACGTCCGGTCGGGATCGCCTGAAGTGCGGCGAGGTAGAAGAGCATCATCGTCCCCGACGTCGTCCAGACGTTCAGGGCCATGATCGACGGCAGCGCGGTGTCGGAGTCGGCGAAGAACGTGATGTTGGTGCCGAGGATCGCGTTCACGAGCCCGTCTGCGTTCAGCAGGTAGATGAAGATCGCCACGATCGCGGCCGACGACGCCAGCGACGGGAAGTAGAACGCCGCGCGGAAGAACGGGCGGCCGTGGATCTTCTGGTTCACGATCACCGCAGCGAGGAGCCCGAGCGCCATCTGCGCGGGAACGACGAACGCCGTGTAGACGAGGATGTTGCGCAGAGCCCTGCGAAAGAGATCGTCGTGGTAGAGCTCGCGGTAGTTCTGGAACCCGACCGCGTCGATCGGGCCGAGCACTCCCCAGTCGTAGCGCGAGATGTAGATCGCGTAGACCATCGGGAAGATGAAGAAGAGAAAGAAGAACGCGATCGGCAGGATCACGAACGCGTAGCCGACCAGAGCCTCGCGGACCTTCGCGCTCCCGAGGGAGTCCCGCCTCTTTTCGGCCACGGCGATCGCCAACGAACCTCCCGGAAATCAGGTGGAGGCTCCCGAAGGAGCCTCCACCGTTCATTCGTCGCTCCTTACCGGAGCGCTTCGTTCGCGGCTTCCTGGACCTTCACCAGCATGCCGTTGACCGTCTGCTTCCCTTCGATCACGGCGGTCAGCTCGTTGTTCGCGACCGTCATCACCTTCGAGAAGCCGGGCGCGAACTGCCAGGCACGTCCAACCGCGGCGTCCGCGATGAACGCCGTCCGGCCGGGGACACGCAGCCTGACGTCCTTGCGGGACGGCAGCTCGAGTCCCTTGGACGTCCACGTTGCCATCCCTTGCCTCCCGGTGAGGTAGGTCAGCAGCGTCCACGCGGCGGCCTTGTTCTTCGAGGCCTTCGCGATCGAGTACGACACCGTGAAGCTCAGTGTCGCCCTCTGCTTGTTCCTGATCATGCGGTTGACCCGGTAATTCACGCTCGGGAACTGCTCCGCCATGAACGGCATCACCCAGTTGCCCTCGAAGATGATCGCCGCCTTCTCCTTGCCGAGCGCCTCACCGCACCAGCCTGCGCCGAGCTGCTGCTGCGTCCCGGCGAGACCGTCGTTGATCAGCCCGACGTAGAAGTTCACCGCGTCACGGACCGCGGGGGTGGTCACCGTCGCCCGCGTCTTGGTCGCGTTCAGCATCGAGCCACCGTTCTGGTAGATGAACGCGAGCATGCGAGCCCACTCGGGCTGCAGGCAGATCGGGCGTCCGCCGGCCGGGATGTTCTGCGCCTTCATCCGCTGAGCGACCGCCCGCAGCTGCGCCCACGTCGTCGGCGCACTCACGCCGGCTCGCGAGAGCATCGCGGTGTTGACCTGCATCGACAGCGGCGAGAAGCCCTTCGGGAACCCGTAGAGCTTGGCCTTGTACCGGAACGCGTTCAGCAGCCTCGGGAAGTACGGCTTGGTGCTGAACTTGTACTTCGCGATGTACGGACCGAGCGGCTCGAGCAGGCCCTGCTTCGCCCAATCCGGGAAGTCGTTCGAGTCGACGTAGAAGACGTCCGGCGGCTTCCGGGCCGCGAACTGCGCCAGCATGTTCTGCTGGTACGGATCGAGGGCCGTGTAGGTGACCTTGATCTTCGGGTACTTCTTTGCGAACCCGGCCAGCACTTGCTTGAGCAGCACGCCTTCGGTGCTGCCGCCGGAGGTCCAGCCGGCGAGCCTGATCGACCCCGTCACCTCCTGAGCCGCCGGCGTTGCCTGCGAGTCGGTCTTGCCTTGGCTCACCGCCGCTGTCGACTGCTGCGATCCAGCAGCGACGCGACGAGCGGCACCGAAGAGAACGATCCTCCTGGCGCGATTCTTCATCTTCTACCCCCTCCTTCAAACCCCATTGACCCCGTGTACGACCTCAGACGGCATTCTGACACGCAAAGTCAGGTCTCCGACGACCGCACCCTCCCAGGGCGCGAGCCTAAGCGTCCCTGCCGCATCCTCCCCGGTGCGGGCGAGTCCGGTGTCGAGCCGGATCGCGCCCTGGACGCCCCTGCACCGGCACTGCGGACGATCCGACAGATTCACCGCCACCACGCACCCGTCGCCGCGACGCCACGCCCAGACGCCCGGAGGCGCGTCGACGGTCGCGTACGAGCCGATCGCGGAGCTCCGGCGTCGAACGGCGCAGCTCGAGCAGCCGCTGCGTGAACCACAGCGTCGACGTCTCGTCCGCGCGCATGTCCTCGACGTTGCGGGTCAGGTCGCCGTGGCGGATCCACCACTCGTGATCGGCCGTGGGCGCCCACGGCATCGGCGTGCGCGCGCCGTCGCGGCTGTGCGCCGTGTCGAGCTGCTCGTCCTCCGGGATCTCGACCTGCTCCATCCCGAGCTCGTCGCCGTAGTAGAGGATCGGCGTGCCGCGCAGCCCGAGCAGCAGCATCAGGGCGCAGCGGATCTTCGCCTCGTCTCCCGCGCACCAGCGCGTCGGGAAGCGGACGATGTCGTGGTTCGAGCCGCACCAGACCGGCCACGCGTCCTCGGGGAACGCCTGCTGCGCTCCCTCCACGATCTCGCGCTGCTCGTCCGCGTCGAGGTGCGCGAGCGTGAACGAGAAGATCATCGGCAGCTGGAGCTCGTCGTCGTCGCCGTAGTACTTCGCGAGCTCCGCGAGGTTCGGGACCCACGTCTCGCCGAGGAGCACGCGCTCGGGGTCGTACTCGCGCGCGATCGCACGCCAGCGCCGGTAGATCTCGTGGACCTCCGGTCGGTTCATGTTGTAGACGCGCTCCTCACGCCGGTCCTTCGCCTTCCCGACGCTGGGGTTGTCGCGCAGCTCTGCGTCCTTGATCAGCGCGTGCGCGACGTCGATCCGGAAGCCGGCGATGCCGCGGTCGAACCAGAAGCGGAGCGTCTCCTCGAACTCGTCGCGCACGCCCTGGTTCCACCAGTTCAGGTCCGGCTGCTCGGGGAGGAAGTTGTGCAGGTAGTACCTGCCGACCTCCGGGTGCTTGGTCCACGCGGACCCGCCGAACGTCGACGTCCAGTTGTTCGGCTCGTCCGCCCAGACGTACCAGTCGCGCTTCGCGGGGTCGGAGAACCACGGATGCTCGCTGCTCGTGTGGTTGGGGACGAGGTCGAGCACGACCTTCAGCCCGCGCGCACCCGCGTCGGCGACGAGCGCGTCGAGGTCGTCGAGCGTCCCGTAGTCGGGATGCACGCCGTGGAAGTCGGAGACGTCGTATCCCCAGTCCGCGTTCGGCGACGGATGGATCGGCGTCAGCCAGATCGCGTCGACGCCGAGCCACTCGAGGTAGTCGAGCTTCGAGCGGATGCCCGGCAGGTCGCCGTGCCCGTCACCGTTCGCGTCGGCGAAGGACCGGACGTAGATCTGGTACAGGACCGCGTCGCGCCACCACATGCGGCGCGTCAGGCTACCGACAACGGTTTGCGCGCGACGAAGACGACGAAGTCGTCGTCCGCCGTCGCCGCCCGCTCTTCGTGGCCGCCGTGGACCGCGTCGACCTCGAAGCCCGCGCGCTCCAGCATCAGCGCGAGCTCGTTCGTGAAGTAGAGGCCGAGGTCGAGCGTGTGCATCCTCCTCGGCGACCAGCTCGTCCGTCCCGCCATTGCCGCGCGCGGATCTCGAGGGTCGCGTGCTGCTCGAGCGGGTCGAGCGCGACGAGCCTCGACTCCAGCGCGAGCTCGCTGCCGTCGGACGCGCGCCGACGATCCCTGTCGTCGTCGGACCACGCGCGCGGGAGCCCCGTGCGCTCCTCTCGCAGCCACCGGCTCCACTGCCGCGTCGTTCGCATAGGGGACCTCGTTGTCGAGGACGAGCGTGCCGCCCGGCTCGAGGTGCTCGTAGAAGCGAGCGAGCGCCTGGAGATCGTGCGCCCGGTCGCTGCCGACGCGCGAAGCCTCCGCACACGACGATCGTCCGGTACGAGCGCGGCGGGTCGAGCTCGTGCATCGACTGCACGAAGAGCGTCGGCGACAGTCCCTCGCGCTCGGCCCGCTCGCGGCAGAGGGCGATCATGTCCTCCGAGACGTCGCAGCCGTCGACGTCGAGCCCCGCGCGGAGATACGGCAGCAGCAGCCTGCCCGTCCCGCAGGCGACGTCGAGCGCAGGCTGACCGTCGCACTCGATGAACCGCCGGAAGTAGTCGATCTCCGGGCCGCCCTCGTTGAACTCGGCCCACCACTTGGCAACGAGGCCGTAGTGCCAGGTCTTCGGGCCCTCGATCACTGCGTGGGAGGCTAGTCGGTGGACACCGGTCCAGAGGCGGGTATAGGTTCGACTGGACTGCGGCGGCATCGCGTTGCCGCCTCGAGGGGAGAGGAGAAACGATGAAAGCGCTGACCTTCGTGCTGCTCGTTGCCGCGACTGGCCGTTGCCGTCGTTGCCGGCGGAGTCAGGAGCGCGACCCGTACTTCCTGAGCTCGGAATGGGAGGCAAGCGGACGGTGACGCCCGACGTCGCCGGCTTTGCGAAGCAACACGGCCCACACTCGCAGTTCGAATGCACAGCGGTCTCGGGCGGTGCGAACACGAACCTCGACTGCGACGATCCGTTCCCGAACAACGAGCCGGACATCGAGGTCGACCCGACGGCGGCCGGCCACATGATCGCCAGCTCGAACGACTTCGGGACCTGCTGCGATCAGATGTACACGACCTTCGACAACGGAGCGTCGTGGATCACCGGGAACATCTCGCGGAATAGCCCACAGGTCACCGGCAGCGACCCGGTCACGGTCTTCGACAGAAAGCACGGAGTCGCGATCCATTCGTCGCTGAACTATTCGTTCCAGAACTCGACCGGCGAAGCCTGCCGTGGCGACCTCGTCGTCTCGGTCTCGACCGACGGTGGAGTCACCTGGGCACCGCCAACCGTCGTCGACAACGGCCTCGGTTGCGACCTCTCGAACGTGCAGCTGTTCAACGACAAGGAGTGGATCGTCACCGACAACATTCCCGTCTTCGCCCTTCTACGGCCGCACGTATCTGACCTGGACGAAGTTCGGCGCCGCGAATGGGTCGTACACCGAGTCGCCGATCTTCGAGTCGCACTCGGACGACGGCGGCAAGCATTGGTCGAACGGGCAGGAGATCTCAGGGTCGAGCGCGTCGCTCTGCACCGTTCAGACGACCGGCCCAGCCGGTGAGTGCGACGAGAACCAGTTCTCCGTGCCAACGGTCGGACGGGACGGAACCGTGTACGTCGCCTTCGAGAACGGTCAGAACGCAGCACTCTTGGAGCCCGGAGAGGTAGGCGAAGACCAGTACCTCCTGGTGAAGTCGACGAACGGCGGCCTCACGTGGTCGAGCCCGAGCTTCGTCGTCGGCCTCGAGGACGGGTCGCGGGACTACCCCTTCAACGTGGTCGATCGACAAACGCTGAGCGGATACCAGGTACGGGTCAACTCGGCGGGGAATATCGTCGCGAGCCCGCTCGCGGGGGAGGCGAACCGCCGAAGGCTCTACCTGGTCTTCTCCGACAATCGCAACGGCGTTCGCGATGTCGCCAACCCGGTCACCAACACGGACGTCTTCCTGATGACGTCGACGGACGGGGGCACGACGTGGACCGGCCCGACGAGCGTCGACTCGAGCCCGACCGACCAGTGGTTCCCGTGGGTCGACGTCAACCCGACGAACGGGACCGTCGGCATCCTCTATCACGACCGGCGCATCGCGGACGCGACGCTCTACGACACCGCGTTGAGGGAGATGCCCGGCTCGAAGACGATCGTGAACACCGCGCCGTCACACCCGACGCAGTCTCGGTTCTTCCGGGCTCAGGTTGCGGGTTGCCAAAACTGCGCAACCTTCCACGGCGACTACATCGGGCTGAGCTACGGGCCGAACGGAAAGGCGAACATGGTCTGGACGGACATGCGCGACCCATCCGACATGCCCGGGCTCTTCTACCAGTTCATCTACTACGCGCAGAAGTAGACACTGCTGAGGAGGGCCGGCTGTGCAGCCGGCCCTCCTCCACCATCCTGCCGAGCCAATTCGACCCGAACCAGGGATGGCACGTCGCCGCCTTCGGGCCGATGGGGAACGCGAGGAGGGAGCCGATGGACCGAATCGAGCTGCTGCGAGAGCTCATCGAGCGAGAGCCGCTCGTGCGCTGGAGCGCGGTCGCGACGGCGGCGCTCGCGTGGCTTTCGGTCGCGTGGTTCAGCCCGCTGCCGCTGCTGGTCGCCGTGCTGCTGGTGGCGTCCGTCTTCGTCGTCCGGCGCAAGCGCGGCGATCACCTGAGCGCCGCCGCGCCCGACGACGAGCTCGACTCTGCTCTAGCTGCTACCGTGGGCGGATGGACCTCGCCCTGCTGGAAGCCGAGCTGAGCGCACGCGGAGAGCCGGCGTTTCGCGCCCGGCAGGTCTGGTCGTGGGTCGCGCGCGGCGCGAAGGGCTACGAGCAGATGACCGACGTGCCCGCGGGGCTCCGCGGGGAGCTCGCGTCGTCGGTGCCCCTGTCGACGCTCACCGTCGTGCGGCAGGACGAGGCTCGCGACCGGACGGTCAAGACCCTGTTCCACACGCACGACGGGCATCCCGTCGAGGCCGTGCTGATGCGCTATCGCGACGGCCGCCGCTCGATCTGCGTCTCGTCGCAGTCCGGGTGTCCGCTGACGTGCACGTTCTGCGCGACCGGCGCGATGCAGTTTCGCCGCAACCTGACCGCCTGGGAGATCGTCGACCAGGCACTCCACTTCCGGCGCTTCGAGACCGTCGACCACTGCGTCTTCATGGGGATGGGCGAGCCGATGCTGAACTTCGACAACGTGCTCGAGGCGGCGCGTCGCCTGCCGGACCTCGGGATCACGCACCGGCGCACGACGATCTCCACGATCGGCTGGCTGCCCGGCCTGCAGCGCTTCGTCGACGAGGTCGAGGAGCCGATCCGGCTCGCGCTCTCGCTGCACGCCGCCGATCCGGCGCTCCGCTCGACGATCATGCCGGTCAACGACCGCTACCCACTCGCCGACGTGCTCGCCGAGTGCGTCCGCTACTACGGCCTGCGGCGGCGCAAGGTCTTCGTCGAGTACGTGATGCTCGCCGGCGTGAACGACCGCGTCGAGCAGGCGCACGAGCTCGCTGCGCTGCTCGACCCGCAGGTCTTCAAGGTGAACCTGATCCCCTACAACCCGACGGGGATGTACGACGGCTCCTCGCGCAAGGCGATCGACGCGTTCAAGCACGTGCTCGACCGCGCGCGGATCCCGGCGACGGTGCGGCTCACGCGCGGGCGCGACATCGCGGCCGCGTGCGGCCAGCTCGCGGCTACCGGTTGACCGTCGACATGTCGGGGTAGCGGTCACCGGCCGCCACGCCCGCGGGAAACGCTTCGTCGAGCTGCCGAAGCTCGTCGTCCGTCAGCTCGAGCTCGAGCGCGCCGGCGTTCTCCTCGAGGTAGCGGCGCCGCTTCGTCCCGGGGATCGGCACGACGTCGTCACCACGGGAGTGCACCCAGGCGAGCGCGAGCTGCGCCGCGGTCACGCCCTTCTGCTCCGCGAGCGAACGCACCTCGTCAGCGAGGCGGAGGTTGCGCTCGAGGTTCTCCTCCTGGAAGCGCGGCATCCTGCTCCGCCAGTCCCCCTCGACGAAGTCGGCCGCGCTCCGATAGCTGCCGGTCAGGAAGCCGCGACCGAGCGGGCTGTAGGCGACGAACCCGATCCCGAGCTCGCGGACCGTCGGCAGCGCCTCCGCCTCGGCGTCGCGCGACCAGAGCGAGTACTCGGTCTGGAGCGCGCTGATCGGATGCACGGCGTGCGCACGCCTGATCGTCTCGGGCCCCGCCTCCGAGAGCCCGAGGAACCTGACCTTGCCGGCCTCGACGAGCGAGGCCATCGCTCCGACCGTTTCCTCGATCGGGACGGTGTTGTCGACCCGGTGCTGGTAGTAGACGTCGATCACGTCGACGCCGAGCCGCTGGAGGGACGCCTCGCACGCGGCGAGCACGTATTCGGGTCGCCCGTTGATCCCGACCCACGAGCCGTCGGGCCTCCGCTCGTTGCCGAACTTGGTCGCGACTTCCACTTCGTCGCGCCGGCCGGCGATCGCCTCGCCGACGAGCCGCTCGTTCGCCCCCGTGCCGTAGACGTCTGCCGTGTCGAGGAACGTGACGCCGAGATCGAGCGCGCGGCGGATCGTCGCGATCGACTCCGCCTCGTCGGTCGTGCCGTAGAACTCGGACATCCCCATGCAGCCGAGGCCCTGCGCGGAGACTTCGAGGCCCTGCCGGCCGAGCTGAACGCGCTTCATGGCCTCACTATGCCCGCGGGTGCTCGTCGACCCGCCGGATCCACGCCTCGAGCCGCGGATAGGCGCCGTCGAGCGCGAGGTGCTCGACGAGGATCCGGTGGAACGGCTCCGTGTCCTCCGGATCGACGATCACGCCGTACTTGAGGAACGGGAAGAAGGCGCAGTCGACGACGCCGAACTCGTCGCCGAACATGTACGGACGGTCGGCGAGCAGCGCCTCGAAGCGGTCACGCGAGCGCTCCAGCTCCTCGACCTGCGCGCGGATGCGCTTCTCGACCCGCTCCTCCACCGAGAGCGCGCGCTCGAGCTCGTTCGGCGGCTTCTTCCAGACGCGGTTGAACCAGTCGATCAGCAGCACCGCCTCGGCGCGGCGGGCCTCGTCGCGCGGGTACAGCGGCGGGTCGGGGTAGCGCTCCTCCAGGTACTCGAAGATCGCGGTCGAGTCGGCGACGAGCTTCCCGTCGTCCTCGAGCACCGGCACGAGCGGCTGGCCGCTCGCCTCGATCACCGTGGTGCGATCGTTGCGGTCGACGTCGACCCACTCCGCCTCGAGCCCCTTGTGCCCGAGCGCCAGCGCGACCCGCTCGACGTTCGTCGAGAACGGGATGCGCCAGACGCGGATCATGCGCCCTTCTGCGCTTCCAGCTGCCGCGGCTCGACCGGCTCGCCCGAGAGGTCGGGGTGGTCCTCGAAGCCGTACCGGACGATCGCCCGCTTCGCGGCGCGCACCTCGTCGAGCCGGCGCACGGGCCGGTCGTGCGGTGCTTCCTTCAGCAGCTCGGGCGACTCGGCGGCCTCGCGCGCGATCGCGAGCATCGCGTCGCAGAACTCGTCGAGCACCTCCTTCGGCTCGGTCTCCGTCGGCTCGATCATCAACGCCTCGGGGACGATCAGCGGGAAGTAGACCGTCGGCGGATGGAAGCCGTAGTCCATCAGCCGCTTCGCGACGTCGAGCGCGCTCGCGCCGTGCTCGCGCTTGAGGCTCCGCGCCGAGACGACGAACTCGTGCATGCACAGCCGGTCGAACGGGAGGTCGTACGTGTCGCGCAGCCGCGCGAGCATGTAGTTGGCGTTCAGGACGGCGATCTCCGACATCCGCTTGAGCTGTGGCCCCCACATCCGGATGAACGCGTACGAGCGGATGAAGACGCCGAACGGCCCCGTGAACCCGCGCACCTTGCCGATCGACTTGGGTCGGTCGAAGTCGAGGCGGAACGTGTCGCCGTCGCGGACGACCTGCGGCACGGGCAGGAACGGCTCGAGCGTGTCGCGGACGACGATCGGCCCGCCGCCCGGCCCGCCGCCGCCGTGCGGTTGCGAGAACGTCTTGTGCAGGTTGATGTGGACGATGTCGAAGCCCATGTCGCCGGGGCGCGAGATGCCGCAGACGGCGTTCAGGTTCGCGCCGTCGTAGTACATGAGCGCGCCGACCGAGTGGAAGATGCGCGCGATCTCCTCGACGTGCTCGTCGAACAGCCCGAGCGTCGACGGGTTCGTGATCATCAGGCCCGGCGGTGTGCTCGTCGACCTTGCCGCGCAGGTCCTCGACGTCGATGTTCCCGCGCGCGTCGGTCTTGACCGGCGTGACCTCGTAGCCGGCCATCGTCACCGAGGCGGGGTTCGTGCCGTGCGCGCTGTCGGGGATGACGACCTTGCGCCGCTGCTCGTGCTCGCCGCGCTCGGTGAAGTACGCGCGCATCAGGAGGAGCCCGGTCAGCTCGCCCTGGCTCCCGGCGGCGGGCTGCAGCGAGCAGGCGTGCAGGCCCGGAGATCTCGACGAGCGTCTCCTGCAGGCGCCACATCAGCTCGAGCGCGCCCTGTGACGCCTTCTTCCTCCTGCAGCGGATGCAGGTCGCGGAAGCCCGGAAGATTCGCGAGCCGCTCGTTGACGCGCGGGTTGTACTTCATCGTGCAGGAGCCGAGCGGATAGAAGCCGGTGTCGATCCCGAAGTTGCGCGTCGAGAGCTCGGTGAAGTGGCGGACGAGCTCGGGCTCGGCGAGCTCCGGGAGCCGCGGCGGCTCCGCGCGGCGGAGCGACTCGGGGAGCTCCGGCGTCTCGAGCTCGTGGCGCGGCAGCGTGTACGCGGTGCGGCCGGGCTGCGACTTCTCGTAGATCAGCTTCACGACGCCAGCACCTCGACGAGGCGGTCGATGTCGGCCGGCGTGCGCTTCTCCGTCACCGCGACGAGCAGCGAGTCGTCGAGCCCCGGATAGTCGCGGCCGAGCGGGTAGCCCGGGTGCACGCCCTGCGCGCGCGCGTCGCGCACGACGTCGGCCGCGTTCCGTCCGACGCGCACGGCAAACTCCTTGAACGTTGCCTGCCCTGAGAACGTCGGTTCGAGGCCCGCCTCTTGCAGACGTGTCTTCGCATGGTGGGCGAGGCCGAGACAGGTCTCCCCCAGCTCGCGAAGCCCCTGCGGGCCGAGCCACGAGAGGTAGACGAGGCCGCCGAGCGCGAGGAGCGTCTGGTTGGTCGTGATGTTCGACGTCGCCTTCTCGCGGCGGATGTGCTGCTCGCGGGTCTGCAGGGTGAGGACATAGCCGCGCTCGCCCGCGGCGTCGACCGTCTCGCCGACGATCCGGCCCGGCATCCGCCGGATGTAGTCCGACTTGGCCGCGAGGAAGCCGTAGTGCGGCCCGCCGAAGGACTGGTGGTTCCCGGCCGCCCTGCCCTTCGCCGATCGCGAGCGCGCACCCGTAGCGGCCCGGGCGCCTCGAGCACGCCGAGGCTGAGCGGGTCCACGTGCGCCACCGGCAGCGCGCCGGCCTCGTTCGCCGCGGCGGCGAGCTCGGGAGCGGCCTCGAGGTTCCCGAAGAAGTTCGGCTGCTGGAAGATCACGCACGCCGCGTCGCGTGCCGCCTCGGCGAGCTCCTCGGGATCGGTGACCCCGTCGCGGTGAGGCACCTCGACGACCTCGAGCCCGAAGCCCGGCGCGAAGGTCTTCACGACCTGGCGCACCTGCGGGTTCGTCGCCTCGGTGACGACGACCTTCGAACGGCCCGTCACGTGCTTCGCGACGTAGCAGGCGTCCGCGGCCACGGTCGTGCCGTCGTAGCCGGATGCGTTCGAGACGTCCATCCCGGTCAGCTCGCAGATCGCCGTCTGGTACTCGAAGATCGCCTGGAGCACGCCCTGGCTCATCTCCGGCTGGTACGGCGTGTACGCGGTCAGGAGCTCGCCGCGCTGGAGCACGGCGTCGACGACCGCGGGCACGTAGTGGTCGTAGATCCCCGCGCCGAGGAACGAGACCTCGTCGCGCACGTTGCGTGCGGCGAGCTCTTCGAGGTGCGCGACCACCTCGGGCTCGGAGAGCGCGGGGTCGAGCGCGAGCTCGCGCCGGAAGCGCACGCCCTCGGGGACGTCGCGGAAGAGCTCGTCGACCGACGAGACGCCGATCGCGTCGAGCATCTCGCGCTCGTCGCGCTCGGTCAGCGAGACGAACGGCGTCACTGCTCGGCCAGGAACGCGCGATATGCGCCGGCGTCGAGGAGCTCGTCGGCCTCGGCCGGCTCGCTCAGCCGGATCCGGATCAGCCAGCCTTCGCCGTAGGGATCCGCGTTGACCGTCTCGGGCTCGTCGACCGCCTTGCGGTTCACCTCGAGCACCTCGCCGGAGAGCGGCGCGATCACGTCCGAGACCGCCTTGACCGACTCGACCTCGCCGTACGACGCGCCGCGCTGGATCTGCTGCCCGTCCGTCGGCGGCTCGAAGTGGACGAGCTCGCCGAGCGAGTCCTGCGCGTACCAGGTGATCCCGAGCACGGCCTCGTCGCCGTCGATCCGCGCCCAGTCGTGCTCGCGGTGGTACTTCAGCTCGTCGGGGTAGCTCTCCTCGGCGGCCACTAGGCGTGCTCCTCTCGTCGGTAGATCGGCTTGGGGACGACACGCGCACGCCTCGGGCGTCCGCGCACGTCGATGGTCAGCTCGGTGTCCGGGCGCGCTCGATCCGGCGGGGACGTAGCCCATCCCGATGCCGACGTCGAGCATCGGCGAGTGCGACCCCGACGTCACCTCCCCGGGAGGCTCGGAGATCGGCATTCCCTGCCGGGGGATCGCCTTGTCCTCCATCACGAAGGCGACGAGCTTGCGCTCCGGCCCATCGGCCTTGATCCGGCGCAGCACGTCGGCGCCCGTGAACTCCTTGTCGAGCGCGCACGTCCAGCCGAGACCTGCGGAGATCGGGTCGCTCTCCGGCGTGATGTCGTTTCCGTGCAGCGGGTAGCAGACCTCGAGCCGCAAGGTGTCGCGCGCGCCGAGCCCGCACGGCACGACGCCGCGCGCGAGCACGGCGTCCCACAGCTCGCCCGCGTCCTCGGCCATCGCGAGGAGCTCGCAACCCTCCTCGCCGGTGTAGCCGGTGCGGTTGACCATCACCTCGACGCCGTCGACCTCCGACATCTCCCAGGTGAACGCCTTCTTGTCCCGCGGGAGCCCGAGCCGCTCGAACGCCTTCGGCCCCTGCACCGCGAGCAGCGCGTAGTCGCTCGAGCGGTCGCTCACCTCGGAGCCGCGGATCTCGCGCTCCTTGAGCCAGCCGTAGTCGGCCTCGCGGTTCGACGCGTTGACGATCAGCAGGAAGCGCGTCGGCTCGAGCTCGTAGACGATCAGGTCGTCGATGATCCCGCCGCGCTCGTTCGTCAAGAGCGTGTACTGCGCCTCGCCTGCTCCGATCTTCTCGAGGTCGTTCGAGAGCAGCCCCTGGAGCAGCTCCTTCGCGCGCGGTCCCTCGACCTCGAGCTCGCCCATGTGCGAGACGTCGAAGACGCCGGCATCCGTTCGCACCGCCCGGTGCTCCGGGATCACGCCCTCGTACTGGACGGGCATCTCCCACCCCGCGAACGGGACGAGCCGCGCGCCGAGGGCGGCGTGCCGGTCGTGGAGCGGCGTGCGGAGCAGCGTCTGCATGCGGACTCGATCCTAGTGAAGACCCCTTCGCGCGACCCGCCCCGAAACGGCGTCGCTCCGGCTGAGCCGGAGCGACGGACCGGGTCGTACGGCCGACGTCGAGCGCCGGCCTGTTTGAGGGCACCCTCCGTCTACCGCGCGGGTGAGATCCGAAACCTCGAGCTCAGTCGTCGCGCAGGAACGACGGCACTTCGAGCACGTCGTCGGAGACCTCGAAGCCCTCGCGGGCCCGAGGCTCGGGGGCGACGAGGCTTTCCTCGCGCCTGCGGCGCTTGCGCTGCGGCCCGAAGCCGGTCGCGATCACGGTCACGCGCACCTGGTCGCCGAGCTTGTCGTCGATCACCGCGCCGAAGATCACGTTGGCGTTCTGGTCGGCGGCGCCGGTGACGACCTCGGCCGCCTCGTTGACCTCGAAGAGCCCGATGTCCGTCCCGCCAGAGACGTTGAGCAGGATCCCGGTCGCGCCCTCGATCGACGCCTCGAGGAGCGGCGACGAGACGGCGGTTCGCGCAGCCTCGGCCGCGCGGTTCTCGCCCGACGCCTCGCCGATGCCCATCAGCGCGGAGCCGGCGTCGCGCATGATCGTGCGCACGTCGGCGAAGTCGAGGTTGACGAGACCGGGCACGGTGATCAGGTCGGTGATCCCCTGCACGCCCTGGCGGAGGATGTCGTCGGCCATCACGAAGGCGTCGACGATCGAGGTGCGCTTCTCGACCACCTGGAGCAGCCGGTCGTTCTCGATCACGATCAGCGTGTCGACCTTCTCGGCGAGGTTGCCGATCCCGACCTGCGCCTGCTCGGCGCGGCGGCGACCCTCGAACGAGAACGGTCGCGTGACGACGCCGACGGTGAGCGCGCCGAGCTCGTCCTTCGCGAGCTCGCCGACGATCGGCGCGGCGCCGGTCCCGGTGCCACCACCCTCGCCCGCGGTCACGAAGACCATGTCGGCGCCCTTCAGCGCCTCCTTCAACTCGTCGCGGCTCTCCTGCGCGGCGGCCTCGCCGACGGCGGGATCCGCGCCGGCGCCGAGGCCGCGCGTCTCCTTCGAGCCGATGTGGATCTTCACGTCGGCCTCGCTCATCACGAGCGCCTGCGCGTCGGTGTTCACGGCGATGAACTCGACCCCGGAGAGCCCGGCCTCGACCATGCGCGAGACCGCGTTCGTGCCGCCGCCGCCGACGCCGACGACCTTGATCACCGCGAGATAGTTGCCGCTTTGGTCTCTCATTCTGGATGTCCCTCGACGTAAAGCTTGACTGGAGGCTGGGGCTTGTGCAGGGCGTTTCTGCTCAGGAGGGTACGTGTGCTTGTCAATCGTGTCAACATTCGCTACCCCTCAGTGGGGTCGACCTCGACTTGAGGTTGAACCTCGGCCGATCCCGCGACGGGTCGGTCCGGCACGGCCACGTCGAGGTAAACGGTCCCGTCGGGAAGCCTGCGGCAGGACCTCGCCGGCGACCGCGAGCTTCAGCTGGAGGTCGTGCTCGCGACCCAGGCGCACCTCGATCCCGGAGCGCAGGACGAGCGTCGTCTCCGCTCCGTCGAGCCGGACCGAGTGGACGCGCGCCGGCAGCCCGGCTCGCGCGAGGACGAGCACCCGCACGGCCCGCCGCGCGGCACCGTCGGCGAGCGTGTCGCCCGCGGCGACCTCCACGTTGCGCGGCACCCAGATCCGGGGCAGCATCGGCAGAGCACCGCGCTCGAGCGGTCGCACGACGCGGGCGCGCGCCGAGACGAGCCACGACTCCTCCCCACGCCGCAGGACGAGCAGCGCGCGCTCGGGCACGACGTAGACGCGAAGCGTGTGCGGGAAGGCCCGGTCGTGCGTGACCCCGATCACGTCGGGCAGGCCGACGATCCTCCGGTCGAGGTCCGTCGCGCGCAGCCCGACGAGGCTCGTTCCCTCGAGCGGCTCGAGCGCCGCGGCCACACGCGCGCTCACCTCGGGCGGCGCGCCGACGACCTCGATTCGCTGAATCGCGAAGAGACCCGTCTCGCGCGCGACGCCGTACGACGCGACGCCGAGGGCGAGCAGCGAGAACCCGACGAGCAGCGAGTGCCCCGACGGCAGCAGCCGGCGGACGTCGATCCGACGCCGGCGCGGCAGCTCGGCGGCCGCGGCCTTCACTCGCGCACGCGGCCGCTGGTCCTTGGGGGCCATTGCGGCCACTTCGCCGCGCGGTCCGGCGCTCCTACCGCTCGAGCGGCGGCAACTCGAGCGCGCCGAGGAACTCGACCTCGTGCTCGAGCTCGACCCCGTACTGCTCCAGCGCGCGACGGCGCGCCTCCGCCATCAGGCCGATGGCGTCCGCCGTCGAGGCTCCGTCGGCGTTCTCGATGAAGTTCGCGTGACGGGGGGAGATCTGGGCACCGCCGAGCCGGAAGCCGCGAAGCCCGCACGCCTCGAGCATCCGGCCGGCGGACAGCTCGTGGTCGGGGTTCTTGAAGACGCTCCCGAACGTGCGCTTGTTCGTCGGCTGGGCGGCCTTGCGCTGCGCCTGGAGCTCGGCGACCGTCGCCTTGATCTCCTCGACCGGGCGCGGGACGAGCCGCAGCTCGACCTCCGCGACGACCTGGCCGTGGCGAAGCTCCGAGTGCCGGTAGCGCAGGCCGAGCTCGTCCGGCGTCTGCCAGCGCGCGCCGTCGAGGTCGACCACGAGCGCCCGCTCGAGCACCTGCGCGAAGTCGCCGCCGTACGCGCCGGCGTTCATCCAGACGCCGCCGCCGGTCGTGCCCGGGATCGCGCACGCGAACTCGAAGCCGCCGAGGCCGGCGTCGCGGGCGCGGTGCAGGACGACGGCGTTCGCCGCGCCGCCCCCCGCGCGCACGAGCTCGCCGTCGACCTCGACCGTTGCGAGCGCGCCTCCGAGCTTCAGCACGAGCGCGTCGACCCCCTCGTCGGCGACGAGCAGGTTCGAGCCGAGCCCGACCGTCGCGACGCCGGCGTCGTGCTCCGCCGCCCAGCGGAGCGCGTCGTGGAGCTCGTCCAGGCTCTCCGGCCGCGCGAGCGCCCGGGCGGGGCCGCCGGTGCCGAGCGTCGTGAACCGCCCGAGCGGGACGTCCTCCTCGAGGTTCACGACAGCTCCGCGACGAGGAGACCGGCCGCCCGGTCGACGTCTCCGGCGCCGAGGGTCAGCACCACGTCGCCGTGCCGTGCGCGGCCCGCGAGGAAGCGCACGCCGTCCTCGAGCTGCGGCGTCCACGCGACGGGCATCCCCGGCCGGAGCTCGGCAAGCGCGTCGACGACGAGCTTCCCCGTCACGCCCTCGGTCGGTTCCTCGCGGGCCGCGTACACGTCGGTGACGGCGACCGCGTCTGCGGCGCTGAGCGCTCGTGCGAGCTCGTGCGAGAGGTGCCGCGTCCGCGAGTAGAGATGCGGCTGGAAGAGGACGAGCACGCGGCGCGGCTCGAGCTCGCGTGCCGCGGCGAGCGCGGCCGCGACCTTCGCGGGGTTGTGCGCGTAGTCGTCGTAGACGCGCACGCCGTCGCCGCCGCGAAGCTCGAAGCGGCGGCCGGCTCCTGCGAACTCCCGCAGCGCCTCTTCCGCACGCGCGCGGATCCACACCGGCGAGCTCGAGCGCGGCGAGCGCGGCCGCCGCGTTGCGCCGGTTGTGCTCGCCCGGCAGCTGAAGCTCGAACGCGACCGGGCTCGAGCTCTTCGCCGCGCACGACGTTCGGCACGTGCGGGAGCCACGCGTCGAAGAGCGCCCGCACTTCGGCGAGCGAGCCGAACGTCGCGTGGTGATCGAGGTCGACGTTCGAGCACGACCGCGATCTCCGGCCGGAGCGACGAGATCGTCCGGTCGGACTCGTCACCCTCGACGACGAGCCAGCCCTCGCCCGCGCGCGCGTTCCCACCGAGCTGCGGGATCTCGCCGCCGATCAGGAACGACGGGTCGAGCCCGAGCCGGTCGAGCACGAACGCGATCATCGCCGTCGTCGTCGTCTTGCCGTGCGCGCCGGCGACGACGATCGAACGCTGGAGCGAGACGAGCTCCGCGAGCAGCTCGGCGCGGCTCGTGCCGGGAACGTCGAAGGCGGACGAGACGACGGCCTCCCACCCGTCCGGCACGACCGGCTCGGGCGCGATCGACACCTCGATGCCGGCCGCTCGAACGTTCTCGAGGTACGGCGTCTCGGCGCGGTCCCAGCCGCCGACCTCCGCCCCCCACGCGTGCGCGAGGAGCGCGTAGCCCGACAGCCCCGCACCGCCGATCCCGACGAACCAGAGGCGCCTACCGGCGAGCGGCTCTTGCAAGCTGCACCAGCTCCTCCGCGATCTCCTCGGCGGCGTCCGGCCGTGCGGCGCCGAGCATCGCCTCGCGCATGGCGGCGAGCTCCGCCTCGTCCGCGAGCAGCGAGCGCACGACGTCCGGCGCGCGTTCGAGCTCCGAGTCCGGCACGACGACCGCGCCGCCCGCGCGCTCGAAGTGCTCGGCGTTGCGCGTCTGGTGGTCTGCCGTCGCGTGCGGATACGGAACCAACACCGCGGGGAGGCCTGCGGCCGCGAGCTCCCACACGGATCCGCCCGCGCGAGCGAGCGCCAGGTCGGCCGCCCCGAGCGCAGCCCCGAAGTGGTCCGTCGACGGCAGCACGACGTAGTCGTCACGCGAGACGCGGGAGCGCACGAGCTCGAGGTCGCGCTCGCCCGTCAGGTGCAGCACCGCGGGGCCGTCGTCGGCGAACGCCTCGACCGCGACCTCGTTGAGCGAGCGGGCACCGGCCAGCGCGCCGGCGACGAGCAGCACCTTCCGTTCGAGTGGAAGCCCGAGCTCGCGGCGCGCCTCGTCACGCGGAACGGCGCGCGAGCTCGAGGGGATCGGCCGCCCGACGCCGCTGTTCCTTCTCACCCGGGTACGCGAGGAAGACTCGCTTCGCGAACGGCGACGCGAGCCGGTTCGCGAGGCCCACGTGCGCGTCGGCCTCGGTGAGCGCAGCCGGGATCCGCTTCGTCCACGCGGCGAGCACCATCGGTCCCGCGACGTAGCCGCCGCCGCCGAGCACGACGTCGGGCCGCCGCCGCTCGAGGATCGCGCGACAGGCGAACGGCGCCGACGATCGCCTGCCCACCCGCACGAAGGAGTTGTGACCCGAGTCGGCGCGGGAACCCGCTGACGCGAAACGGGTCGAAGGGGTAGCCGGCCTCAGCGACGAGCCGAGCCTCGACGCGCTCCGGCGACCCGGCGAACGTCACTTCCACTCCGCGCGCGCGAAGTGCTTCCGCTATCGCGAGCGCGGGCAGCACGTGGCCTGCCGTTCCTCCGGCCGCGATCAGGCACCGCAGCGAGCTTTCGTCCTCCACCGGAAGCGATGTTAAGGAGGACCCCGACGCCGGTGAGCATCACCACGAGGCTCGAGCCCCCTGCGGAGACGAACGGGAGCGGGATTCCGGTCAGCGGGGCGAGCCCCAGGACCGCGGCGAGGTTGACCGCCGCCTGGCCGCAGACGAGCGCCGTGAGCGAGGCGGCGAGGCGCTTGCCGAAGGGATCCGCGCAGTGGAGCGCGACCTGCAGCCCGGCGTAGGCGAACGCGCCGTACGCGGCGATCACGAGGGTCGACCCGATCAGGCCGAGCTCCTCGCCGACGATCGCGAAGATCATGTCCGTGTGGGCCTCGGGGAGATAGAAGATCTTCTGGACGCCCTGACCGAGCCCCTTGCCGAAGAGGCCGCCCGAGCCGAGGCCGATCAGCGCCTGCACCGACTGGAAGCCCGCGCCCTGCGCGTCGTCCCACGGGTTCATGAAGCTCAGCACGCGCGCGCGCCGGTACGGCTCGATCCAGATCGCGGCCATCCCGACCGCCGCGGCGATCGCGGCGGTCACACCGAGGAGGCGGACCGGCGTTCCGGCGACGAGCAGCAGGCCGCCGAGCATCACGACGATGCAGATCACGGTGCCGAGGTCGGGCTCGAGCAGGATCAGCGCGCAGAAGACGCCGGCGACGAAGCCGATCGGCTTCATGAGCTCCGCAAGCGTCTGCGGCGCGCGGCGACGGGCGAGATAGGCGGACGCCCACACCGCAAGCGCGAGCTTCGCGAGCTCGGACGGCTGGAAGACCGCGGGGCCGATCGCGAGCCAACGGCGTGCGCCGTTGATCGGGTCGCCCAGGGCGAGCACGGCGACGCAGAGCGCGAACGAGGCGACGAGGAACGGCGGCGCGAGCTTCCGCCAGATGCGGAAGTCGGTGCGGGCCGCCACGGCCAGCAGGCAGAGCCCGATCAGCGCGTAGACGCCCTGGCGGGCCAGATAGCCCGTCGGGTCACCGCCCCCGAGCGCAGCCGGCGCGGAGGTCGCGCTGTAGACCATCACGAGGCCGAACGCGACCAGCGCGAGCGTCACGAGCAAGAGCACGTGCCATTCCAGATGCGCCTTCTTCATCTCCCTCGCGCGAGTTCGACGCGAGGCGTCGCTACGCCTGCCCTAGAGGGCGTTCACGAGGCGCCGGAACTCGTCTCCGCGCTCCTCGAAGTCCCGGAACTGGTCGTAGCTGGCGCAGGCCGGCGAGAGCAGGACGACGTCCCCCGGCTTCGCGGCGGCGGCGGCGGCGGCGACGGCCGTCCCGAGGTCGCCGCTCGTCTCGTGCGGAACGTCACCCAGGGCCTCTGCGAGCTCGGGCGCGGCCTCGCCGATCAGGAACGCGTGCTCGACCCTCCCCCGCGCCGCTGCGGCGAGCGGCTCGAAGGACTCGCCCTTCGCCCTGCCGCCGGCGATCAGGAGCAGCGGCCGGTCGTAGGCGGCGACCGCGCGGAGCGCCGCCGCGACGTTCGTCGCCTTCGAGTCGTTCACGAAGAGCACGCCGTCGCGCTCGGCAACCGGCTCGAGCCGGTGCGCGACGCCCGGGAAGTCGCGAAGCGCCCGCGCGATCTCCTCCTCGGTCGCGCCGGCCGCCCTGGCGGCGACGGTTGCCGCGGCCGCGTTCTCGCGGTTGTGCGCGCCGGGGATCAGCGGCTCGGCCGGGAGCGGGTCGTCGGCCTCGAAGTCGGCGCGGCGGGCCTCGCCGGGAACCGCACGGAAGCCGCGCGGCACGACGGCGACGTCCCCGAGCTCCTGGTTCTCGAAGATGCGGAGCTTCGCGGCGGCGTACGACTCGAGCGAGCCGTGGCGGTCGAGGTGGTCCGGCTCCAGATTGAGCAGAACGGCGACGCGCGGCCGAAACGTGTCGACGTCCTCGAGCTGGAAGCTCGACGCCTCGACGACGACCCACGAGCCCGGCTCGACGGCCCCGTCGAGCTCCGAGAGGGCGACGCCGACGTTGCCCGCGACCGGCGCGGCGAGCATGGCGCCGAGCAGCTCGCTCGTCGTCGTCTTGCCGTTCGTCCCGGTCACCGCGACGAGCGGGTTCTCGAGGACGCGGGAGCCGAGCTCGAGCTCGCTCCAGACGGGGATCCCCCGGAGGCGCGCCTCGACGACGAGGACCGCCTCGGCCGGCACGCCGGGGCTCTTGACGAGCAGCTCCGTCCCGTCGAGCAGCGAGACGTCGTCGTCGTTCCCGAGCTCGCGGTCCGCGCCGACGACGCGCACGCCGCGCCGCTCGAGCGCGGCGCGCGCCGCCTGCCCCGAGCGCGCGAGGCCGAGCACGAGCGCGCTCCCTGGGAGCGTCACCGCAGAAGGTCCGGGCGGAACTCGAAGAAGAAGCGGTAGTAGAGCGCGAATGCCGCGGCGCACAGGATCCCGGTCACGATCCAGAAGCGCACCATGATCTTCGTTTCCGACCACGCTTTCATCTCGAAGTGGTGGTGGATCGGCGCCATCAGGAACACGCGTCTGCCGAGGTACTTGAACGTGAACACCTGGATGATCACGGACAGCGCCTCGATCACGAAGATCCCGCCGATCAGCAACAGCAGGAGCTCCACGTTCATCATCAGCGCGAACGCACCGAGCGCCCCGCCGAGCGCGAACGATCCGGTGTCGCCCATCATGATCTCCGCGGGGAAGGCGTTGTACCAGAGGAACCCGATCGCGCCGCCGATCAGCGCCGCGCCGAGCGTCGCCATGTCGACCGCTGCGATGCTCTCGACGCCGCGCTGTCCACCGCGGACGAACGTGAGCACGTTCATCGCCGTGAACGTGAAGAGCGCGATCGTGCAGACGCCGGCGTTGAGCCCGTCGATGCCGTCGGTGAGGTTCGCCCCATTTGCGGCGCCGGCGATCACGAAGAAGACGAGCGCGTACCAGAACCACGACAGGTCGATGTCCGTGCCGACGAGCGGCAGGTAGACCTCGGTCGTCAGCTCGCGATCCTGCGAGACGTAGCCGATCACGGCCGAGATCGCGAGCAGCATCACGAGCTTCCAACGGCCCGACAGGCCGAGCGAGCGCCGATGGGTCAGCTTGATGAAGTCGTCGAAGAACCCGATCGCCCCGCAGGCGACCGTCGCGAAGAAGACGGTCAGCCCCGCGACCGAGTAGCGGCTGAGCACCAGGAACGCAGCTGACGCGGTGACGATGATCAGCAGTCCGCCCATCGTCGGCGTTCCCTGCTTGACGACGTGCCCTTTCGGGCCCTCCTCGCGAATGAACTGACCGAGCTCCTTCCGGCGCAGGTACTCGATGAATCTGGGGCCGAGCAGGATCGAGAGGAGCATCGCCACGATCGCGGCGACGATGACGCGGGTCAAACCCGAGCCCCCGCGAGCGCTTCCGCGACGACCTCGAGCCCGACCGAGCGCGACGCCTTGACGAGCACGCAGTCGCCCGGCTGCAGGAGCTCGTCCAGGGCCGCGATCGCCTCGTCGACGCCGGCGACGCTCCGGACCGACGGGATCTCGGTCTGGTCTCCGTAGTGCACGGCGAGCGGACCGACCGTGAGCAGGACGTCGACGCCCACCGCCGAGGCGTGGCGCCCGACTTCGCGGTGGTAGCGCGGAGCGTCCGGGCCGAGCTCCGCCATGTCGCCGAGCACCGCGACGCGGCGCCGCGGGCCTGCACGGTCGGCGAGATGGTCGAGAGCGGCGCGCATCGACATCGGGTTGGCGTTGTACGCGTCGTTGATCAGGAGTCCTCCCCCGTCGAGCGGCAGCTCTTCTCCGCGCCAGCGCGAGAACGCGATCGCCGCCGCGCCCTCGTGCGCCCGGTCGAGCGGCAGCCCGAGTGCGTCGTACGCATGGAGCGCCGCCAGCGCGTTCAGCAGGTGGTGGCGCGCGACGAAGTTGAAGGTCAGCTCGACCTCGCGCCCTCCGACGGAGAGCACCGCGTGCGTGCGCTCGCCGTCCACCTCCGCACTCAGCACGTCGCGCGGCCCGAAGCGCCTGACCTCCAGGTCTTCGCGTCGCAGGTACGGCTCGAGCTCGGTGACGTCTGACGGGACGATCGCGACGCCGCCCGGCGGAAGCGCCTCGATCAGCTCGGCCTTCGCCTGTGCGACCGCGGCGACGGTCCCGACGAGCTCGAGGTGGACCGGCCCGACACCCGTGATCACGCCGATCTGCGGCCGTGCGATCTCCGCGAGCGCAGCGATCTGGCCGAGCCCGCGCATCGCGAGCTCGAGCACGCAGGCCTCGGTGTCCGGCTCGAGCCTGCAGAGCGTCAGCGGGACGCCGAGCTCGTTGTTGAAGCTCGCCTCTGCGGCGACGGTGCGCGCGACGGGCGAGCAGAGCGCGTGCAGGATGTCCTTGGTCGACGTCTTCCCGGTCGAGCCCGTGATCCCGACGACGCGCGCGCTGCTTCGCTCGCGGATCGCCGATCCGAGCGCGCCGACCGCCGCGAACGCGTCGTTCGGCACGAGCGTCGCTGCGGCACCGCGCGAGCGCGCGTCGGGCGAGGAAGTCCTTCCCCGGCCCGATGGCGACGAAGAGATCGCCCGGCTCGACGAGGCGAGAGTCGATCTTGACGCCGGTGACACGGTCGCCGGTCGCCTCGAGGCGTGCCGACGTCGAGCTGCTCGAGTTCTGCGATCGTGAGCGGGATCACGCCTGCACCTTCGCGCTTCGGAGCAGCTCGCGCGCGACCTCGCGGTCGTCGAACGGCAGCTTGCGGTCCGCGAACTCCTGACCCTGCTCGTGCCCCTTGCCCGCGATCACGACGACGTCGCCCGGCTGCGCCTTCTCGAGCGCGAGCTCGATCGCGCGGCGCCGGTCCGGCTCGACCTCGAGCCGTCCTGCGGCACCGGCGACGATCTCCTCGATGATCGCGCCGGGATCCTCGGAGCGGGGGTTGTCGGACGTCACGATCGCGACGTCGGCCAGCTCGGACGCGACCCGCCCCATCTGCGGGCGCTTGTCGCGGTCGCGGTCGCCGCCGGCGCCGAAGACGCAGATCACGCGACCACCGAGCTCACGCGCCGTGCGCAGGACGTTCGCGAGCGCATCGGGCGTGTGCGCGTAGTCGACGAGCACCGTGAATGGTTGGCCTTCGTCGACCTCTTCGAAACGTCCCGGGACCGCGCGCACGGACTCGAGCCCCGCGCGCGCAGCGGCATCGTCGATCCCGAGCAGCCTCGACGCCGCGAGCGCGGCGAGCGCGTTCTCGACGTTGAAACGTCCGCGCAGCTTGAGGTCGACACCGTCGAGCGCGCTCGGCCCGAGCTCCGCGTCGTCCGCGAAGCCGAACGTGAGCGCCTGCGGAAGCTCAGCGGCGAGCCGGCGGCCGTACTCGTCCCCGACGTTCACGGCTGCCGGGACGTCCTGCGCGAACAGCCGGCGCTTCGCGTCGAAGTAGCGCTCCATCGTGCCGTGGAAGTCGAGATGGTCTTGCGTGAGGTTCGTGAACACGAGTGCCGCGAAGCGAACGCCGTCGAGGCGGTGCAGCTCGGAGCCGTGAGAGGTCGCCTCGAGCGCGCAGCTCTCGTTCCCTGCGTCGAGCATCTCGCGAAATGTGCGCTGCAGGTCGATCGCCTCCGCGGTCGTGCGCACAGCTGCGCGTACTTCGTCCCCCACGCGCGTCTCGACCGTGCCGAGCAGCCCGGGCCTCCGACCCGCCGCCTCGAGAATCGCGTAGAGCAGGTACGCGGTCGTCGTCTTGCCGTTCGTCCCCGTGACGCCCGCGACCTCGAGCTCGTTCGTGGGGTGACCGAAGAACTCGGCGGCCGCGGTCGCCATCGCCCGGCGGGAGTCCTCGACCACCAACTGCGGCACTGGAGACCTCGAGCGGCCGCTCGACGACGAGCGCCGCGGCCCCGCGCGCGACGGCGTCCGCCGCGAAGTCGTGCCCGTCCGCGCGCGAACCGCGAACGCAGAAGAACAACGCCCCCGGCCCGACCGCCCCCGCGTCGTAGGCGAGGTCGCTCAGCTCGACCGGAGCGCGCCCCACCACGTCCTTCGGTGCGAGCGCCGCGATCAAACGCTCGAGCTGCATCTCGGCGGTCGAGTCTATCCCGCGATGTTCCACGTTCGTGACGGTTCGCGTCTTGTTCCGGCACACCTGCGGGGCTACGCTCGCAGCGGGGACCGCGGGTGGCGCCAAGCCCCCACCCGGGTGGGGGGCTGCCTTCTTTCGGCCCGGCGGTCAGTTCTCCGGGTTGTCGGGCGGGACCTCGAGGTACTGGAGCGCGAACTGGGCCAGCTCCTGGAAGGCCGGGGCCGCGACGACGCCGCCCCAGATGGTCGAGGGCTCGTCGACGGTGACCAGGATCACCAGCCGCGGCCTCGTCGCCGGGACGAACCCGACGAACGACGCGACGTAGCGCGAGGTCGAGTAACCGCTGCCGTCCGGGAGCGGCTTCGCGGCGGTGCCGGTCTTGCCCGCGACGTGGTAGCCGGGCACCGCGGCGGCGAGGCCCGTGCCTCCCTCCGCGACGACGCCGGTGAGCATCGTCGCGAGCTGCGTCGCGACGTCGTGCCTCAGGATCCGCCGCCGATCGACGTGCGCCGATGCGCGGCCGCCGACGTGCTCGACGAGATGTGGCTGCAGCCAGACGCCGTCGTTCGCGACTGCCGCGTACGCGGCCGCCATCTGCACCGGCGTCACCGCGATCCCGTGGCCGATCGGCAGCGTGCCGATCGTCGAGCCGGACCACCGCTCGAGCGGAGGAACGATCCCGGACGTCTCGCCCGGAAAGTCGAGGCCGGTCTTGCTCCCGAAGCCGAAGCGGTCGACCCAGGACGAGAGCCGCTTCGAGCCGAGCTTCTGCGCGAGCGTGATCGCGCCGACGTTCGACGACTGCGCGACGATGTCTGCGACCGTCATCCGCACCGTCGGCCGCGGATCGTGCTCGTGGATCACGCGGTCGGCAACGTGAATCGACGTCGGGAGCGTGAACGCCGAGTGCGGCGTCACGAGCCCTTCGGAGAGCGCGCCGGCAACCGGGATCAACTTGAACGTCGAGCCGGGCTCGTAGGTGTCGCTCGCCGTGCGGTTGCGCTGCGCGTCCGGGCTCGCTTCCGCGAAGCGGTTCGCGTCGAAGGTCGGCGCGGTCGCCATCGCGTAGATCTCGCCCGAGCTCGGGTCGAGCACGACAGCCGTCGCGGACTTCGCGCCCCACTGGCGCACGGTGCTCCGCAGCACGTCTTCGGCCTTCGCCTGGATTCGGTGGTCGAGCGTGAGGAACACGTCGCGACCCTGCCGCTCGGCCGTCTCGCTCAGCACGTCGACCACGCGGCCGAACGGGTCGCGGATCACCGTCTCCCGGCCGGGCCGACCCGCGCAGCACGTCGTCCAACTGGAGCTCGATCCCGGCAAGCCCTTGGTTGTCCTGACCGGCGAACCCGAGCACCTGCGCGCCGACGGCACCTTGCGGATACCGGCGGCGCTCCTCCGTGTAGAAGCCGACGCCGGGGAGCTCGCGCTTTCGCAGAACGTCCGCCTTCGCGGAGTCGGCCTTGCGCTTGAGGTAGACGAACGCACTCGACGTGTCCTTGAGCTGCGGGAAGATCGTCTCAGCGTCGAGCCCGAGCGCCTTCTCGGCCGCGAGCGCGACGAGCCGGGCGTTCTGGATCTGCGTCGGGTCTGCGTACACGGTCGTCGCCTGCTCGCCGAGCGCGAGCGGAACGCCGTTGCGGTCGAAGATCGTGCCGCGCCGGGCGGGCAGCTCCAGCGTCTGCCGCTGCTGCTTCGCCGCGAGGCTGGAGAGCGGCTGAGCGCGAACGCCCTGCAGCCAGACCGCGCGAGCCAGCGACCCTGCGAGCGCGAGCGCCAGCAGGACGAAGAGCAGCCGGATGCGGCGGTTGACGACTTTCGAGGTCACCGGCGCGGACGGAGCTCGACGTATGTCGGTTCCGCCGCGGGCAGGAGCCCGAGCTTCGTGCGCGCCTCCCGCTCGATCCTGGCCGGTGCGAGCGTGCTCGACACCTTCGACTCGAGGAGCGCGTTCTGCGCTTCGAGCTCGAGGCGCTGCTGGCCGAGCTTCTCGATCTGCATGTTCAGGCGCAGCACGGCGACGTTGACGGCGACCACGCCGACGAGCAGCACCGCGAGCAGCCCGATCCAGACGACACCGCCGGCGAGCCGGCGGCGTGGCGCCGCGGACGCGCGGCGAGGCCGCGGCCGCGGGCCTGCGGAACCGCCGTTGCGTCGACGTGCGCCGCTGACGTCCAGCTCGCCATGCTCAGGCCTTGACCGCCGCGCGAAGGCGCGCCGACGTGGCACGCGGGTTGTGGGCGATCTCCTCGGCGGTCGGGCGGATCGCGCGCTTCGAGAGCGACCGCAGCTCGGGCTCCTTGCCGCAGACGCAGACCGGGAAGTCGGGCGGGCAGGTGCACCCGCGCTCGCGGTCGCGCATGAAGCGCTTGACGAGACGGTCCTCGAGCGAGTGGAAGCTGATCACGGCGAGCCGTCCGCCGGGGCGGAGCATCGCGGTCGCCGAGGGAAGCGCCGCCTCGAGCGCGCCGAGCTCGTCGTTGACGGCGATCCGCAGCGCCTGGAAGACGCGCTTGGCAGGATGACCCTCACCGAAGCGCGCAGGCGCGGGAATCGCGGCTCGAATGACTTCGACCAGCTCGAGCGTCCGCTCGAACGGCTGCTCGCGCCGGCGCCGACCGATCGCGCGGGCGATCTGCTTCGCGTAGCGCTCTTCGCCGTAGCGGCGGAAGATCTGCTCCAGCTCGCGCTCCGAGAACTCGTTGACGAGCTCCCGTGCCGAGAGGTCGGCCGACGGGTCCATGCGCATGTCGAGCGGCGCGTCGGCGGCGTACGAGAACCCGCGCTCAGGCCGATCGATCTGCATCGACGAGACGCCGAGGTCGAGCAGGATCGCGTCCGCGCGCACCCCGTTGTCGGCGAGCTGGCGCAGGACGACCGAGAAGTCCCCCCGCAGCAGCCGCGCCTGGACTCCCGCACGCCGCCGGAACCGTTCGAAGTACGGACGAACGCTCGGGTCGCGGTCGACGGCGATCAGCTTGCCGTTGCCGCGCAGCCCCTCCGCGAGAATCGCGGCGTGGCCGCCTGCGCCGAACGTGCCGTCGACCACCGTCTCGTTCGGGCGCACGGCGAGCAGGCGCCGCACCTCCTCGGCGAGAACGGGGACGTGGTCAGTCTCGTTTGGCTGCAAGACGCTCGGCAACATGCTGCGCGCTCCCTTCGACTTGCTTCAAGTGCTCGCGCCAGGCGGCGCGGTCCCAGATCTCCAGGTGGTCCTGGACGCCCGCGACGACGACCTCGCGGCCCAGCCGCGCGTGCTCGATCAGCGCGGCAGGGACGTTGATCCGCCCCTGCTTGTCGGGCTCGGCCTCGGCCGCGCCGGAGAAGAAGTAGCGGTTCATCAGCCGCGTCTCCTCGAGCAGCGGGTCGAGCTCGGCGAGCCGCCCGGAGACGAGGTCCTCCCACTGCTGCCGCGGAAAGAGGTACAGGCACCCGTCGAACCCACGCGTGACCACGCCCCCGTCCACGAAGGATTCGCGGAACTTGGCAGGAAGCGTGAGACGGTTCTTGTCATCGAGGGTGTGGGCGTATTCGCCTAGGAGCATGTGGTGGGGCCTCGTGGCTGATCTCCACTTTCCCCCACTTTAAACCACAGCCCCCCACTTGGCAACCCCTCGGAAGGGTGAGGGGCTACATCGAGGTCAGCTGCCCCTCGTAGGGGCCCCGGCCGGTCATCGCGGCCGCCCCACAGCGGGAGGCGAGGTCGAGCGCGTCGTCCCGGTCGAGCCCGCTCGCCAGGGCGTAGGTCAGCCCGGCGGCGAACGAGTCGCCTGCCCCGTAGGCGTCGGAGACCGGCCCCGGGAGCTGTGCGGCGCGGAAGGGGCCGCCGGGCTGGGTCCACCCTCCCAGCGGGCCTGCCGTGGAGACCACGAGCCTGGGAGGCGGCTCGAGGTCGCCGGGGTGGTACTGCTCGCCCAGGTCCTCCCCGCTCCCCACCAGTGCGTCCAGTTCGACCCCCGCGCGGCGCAGCGTCGCGAGCTCCCGCGACGTCGCGACGAGCGTCCGCGCCCGGCGGGCGGCCTCGAGGGCGCTGACGTCGCCGGCCGTGAAGTAGACGCCGTCGGCCCGGCCGAGCTCCAGCCACGGGAGGTGGTGACTCGTGCTCGGGTGGAGCTTGTCCCCGAGGACGGTGATCGTGCGCTCCCCGTTCTCGTCGATGAACGTGAAGCCGCGCCGGGTGGAGCGTGGGACGAACTCGGCCTCCACCTGGACGCCGTGGGCGCTCAGCTCCGCCTGCGCGCGCCGCCCGAGCTCGTCGTCGCCGAGCAGCGTGTAGAACGTGCACCCGCCGTTCAGCTTCGCGAGCTGCACCGCCGCAACCGCCCCGCCGCCGCCGGCCTCCTCCCAGGTCTCGTAGGCCGCCACGATCTCCCCGGGCTCTGGAACTCGCTCGACCCGGGCGAACTGGATCCACTCGACGTGGCCGACCACGGCGACGTTCATCGACCTGCAGTCTCACATTTGAGCGCGGCCGACCGTTTCAAGACGATGATGGAAGCCGTGGCGACGATCCCCCCGTTCGAGCGCTTCTACGTCGAGCACCGCGACGGGGTGTTCGGGTTCCTCGTCCGGCGAGTGGGCCGCGACCGCGCCGAGGACGCCTTCCAGGAGACGTTCCTCCGCGCGCTCAAGAGCTACGAGTCGCTCGCGCACGCAGGAAACCTGCGCGCGTGGGTGTTCACGATCGCGGCGCGGGTCGCCGTCGACGACTTCCGGAAGCGCAGGCCGACGACCGCGGAGCACGAACCGCTGGTCGAGGACTCCCGGCCGGCGTACGCCGAGCTCGAGCACCTCGCCGACGGGCTGCCGCCGAAGGAACGGGCGGCCGTCGTGCTGCGCTACGGCTACGACCTCGAGTACGCGGACATCGCGCTCGCGCTCGGCTCGAGCGAGGAGGCGGCGCGCCAGGCGACGTCCTCCGGTGTCCGCAGGCTCCGACGAAAGGGTGTGACGCTGTGAAGGTCTCCGACGATCTCGACCGCCGCTTCCGCGAGCGCGCGTTCTCAGAGGGCTCGCTCGACGTCGCGTACGACCTCGTCGACTCGCCGATCGGAGCGCTGCTCGTCGCCGTGACCGAGCGCGGGCTCTGCCGCATCGGGTTCGACGCCGAGCCCGAGCGCGACCTCGATCCGCTCGCGCGGCTGTTCGGCGCGAAGGTGCTGCGCGCGCCGAAGGCCGTCGACGAGACCCGGCGCGAGCTGAGCGAGTACTTCGAGGGAGCCCGGACGGCGTTCGACGTGCCGGTCGACGTGCGCTTCGACGCGTTCCGGCTTCGCGTGATGGACGAGCTCGCCCGCGTCCCCTACGGCGAGGTGACGACCTACGGCGCGCTCGCCGCCCGGGCCGGGAACCCGCGCGCCGCGCGGGCGGTCGGGACGTTCATGAACCGCAACCCGATCCCGATCGTCCTCCCGTGCCACAGGGTCGTCGGCGCGAACGGCAGCCTCACCGGCTACGGCGGCGGGCTCGAGCGCAAGGAACGGCTCCTGCAACTCGAGGGCGCGTCGCTCACGCTTCTGGGGTGAGCTGCGTCCAGTGCGGAGCAGGCCGCCGTCGACGTCCTGCGCTAGCCGCGCAGCAACCGGTACCCCACGCCCCACACGTTCAGCACGTACGGCCCGCCGCCCGCGGCGCCGAGCTTTCGACGTAGCCGCGACGCGTGTGAGTCCAGCGTCCGCGTGCGTGCGCTCGGCGAGCGGAAGCCCCACACGTCGCGCAAGAGCTCCTGCTTCGGGAAGACGCGCTGCGGATCCTCCGCGAGTCTCGCGAGCAGCTCGAACTCCTTGCCCGACAGCGTGACCGGCTCACCTTGCACGCTCACGCGGCGCGTGCGCTTGTCGACGACGACCTCGCCCGCCTCGAGCACGTCGCCGTGCGGGCGAACCGCGCGGCGCAGCACCGCGCGGATGCGCGCGAGCAGCTCGTCGTACACGAACGGCTTCGGCACGTAGTCGTCGCAGCCGCGGTCGAACGCACGCACGCGGTCGACGGCGTCGGCGTCGGGTTGGCCCATCAGGATGAGCGGGACGTCGCGGTTCCAGCTGCGGCCGGGCTCGCCCTCGCGCAGGCGCCGGCAGAGCTCGAGGCCTGTGGCGTCAGGGAGAGGGGTGCCCACGAGGACGAGATCCGGCCGCGCGCGCTCGGCGAGCTCGAGCGCCTCGCCGCACGCGCGTGCGCCTACGACCTCGAACCCGTCCTGCGCGAGATGACGTTCGAGGAACCCGCGCGTGGCGTGCTCCGACTCGGCGAGGAGGAGGGCCGCAGACATCGTGGCGAAGCTAACATCGGCTTTCGAGGCGGTCGAGATGTCCTTTCTCGCAACTTTGCGACGGTTCATCGACAGTCGTCCGCTGCGAACGGCGCTCGTCGCGGCGGTGGTCGTTCCGGCGGTTGCGCACGCAGCGACACCGGTCTGGCAGCGCGGCGAAGCGCTTCCACTCCCGCGCACCGAGGTCGCCGCCGCGCGCAGCGGCAACGAGCTCGTCGTCGTCGGCGGCTACGTCCCGTGGGGGGACACCTCCGCGCAGGCCGACGCGTACACGCCCGCGACGCGGCGCTGGCGACGGCTGCCCGACCTTCCCGTCGCCGTGAACCACGCGATGGCCGCGACGTGGCGCGGCAAGGCGATCGTCGTCGGCGGCTACGCCGCCCGGAACGCGCCGAGCGACCGCGCGTTCGTGCTCGAGAACGGCCGCTGGCGCGAGCTCGCGCGACTGCCCGCGGGACGCGCGGCCGGAGGCGCGGCGGTGATCGGCGACACGCTGTACGTCGTCGCGGGGATCGGGCCCGCCGGCCTCACGCGCGCGTCGTACGCGCTCGACCTGCGACGCAACCGCTGGCGGCAGATCCCCGGGCCGACGCCGCGCGAGCACCTCGCCGTCACCGCGACGGGCGGCCGCGTCTACGCGCTCGCCGGTCGCACCGCGGGCCTCGACACGAACCTGCCGCACGCTCGAGAGCTGGAAGCCGGGAGCACGAGGCTGGACGCGCCTCCCGCCCGATCCCGGTCGCGCGTGGCGGAACCGGCGCGACCGCGGTCGGCCGCATCGATCGTCTCGATCGGCGGCGAGGCGCCGGGCGGCACGATCGCGAGCGTGTTACGCTTCGACACGGCCAGCGAGGCAGTGGCGCCGGCTTCCCGGACCTCCCCACGCCGCGCCACGGTCTCGGCGTCGTCGCGACCGGGCGCACGGTCTACGCGATCGCGGGCGGGCCGCAGCCCGGGCTCACGACGAGCGGCGCCGTCGAGCACATCACGCTCCCGTGATCCTGCACGCCAACGGGATCCGCTTCGAGGCGCTCGCCGAGGGACCCGAGGACGGCCCGCTCGTCCTGCTCCTGCACGGCTTCCCCGAGCTCGCGCGCTCCTGGCGACACCAGCTGCCCGCGCTCGCGGAGGCCGGCTACCGCGCGGTCGCGCCGAACATGCGCGGCTACGACGGCACCGAGGCGCGCGGCCCGTACGACCTGCGAACGCTCGGCAACGACGCGGCCGGGCTGATCGAGGCGCTCGGCCGCGAGCGCGCGACCGTCGTCGGCCACGACTGGGGCGGCGTCGCGGCCTGGGCGGCGGCGCACCTGCACCCGCAACGCGTCGAGCGGCTCGTCGTGATGAACGCGCCGCACCCGCGCCTGCTGCGCGAGGAGATGCTCGCGAGCGGCGAGCAGCGCAAGCGCTCGCGCTACATCTTCCAGTTCCAGATCCCGTGGTATCCCGAGCGGCAGCTCTCCAAGGATCGCGCCGCCAACGTCGTGCGCGCACTCCGCGGCGGCTCGCACGTGCGCACCGCCTGGACGGACGAGGAGCTCGAGCACTACCGCGCCGCGTTCGACGAGCCGCGCAAGCTCAAAGGCCCGCTCGCCTACTACCGGACGGCGTTCAGGAACGCGCTGCTCCGCCGCGGCGCCGGCCTCGGCGGGCCGATCCAGGCGCCGACGCTCGTGCTCTGGGGCATGCGCGACCGCTTCCTCGCTCCGTCATTCGCAGATATCGAACGGCTGCGCCCGCACGCGACGAACGTCGAGGTCGTCCGGATCGAGGACGCGGGCCACTACGTGCAGAACGAGGCGCCGGAGCGCGTGAACGCCGAGCTCTTGCGCTGGCTACAGCCGCCCGCTTCGTAGCACGCCCCAGAAGAGCCAGCCGCCGAGCACCGCCGAGAGGACGAAGCCGACCACCGAGAGCAGGTTGAGCCCGAGAATCTGCGGCCCGCCCTCGGCGAAGATCCCGATCAGGCTCGAGCCGATCAGCCCGCCGGTCACGACGAGCGCGATCACGAGCCGGTTGAAGACGACGTCGATCCGGTGCATGAACTCGTCGAGGCCCTTGTGGACGAAGCCGACCTCGATCTGGCCGTCCCGCATCTCCTCGAGCAGGTCGTGCACCTGGTACGGCAGGTCGAACGCCATCTCGCTCAGGCGCACGCCCTCGCGTCGCGCCCGGCTCGCGATCTTGTCCGGCGTGAAGCGCTCGATCATCATCGCGCGCGCGTACGGCTTCGCGACCTCGAAGACGTTGAAGTCCGGGTAGAGCTCGACGCCGACCGAGGCGAGCGTCGCGATCGAGCGGTCGAGCAGCAGATAGCGCGTCGGCAGGCGCAGGTTCATCGAGTAGATGAGGTCGAACGTGTCGCGGATCACGTCGAGCGGGTCGATCTCCGCGAGGCTCGCGCCGTAGTAGCGGTAGTACAGCTCGTTGATTCGCGCGCGATAGTCGTCCTCGCGATCCGGCGGGTAGCGAACGCCGAGGTCCGAGAGGCGCTTCGGGAGCATGTCGACTCGCTCCTGCGCCGCGTCGATGAACATGCGCGTCAGCTTCGTCATGTCCTCGTCGGTGAGGCGGCCGACGGCGCCGAAGTCGACGAGGCCGATCGTGCCGTCGTCGAGCACGAGCACGTTCGCGGGGTGCGGGTCGCCGTGGAAGAAGCCGTCCCGGAAGATCATCGCCATCCAGGCGTCGCTCATCGTGTGCGCGACCTGGCGCCGGCGCTCGAGCGGCGTCTCGATCGGCAGGTCGACGAGCTGCACGCCGTCGATGAACTCCAAGCGTCAGGACGCGGCTCCGCGAGTAGGTCCAGTACACCTTCGGCACGTGGACGCGCTCGTCGTTTCGGAAGTTCCGTCGAAACGTCTCGGCGTTCCGTCCTTCGCGCGCGTAGTCGAGCTCGCCGCGGATCTGCTGCGCGAACTCGTCGACGAGCTCGTGCGCGTCGATGAAGTCGAGGGCGCGGACGCGTTCCTTGATCACGCGGGCGGCCTGGTAGAGCAGCGCGAGGTCGGCGTCGATCTGGCGCGGCGCGTCGGGCCGCTGCACCTTGACCGCGACGCGGTCCCCGTTCGGCAGGACGGCGCGGTGCACCTGGCCGATCGAGGCCGCCGCGATCGGCCGCTCCTCGAACTCGACGAAGAGCTTCTCGAGCTCGAGCCCGAGCTCGCTCTCGACGACCTGGCGCACCGCGGCGAACGGCACGGGCCGCACGTCGTCCTGGAGCCCGCGCAGCTCGGCGATGATGTCCGGCGGCACGACGTCGGGGCGGGTCGAGAGCAGCTGCCCGAACTTGACGAACGTCGGGCCGAGCTCGTCGAGCAGCTCGCGCAGGCGGACGCCGCGTGCGGAACGTTCCTCCGGCTCGGGAGGCGGCCGGTCCCCCCACGGGAGCAGGTCGGTCAGCTTGTGGCGTTCGAAGAAGTAGCCGAAGCCGTGCCGGACCGCGACCTGCGCGATCTCAGAGAGCCGGCCGAGGTTCCTGCTGGTCGTCTGCGCCATCGCCGTCAAGTGTGACAGGAGGCGGCGTCGACTCCAGGAGCCGGATCCGGTGCTCGAGCTGGGCGACGCGGAGCTCCAGGTCCTCGTGCTCGCTCTGGGTCACGAAACCGAGCTCGCGGAGCACCGCGCTCATGTTGTCCGAGGCGCGCTCGCTCACCTTGCCGGTCTCGTCGCGCGCCCACCCGACGAGCGCCTCGACGACGTTCCGGGCGGCGCTAACGGGCTCGGCCATGGGGACGCGTCTTGCGCCGCTGACGGCGGCGTTCGCGTTTGGCCGCCGCACCGTCGCCGGACGGCCGCTCGGCGGGCGAGAGCAGCGCGATCTCGGGCACGGGCTCCTCGGCGGCGGCGTGCATCGCTTCCTCCGCGACGAGCAGGTCGTCCTCGGGCACGTCGGTCTCCTTGCGCTTCGCGTACTCCGGCTCGCGCTCCTTCAGCCACGAGAGCAGCGGCACCGCGAGGAAGATCGACGAGTACGCACCGGACCCGATTCCGACGAGCAGCGCGAACGCGAAGTCCTTCAGCGTGTCGCCGCCGAAGAAGTACAGCGCGCCGATCGGCAGCAGCGTGATGAACGTCGTCGCCAGCGAGCGGCGGATCGTCTCCCACAGCGACACGTTGCCGATCTCGCGGAACGACGCGCGACGCATCAGCGGGATGTTCTCGCGCACGCGGTCGAGGATGATGATCGAGTCGTAGATCGAGTAGCCGAGCACCGTCAGGATCGCGGCGACCGTGGCCGTCGAGACCTCCAGCCCGAAGAGCGAGTAGATCCCGATCGCGATCAGCACGTCGTGCAGGAGCGCGGCGATCGTCGCGATCGCGAACTTCCACTGGAACCGGATCCAGATGTAGCCGACGACGAGGAGCAGCGAGAACACGACGGCCCACATCGCGCTGCGCGCGATCTGGCTGCCGAAGCTCGCGGAGACGGTGTTCAAGCTCGTCTCGGCGTTGAACTCACTTCTGATCGACGACGTCAGCGCCTGCTGCTCGTCCAGGGGCAGCGCGGACGTCCGCATCTGGAACTCGCGGTACTGGTTGTCGCCGATCTCGGCGCCGACGCCCTGGATCGTCGCGCGCCCCCTGGCCGATCTCCGCGGCCTGCGCGCGGACGTCTTCGAGCGCGACCGGCTGCGGGGTCTGGATCGTCAGCTCGGTGCCGCCCCGGAAGTCGATGCCGAGGTTGAGCCCCTGGATCGCGAGCGAGCCGAGCGCGATCGCCATGATCGCGCCGGAGATCGCGAACCAGATCTTCCGCTTGCCGACGTAGTCGTGGCGGATCCAGTTCGGGATCTTCGAGCCGGTCGCGCCCATGAACGCCGGGCTGTCGAACCAGCGGAAGCCGGCGAGCAGCCCGAGCATCGCGCGCGTCGCGAAGACCGCGGTCACGACCGACATCGCGGTACCGATCAGCAGCATCAGCGCGAAGCCCTTGACGCCGGCGGTCGCGAGCGAGAACAGGACGAGCGCGGTGATCGCCGTGACGACGTTCGCGTCGATGATCGTCGAGAGGCCCTTGCCGTACCCGGACGCGATCGCCGCGCGCACGGATTTACCCTCGCGCGACTCCTCCTTGATGCGTTCGAAGATGACGATGTTCGCGTCGGCCGCGACACCGATCGTCAGGATCATTCCCGCGAAGCCCGGCAGCGTCAGCGTCACGTCGAAGAGCAAGATCGCGCCGTAGAGAAGGGCGGCGTAGATCCCGAGGCCGAGCACCGCGATCAGGCCGAGGAAGCGGTAGAAGATCAGCAGGAAGAGCGCCACGAGCACGAGGCCCGCGATCGCCGCCTGCCAGGCCTGCCGCAGCGAGTCCTCGCCGAGCGTCGCGGAGATCTGCGTCTCCTCGAGCGTCTGGAACTCCACCGGCAGCGCACCGGTCTGGAGCACGATCGCGAGGTCCTTCGCCTCGTTCAGCCCGGCCATGCCGGTGATCTGCGCGCCGTTCGAGCCGGAGATGCCGTTCGGGTTCTCGTTGAAGTCGATCGACGGCCACGAGCGGATCTCGTTGTCGAGCACGATCGCGAAGTGCTGGAACTGGTCCTGCCCGCCGAAGCTGACGCGCTTGCCCCGCTGCGCGAGCTCGCGCGTGATGTCCCCGAACTTGTCCGTCCCGTCCTTCGTGAACTGCATCAGCACGATCGGCTGGCCGGAGTTGGTGTCGAAGTCCTGGCGCGTCCCCGAGAGCTTGAGGTCGACGCCCTTCATCTCGGGGATCGGCCTGCTCCGAGTTCTCCGGCTGGTACTTGAAGAGGTAGTAGTAGACGACGCCCGGCACCGGCGTGCTCGCGCCGGGCGGGCAGACCACCGCGGACTTCGCGGTGCACGTGATGACGATGCGGTTCTTCGGCACGCCGAGCACGCGGACGTCCTTGCCGCCCTCCTTGAACTTCTCGCTGTTCTCCGCCGCCGCCTTCGTCGGGAAGGGGCCGGCGACGACCTTCTTCGACTTCACGTCGAAGACGCGCCACTCCTTGCCGCCGCCTTCCTGGATCGACGACTGCTGGCCCGCGAGGAGGTCGTAGAGCCGCTCGTTCGGGATCGGGAAGCCCCGCGAGATCGACGGCGGCACGAGGTCGCCCTCGAGGTCGTAGAACTCGAGCTGCGCGGTCTTGCCGATCAGGTCGCGGGCGCGGTTGACGTCGGTGACGCCTGCGAGCTGCACCGAGATCTGGTCCTCGCCCTGCCGCGCGACGATCGGCTCGGAGACGCCGAGCTTGTCGATGCGGTTCCGGATGATCGTCTCGGAGCGCTTGAGGTCGTTCTCGGTGATCTTCCGGCCGGGCGGCGGGTCGGCCTTCAGGATCACCTCGAGGCCGCCCTGGAGGTCGAGGCCGAGCACCGGACTCTTGTACAAGGGCGACTGCGGCAGCGCGATCAGGCCCACGCCGATGAGGGCGAGGACGATCAGCGAAACGAGGACGAGGTACGACCGGCGGGTGTTCAAGCCGGGCTCAGGTTAGCGAGGATCGACGGGTTCAGCGGTGTCCGGAACCAGTTGGGCGACGGCCCGCTTGTCGACCTTGACCACCGTCTCCGGGGCGATCTCGATCAGGACGGTGTCCTCCCCGACGTGGTCGATCCGGCCGTGGAGCCCGCCGGCGGTCACGACCTCCTGGCCGCGCTCGAGGCCCTGGAGCAGCTGGCCCTGGTTCCGGGCGCGGTTGCGCTGGGGCCGGATGATCAGCACCCAGAAGAGGACGGCGAGCACGACGAGCGGGAGGAACTCCATTCACTGGCCTTTCGTTAGTCGGTCGAGCGCGTCGGCCCGGTAGGCGGCGAGCTCGCCCCGCTCGATCGCCGCGCGGGCGCCCGCGGTCAGGTCGATCAGGAACCGGAGATTATGAAGGCTGAGGAGCCGCAGGCCGAGCAGCTCCTGCTGGTTGACGAGGTGGCGGATGTACGCGCGCGAGAAGCGCTCGCACGCGGGGCACGCGCAGTCCTCGTCCAGCGGGCGTGGGTCGCGGGCGAAGCGGGCGTTCCGGAGGTTCAGACGTCCCTCCCACGTCAGCGCGCTTCCGGTGCGCGCGGTGCGCGTCGGGAGCACGCAGTCGAACATGTCGACGCCGCGGGCGATCACCTCGAGCACGCCCTCCGGGTCGCCGATGCCCATGAAGTAGCGCGGCTTGTCGGACGGGAGCAGCTCGGTCGCCCACGCGGTCGTCTCGAACATCTGCTCGCGCGACTCGCCGATCGCGAGCCCGCCGATCGCGTTGCCGTCGAAGTCGAGCTCGACGATCTCCTCGAGCGAGCGGCGCCGCAGCTCCGGATCGACGCCGCCCTGCGCGATCCCGAAGCGGAGCTGGCCCGGCGCACGCGGCGCGTTCCGCTGCCGCCGCGCCCACTCGGTCGTGCGCCGCACCGCCTGCTCGAGCTCGGCGCGCGGCGCGCCGGGCGGCAGGACGACGTCGAGGCACATCGCGATGTCGGAGCCGAGCGCGCGCTGGATCTCCGCTGCGTCCTCCGGCGTCAGCCGCGCGGCCTCGCCGTCGTAGACCGAGCGGAACGTCACCGCGTCGTCGTCGACGCCGAGCAGCGTGTCGCGGAGCGAGAAGACCTGGAAGCCGCCGGAGTCGGTGAGGATCGGTCCGTCCCAGCCCATGAACGCGTGCAGTCCGCCGAGCTCCGCGATCACGTCCTCGCCCGGGCGAAAGTGCAGGTGGTACGTGTTGCCGAGGACGATCGACGCGCCGAGCGCGCGCACCTCGTCGGGGTGAAGGCTCTTGACGGTCGCCTTCGTCCCGACGGGCATGAACGCGGGCGTCGGCACGTCGCCGTGCGCCGTGCGCAGCACGCCGGCGCGCGCCGCGCCGTCCGTCGACTCGAGCACGTAGCTCACAGGATCAGCATCGCATCGCCGAACGAGTAGAAGCGGTAGCGCTCTTCGACCGCCAGCCGGTAGAGCTCGCGCGTCTGCTCCACGCCGGCGAACGCCATCACGAGCGCGAGCAGCGTCGAGCGCGGCAGGTGGAAGTTCGTCAGCAGCGCGTCGACGCGACGGAAGTCGAACCCGGGCGTCACGAAGAGCGACGTGCGGCCTGCGAGCGGTCCTCCGCGCGCGAGCGTCTCGAGAACGCGGACCGAGGTCGTGCCGACGGCGAGCACGCGGTCGGCGGCGCGGATTCGCTCCCACGCCTCGGGCGGACCTCGTAGCGCTCGCCGTGCAGCGCGTGCTCTTCGAGGCTGTCGACGGCGACCGGGCGGAACGTGTCGAGCCCGACGTGCAGCGTCACGCGCTCGACGTCGAGCTCGGCCAGCAGCTCCGGGGTGAAGTGCAGCCCCGCGGTCGGCGCGGCGGCCGAGCCGGGGTCTCGCGCGTAGACGGTCTGGTAGCGCTCGGGGTCGTCGAGCGGGACGCCGATGTACGGCGGCAGCGGGACCTCGCCGGCCGGCTCGCCGTCGAGTCGCAGGCGCCAGCGGCCCTCGCCGAGGTGCTCGAGCAGCTCCACCGGGCCGTAGCGCCTCCCCGCGCGCAGCCGGCGCGTGGGCCGGGCGAGCCCCTCCCACACACCGTCCTCGCCGCGCTCGAGCAGCAGCACCTCTCCCTTCGGCTCCGAGATCGGGATGCGCGCGGGCACCACGCGTGTGTCGTTGACGACCACGAGCTCGCCGCGCAGCTCCTCCGGGAGCTCGCCGAAGCGCCGGTGCCGGACCTCGCCGCGTCGCCCGGTCGAACACGAGCAGCCTGGACTCGTCGCGCCGCTCGAGCGGCCGCTGCGCGATCAGCTCGGGCGGCAGCTCGTAGTCCAGCTCCGTGGTTTGCATCCGACGGCCAGGTTAGTCTTGCGTCCGATGGATCAGGACGCGATCGAGCGCGCGCGGCAGCGTCTCGCAGAGGCTGCCGAGGGACGCACCGACGCCTCCGACGTCGAGGCCGCCCTGGAGCGCGCGCGGAAGGGTCTCGAAGACCTCGCCGCGGCTGCGGGAGAGCTCGAGGCGACGCTGCCGGCGAAGGTCGGCGAGGCCGTCAAGGAAGGCGTCGCCTCCGAGGCCCGTCCGGTCGGCCGCCAGCTCGCCGAGGTGCGCGGGCTGATGAACCAGCTGCTCCGCCGGCTCGAGCGGCTCGAGGGCGACGTCCTCGCGGAGCGGCACGCGCGCGTCGACGACCTCGGGCTGCTCGTCGACCTCCTCACCTCCGGGTGGAAGGGCGTCGACGAACGGCTCGCCCGACTCGAGCAGCATCTGCAGACCGGCCCCGCCGGCGCGGTCGTGTACCGCATCGAAGAGCGCCGCCCCGCCAGCGGCGAATAGTCCTAACTAGGAAGCACGAGCAGGAAGCGGCTGCCGCGGCCGGGCTCGCTCTCGAGGTCGATCCGCCCGCCGAGTGCCGCCGCGAGCTCACGCGCGATCGCGAGCCCGAGGCCGGTCCCGCCCGCGCCGTCCTGCGAGACGAACGGACGGAAGATCCGCTCGCGCTCGTCCGCGGTGATCCCCGGGCCGGTGTCGTCGATCGCCACCTGGACGTTGCCGTTCGCCTGCTCGAGGCTCAGCCCGATGCGTCCGCCGTCCGGCGTCCAGCGGAACGCGTTCTGGAGGAGGTTCGAGATGATCTGCAGCACGCGGTCGCCGTCCGTGACGATCACCGGCTGCGCCTCGACGTCGCGCTGGTAGTCGATTGCGCGGCGCCGCGCCTCTTCGCTGAACGCGGTGTACGCCTGCTCGCAGAGCGCCTGCATGTCGACCTCTTCCTGCAGCAGCGTGAACCGGTGCGCGTCGAGCTTCGCGAGGTCGAGGATGTCGCCGACGAGCCGCGACAGCCGGTCGGCCTCGAGCGCGATCACGTCGAGCGACTCGCTGCGGAGCTCCGGGTCCTCGACGACGCCCTCGCGCAACGCGTCGACGTGGCCGCGGATCGCGGTCAGCGGCGTGCGCAGCTCGTGCGACACGGACATCAGGAAGCTGCGCTCGCGCTCGTCGGCCTCGGCGAGGCGCGCGGCCATCTCGCGGAAGCGCTCGGCGAGGTGCCCGATCTCGTCGCCCGACGGAACGTCGGGGATCACCACGTCGTAGCGGCCCTCCGCGATCTGGTCCGCTGCGCCGGCGAGTTGCGCGCATCGGCCCTGAGATCCGTCGCGACAGGTAGAAGGCGAGGCCCGCCGCGACGAGCAGGCCGCCGATGATGCCGAACAACAGCCGCTGGAGGAGCGTCACCCACTGCGCCTGCAGCTCGGCGCGAGGCTTCGCGACCGCGAACACGCCGAACCGCACGTCGTTCTCCTCGAACGGGCGCGCGACGGCGAGGTAGCGCCGGTCGTCGTCGGCCGGGGTGAACTCGAAGACGGTGCCGCGCCCGGCCGGGAGCGCGTTGACGTCGATGATGTTCAGCGGGAGCTGGCGGAAGCCGGAGTTCTCGCCCGGGAAGAGCGACTGGCCGACGTAGTAGATCCGGTCGCCCGTCGACTTCTCGAGCGCCCGCGGCCCGTACGGCTGCGCGCCCTTGCGCGATCTGCTGGCCGAACAGCTCGGTCAGGCCGGCGGCCTCGCGCTGGAGCTCCCGGACCGACTGCTCTCGCGTGTAGTCCTGGAAGAGGCGGAGCGCCACGGCGGACGCGATCAGGAGCGCGAGCGCGATCCCTGCGAGGAAGAGGGCCGGGAGCCTGAAGCGGAGCGACCGGAACATGCCGCTCTAAAGGGTAGGCGGCTAAGCGGCGTCGCGGGCGGGCGAGACCTTGTAGCCCACGCCCCAGACGGTCACGATCGGCGACGCGTCGCCCAGCTTTCGCCGCAGCTGGCGCACGTGGACGTCGACCGTCCGCGTGTCCCCCGCGAAGGTGTAGCCCCACACCCGCTCGAGCAGCTGGTCTCGGGTCAGCACCAGGCCCTTGTGGTCGAGGAGCTCCCAGAGCAGGTCGAACTCCTTCGGGGCGAGCTGGATCTCCTCTTCGCCGACGCGGACCTCGCGACGGCCGGCGTCGATCTTCAGGTCGCCGTGCTGGAGCTGCGCGCTCTCCTTCTCGCGGCGGTCCGGCGTCGCGCGGCGGAGGATCGACTTCACGCGCGCGACGAGCTCGCGCGGGTTGAACGGCTTCGTCAGGTAGTCGTCCGCGCCGACCTCGAGGCCGATGATCTTGTCGACGTCCTCGTCGCGCGCGGTGAGCATCAGGATCGGCACGTCCGAGCTCTTGCGGATGCGGCGGCAGACCTCGATCCCGTCGATGTCCGGCAGCATCAGGTCGAGGATGATCAGCGTCAGGTCGCCCTTCGCGGCCTGCGTGAGCGCCTCGGTGCCGTTCGCGGCCGTGCGCACGGCGTAGCCGGCGTTCTTGAGGTAGAGCGAGACGAACGACGCGATCGAGGACTCGTCCTCGACCACCAGGACGGTCTGCGTCTGCTGCGCCGCCACTACGGGTTCGGCGCGACCGGGTTCAGCTGGAAGGGCAATGGTGAGATCGGCAGTACGAATTGCGCATCACCCCCGTTGTGCACGTATTCGCCGCCCGTTCCCCGGATCCAGCGAATGCTGCCCTTGCCGACGAGCGAGAGGTCGACGTCGACGCCGTTGCGGACGATCATGCTGAAGGACCCGCCCATCACCTTCCAGCGGAGGTCCTTGCCCGCGAACCGTTCCTTTGCACCGTCGTCGTCGAGGTCGGTCCCCTTGGCGCCCTTGACGACCGGAAGGATCTCATCGGCCTTCCACTCGTCGAGGAGCAGGACGCACTGGCTGCAGCGGCCGATGACGCCGCCCTTCACCAGGACCTTGATCGACCCGTCGAGATCGCGGACGGAAAGGGTGCCGTCGCCCGGAGCCCGGACGGTCGCCGACGCCGCACTGGGCAGTGCGAGGGCGAGCAGGGTCGTGAAGACGACGAGGCGCCGCATGGGTGCAGTATCGAACGCGGAAATATGCGCAAGCTGATCGTAAAGTATGGAAATCGTTAGGGCCAGCCCCCGGCCTCGCTACGGTAGGGCGGGTCGATGCGACGGAGGCAGTTCCTGCAGGCGGTCGTGGCCGCGCTCGGCCTCCCGGCGGCCTCCCGGGCCGCGACGCCGGTTCCGCAGCTCCGCGACCTGAGGGCCTCGAACGGGGGACGCCCGTTCGCCGGGCGACGGGCCGCGCCTGACCACGATCAGCCCGCGCCGGGCGGCCCGGCGCCGGGCGCTCATCCGCTTCTCGCTCACCGGCCGGGCGCGCGTCCGCCTCGAGGTCGTCCGCACGGACACGATCCGGGTCGGCAAGCCGCTCGGCGAGGTCGTGTGGAAGGTCGAGCGCACGTTCGCAGCCGGAGCGCACGAGGTCGCGTGGCGTCCGCCCAAGCGACCTCCAGCCGCGGACGTACCAGGTGCGCGCCGTCGTGAGCGCCGGCGGCCGGCGGAGGACGTACGGGCTGCACCGGCCCGGCGGCAAGGTGACCGGCCCGGTCGTTCGCGTTCTCGGCGTCCAGGTCGCGCTGACGAAGACGAGCTACGCGCCGGGCGAGCCGACCGACCTCGCGGATCGCGAGCGACTCGGCCTCGCTCGAGGTCCAGGTCTTCCACTACGCCGGGCCGGAGCGGTTCGTCGAGCGCGACCTGCGCACGAACGGCGTCGCGGTGACCCCGCCGGCGCACGTCGACTGGCGCGCGCATCGCGAGGCGCCCGTCGCACCTGCGCTTCCTGCGTGCCGGAGAGTGGCGCAGCGGTCTCTACTTCGTCCGCGCGCGAGGCGACGACGGCAACGTCGGCTACGCGCCGTTCATCGTCCGTCCGCGCACGCTGGGCGAGCACCGGGTCGCGGTCGTGCTCTCGACGAACACCTGGCAGGCCTACAACTTCCACGACGCGGACGGCGACGGCTGGGGCGACAGCTGGTACGTGAGCTCGAGCACCCGCAGCGTCGACGTCTCGCGCCCGTTCCTCGACTTCGGCGTGCCGTTCCGCTTCCGCGACTGGGATCTCGCGTTCATCGCGTGGCTGAACCGCACCGGCAAGCAGGTCGACTTCCTGTCCGACGACGACGTCGAGAGCGCCGGCACGGGTGACCGGCTGCGGCGCGCCTACGACCTCGTCGTCTTTCCCGGCCACGCGGAGTACGTGACCACACGCGGCCTCGACGTGATCGAGCGCTACCGCGCGCTCGGCGGCAACCTGCTCTTTCTCTCCGCGAACAACTTCTTCTGCCGCGTGCGCCGCGACGGGACGAAGCTGGTTCGCGAGCAGCTCTGGCGCGACGTCGGACGGCCCGAAGCCGCGCTCGTCGGCGTGCAGTACGTCGCCTCCGACTACGGGCAGCGACAGGGCCCGTTCGTCGTTCGCGGCGCCGACGCCGCGGCGTGGGCGTTCGAGGGGACGGGGCTCGGGAACGGCTCGTCGTTCGGCCGCTACGGGATCGAGCTCGACGCGCGCACGGCGGCCTCGCCTGCGGGCACGACCCTGCTCGCGGAGATCAAGGACCTGATGGGGCCCGGCCGCTCAGCCGAGATGACGTACTACGAGACGCCGGCGGGCGCGAAGGTCTTCGCGGCGGGCGTGCTGAACTTCGCCGCGTCGATCGACGACCCGCAGGTCTCGCGGCTCGTCGACAACGTCTGGACGCGGCTAAGCGGCCCGGCGTAACGGCAGCTCGGGATGGCGCTCGGCGGCGCCCCTCCAGATCTCGTTCGCCGCTTCTTCGCTCAGCAGGTTGAGCGCGATCGCGTTGATCGTGGCGACCGACGCCGACTCCAGCAGGCGGCCGACCGACTCGGCCGGCGCTCCCGAGCGTTCGAGCACCCGCGCCAGCTCCTCGAGCCGCGCGACCAGGATCCGCTCCGTGCGCTCCGTCCGTGCGCGCCGCGTCATGCGGGTGCGCTTCTGTCCGGTCTCGGGCTCTCCTGCCATGCCGTTTGACCGTAGCCCCGACCCCGGACGCTACTCGTACCGTGTAGAAGCCCTCGCCGCTCTTGCGGCCGAGCTTCCCGTCTGCCTGCATCGCCACGAGGCGCTCCGGCGGGCCCATCCGCGGCTCGCCGAGCTTGTCGTGCAGCGCCTCGGAGGCGTGGACGTGGATGTCGATCCCGATCAGGTCGATCAGCGCGCACGGCCCCATCGGCCAGCCGGCGCCGTTCGTCATCGCCTTGTCGAGATCCTCGGGGCTCACCGCCGGCCTCGTCGAGCACGCGCACGCAGTCGTTCAGGAGCGGGATGAGGATGCGGTTGACGATGAAGCCCGGCGTGTCGTTGCAGCGAACGGGCTGCTTGCCGGCGCGCTCCGCCCACGCGTACGCGGCGTCGACCGCCGACTCGTCGCTCTGCTCCGTGCGGACGATCTCGACGAGCGGCAGCAGCGGCGCAGGGTTGAAGAAGTGCATCCCGATCACGCGCTCGGGACGCTCGGTTGCCTCCGCGATCTGCGTGACGGAGAGCGCCGACGTGTTCGTCGCGAGAATCGCGTCGGGTGCGCACACGCGTTCGAGCTCGGCGAAGAGCTCACGCTTGGCGTCGAGCTCTTCGACGATCGCCTCGATCACGAGGTCGCATTCGGCGAGCTCACCGACCTCGGTCGTCGTGCGGAGCCGCGCGAGTGCGGCGTCACGCTCCTCGGCGCCGAGCTTGCCCTTCTCGACCGCTCGGCCGAGGAAGTGCTCGATCCGCCCCCGCGCGCGCTCGTTCAGCTCGTCGCTGACCTCTCGGCCGACGACCTCGTTCCCGGCGAGCAACGCGATCTGCGCGATCCCCGCGCCCATCGTCCCGAGGCCGACGACCCCGACGGTCTCGATCTCGCGCGCCAACTAGAAGCGCTCGATCACGCCGGCGATCGCCATGCCGAACCCGATGCACATGCACGCGACGCCGTAGCGCGCGTCGCGGCGCTCGAGCTCGTTCAGCAACGTCGCCGTCACCCGTGCACCGGTCGCGCCGAGCGGATGGCCGAGCGAGATCCCGCCGCCGTTCGGGTTCACGTCTGCCCAGCGCTCGGTCAGGCCGGTGTCGCGCATGAACTGGACCGCGACCGACGCGAACGCCTCGTTCACCTCGACCGCGGCGATGTCGTCCCAGGTGAGCCCCGCCTTCGCGAGCGCCTTCGCGCACGCCTCGGGGTTGCCGTGGAGCATCCGGTGCGGGTCGACGCCGGAGAGCCCGAACGCGACGAAGCGCCCGCGCGGTTCCAGGCCGAGCCGCGAGGCGGCGTCCTCGCTCGTGATCAGGACCGCGGCCGCGCCGTCGCAGATCTGGCTCGAGCTCCCCGCGGTCACCTTGCCGTCCGGCAGGAACGCGGGCGCGAGCGAGGCGAGCTTCTCGGCCGACGTGTCGCGGCGCGGCGTCTCGTCGACCGCGAACGTCGTCGTCGCGACGGCGGCACCCGCAGGCTGCAACTCGCCGGGAACCTCGATCGGCACGATCTCGCGCTCGAACTTCCCGGCGTCGCTCGCGGCGATCGCGCGCCGGTGCGACTCGAGCGAGTACGCGTCGAGCTCCTCGCGCGAGATGTTCCACTCGTCGGCGATCACCTCGGCCGAGATCCCCTGCGGCACGATCTGCCAGCGCTCGTGCAGGCGGTCCGAGATGTCGCCGCCGTTCGAGCCCATCGGGACGCGCGACATCATCTCGACCCCCGCCGAGACGACGACGTCGAGCTGGCCCGACCAGACCGAGGCGGCCGCGTTGAAGTTCGTCTGCATCGAGGAGCCGCACTGGCGGTCGACGGTCGTCCCGCAGACGGTCTCGGGCCACCCCGCCACGAGCACCGCCATCCGGCCGACGTTCCAGCCCTGCTCGCCGATCTGGGTCACGCACCCCATCTGCACGTCCTCGACCTCGCCGGGCTCGAGGCCGACCCGCTCGACCAGCCCGTTCAGCACCTGGCCTGCGAGCTCGTCGCCCCGGATGCCCGAAAGCGTCCCGTTCCGCCGCCCGATCGGCGAGCGGACGGCATCGACGATCAGCGCCTCGGACTTCCATTTGCCCATGTGACAAGCTTAGACTCGCGCCGTGGAGCTACGGAAGAACGCGAAGCAGAAGCTCTTGAAGCAGGTGCCGCTCTTTGCGCGCTGCTCTGGCCCGGAGCTCGAAGCAATCGGGAAGATCGCCGACGAGCTCGACTTCAAGGAAGGCAAGGAGCTCGCCAGGGAGGGCGCGCCGGGCCGCGAGTTCTTCGTGATCGTCAACGGCACCGCGGAGGTCACGCGCGGCGAAGAAGAAGCTCCGGACGCTCTCCGACGGAGACTTCTTCGGCGAGATCTCGCTGATCACGAAGCTCCCGCGCACGGCGACCGTGACGACCGTCTCCCCCACGCGCGCGCTCGTGATCACCGACCGCGCGTTCCGGCGCATGCTCGACCAGTCGCCGACGATCCAGCGCAAGGTGCTCGAGGCGCTCGGCGAGCGGCTCGAACGAACGCCCTAGGCGCTCGTCACCGCGTAGAGCCGCCACTCGCCGGGCACGCCCTTCAGCTCGTGCGTGCCGCGGTCGTCGAACTCGACAGCGGATCCCGCAACGAGATCCTTGACGGTGCTCGAGACCAGCAGCTCACCGGGGCCGGCCGCGGCTGCGACGCGCGCCCCGATGTTCACGGCCAGACCGCCGATCTTGCCGTCGACTCGCTCGCACTCGCCCGTGTGGAGCCCGGCTCGGACCTCGACGCCGAGCGAGCGCACGGACTCGCCGATCGCGCGGGCGCAGCGGATCGCACGCAGCGGACCCTCGAAGCTGGCGAAGAAGCCATCACCAGCGGTGTCGATCTCCGTCCCACCGAACGCATCCAGCTGCCGCCGGACGAGCGAGTGGTGCCGGGACACGAGCTCCGCCCAGCCACGGTCTCCCGAGCTCGGCGAGCTTCTTGGTCGAGTCGACGATGTCGGTGAACAGCACCGTCGCGAGCACCGTTTCGGGCTCGGTCTCCGCGTCGAGGCCGCGAACGAAGCGTTCGACCTTGTCGTAGACGTCCTCGCCCAGCAACGCGACCATGAAGTCCGGGCCGGGGACCTCGAACACGCGCGTGTCGGGGATTCGGTCGGCGATGAATCTGGACTCCTCGCGAGTGAGGGGCGTTGTGAGGATGAGCGTTGGGACGCGAATCGCCGGTAACACGTCACGGATGTCGATTTCCAGCGCCATCCGTGTGATCGCCTGCGCGGCGCTCGGGCTTGCGCCGAGCCGCAGGTTGCGGAGCATGTGGCCCTTGAACGCAGCGTCTTCAGCGCGCGTCGGCGCCATCAAGCGGACGTGCTGGTCGACGAACTCCGGAGTCGCCCACGACTCTGCGAACTCGGCGATCTGGCGCGCCGACTCGTCCATCGTCATCGCCCACGGATAGTCCGGCGCCCACGATCCCTTCGCGATGGGGTTGTAGAGGACGAGTCCCGTCGTGCGCTCGGGATAGGACGCCGCGAAGAGCATGCACATCGCGGCCGCTTCGAAAGTCCCGAAAAGCGCCGCGCGCTGGGCGTCGACTGCGTCGAGCACTGCCCTCACGTCGTCCATGCGCGTCTCCAGCGACGGTGTCTCGCGGACGCGATCCGAGAGCCCCGTCCCCCGCCGGTCGAACTTGATCAGGCGCGAGAACCGCGAGAGCCGCTCGTCGAACGCCACCATGTGCGGAGCCTCGGCCTCGGCCTCGAGGTTCCCCGCGAAGCCGTGGACGAAGAGGAGGTCGCGCTCACCGTCGCCGATCACGCGGTACGCGATGCTGACGTCACCGCTGCGGGCGTAACGAACGTCGATAGGGCCGGAAGGCATACGCTTCAACTATGGCTGCGACGGCCACCGAACGGAAGCTGTTCGTCGCCGGCGAGTGGGTCGAGACCGGCGAGTGGATCGACGTGCGCTCGCCGTACTCGGGCGAGGTGGTCGGCCGCGTCGCGAAGGGCGGCGCCGACGAGACGCGCCGCGCGCTCGACGCCGCGGCCCACGCGCTCGAGAACCCGCTCCCCGCGCACAAGCGCGCGGAGATCCTCGTCAAGGTCGCCGGTGCGCTCGGCCGCCGGCACGAGGAGGTCGCCCGCACGATCTCGGAGGAGGCCGGCAAGCCGATGAAGGCGGCGCGCGTCGAGGCGGCGCGCGCGATGTCGACCTACACGTTCGCAGCAGTCATGGCGCGAACGCTCGCCGGCGAGATGGTCCCGATGGACGGGTCGCAGGCCGGCGAGGGAAAGCTCGCGTTCACGCTCCGCGTGCCGATCGGCGTCGTCGGCGCGATCTCGCCGTTCAACTTCCCGCTCAACCTCGTCGCGCACAAGATCGCGCCGGCCCTCGCGGCAGGCTGCCCGGTCGTGCTGAAGCCGGCCACGCAGACGCCGCTCTCGGCGCTCCTGCTCGCCGAGCTGGAGGAAGAGGCCGGCCTGCCGCCGGGCTGGCTGAGCGTCGTCGTCGGGCCTGCCTCCGAGATCGGCGACGTGCTCGTCGAGGACGAGCGGGTGCGGCTGATCACGTTCACCGGCTCCGGCGACGTCGGCTGGGGAATCCGTGAGCGCGCCCCTCGCAAGAAGGTCAACCTCGAGCTCGGCAACGCGACGCCGGCGATCGTGTGCTGCGACGCACCTCCGTCGACGGCGGAGAAGCTCGCCGCGAACTCGTTCTCCTTCGCCGGGCAGAGCTGCATCTCCGTCCAGCGCATCTACGTGATGGACGACGCCTGGGACGACTTCGTGCGCGACTTCGTGCCGAAGGTCGAGGCGCTGAAGGTCGGCGACCCGGCCGACGACGACACCGACGTCGGCCCGCTGATCGCGGAGAAGGAACGAGATCGCGTGCTCGAGTGGATCCACGAGAGCTCCGGCGAGGTGCTCACCGGAGGCGAGCTGACGCCCGAAGGGCTGCTGCGGCCGACGGTGATCGCGAACCCCGCGCCGACCGACAAGGTGCAGTCGGAGGAGGTCTTCGGCCCGGTCGTGACGCTGACGCGGACGAACTCGCTCGAGGAAGCCATCGACCTGGCCAACTCCACGCGCTACGGGCTGCAGGCCGCGATCTTCAGCTTCGACCTTCGCCCCGCGCTCGTCGCCGCACAACGGCTCGAGTTCGGTGGAGTGATCATCAACGAGGCGCCGACGTTCCGCGCGGACCAGATGCCCTACGGCGGCGTGAAGGACTCGGGCAACACGCGCGAGGGTCCCGCCTGGGCCGTGCGCGAGATGACCGAGGAGCGGCTCGTCGTCTTCCAGCTTCCCCGGCCACCGGAAGCTCAGTAGCCCGGCGTTAGACTCGCGCCTATGAGCTCGTTCCTGTCGCGCGTGCTTCGTCCGACGCCCGACGTGCAGGCGGCCGCCCTCTCCGGCGCGCCGGCCCGCAGGCCGCTCCCGCCGACCGGCCAGCTGCGCCGCGAGCGGCGGACGCTGCTTCGCCTGCGCGAGCAGCGGATCCGCGATCTGGGGGGAATCGTGCTCGAGATGGTCCGCCGCGACGAGTTCCGGGAGGACCTCGTCTACGAGCAGGCGGCCGACCTGATCGGCCTCGAAGACCGCCTCCACGAGCTCGAGCTGCTGCTGTCGGCCGCCACGAGCGTCCACCGCTCGCCGCCGTCGGCACGGTGCGCGTGCGGCGCCCCGGTCCTCTGGGGCCAGCACTTCTGCGCGAACTGCGGCCGGCCGGCCGGTGACGCGCTCGTCGCGTGCACGAGCTGCGGGCACGCGCTCCCGGCCGACGCCAAGTTCTGCGCGAGCTGCGGCGCGGTCGCGGCGCACGACGCGTGACCACCGGCAGCGGGGGCGGCAACTGCCCCAGGTGCGGCGCGCACGTCGAGCCGGGACAGGAGTACTGCCTCGAGTGCGGCCTGAGGCAGCCGGGCGCCGGGCTCGCCGCAGCGTCGGGACGGCCTGGCAGCAACGGGTGCGCAGGCGCCTGCCGGGCTGGCTCCTGCCGATCCTCGCGGCGCTCCTCGTCGCGGCCGTGATGACCGGCGTCGCGATCCTCATCTCACGCGGGAACGACGACGCGCCCGAGGTGATCAACGCGACCGGCCCGAGCTCGATCTCGACCCCGACCACCGAGACCACCCCGACCGAGCCGACCACGACCGCGGAGACCGAATCCGAGACGACTCCGACCGAGACCGAGCCGCCCCCGGCGCCGCAGCTCGTCGACTGGCCGCCGAGCCAGAACGGCTACACGATCGTCATCGCCTCCCTGCCCGCGAGCGGCGGCCGGGCCCAGGCGATCAGGAAAGCCCGGGAGGTGCTGGCCAGCAAGCTGCCCGAGGTGGGCGTGATCGACTCGGGCGAGTTCTCGAGCCTCCACCCCGGCTACTACGTCGTCTTCAGCGGGATCTACGCCGACCAGCGGGCCGCCCTGCAGGGCGTCGGGCGCGTGCAGAACCTCTATCCCGCCGCCTACATCCGGCAGATCAGCCGCTGACGTTCTCTTTCGAGGCAACGCGGGCGCCGACTTTGTAACACGGCCCCGATCTGTATAGACTCGGTTTCAAGGGGTCTGACCACGGACATTTAACCCGGGGTTAACAGCCATTTGACGACGCTCTTGCGGGAGAACGACGACAGATGATCGACGAGCAGACACTCCAACTACAGCACTGCATGTATCAGTACTCCCGGGCGATTTATCGCTCCATCAAGGACTTGATCGACCCGTACGTCGACGAGGACACGCAGCTGGAGTTCCGCCGCGAAGTGCTCGACGCGTGCCAGCAGACGATGGAGCGGCTCGCTGCCGACCCGCTCTATTTCGCGAAGCCGGAGCGCGCGCTCTTCCAGGACATCCGCCGCTACTTCCCGATCACCGTGCAGGCGGAGGTCGCCTGGGCGGTGCAGGAGGGCGTCAGCGCCGCCTGCGCCTTCATCGAGGACCAGATCGAGCAGGGCGCCCTCGACGGCGGGGTCGCCCGCTGCCGCGCGACCACTCGCAAGGGCAAGCCGTGCCAGCGCACTCCCCTTCCGGAGCGCGACTACTGCCCCTCGCACCAGCATCTCGAGTCGCGCTCGAAGGTCGCAGCGTAGAGACGCGCTAGAGTCGCTGCGCCCTGTCGCACGACACTGACAAGCTAATCCGCCAGCTTTCGCTCGTGGCGTTCCTGATGGCCGAACGGCGGCCGCTGACGGCGCGCGACGTGAAGCAGAACGTCGAGGGCTACCAGGAGATGTCGGACGAGGCGTTCGCGCGCCGGTTCTACTCCGACCGCGCCGAGCTCCTGGCGCTCGGGGTGCCGCTCCAGTCGCAGCGCGACGAGTTCACCGGCGAGGAGCTGTACACGCTCACGTCGGAGCAGTACTTCCTCCCGCCGCTCGAGCTCTCCGACGACGAGCTCGCGGCGCTCCAGACCTCGCTCTACATGCTCGAGGGCAAGTTCGCGTACGCGGAGCCGCTCCGGCTGGCGCTGCAGAACCTCGCGCTCGGCCGTCCCGGCTTCGCGTCGACGCCGACACCGACCGCGCTGCGCGTCGAGGTCGAGGTCGACGACCCGGACTACTCGGCCGACATGCCCGGCCGGCTCGGCAAGCTCGAGAGCGCGATCTCGAAGCAGCGCACCGCCAAGTTCAACTACTGGTCGATCTCGAGCGACCGCGAGCAGGAGCGCACGGTCAACCCGTACGGGCTGTTCCGCGACCGCGAAGGCTGGTACGTCGTCGGCCAGGACCTCGTGCGCAAGGACATCCGCACGTTCAAGGTGTCGCGCATCCGCGGCGACATCCGCTTCGCGACCAGGCGCGAGCGCGACTTCCGCATCCCGCGCCGAGTTCGAGATCGACGACCATCGCGGACGGCCGAACTGGCAGATCGGCGACGCGTCCGGCGAAGCGCGGATCGAGATGGCGCCCGACACCGCGTGGTGGGTGCAGCGCGAGTTCGGCGACCACGGACGCTTCGAGGACGACGTCTTCGTCACGTCGTACGCGTCGCTGCCCTTGCTCGCGTCGTGGGTGCTGCGCCAGGACGGCCGTGCGCGGCCGATCGAGCCGGACGAGCTTCGCCGGGTGGTCGGCTCGGCGCTTCGCAAGGTCCGCGAGGTGCACGAGGGCGCTCCGCCCGAGCCTGCCGCGACGAAGACGCGCCGCGCACGCGACGACGAAGGCGACCGCCCTGCCGGGCCTGTCGTGCCGGAGCGCTTCGGCCTGCTCCAGGCGCTGCTCGCGTACCTGCTCGCGCGCTGCGGCGACGAGCCGTCAGCCGTCATCCCGGCACGCGAGCTGGTCGAGAACTTCCACATCCCGGAGGATCAGCTGCAGGACCACCTCGCGCTCCTCTCGCTCGTCAACTTCGGCGGCGGCTGCTACGCGGTCTACGCCGAGCTGCAGGGAGACGTCGTCCGGGTCGACAAGGAGCTCTACGGCGACACGTTCCGGGCGGCGCCGCGGCTGACCCCGCTCGAGGCGCGCGCGATCACGCTCGCCCTCGAGTTCGTCGGCCCGATGATCGCCGCGGAGGCGCACAACCCGCTCGAGAAGGTGCGCCGCAAGCTCGAGGAGACCTTCGGCCAGTTCGAGCTCTCGCAGCACCCCGAGGCGCACGTCGGCGCCGAGGAGGAGGACCTCGTCAAGACGCTGAGCCAGGCGATCCGCGAGCGGCGCCTCGTCGAGATCGAGTACCAGAAGGAAGGCGAGGAGACGTGGACGAAGCGACTCGTCGAGCCGTACGTCCTCGAGCGCGCGCTGCCGAACTGGCTCGTGCACGCGTGGGATCGCTCGCGCGACGCGGAACGCAGCTTCCGCCTCGACCGGATGCGCACGGCCAAGCTGACGAAGGAGCGCTTCGAGCGGCGTGAGGGCTTCGACCCGCACGAGTTCCGCGACTCGCGTCTCGCGCGGATCCTCTACTCGCCGGTCGTCGCGCGCTGGCAGGTCGAGCGCGGCGCCGTGCTGCTCCGCGACGGCAGCGCGCTGCGCGAGGTGCGCATCGGCAGCGAGGAGTGGCTCGTCGGCGAGGTGCTCGGTCAGCGCGGCGAGGCCGTCGTCCTCGAGCCGGCCGAGCTGCGGCCCGTGATCGCCCGCCGCGCCAAAGAGCTGGCGCAAGAGCTCGGCGTCACGCGCATGCGCGTCAGCGCCTAGGCGGTCGGCAGGACCAGCGTGAAGGTCGCGCCCTCGGTGGGCGCCGAGCGCACGTCGAGCGTGCCGCCGTGCGCCTCCGCGATCGAGCGCGCGATGAAGAGGCCGAGACCCGTCCCCGGAAGCGCCTTGCCCGAGCGCGCGCGACCGAACTTCTCGAAGATCAGCGACTGGTCGTCGCTCGCGATGCCCGGCCCGCGGTCGCGCACCGTCACGACGACGTTCCCGTTGAGCGCCGCGGCGCTCACCTCCACCGGCTCGCCCGACGGCGAGTACTTGACGGCGTTCTCGACGAGGTTCGCGAGCACCTGGCGCAGACGTTCGCGATCACCGCGGATCGGCGGCACGGGATCGGCGATCGAGGTCGCGAGCGGCACCTCGTCCTGCCCGACCTCGGCCGCGGCGACGACGTCGCGGAGCAGCTCGGCGAGGTCGACGTCGGCGAACGTGTAGCTGAACGTCCCCGCCTCGATCCGCGAGGTGTCGAGCACGTCGGCGACGAGCGTCGCGAGCCGGTTCGTCTCGTCCGCGATGAGCGCGAGGAACGACTCGCGCTGCTCGGGCTTCAGCTCGCGCCAGCGCTGCTGCAGCGTCCGCGCGGAGCCGATCACCGTCGCCATCGGGCTGCGCAGCTCGTGCGAGACGAGCGAGACGAAGTCGGCGCGCAGCGCGGACAGGCGACGCAGCTCCTCGACGGTCGTGCGCTCCGCGTCGTAGGCGCGGATGTTCTCGACGGCGGTCGCGACGAAGCGTCCGAGGAGCGAGAGCAGCTCGACCTCCTCCTGCGTGAACGAGCGAGGCTCCTCGCGGACGACCGAGATCATCCCGATCGCGCGCGCGCCGGCGAGCAGCGGCGCGACCACGCGGCAGTGCAGGCCGAGGCGCACGAGCTCGCTCTCCTCGTAGAAGCGCGTCTCGCGCATGTCCTCGCGGTAGATCGTCTCGCCGCGCAGCACCTGCTCCAGGAGCGATCCCGCGATCGGCCGGTGGCTGCCGGGCGGGAACACGTCGGAGGACGCGACGCCGGCGGTCGCCATCACGTGCGCGACGCCTCCTTCCGCGAGGACGATCGCCGTCCGGTCGAACGGCACGAGCCCGCGGAGCTCGCGGATGAACGCGCCGAAGGCCTCGTCGAGGTCGAGCGAGGACCCGAGCGCCCTCGCGCAGCGGCCCGCCGCCTCGAGCAGGTCGACGCGCCGGCCGAGCCGGTCGCGCAGCTGCTCGGCCTCGGCCGCCTGGCCCGTTGCGGCCGCCGCCTCCTGCCGGAGCCGCGCAACGAGCCAGCCGACGATCAAGCCGGTCAGCAGCAGGATCCCGAACGGGAAGCTCACGCGGTCCCAGCTGAACCCCGGCGGGCCGAAGCGGTCCGCGCGCCACCACTCGAGGAAGGCGAGCGTCGGCAGCAGGAAGAGCGGCACGATGACGCCACCGCGCAAGCCCGAAACGAAGCGCCGCCTCGACGACCGGGAAGATGAGGGCCCATCGCGTCGGGCTTCCGTACTCGTACGAGAAGAGGAGCGCAAAGCCGCTGATCACGGCCGTGTCGAACGCGAGCGCGACCGCGCCGAGGAGCGGCGACGCTCTGCGGCCGGGCCGGCTCGCGACGAAGAGCAGCGCCGCGCCGAGCGCGAACACCGCGGTCAGCGCCCAGGCGAGCCGTTCGTAGCCGGACGGGAAGTGCTCGGTGAAGATCCCGACCTCGAGCGCCACGAAGAGGACGGCTGCGAGGCGCACCCACGCGATCCAACGCTCGACGTCGAGCAGTCGCTCGTCGTTCACGTCCGCTCCTCGATTCGGTCGAGCGCCCACAGCGCGTGCTCGCGGAGCAGCTCGTCGTCGGAGGCCGCGTACGAGGCGACCGCCGCGCGCTCGCGCTCACCGCCCACGTTCCCCGCGGCGACGAGCGCGTTGCGGCGGAGGAACCGCGGATCGTTGCGCGGGACGTACAGGCGGTCGTAACGCGTGCGCAGCTCCGCGTCGTCGGCCTCGAGCCAGTCGACGAGCGAGACGAAGGCCTCGCCGTGCTGCTCGCCGGCGCGGCGCTTCTCGACGCCGCGGTTCCACGGGCAGACGTCCTGGCAGATGTCGCAGCCGTACACGCGGTCCTCGAGCGGCGCCCTGTACTCGACCGGGATCGGCGTCCGCGACTGCGTCCAGTAGGAGAGGCAGCGCGTCGAGTCGAGGACGCCCGGCTCGTCGAGCGCCGAGGTCGGGCACGCGTCGACGCAGAGGCGGCACTCGCCGCAGTCGGTCCGAGCGGCGGGGTCGCATCGAGCTCCGCCTCGGTGACGAGCGTCCCGAGGACGACCCAGGAGCCGTGGCGCCGCGTGATCATGAGCGTGTTCTTGCCGTAGAAGCCGACGCCGGCGCGCGCTGCGGCTTCCCGGTCGACGTGGTCGTTCTCGTCGACGAGCACGCGGTACTCGCCGCCGAGCGCACGTCCGAGCGCGTCGAGCTTCTCGCGCAGCTCCGCGTAGGCGTGGCGCCACGTGTAGCGCGGCAGGCGGCCCGTTCCGTCGGGTTGCTCCGGAGCGGGCGCGTAGTAGCAGAGCGCCGCCGAGACGACCGTCCGCGCGCCGGCGAGCAGCGTCTCGGGATGGCACGAGACCTCGGGCTTCGCCATCGTGAACTGCATGTCCGCGAACAGGCCGCGGTCACGGCGCTCGCGGATGTGGCGTTCGGTCTCGGTGTACGCCTCGACCGGGGCTGCCCCGACCGCATCGAGGCCGAGCTCCTCCGCGAGCCGACTAAGCTCAGCCCCCGTCATCGAACTCATTGTGCCCTGAAAGCCGTACGAATCCACGAGGACGGAGGCCCCGACGTCCTGCGGTACGAGGACGTCCCCGACCCTGAGGCGGGCCCCGGAGAGGTCCTGATCCGGCTTCGCGCGAGCGCGCTCAACCATCTCGACCTGTGGGTGCGCAAGGGGCTTCCTTCCGTGCCGAAGCCGCGGATCCTCGGCGCCGACGGCGCCGGAACGGTCGAGGCGCTCGGGGAAGGCGTCGACGGGCTCGAGCTCGGCCAGCGGGTCGTGATCAACCCCGGCCTGGAGCACGGCCGCTCGATCACCGTGGTCGGGGAGCACACCGACGGGACGAACGCGGAGCTGATCGCGTTGCCCGCGACGAACGTCTACCCGCTCGACGACGCGTTGTCGTTCGAGGAGGCGGCCGCGTTCCCGCTCGTCTTCGAGACCGCGTACCGCATGCTGCGGACGCGCGCGGGCCTCGTCGAGGGCGAGTGGGTGCTCGTGTGGGGCATCGGCGGCGGCGTCGCGACGGCTGCGCTGACGATCGCGAAGGCGCTCGGCGCGCGCGTGCTCGTCACCTCGTCGAGCGACGAGAAGCTCGAGCGCGCTCGCGAGCTCGGCGCCGACGCCGTCGTCAACCACGCGACCGGCGACGTCGCCGCGGCCGCGAAGGAGGCGACCGGCGGCGCGGGGATCGACGTCGTCGTCGAGCACGTCGGCGAGGCGACGTGGAAGACCTCGCTCGCAGTCGCCGCGCCCGGCGGCCGGATCGCCGTCTGCGGTGCGACGAGCGGCCCGAACCCGCCCGCGCAGCTTCACCGCGTGTGGTGGAAGCAGCTCACGATCGTCGGCTCGACGATGGGCACGCGCGCGGACTTCGAGGCTGCGTACGAGCTCGTCCGCAGCGGGCGCGCGAAGCCGGAGATCGACCGCGTCTATCCGCTCGAGGCGATCCGCGAGGCGCACGAGCGCCTCGAGGCGGGCGAGCAGCTCGGCAAGATCGTCCTTGCCATCCCCTGAACGACCGCGTCTCTCTTCGACCTGTCCGGTGCCAGGCACCGGACATGTCCGGTCAAGCGCCACGCCCAGACTAGGCGTGCGTCATCCGGCGAATGCAGCTTGTCCTCCAGCCATGTGCACGAGGTCGCGGGGATGACTGAAAGACCTCTCGTCGGTGTGTCTCACGTGACCCGGCGCGGAAGAGGGCTGCTTTTCAACATCGCGTTCGCATTGACGTACTTGGCGATCGCTTCGCCGACAGCGTCGCTGACCGCAACCGTACTCGGGTAGTGCATTCCGCCCCAGATCCGCGCGGCGTTCCCATCGGCGCGCGCTTGCGAGATCTCCGCGTACATCTTGCTGAACAGCCCTGTCGTGAGCGTGAATGACTCGACGTCGGCAAAGTGACTCGAGAGGACGGTTGCTGCAGCGCCGTTCAGGGCCGGGTGGCCTGCAGGATATTCAGGATGAGCGGGTGTCGCGACGAGCGGCAGCCAATTGGGATCCGACGCTGTGTCCGCAATGCTGTCAGTGTCCGCCAACGTAATCGCGGTGAACGGCCGCCACGTCACTTCGGTCGAATCGGCGCCGTAGAACCGCTTCGCGCTCCAGATGGTGAATGCCGTGTCCGCCATGGCGATATTGAGAACTGCGAGAAGTCGATTGCTGTTGGACATCGACAGCCGATTGGCGCGCGCAATCTGGTTTGCGGCCTGATTCCAATGGATGCTGGCGTTCCCCTCCCAGAAAGGCGCGAGCTCCGTCTGCGCTTCGGTACGCGTCGATCCGGTTCGGCGACCGAGCGCCTTTACTGCATTGAAGTCCTGCACGTACGTATCGCTCGCGAGAGGGCGCGGGGGTCCCGGCCGGAACTGCGTGTTGCTTTCGACGACGAACGGCGCAGCAAATGCCAACCCTTGCGCGCTCATCGCCGCGGAGGGTGGGATCGGGCGCCACTGGCCGACCGCTGTTCCCCCGATAAATGGCGGATAGGTCGCGTTGAAACCATCTCCTGCCCGCCAGGCAAGCACGGCCCGCGCGACGTGTGTGCCCCACGCAATGCCGCGCTCCCGTGACTGTCCGCCGTCTCCGCCCTCGTCGCTCAGCGCGGCGAGCGACGCCGCATAACTCTCACTCAGCTGCGGCTCCCGAGCGGGGAACAGGGCAACCAGCGCCGTATACGCGGCAGCAGCGACGGCTGCCCGCCTCGAAGCTCCCCGAGGAGCGAGAGCCTCCCCATTGTCGGCGACGTCTTGGACGAAGACCGGCGTGTAGCGGCGCTCGATTCCGTTGAAGGCATCGAAGATGGCCGTGTGAACGATGGCTCCGAGGCGCTGACTTGCCGAGTTCGCCGTATTCGTCGCAATGAGTGTCTCGATGAAGACCTGATTCCATTCCAGGACCTGGTTCGAGTCCGCTTCGGACGCCTGCGAAACCGGAGCGCCTCGGCTCGGACTTCCGAGCGCGATCCCTGCGGCCGCCCCGGCGAATACCGCGATCCCGGTTGCCGCGATGGCGAGTCTCTGCTGAAGCATCATTGCCCCGCCCTTCTGTTCGTCTGCTCATGTGCAATCGGCACAGCACGAGCGTGGCTCGCGCCTTCGGTTGCGTCGATCCGACATACGTCGTATCTTGAGCTTGTGCCGATCGCCACAGACCTGAGCGAACGCGATCATCACGCAGCGTTGGCACTCGTTTCAGAAGCTGCAGCCGCTCATCTCGCACAGCCGTTCGAGCGGCCCACGATCGAGAGCCTGCTCCGGATGATCCCTGCTGATCGTGCGGGCTACTTCGAGTACGGGGACGACGGCATCTGCGTGCCGGTCGCCAACACGTTCTTCGTCGACGACCCTGCGGAATCGGACCCGTTCGACTGGGACACTTCGGACGCCTTCCTGGCGGCCGTCGACTCGTGGCCGCTGCGGGACGATCCGTTTCGGTGTGGCCTGCGTGACCTGCCCGGCTCACCTCTGAAGGTCAGCGATTTTCTCACGCGCTCTCGTCTGCGCCGCAACCCGTGGTACTGCGAAGTGATGCGACCGTCCGGCGTCGAACACGAGTTGAAGGTTTGGCTCTCGGCGCCTACCGGGGTCGTGCGCGGCTTCTTCCTCGTTCGCGGACCACGCGACCGGGACTTCGACGAGCGCGACCGGTCATTGCTCGAGCTTCTCCGGCCGCACCTCGTGGAAATCCGGGAACGCTGGGAGCGACGCCGCAGGCTGCCTCTCCTTACGCGTCGCGAGGGGGAGGTGCTCGAGCTTGTGGCAGCCGGTCTCACGAACAGCGAGATCGCCAGCCAGCTCGTCGTTTCACGCACGACTGTACGAACGCACCTCGAGAACGTCTTCGCGAAGCTGAACGTTCACACCCGAACCGCCGCCGTCGCGCGCGTGCGAGACCTCACGGCGGTCGAGTGATCGCTCACGGGACGCATCCTGCAAACGCGGCGCGCGCCGTTGTGTACGCGGACGGGCCTTGAACGCTCGGATGTGTCTAGCCGAAGCCGAGGATGAACTTGGCGTCGTCGGACATGCGGTCGGGCGTCCACGGCGGTTCCCAGGTCAGCTCGATCTCGACCTCTTCGACGCCTTCGACCGCGGACGCGACGTTGACGATGTCCTCCTGGATCATCGGGCCGGCGGGACAGCCCATCGACGTGAGGCTGTGGATCACCTTGATCTTGGGCCCGTCGATCTCGACGTCGTAGAGCAACCCGAGGTCGACGATGTCCATCCCGAGCTCGGGATCCTCGACCGCGCGGAGCGCCTCGACCACTTCGTCCTTCGTCGGCATCTCCCCCACCTTAGCTGCGCGCTAGATAACCCAGGAGCCGGACTTCCTCGCGGCGTTCGCGGGCGAAGAAGTGGATCCCGTCGATGAAGCGCACCCAGTTGCAGCGGGTGCACATCACGAGTGAGTGCGTCCGCGCGCTGTCCGCGTAGAAGCGCACACCGCGCAGGAGGTCGCCGTTCGAGACGCCCGTCGCGGCGACGATCACCTCTCCCGGGGCGAGCTCCTCGGTGCCGAACACGCGGTAGACGTCGTCGATCCCCTGCTCGCGCGCCTCGTCGATCTCGCCGCGGGTCGTCGGCCAGAGCTGCGCCTGGAGCTCCCCGCCGAGACAGCGCAGCGCCGCCGCGCTGAGCAGGGCCTGGCGGGTGCCGCCGATCCCGATCGCGAGATGGTCGTTCGTGCCGCGGATCGCCGCGGAGATCGACGCCGTCACGTCTCCGTCCTGGATCAACTTGATGCGCGCGCCGGCCCGGCGGATCTCCTCGATCAGGTCGTGGTGGCGTGGACGGTCGAGCACGATCGTCGTGATGTCGTTCACGTTCCGGCCGAACGCGTCGGCGATCGCCCGGACGTTCTCCTCGATCGGCTTGTTGAGGTCGATCGAGCCGCGTGCGCGTGGACCGACCGCCATCTTGCGCATGTACATGTCGGGCAGCGTGAGCAGCGAGCCGGGCTCGCCGACGGCGATCATCGACATCGCCCCGGGTCCGCCGCGCGCGACGACGCCGCGACCTTCGAGCGGGTCGAGCGCGAGGTCGGCCGCCTCGCCGCCGGCCCCGACGGTCGCGCCCACCGGCAGCAGCCCTTCTCCCTCGGGCGCGCCGATCACGATGCGTCCGTTGATCGGCAGCTCGTCGAGCGAGCCGCGCATCGCGGAGAACGTCGCCTCCTCGGCGCCTTCGACGTCGGCGCGGCCGAGCCAGCGCGCGCCGGCGAGCGCAGCGCGCTCCGTCACGCGCGCGTACGACTCGCACAGGCAGGGCGGCCGGTCGCTCACGGGACGCGCTCGACTTGCTCGGCGCCCGCCAGCACGAGGTCGAGCACGCGCATGACGGCTTCGTCGACGTTCGCGGACTCGATCACCGCAACGTCTTCGCGTCGCGCGCGCGTGACGAGCTCGTCCTGGATCCGCCTGATCTCGTCGAAGCGGTCGAGGTACCGCGCGACCGGGCGCACGCCGTCCGAGGAGGCGTCGCGGACGTAGAAGTGCGTCTCGTGGACTGCGGGGTCCTCGATCTCGAGGATGCAGCGCGCGACGACGGCCTGCTCGGCCTCGGGCGGCGGCTCGACGAGGCCGGGCACGAGGTGGACGCCCTCGAGGACCATCGACCAGCCCTCCTCGAGCGCGCGGTCGAGCGACGCGTGCACGCCGGCGAGCACGTTTCGCGACTGGTCGAGGAAGCCCGCGATCGCGGGGTCGTCCGCCTCCTCCGGCTCGCGCAGCGCCTCCCCGGCCTCGAAGCTGGAGAAGTGGATCGACGGCATGAAGTCGCGCGAGAAGAACGCGCGCATCGTCTGGCGGATGAAGTCCGTCGACGTCACGCGCGTGATCCCGAGGCGGTACGCGAGCTCGGTCGCGACGGTCGACTTTCCCGTGCCCGTCGCTCCGCCGAGCAGGACGATCACCGGCAGGTCGAGCTCTCGGAGCGCGAAGTAGCGGCGCAGCCGGCCCATCGCGGCGTCGTCTTCCGCGAGCTCCTCGATCCGGTCGAGGTCGGCGACCGTCTCGCCGCGCGCGCGCAGGTCATCCTCGACCCGCCGCGCGAGATCGTGCGCGCGCATCGTCGGGACGCCGACCGCCGTCAGCGTGCGAGCCATCAGCCCCTTCGAGTACGGGACGCCGTCGCCGCCGAGCGGCAGCGGCTCCGTATGGCGCGGCTGGCTCGTCACGCGCGCACCTGTTCTCGAACGGCGTCTTCGGCGAGCGCGAGGAGCCGCTCGTCGAGACCCTCCGCGACGACGTCGCTCCCGAGCAGCACGAGGCGCGCACCGCGCTCGGCCGCCGCCTCCGCGACGACGTCGATCGCCGCCGCCTTCAGCTCGACGAGGATCGTCTCCGCGTCGACGCTCTCGAGCTCCTTCCGCAGCGCGTCCCGGTCGGCAAGGTTGGACGAAACGTGCCGCACGTCGAGGCCTTGCTCCGTCAGCTCCGAGCGGATCGCCTCGCGCGCGTCCGCGGGTGCCGTCGTGAAGACCGCAACCGGGCCCTCGACGCTCTCGGCCGGACGCGGGCGCAGCCGCGCCTCGAGCACCGGCACGTCCGTGAGCTCGCGGATCGCCGCGAGCGACGCGCCGCCTCCGATCACGAGCACCAGATCCGAAACGAGGATGCGGTACGCGTTCAGGTAGCCCGCCGCGACCTCGGGCGACTGGCCGCCGCCGACGACGAGCACGCGCTTGCTCGTGTCGATCGGCGGAAACGCTGCGCCGCTGCCCTCGAAGATGACGAGGTCGGGCGCGCGCTCGGCCGCGAGCGCGGCCCCCTCGTGGACGTTGGAGACGAACGGCGCCCCCGCCAGCCCCCCGCCCGCACGGCGGCAGCCGATCGTGACGACCCCCGCGAGCGCGGCGTCCTCGAGGTAGTCCGATGCGGCGTGGCGGCCGCTGCGGGAGAGCGCGAGCAGGTCGTCGATCGTCGGCGGCGTCTCCGCCACCTCCGGCTCCGCCGGCCCGCCGCGGCCCATCGCGACGACGACGACGTCGTACCGCTCGGAGAGCACGCGAGCCGCGTGGGCGCCGACGGCCGTCTTCCCGACGCGCTTGCCGGTGCCGACGATCCCGATCGACGGCAGCTCGAACGGCTCGAGCGCCGGCGGGTCGAAGCGAAAGTCGGCGCCGACGTACGGGAGGCCGAGCGCGAGCGCGCGGCTCGCGAGGCGAAGCCGGTCGGGCGGCCCGAGCACGGGCTCGTCGGAGAGGTCGACGACGACCTCGGGGTCGTGCTCGAGCGCCGCGGCCAGCGAGTCGACGAGCGGCACGCCGTAGTCCTCGCCGCCGCGCAGCTTCTCGCTCCCGCCGACGAGGTGAGCCGCGACGAACTCGTACGGCAGCTCCTCGAGGGCGTCCGTGACCGTCGAGAGGTAGTGCTCGCCGTCGATGATCGCGAGCGCGCGCGTCACGAGCGGGTGGTGACCTCTCCCTCGATCCGCGCGGTGTACTTCTCGAACGCGCGCGTGTCGGTGGAGAACTGGATGATCTTCTCCTGCCCGTGGAACGGGTACTTGCGCCACACGTCCACGTGAGGACCGGTGACCTCGATCACGTTGTAACAGGGTCGGGTCTTGCCGCGAAGACGCAGCGTCGAGACCGTCCCGGCGTTCACGACGAAGATGTCCTCGAGCCGCCAGGCGTACGGCACGTGCTTGTGACCCGAGAGCACGAGGTCGACGTGCGAGCGCTGGAGGCACTCGATCGCGTCGCCGGCGTCGTAGACGACGTTGCGCTCGCGGCCGGTGCCCGGCACCGGCAGCAGGTGATGGTGCAACGCGAACACGCGGAGCCCGGGGCCTGCCCCGTCGAACTGCTCCTCGATCCAGCGGTAGCGCCCGCGCCCGACGTGCCCGTTGTCGAGGTCGGGCTCGCTCGAGTCGATCGCGACCACCGTGCAGTCGTCCACCTTCAGCACCGAGTTGCGCTCGCCGAAGAGCTCCTCGAAGTGGACGTAGCCGACGTTCCGGGAGTCGTGGTTGCCCGGGATCACGACGACGGACGGGCACTCGATCCGGTCGAGGTACTCGCGCGCGAGCCGGTACTCCTCCTTGAAGCCGAAGACGGTGAGGTCGCCCGTGCAGACGACCGCGCGAGGCTCCATCTCGTTGATCTCCGAGATCGCCCGCTCGAGCAGGCTCGGCTGGAAGTGTGGATCGCCGCAGTGCAGGTCCGAGATGTGCGCGATCGTGTAGCCGGGACGTCCGTCGTTCGACATTTCGCCAAGTCTAGGGCGTCCGAGGCCGTTGCTACCCTGCTTGCAGATGCCCGCGGAAACCTGGGATTTCCAGGCATATCGCGGTTCGCAGCCGCCCACGTTCGCGAACCAGGCCGAGGTCGCGTGCGCACGCGTCCTCGACTACTACGGCATCCCGTGGGAGTACGAGCCTCGCACGTTCGTGCTCGAGGAGGAAGAGGGCCGCATCGTCGAGGCGTTCACGCCCGACTTCTACCTCCCCGAGCAGGATCTCTACGTCGAGATCACCGTGATGAAGCAGTCGCTCGTGACGCGCAAGAACCGCAAGCTCCGCAAGCTGCGCGAGCGCTACCCCGACGTCAACGCCAAGCTCTTCTACAAGCGCGACATCTCGCGCCTGGCCGAGCGATACAGACTCGATCTCGCAAGCTAGTCGACGCCCGCGTCGGCGACGTCTACCTCACGCGTGAGGAGCTCGACGCGCGCGTGCGCCAGCTCGGCGATCGAGCTCACGCGCGAGTACGAGGGGCGAAACCCGCTGCTCGTCGCGCCGCTCAAGGCGAGCCTCGTCTTCGTGACCGACCTCTCGCGCGCCCTCACCGTCGAGCACGAGCTCGACTTCCTCGAGCTCGCCGGCTACGACGCCGACGGCCCGGGCATCCGGCTGCTCAAGGACCTCGACGCCGAGATCGAAGGCCGCCACGTGCTGATCGTCGAGGACGTCGTCGACACCGGGCTCTCGCTCAACTACCTCTGCAAGACGCTACGCCTGCGCGCGCCGGCGTCGCTCTCCGTGGTGACGCTCCTCGACCGTCCGTACCGACGGCTCGTCGAGGACCTGCCGATCGCCCACGTGGGCTTCACGGTCCCCGACGAGCTGTTCGTCGGCTACGGGTTCGACCTGGACGAGCGGTACCGCAACCTGCCGGACCTGCACGTCCTCAAGTAGCTAGACGCCGCGGCGGCGGCTGACGAACAGGCCGATCAGCCACAGCAGGAAGGCGATGATCGCGACCCACACCAGCAGCTTGACGACGCCTGTGATCCCCAGCACGAACAGAATCAGGATGAGGATCAGGATCAGGATCAGCGGACTCACGTGGCTCCTCTCTCGGGGGACGGACGCGGAACGTGATTCCCGCGTTGCCGCGCCGAAAACGCTTGCCGGCTACCCCAGATAGCCGAGGGGGTCGACCGGCGAACCGTTGACGCGGACTTCGAAGTGGACGTGCGGGCCGGTGCTGTGGCCGGTCGAGCCGGCGTAGGCGATCGTCTGGCCCTGCGAGACAGAGCTGCCGTTCCCGACCGCGATCGACGAGTTGTGGCCGTAGGCCGTCGCGATCCCGCCGCCGTGGTCGATCACGACGAGGTTGCCGTAGCCGCCCATCCAGCCGGCGTAGATGACGCGGCCGGAGGCAGCCGCCGCGACGGGCGTGCCCGTCGGGACCGCGATGTCGATCCCCTCGTGCATCCGCCCCCAGCGCCAGCCGAACCCGCTCGTGACCGGACCCGAGACGGGCCAGATCATCCCGCTCGACGAGGGCACGACCCCCGACGAGGACTGCGAGGTCTGGATCCGCGACGAGAGCGAGGCGCTGACGGCGGCGAGCGCCACCACCTCGTGGAGGTACTCCTCCTTCTGCTGCTGGACGGACGCCAGCGCCTCGCGGCGCTCGGCGCGTGTCCCGGAGAGCGCGTTCTCGCGGGCGACGAGCTCGTTGCGGACCTGCCGCGTCTGCTCCGTGCGCGCGGCGACGGCCTGCGCGACCGTGAAGATCTTCTTCCTCGTCACGGTCGTGTTCGCCTGCTGCACCGTGATCAGGTCCTTCGCGCGGCCGACCGACTCGGCGATCCGCTCGTCCTGTGCCGCGAGCTCCTCCGCGTAGTCGAGCCGCGACACGAGCTCGCTGAAGTTCGACGAGTCGAGCAGGATGTCGACCGTCGTCAGGTTGCCCGACTGGTAGATCGCGACGAGCCGGTCGCTCAGACGGTCGATCGCCTCCTCGTGCTGGCGGCGCAGGAAGCCGAGCTTCGCGGTCTGGAGCCGCCACAGCTCGGTGATCTTCGTGAGCCGCTCTCGCTGGAGCGCGAGGTCCTGCTCGAGCCGCTCGAGGTCCGAGGAGACGCTCCCGACCTCCGACTCGAGCGACCGGATCCTCGCCGTGACGTCGGCGATCTCGGACGAGAGCCGCTGCTCCTTCGCGCGCGCGGCCGCGATCTTGTCCTGCAGACCCGAGATCTGCGAGTCGACCGAGCGCTTCTTGGTGATGTTGTCGCCCGCCGCGGGCGCGGCGGTCAGAAGCGCGAGGAGGATGAGAAGGAGGACGCGTCGGGTCACGCGAGGCTGATTTCGTCGGGCGCTCGGCTGTCCCTGCCGTGCGCGGAATCCTGCTCGAGGGTAGCGAAGTCTGACGCTAGTCGCCGTCCGGCGTCCGGATCTCGGTCGGCTGCACCTGCCGCCGGGCGGCCTGGACCCGCTCCTGGGCGCCGGCGGCGATCTCCGTGGCTTCCCGCTCCAGCTGGGCGATCCGCTCGTCCAGGGCGGCGATCGCCTCCCGCTCGGCGGCCCCGTCGGCCCCGGCGTAGACGGCCGCCCCGAGCCGGCTCAGGAGCTGCCCGCGCTCACCCTCGAGGCGCATCGCCTCGCTTCGCCGCCGGGCGATCTCCTTGCGGGCCGAGGAGCGCGTCAGGAACGCCTGCGCCGTGTAGCCCGCCCGCGCGCGCGCCGAGTCCACCGCGCCGATCGACGCGCTCACGATCGGCGTGTCCGGCTTCCGGCGACCCGCCTCGAGGAAGCCTGCTGCGAAGAGCAGCGCGAGCCCGAGCAGGAGCGAGCCCGGCCACCCAGGCGCTGAGGACGAGCAGCACCACGGCGACGACGAGCAGCAGGACGGCGAGCACGAGGAGGACGCTCGGCGGGGGCAGACCGAACCACCGCGGCGTCGCCTGCGCGACGGTCACCGGAACGGGGCCTGTCTCGTTCGGCGGTACTTCCGCGCGAACGGTGTCGCCGCTTTGCACCGGCGTCCCGCAGGCGGCGCAGTAGCGCGCGCCTCTCGGGAGCGGTGCGCTGCAGTTGGCGCAGTTAGCCGGCGGCGCGGACACGCTCCCTCCCTTCCCCACGCGGCTCGAGTGCACGCCTCGCGTCTGCAACGCGGCGGCGGAGCGGCCCGACGAGCGCGCGGTAGTCCTCGTCGGAGAGCTTCCCCGTTCGGTGGTCGAACTCGAGCTCGCGCAGCGCGTCCTGCGAGCGGTCGCGCTCCTCGATCAGCGCGAGGCGGCGCAGCTCGAGGTCGTCCGGCTCGGCGAGGCGGTCGACCGGCGCGTCGGGCTCGCGGAGAAACGGCGCGGCCACGTAGACGACGACGGCGAGCGCGAGCAGCGCTCCGAGCAGCAGCCCGGCGGTCATGCCGGAGCGAGCGCGTAGCGCTCGAGCAGCCGCCGCTCCTCGGCGGGATCCGGCCAGAGGGCGATCAGCGAGCCGGTGAGGAAGACGAGCCCGGCGAGCCAGATCAGGTTGACCAGCGGGTTGACGAGCGCCTTCAGGCGCACGCTTCCGTCGGCGTTCGCGTTCTCGAGGATCACGAACAGGTCGCCGAGGCTCAGCGCGTCGCGCGCGGATCGCCGGCTCCGCCGACACCTGCTGCTCGACCGGGTAGAAGTTCTTGCCCGGCTCGATGATCCCGAGGTCGCGCCCGTCGCGCTGCACGTCGACGCGGGCCCGCAGCTCGCGGGCGTTCGCGCTCATCCGCTCCGTCGTCCCCAGGTACGTGAGCGTGTAGCCCGCCACCTCGAGACGCTCTCCGCGGGCCAGACGCCCCTCCCGGACCGTGTCGTACGCGGAGCCCGCCACGCCGATCGCGAGCAGGACGATCGCGGCGTGCACGACGTAGCCGCCGTAGCGTCGCCGGTTTCTGCCGACGAGCGACGAGAACGCGCGTCTGCCGGCTTCCGCCTTCGAGCGCGCGCCGCGCCCGCGTGCCGCGCACGAACTCGTAGCCGATCGAGCCGAGCACGAAGGCGGAGAACGTGTACGCGAGGAGCCCCACGGGCGAGGAGCCGGCGCCGAGCGCGAGCAGGACGACCGCGACTCCCGCAGCGATCCCGGCCGGCCAGGCGAACGACGCGCCGAGCGAGCGGAGCGACGCGCGCCGCCACGCGACGAGCGGCGCCAGCCCCATCAGGAGCAGCAGCGGCAGCCCGAAGACGCGCAGGAAGAAGTTGTAGTACGGGCCTGCCACGACGCTCGCCTCTCCGCTCACCGCCTCGGAGAGCAGCGGCCAGATCACGCCCCAGAGAATCGTCAGGCAGAGCGCGACGAGCAGCAGGTTGTTGTAGAGGAACGTCGCCTCGCGCGAGACGAGCGACTCGAGCCGCGTGCGCGAGCGGAGCAGCGGCAGTCGCATGAACACGAGCGCGATCGACAACGCGAGCACGAGCACGATGAAGCCGAGGAACCACGGCCCGATCGAGCTCTCGGTGAACGAGTGGATCGAGTCGAGGATCCCGGAGCGCGTCAGGAACGTCCCGAAGAGCGAGAGCCCGAACGCGAGGATCACGAGCAGGAGGTTCCAGACCTTCAACATCCCGCGCTTCTCCTGGATCATCACCGAGTGCAGGAAGGCGGTCGCCGCGAGCCACGGCATCAACGCGGCGTTCTCGACGGGGTCCCACGCGAAGTAGCCGCCCCAGCCGATCTCCTCGTACGCCCACTTCGCGCCGAGCAGCTGGCCGATGCCGAGCGCTGTCCACGCGACGAGCGTCCACCGCCGCGTCGCGATGATCCACGCCTCGTCCGCGCGGCGCGCGAGCAGCGCGCCCATCCCGAACGCCCACGGGATCGTCAGGCCGACGTAGCCGAGGTAGAGCAGCGGCGGGTGCGCGACCATGTACGGGTTCTGCAGGCTCGGGTTCAGCCCGGCGCCGTTCGGCGGCGCGAGCTGCGTCTCGAACGGGCTCGAGATCGCCACGAGCATGAAGCTGAAGAAGAGAGCGACGAGCGCAAGCGGCGGAACGACCCACGGCAGCAGCTCGGACTTGCGCCGGCGCGACGTTGCGACCACGAGCGCCGAGTAGCCGGTGAGCACGAGCAGCCACAGCAGGAGCGAACCCTCCTGGCCGCCCCAGAACGCGGAGAGCGTGTAGCCGAGCGGGAGCTGCTCGCTCGTCAGCCTCGCGACGTAGACGAGCGAGAAGTCGTGCCGCACGAGTGCGACGACGAGGACGAGCGAGCCCACGAGCGCCGAGGCGAACGCGGCGACGAGCGCGTTCTGCGCGGAGACGGCGAGCCGCCGGCGTCGCGCGAAGAGCGCCCACGAGCCCGCGACGAGCGCGTAGAGCGACAACCCGAGGCAGACGACGAGTGCCGCGCGGCCGAGCTCAGCCATGGCCTAGGTCGAGCGTTGCTTCGGCACGTACTTCGAAGGGCATTTCGTGACCATCGTCCCCGGCTCGCCCACGAAGACACCCCGGCGCAGCTGTCCGTTCACGCGCAGGTCGCGTCCTGCCTTGAACTGGTCGGGCAGCCCGCCGGCGTAGCTCACGCGCACGGTCGCCGATCCCTTGACGTCGCGCAGCCGGAAGCGGGTGACCTCACCCGAGGTCTGCACGGAGCCGGGCACGACCTGCCCGCTCAGCACGACGGCCTCGGTCCGCCCGTTCAGCTCCGAGGGCTCGACGGCGGGCGTCCCGCCCCCGGCGAACGAGACGTACACGAGGAAGACCGCGAGCACCGCCGCGACGGACAGCGCGAGCACGAGCCGCGCCGGGTTCGACCTCCGGGCCACGCCGAGAGTCTAGCCTCGGGGTGGGAAGGGCCTAGGAGCGTTCGGCCTGGGTTGCGCGCCTAGCGGGCACGCGGTACCCGTGGTCGACGCAGAGCGACCCCGGGGCGTCCTCGGTCAGGGAGTCGCAGTAGCCCTTGCCGTAGGCGGCCCGCATGAAGGCGGCGACGACGTCGATGTTCCACTCGGAGATCTCGCCCGCCTCACGCCAGAGGTCGGCGAGCCGGAGGTCGATGTCGAGCTCCAGGAGGTCGATTCTGGTTGGGGTTTTCTGCATGGCCGAAAGCGTAGGACCTGGGTCGGACGTCATGATTGGCCCATGGGAGAGCTGCGGTTCGGAGGGGCACGGGTGCCCTCGCGGGAGAGCCCCGAGGCGGCGGTCGAGATCCTGCTGGAGCGCGCGTATACGGCCTGCGAGATCGACTTCGAGGGCAAGTTCTGGATGGACTACCCCTGGGCCGAGCGCTTCGGGGAGCTCGCGCGGGAGCACGGGATCGTCCTCTCGGTGCACGCGCCGATCGCCGGGTTCATGGGCCACGCAGAACGTGGCAAAAAGCTCAACATGGCCGTCGGCATGCTCGACCACTCGGCGGGGATCGCGAAGACCGCCGGCGCCGAGCTCGTCGTCTTCCACCCGGGCTTCCTGCTCGGCCGGACGCGGGAGGAGGCGATCGACTCGGTCGTCGAGCAGCTCGGGGAGCTGCGCGAGCGGCTCGAGAAGAAGGATCGCGCGGTGCCGTTCGGGATCGAGGTGATGGGTCGCGTCCGCGAGCTCGGCTCGCTCGACGACGTGCTCGAGATCTCGTCCCGGCTCGGCTGGGTGCGGCCCGTGATCGACTTCGCGCACATGCACGCGACGAGCGACGGCGCCTTCACGGAGACCTCGCTCTTCGCCGACGCGCTCGCCGGCGCAGACGCCGTCCTCGAGCCCGGGGCGCCCTTCCACATCCACTTCTCCGACATCGCGTACGCGAACCGGAACGAGACGAAGCACCTGCCCTACGGCGAGGGGACGCTGCGTGCGGAGCCGCTCGGCGAGGCGCTCGCGGCCTTCGAGCGGCCGGCGACGGTGATCAGCGAGGCGCCCGACCTGGAGTCGAGCCTGGCGATCCGCGCCGCACTGGAAGCCGGGCGCGCGGGCGCCCGGCCTCCGGCGAGTCGTTCCTAGTACCCCGCTCCGTAACCGGAGCGAGGAACCGTCGCGAGGATCTGCTGTTGGTAGCGGACCGCCGTCCCTTGGTCGCCGATCACGCTCGACGGGTAGTACGTCGAGACGAAGAACCCGTAGATGTTCGACGTCGAGACTGCAAGCCCGAAGTAATCCCCGATGAACGATCGGGTCGCGCAGGGGTTGATGTGCGCTGCGCACGCCATCTGGTCGAGACCGTCGATCGTCTGGTACGGCTGTTCGGGGTTGAACGTCTCCTCAGTCATGCGAACGTTGCCCAGCACGGGCACCGCGCCCGCGCCGCTGTCCTTGTAGGCCTGGAGCGTCACGTCGATGCACCAGTTCGTCTTGCCTGCGTCCGGGCCGATCGCCGGCACCGGCGGGACACGACTGCCGCCGGTCGTAGAAGGCGACCGCGACCGCGCCGTTCGGCCCGGATGCGACCGACGGCTGGAACTGGTCGTTCGCGTCAGCGTCGTTGACGGTCACCGGGGCTGACCACGACAGGCCGTAGTTCGTCGACTGTGCGAACTTGACGTCGAACTGCGCTCCGTCGTAGTCCTCCCACGTCAGGTAGACGTGGCCGGGATACGTCTGGCTGGCTGCGAAGTTCTCGATGATCCCGATCCGGAAGCGCGTGTTCGCGTAGCAGCAGCCGCTCTTCGTGCCGGGCGTCGCCACGGCAACGAACGGGACCCCACGTCTCGCCGCCGTCGGACGACCGCGAGACGAAGATCGTCTCGGTCCGGTTCTTGGCGTTCGAGTCGACCCAGCCGACGAACGCGACGTAGACGTTGCCGCCGGCGTCGACGGCTGGGTACACGTACGTGTTCGCAGGGCCTGTCTGACTCGGGTTGCTGAGCGTGACCGGCTTCTTGAACGTCTGCCCGCGGTCGGTCGAGTACGTGAACTTGATCTTCGTCGAGAAGCCGTTGAAGATCGCCCACGCCGCGTAGACGCGATCGCGGAAGCGAGACGTCGCAAAGCGTCGACGGCGAGCCACTGCTTGTCCTCGACGAAGCCGAGCGACTTGCTCGTCCAGTTCGGTGCCTTCTCGAGCGGCTGGCCTCCGTTCCCCTTCACCCAGTTACGTCCGAGATCGTCGGAGTAGACGATCCCGACGTTGGAGTTCGGGTGCAGGTTCGCCCAGAACGCGTTGAAGGGCAACGTCACCTGATATGCGCGTCCGCGCGTGTCGAAGTCGACGTTCGGGTCGGTGTTGTTCGTCCAGCTCGGCGGCATCTCCTGCGTGCCGGTCGAGACGCACTCGTAGCCCTGGACGATGTTGTTCGCGACCGGAGCGCCGTTCACGAACGTGATCGATCCGAGGTGGAAGTTGTAGAACGTCGAGAACTTCTCGAAGAACACCTTCGACGTCCCGACGAGGTTCTCCGTGCCCGGCTGGACCGAGATCCAGGACTCGGACAGGTTGGCGTTGTAGTCGCCGAGCCGGCAGGAGCCGGGATTCGGCGCGGTCGCGCCGGGGTCGTAGCCCGCGTAGCCGCCGGCCCTGAACGGCTTCGAGGCGACGACGTTCGTGTAGGGCACGCTCGACGGCCAGCCTGCAGCCGAGGCGCCCGGGGCGAGGGCCAGCGCGCTCACTGCCACGCCGACCGCGAGGAATCGCTTCATGCGCCCTCCCCTTCGTTGTACGGCCCTGCCTCTCTATCACAGCCATTCACCCTTGAATAGAGGCGATGCAAGGTCGACAATCCCGCCCTTCGGAGCATCACGACGAGGGGGGATGGAATGAAACGAGCTGTGATGGGCGCCGTCGTGCTCGTGTCGACGCTGATGGTCGTCGTCGCCGCAGCCGCCGCCAGCCAGCAGGTCGGTGGCGAGGGGATCAAGGAGCATGCGCAGTTCGGCCGGCTGGCCGAGCTGCAGTACGACGGTGGGGTCAAGGCGGGCTCGTCCTGGAACATGCAGGCGGTCGCGCACGTCGATCTCGCCGCACGCGGCTACAACGCGGACGTCTGGACCTACAAGGGTTACGCCTATGTCGGGCAGTGGGGCTTCTCCGACTGGGCGAAGGGCAACTCGCGCTTCTGCCCGTCCGACGAGACGACTCGCGGTGCCGCGATCATCGACGCGCGCGATCCGTCCCAGGCCAAGTGGGTGTCGCGGCTCGTCAACCCGGTTGGCACGTCGATCGAGGACGTCGTCGTCTTCACGGCGAGGTACGGCGCGTACGCGGGCCGCGACATCGCTGTGGGCGGCATCCAGTACTGCGGGTCTGACCGCCACGACATCGCGGCCGAACGTGGCCTCATGCTCTGGGACGTCACCCATCCCGAGACGCCTGTGCAGATCGGCTACCTGAAGACGGCCTGCTGCACGCGGGGCGTGCACGAGCTCGAGGTGCAGCATCGGACCGACCTCGCACGAACGTACGTCTACGCGAGCGTGCCGGCGAGTCGCTACCCCGACGTCGCCACGATCACCGGCGTTCGAGACGTCAACGGAGACGGAGACTTTCGGCTCTTCGACATCACGAATCCGACCGCCCCGACGCAGGTCTCGGAGTGGGCGATTCAGGATGCGGGAGGCCCCTTCGCCGCACTGGGTTGCGACCCCGACGGGAACTACGGGCACAGTGCCGAGCCGTCTGCCGACGGGAAGCTCGTGTTCTTCGCTTACTGGGACAGCGGCTTCGTCGCGCTCGACCTCACGAACCCGGCGAGCCCGGTGTACAAGGGGCGCACGGTCTACGCGGCCGACGAGGACGCCGACGGACACTCGTCGCAATACGACGAGGCTCGCAAGCTGCTCTTCACCGGAGACGAGGACTTCTGCCACACGTCCGGCTCCGGCATGGAGAAGGGGTACGGCTACATGCGGGTGTGGGACTACTCGAAGCTGAACGACCCGAAGCAGATCGGCGAGTACAAGACGCCGAACACCCCGGGCGGCAACGACCAGGGCGCGGGCGACTACATGATCCACAACAACTTCTTGGTCGGAACGACGCTCTACACGTCGTGGTACACCGACGGGATTCGCGTGATCGACGTCGCCAACCCGCGTGCGCCGAGGGAGGTTGCGTACTTCGTGCCTCCGGCCACGACGAACCCCGTCAAGCCGTCGCAGCGAGCGGTGCTGACGAACACGACGCAGGTCTGGGGCTCCGTCGTCGACGAGGCGACCGGCCTCGTCTACGCCAGCGACATGAACTCGGGGCTGTGGATCCTGAGGCGGACCGGCTAGGCGGCAGCAGCCAACGGGCCTGACGCGAGGCGGTCCTCGAAGGGGGCCGCCTCGTCTTCACGCCCACGCTCGCGCAGGAAGCGCGCGTAGCGGTCGACCGCCTCGCGCTCGATCAGCCGGAACGGGCCGGCCTCCGCGCGCTCGAGCGCAGAGAGGAAGAGCTCCTCGGCGTCCTCGTCGCGTCCCTGCGCTGCGCGAACGACGCCGAGCGCGAACGTGGTCGTGATCTGGGAGAGCGCGTCGTGCGGCCCGACGGTCTCGCGCGCCTCGAGCGCGAAGCGCTCCGCCTCGTCGATCCTCCCGTCGTCGACGAGCAGCTCCGCGAGCGAGCGCTGCGCCTCGCACAGGTAGGCGCGGTCGCCGAGCTTCTTGAGGATCTTCACGGCCTCGCGGTAGCGCTCCTGCGCCTGCTCGAGGTCGCCGCGCTTCCACGCGAGCGTTCCGAGGTGCTTGAGCCCCCAGGCGATCCCCGCCTCGAACCCGACCTCGCGGTAGAGCTCGAGCGCCTCGGTGAAGCTGTCCTCGGCGGCGTCGAGGTTCCCCTCGATCATGCTCAGGTTGCCGCAGCGCTCGAGCACCGCGGCCTTGACGAGCACGCCGCCACTCTCTTCCGCGAGCTCGACGCCGCGCGCGAGCAGCATGCCTCGCCGCGTCGAGGTCGAGCTTCGTGATGTAGAGCGACGCGAGACCCTGGATCGCGCTCGCCTCGAGATCCTTGCGCCCCGCGTCGTGCGCGGCGTCGAGCACCATGCGCAGGTACTTCTCCGCCGTCTCGTGGTCGCCGATCCAGTTCGCGATCTGGACGCGGACGTTGAGCGCCTCGATCTTCGCGCCGATCGGCGCGTCGTCCGGCAGCGTCTCCAGCGCCTGCGTCGCGAGCTCCTTCGCGCGCGGCAGGTCGGCCTGCGTGTAGAGCGCGACCTCGGCGAGCGCCGCGAGTGCGGTCGCCTCGAGCTTCTTGCTCCCCTGCTCGACCGCGAGCACGCGCACCTTCTCCATCTCGGCGGAGACCGCGTGCATGTCGCCGAGCCGCTGCGCCGCGCGTGCCGCGTGCCAGCGCCGCTGGACGTTCGGCTCGAGCTCGACCGAGCGCAGGAAGAGCTTGCGCGCGGTCGCGAACGACTCGCGCGCCATCGCGCGGCGACCCGCTGCCTCCAGCGCCTCGGCAGCCTCGACGGCGAGGTCTGCCGGAGTCGCGCCGTCGAGCTCGGCGAGGAGATACGCGGCGCGGTCGAGGTGGAACGCGCGGATCTCGAGCAGCTCCTCCCCCGCTCGCTCCTTCAGCCAGGCCGCGAACCTCGCGTGCTGCGCTGCGCGCGCCGACTTCGAGAGCCCGCCGTAGGCGACCTCGCGGATCAGCACGTGCTTGAACTTGTACGCGCGCTCGCCCGAGATCGACGAACGCGACTCGGGCAGCACGAGCTCGCGGAGCACGAGGCTCTCGAGCTGCGGCGAGATCTCGTCGAGCTCCGGCGACAGGTGCGTGAGCGCGCCCTCCCAGAAGATGCGGCCGATCAGCGCGGCGCGCTGGATCAGCCGCTTCTCCGCGGCGGGCAGCCGGTCGATGCGCGCCGCGATCAACGCCTGCAGCGTGTTCGGCATGCCCGTGGCGATCGAGAGGGTTCCGTCGGACTCGGCGAGCATCCGGATCGTCTCCTCGACGAAGAGCGGGTTGCCCTCCGTGACGTCGAGGATCTCGGCGCGACAGGTCTGCTCGAGCGTCGTCCCCGCCATCAGCGCGTCGATCAGCTGCTCGGCCTCGTCGTCCGCGAGCGGTTCCAGCTCGATCGCAGCCGAGCGCAACCGGCCGCCGCCCCACGACGGTCGCACCTCGAGCAGCTCCGGCCGCGCGAGCGCGAGGATGATGAGCGGCGCGTCGCGCACGTACTCGGCCAGGTGCTCGATCAGCTCGAGCAGCGGCTCCTCCGCCCAGTGGATGTCTTCGAAGACGAGCACGAGCGGCTGCGGCTCGGCGAGCTTCGCGCCCCACTCGCGCGCGGCCCACGCGATCTCCTGTCCGGTCGCCTCGGCCTCGACGGCCTCCAGCACGCCGGACGCGTTGGCGAGGAGGTCGGCGATCGCCTCGTCCTCGCAGCAGGCGCGCAGCTTGTCGAACGCCTCGCGCACCGGCTCGTCGTCGTGGATGCCGGCGGAGACCTTCACCATCTCGGCGAGCGGCCAGTACGTGATCCCCTCGCCGTACGGCAGGCACCGTCCCTGCAGCACGGTCGCCCCCTCGAGCGTGTCGAGGAACTCGCGCGCGAGCCGGCTCTTGCCGACCCCCGGCTCGCCGAAGATCGTCACGAGGTGCGCACGCCGGTCGCGCACGACCCGCGTGTACGTGTTCTCGAGCATGCTCAGCTCGATGTCGCGTCCGACGAGCGGCGCCTGGAGGCTGGAGATGCGCGTCCCGCGGTCGTACGCGGCGACCGCGCGCCAGGCCCAGATCGGCTCGTCGCGGCCGCGAACCTGCACCGGCCCGAAGTCCTCGACCTCGATCCGGTCGAGCGTCAGCCGGTAGGCGTTCGGCCCGATCAGGATCTGGTTCGGCGCCGCGCTCTGCTGGAGGCGCGCGGCGAGGTTGATCGCCTCGCCGGTCGCGAAGGTCGAGTCGCCGTCGCCGACGACGACCTCGCCGGCCTCGACGCCGACCCTGGCCTCGAGACCGAGGTCGGCAGTCGCCTCGAGGATCGCGAGCGCGGCGCGGATCGCGCGCTCGGCGTCGTCCTCGTGCGCCTGCGGGACGCCGAACGCGGCCATCACGGCGTCGCCCGCGAACTTCTCGACCAGCCCTCCGTGGCGCTCGATGCACTCCGAGGCCTGCTCGAAGAACCGGTCGACGCGCCGCCGGACGATCTCGGGATCGGTCGTGGAGACGAGCCCGGTCGAATCGACCAGGTCGACGAACAGCACGGTCGCCAGCTTGCGTTCCACTCCCATAAGTGTAGAAACGCGCAAGGACCTCTGGCGACTTCCGCGCAGCCGAGTCTGGATCGCCTGAGAGGCATCCCTCTCTAGACGGCTCTGGAAGCCGATTTCTTCCTCCCGTTAGCATCCTCGCGATGCTCGATCCGAAGGTCTTCAAGGCGTACGACGTCCGCGGGATCTACCCGACCGAGCTCGACGAGGACGGCGCCCGCGCGATCGGGCGCGCCTACGTCGAGCAGTTCGAGCCGGAGAAGATCGCGGTCGGCCGCGACATGCGCGTGTCGTCCCCGTCGATGGCGGCCGCGGTGATGGAGGGAGCCGCGTCGGCGGGCGCGGACGTCCTCGACCTCGGGCTCGTGGGGACCGAGATGGTCTACTTCGCCGTCGGGGAGCTCGCGCTCGACGGCGGGATCATGGTCACCGCCTCGCACAACCCGAAGGAGTACACGGGGATGAAGATCGTGCGGCGAGGCGCGCTGCCCGTCGGCGGCGAGTCGGGGCTGCTCGAGATCCGCGACCGCGCGCTCGGCGAGCAAGTGGCTCAGAGCCACAAAGTCGGACAGGTCGAGCCGCACGACGTCTGGCCCGCGTACGTCGAGCGCGTGCTCTCGTTCGTCGACGTCGCGGCGATCCGTGCCGCTCACGGTCGTGATCGACGCCGCCAACGGGATGGCCGGCGTGATGCTGCCGCCGATCCTCGAGCGGCTGCCGATCGACGCGCGCACCTACTTCTTCGAGCCCGACGGCACGTTCCCGAACCACGAGCCCAACCCGCTCCTGCCCGAGAACCGCGAGTTCATCGTCGCCAAGACGCTCGAGGAGGGCGCCGACCTCGGCGTCGCGTTCGACGGCGACGCCGACCGCTGCTTCTTCGTCGACGACACGGGCGACTTCGTCCCGGGCGACTTCATCACCGCGCTCCTCGCCGAGTCGATCCTCGAGAAGGAGCCCGAGGCGAAGATCATCTACGACGTCCGCGCCAGCTGGGCGGTGCCCGACACGATCGAGCGCGCCGGAGGCGTGGCGCTGATCAACCGCGTCGGCCACGCCTACATCAAGCACCGCATGCGCGAGGAGGGCGCGGTCTTCGGCGGCGAGGTCTCGGGGCACTACTACTTCCGCGACTTCACGCAGGCCGACTCGGGCGTCGTGCCGTTCCTGCTGATGCTCGAGCTGATCTCGAAGCGCGGCAAGAAGCTGTCGGAGCTCCTCGCGCCGTACCGGGAGCGCTACTTCCTCACCGGCGAGCTCAACACGCCCGTCGCGGACGTCGCGGCGAAGCTGCGGGAGCTCGAGGAGCGCTTCGGTCCCGAGGGGCAGGTCTCGCACCTCGACGGGCTGTCGGTCGAGACCGCCGACTGGCACTTCAACGTTCGTCCGTCGAACACCGAGCCGCTGCTGCGGCTCAACCTCGAGGCGCTGTCGCAGGAGCTGATGGAGCGCAAGCGTGACGAAGTGCTCTCGGTGATCCGCGAGTGACGCTCGAGCTCGGCTTCACCACCGACGAGAAGCCGCCGTTCAAGTACGCGGCGCGCACGCGCGTCGGCTTCTCCGACACCGACGCGCAGGGGATCGTCTACTACGGACGCTACGTGCCGTACTTCGACCTCGCGCGCGTCGAGTACCACCGGCACCTCGGACTGTCGAGGGACAAGCTCGGCGGCAACGAGTTCGTGATGCGCGCGATGCACGTCGAGTACCACGCCCCCGCGGTGTTCGACGACCTGCTGGAGATCTTCGTGCGGCTCGCCCGCATCGGCCGCACGAGCGCGACGTACGAGTTCGCCGCGTACCGCGCCGAGGACGACGTCCTGATGGTCACCGCGAAGCAGACGCTCGTCCTCGTCGACCTCGACGAGCGCAAGGCCTGCGAGGTCCCCGACGAGTTCCGCGAGACCGTGCGGGAGTTCGAGGGCGACGACCTCGAGCTGTGACGCCGGAGCAGCAGCGGGCGGGCGCGCTCGAGGCAATCGAGCGAATCGTCAACCGTGGCGGTGACGACGACGAGGTGCTGAGCGCGGTGCGCGCAGTGGTCGACAAGCTCGATCCGGATGCGGCCGATGATGCCGCCTTCGCCGCCCGCGTCGCGACCCTGACCTCGTCGTATCGCCGCGGCTAAGACCGCGCACCCGGGTGTGTCCTCAGCACCCGGGTGCCGCAGCCTCCTCGGAGCCCCCTCCCCTGCTCTCGTTGTACTCAGGTCGCGCGCGCTCGCTATCCCTCGATTCAGGTACCTCGCCTGATCGGGGGATGAGTCCCTCGAACGAGGGATTCGTCGAGCCACCGAACGTGGGCCGCGGACTATCCCTAGGACGGGGTGACGCGGAACGCGTCGAACACCGCGTCGACGTTCCTGAGCGCCGTGAGCAGGCTGCGGAGCGACTTGATGTCGCCGACCTCGGCCACGTACCAGTTCTTCGCGAGCTGATCCTCGACGCTGCCGCCGTAGGAGACGATGTTCGCGCCGTGCTCGGCGAAGGTACGCGCGACGTCCTCGAGCAGGCGCGGGCGGTCCCACGAGTCGACCGCGATGTGCACGCGGAAGCTCGTCTTGTGGCCGTCCGACCACTCGACGTCCGTGAAGCGCTCGGGGTTCCGCATCAGCGCCTTCACGTTCGGGCAGTCGAGCCGGTGGATCGTGACGCCCTTGCCGAGCGAGATGTAGCCGGCGATGTCGTCTCCCGGGACCGGCGTGCAGCACTTCGCGAGCCGCACGAGCACGCCCTGCGCGCCCTTGACGATCACGCCCATCTCGCCGTCGTCCATCGGCTTGGCGCGCGTCTGCTTCTTGGGCAGCGTCTCCTCTTCCGGCACGCCCTCCGTCTTGAGCCGCTGGAGCACCTTCTTGACGATCTGCGCCGGCGGGAGCTTCCCGGAGCCGAGCGCGAGATAGAAGTCCTCGGCCTTCTTGAAGCCGGAGTCGCGGATGATCTGCGCGAGCACCGCGGAGCCCGCGAGCTTGCGGTACGGAAGGTTCTGGCGCTTGAGCGCTTCCTCGAGCGCCTCGCGGCCCTTCGCCTCGGTCTCCTCCTTCGTCTCGCGGGAGAACCACTGGCGGATCTTGTTGCGCGCGCGCGAGGAGGCCGCGAGCGACATCCAGTCGCGCGACGGGCCCCGACCGGTCTTCGCGGTGAGGATCTCGACGAAGTCGCCGCTCTTCAGGCGGTAGTGCAGCGGCACGATCCGCGCCGTTCACCTTCGCGCCGACCGTGCGATGGCCGACGTCGGTGTGGACCGCGTACGCGAAGTCGATCGGCGTCGCGCCGGCGGGCAGCGTCTTCACCTCGCCCTTCGGCGTGAAGACGAACACCTCGTCGTCGAAGAGGTCGGTGCGGAAGTTCCGCATGAACTCCTTCGGGTCGGCCTCGTCCGCCTGCGAGTCCATCAGCTGCTTGACCCACGCGAGCCACTGCTCGTCGGGCGCCTGGCCGTGCTTGTACGCCCAGTGCGCGGCGATCCCGAGCTCGGACATCTCGTGCATCTCGCGCGTGCGGATCTGGATCTCGAGCGGCCGGCCCTCGGGCCCGATCACCGTCGTGTGCAGCGAGCGGTAGCCGTTGAACTTCGGCATCGCGAGGAAGTCCTTGAAGCGGCCCGGCATCGGCTTCCAGAGCGAGTGGATCAGCCCGAGCGCGCCGTAGCAGTCGCGCGTCCCCTCCTCCCCGCTCCGCTCGACGATCACGCGCATCGCGGTGAGGTCGTAGATCTCGTTGAACTCGCGGCCCTTCTTCGCCATCTTCTCGTAGATCGAGTAGAAGTGCTTCGCGCGCGACGAGATCTCGGCGGGCACGTCGGCCTTCTCGAGCTCCGCCTCGAGCCGCGCCGCGGCCTCGCGCACGTGCGCCTCACGGTTCGCGCGGCGGTCGGCGACGAGCGCCTTGATCTCCTCGTACTTGCGGGGATGCAGCGTCTCGAACGCGAGGTCCTCGAGCTCCCACTTGAACGCGTGGATGCCGAGCCGATGCGCGAGCGGCGCGTAGACCTCGAGCGTCTCCTTCGACGTCTGCACCTGCTTCTGCTTCGGCAGGTGCTCGATCGTGCGCATGTTGTGCAGGCGATCCGCGAGCTTGATCGGGATCACGCGCGGGTCGTCGGCCATCGCCACGATCATCTTGCGGTAGTTGTCGGCCTGGGTCTGCTCGCGCGTCTGGAACTGGATGCGCGTCAGCTTCGTCACGCCCTCGACGAGCTGCGCGATCTCGCCGCCGAACTCGGCGCGAAGATCGTCGAGCTCGACGTCCGTGTCCTCGACGACGTCGTGCAGGAGCGCGGCCGCGACCGTCTCCTCGTCGAGGCGCAGCTCCGCGCAGAGCTTCGCCACCGACCACGGGTGCCGGATGAACTCCTCGCCCGACCGCCTGAGCTGACCCTCGTGCGCCCTCGCGGCGTAGGCGAAGGCCCTCGCCAGCAGCTCGAGGTCGGCGTCGGGGTTCGACTCCGAGACGGCTGCGAGCAGCTCGTCGACGAGGTCTTTGTGCTGCTCGGTGACGTCGACGACCGTCATTTCTCCAAGTGTAGACGGGGGTATTGCCTACAGAGGATCGGCGGATCGGCCGATGAACAAGAGATGTTCATGCGTCGATTCCGCAAATTCCGGCGAGACCCGGCGCGCGAGATCGCGCGGGCACTCGTCGCGCTCGACCGCGCAGCCGCCGAAGTGCGGCCCCAGCCGAGGCGCCGGGCCGGCGTCTCCGTCGCCAAGTAACACAGTGTTACAAGGTCTCGTAGTACGGCGTTAGCGGCGGCGGGTAGACCACGCGTCCGCGGGCCTGCTCGACGTACGCCGGAAGGGGCTGGGCCTGGAACGCCGCCTCCGGAATCGTCTCGTAGGGCCGCTCGAGCCCGAGCTCCGAAGCGGCGACGAAGCCGAACCGCGAGTAGTAGCGCGGGTCGCCCTCGACGATCACGAGCGGCTCGCTGCGCTCGCGCGAGCGGCGAAGGCCCTCGTGGACGAGCGCCGTCCCGATTCCGGTCCGCTGCCGGTCGGGGCGGACTGCGAGCGGCGACAGCATCAGGATCGTCGTCCCGTCGACGAGCTCGGCGAGCGTGAACATCACGTGACCGACGACCTCCCCGTCCTCCTCGGCGACGAGCGCCAGCTCCGGCAGGTAGCCCGCAGACGCCCGGAAGCTCTCGACGAGCCGCGCCTCGTCGGGCGAGCCGAACGCCGCTTCGACGACGGCGGCGATCGCGTCGTTGTCCTCCGCGCGCTCGGCGCGAACGATCACGCAGCGCGCGCGAGCGACGGCTGCTCGAGCAGCGCGCGGAAGCGCTCGGACTCGAGCAGGCTCCGCGGCTCGACGCCCGGGGCGAGGCCGAGCTCCTCGAAGATCTCCTGCGCGGCCGGGTCGCGCTCGTCTTTCCGGAACTCCGCGACGAGCCAGTCGCGCAAGCCCGCGTAGCCGTCCGGCGCGTCGAAGACCCGCCGCACGACGAGCTGCGGCGCGACGGTGCCGTTCCAGTGGTTCGCCTGGAGGCGGAAGGCGACGTCGAATCGACTGTCGGCCTGGAAGCGCTCGAGCTGGGCGCCGAGGCCGAACGCGATCGCCCCGCCGGCGCGCACGCGGAAGCGCAGATGCTTGCCCTCGCCGACGGTCGCGAGGTCGCGCAGCTCGCAGCTCTCGGCGAGCAGCGTCACCTCAGGGTTGCCCATCCCGAACGGCGCGAGCTTGGCGAGCTCCTCGCACAGCTCGAGCGTCGGCACCGTCTTCGGCGGCAGGACCGCGTCGACGTACGTGACGGGCCGGAGGTCTTCCTCCACGAGGTGCTCCTCCGCGTGCGCGGCGAACGCGCGCGCGAACTCCTCGACGTTCTCGGGCCGGATGGTGAGCCCGGCCGCCGCACGGTGGCCGCCGAAGCGCTCGAGCAAGTCGGAGCAGGCAGCAAGGCCGCCGTGCAGGTCGAACGCCGGACACCGAGCGGCCCGACCCCTTCCAGAGCTCCTCACCTCCGGCGATCATCACGACCGGACGGTTGAAGCGCTCGACGAGCCGCGAGGCGACGATCCCGATCACGCCCTCGTGCCAGGCCTCGCCCGCGACCACGTACGCGCGGCGGCGCTGCTCCGCCTCCGTCCACGACCCGACCTGCGCGACCGCTTCGCGGAGGATCCGCTCTTCGACCTGCTGGCGCTCGCGGTTCAATTCCTCCAACCTCGACGCGAGCCGCGACGCTTCCTCGCGATCGTCGGTGAGCAGCAGCTCGAGCGCCGCTGCCGGATGGCCGAGCCGTCCGGCGGCGTTGATCCGCGGCGCAAGCCGGAACCCGACCGCGCCGGTGTCGACGATCGCGGGATCGACGTGCGCCGCGCGCATCAGCGCCTGCAGGCCGGGCTTCTGCGTCCGCGCGAGCGCGCGGAGGCCGGCGCTCGCAAGCGCGCGGTTCTCGTCGAGGAGCGGCACGACGTCGGCGATCGTGGCGAGCGCGACGAGGTCGAGGTGCTTGTCGACGTCTGCCCCGAGCGCGCCGAGCAGCTTGTAGGCGACGCCTGTGCCGCAGAGCTCGGGAAAGGGATAGCGCGACGGGCGCGTTGCGACGATCGGGCAGTCCGGAAGCGTCTCGCCGGGACGGTGGTGGTCGGTGACGATCACGTCGAGGCCGAGCGCCTTCGCGCGCGCGACCTCCTCGACCGCGGTGATCCCGCAGTCGACGGTCAGGACGAGCGCGCAGCCCTCCTCGGCGAGCCGCTCGATCGTCTGGCCGGCGAGGCCGTAGCCCTCGTCGAAGCGGCTCGGGAGATGCCAGTCGACGTTCGCCCCGAGCTCGCGCAGCGACGTCACGGCGAGCGCGGTCGCGCAGATCCCGTCGACGTCGTAGTCGCCGTGGACGCAGATCCGCTCGCCCGCCGCGATCGCCGCCTGATCCGGTCGCACGCGGCAGCGGTGTCGCCGAGCAGCTCCGCGTCGTGGCGCGGCGGCTCGGCGGCGAGAAACGCTCGCGCCGCTCCGGGGTCGCCGTACCCGCGCCGGACGAGGACGCTGGCGGTGACCCAGCTGATCCCGAGCGCCCCCGCGAGGGCGCCCGCCTCATCGTGCGGGCAGGGACGGATCGTCCACGTGCCCTGTTGCATCGTGGGATCACGGTACGGAGGGGGTCGGACGGAGCTAGGTTGCGCCTGTGAACGACCTGCTGAACGTGTTCGACTACGAACGCCGTGCCGCGGAGCTCCTCCCCGCGGGGCCGCTCGGGTACTTCTCGGCGGGCGCCGGCGACGAGTGGACGCTGCGCGAGAACGTGAACGCGTACCGCCGCTGGACGCTTCGGCCACGGCTCCTCCGCGACGTCGAGCACGTGACCACGAAGCGGACGGTGCTCGGGCACGAGCTCGCGGCGCCGATCATCGTCGCGCCGATGGCCTACCAGCGGCACGCGCACCCCGAGGGCGAGGTCGCGACGGCGCGCGCGGCCGCCGCGTTCGGGACGATCATGACGATGTCGACGATGGCGACCGCCTCGCCGGCCGAGGTCGCCGCCGCCGCGCCCGACGCGCCGCGCTGGTTCCAGCTCTACGTCTTCCGCGACGAAGGGCGTGACGCGCTCGATCGTCGACCAGGCCGTCGAGGCGGGCTTTCGCGCGATCGTGCTCACGATCGACGCGCCGTACTTCGGCCGCCGCGAGCGCGACCTCCGCACCGGCTGGCTGATCCCCGACGAGCCGACCGTTCCCGCGCTCGAGGCCGCGCTCGGCGCGATGCGCGCGACGTCGGTCTCCGAGCACTTCAAGCTGATCTCCCCGTCGATCAGCTGGAAGGACGTCGAGCGGCTCTCGAGCGAGACGAAGCTGCCGGTGCTCGTCAAGGGAGTGCACACGGCCGAGGACGCGTTGCTCGCGGTCGAGCACGGTGCGGCGGGAATCATCGTCTCGAACCACGGCGGGAGGCAGCTCGACGGCGTCGCCGCGTCGATGGACGTGCTCCCCGAGGTCGTCGAGGCCGTGGGCGACCGGGTCGAGGTGCTCGTCGACGGCGGGATCAGGCGAGGCGTCGACGTGATGGTCGCCCTCGCGCTCGGCGCGAGGGCGGTGCTCGTCGGGCGGCCGGTGCTCTGGGGCCTCGCGGTCGACGGCGCGGACGGCGCGGAGCGCGTGCTCGACCTCCTGCGCGTCGAGCTGAAGCTCGCGCTCGGGCTGTGCGGCTGCTGCTCACCGGACGAGTGTACGCGCGCGCACGTCGCGCGCGGTCACCTGGAGTCGTGCGACAGCGCCGCGAAGCGGCCGCCTTTAGGTCTTCGCGCGCGCGTGCAAGCGGTCGCGCGCAGCGAGCTCTGCGGATCGACCTTCGCCCAGAGCACGACGAGGAAGGCGATCGCCGCCGAGGATGAGCACGAACACCGGGGCGAGCACGAGCGCGCTCTCCCACGAGAGGTCGAAGAAGCTACTTGCCCACCGACCACGAGCACGGCGCAGAGCGAGCACGGACACGGCGACGGCTCGGGCGCTCACGAGGCGCAGCGTAGTCGCGGGCTATCCTTTCCCGGTGGCCGAGGCGAACTACACGTCGGGGGACGACTACGTCGTCGAGTTCCTCGGCTACCGGTTCAGCTTCAACGGGGACGACTTCGAGCAGCGCGTCACCGCGGCCGCCGTCCGCCTCGGGCTGATCGGCGGGAACGAGCTCGAGCACGAGGAGATCTCCGACCTCGTCGAGCTCGCGGCCGACGGCGTGATCGAGGAGCCTCGCTCGACGCTCGGCCGCTACGTCGTGCGGCACTGGGAGCGGATCTCGCTCGTCGAGGGCGAGTCGCTCGTCTACTGGCTGCGCAAGCTCGTCTTCCGCGGCGCCTGGCTCGACCACCGGGTCAAGGAAGGCCTGCTGGAGGTCGCCTGGGACGACGAGGCGGCCGACTTCGGCTACCGCGACCCACACGGCGGCCGCGCCCTGCTCGAGCTCGCGCCCGTGCCGAGCTGGCACGAGCTGCAGTTCCGCCGTTAGCGCAGATCCCCCGGAAACCGCCTGCGCGTCGGTCTCGTAGACCGGACGAGAGGACCGACGAACAAAGGGGGGACACAACGTGAGACGTCTACTTGCTCTGCTGATCGCGGTGTTTGCGGCGACGGCTGCGCTCGCGTCGGCCGAGGCCCGGACTTCATCGACGGAGGCCGGCGCCGCTACCGTCGGGATCTGCCACCGCACGTCGTCCGCGAGCCGGCCATACGTCAAGCTCGCGGTCAACGCCAGGCGGCGGAGCGCCCATCTCCGCCACGCTGCCGACATCATCCCGGCGCCGCGAGGTGCATGTCCTCGAACGATCCTGACCGCGACCTCAGGCGGGACTGCGCTCAGCGTGACGCTGACCGGAGAAGCCGAGACCCCGAGCGGCGACCCGGTCGCGACGGGTGAGGCCGTCGTGCGATTGCGGCGCGGGCAGGGGCAGCTCTGCTACACGCTCGAGGCCACGAACCTCAGTGGCCCCGCGGCAGCGGCACACATCCATCGCGGCGGCGCAGGTGTTGCCGGGCCGATCGTGGTTCCGCTGCGAACGCCAAGCGCGACGGGCGAATCGCGTGGCTGCACAACAGTCTCTCGAGCCCTCGTGTCGCAGATCCTGGCGAACCGGGAGCTCTACTACGTCAACGTCCACACGGCGGAGTTTCCCGCCGGCGCGATTCGCGGGCAACTGACCGGCACCTCCGCGGACGACGCGGGCCGCGTGATCACCGTGACGTTGAACGGAGCGTCCGAGTGCAACGCGGCGGGGACGTGCAACCTCGGCGACCCGGACGGAGCCGGCACGACCGTGTTCCGCTTCCGCCCCGGACAGGTCTGCTACCGGGTACGTGTGCAGAACATCAGGCTTCCTTCGGCCGGCACGCACATCCACCGCGGCGGACGTACGTCGGCGGGCGGGATCGTGGTGCAGATGAACGCACCGGACGCGAGCGCCGTCGCTAGCGGGTGTACCGCGACGCCGCAGACGTTGATCGACGAGATCCTCGCGAGCCCTGCGAGCTTCTACAACAACGTCCACACGACGGACTATCCGGCGGGTGCAATCCGCGGGACCCTCGGGTGAAGGCAGGGGGCGGCTCCGGCCGCCCCCTTTCCATGACGGATGAACTTTCGGCGGCGGCGCGATACGGTTGCGAGGATGCTCCGCGCGGGAGCGCTCGCCCTCGCTGCGGCGTTCGTCTGCGCGGCGCCGGCTGACGGCGCGTACCCCGGCCGGAACGGCCGGGTCGCGTACGTCGAGTCGGCGCTCGGGCGAATCGGCTCCGGCTGGGGCCCGACGATCGTCTCCGTCCGGCTCGACGGGACGGGCCGCCAGACGCTGACGACCGCGACACGCACCTCCGGCGACTTCGAGCCCGCGTGGTCACCCGACGGCCGGCGGCTCGCCTACGTCCACTCCACCGGACGTCAGCTCGGCCCCGGAACGGACGGCACGGAGATCTGGGTGATGAACGCCGACGGGAGCAGCAAGCGCCGGCTCACGCGGAACTCGCTCTGGGACGGAAGCCCGACCTGGAGCCCCGACGGGCGGAGCATCCTGTTCGTGCGGGGCCGGCTCTTCGTGGGGCGCAGCGAGCGGCCGAGCGCCGACCTCTGGGTCATGCGGTCGGACGGTCGGGCTCAGCGGCGGCTGACGCGAACTCCGGAGCTCGAGCTGGATCCGGCCTGGGCGCCGCGCGGCGACCGGCTCGCATTCCTCGTGGCCCCGCTCACGCGCGCGTGCAACGCGCGCCGCTGCACCGTCGGCCGCGAGCGTGAGCTCTGGACCTCCGCGCCGGACGGGACGCGCAGGATGGGCGGAGGGCTCGGCGGAGACCTCATCCCTTCCGCGCCCACGTGGTCGCCCGACGGCTCGCGGCTCGCCGCAGGGACCCGCCTCGGCCTGATCACCGTCGCGGCCGACGGCAGCGACCCGCGCCTGCTCGGCGGCGGGGACGACCCCGCCTGGTCGCCCGACGGCACGCTCCTCGTCGTCACCGATCAGTTCGGCCGCACGAACTTCCTCGGGCTGCAGGTGGTGACGGTCGGAGGCCGTTCGTCGCCGCTGACCCATAACCCCGCGCCGGCCGCCGAGCTGCTGATCGACCAGACGCAGCCGGACTGGCAGCCGCTGCGTTAGCTAGAAGAGCTTGTCGTCCGGCGGCCGAAGCGCCGACGTGCGCGCGGCCGAGGTCGGTGACGATCCTCCCGCGCGGCGTGCGTTGGATGAAGCCGAGCTGGAGCAGGAAGGGCTCGTAGACGTCCTCGATCGTGTCGGGCTCCTCGCCGAGCGCGACCGCGAGCGTCGAGAGGCCGACAGGCCCGCCGCCGAACTTCTCGACGATCGCGCCGAGCAGCGCGCGGTCGGTGCGCTCGAGCCCGAGCGCGTCGACTTCGAGCAGGGCGAGCGCCTCGGCGGCGATCGCCGTCGTGACGGCGCCCTGGTGCCGGACCTCGGCGACGTCGCGCACGCGGCGGAGGATCCGGTTCGCGATGCGCGGCGTGCCGCGCGAGCGTCCCGCGATCTCGATCGCCGCTTCGGGCTCGATCTCCACGCCGAGGATGCGGGCCGAGCGGTTCACGATCGTCGAGAGCTCCTCGGGCGAGTAGTAGTCGAGGCGGAACGTCATGCCGAACCGGTCGCGGAGCGGCGTCGTCAGCAGGCCCGTGCGCGTCGTCGCGCCGATCAGCGTGAAGGGCGGAAGGTCGAGCGTCAGCGTTCTCGCCGCAGGCCCCTGGCCGACGATGATGTCGAGCCGGAAGTCCTCGAGCGCCGGGTAGAGGATCTCCTCGACCGCGCGGTTCAGCCGGTGGATCTCGTCCACGAACAGCACGTCGCGCTCCTCGAGCCCGGTGAGGATCGCCGCCATGTCGCCCTTGCGCTCGAGCGCAGGCCCGGCGACCGTGCGGATCCCGACGCCGAGCTCCTCGCGCACGATGAACGCGAGGCTCGTCTTGCCGAGCCCCGGCGGGCCGACGAGCAGCACGTGGTCGAGCGCCTCGCCGCGCGCCTTCGCCGCGTCGAGCGAGATCGCGAGCTGCTCCTTGACGCGCGACTGCCCGACGAAGTCGTCGAGCTTGCGCGGTCGGAGCGAACGGTCGAGCTCGTCCTCCTCGGGGCGCACCGTCGGAGCGAGAAACTGGGTGGCGCTCATGCCGCCTGCCTGAGCGCCGCGCGCACCTGCTCTTCGATCGGCAGCTCCTGGTCGACCTCGGCGAGCGCGCGCTCGGCGTCGACGACGTTGTAGCCGAGCTCGACGAGCGCGTCGCGTGCGGTGAGGTCGGTCGGCGCGGACGCGTCGCCGTCCGTCACGACCTTCTCCTTCAGCTCGAGCACGATCCGCTCGGCCGTCTTCTTGCCGATGCCGGGGATCGCCTGGAAGCGCGCGAGGTCCTCGCGCACGATCGCGCGGCGGAGCTCGGCCGGCCGCGAGCCCGAGACGATCGCGAGCGCGACCTTCGGCCCGACGCCGTTCACGCCGAGCAGCTGCACGAAGAGCTCGCGCTCGGCCGCGTCGGCGAAGCCGTACAGCTGCATCGCGTCCTCGCGGACGTGCAGGTACGTCTCGACGGTGATCTCGTCGCCGCCCTTGCCGGCGGCGCTCGGCGTGGCCTGGACGAGGTAGCCGACGCCGTTGACGTCCAGCACGAGCCCGTCGACCGTTCGCGCGACGAGCGTTCCGCGGAGCCGCGCGATCACGCGGTGGCCCTCAGGAGCGGCGAGCCGAGCAGATGGCAGATCGCGACCGCCAGCGCGTCGGCCGCGTGTGACGGCGTCGGCTCCTGCGGCATCGCGAGGATCGTCTTCACCATCCGCTGGACCTGCGATTTGTCCGCACGCCCGTAGCCGCAGACCGTCTGCTTGATCCGGGCCGGTGCGTACTCAGCGCAGACGACGCCGCCCACGGCGGACGCGACGAGCACGGCTCCTCGTGCCTGCCCGACAGAGAGTGCGATGCGGGCGTCGGCGCCGACGTACGACTCCTCGAGGACGACGGCAGCCGGCGCGTACTCCTCGATGAGCGCGGCGACCCCCTCGAAGATCGTCTTCAGCCGGAGCTCCGGGCGTTCCCCGGCGGCGGTTTTCCACCAGCCGTGGCCCAGCGCCCGGAGGCGCCCGTCGCTTTCGTGGACGATCCCGTACCCGCAAGCAGCCGTTCCTGGGTCGATTCCGATGACGACCTTCACGCGGAGACATTAGGCGCGTGGTCGGACGTTCCTTTCCGGAGGCCCCAGCCGGCTAGGACATCGCTTCTTCGAGCACCCGCTCGGGGATGTCGAAGTTCGCGTAGACCTCCTGCACGTCGTCGTTCTCCTCGAGGGCGTCGATCAGACGGAGGACCTTCTTCGCCTGGGTCTCGTCGTCGACCTCGATCGTCGTCTTCGGGATCAGCGCGAGCTCGGCGTTCTCGACCGTGAAGCCTGCGCCCTCCACCGCTTCGCGCACCGCGGTCAGGTGCTCGGGCGCCGCGGTCACCTCCCAGGTGGAGCCGTCGCGCTGCACGTCGTCGGCGCCGCCCTCGGCCGCGACGAGCGTGAGCTCGTCCTCGTCGGCGCTGCCGTCCACGACGACGACCCCCCGACGCTCGAACAACCAACCGACCGAGCCCGCCTCGCCGAGGTTCCCGTCGTGCTTCGCGAAGATGTGACGCACGTCGGCCGCGGTGCGGTTGCGGTTGTCGGTCAACGCCTCGGCGATCACCGCGACACCACCCGCGGCGTAGCCCTCGTAGACGATCGTCTCGAACGTCGCGGCGTCGGCGTCCTGCCCCGAGCCGCGCGCGATGGCGCGCTCGATGTTGTCCTTCGGCATGGAGTACGAGCGCGCCTTCTCGATCGCGTTCTGGAGGGCAAGGTTGTTCGCCGGGTCGGCGCCGCCCTCCTTCGCGGCGACGATGATCGCGCGCGAGAGCTTCGAGAAGAGCTTGCCGCGCTTGGCGTCGGCCGCGCCCTTCTTGTGCTTGATCGACGACCACTTGCTATGCCCGGACACCCGTCTCCTCCTTCACGAGCTCGAGGAACCGCTCGTGCACGCGCGTGTCCTCCGTCAGCTCCGGGTGGAACGACGCGAGCAGGAAGCGACCGTCGCGGACGAGCACCGGCTCGCCGTCGTGCTCCGCGAGCACCTCGACGCCGGCGCCGACCTCGCGCACGCGCGGCGCGCGGATGAAGACGCCGCGCAGCTGCTCGTCGTCGCCCTCGAGGTCGAGGTCGGCCTCGAAGCTCGCGACCTGGCGCCCGTAGGCGTTTCGGTCGACGACGAGGTCGACGAGCCCCAGGTGGTCGCGGTCGAGCACGATCATCCCCGCGCACGTACCGAACACGGGCCGCTCGAAACGGCGAATCGCCTCGTCGAGGCCGTAGAGGCGCATCAGGCGCATGAACGTCGTCGACTCGCCGCCGGGGATGACGAGGCCGTCGAGCCCGTCGAGCTGCTCCGGCTTGCGCACCTCGACGACGTCCGCGCCGAGCCGGCGCAGCATCGCCGTGTGCTCGCGGAAGTTCCCCTGGACTGCGAGGACGCCGATTTTCATGCTGCGATTGTAGGTGCGGCGATGCTGCCGTCAGTTGATGTTCACGACGCTGCCCCTGATGGTCATGGTCGCTGTGCTCTCCAGGCGCCCCGTGGTGCCGGCCCTGAGGTCGAGACTGGTGGCGCTCCGCACGACAATGCCGTCGCTGCTCAGGGTCTCGACCCTGATTTCGCCACCGGAGACCACGATCGAGGAATCCGGGCTCGCGATCGTGACACCGGTGTCCGTGACGTTGATCGAGTACTGGCCGTTCGGGCTCGTGAACGTCCCCGAGAACGACTCGCCGTCCGCTCCGTCTTGGCCGTTCAGGCCGCTGCAGACGTATGCCGTGGCGCCCGCACTGTCGGTGATCGCCGCACCGCCGTTGGCACACCCTCCGGTGCCGGGACCGACCTGCGACACCGTCGGGCTCGTTCCGTCGGCTCCGTCCTCGCCGGCCTCACCCTGAGCGCCCGTGACGTTCCACTGGGTCGGCGACTCGTTGCTCCGACAGTTCGCCTCTGATTCGACGACGCGAAGCTGCCCTTTCTGGTCGTCCGTGCTCGTTCGGTAACAGCCGTGGATCACCCCGGCCGCGTCCGGGATCGCCGCATACGCGAGCCCGCCGGCGACTGCAAAGAGTGCGGCCGCTGCGATCGCCACTCGCCCGCCACGCGCAACGAGAGTCGACTTCACTTCTGCCTCCCTGTCCTCGCGGCGGACGGGAGTGCCCGTCGCAGCAACAGGATGGCACGGCGAACTGCCGCTTTTCAACGCAGCGACTGGCCGCGGCCGCGCCGCGGGAAGTGCGCTACCAGCCGCGAGTCTCGAGCAGCTGCGACGGGTCGAGCGAGGCGGTCGAGATGCCGACCATCGGCTCGCCGAGCCCGGCGGAGACGTCCGCGAGCACCTTCGGGTCGTTGAAGTGCGTCGTCGCCTCGACGATCGCCTTCGCCCGCGTCTCGGGATTGCCCGACTTGAAGATGCCGGAGCCGACGAACACGCCGTCCGCGCCGAGCTGCATGCAGAGCGCCGCGTCGGCCGGCGTCGCGATCCCGCCCGCGGTGAACGTCACGACGGGAAGCCGACCGTTCTCGGCGACCCACCGCACGAGCTCGTACGGCGCGCGTAGCTCCTTCGCCTCGGAGTAGAGCTCCTCGTCGCGCAGCGACTGCAGCCGGCGGATCCCGCCGAAGACCGAGCGCATGTGCGTGACCGCGTTGACGATGTCGCCCGTTCCGGCCTCGCCCTTCGTGCGGATCATCGCGGCGCCCTCGGAGATGCGCCGGAGCGCTTCGCCGAGGTTCGTGCAGCCGCAGACGAACGGCACGGTGAACTTCCACTTGTCGACGTGGTGCTCGAGGTCGGCTGGAGTCAGCACCTCCGACTCGTCGATGTAGTCGATCTCGAGCGCCTCGAGGATCTGCGCCTCGGCGAAGTGGCCGATGCGGCACTTCGCCATGACCGGGATCGTGACCGCCTCCTGGATCGCGCGGATCATCTCCGGGTCGGACATGCGCGCGACGCCGCCCTCCACGCGGATGTCGGCGGGGACGCGCTCGAGCGCCATGACGGCGACCGCGCCCGCATCTTCGGCGACGCGCGCCTGCTCGGCGTTCACGACGTCCATGATCACCCCGCCCTTGAGCATCTCGGCGAGGCCCGTCTTGACCCGCATCGTTCCGAGGTCGAGCATGGCGGTCAGTTTACTCGGGAGCGCAAGGCTCGCCGTCCTCGCCTTCGGTGAGCCGTCCCAGCAGCTCACCGAGGACGGCGCGCTCGTCGGCGTCGAAGTGGTCGAGGAAGAGACGGTGGATGCCGGCGATGTGCGTCTTGCCCGCTGCGCGCAACTTCGTGCGCCCGGCGGAGGTCAGCTGCGCGTAGCTGACCCGCAAGTCCTCCTTGCAGGCGACGCGCTCGACGAAGCCCGAGCGCTCGAGCCCTTCGAGCAGCCGCGTGATCCCGGACGGCGTGAGCAGCACCTCCTGCGCGAGATCGACGCGACGCATCCGGCTGCCTTCGGCCCTCGAGAGCCGCAGGAGCACCTCGTAGTCGTTGATCGTCAGCCCGTGCGCGGAGACGAGCTCCGACGAAAGCTCCCGCACGACGGCCGCGTGCGCCCGCAGGAAGTTGACGAACGGCACGAGCTCGGTCGGCGTCGTCGGTCCGGTCAGCATGCCCCGCTCCATTGACGCCTCAAGTATGCCTCGATCTCGCGGATGGACCGGCCGTCGCTACGGTTTCGCGGTGAGCGCGATCGTCGCCGAGCGGCTCGTCCGCGAGTTCAAGGCCGTTCGAGCCGTCGACGGGATCGATCTCGAGGTCGCCGACGGGGAGATCTACGGCTTCCTCGGCCCGAACGGGGCCGGGAAGTCGACCACCGTCCACATGCTGACCACGCTGATGCCGCCCACCGGCGGCCGCGCGATCGTCGGCGGGTTCGACGTCGTCAAGGACGGCCCGAAGGTGCGCGAGCTGATCGGCGCGGCGCTCCAGGAGGCTGCGCTGGACCCGTTCCTGACGGGCCGCGACCACATTCGCCTGCAGGCGTCGCTGCACGGCCTCTCGCGCGACGAGCGCGCGAGCCGCGGCGACGAGCTGCTCGAGCGCGTCGGCCTGGCCGAAGCGGCGGACCGCAAGGTGCGCACGTACTCGGGCGGGATGAAGCGCCGCCTCGACCTGGCGCTCGCGCTCCTGCACCGGCCGTCGATCCTCTTCCTCGACGAGCCGACGACCGGGCTCGATCCTCAGAGCCGCAACGCGCTCTGGGTCGAGGTGGCGCGACTCGCCCGCGAGGACGGCGTCACCGTCTTCCTCACGACGCAGTACCTCGAGGAGGCGGACGTGCTCGCGGACCGCGTCGGGATCATCGACGCGCGGCCGAATCGTCGCGGAGGGCACGCCGTCCGAGCTGAAGGCGGAGATCGGCCGGCCGACCGTGCAGGTCGCGCCCGCCGACCCCGACGAGCGGGACGCCATCTTGAAGGCGCTCGACCGCTTCGGCTCGCCGGTCAAAGCGCGAGCCGGGTCGAGTCGCGGTGCGCCTCGACCCGGGCCACGACCTCGCGGACGTCGTTCGCGCGCTCGACGCGGAGAGCCTCAAGGTCGCGCACCTCGAGCTCGACGAGCCTTCGCTCGACGACGTCTTCCTCGCGAAGACCGGCCACAGGCTCGAGGGCCAGGCCGAGGCACAGCCGGAGCCCGTCGGGGCTTGAGCGCAACCGCGCAGATCGCGTACCTGGGCAGGCGGGCCTTCATGCGCTCGATCCGCCAACCGGGGCAGATGGCGTTCGCGCTCATCTTCCCGCTCTTCTTCCTGTTCGTCGTCGCGAGCGGGCTCAACAGCGCTGCGTCGCTGCCCGGCTTTCCCGCTGACTCCTATGTGGACTTCATGTTCGCGATCCCGTTCGTGCACGGCGCGCTGTTCACCGCGCTCAACTCGGCGATCGAGCTCGGCCGCGACATCGACACGGGCTTCCTGAACCGGCTCGCGCTCACACCCGCGCGAGGCATCGCGATCATGCTCGGCAACCTCGCCGGCGGCGTCGCGCTGGTGCTGATCCAGTTCTGCATCTACTTCGCGGGTGGGCTGCTGATGGGCGCGCACTTCGACGCGGGCTGGCTCGGGATACCCGTGCTGTTCGCCCTGGCCGCGCTCGGCGCCGTTGCGATCGGCGCCGCGGGAATGACCTTCGCGCTCCGCAGCGGCTCACCCGAGGCCGTTCAGGGCATCTTCCCCCTCTTCTTCGTCGCCTTGTTCCTCTCGTCGATGAACATGCCGCGCGACCTGATGGAGAACGACTGGTTCCGCTGGATCGCGACCGTGAACCCCGTCTCGTACCTGATCGAGGGCCTCCGCTCGCTCGTGATCGTCGGCTGGGATGCCGAGGCGCTGGCGATCGGCTTCGGGATCGCACTCGCGGCGATCGCGGTCGCGCTGTCGATCTCCGCCCGCGCGTTCCGCGCGAGGATGACGCGCACATGATCGACGTCGCGCTTGCGGTCGGCTTTCGCGGGATGAAGAAGTCGTTCACGAACCTCGCGTTCGTGCTCCCTGCCCTCATGTTTCCCGTGATCTTCTTCGTCGGGTTCGCGGGAGCGCTGTCGGGCGTCGACCAGCTGCCGGGGTTCGACTACGCGCCGGGTTACGAGACGTTCCAGTTCGGCTTCGTCATGCTGCAGTCCGCGGCGATGGCCGGCGTCTTCACCGGGTTCGGCATCGCGCAGGACTTCGAGCGCGGCTTCGCCCGCCGCCTGATGATCGCCGCGCCGAGGCGCAGCGGGATCGTCGTCGGCTACGCGATCACGACGATGGTCCGCTGGTTCTTCAACACCGTGGTCGTGTTCGTGATCGGCCTGCTGATGGGGATGGAGATCCTCGGTAACCCGCTCCAGCTCTTCACGCTGCTGATCCTCGGCACTGCTGGTCAGCCTGATCGGCACGCTCTGGGCGGCGGGCGTCGCGTTGCGGCTTCGCTCGACGCAGGCGGGACCGATCATGCAGTTCCCGATCTTCCTGCTGATCTTCCTCGCCCCCGTCTTCGTGCCGATCGACCTGCTCACGGGCTGGATCCACACGGTGGCGAGCATCAACCCGTTCACGGCGTTCATCGAAGGCGCGCGCAGTCTGCTCGCCGGCTCGACCGAGGAGGTCGCGGTCGCGTTCGGAATCGCGATTCCGCTCGCCGCGCTCGCGGGAGTCTGGGCGCTGACCGGGCTGCGCTCAGCTGAGCGCGGCTAGCTCTTCGGCGACCGGCGCTATAGGTTTCGGACCACCGTGGCGACGCTTGCTTACACCTTCGGTACGGGGCTTGCCGCCGCGGCGCTCGTCGCGTGGATCCTCGTCTGGCTGCTCGTCGCCGTCCGAGTAGTCCGCCGCCGCGATCTCGGATTCGCCGGCAAGTTGCTCTGGCTCGTTGTCATACTCGTCGTCCCACTCGTCGGAGTGTTCGTCTATTTCCTCTGGGACGCGTCGAGGCCGCGCCGGGTCTGACTCTCGCGCTCAATCACGTTCGTGATGCTGGGCCACGGCGATATGCTCTCCTCGTGGCGTCGAGCACCCGCGTGGGCGGTTTGCGAGGCTTGCGGTCTCGTGCTTCCTCTTTGCACAGATCGGTCAACGATCCGACCGGCATCGCCCTGCCCGCGTTCGGCTCTGCGCTCTGGTCGCTCCGTTTGCTGCTCGGCTTACTGCTGCCTGCGTACCTCATCGACCTCTTCGCATCGCGGCCGGAAGGACATGCAGCCAGCGTGCAGGACTCTCTCGAACCGCCGTACTCGTGATGCCGCTATATTCCGGGTCGGCGCACGCGACAGGGCGCCTCCGACCTACGGAAAGGGCCCGCCAGGATTCGAACCTGGGACCGACGGATTATGAGTCCGCTGCTCTAACCGCTGAGCTACGGGCCCGCTGCCCGGCTCAGGGTAACGCTGGTTCCCCTTGCCCGTTCGTTCCGGCCGTCGCTAGGATGCCGCGCGGTGAAGGTCTTCCAGCGCGAATCGCAGTTTCGGACGACCGGGGGCCTCTCCGTTCGCGACATCACAGACGAGGTCAACGACGTCGTTCGCGAGAGCGGGATCGCGCAGGGGATCGCCTGCGTCTACTCGCCCCACACGACCTGCTGCGTCCGGGTCAACGAGTTCGAGAAGGGCTTTCTCGAGGACTTCGCGACGATGCTGAAGCGCCTCGTGCCGAGCGGCGAGTACTACGCCCACGACGACTGGGACAAGCGGACGGAGAACATCTGCGAGGAGGACGTCGAGTTCGGGAACGGCCACTCGCACTGCATGTCGATGCTGCTCGGGTCGGCCGGGGAGTCGATCCCCGTCGTCGAGGGGAAGCTCCAGCTCGGCACCTGGCAGCGCGTGCTCTTCCTGGAGCTCGACCGCGAGCGCGACCGGCGCTGGGTCGTCCAGGTCGTCGGCACCTAGAAGCTTAGCCGCGCCGCAGCATCTCGACGAGCCGCGCGACGAAGGGGCCTTTCGCGTCCTGGTAGTCGGCAGGCTCGTGATCCCGGGCGAGGCGAAGCTTCAGCGCGCCGTACGCATCGCGGTCCTCGTCGTGCGTGCGTAGGTAGTCGCGAAAGCGAACGTAGTCGAGGAACTCCTCGTGCTCCTGCTCGTAGGCGTGCACGTGGTAGCCCGGCTTGCTGAAGTAGCGCCGGTTCGGCGTCTCCTCGTCGTACTCCTGGACGTACCGATAGCCGAGCTCCTCGAGCGCCGCGATGTCGAGGCGTGTCGAACGACTCGACGGACAACGCGATGTCGACGACCGGCTTCGCGGCGAGCCCCGGGACGGACGTCGAGCCGACGTGCTCGATCTTCCGCAGCTGCGAGCCCAACGCGGCGCGGATCTGATCGGCCTCCGCCGTGAACCGCACCGGCCAGGCGTCGTCGTACTCGACGACCTCGACGCTCACTCGGGCGTGACGTACGCGGCGGTCAGCCCGCCGTCCACGAGGAACGTCGCGCCGTTCACGTACGAGGACTCGTCGCTCGCGAGGAAGAGCGCGCCGTTCACGATCTCGCGCGGCTTCGCCAGGCGGCCCGTCGGCCAGTGGATCCGCCGCCGCTCGAGCGCTGCGGGGTCGTCGCCGAAGATGTTGAGCAGGAGCGGCGTCTCGACCGGCCCCGGGCAGAGCGCGTTGACGCGGATCCCCTCCCGCGCGAACTGCACCGCGAGCTCGCGGCTCATCGAGAGCACGGCGCCCTTCGACGCGCTGTAGGAGATCTGCGACGTCGCGGCCCCGAGGATCGCGACGAACGACGCGACGTTGATCACCGAGCCTCCGCCCCGCTCCCGCAGGTACGGGATCCCGTGCTTGCAGCAGAGGAAGACGCCCTTCGTGTTCACGTCCTGGACGCGGTCCCACGCCTCGACCGACGTGTCGAGCACCGACGCGTCGTCGTCCGGCGAGATGCCTGCGTTGTTGTAGAGGACGTCGATCCCGCCGAAGCGGTCGGCGGTCGCGCGCATCATCGCCGCGACCTGCTCCTCGTTCGCGACGTCGACCTGGAACGCGAACGCGCTTCCCTCGGCGCACGACGCGACCGTCTCCTCCGCGGCGGCGAGCTGCACGTCCGCGGCGCAGACCTTCGCGCCCTCCTCCGTGAAGAGCAGCGCCGCTTCGCGGCCCATGCCGCCGCCCGCACCGGTGATCACCGCGACCTTGCCGTCGAGTCGTCCCACTCAGTCCTCCGTCGACACGTAGACGTTCTTGCGGGTCACGGCGGTCAGCGACATCTCGTGATTCAACCTGATAGGAAACATCGCCGTGGAGCACGATGTGCGCACCCCGGACGGCCGCTCGCTGCACGTCATCGAGGCCGGCGACCCGGACGGACTGCCGGTTGTGGTCCACCACGGGACGCCGGGCTGCGCGCTTCACTACGAGCCTCACGCCGTGGACGCCGCGGAGCGCGGCATCCGGCTGATCTCGTACGACCGCCCCGGCTACGGCGGCTCGACGCCGCACGAGGGTCGGGCGGTCGCGGACGCAGCGGCCGACGTCAGCGCGATCGCCGACGCGCTCGGCATCGGGGACTTCGGCACCTACGGGGGCTCGGGCGGCGGACCGCACACGCTCGCGTGCGCGGCACTCCTCCCCGACCGCGTCGTCGGAGCGGTCCCGATCGCGAGTGTGGCGCCGTTCCCCGCGGACGGCCTCGACTGGATCGCAGGCATGGGCCAGGGGAACATCGACGAGTTCGGCGCCGCGCAGGAGAGTCGTGACGCCCTCGTGGAGTTCACGGCGCGCGAACGCGTCGAGTTGCTCGCCGCGGATCCCGCGGACGATGGTCGAGGCGATCCGCACGCTCGTCTCCCCGGTCGACGCGGAGGCTCTGACCGGCGAGCTCGGCGAGTACATGCTCGCGTCGACTCGAGGGGCGATCGGCGAGAGCGTCGAGGGTTGGGTCGATGACGACCTCGCGTTCCTCGCCCCGTGGGGGTTCGAGCTCCAAGAGATCGCCGTACCGATCGCGCTGTGGCACGGCGAGCAAGACCTGTTCGTCCCCGTCGCGCACGGACGCTGGCTCGCGGACAACCTTCCCGGCGCGGAGGTGCGCATCGAGCCCGACCACGGGCATCTCTCGCTGACCGCACGCGTTCCTGACGTGCACGCGTGGCTCGTCGAGCGCCTTCAGGCGTAGGCCGAGCGCTTCTCCTGGCGATACGCCCGCGCCTGCTCGACGAGCGCGTCGAACAGCGCGCGGTCCTCCCCCGCCTCGGGGTGCCACAGCACGCCGACCGCGAAGCGCTTGTCCGGATCCTCGAGCGCCTCGACCGTGCCGTCGTCGGCCCACGCCACCTCGCGGAGCCCTTCGCCGATGCGGCCGAAGCCCTGGTGGTGGTGCGACTTGACCGGCGCGCGCTTGCCGAGCAGCTCACCGACCTTCGATTCGGCCTCGACCTTGACGTCGTGGTCCGCGAACACGCCCGGCTTGTGCTTGTGCCGCTCGTCGCCGACGACTTCGGGCAGGTGCTGCACGAGGTCGCCGCCGCGCGCGACGTTGAGTATCTGCGAGCCGCGGCACACGGCGAGCACGGGCATGTCACGCGCGAGCGCGGCGCCGAGGAGTGCGAGCTCGCCCTGGTCACGCTCGGGGCGTGTTCCGGTCGTCTCGGGGTGCGGATCCTGGTCGTACGTCGTCGGGGTCGAGGTCGCTGCCGCCCGAGAAGAGCAGTCCGTCGAGCGCGTCGAGCGTCTCCTCGATCGCTGCGGTGCTCGGCGGCACGAGCAGCGCCCTCCCGCCGGCGCGCTCGATCGCCTGCACGTACATGTAGGGGATCAGCGCGGACGGAAGCTCCCAGGCGCCCCACTGCGCGGGCTCGACGTACGTGGTGATGCCGATCAGCGGGCTGGCCACGCGGACGAGACTACTTACCGGATCAGCTCGCGATCAGAGGTCCGCGCCCGTCACTTCCTCAGCACGAGCGTGCTCGACACGTAGTCGTGCAGCGTCTGCCGGCGCTTCGTCCAGAACGCCATCAGGTACCCGATCGCGAACGGCGTGAGCGCCGTGAAGTACATCGCGAAGTGCCGCACCGTCGCCCGGTTGAAGCTGATCGGCTCACCCGCCAGATCGGCGACGCGCAGCCCGAGGATGCGGCCGGAGAGCGTCGACTGCAGCGGCGAGCTCTCGAGCCCCGCGAAGTAGAGCCAGATGAACGTCAGCGCGATCACGAAGCCGGCGAAGTAGCTCTTCCCGCCGAGGATCAACCCGAGCGCGAGGAGAACCGAGACCACGATCAGCTCGATCACCCAGCCGCCGAGGCGCTGCAGCCTGCTCGCGTAGCTCACGCTGCGATTCTCCCGTAGCGTCCGGTCGATGCGCGAGGCCTGGCTCGACCAGCTCGAGGCGCTGCTCGTCGAGGCCGACGAGGCGACCGCCGTGGTCACCGTCGCGTCGGTGGCCGGCCGCGAGCTCGAGCTCGACCCGGAGGAGGTGCACGGCGCAGGGCGACGTGCGCTGCTGGTGCTCGCCGCGGGCGGCGACCCGTCACGCGGGCTCGACCTCGACGGCCCGGCCGTGCTCGGCGCTGGCGAGCGACCTCGACGCGCCGGATCGGAGGGAGGCGCTCGAGGACGGGCTCTTCCGCCTCCTGGAGGACGCCAAGGGCCTCCCGCACGTGAGCGAGGCGGTTCGGGCCCTGCTCGCAGCGCCCGACCTCGCGTGGCGCGCCTACGCGTGCTCGCTCCTCGCGGAGGAGCTCGCCGAGGACTAGGTCTTCAGGTACCGGTCGAACCAGTCGAGCAGCACCTCGAAGCGCTGCACGCGGTGCACCGGCGCGCCGGAGCGCGACATCTCGTGCCCCTCGCCGGAGAAGCGCACGAACTCGACCTCCTTGCCGAGCAGGCGCATGATCGTGAACAGATGCTCCGCCTGCTCGACGGAGCAGCGGAGGTCGCCCTCCGAGTGCATGATCAGCAGCGGCGTCTCGATCTTCTCCGCGTACACCGAGGGCGAGCGCTCGAGCCACGCGTCGGTCGCCTCGTGCGCGAACGCGCCGAAGTAGCCCTTGAACGCCCAGAAGATGTCGCTCGAGCCCATCGCCGTGTAGAGGTTGTTCACCGCGCGCTCGGAGCACGCCGCCTTGAAGCGGTCGGTGTGCGAGACGATCCACGACGTCATGTAGCCGCCGTACGAGCCGCCGAGCACGCCGGTGCGCTCCGGGTCGAGGAAGTCGAAGCGCTCGAGCGCCTCGTCCAGCGCAGCCATCAGGTCCTCGTAGTCGACGGTGCCCCACCCCGGTCCCGCGTCGTTCAGCGGGCCCCGGATCGCCGTCCCCCAGTCCTCGCTGTAGCCGGACGAGCCGCGCGGGTTCGCGAACACGACCGCGTAGCCCGCACCCGAGTACACCTGGAACTCGTCGAAGAAGCTCGAGACGTACTGGGTGTACGGCCCGCCGTGAATCGAGAGCAGGACCGGGTAGCGCTTGCCTTCCTCGAACCCCGCGGGCCGCACGAGCCACGCCTCGACCTCGGTCCCGTCCTTCGAGCGAGCGGTGAAGCGCTCCGGCTCCACGAGCTGCGCGGGGAAGCCTTCCGTCGAGTCGGTGACGCGGGTGTCGCCGACGTACAGGTCGGCGAACGTCGACGGCGTGCTCGCCGCGTGCACGAGCGTGCCGTCCTTGACGTCGAAGCCGTTGACGACCCGCTCGCCGCCGACGAGCAGCTCGGGCTCGCCGGAGCCGTCCGCCGGCACCGAGTAGACGTGGACGCTCCCGCCGTCCTCGACGCCGAACACGATCTGATCGTTGTTCCAGACGGGTTCGCGCTGCGGCGGGTACGGCCCGCACTGGCGGTCGAGGCTCTCGGTCAAGATCGTGCGCTCCCGCGTGGCGAGGTCGATGCACCGCGATCTGCGTGTGGCGCCCCCAGACCCACGGGTCGGGTGCGTACCGGTACGCGATGCGCGTTCCGTCCGGAGACCAGACGGGATCGCTGCAGGCGCCGTCGCCGTGCGTCAGCAGTTGCGGCTCCCCGCCCTCGGACGACATGAGGTAGAGGTCCGAGACGAGCTGCGTGTCCCAGTCGTCGCCGCGCGTCGGTCGAGAAGACGAGCTGCGAGCCGTCGGGCGACCAGACCGGCGCGCCGTGATCCTGCTCGGCGTCGGTGAGCTGACGCGGCTCCGCGCTTCCGTCGGCGGGCACGACGAAGACCTGCGAGCGACGATCGGCGATCCAGCCTTCGTTGTCGAGCTTGTAGAGGAGGTGCGTGATCCGGCGAGGCGGCCTCCGGCGCTCGTCCTCTTCCTCCGACTCCTCGTCGCGAACGCGTGACGTGAAGGCGATCGTCCGGCCGTCGGGCGACCACGCGACGCCGCGCACGTCCTCCTTCAGCTTCGTCAGCTTCTGCGCTTCGCCGCCGCGCAGCGAGATCACGTAGAGCTGGCCGGGCTCCTTCTCGGCGCGGCTCGAGACGAACGCCAGGCGGCTCCCGTCGGGCGACCAGCGCGGCTCGCCGTCCCGCCGCTCGCCGGTCGTGAACCGGCGCGGCGGCTCGGAGCCGTCGACGGGCGCGAGCCAGATGTTCCCTCGGTACTCGTTCGCCTCGCCGTCGATCGACCATGGGACGAACGCGACGGTCGTGCCGTCGGGGCTCAGGCGTGGGTCGGAGACCCCCTTGAGCGCGTAGACGTCCTCGGGTTTCATCCCGCGCATCGCGGGATCATAGGCGGTGCCGGAAACCCGCCGTCACGAATGCCGCCACCGTCGAGCCGGTCAGCCCGAGCGCGAGGTCGCCCAGGGTGTCCGTGTAGGCCGTGGCCAACTCGGGCGAGTCGCGGATGAAGGCGAAGTACTCGCCGAACTCCCAGAGGATCGCGGTGACCGCGCCGAAGCCGACACGCGAGCGCGAACGTGTTCAGCACACCGAGCGGCAGCCGCAGCAGGAACTGGCCGAACGCCGCGGTGAGCAGCGCCCAGTTGACGAAGTGGTTCGCGTCGTCCCACCACTCGATCGTGTCGTAGAGGTCGAAGACGTTCCCGAGCGTGTCGATCAGGAACGGGAGCGTGAAGAGGATGTCCGCGGCGTACGGGTAGGGCGGGCGCCGGGACCCGAACCACCAGGCGGCCGGAACGATGAGCGTGGCGAGTGGGTACGCGATCAGCCGCGCCCCGAACGCCTTGCCCTCGAAGCGCTCGAGGTCGGACAGGGTGCCGAACGCGAGTGCCGCGACGAGCGCGAGCTTGAGCCCGACGTCGACGACGAGCGCGGGTCTCATTCGAACCGGAAGGTCATCACCCGGTCGATGTCGCCGTTCCACGCGTCGTAGACGTCTCGGAACCCGTGCGCCGTCGCGATCTGCTCGACCGCCGCCTGGAGCTCCTGCTGCTTCCGAGGGTCGGCCGTGCGCGCGACCTCGACGATCAGCGGCTCGAGCTCGCCGAGCCTGCCGGCCCAGTACTCCGTGTACGGCGCTCGCTTCCCCTCGAGACCCATCAGGAGATCGCCGAGCCACCAGAGCGACCGCGCAGAGAGGATCCTCGCGCCGAGCTCGCGGCCACGCCGCCACGCCTTCAGCGAGCGGTAGAAGTCGTTGAGGTAGTTGTCGTAGAGCTCCGCGAGCTCCTCGCGCGTCAAGCGGCCGGCGGCCTCGACCGCGACGGCGAGCTCGCCCGTCTTGTCCAGCAGGACGCGAGAGTGCGCGAGCGCAGGCAGCTCCCACGACGAGACGCCCTTCACGCGCTCGAGCGTCGTCGTGATCAGCTCGAGCGAACCATCCTTCTTCTGCGACGGCTCGCCCTCGAGCAGGACGAGGACGACGTCCCAGTCGGACTCCTCGTCCGCCGCGCCCATCGACTGCGATCCCTTGAGCAGAACGCCGACCACGTTCGGGTCGCGCTCGGCTGCCTCGACGATCGGCCGTACGAGCTCGTTCACGGTCCGCAGGCTGTCGGCTAGGCGGCGACGGGGCGTGTCGCGCCCGCCGAACAGTGCCAAGCGCGATGCGCAGGATCCAGTTCACGAGCCAGACGACGATCGTCGCGCCGATGTAGGTCCAGAACCCGTCGATCGAGAAGTCCGGCGCGACCCACTCCGCAATCGCGAGCATCAGGACGTTGATCGCGAAGTACGCGAGCCCGAGCGTGAGCAGGATGAGCGGCAGCGCGAGCAGCGTGAGGATCGGCTTGACGATCGCGTTCGCGATGCCCAACACCGCCGCGCCGATGAGCACGCTGCCCCAGAGCCCGATCTCCACGCCTTCGAAGATCGAGTCGACGACGAGGAGCGCGACGACATTGACTCCCCACCCGATGAGGAGTGCAGCAAGCATCTCTGAGCCGTTGCCGTCGCGCATGCGCGAAGTATCTCCCGCCCGCGAGGCCGTGGTCAACGGGCCGGGGTAGGGTCGGCCGATGACGCCGCCGGCAGTGACCACCCAACTCGTGCAGCGACTCGAGCGCACGATCGGCGCGTTCGAAGTGGTGTCGCTCGAGTGCCCGAGGCCGCCCGACGCCGGGGCTACCAGACGGCCCTCGTCGCACACCGGATCGCCGACGCTGCAACGGCCGGTTGCGAGCTCGTGACAGCGCTGACGACGTTCGGTTCGGCAAGCCAACGAACGCTCGAGCGCGCGGGGGCTCCGGATCGCGTACACGAAGACGGTCTGGCGCCTCTGACGATGATCAGGCGCTACGCCCGTCGTGCCGATTCGAGAACCGCAGCGACTCCGGATACGGGAAGAAGTCGACGATCTCCCCCGCCTCGACGTGCCGCTGGCACTCCTGCCAGAACTCCGGCTCGAGCAACTCGGCGTGGTGGCGGAGAAAGGACTCGCGCAGGCGCCGATCTCCGAGCAGGAACGTCTCGAACTCCTCCGGAAAGACATCGTTGCGCCCGACGCCGTACCACGGCTCGATCGAGAGCTCGGCCTCCGGGTTCGGCGGCGGCGGGATCCTGCGGAAGTTGATGTCGGTGAGGTACTCGATCTCGTCGAAGTCGTAGAAGACGACGCGCCCGTCGCGGGTGACGCCGAAATTCCGCCAGAGCAAATCGCCGGGGAAGATGTTCGCGATCGCAAGATCACGGATCGCGTTTCCGTACTCCCGCACCACTGGCTCGACCTCGTCCGGTGTTGCCCGGTCGAGGTAGATGTTGAGGGGCGTCATCCTCCGCTCGACGTAGCAGTGGTGGATCGACGAGGCTGTCGCCGTCAACCTCGATCATCGACGGCGCGAGCGTTCGCAGCTCAGTGAGCAGCTCTGGAGAGAAGCGCCCAAGGGGCAGCGAGAGCGCCGTGAACTCGAGCGTGTCGGCCAGTCGACCGACACGGTCGATGTGCTTGACCATCTCGAACTTCGAACGCACCGTCGCCCGGTCAGAGTCCTTCGCCGGGCCCGAACACGTCCTTGATCAGCTTGAACACGTACGGGTACGACGGCAGCGTGAACACGAGCATCACCTTGCCGCGCACGCCGGGCGCCTCCACGAACGCGTCCTCGGAGTGCTGCAGGTGCTGGAGCAGGTTGCGGTAGAAAAGCGTCTTGCCCTGCTTTCCGAGCCCGATCATCGTGTAGAGGTCGGCCCGCGACCACGTCGGTGTCATCGACCGAAGGAAGTTGACGTAGCCCGATGGCACCTCCATGTCGACCATGAAGTAGGCGCGCGTGAGCGAGAAGACCATGCCGAGCCGCTTTTGCTCGAGCACGATCGCGTCGAGCGCGAGTCGGCCGGCCTCATCGTGGAGGACGGGAACGGCGAACGGCAGCTCCTCGTACCCGTTGATGATCTTCCCGAGCACGTAGGCGGCCTTGTTCCGGTAGAAGGCCGAGCCGAGCACCTGGATCTGGAAGTTGGGCTCGAGGTGGGCCCAGGGCTCACCGACGCACCTCGAGCAGCCGGTCGACGTCCCGCTCGAGGTCGGTAAACGGGACATCCCAGCCGAAGTCGCGGAACACGCGGACGAAGCAATCGCGGAGACCTCTCTCGCCCGGGGTAGTAGCTGCGGTAGATCGGCGGGTCGGACTCGATCTGCCTCGTCGAGATCGTGGCGCGGACGAAGATCAGGTCGTTGTTCGAGTAGGTCCGCCGCAGAATCCGCGTGATTACAGAGTTGAAGAACGTCTCGGCGAGCTCGGGCTGGTGATGGTCGACGAGGAGCCCGATGAAGCGAAGCTTGACCTCGCGCCAAGCGGGAGCGTCGAGCGCGTCGAGATCGAACTCGGTTCGCAGCCGCTGGACGTTCTCGCGAACGCGCTCGTCGTAGAAGCGGATCCGTTCTTGCACCGCGAGCTGCGCCGCCGGCCCACGCGGCGCGCTCGAAGCGCACCTTGGCCTGCGCGCTCGTCTCCCTGAACAGCCGGTAGTGACGGTTGAAGCCGTCGATCAGGACTGCTGCGATAGCCTCAGCGCTCGCTTCGTCCGTCCACGAGTGAAAAGTAGGCGAGTGAGCACCAAAAACGCACATCCAGGTTCCGGCAGACGGCCGGAAGGTCGTCCCGGGAGAGCCGACGCCCGAGAACCCGATCATCCCCTACATCGAGGGCGACGGCATCGGAGCCGACATCACGCCCGTGATGAAGAACGTCGTCGACGCCGCCGTCGAACGCAGCTACGGCAGCGAGCGCCGCATCGCGTGGATGGAGATCTACGCCGGTGAAAAGGCGGCATCGCGTTTACGGCAGCGACACCTGGCTTCCCGAGGAGACGCTCGAGGCCGCGCGGGAGTACTCGGTCTCGATCAAAGGCCCGCTCACAACGCCGGTGGCGGTGGGATCCGCTCCCTGAACGTCGCGCTCCGCCAGGAGCTCGACCTCTTCGTCTGCCTCCGTCCGATCCGGCACTTTCCAGGCGTGCCGAGCCCGCTCAAAGACCCTTCCAAGACGGACATGGTCATCTTCCGCGAGAACTCCGAGGACATCTACGCGGGGATCGAGTGGGAGGCCGGCACCGACGGGGCGAGGAAGTCGTCGACTTCCTCCAGAACGAGATGGGCGTGCGCAAGATCCGCTTCCCCGAGACGTCGTCGATCGGGGTCAAGCCGGTGTCCCGCCAAGGCACCGAGCGATTGGTGCGCAAGGCGATCGAGTACGCGCTCGCGAACGGGCGCGACTCGGTCACGCTCGTGCACAAGGGCAACATCATGAAGTTCACCGAGGGCGGCTTCCGCGACTGGGGCTACGCGCTCGCACGCGACGAGTTCGGCGCGATGCCGATCGACGGCGGGCCGTGGCTCGCGCTCGAGGCTGACGGCCGAACGATCACGATCAAGGACGCGATCGCCGACGCCTTCCTCCAGCAGATCCTCCTCCGGCCCGTCCGAGTACGACGTGATCGCGACGCTGAACCTGAACTGCGACTACATCTCGCGCTCCGGCAGACGACGGTCAACCGAGGTCTGAACGGCCGCTCAGCGAATGCCGGTGTCGAGGTCGAAGTCGACGCGTCCCACCCGGTTTCGCGGGACGACCACGATTCGCGGCGACAGTCCGGAGCCGAGCGTGCGGATCGTCGTCCTCACGCTGTACCTCCCCGGCTTCAGCGCCAGGCGGTAACCGCCGTCTTGCCGGGTCGTGGTGCGTGCGACCACACGGCCGGCGCGAGAGAAGACGAGCACGACATTGGCCGCAGGCTCGGAGCACGGCACGCCGACCATGCAGACGGGTGTGATCGGTCCGCGCATCACGATCCCGCGCAGCCCAGACGGCGTCGTCGTCGAACGTGCGGGTGCAGCAAGCGCGAGAGCCGACAGCGCGAACGCAAGTATTCGCACCTGCTCACGATAGCGCGCTGCACGTTCAGTACGGTCTCGCGGTGCAACAACCGCGTGCCGTCGTGCTCGTCGAAGGCCTCAGCGACCAGAGCGCGGTCGAAGCGCTCGCCGAGCGCCGCGGCCGGAACCTCGACGCCGAGGGCGTCTCCGTCGTGTCGATCGGGGGCGCGCAGGCGATCGGGAGGTTCCTGCATCGATTCGGCCCGCAGGGACTCGACGTGAAGCTGGCGGGTCTCTGCGACGCGGGAGAGGAAGGCGACTTCCGCCGCGGTCTCGAGCGTGCCGGGCTCGGCACCGACCTCACGCGCGGCGACATGGAACGGCTGGGCTTCTACGTGTGCGTCGCCGACCTGGAAGAGGAGCTGATTCGCGCGCTCGGTGTCGCCGCGGTTGAGCAGGTCGTCGAGGCGCACGGAGACCTTGGCTCCTTCCGCACCCTGCAGAAGCAACCTCAGTGGCAGGGCCGGCCCGCCGAGGACCAGCTCCGGCGCTTCATGGGCAGCGGCGGCCGCCGAAAGATCCGCTACGCGCGCTTCCTCGTCGAGGCGCTCGACCACGCCCAGGTGCCTCGGCCGCTCGACCTCGTGCTCGCGCACGTCTGCCCGCTGAGGCTGTCACCGGCCGCCCGAGGGGGTAGATTCGCCCGATGGAGTCGCGCGAGCCACGGCGGATCGAGCTGCTGCTGCCGATTCGGACCGTCCTGATCGTGGCTGCGGCCATCGGCCTGATGGCCGCATTCATCGCGATCGGCTCCACGTTCCTGGTCATCTTCGTCGGCATCTTCCTGGCGCTCGTGTTCGAGTACCCGGTTCGGCTGGTGATGGCGAAGACGGGAATGTCTCGCGGTCTCGCCGCGACGGTCACGGTGCTCGGCGCCGCGGTCGCGATCCTCATCATCGGCCTCCTCTTCCTGGCCCCCATGGTGGGGGGCGTGCGCGACTTCCTTCAAGACCTGCCGGCAACGGTCGAGCAGCTGAGAAGCTCCGACGAGCTGTCGGGAATCGACTCGGGCGGGGCGGGCGAGAACGTGCAGTCCGGCGCCGAGAAGGTCTCGGCGTCGGTGCCGGATGCGATCTCCGCCGTGCTCGGCATCGCCGGCGACTTCTTCTCCGTCTTCCTCGCGCTGTTCACGATCCTCTTCATCTGCATCTTCCTGCTCAGCGACATCGCAAATATGAAACGGGCGCTGGCGAGCGTGCTCATGCCCGGCGAGGACGATCGCTGGCTGGCGATCTGGGAACGCGTCACGACAGCCGTCTCCCGCTGGGCGATCGGCGTCGTCGTGATCGCCACGATCGCCGGCACGACACTCGGGCTCACCGCCTGGCTGCTCGGCTCGAGCTACGCGCTCGCGCTCGGAGTGATCGCAGGGCTGCTCGACATGATCCCCAACCTCGGCGCGACGATCTCCGGCTTCATCCTCGTCCCGGCGCTCTGGGCCGAGGAAGGGCTGACCGCGGCGATCATCATGCTCGTCGTGCTGCTCGTCTACCAGCAGCTCGAGAACAACGTCCTCACGCCGAAGATCCAGGGCAAGGCGGTCAACCTGTCCGGGTTCTTCATCATCGTCGCCGTCACGCTGTTCGGATCGCTGCTCGGCGTGCTCGGCGCGCTGACCGCAGTGCCCCTCGCCGCGACGATCCAGATCTTCATCCAGGAGCTGACGAAGTCGCGCCGCGAGCAGGTCGAGGCCGAGCGTGCGGCGTTGGGGCCGCCCGCGTCAGCGGCGTAGCGCCCTCGAGCGTCTGACCGGATCTACACTGGGGCGATGGCAGACGCCGAGTTCGAGCCCGGCGACGGCACCGCCTTCGCGATCCGTCTGCTCAACACGTGGGACGAGCTCGAGCCCGACCCCGAGTGCCTGCGCGACGTCGGCTTCGTGCGGCGCTTCATGGCCCGGCACGGGCTCACCGACGCGGAGCGCGCCGCCGGCGAGGAGGACGTCGAGTCGCTCCGCAGCCTCCGAGGGCGCCTCTCGCGAGCCTGGGACGCCGCGAACGAGGAGACGGCGGTCGCCGAGCTGAACACGATCCTCGCCGGAGCGAGCGCGCAGCCGTGGCTCGCTCGCCGGGACGGGCGGCTCCGAGTTCCGCTACGACCGCCCCGGCCTGCCGATCCGGGCGTTCGCCGACGCGCTCGCCGCGCGGGGCCTCCTCGAGGAGATCGCCGCGGGCCGCTGGCCCCGGTTCGGCCGCTGCGACGCCGGGCCGTGCCGGTGCGTCTTCATCGACCGGACGCGGAGCGGGGTGCGCCGGTACTGCTGCCGGCTGTGTGCCGACCGGGCGGCGCACCAGGCGTTCCGGGCCCGCCGCGCCGGCGCCTAACTTCGGCTCCGTCATAGCGTCACAGGGGTTGGACGTATGACAGCCTCCTCGAGAAAGGAGCACCACTTGCGACTCCTCGTCGCCGCCATCCTGGCAGCGCTCACGCTTGCCCCGGCGGCCCTTGCCGCCCCGCCGGACGTCGTCACGCACACGAACATCGACCGGACGAGCACGATCGGCGTCTGCGGCTTCCCCGTCCTCGTGCACTCCGAGGGCGTCTTCACGGCCTGGCAGTACCTCGACGAGAGCGGCGCACGTCGTCCGCGAGCGATGGCACGTCGAGCGGGCGTTCACGGTGACGTGGACGAACCCCGCGAACGGCAAGTCGATCTCGTCCGTCCTCGGCGGCCCGGTCTTCACCGAGTACTTCGCGGACGGCTCGATCACGCAGGTCGTCGCCGGCCGCGAGCGGCTCTTCATCGCCAAGCGGCGAGGGCCCGGTCGCGAGGCAGGTCGGCCGCATCGTCTTCCAGGTCGACCCTGCGGGCACGGAGACGGTTCCGTTCGCCACCCCGCAGTGGGATCTCGACATCAACCCGGAGCTCTGCGCGTACCTCGCGTAGCGAACGATGGTAGAGGGGGAACGCGGCGTTCCCCCTCTACCCCTCAGGTCGGGTGCCGGACCTGGAGCCGGTGCTCGCGATAGTGAATCGCCTCGTACGCCACGACGGCCGCGCACACCGCGCTCACGAGCGCGAGCGCCACGAGCGCCGGCGTCACGAGCGCCACAGGCACGAGGGCGAGCAAGGCGATCGCACCGATCGTCCTCCGCCGGAAGAGCCGCCCGGTCGTGCGGCGCAGGAACGCGATGTGGCCGATGAGGTAGAGCGCGGCCCCGACACAGAGCGCGACCGCGGGGACGGTCTCGAGCCGCTCACCGACGTGCGCGACGGTCTTCTCGAGCCCGAGTGCGAAGAGCACGATGCCGGCGATCATCGGGAGGTGGAGGTAGCTGTACGCGTGCAACGCGATCCGGTGCAGCTCGACACCACTCGCCTGCCTGAGCCGCGTCCGCGCGAAGATCGCGGCGACGTCGAAGTAGAGCCACCAGAGCGCCGAGACGACGACGATTCCGAGCACCGCCGCCGCGATCACCCCCGGATCCAGGTCGAAGCCGGCGCCGACGCCGATCGCGATGATCGACTCGCCGAGCGCGATCAGGACGATCAGTCCGTGCCGCTCGGCGAAATGCTCGGGCGCGACCTGCCACCCGCGCCCGCTGCCGATGACGGTCGGTCCGAGATAGTCGAGAGCGAGAGCCACGACCCAGACCGCGATGCGCTCGTTCCCGTCGAGGAACCCGGCGGCCAGGATCAGGAGTGGGCCGATGATCGCGGTCGGCATGTAGCGGACGAGCGCGCTTCGCCGGTCCGGGTCGTCCCGGCTGACGGTCGTCGACAGCAGGAGATGCAGCATGCGGACGAGCAGATACGCGATGCCGAAGAGCACGGCGTCGTCGCCGAACGCGCCCGGGACGGCGAGGGCGGCGCAGAACATCGCGCACATCGCGCCGAGAATCGTCAGCCGCACGCCACCTTCGTCGACGTCCGTCGCGCTCGTCAGCCAGGAGTAGGCAGCCCACGCCCACCAGAGCGCGGCGAGGACGAGCAGCCCGCGCAGCACTCCACCCCACGTCGGGTCGTGCGCGAGCAGGCTCGTGACCTGCGTGATCGCGAAGACGAAGACCAGGTCGAAGAAGAGCTCGAGCGGCGTGACCTGATGCTCGGCGTCGGGCGCGCGATCGGCGTCGGGCACGCGCGGATCATGCCGCGAACGTGCTCCCCGCGCGTCGCCACTCGCACAAGCTTCGAAGGAAGCTCTCACAGAGCGCGGCGGGCCGGCCGGTGAGCTCAAGTTCCTGACGCCCCGCCCAGCCGATCGCACCCTGCAAGAGCGGCGGCAGCGCGAGCGCAAACCCCGCGTGCAACTCGATCGGCCCTGCCCGAGCTCCTTGGATTCCTCGCTCTTCCGCATACGTCGACATGAGCGCGCTGACCCGCTCCGGCTGCGATGCGTCGACCACGCCCTCGACGAAGAAGCGTGCGAGGTCAATCGCCGGGGGGCCGATTGCCGCGTTGCACCAATCGAGTAACACAGCCGTCACCGTCTGGTCGCCAAAGGACGTTGTCGAGGTGGGCGTCGACCTGGATCCATGACGCCGGACCGCGGCTCAGCTGTTCGACGGCACTCGCGACCTGCTCTGGAAGATCGTGAAGCTCAGCAAGCAGACTCCGATTCAGGATCGCCGGAAACCGCTCACGAGCGCGCTCGAGGCGATCCGTCCACTGATCCGGCTCCATCGGAGCCGGTCGCCAACGAGGCAAGCCGGGGGAATCAGATCGTCTCGAGCCGCCCAGGACGCTCCGTGTACACGCGCCAGCGCACGAACGACCGCTTCGGCTTGCGCGTGCGTGCACCCTTTGAGAACGTCGCCCTGTTCGGCGGGGGTGACGTCTTCGAGCACGAGCACTCCGCTGCCGGACTTGCTGTCGCTCGTGCCGCCGAAGCACTTCGCAATGCAGTCGCCCAAGCGTTCACCCAAGTGGCTGCGAAAGAGCAGCTCGCGCTCGACTTGCGCTGAGCCATCCTGTTTGACGATGAACGAGACCGATCCGCCCGGCGTCTCGGCCACGACACGATGCACTCGCCCGCTGAAGCCGTACTCGACGCCGATGCGGGTTGCGCTGACGACCCGTCCTCCGAGCGTCCTGCTGAGCCACTCCGACGAGAGGACGGCGTCGCCGGCCGGGATCGTCATGCCTTCAGTTTCTCTCGCGGTCTTGCAGCGCCGGCGCAGAACTCACTATAGTGAACCCAATGGTTCAGTATTCCAAGCCCGTCGACCGCGCGTTCGCCGCCCTCGCCGACCCGACCCGCCGCGCCGTCCTCGAACGGCTCGGTTCCGGCAGGGCGACGATCAGCGAGCTCGCCGAGCCCTTCGGCATGTCGCTGACCGGGATGAAGAAGCACATCCGGCTGCTCGAGGAGGCGGAGCTCGTGACGACGGAGAAGGTCGGCCGTGTTCGCAGGTGCACGCTCGCGCCCTACGCTTTCGAGGGCATCAGCACGTGGCTGCAGCGGCTCGACCGCTTCGCGCAGGTCGTCGAACGCACGAAAGGAGCACCGAATGGCTGAAAAGAAGTCCACGGGATTCTCCGCCGAGGAGAAGGCGGCGATGAAGGAGCGCGCCGCGGAGTTGAAGGCGGAGAAGAACAAGGCGGACGGGGAGAAGATGCTGCTCGCCAAGGTCGGCGAGATGAAAGGGAAGGATCGCGCGATGGCCAAGCGGATCCACGAGATCGTCACGGCCACCGCGCCGTCCCTCCTGCCGAAGACCTGGTACGGGATGCCCGCGTGGGCCAACAAGGACGGCAAGGTCGTCTGCTACTTCCAGGACGCGGCGAAGTTCAAGGCGAGGTACGCGACGTTCGGCTTCAGCGACCTGGCGAACATCGACGCAGGCGCCATGTGGCCGACGTCGTTTGCGCTGACGGAGCTGACGGCCGCCGACGAGAAGAAGATCGCCACGCTCGTGAAGAAGGCCGTGCGCTGATGAACGAGACCACCGTCACCACCCCGAGCGAGCTCGAGATCCGCGTCGAGCGGATCTTCGACGCACCGCGCGCGCACGTCTTCTCCGTCTGGACCGACCCGAAGCTGATCCCGGAATGGTGGGGCGACGGCACGGTCGTCGAGGAGATGGACGTCCGTTCCGGCGGCACGTACCGCTTCCGCACCGCCTACGGCCTCGTCGAGGGCGAGTTCCGCGAGGTCGACGAGCCCGAGCGGCTCGTGCAGACGTTCCAGAACCACCTCCAGACGCTCGAGTTCGAGGATCTGGGCGACCGGACGAAGCTGACGCAGACGATGCGCTTCGCGACGACCGAGGAGCGCGACACGACGATGCAGTACGGCGTCGAAGAAGGAGCGAAGAGCGGCTTCGCGCGCGTGGACGCGCTGCTGCAGCGGCTGCTGCTCGAGGCGTGAGCCCGAGGTTCGAACTCGCGGTGGCTCGACCACCGGGAGTTTCAGTGGAGGCGGCGGGAATCGAACCCGCGCAAGATTTCAATCGCCGTTCCGTGGCACCTGGCTACAGCACCGTCGCGTGGGCCAGTGTTCGGGAATGACGCCTGACGCGGTCCGAAACGACAGCGATGGATTCGGGCGTCAGTAGTTCGCGGCAGTCGGGATCAGGGCGGCCCCTGCTGTCAGAGAGCTCCGGTTGAACGATGCTGCTGAGGTCCATTCGGAGGTGTCTCATGACTGTTGCAGCCCCACCCAAACATGAGCAGCCGCCAGAACTTGAGATGAACGCCGCGCCTGTTGACGAGGCGCGCGAATATGCGATCGCGACTCTCAAGCGCAAGCGGAAGTTCGCACAGAATGCGGCCGCCTACGTCGCTGTGAACGTCTTGCTCTGGCTGGTCTGGCTGTTCACCGATCCCTCGACCAACGGCAGTATCCCGTGGCCCGCCTGGGTTACGCTGGCCTGGGGGTTCTTCCTCGCCCTGGACGGCTGGCGCGCCTACGCCAGATGGCCGGCGAATACGCCGATTACCGAGACCGAGATCGAGCGCGAGCTCGAGCGGAAGCGAATCCGCTGAAAGGGACGTGCACGGTGGCAAAGACCTACCGCAAGAGCCACGCAACGCGGCTGATCAACTCGCTCTCCCGGACTCTCACCCGGTTCGGCCTGGGTCCGCCTTATCTCCACATCCTCACGGTGCAGGGGCGGAAGACTGGCCGCCGCTACTCGACGCCGGTCGACGTTCTCGAACTCGATGGCCAGCGGTGGCTCGTCGCGCCCTATGGGCCGGTAAGTTGGGTCGCGAACGCCCGCGCCGCGGGCGAGGTCACGCTCAGCCGCGGCGGGCGCTCTCACCAGTTCGAGGTCGAGGAAGCTGCGTCGACGGCCGCAGTCCCAGTGCTTCGCAACTACATCACTGAGATCCGCGTCACCCGCCCCTACTTCGACGCTGGCCCGTCGTCCACCGACGAGGAAATCGCGGCAGAACTCCCGAGGCACCCAGTCTTCCGTCTCGTCCCGTCCTGACCGCCTCGGCTCAGGGGGTCATTCCAGAACACTGGCCCGGGCCAGCGTTCAGGAATGTGCCCTGAGCGGGTCATTACGACCTCAGCGACCTGGAACGGGCGATGGATGCGTTCGCACGTTCCCGCCGGGAACGGGAAGAGCCGGCCGACTGAAAGCTTTCAATCGACCGGCTCCGAAACCGGCCTGGTTGAGCCGAAGGTGGAGGCGGCGGGAATCGAACCCGCGTCCGTCGTCGAACCGACAAAGCATCTACAAGCTTGTCCCACCTTGTGATCTCGCCCGGCCGGCTGGTGGTGGGCAACCCACCGACCGGGCCAGCGATCCTGTGATGTCGCACCTCCGGCGATCGCATTCCGTTCGGTGCCGAGCCCGTTGCTTGTCGCCGCTACCCGGGCCACGGGCCCAGCCCGGGAGCGACGCGCTCAGCTACTGATTAGGCAGCGAGAGCGAGTGCGTTGTTCTTGTTCGCACTTGTGTTGTTCCCGGGGTTTTACGAGGCCTCCGGGACCTCGGCTTGCAGCTCTGCCGGAGAACCGACCACGTCGAAACCAGGTCGCCCCCGTATGTTGAGCCCAGTGTAGCGGGGGTTACCCGCACCTCCCGGGACGCGCGAAGATCAGGGTCGGTTCAGGGGCATGCCGGATGGTGCAGCGACGCGGTGGGGCGCATCCTGGAATCGTCCCCCACGAAAGGCACAGATGACCACCACCGAAACCCCCACCTCGTCCATCAAAGAGCTCCACCGCAGCCGAGAGGATCGGATCCTCGCCGGCGTCGCGGGCGGGCTCGGACGCTACTTCGACCTGTCCCCCACGTTCTTCCGGATCGCGTTCGTGATCCTGACGCTCGTCGGCGGGGCCGGGATCCTGATCTACGTCGCCGCAGCGCTCGTCATCCCCGACGAGGGCCGCAGCCGACTCGATCGCCTCCGAGGCGCTGAGGCGCCATCGGGACCGCCCCTGGCTCCTCGCCGGCGTCGCGCTCGTGGCGATCGCCGTCGTCTCGCTCGTCGCGCAGGCCGACTTCTGGCCGAACAGCGGCTTCGCGTGGACGCTGCTCCTGCTCGGCGGCGCCGCGATCGTGATCGCGCAGCGGCGCGGGAACGACGGCGAGCCGGCGCCCGAGACGGGAACCGAGGTCCGCGCGCCCCGGCAGCCGTCGCTCTTCCTGCCCGTGTTCGGCCTCCTGCTCGCCGCCGCAGGCGCACTCGCGCTGCTCGAGGCGACGCGGCACCGACGTCCCGTGGACGATCGCGCTCGCCGTCGGCCGCCATCGGGATCGGCGTCGTCGTCGCCGCCGGAGCGTTCCTCCACCGGCGCACCGGCGGGCTCGTCGTCGTCGGGTTCGTGCTCGCGACGCTGGCGTCACGGTCTCGGCCGTCGACGTCCGTCTCGACGGGCCGATCGGCGACCGCACGTTCCGCCCGTTCGACGCTGCCGACGTCCAGCGGTCCTACGACGTCTCGATCGGCAGCCTGACCGTCGACCTGACGAACGCCGACCTCTCCGGCGACACGCGAGCTCGACGCCGAACGTCGGCATCGGCGAGCTGCGCGTCGATCGTCCCGTACGGCGTCGCCGTCGACGTCGAGGCGACCGCGTCGGCGGGCGACGTGGTCGTGTTCGGCCGCCAGCGACGACGGAGCGAACGCGAAGGTGTCGGCGCAGCTTCGGCGATCCCGGCGCGAGCGACACGCTGCACATCGACGCGCACGTCGGCCTCGGGAAGGTCGATCGTCGAGAGGGCGTCCGGCTAGCCCGATGGTCGACGTCGGCACGATCCCCGCCCGCGACCGCGCCAACGGCGTGGTCGCGGGCGTGGCCGCGGGAATCGCGCGCGCGCTCGAGGTCGACCCGACGCTCGTGCGCCTGCTCTTCGCGCTGCTGACGCTCGCCGGCGGTGCGGGGATCCTGCTCTACCTCGCGGCCGCGCTCCTGATGCCTGAGGCGGCGGGCGCGCGCACGAGCGGCACTCGCACCGCGATCGGGCTCGCCCTGCTGCTTCTCGCCGCCATCGCCGCCCTGAACGGGCTCGGGCTTCCCGGCTTCGTCCAAGCGGCCGCGGCGCTCGCGGCGGCCGGCGTGTTCTTCTTCTGGCGCAGACGACAGCGGCTGGTCGGGACAGTGCTGCTCGGCAGGCGCCGCCGTTGCTCGTGCTGACGCGCGGCGGCGACACCGGCGCGGACGGGCCGCTGCTCACGCCGGCTGCGTTCGCGGGCGGCCTGCTGCTCGTCGTCGGGCCGTGGCTCTGGCGCACAGCGCAGGAGCGCGACGCCGAGCGGACGCGGCGCATCCGCTCCGAGGAGCGCGCCGAGGTCGCCGCGCGCGTGCACGACTCGGTGCTCCAGACGCTCGCGCTCGTCCAGCGCGAAGCCGACGACCCGAAGCGCGTCGCGCAGCTCGCTCGGCGACAGGAACGCGAGCTGCGCGGCTGGCTCTACCCCGAGGGCCAGCTCTTCCAGGAGGACACGCTCGTCGCGGCGATCGGCAACGCCGCCGCCGAGGTCGAGGAGCTGCACGGCGTCAGGGTCGAGGTCGCGAGCGCGGGCAACGCGCCGCTCGACGACGACGCGCGCGCGGTCGTGCTCGCCGCCCGCGAGGCGATGGCGAACGCCGCGCGCTTCTCCGGCGCCGACGAGGTCTCCGTGTACGCGGAGGCGGAGCCCGACGCGATCAACGTCTTCGTCCGCGACCGCGGCGCAGGCTTCGACCGGAGCGCAGTGCCCGCCGAGCGCCGCGGGATCGCCGAGTCGATCGAGGGCCGCATGGCGCGGCACGGCGGGACGGCGACGGTGACGACCACGCCCGGCGAGGGCACCGAGGTCGCGCTGACGCTCCCGAGGGAGTCGTCGTGAGACGCGTCGTGATCGTCGACGACCACGGGCTCTTCCGCGCGGGCGTCCGCAGCGAGCTCGGCGACGCGGTGGAGATCGTCGGCGAGGCCGCCACGGTCGCCGAGGCGATCCCGCTGATCCTCGAGGCCGACCCCGACGTCGTGCTGCTCGACGTGCACCTTCCCGACGGCGGCGGACAGGCCGTGATCGCCGGCGTCGCGCTCGAGCGGCCGGGCGTTCGGTTCCTCGCGCTGTCGGTCTCGGACGCGGCGGAGGACGTGATCGCGGTCGTGCGAGCCGGCGCGCGCGGCTACGTGACGAAGACGATCTCGGGCGAGGAGCTCGTCGAGGCGATCGAGCGCGTCGCTGCGGGCGACGCCGTCTTCTCGCCCCGCCTCGCGGGCTTCGTGCTCGATGCGTTCGGCTCCGGCGAGCCGGTGCGCGACGCGGAGCTGGACGAGCTCACCGCCCGCGAGCGCGAGGTGCTCCGCCTGATCGCGCGCGGCTACCGCTACAAGGAGATCGCCGCGAGCCTGCACCTCTCCGTCAAGACGGTCGAGAGCCACGTCTCGAGCGTGCTGCGCAAGCTGCAGCTCTCGAGCCGCCACGAGCTGACGCGCTGGGCGGCAGAGCGCCGAATGATCTAGGACTGCCAGCAGGAAGTCTGCGCTTCGGCGCGTGCCGTCGTTGAACTCGATGACGAGCCTGCGGCAGCCGGCGTCCGCCTTCTCCGTCTTCCAGTTGTAGTTGAACTGGCCGGAGCCGGCGTCGAACTTGAGCTGCGACGTCGAGACCGCGACCGTCTCCTCGATCGAGTCCTGCGCGCCGGCCGCGCAGCTCGTCAGGCGCACCCGCGAGATCGAGGTCACGGCCGTGAGGGCTCCGACCACCACGCCGTTTGCGTCCTTCAGCTTCCACTTGACCGGGTACGCGCGGCCGGCCACGCCGACGTTCACCGCGGGCGGGTTGTCGATCGGCGAGAAGAAGCCCTCGAACGCGTAGTGAACCGTGTAGGGGATCGTCCGCACGACCTGGTTCCCCCGGAGGTCGGTCGCGGTGACGGTGAAGGTCCGGTCGCCCACGCGGCTGGTGTCGAGCAGGCCACCCGGCGCCAACGGAGCGCCGACGCACGAGGCGACCACACCCGCGTCAGAGCACGAGAACGTCGCCGGCACCCGCTGGTTCAAGAGGTAGACCGCGCCGGGCGCCGGCGACTCGAGCAGGACATCGGGGCCGGTCGTGTCGGTGACCGACGGGAAGTTCACGCCCTTGTTCGCGCTGTAGGCGACGAGCCCGTTCGCGTTCTGCGCCATCGCGATCACCTGCACCGGGCCCGGTGGTGGGCACGGTCGCCGTCCACCCTCCGAGTGCGCTGTTGAAGCCGAGCTCGACGAACGACCACGTCCCGCCCGCAGCTGCGTCCGCGTAGAGCGCCGCGACGCGCCTCACGCCGCCGGGCGCGCTCTCGCTGGCGCGCACGAAGATCGTCGCGCTGCTCGGTGTGCACGGCCGAGACCTGCTCGACGACCGGCGGCGTCGAGTCGGACGGGGACGCGACGTAGGCGACCTGGAGCCCGATCTGGTCGATCAGCCGCTCGGTGCCGTTCCCGGCCGAGCTCCCCGGCCGGAACTGCCCGGCGATCACGACCGCGTGCTGGCGCTCGCCGCTCGGTCCGCGGGACCGGGTGAGCGCGACGGAGTTCGCGGGGAAGATCAGCTCTGTGAAGCGACGCTCGCGCTCGTTCGCCGCGAAGTCGATCGTCGGCGTCGCGTGGACCGGATCGACGCCTCCGACGTCGTGCGTCTGGAGAGACTTGATGATCACGCCGGTCGCGACGAGGCCGGGACGCGTGATGTCGACGGCGACGCGCGGCTGGATCGGCCGGTAGTGGATCGCGAGCGTCTGGTGGTTCGTCGCCTCCCAGAAGCGGCCGCGGGCCGTCGTGCGCTCCGTCAGCGCAGGCGAGACGCTGAGCGAGGCAACCGGAAGGCCCGAGGCCGGGTCGTTCACGAGCGAGCCACCGCCGCCGGGAGGAGCCGGAGTTGCCGGGCCCAGCGACCAGAACGGCAGCCCGTAGAAGTTCGCCTCGGTCAGTGCCTTCTCGTCGTACACGCCGTAGATGCCGGCCGTCCCGAAGTACTCGTGCACGGAGTCGAGCCACCGCTCGCCGACAGTCCCCCCACCGGGGATCTTCGCGGCGAAGATCGACATCAGCCGCTCGGACAAGGCGTTCGCGACGGTGTCGCCGTACCCGAAACCGGTGTTGGCGACGTACACCGCGGAACGCGCCTGCGCGTAGCTCTGCGTCCAGTCGAGCATCCGGTCGCGCTGGAAGGTCGTCGGGGTCGGCCCGAGGAGCGTGTCGGGAACGTTCAACCCGGCGTGGCAACCCATCGTGAAGAGGATGCGGGCGGCGAACGCGTCCTCGACGTCGGGCAGGTCGTCCGTCGAGACGAGCGTCGAGCCGGCCGCCGGCTGCAGGAGCCAGTGGCTGTAGTGCGCGTTGACGGAGAGCACGTCGGCCGGGTCGGGGTTGTTCGTGAATGCCGTCCCGAGGTTCGCCGCGGTCCACGTGTCGCTGATCAGGCTGCTGGCACCGCCGATTGGGGCAAGCCCGGCGGCGACCGCCTCGCCGCCGTCCGTGAGGAAGTCGTACGCGGTCGTGAGCGTGGACTCAGGATCGAGCAGTCCGCCCTTGCTCTCGTAGAGCAGGAGCTGGCGCTCGATGTCTCGTCGAGGTCTCGACGAGCCGGCCGACGGCGACGTTCGGGAGATAGAGGTCGCGGCCGAGCCACGGCATGCGTCGTGAACGCGCCGTACACGCTGTCGCTCAGGAAGTAGCCGAGCGCCGCGGCGGCGTAGAGAGCGTTCGCGTTGCCGTTCCGGAGCGTGAACAGCAGGTCGGCAGCCTCTTCCGTCTCGTTCGAGATCGTCACGGGGTCGAGGCGGCGCATCATCGGGAGCGCGTCGTCGGAGCCGAGCAGGACGACGTAGCGCACACCGGGCGATGCCGCGCGGAACCGGGCGACGACGGCGTTGATCGCCGCCACGACGTTGTTCACAGCGTTGATCGAGCACGGCTGAGCGTCCCACGCGCCGTACGCCGCGCGCACGGCGGCGTCGCCGTCGACCTCGAGGATCTGCCCGCCGACCTCGGGCCTGCCGGCCACCCTGCCCGCCGCGGCGAGCATGTCGGCCGTTGCCTGCGCCCCGTGGAGCGCCGTCATCCGCTGGCGGTTGACGATGAAGAGCGTCTTCGTGCCTGCGGCCGGCGCCGCAAGCGTCCCGGGGCACCGAGCGTGAGCCCGCGGGCCGGGCACGCAGGAAGATCGGGAGGAGGCGTCTGCACGACGCGCAGGACGAACGGCGCGTCGCTGTGCGAGCCGTTGTAGCCGCTCACCGTGATCGTGTAGAAGCCCTCCTCGCCGTCGGCGACGACCTGCGCCGCCTCGTCCGCGGAGCCGCGGTTCGCCGAGATGCTCCCGACCGGGATCGAGCCGACCGGGATGTCCTGCAGCGTCTCGGGCGGAAGCGCTTCGCTGCGGTTGTCGATCGAGCTGCCTCCGTCCTCGACCGGGATCGAGCCGACCGGGATCGAGCCGACGGGGTTGGACTGCAGCGAGGGCGCGTCGGGCTTCCCGACGACGAGGTCGAAGTCGGCGCCCTCCCCCATGTGGCTGAGGTACACGGTCGTGCGGGTTCCGCGCACGGTGGGCACCGGCATGCGGAACACCTCGACGTCGCCGCTCTTCGCGATGTGACCGACGACCAGCCGGTTCTGCTGGATCGTCGGCGCGGCGGCGACCGTGTCGTTGTTCTCCCAGTTCTGCGTCACGAGGACCGGCGCCTGCGGGTCCGTCGTGTTCGTCGTCGCGCCCATCGTCACCGAGGCCGTCGCCTCCTCGACGCCGAGCGTCAGTCCCGAGAGCGCGTCGAACGTGAGCTCGACCGGCCGTGACCCGGCACCCGCGGCGCACGGCGTGCCGGGAAGGTCGGACCAGCGGGCGCCCGAGCGCGAGGTCGTGGTCGGGTTCGCGCCGGTGACGGCGGTGCCGGTCCCGTACTTCCACCGCGTCGTCCCGGGCTTGTACAGCCACCCGTCCGGCAGATGCACGCGCGCGGCGAAGTTCGACGGGACGGGGCACGTGAGCGAGAAGTCGAGGTGGTAGTGCACGACGTCGCCGGTGCCGGCGAAGAGCTGGAAGCCGTCGATCGGGAACCCTTCCCACGCGAGCGCGGACCGCGGGACGATCCCCATGATCAGGTCGTTCAGGACGAGGCCTGCCGGGAACGCGCCGACGAGGTGTCTCAGCTGCGCTCCCGGCTTGATCCGCCCCGCCGCCTTCGCGTCCCCGAGCGTCCAACCGTCGGGGAACGGTGAATCGACGACCTCGCCCCGCGTCGCCGCGGGGATGCTGCCGACCGGGATCCCGGCGAGCCGGCTCGCGACGAGGTCGATGCTGCCCACGGGGATCGAGCCGACCGGGATCGAGCCGACCGGGATCGAGCCCACCGGGATCGAGCCGACGGGGATCGAGCCGACCGGGACGCCCGCGATCGACAGGCCGACGACCGTGTTCGTTCCGCTCACGCCCGCGCAGCTGCCGCCCGCGGTCGTGATCGCGGCGCACCAGCTCGAGGCGCCGCCCGGCGCCGGCAGCTGGGCCAGCGTCGCACGGCCGAGCATGAAGGCCGAGAACGGCACGCCGTTCAGGATCGAGTTCATCAGCCCGCTCTCGGGGAGCTTCAGGTCGTTGAACCGCGCACGCGTCGTCGCGTTCGCGTAGACGTCATCGAGGGTGATCGACTGGCGCGGCCGCGTGAAGAGCGGCGTCCCGGCGAGCAGCTCGTCGGCGTTCACCGGCAACTGCGAGAGCAGGATCTGGTCGAGCCCGATCGAGCCGACGGGAATCGAGTTGAGCCCGATCGAGCCGACGGGGATCGAGCCCACCGGAATCGAGCCGACCGGGATCGAACCGACCGGGATCGAGCCGACCGGGATCGAGCCCACCGGGATCGAGCCGACCGGGATCGAGCCCACCGGGATCGAGCCCACCGGGATCGAGCCGACGGGCGTCGAGGACGGCGCACCGGCGAACGACGGAAGCTGGTTCGAAGGCACGTCGCCGAGCGGCACGAGCTTGACACCGGCCACGACAGACTCCTCGTCGGTCGTCAGCGTGAGCGCGTCGGACCCCTCACCCTCCGCCTCGCTCGTCAAGAAGCAGAGGTCGTCGAGCTCTTCGGGCTGAACCTCGCCTCCGTAGTCGACGCGAACCTCGTCGAACGTCCCCTCGGGAAGCTGGATCCCGACGTAGGTCTCGACGGCGTCGGTCCGGACGGGGACCTGCACCGACCCGACGGTGTCGCCGCCGCTGTATGCGGTCACCGTCGCGAGTACTTCGCCGCCGTTGCCGAGGAAGAAGCCGACTGCCGTCTGCGGCGCCTCGAACGTGATCCGCAGGGGGACGTCGTCGCTCGACCCCGGTCCCTCGATGCTCACCGGGACGTTGACGAGCGACGTCGTCGGCGAGCTCGTGACGCGCGCGTCGGTGTCGACCGCTCGCGGCACAGCCTGTCCGCTGGCGACGAAGGTGATTCCGAGCTCGTCGTACAGCGTCAGGGCGCCGCTCTCGGGCGCGTCCTCGAAGTCGATCGTGTGGCCGCCGAGGAACCCGGGCACGCACTCGGCCGGGCTGGTGAAGAGCAGCTCGTCCTCCAGCCCCTCGCCGATCACGTGGCACGTCGAGAACTCGGACGTGCTTCCGATCGGGCTCGTGAGCGTCGCGGTGAGGATCTCCCCCGCCAGGACCGGGCCGATCGAGTCGGAGTCGAAGCTGACCGTTCCTCCGCCCGAGTTGGTGAGATCCTGGCCGAGGTGGCGCACGCCTTCGCCGTTGCCGGATGGATCGCAGACGTCGCTCGCGTAGTAGTCGATGCGGTAGGACCCCGCTCCCGGCGAGACCGGAGCCGAGGCGACGATGTGCAAGTGGTCGGTCGACCCGGTGGCGAAGGTCACGCTCTCGAAGACCGGGAAGTTCTGCAGGTCGTTCGGCCCGGAGTCGCCGTCCTCGACGTCGTTCGGGGTGACGCCGTTCGGCGCCAGGTCGATGCCGAGGCCGCCGTTGGAGTAGATCGAGTTGCCGGTGATCGTGTTCGTCGGCCCGCCCGAGACGAACACGCCGTCGAGGCCGTTGTGGGCGATCGTGTTCGCGGAGCCGCCTGCTTCAGGCCGGACCGTGCTCCCGTCGCCGTTCAGCTGGACGCCGTCGCCGTGATTCGGGACCGCGTTGTCGCTGCTCGCGGCGATGCCGATTCGGTTGCCGGGCAAGCTCGCCTGCGAGTGCACGAAGACGCCGTCGTTGGTGTTTCCGGAGACGACGTTGTCGACGATCGACGTCCCGCTCGAGCCGGAGTTCATCAGGATCCCGTTCAGCGCGTTCGGCATCGCGTGGTCGCCGTCGACGTTCACGCCGATCAGGTTGTTGCGGATCGTCGTATCTGTCGCAGTGGTGACGATGATCCCGTTGCCGCCGCTGTTCGAGACGACGTTTCGGTCTCCGGGCGCGGCACCGCCGATCACGTTGTCCGCGCCCACCCCGACGATGACACCGGTATTCGCGTTGGCGCGCGCGGTGCCGGTTCCGTCGAGCCCGACGTAGCTCCCGACGAGACGGTTACCGGAGCCGCTGATCTCGACGGCGTTCTGGAAGCCGTAGATCGAGAGCGATCGCACGACGGCGTCGTGCCCCGTCAACGCGAGCCCGGCGAATGACGACCCGCCCGTGAGCTCGATCAGGGGCGTGCCGATGAAGCCGCTCTGGCTCGATCCGTCGATCGTGGTGTTCTCCGTGATCGCGGGGAGGGCGGTCGCGACCGTGATCGTGTGCCGACCCGAGCCGGGGATGGCGAACGTGATCGTTTCCGCTCCTGCGGCCGCGTTGGCGTCGAGAATCGCCTGCCGGAGCGAGCCGGCACCGCTGTCGTTCGTGTTCGTGACCACGAAGGACCCGCCCGCCGCTGCGGTGGCGAAGCACTCGGAGTACTCGGACGTATTTCCGTCCGGATCCGTGGCCGTCGCCGTGATGAACGCCCCGGGTGAAACGCTTGGAGCGCGTGAACGTCGCGGAGATCGTCGCGAAACCGTCCACGTTCGTCGTGACGTTCGTGGAGCCGAACGCATTCGCCCCTTCGCCGAACCCGGTCGGATCGCACCCGACGGGGTTCGTGACCGAGACGCCGCTCGAGAAGAAGTCGAGCGCGAACGTGGTCGACGGCGTGCTCTCGAGCGTCCCCTGGACCGTCACCGACGACCCGTCGAACGTGACGTCCTCGAGCTCGGGGAAGTTTTGAAGCCCGTTCGGGCCCGAGTCGGCGTCGCCGACGCCGTCGTTCGGGGTCACACCGTCCGGCTCGAGATCGATGCCGAGCCCGGCGTTCAAGCGAGTCCTCGTGGACCGGATCGAGACGCGATCCGTCTCGGCCGCGACGAAGACCCCGTCGCCACCGCTGTTCGCGATCGTGTTGTTGGAGATCTCCGTCTCGCTGGCGGAGACCCGAACGCCGTGACCGTGGTTGCCGAGATTCAGGACGGACGGCGTCGAGGACGAACGAGAAGCCGATGAAGTTCCCCTGGACACGGTTGCCGCTCGCGCTGATGCGGACGCCGTCCTGTGTGTTTCCTGCAATCCAGTTGGACGGGAACGTGGAGCCGACGTCGTTGTCGCTCGCCGCGCCGCGACCTCCACACCGACCCGGTTCGGTAGCTCGAGCCGCCCGTTGCTGCTGAGGCCGATCACGTTGCCGCGGACGGCGTTCTCGGTAGCAGTCGAACCGATGATGCGGACGCCGGCGCCTGCCTCGACCCCGTTGCCGGAGATCACGTTTCGCTCCGCCGCCGTGGTTCCACCGACGACGTTGGTCGACGCGCCCTGGATGTCCACGCCGACGCCCAGCACCCCGTCCGACTCCATCCCCGTCGGGTCCGTGCCGATGTAGTTCCCACGGATCGTGTTGCCGCTCGCACTCGCTCCAGCGATCAGGATCCCGTCCTGGAAGTCACCGTTGATCACGAGCCCCTTGACGGTGCTGTTCGGCCCCCTGAGCTCGAGACCCGCCGGGACTGGGCCTGGCGACTCGACCGCGTCGCCTGAGAGCTCGATCAGCAGGCGCGCATCCGGCGCCACTCCGAACCCGACCGTGTTCTCGCTCGCACCGGGCTGGCTGTACCCGTCGATCGTGACTGCCTCGGTGATCGCGGCAGCGGTGTCAGCGGCGAGATCGTATGCACGCCGGAACCCGGGATGTCGAACGTGATCGTGTCGGCACCGGCGGTTCCGTTCGCGGCGACGATCGCCTCGCGAAGAGAGCCGGCGCCGGTGTCGTTCGTGTTCGTGACGACGAACGAGGGACCCCCGCGGCCGGCACGAGGCTGAAATCGCCATAGCTTGCCGGCGCTGAAAACGCGGCCGGGTAGAACACCGTGCTACCGCCGCTGAAGTACAGGAACGTGATCCCTGCGAGGCTGCCATCAGCCGGGAGGCAGAGATCGCGTCCGACATCGGTCGTGCAGCGCCGATGACGCATCTCGAAGACGGCCTCACCGGTGCCGGGTGTGTATGCCGCGCCGGCTTCGGTGTCGTTCGTCCCGGAGAGCGAGGTGTCGTCGGCCCAGCACGCTGGACAGCTGCCCGGCGTGTACGCCGCGTCGTTCGTGAACGACGCGCCCGTGCTGACGTTGACCGACGCGCTCCAGGCATCGTCACCCGAGTCGAGTGCGCCGTCATGGGCGTTGTCGAAGTACACCTGGAACGCCGCCGACGTCCCCGGCGCCGTGTCGATTCGCCGGAATGCGAAGTACACGTAGTCACCGTCGTGCATCGCCCAGACCCGGCCCTCGGCCTCACCGGCCGGAAAACGAAGGTGCTCGCGCTCCCCCATTCGCCCGCATTCATCACGCCGTCGAGCACCGGCGCGGCCGTGGTGAGCGGCGCCGCCGGCAGAGTGAACCCCGAGTGTGCCGACGCGGGCCCTGCGAGGAGCCCAAGAGCAGCCGCGATGGCACCCGCCCCGATAACTGCTCGAATCCGCTGCCGCATCTCCCGCTCCTCCAACCTGGCGCCCCCTCTCGGCGCGTCCCAGAGTTATGTCCCTCTACGCAGGCCTTGTCAATATCTGCACAATCGCCCGATGGAGCCCCCGCGCGCTGACCTGACCGCCTATGTGCCGCGGATCGTGGTCGAATGGGCGCTGAGCGAGCCCGACGCTCTCCATCGGCGCCTGGACGGAACGATGGCGTTCGTCGACGTCTCGGGCTTCACCGCGATGTCGGAACGGCTGTCCTCGAAGGGAAAAGCCGGCGCGGAGGAGGTCACCGACGTCATGAACGCGACGTTCGCGCGACTTGCTCGACGTCGCGTACGCGAGAGGCGGCGGGCTGCTGAAGTTCGGCGGCGACGCGCTCCTCCTCTTCTTCTCGGGCGAAGACCACGCGGCCCGCGCGACCCGAGCGGCGTTCGACATGCGCAGCACGCTGCGCGAGATCGGACACTTGCGCACCTCCGCAGGTCAGGTGACGCTGCGCATGCACGTCGGCATCCACAGCGGCCCGTTCGACTTCTTCCTGGTCGGCCGATCGCACCGGGAGCTCCTGGTCACCGGGCCCGCGGCGACGATGACCGTCGAGATGGAGGCCGCATCGGAAGCGGGTGAGATCCTCGTCAGCGCGTCGACCGCCGCGCTGCTCGATCCGCACGTCATCGGAGAGGAGAGAGGAGAAGGGTTTCTCCTCCGGGCGCAGCCGGACGCCGCCGGGGAGCTGGAGCCGCTCCCCGACACGTCGGGACTCGACCTCGCGGCGTTCGTTCCGGTCGGAGTGCGGCAGCACATCGCAACCGCCGCTGCCGAGGGCGAGCATCGCGCTGCCGCGGTTGCGTTCGTGCGCTTCGGCGGCGTGGATTCGCTCCTTGCAAACGGCGGGCCGGACGACGCGGCGGCAGCGCTGTCGGAGCTGGTCGAGTCGGTGCAGGCAGCGGCGGAGGAGTACGACGTCTGCTTCCTCGAGAGCGACATCGACCGCGACGGCGGACGGATCGTCCTCGTCGCCGGGGCACCGGTCGCGTCGGAGAACGACGAGGAGCGAATCCTCCGCACGGTCCGCAGGATTGCGGAGGCGGAGACGCGTCTCCACGTGCAGCACGGTGTGAATCGCGGCCGCGTCTTCGCGGGCGAAGTCGGCGCGCCCTTCCGGAGGACGTACACCATCCTCGGCGACACCGCCGCGCTCGCGGCGCGCCTGATGGCGCGCGCCGAGCGCGGACAAGTCCTCGTGCCCGCAGACGTCGTCGCGCGCTCGCAGACGGTGTTCGCCGGGACCGCGCTGCCCCCGTTCGAGGTCAAGGGCAAGGCGGAGCCGATCGAGGCGATCGACCTCGGACCCGTCGTCGGCGTCCGCACGACCGCCGACCGGCCCCGGCTGCCGATGGTCGACCGCGAGCGCGAGCTCGCGGTGTTGAGCGCGGCGCTCGGCCCCGCCCGCGCCGGCTTCGGCACGCTGGCCGAGCTGATCGGCGAGCCCGGGATCGGCAAGTCTCGCCTCGTCGAAGAAGTGCGCGCGCAGGCCGAGGATCTCTCGCCGGTCGCGACGGCCTGCGAGCAGTACGAGTCGACGACTCCGTACTTCCCGTTCCGCGAGCTCATCCGCCGCCTGCTCGACGTCCCGCTCGGCGCCGATCCGGCCGAGAACTCCGCGGCGCTTCGCAGTCGGCTCGAGTCGCTCGCACCGGAGCTCGTGCCCTGGATTCCGCTTCTGGGTCTCGCGCTCGACGCGCCCGTCGAAGCCGACTCCGGAGGTCGACGACCTCCAGCCCGCGTTCCGACGGGTGCGACTCCACGGGTCGTCACGACGCTGCTCGCGTCGCTCCTCGCTTCGCCGACCATGATCCTGTTCGAGGACGTCCACTGGATGGACGAGGCCTCTGCCGAGCTGCTTCGACACCTCGCGCTCCAGCTCCAGGGCAAACCCTGGTTCGCGTGCACGACGCGCCGCCCCGTTGCCGGCGGCTTCTCGGCGGCCGAAGGGACGCCGCCGGTGCCGGCGTTCACGATCAGGCTCGACCCGCTCCCGGACGAAGACGCGAGGAAGCTCGCGGTCTCTGCCGCGCCCGAGGGCCTCGCAGCCGACGAGCTGCACGCGATCGCGGAGCGAGCCGGAGGCAACCCGCTCTTCCTCCAGGAGCTCGTGTCCGCCCGCGGCACCGACTCCGAGCAGCCCGAGGATCTTCCCGACACCGTGGAGGCGCTCATCGGCGCGCGCATCGACCGGCTCTCGGCTCCGGACCGTGCGCTCCTTCGCTGGGCCTCCGTGCTCGGCCCGACCTTCGCGAGCGACGTGCTCGAGCTCGTGCTCGCCGGCGATCCCTCGGCCGCATCGGACTCGGAGGCGTGGGACCGGCTCACCGAGTTCGTCGAACGCGACCCGAACGTCGCCGGCGCGTATCGGTTCCGTCACGCGCTCTTCCGCGACGCGGCGTACGAGGGCCTTCCCTATCGACGTCGCCGCGAGCTTCACGCACGCGTGGGCGAAGCGTACGAACGCCTCCGAGCAGATGAGACCGAGGAGCTCGCCGAGGTGCTCTCGCTGCACTTCCTCCGCGCAGAGGTGCACGGGAAAGCCTGGAGCTACTCACTCGTCGCCGCCGAGCGGGCGCGAGCGAAGTCGGCGAACGCGGACGCGGCGGAGTTCTATCGCCGCGCGCTCGACGCGAGGAAGGGCCTTCCCGAGCTCGAGGACGAAGCCGTCGCGGACGTGTGGGAGGCGCTGGGCGACGTGTCGGAGCTCGCCGGACAGTACGAGGATGCGGGACACGCGTATCGACAGGCCGCGCGGCTTGCACCGGCACCGGGTCGCCAACCCGCGTTGCTGCTCAAGCAAGGCGTCATCCGCGAGCGCGAGGGCGACTACGTCGGCGCGCTACGCCGGTACTCGAACGGCCGCACCGCAGCGCACGCGCTGCCGAAGGGCGAGGAGCAGACCCGCCACCTCGTGCGGCTCGGCCTCGCGACGGCCGGGGTGCGGCTGCGCCAGGGAAAGCTGACCGAGTGCATCCGCTGGTGCCGCGACGTCGTCCCCACCGCGCTCGCGATCCAGGATCTCGAGAGCACAGCCCACGGCTACTACCTCCTGCACCTTTCGTACACGTCGCTGGGCTGGGCGGAACGGCGGGACTTTCGCGGCATCGCCCTGCCGATCTACGAGGAGCTGGGCGACCTGCTCGGCCAGGCAAACGTCCTCAACAACCTCGGCATCGACGCGTACTACGAAGGCCGCTGGGACGATGCCCTCGGGCACTACGAGCAGAGCAGGCGGCTGCGCGAGCGGATCGGCGACGTCGTGGGAGCGGCGACGATCGTGGGGAACATCGCCGAGATCCTCTCCGACCAGGGACGGACCGACGAGGCGCGGGAGCTCTTCGAGGAAGCCGCCGCGGTGTTCCAGGGCGCGCACGCACGCTTCCTCGAGCACGTCGCCACCGGAAATCTCGGTCGGCTGGCCGCGAGAGAAGGGCGCTTCAACGACGCCGAGCAGGCGCTGGAAGCTGCGCTCGACGGGTTCGGCCAGCTGAAGGCAGCGTCCTTCATGCTGGAGGCCCAGGCCCGGCTCGCAGAGCTCGACGTGCTCCGCGGCGATCGACCGGAACGGGCGCTCGAACGCGCCGAGTCGGCCCTCGCCGAGGCGCGCGCGAGCGGCGGATCGCCACTCGAGGCAGGGCTGCTGCGGCTCGTCGGTTACGCACACGCGCAGTCCGGCCTCACCGTCGAGGCGCGAGCGGCGTTCGAGGAGAGCCTGGCCGCGGCGCAGACGACAGAGGCCGAGTACGAGCAGGCGCTCGCCCACCAGGCGCTCGCAGCGATCGGCGAGGACGCCGAGCAAAACGCCGCCCGCGCGCAGAGCCTGCTCGGACAGCTCGGCGTCGTGTCGCTTCCGCCGATTCCGCTGCCGTAGCCTCAGCTGTCGAACGGCGCTGCCTGCATGCGGCGGCCGAGACCGACCCTCTGGTCGAGGAACGCGAGCCGCGCATCGGGACGGTGCGCGATCTCCTTGCGGAACCACTCGGCGAACTCGGACTTCAGGCCGAGCCGCGGATGTCTCGCCACGACCGCGGCAGCGGTCTCGCGCGCGAGGCCGCCGAGCCGTGCGCCCGTCACGTCGAGCGTCGTCCCGGACTGCATCAGCCTGGCCTCGACACCCTGGCGGTCACGTACCTGGATGTTCAGGTGCAGCACGAGCGCCTCCGCGAGCGCGTCGGCTCGCGCACGTGGCCAACCGTTCGCGGTCGCGAACTCGCGCGCGGCCTCGCCGCCGTCCACCGAGAAGCACTCCGAGCCGTCGCGTCCCCAGAACCGTTCCGTCAACCCGAGATCGTGCAGCACCGATGCGACGTAGAGCAGCTCGTCGTCGTAGCGCACGCCGTCGCGAAGCGCGAGCAGCCGCGCCCAGAGATAGGTGCGGAACGCGTGGTTCGCGATCGCCTCGCTCGAAGCCTCCGCGCACAGCTGGGCAGCCGCCTGCGCGGTCGGCGTCTCGGGCGGCCGGATCCGCTCGAGATCGGCCTGCAGCTTCTCCGACGTTCCGATCCTGCGCCGCAGCGCAGCGTGGCACCCGCTCGAGCAGCAGGCGCGCGATCTGCGCCTGCAGCTCCAACCGGTCCCGCGCGCGAAGCCTGCCGTGCGTCCGCTCGGCCCAGCGCAGCGTGCCGACCATCAGCGTCGCGCTTTCACCGCGCGCTCGATCTCCCGGTCCGCGTCGCGCTTCGCGATGTCTCGGCGCTTGTCCTGCGCCTGCTTGCCCTTGCCGACCGCGAGCTCCACCTTCACCTTGCCGTTCTTGAAGTAGAGCTTGGTCGGCACGAGCGTCAGACCGCGCTCGCGCACCTTGTCCGCGAGGGAGTCGATCTCGCGCCGCTTGAGCAGCAGCTTGCGCTCGCGATCGGGGTCGTGGTTCGAGACGTTGCCATGGCCGTACTCGGCGATGTGCGCGCCGACGAGCCAGGCCTCGCCGTCGCGGATCTCGCCGTACGCCCGCTGGAGGTTCGCCTGCCCCTCGCGCAGCGACTTGACCTCGGTCCCGACGAGCGCGAGGCCCGCCTCGACGCGGTCGGTGAGGTGGTAGTCGTGTCGCGCCCGGCGGTTGTCGACGATCAGCTTGTCGGCCATCAGACCGCCGAGCCGACGCGCTCGGTGAGCCAGTCGCGCACCTGGAGCAGGAAGCCCGGGTGAATCGTGTGCGGGAGCGGGTATTCGGCGTAGCGCACCTCTGCCTCCGCCTCCTCGAGCAGCGTCCGGGCTCGGCGCCCCCACTCGACGCGGATCACCGGGTCGAGCGTGCCGTGGCCGATCGCGTACCGCGCAAGCGGCGGCTCGAGGTCGAGCTCGAGTCCCTCCACCGTCGGCACGAACCCGCTGAGCGCGAGCACCGACGCCGGGCGCGCGCGTCCACGCCCGAGCGACAGCGCGTAGCTCATCACCGCGCCCTGGGAGAAGCCGCCGAGGATCATGCGCTCGGGCGGAAAGCCGAGCCCGTCGAGCCACTCCCGACCAGCTCGTACGTGGGCAGGAACGTCGAGGGGTCCGGGTAGCCGATCTCGCGCACCGCGTACCAGTGCGCGCCGCCGGGCGGCAGGCTCAGCGGCCCGCGCGGCGTGATCCCGACGAAGCGCCGCTCGGGGTCGAGCACGTCGAGCAGCGGCACGAGATCGTGCTCGTCGGCCCCGCGCCCGTGGAAGAGGACGAGCGCGCCCTCGGGCTCGCCCGCCGCCTCGCGCACGAGGGCCGTCAGGTCTTCTGCCACGCCTCGCGCGGGTTCCGGATCGGGGTCAGCTTCGGCTCGATCTGCTCGCGGAGCGCCTCGAACGCCGGCGGCAGCGAGAGCCGCTCGCCGAGGGACTCGACCGGCTCGTCCGCCGTGAAGCCCGGGCCGAGCGTCGCGATCTCGAACAGCACGCCGCTCGGCTCGCGGAAGTAGATCGACTTGAAGTAGAAGCGCTCGATCACCGGCGTCGGGCGAGCGCCTGCCTCCTGCGCCCGCTCGCGCCACGCCTCGTGCTCTTCCGGCGTCGAGCCCCAGGCGACGTGGTGCACGGTCCCCGCGCCGGGCACGCCTGCGCCCTCCGGCGCGGGGTCGTACTCGTAGGTGCCGCTGCGGTGCTCGCCGCGGGCGACCCAGCCCGGCTCGAAGCCGAGCGCGCCGAGGAACTCGTCGCTTCGCGAAGGATCGCTCGCGAACGCGCGCACGCCGGCGAAGCCGCGCAGACGGTGCTCCGCCGGGATCTCCGGGTGCTCCGCGGTCAGCGGCTCCTCGCCGCTCGAGTCCACGACCAGCTCGTGCTCGAGCCCCTCGGGATCGGCGAAGCGCAGCGTGTCGCCGGTGCGCTCGACACCGAGGCGCTCCGCCCAGAAGTCGAGCGAGTCCGCCGAGCCGACACGCCAGAGCACGCGGTGCACCATCCCCGCGCCTGCGCGCCCGCGCGCCGCGCCCGGATACTCGAAGAAGGTGATGTCGCTGCCGGAGCTGCCCTTCTCGTCGGCGTAGAACAGGTGGTAGACGGTCGGGTCGTCCTGGTTGACGGTCTTCTTCACCAGCCGGAGGCCGAGCTTGTCTGCGTAGAAGTCGACGTTCGCCGGGGCGTCGCCCGTGATCGCCGTCACGTGATGAATGCCTTCGAGTCTCATGTCCCTCCTAACGTGCGCAGTTGCAGCGTATTCCTACCCTGCCAGCGAGAGCTCGACCTTGCCCTCGTTCTTGCGGATCTCCTGGACGCGCACGTCGATCGGGTCGCCGAGCCGGAAGGTCCGCCCTCCACGCCGCCCGACGAGCCGAGTCTCGAGCGCGTCGATCTCGTAGTAGTCGCCGGGGAGACGCCGCGCGGGCAGGTAGCCCTCGAAGACGTCGCCGAAGCGGATGAAGAGCCCGGAGCCGATCATCCCCGTGATCTCGCCGGAGAACGGCTCCTCCCAGCCGCGCTCGAAGAGGACGTCCTCGAGCAGCCACGCGGCGACGATGTCGTCCGCGCGGTACTCGACGTCGCCCGCCTCGCGCTCCTTCACCGAGCAATGCTCGGCGGAGGCCGCGATGTCCTCGGGGAGGGGCTCGTCGGTCGCGCCGATCTCGCGGAGCAGCGCGCGGTGCACGACGAGGTCCGGGTAGCGGCGGATCGGCGACGTGAAGTGGCAGTACGCAGTGCTCGCGAGCCCTGAGTGGCCGAGGTTCTGCGGGTGGTAGCGCGCCTGCTTGAGCGCGCGCAGCACGAGCGAGGGAAACGCCTCCTTCCCACGCTTGGCGCGTGCGACGAACTCGCTGACTCGCTCGCTCGCCTCGGCCGCGATCTTCGCCGCTTGCTGCGGGGTCATGTGGTCCGCGTCGGGCGCCGGCAGGCGTCGGCACCTCGACCGACGTCAGCTTCGCGAGCAGGCGTGTCACCGACAGCGGCTCCGGCCGCTCGTGCACGCGGAAGAGCGCCTCGCGCTTCCGGCCGGCCAGCAGCCCGGCGACGGCCTCGTTCGCGAGGATCATCAGCTCCTCGATCAGGGCGTGCGCGTGCGGCTCCGACTCGAGCCACGCCTTCTCCACTCCGCCCTCCCCGTCGAACGCGAACGCGATCTCCGCGCCGGCGATGCGCAGCGCGCCGCGCGCGAACCGGCGGCGCCGGAGCTCGAGCGCGATCGTCTCGGCGAGCTTGAGCCCCTCGGTGACGTCGTCCGCCGCGCGCTCGCGACCGGCGAGGATCGACTCGGCCTGCCCGTACGTCAGCCGCTCGTTCGAGCGGATCACCGAGCGGTAGAACGTCGGCTCGCCTGCCTGCAGCGAGCCGTCGAACAGGATCTCGACGGTGACGCAGAGCCGGTCGACGTTCGGTCGGAGCGAGCAGGCGTCGTCCGCGAGCTCGTGCGGAAGCATCGGCGCGACGAAGCCCGGGACGTACACGGACAGCGCGCGCTCGGCGGCGCCGCGGTCGAGCGGCGAGCCCGCGGGCACGAACCACGAGACGTCGGCGATGTGCACCCAGACGCGGATCCCGTCGCCCTCGCGACGCGTGGAGATCGCGTCGTCGAAGTCCTTCGCGGTCTCCGGGTCGATCGTGAACGTCAGCAGCTCGCGCAGGTCGACCCGCCCCTCGAGGCTCGGCTCCGGCAGGTCGAACGGCTCGAACTCGTGGCGAAGCCCTTCGTGCTCGAGCAGGCCTTCGAGGACGTTCTCGATCCGGTCGGCGGGGCCGAGCGCGCGCTCGAGCCGGGCGCGCCCGCGCTGCTTCCTGACGACCGCCAGGTCCCCCGACCCGAGGTCGCCGAGCCCGTGCTTGTCCAGCGGGATCGGCACCCCGGGCGTGAAGACCGGCTCTCCGACGAGCATTCGGCCGCGGCGGGAGACCTCGACGACGACGTAGTCGGTCACACCCGCATCTTTACCTGCGCGCTCGTCCGTTGCAGTACGGATGGCGAGCTCGTTCGGTGCACTGTTTCTGGCGGGGGGCCTTGGCGGCGCGATCGCGTTCCTGTCCGGCCTGGCGTTCGCACATCCGGCGGCCGCGTGCTGGCACTCGGAGCCGTGGGCGCGCTCTTGGCTTGTGCCTTCCAGGTCACGGTCGTGTCGGGCGAGCTCGTCGATCCGCTCCAGCACGAGCTGCTGAACGCGGCGTGCCTCGCGAACGCCCTCGGCTGGCTGGCCGGGACGCTCCTCGTTGCGCGCGTCCGCGTGCTGGAATATCTAGACGCGCAGGAAGCGGCGTAGCGTCAGGCCGGAGCCGGCGGCTCCGAGCAGCAGGCCGAGCCCGAGCAGGATCAGCGCCGTCCAGGCGAACGCGAGTGCCTGCACGTCGGAGTCCGCGTCGACGCGGCCGAGGATCGCGGGCAGCGCGATCTCCTTCCCGAGCAAGAGCAGGATGACGGCGAGCATCGCGCCCGCGAGGCCGGTGAAGAGCCCCTCGAGCATGAACGGGCCGCGCACGAACCAGTTCGACGCCCCGACGAGCTTCATCACCTCGATCTCCCGGCGACGGGCGTAGATCGAGAGCCGGATCGTGTTCGCGATCAGCAGGCCGGACGCAGCCAGGAGCAGGATCACGACGCCGAAGAAGATGATCGAGATCACCTGCCCGACGCGGATGATCCGCCGGGCGGTCGCTCGGCCGAAGTCGACCTTCTCGACGCCGGCGAACTGCTGCGCGCGGAGGTCGGCCGCGATCAGCTCCACGTCTTCGGCCCGGTTCGGCTGGACCTCGAACGCGTCCGGCAGCGGGTTGTAGGTCAGGTCCTTGACCAGCTCCGGCGAGCGCTCGCGCATGATCTCGAGCGCCTCCGCCTTGGAGACGAACGTCGCCTCCTTGACTCTCGGGTCGGCCTCGAGGTACCGCTGCACCGTTCCCGACCTGCTGGTCGGTCACGTCGGCTCGCGCACGTGTGCTCGGTGCAGAAGAACGCCTTCACCTGCACGTCCTTCTTCACGTGGTTCGACCACGACACGACCCACGAGCCGAGCGCGATCGACAGACCGAGCAGGAACATCGCGATCAGCACGGTCATCGTCGCGGCGAACGTCGTGGAGAGCGACGCCCGCAGCGAGCGTATCGACTCGGCGAGGAGGAGCTGGAGCTGGGTCATTCGCCGACGTACCCCCCACGCCGCTCGTCGCGCTCGAGCTTGCCCTCCGAGAGTGCGAGCACGCGCCGGCGCATCTTGTCGACCATCTCTCGGTCGTGCGTGACCATCAGGATCGTCGTGCCGGACCGGTTGATGCGGTAGAGCAGCTGCATGATCCCGACGCTCGTGTCGGGGTCGAGGTTGCCCGTCGGCTCGTCGCAGATCAGAAGCGGCGGATGGTTGACGAACGCGCGCGCGATCGAGACGCGCTGCTGCTCGCCGCCGGAGAGCTCATCGGGGAGCGAGTTCATCTTGTGCGAGAGCCCGACGAGGCTCAGCACCTCGGGCACCTTGCGCCGGATCGAGCTCTGACTCTCGCCCTGGACCTTGAGGGCGTACGCGACGTTCTCGGCCGCGGTGCGGTTCGGCAGCAGCTTGAAGTCCTGGAAGACGCACCCGACGTTCCGCCGGAGCTGCGGGATCTTGCTGCGCCGCAGGCGCGAGAGGTCGCGGCCCCCGACGATGATCCGCCCGGAGGTCGGGTCGAGCTCCTTCAGGATCAGCCGGATCATCGTCGACTTGCCCGACCCGGAGGCGCCGACGACGAAGACGAACTCGCCCTTCTCGATCACGAAGGAGACGTCGGAGAGCGCGGTCACGCCGGGGTCGTAGACCTTCGTCACCGAGTCGAACATGATCGCGGCGCCCGCGACCGGGACACGGCCGTTCTCGCTCTCGTGTGCCTCGCTGAGCGGGGGGATCGCGGTGTCTGTGATCTGTGGCTCCGTCACCGGGAAAGAGGGAAGGGCAGGCACGCCTGCTCCGGTACGTGAGAGGACCCTGCCGGGGCAGTCTAGCTGAGGCTTCGGAGGGCCTAGACGACCTCTCCGGAGGCCTGGGCGAGCAGGTAGGCGTGGATGAAGCCGTCGATGTCGCCGTCCAGGACCCCCTGGGCGTTCCCGACCTCGTGGCCGGTCCGATGGTCCTTGACCTGCTGGTAGGGCTGGAGGACGTAGCTGCGGATGTTCGCGCCTCCGAAGCCCGTGTCCGCGGCCACGCCGCGCTCGCGGGCGATCTCGGCCTCGCGCTCCTCGAGCTGGAGCTCGGCGAGGCGGGAGCGGAGCATGCGCATCGCGGTCTGCTTGTTCGCGGTCTGCGAGCGCTCGTTCTGGCACTGGACGACGATCCCCGTCGGCAGGTGCGTGATCCGGACGGCCGAGTCCGTCTTGTTCACGTGCTGGCCGCCGGCACCGCTCGCGCGGTACGTGTCGATCCGCAGGTCGCCCTCGTCGAGCTCGAGCTCTGCGTCGTCCGGGAGGAGCGGCGCGACGACGATCTGCGAGAACGACGTGTGCCGGCGGTGGGCCTGGTCGAACGGCGAGAGGCGCACGAGGCGGTGCTTGCCGCGCTCGGCCTTGAGGATCCCGTACGCGTTCTCGCCGGCCACGCTGACGGTCGCGGACTTGAGCCCCGCTTCCTCCCCCGGCGTCGCCTCGAGCACCTCGGTCTGGAACCCACGGTCTGCCGCCCAGCGCAGGTACATGCGCAGCAGCATCTCGGTGAAGTCCTGCGCGTCGATCCCGCCGGTCGCCGCGTGCAGCAAGATCAGCGCGTCACCCGTGTCGTACTCGCCGGTGAACAGCGCGTCCTCCTGCAAGCGGTCGAGCTCGGCGCGGAGCGGCCTGAGCATGTTCACGATGTCGTCCGCCATGTCGCCGTCCAGCGAGAGCAGCTCACGCGCGTCGTCGTACTCGCGCACGAGCCGGTCGTAGCGCTCGAGACGGCGCGTCAGCCGCGAGTGCTCGGACGAGACCTGCGCGGCCTTTGCCTGGTCGTCCCAGAACCCGGGCTCGCCCATGCGGCCCTCGAGATCGGCGACGCGGACCCTCAGCGAGTCGGGGTCAAAGGTAATCACGGACCCAGGCGAGCTGGGTCCCGATTTCCTCGAGCTGTTGCTCCAGTGGTGCGTCGGTGGTCTCGGCCATCGGGTCGATGGTAGCCCGATGCGTTGGGCCGACGGATCCTCAACCCAGGCGCGCTGCTGCCGTGACGCCGAGCGTCGTCAGGCGCAGCCGCCGCTCGATCACGTCGGCGTCGGTCAGCGCCATCTCGCGGGTTCGCGCGAGCTCGCGGTCGACTTCGAGCGCAGGCCCGTCGTCGGCGACCGGAGCCGCGAGCTCCGGCCGGTCTCCGATCAGCGCGACCGCGTCCTGCCAGTCGTCCCCGTAGCGGTGGACGAACCGGCGGCCCGCGTCCTCTGACAGCCCGACCGCTGCAGCAGCGCGCGCCGCGCGCGCGAGCGCCTCGGTGAGCGGCATGGTCAGCCCGAGCGGCAGCTCGCGAGTGCGGCTCTTCGTGCGCGGCGCGATGCGATCCACGACGTCCTCCGCCATCGCGCGATAGGTCGTGAGCTTGCCGCCGGTCACCGTGAGCAAGCCGGCCGGCTCCTCGTAGATCTGATGGCGGCGCGAAAGGTCGGCGGTCGGCCCGTCGCCTCCGTGCGCCAGCGGCCGCAGGCCTGCCCACGAAGCGACCACGCACCGCTCGTTCACGTCCGGGAACGACCGCGCAACCGCGCCGAGGACGTAGTCGACGTCGGTCTGCTCGACCGCCGGCGCCTCGAGCTCGCCCTCGTACGCGGTGTCGGTCGTGCCGGCGTAGTAGCGGTCTTCCCACGGGATCACGAACACGAAGCGGCGGTCGTCCTCGCCCGACGGGACGAGCAGGCCCGTGCGGGCGCGCACCGCGCCGGGGCGGAAGACGAGATGGATGCCCTTGCTCGCGACCTGGCGCCTCGGACTGTCCGTGGCGAGCGACTGAAGCCGTTCCGACCAGACGCCGGTCGCGTTGACGGTCGTCGTCGCGCGGACCTCCGCGGTCTCGCCGCTGAGCTCGTCGCGAACGATCGCTCCGGTGACGCGGCCGTCTCCCAGCAGGCTCTCGACGCGCGCGTGGTTCGCGACGAGCGCACCGTGCGCTGCTGCTGCGCGCGCGATCTCGAGCGTCAGCCGCGCGTCGTCGGTCGCGCACTCGTGGTAGACGAAGCCGCCGCCGCGGTGCTCGAGCCCCGGCGCGACTCGGTCGAGCTCGTCCGCGTCGACGCGGCGGTGGCGTGCGACGTTCACGCCGAGCGCGAGCAGGTCGTAGATCGTGAAGGCCGCGCGAAAGGCGAGATCGGATCGGGGGAGGTAGATCGGCAGCGTCCGCAGCAGATGTGGCGCGAGGCGCAGGATGATCGCGCGCTCGCGCAGCGACTCGCGCACCAGCCCGAGCTCGCGCTGAGCGAGGTAGCGCATGCCGCCGTGGATCAGCCGCGAGGACCGGCCGGAGGTGCCGGACGCGAAGTCCTCGCGCTCCACGAGCCCGACCGAGAGCCCGCGGGACGCCGCGTCGAGCGCGACCCCGCAGCCGGTGATCCCGCCGCCGATCACGAGCACGTCGAGCTCGGCGCTCCGCCATGCGCTCGAGCGAGCGGCTGCGGAACTCGGCGTCGAAGGTCACGGGCGCGCTAGGCGCCGTGGCACTTCTTGAACTTCTTGCCCGAGCCGCACCAGCACGGGTCGTTGCGGCCGAGCTGCTGGTTCTCGTTCTTCACGACCTGCTGCGTGTTCACGGTCTGTGCAGGTGCCAGGGCGCCGGCCGTGGCGACCGAGCCGCCTCCGACCGCCGCGCCGGCGATCGCGCCCGCTCCGGCAGCGGTCTCGTGCTCGTACGAGAGGCTGCCGCCGTTCTGCTGGCCGGGCTGCTCGAGCACCTCGGCGTCCTGCGGCGCGAGCTGCGCGTGGAAGAGCGTGCCGACGACCTCCTCGCGGATCTGCAGCCCGAGCTCCTCGAACATCTTGTGGCCCTCGCCGCGGTACTCGACGAGCGGGTCCTTCTGCGCGAACGCGCGGAGGTGCACTCCCTCGCGCAGGTAATCCATGTTCTCGAGGTGCTCGCGCCACCGGGTGTCGACGACCTGGAGCGTGACGTAGCGCTCGAGGTCGCGCATCAACTCCACGCCGAGCTCCTTCTCCTTGTCGCCGTACGCGTCCCGCGCGTCCTGCTGGAACTCCTCGATGAGCGCTTCGCGCTCGAGCGCGACCTCCTCCTTCAGCTCCTCGGGCGTGATGTCGGAGCCGTAGAGATCGTGCATCGCCTGCGTCAGCGCGCCGAGGTCCCACTCCTCCGCGTACTCGGCCTCCGTGTAGGTGTCGACGGCGCCCTCGACCACGTCGTCGATCCAGCCGAGGATCTCCTCCGACATGTCCTGGCCCTCGAGCACGCGACGGCGCTGCGCGTAGATGACCTGCCGCTGCGAGTTCATCACGTCGTCGTACTTGAGGACGTTCTTGCGCATGACGAAGTTCTGCTCCTCGACCTTCTTCTGCGCGTTCTCGATCTGCTTCGAGAGGATCGACGCCTCCATCGGCTCGTCGTCGGGCACCTTGAAGCGCTGCATGATGTTCTTGATCCGGTCGCCCGCGAACAGGCGCACGAGCTCGTCCTCGCCGGAGAGGTAGAAGCGCGACTCGCCCGGGTCGCCCTGGCGGCCGGCGCGGCCGCGGAGCTGGTTGTCGATGCGGCGCGCCTCGTGCCGCTCGGTGCCGAGCACGTAGAGGCCGCCCGCCTCGCGCACGCCCTCGCCGAGCTTGATGTCGACGCCGCGGCCCGCCATGTTCGTCGCGATCGTGACCGCGCCGAGCTGGCCCGCGTCCTTGATGATCTCCGCCTCGCGCTCGTGCTGCTTCGCGTTCAGGACGTTGTGCTTGATCCCCTGGCGCTCGAGCAGCTGCGCGAGGTACTCCGAGGTCTCGACGGCGATCGTGCCGAGGAGGACGGGCTGGCCCGTGCTCGTTTCGCTCCTTGATGTCGCGGATCACGGCCTGGAACTTGCCTTCCTTCGTGCGGAAGATGAAGTCGTTCTTGTCCTGGCGCGCGACGTCCACGTTCGTCGGGATCTCGACGACGTGCAGGTCGTAGATCTCGACGAACTCCTTCTCCTCGGTCTTCGCCGTACCGGTCATCCCGCCGAGCTTCTCGTAGAGGCGGAAGTAGTTCTGGAGCGTGATCGTCGCGAGCGTGACGTGCTCCTCCTGGATCTTGAGGCCCTCTTTCGCCTCGATCGCCTGGTGCAGGCCCTCGCTCCAGCGGCGGCCTTCCATGATCCGGCCGGTGTTCTCGTCGACGATCTTGACCTCGCCGTCCTGGATCACGTAGTCGATGTCGCGCTTGTAGAGCGACTGCGCCTTCAGCGACTGCGTCAGGTGGTTGACGAGCTGGACGTTCCGCGGGTCGTAGAGGTTGTCGATCTTGAGCGCGCGCTCGACCTTCTCGATCGCCTCCTCGCTCGGCGAGACGGTCTTGAACTTCTCGTCGTAGACGAAGTCGCCGCCCTCCGCGAACTGGTCCTCGCCCTTGGCGAGAATCTTCGCGGGGCGGGACTCGAGCGTCTTGACGATGCGCGCGAAGTCGTAGTACGTGCTCGCCGCGGTCTCCGGCTGGCCGGAGATGATCAGCGGCGTGCGCGCCTCGTCGATCAGGATCGAGTCGACCTCGTCCACGATCGCGAAGCGGTGGCTGCGCTGCACGAGCTCGGGCAGCGAGACGGCCATGTTGTCGCGCAGGTAGTCGAAGCCGAACTCCGAGTTCGTTCCGTACGTGACGTCGGCGTCGTAGGCCTCCTTGCGCTCCGCGAACGGCATCTGGTTCTGGATGAACGCCGCGCGCATCCCGAGCTTGCTCGAAGACGGGGCTGATCCACTCGGCGTCGCGCTTGGCGAGGTAGTCGTTCACCGTCACGAGGTGCACGCCCTGGCCCTCGAGCGCGTTCAGATACAGCGGCTGGACCGCGACGAACGTCTTGCCTTCGCCGGTCTTCATCTCGGCGATGTCGCCCTCGTGGAGGGTGATGCCGCCCATCAGCTGGACGTCGAAGAGGCGAACCCCGATCGTGCGCTTGAAGGCCTCCCTGACGGCCGCGAAGGCCTCGAAGAGCAGCTCCTCGAGCGACTCGCCCTTCTCCAGGCGCTCCTTGAACTCCGCGGTCTTGCCGGCCAGCTGCTCGTCGGAGAGCGCCTCGAACTCGGGCTCGAGCGTGCCGACGTAGGCGGCCTGCTCGGCCAGCCGTTTGAGGCGGCGGCCCTCGCCGAGGCGGAGGACCTTCTCGAAGGAACCCATGCTCTGGGCCATGCGGCTAGTCGCTCCCGGGCCTGAGGGTAGCCGGCTCGCGCGGATCGACGCGAAGACCCGAATCGCGGCCGATCGGCGCGTCAGAGCTGGCAGCGGACCGCGACCTCCCAGAGGTCTCCGTCGATGCGGTCGGCGCGCACGACGAACGACGGCATCCCGGCACCCAGCGCCTCGAGCTCCGGGACCGAGCCGAAGCCGTGGGCGCCGTCCACGAGCTGCGTCACGACTCCGTCTCGGACGGCGAGCTCGACGGTGTCGCCACCGATCTCCTCGTCGATCGAGACGACGTCGATCTTGCTCGCGCCGACCGCCCACAGCCGGTCGTCGCGCCTCGTGCCCTCGGCGCGGTACGGGGGGTTGAGCTGCGTCTCGACGGCGTCGGCAAGCGGCGCGAGCTGGTCGTCCGGGACGTCCTCGTCGACGACCACCGTTCGATCCTCGAGCGTGACGAAGTGGACGGAGTCGCCCGGGAGGTCGGCTTCGGCGGTGACGACGGCGTCCCATTGACGCGGCCGCGGGACACCATGGACGCCTGCCTGGTTCCACGGCGCGACGTCTCGCGTGACCTCCGTCGGCATCGTCATGCCGCCCTGCTCGGCCAGTCGTTCGTGCAGCGGCTTCTCGCGCCGCCGGAAGCTCACGCGCCGGGCTCGATCAGGCCGTACCCGCCGTCCTTGCGGCGGTAGACGACGTTCACCTCGCCGGAGTCGGCGTGTCCTGAAGACGAAGAAGTCGTGGCCGATCAGCTCGAGCTGGAGCACGGCTTCCTCGGGGCTCATCGGCTTGTCGGGGAACTGCTTCGTCTTGACGATCTGCTCGTCCAGCTGGTCGTCTGGCAACGCCGGGGCTCCTTCGTCGACGGGAACGTGATTGCGCGCGCCGCGGTAGCTCCGCTTGTCGCGGTAGTGCCGGACCTGGCGGACGAGCTTCTCGGTCAGCTGGTCGATCGAGGCGCGCATGTCCTCGGAGGCTTCGCGCGCGCGCAGCGTCGGGCCCTTCGTCCAGACGGTCGCCTCGGCGATCTGGTTCGCGGCGATCGACGGGTTCTTCTCGACGGCGAGCTCGAGCTCGATCTCGGTCGCGTCGTTCAGCTGCTTGTCGAGCTTCTTGAGCTTCTGCTCGGCATAGCTGCGGATGGAGTCGGTGACGTCGAGGTTTCTGCCCTTCACCTGAAGTCGCAACGCGTCCTCCTCGTGGGCCGATCAAGCCTGGGTCGTCACTGTATACCCACGAACCGCGCGTGCGAACGTCACGACCTCGACGCGGCGCGCGCCTGCCCGTCGGAGCGCGGAAGCCGCGGCGTTGGCCGTCGCGCCCGTCGTGTAGACGTCGTCGACCAGCACGACGGCGGGTGGCGCGCGAGTGGCCAGGAACGCTCCGCGCACGTTCGCCCGGCGCTCGGGGAGCGGTGAGTCCGCGTTGGCGTGCTCCGCGGCGCGCACGGGCGAGGACCGCGAGGACGGGGACGTCCCAGCGCGCGCCGAGCTCGCGCGCCAGCGCCTCGGCGGGGTGATAGCCGCGCCCGCGGCGACGCTCCGGATCGGGCGGGACGAAGACGAGCGGCTCGCCCCGGTGCTCGAGCGCGTCGGCGGTCACCTCGGCCGCGGCCGCGGCGAGGCGACGGAGGCCTCGCTCCTTCCAGGCGTGGACCAGACGGCTGACCGCTTCGTCGTAGGCCACCGCCGAGCGGGCGCGCGCGAAGGCCAGGCGCCGCCCCGCGCACTCGCGACAGCGGCGGACCGGCCAGGCCGTCGGCGCGCAGCACCGCTCGCAGCGGGGGCCGCGAAGCCGCGGCAACGCGACGAGGCAGGCGTTGCAGACCTGCGCGCCGGGGAGCCCGCACGCGACGCAGCGTTGCGGGAGGAGCAGGTCGAGGAGGCCCGTGGCCACGCGTCGACCGTACGGCCGGCGCAGCACGAGATCGAGCTGCTGTGGAGCGATCGTCACGCCACGGGCACGAAGCGACACGATCTCGCGACGGTCGAGGCCGCGTGCCGGCGGTAGCGTCTCCGCCGTGGGCGGCGGGAAGCGACCCCACCCAATTTGAGGGTGGGGGTGCGCTCTGCCGCCGCTCAGCCCGGGGCGTACTCGGCTCGCGGGGACTGGCCTGCGCGGGTCCTCGCGCGGTTGTCCGCCTCGAGGAGCTGGTCGCGGTCGCCGATGTCCAGCCACTCGCCGGCTGAAGCGGTAGCCGAACACCGGCGCGCGCCGATGGAGCCACTCGACGAAGCGCCCGGGCTGGTCGGGCGACGTTGCCCTCCTCCAGGTACGTCGCGACGAGCTTCAGGTGCTCGCGGTGGAAGAGGTAGCACGCGGTCGCGGCGAGGTTCGACGGTGGCTCGGCCGGCTTCTCGACGAACGAGACGACGCGCTCCTGCTCGTCGAGCTCGACGACGCCGTACTGCTTCACGAGCTCGCGGTCCGGGTGCTCGTAGAGCGCGACCGCGCTCGCGACACCTTTCGAGCGCCACCAGTCCACGTAGTCGCGAAGGCTGTAGTCGAAGAGGTTGTCGCCGGCGACGACGAGCCAGTCGTCGTCGATCCCGACGCGTTCGAGCACGAAGCGCAGGTCGCCGATCGCGCCGAGCCGGTCGTGCTCGCTCGTCGTCCCGTCGTCGTGGACGATCACGCCGGGCGGCGCCCACTCCGAGAAGGCGCCGGCGAACTTCGAGTTCGTCACCACATGAACCTCGACCGGATCCGCCTCGCGGATCCGGTCGAGAATGTGATCCACCATCGGCCGCCCGCCGATCGTCAGGAGCGGCTTCGCGATCGACTCGGTCAGCGGGTAGAGCCGAGTGGCGTACCCCGCTGCGAGAACGAGCGCCTTCACGTTCGTCGGCTCAGGTGCCCTCGTCCCACGACGCGAGGTAGCGCTCCTGCTCGTCGGTCAGGATGTCGACCTCGACGCCCATGGTCGCGAGCTTGAGCTTCGCGATCTCTGCGTCGATTGCCGCAGGGACCGGGTAGACCTTCCGCTCGAGCTCGGCCGCATGCTGGATGGCGTACTCGGCGGAGAGCGCCTGGTTCGCGAACGACATGTCCATCACGATCGCCGGATGCCCTTCCGCGGCGGCGAGGTTGATCAGGCGACCTTCGCCGAGCAGGTAGAGCCGGCGGCCGTCGGAGAGCGTGAACTCCTCGACGAACTGGCGCGCCTCACGCGTCTCGCTCGCGAGCGCCCGGAGCGCGGGGATGTCGATCTCCACGTTGAAGTGCCCGGTGTTCGAGAGGATCGCACCGTCCTTCATCTGCTCCATGTGCTCGCGCCGGATCACGGACTTGTCGCCGGTCGCGGTGCAGAAGATGTCGCCGACCTTGGCGGCCTGCTCCATCGGCATCACCTCGAAGCCGTCCATGATCGCCTCGAGCGCCTTCAGGGGATCGACCTCCGTGATGATCACGTGCGAGCCCATGCCCTTCGCGCGCATCGCGACGCCCTTGCCGACCCAGCCGTAGCCGGAGATGACGAAGCGCTTCCCGCCGAGCAGGACGTTCGTCGCACGGATGATCCCGTCGATCGTCGACTGGCCCGTGCCGTAGCGGTTGTCGAACATGTGCTTCGTGAACGCGTCGTTGACGGCGATCACGGGGAACCCGAGCGCACCGTCGCGCTCGAGCGCCTTGAGCCGGATCACGCCGGTCGTCGTCTCCTCCGTGCCGGCGATCACGTCGCCGAGCTGCTCGCGCCGCGCGGAGTGGAGCACGCCGATCACGTCGGCGCCGTCGTCCATCGTGATCTGCGGCTTGTGGTCGACCGCGGCCTCGATGTGCTGGTAGTAGGTGTCGTTGTCCTCGCCCTTGATCGCGAAGACGGCGATGTCGTACTCGTCGACGAGCGCTGCGGCGACGTCGTCCTGCGTCGAGAGCGGGTTCGAGGCGCAGAGCACCACGTCGGCGCCTCCGGCCTTCAGCGTCCGCATCAGGTTCGCGGTCTCCGTCGTCACGTGGAGACAGGCCGCGACGCGGTAGCCGGACAGCGGCTGCTCGCTCTCGAAGCGGTCACGGATCGCGGCGAGCACCGGCATCTGCCGGTCGGCCCACTCGATGCGCCGCACGCCCTCCCGGGCGAGCGACAAGTCCTTTACGTCGTGTCTGCGTGTCGTAGCCAATGCGTCCTCTTCCCTCGTGAGTGGTCGGGCAGTGTAGGTGCGGGTCAGGCGGCGAGCAGGCGCTCGTGCTTGCGCTGCTCCCAGTCGAGCGCGTCCACGCCGCTGCCGTGCAGCCACGTGTCGACGGCGGCGCGGAGCTCGGGGTCACGCCGCATGCGGAGAGCGAAGGCCATCTCGGCGAGCTCGACGCCGAAGCGGCGGCGCAGCTCCCTCAGCGACCTGAGCTGGTTCAGCTCCCGGAGCCCGTAGAGGCGGTACCCGGCCTCGGTCCGCCGCGGCTCGACGAGGCCCGAGGCCTCGAGGTACCGCAGCATCCGCGCCGACCAGCCCGTGCGGGCGGCGGCGTCCGAGACCGTGAGCGCATCCACGCCCGTGACCTTACCACGAGAGTGTTAAGGTTCTGAGGTGCCCTCGCGGCCGTAGGCGTCCGCGAGCCGGACGACGTCGTCGAGGTGCGGCGTCGAGACCTCCACGATCGTCGTGTCCTCGAGCGCCGTGACCCTGTGGACGGTGCCCGGCGGGTAGTGGAAGGCCTCCCCGGGGCCGATCACGACCTCGTTCAGCACCGCGTCCCCGGAGAGCCCGAGCTCGAGCTTGGCCCGACCCGACTGGACGTACCACGACTCGTCCTTGCGCTCGTGGTACTGGAGGCTCAGGGACTGGCCGGCCGCGACGAAGAGGATCTTGCCGACGTACCGATCCGTTTCCGCCCAGATCAGCTCCCAGCCCCACGGCTTCTCGACCCGCCGCGGGTCGACGGTCCAGGCGTCGAGGCTGTTCAGGTTCGGCGAGGCGTCGATCCGACGATCCTACGCCGGTTCCGAACGCCGCGAAGTACTCCTCGGCGCGGCGCAGGTCCTTGGGGGTGTTCACCGTCAGCCACAGCCCCTCGTGCCTGAACGCGAGCAGCTTTCGCTCCTCCGCAAGCTCGGGGAACGTCGACGTCTCGTGGTCGCCCTTGTCCGGCAGCCGCTCGATCGCCTCGTCGTCGAGCACGTAGAGGCCCATGTTCACCCAGTGCGGCAGCATCGGTGCTTCGCGAAAGCCCTCGACCGTGCCGTCGTCCGCCACGTCGACGACGCCGAACGGCGAGGGAAGCGGCGCGACCGTGATCGTCGCCGCGGGCGAGCGCTCCCGGTGCAGCGCGAGCAGCGCCTCCAGCTCGACGTCGAAGAGCTCGTCGCCGTTCAGCGCGAAGCATGGGCCGGACTCGCGCCGCTCGCGCGCCGCGAACTTCAGGCCTCCGCCACGCCCGAGCGGCTCCTGCTCGCCGGCGAACGCGAGCTCGACGCCGACGCCCTCCAGCGCACGCGCGAACTCGTCCTCCTGCCCTGCCCGGCAGCTCACGATCACGCGGTCCACACCGGCCCGCGCGAGACGACGGATCTGGTGCTCCGCGAGCGGCTTCCCGCCGACGTCGACGAGCGCCTTCGGGCGCCCTTGCGCAGCGTCGCCGAGCCGCTCGGCCCGGCCGCCCGCGAGAAGGATCGCCTCCACTAGTGGTGCTTCCGGCCTCGTTGCCGGATGCCTGGGTCGTCGACACCAAGCGATGCAAGGACGCAGGGAGCGCTCGTACTGACAAGTACGGGCGCGACTGAGGACGCCGCAGCGCGCCGCGTGTCGGCGGGCCAGGCGCCGGAGGACGAGGTCGGGAGCACCACTTAAGAGGCCGAGGGCTCGCGGTCGCGCTCGGGCGTTTCCGGCAGCACGTCGGACGGCGAGACCGGCCGGCCGATCCCCTCGTACGCGAACCCGGCCGCGCGCGCCTGCGCCGGGTCGAGCAGGTTCCGCCCGTCCACGATCAGCGGCCGTGCCATCAGCTCGCGAATCTCCGGGCGCGCGAGGTCGCGCAGCTCGTCCCACTCGGTGACGATCACCGCCGCGTCGGCGTCGCGCACCGCATCCTGAACCGTGGTGCAGAACTCCGCCTGCGGCATCACGCGCTTGCCGTCGACGACGGGGTCCCAGGCGCGGACCTCCGCGCCCTCGGCGATCAGGCGCGACGCGAGCACGAGGCTCGGCGCCTCGCGCGTGTCGTCGGTGCCCGCCTTGAACGCGAGCCCGAGCAGCGCGACGCGCTTGCCACGAAGCTTTCCGAGATGCCGCTCGAGCTTCCCGATCACGCGGCGCTTCTGCAGCTCGTTCACCTCGATCACCGCGTTCAGCAGCTGGAAGTGGTAGCCGGAGTTCGCCGCGAGCTGCTTGAGCGCGAGCGAGTCCTTCGGGAAGCACGACCCGCCCCAGCCCACGCCGGCACGGAGGAAGTGCGGGCCGAGCCGCTTGTCGAGCCCGACGCCCTCGGCGACGCGCACGACGTCCGCGCCGGTCGCCTCGCAGACGTTCGCGATCTCGTTGATGAAGCTGATGCGCGTCATCAGGAAGGCATTCGAGGCGAGCTTGACCATCTCGGCCGAGTTGACGTCCATCCGGACGATCGGCGCGTCGAGCGACGCGTAGAGGCCGGCGACCCGTTCCGCGTCGTCCGAGTCGAAGGCGCCGATCACGATTCGGTCGGGCTCCATGAAGTCGCGCACCGCGCGACCCTCGGCGGTGAACTCCGGGTTCGAGGCGTAGCCGACGTGCTCGAGCCCGCGCTGGTCGAGCGCCGCGCGCACCTTCTCACCGGTGCCGACGGGGACGGTGCTCTTCAGCACGAGCACGGGCGACCCCTCGACGCTCGGGAGCTCGTCGACGACCGTCCAGACGCGGGAGAGGTCGGCATCGCCCGAGTACGCGACCGGCGGGGTGTCGACGCAGACGAACAGGAACTCGGCGCCGTCCACCGCCTCGCTCGCGTCGAGCGTGAAGCTGAGCCGCTCGGCGTTCTTCGCGAGCAGCTCGTCGAGGCCCGGCTCGAAGATCGGCACCTCGCCGCGCTGGAGCCGGTCGACCTTCTCGGGAACGACGTCGCGGACGACCACGTCGTTGCCGAGCTCCGCGAGGCACGCAGCAGTGACGAGGCCGACGTAGCCCGCGCCGAAGACGCCGATCCTGCTCACGGGCGCGAAGCCTACCCCGGCGGCAACGGACGGAGACCCTTGGCGATCGAGAGCATGGTCTCGTTGGAGAGCTTGTCGAGCAGCGAGTTCACGACCCAGTAGGTCGCGCCGCCGTAGTCGAGCACGACCATGTGCAGGTGCGACCCGTTGTAGTAGAGCCGGTAGGTGCGGCGGCCGATCTTCGTCACCTCGTTCGGGTCCTGGAGGGCGGGCGCGTCCTTCCAGTCGGTCATCTGGATGCCCCAGTAGTCGATCCCGCCGATCGTGTACGTCAGCCGCACGGCGTTGCTCCCGCCCAGCCCGTAGACGCGGATCGGGCTGAGCGTGCTGATCGCCGAGCTCTGCTCGATCCTGGTCGGCGTCATCAGCCTGTACGGGACGCGCTTCGCGACCTGCTGGAGATACGGCGTCGCAGCCGAGTCGATGCGGACTGCGGGCGCGGAGCGCTCCGGCGTCTTGTCGGCAGGCGCCGCCGCGATCGTCCCGTGGTAGGTCTGCCCCACGATCACGGTCACCGCCGCACCGTTCGACAGCGGGGCGATCTCGGCCGGGATCGGCGACAGACGCGCGTCGCCGAAGAGCTTCGAGAGCTTGTTCGCCGCAGCGCGCGCGTCCGCACCGCCCTGGTAGTAGACCTCGGTTCGGAAGTACTCCCAGCTCGGCGCGTTCCCGTCGCCGCTCGTCACGATCTTGTAGCCGCGCGCGCCGAGCTGCGAGGCTGCGGACGTCGCCGAGCCGACCTGCCCGTTGCCGTTCAGCACGGTGACGGTGGTCTGCGACGGCGGCGGTGCGCTTTCGGCGCGGCTTGCGGTTGAGCGCCACGTCCGTCGCCTTGAGCGGGGCGTCGACGTCGGGCTGGATGAAGTCGTTGACGGCGGCCTGGATGCACGACTGCGGCACGGTGACCTCGTTCAGGCCCTGGTAGCAGCTGAGGTCCATCCTCGACTGGATCACATGACGCGGCGGCAGCCCGTACACGAGCGCCGCGTAGTCGAGCAGCGTGCGCGCGTCGAAGCGCGTGCCGTCGCCCTTGCCGACCTCGACGTTCGAGGTCACGGTCTTGACGAGCTTGGGCAGGTCGAGGAGCGGGAAGTCGGTCGCGCGCTGCTTGACGCCGCGCAGGAACTGCTGCTGCCGCGCGATCCGGAAGAAGTCGGAGTCGAGGTGGCGGTAGCGCACGTAGTCGAGCGCGTCCGATCCGTTCAGCTTCTGGTAGCCGGGCTGCAGGTCGATCGCCGCGTAGCGGTCGCCGCCGCTCGAGTTGTCGTTGAAGTAGCGCCGGTCGATGTCGATCCACACGCCGCCCATCCGGCTGACGACCTGCTTGAAGCCGCGGAAGTTGACCGTGACGAGGAAGTTGATCGGCACGCCGGTCAGGTGCCGCACCGTCTCGATCGCCGCGGAGGAGCCGCACTCTCCGTACGCGTTGTTGATCCTCGAGACGAAGGTGCCGTTCGGGCAGCCCTGGATGTCGACGAGCAGGTCGCGCGGGAACGAGAGCATGGTCACGGTCTCCAGGCCGGGGTCCGCGCGGACGAGCATCAGCGTGTCCGAGTGCCCGGTCTGCCCGGCCTCCACCCCGGCCCGCTTGTCGTAGCCGAGGACGAGCGCCGTCGTCGGCTCGCCGGGGATCACGACGTCGAGCGTCTCCTGCGCCGCCCTGACGTCTGCCGAGCGCGGGCCGAGGCTGCTCGCGATGTCCTGCTCCACGTAGAGGTACGTCCCGCCCGCGATGCCGGCCGCGAGCATGAGCGCGCCGATCACGAGCCAGAGGAAGATCCGCCCGAAGACGCCCGCGAGGCTCCGCCGGTCGGGCTCGGGCTGGCGGTACCGGCGCATCGGGGAGCCGATCGCCGGCGGGTACACGGCGTGACCGTTCCCGTTGAGCTCGGCCGCGCGGCCGATGCCTCTCTTCAGCGTGGTCTTCATGTGAAAAACGGAAGACGCCGCGAAGGCGTCCCCGGGGGTCAGGATAGCGCCGGCTCCGGCCGCGGCGTCGAGGCCAGGTTCGGCGCGAGCCAGCGCTCCACCTGCTCGAGCGGGATGCCCTTGCGGGCCGCGTAGTCCTCGGCCTGGTCGCGGCCGATCCGGCCGACGCTGAAGTAGCGGGCGTCCGGATGGGCCAGGTAGATCCCGCTCACCGCCGCCGCGGGAAGCATCGCGTAGCTCTCCGTGAGCTCCAGGCCGACCTCCTCGGCCCCGAGGACGTCGAAGAGCGTCCGCTTCTCCGAGTGGTCGGGGCACGCCGGGTAGCCGAAGGCCGGCCGGATCCCCCGGTACCGCTCCGCGATCAGGTCCTCGCTCGTGAGCTCCGGGCCGGTCTCGTACCACTCGCGCCTGGCGACCGCGTGCAGGTGCTCGGCGAACGCCTCGGCGAAGCGGTCGGCGAGCGCCTTGACGATGATCGAGTTGTAGTCGTCGTGCTCGGCCTCGTAGCGGGCGGCGAGCTCGTCGGCGCCGTGGATCGTGACCGCGAAGGCGCCGATGTGGTCGCCGCTCGGCGCCACGACGTCTGCGAGCGACTTGTTCGGGCGCGAGTCGCCGTACGCGCTCTGCTGGCGCAGGAAGTGGAATCGACGCCCGTCCTCGAGCAGGACGTCGTCGCCGTCGGAGCGGGCAGGCCAGAAGCCGTACACGCCGCGCGGCTGGAAGGCGCGCGTCGAGACGATCTGGTCGAGGACGGCGAGCGCGTCGTCGTAGAGCTCGCGCGCGGCCGGCTGTTCGAGCAGCGCGGGGAACTTCCCCTTCAGCTCCCAGGCGTGGAAGAAGAACTGCCAGTCGATGTAGCGGACGATCGTCTCGAGGTCGGGCTCGACCAGGCGGCGTCCGGTGAACGAGGGCACCGGGAGGTCGGTGAAGTCGGGGCGCTGCGGGTTCGCGCGAGCGTCGGCGAACGGCAGCAGCGGCTTGCGCTCCTTCTCCGCGTGCTGCGTTCGCAGCCGGTCCTGCAACTCGCGGTTCTCGCCGTCGAGGCGCTTGCGGCCTTCGTCGTCGAGGAGATCCGACATCACGCCGATGACGCGCGACGCATCGAGCACGTGCACGACGGGGTGCGAGTACTCCGGCGCGATCTTGACCGCGGTGTGCTGCTTCGACGTCGTCGCGCCGCCGATCAGCAGCGGCAGGTCGAGCCCGCGGCGCTCCATCTCGTGCGCGACGCTGACCATCTCGTCGAGCGAGGGCGTGATCAGGCCGGAGAGCCCGACGACGTCCGCGCCGACCTCGAGCGCCGTGTCGAGGATCTTCGCGGCGGGAACCATCACGCCGAGGTCGACGACGTCGTAGTTGTTGCAGCCGAGGACGACGCCGACGATGTTCTTGCCGATGTCGTGCACGTCGCCCTTCACGGTCGCGAGCACGGCACGCCCCTGCGGGCCGCCGTTTCCTTGCTGCTTCTCCAGATCCATGTACGGCTCGAGGTACGCGACGGCGCGCTTCATCGCGCGCGCGCTCTTGACGACCTGCGGCAGGAACATCCGGCCCGAGCCGAAGAGGTCGCCGACGACCTTCATGCCCTCCATCAGCGGGCCCTCGATCACGTCGATCGGGCGGTCGAGCTTCTGGCGCGCCTCCTCGGTGTCCTCCTCGATGAAGTCGACGATCCCGTGGACGAGCGCGTGCTCGAGGCGCTTCTCGACGGTGTCCTCGCGCCAGGAGAGATCGCGCTCCCGCGTCGCGCCCTGACCCTTGACGCGGCTCGCGAGCTCGACGAGGCGCTCGGTCGCGTCGGGGCGACGGTTCCAGATCACGTCCTCGACGTGCTCCTTGAGCTCCGGCTCGATGTCCTCGTACACCGCGAGCTGACCCGCGTTGACGATGCCCATGTCGAGCCCCGCCTGGATCGCGTGGTAGAGGAAGGCGGCGTGCATGGCCTCGCGCACGGCGTCGTTGCCGCGGAAGCTGAAGCTGAGGTTCGAGATGCCGCCTGACGTGCGCGCGCCCGGGCAGCGCTCCTTGATCAGCGGCAGCGCCGCGATGAAGTTCTTCGCGTACTCGTCGTGCTCCTCGATCCCGGTCGCGACCGCGAGCACGTTCGGGTCGAAGACGATGTCCTCGGGCGGGTAGCCCGCCTTCTGCGTCAGCAGGTCGTAGGCACGGCCGCAGATCTCGACCTTGCGCTCGACGGTGTCCGCCTGCCCCTGCTCGTCGAACGCCATCACGATCACCGCCGCGCCGTAGCGGCGGACCCGCGCGGCCTGCTCGAGGAACGCCTCCTCGCCTTCCTTGAGCGAGATCGAGTTGACGACGCCCTTGCCCTGGGTGCACTTCATCCCGGCCTCGAGGACCTCCCAGCGCGAGCTGTCGACCATGATCGGGATCCGCGCGACCTCGGGCTCGGTGGCGATCAGGTTGAGGAACGTCGTCATCGCCTGAACGCCGTCGAGCAGGTCGGCGTCCATGTTCACGTCGAGGAGGTTCGCGCCGCCGCGCACCTGCTCGAGCGCGACCTCGAGGGCGCCCTGCCAGTCGTCCGCCTCGACCATGCGCCGGAAGCGCGCGCTGCCGGTGACGTTCGTCCGCTCCCCGATCAGGACGAAGCCGGTGTCCGGGCCGATCTCGAACGGCTCCATGCCGCTGAACGACGGAAGCGCTCGTCGCGGCGGAACGTCACGCGCGGGCGAGGCCTTCCGTGGCGGCGACGATCGCCTTGACGTGCTCCGGCGTCGTGCCGCAGCAGCCGCCGACGACGTTCAGCAGCCCCTCGGCTGCGAAGTCGTGCAGGAAGCGGCTCGTGTCGCCCGGCTGCTCGTCGTGGAGGCCCATCTCGTTCGGGAGGCCGGCGTTCGGATGGCAGGAGACGTAGGTCGGTGCGACCCGCGCGAGGCCCTCGACGAACGGGCGCATCTCGGTCGCGCCGAGCGAGCAGTTGACGCCGACGATCAGCGGCTCGGCGTGCTCGATCGACGCCCAGAACGCCTCGACGGTCTGGCCGGAGAGGTTGCGGCCGCTCTTGTCGATCGCGGTGAACGAGATCCAGCGCGGGACGTCGGGGGCGACGTCGAGCGCAGCGGCGACGGCGGCCTTCGCGTTCAGGGTGTCGAAGATCGTCTCGATCAGGAGCAGGTCGACGCCGCCCTCGACGAGCGCGCGAATCTGCTCCGCGTAGGTCTCGACGACCTGGTCGAACGTGTGCGAGCGGTACATCGGGTCGTCGACGCGCGGCGAGACCGACAGCGAGACGTTGAGCGGGCCGATCGACCCGGCGACCCAGGCCGGGCGGTCGAGCTCGTCCGCGGCCTGCCGGGCGAGGCGCGCGCCCTGGACGTTCATCTCGTAGGCGGCGTCCTCGAGCGCGTAGTCGGCCTGGCCGATCGAGGTCGCCGTGAAGGTGTTCGTCGTCGCGATGTCCGCGCCGGCGGCGAAGTAGTCGCGGTGGATGCCGAGGACGACCTCGGGCCGCGTGATGTTGAGCAGGTCGGGGTCGCCGGCGACGTCGCGCGGGTGGTCGCGGAACCGCTCGCCGCGGTACGCCTCCTCGCCCTTCACCTCGCGCTGGATCAGGACGCCCCAGGAGCCGTCGAGAACGGCGATCCGCCGCTCGAGCAGGTCCTTCAGCTGTTCGATCCGTTCGCTCACACGTGCTCCCATGCCTAGAGAGGATCGGGAGCGTGGGGCTCCGGCTCTTTAGGCGTTTTTTATCCTGGTCGCCAAGCTGCCTTCAAAGCTTTCCAGGGAGCAAAAAGCGTAGCAGCCGCGTCCGCCGTGCGCTAGGCGCCCGGGGACACCTTCACGCGCGCTTCGCGGATGTCCGAGGCGCCCGTCGCGACCTCGAGCTGCGTCTGCGCGTGGATGATCCGCTGCTCGACGACCCACCGGTCGGCGGTCGACTCGCCCTGCTCGATCCGCTCGAGCTCGGCCTTCGCCTCCTCGAGCATCTGCTCGGCCGCCTCGCGGTCGATCTCGGACGCCTTCACGGCGTGGTCGACGAGCGCGATCGCGCGGTCGAGCTGCACGGTGAAGAAGCCCGGGCCGGTCGCGTACTCCTCGACCTGGCCGGCGCCGAGGTGCACACGCGTCGCGCCCGCCTTCAGGGTCGCGACGAGCGGCGCGTGCCGTGCCAGCACGCCGATCTCGCCCGCCGCGCCCGGGACGATCAGCATCTCCGCGTCGCCCTCGAACACCGTGCCGTCGGGCGTGACCAGCGAGACGTCGAAGCGCGGCCGTGCGCGACACGCAGCTACGCCGCCGCGCCGGCCGTCTCGCGCGCGGCCCGCCGGGCCGCGACCGGATCCTCGCCGCGCGCCTTCATCATCGCCTCGTCGATCGTGCCGACCATGTAGAAGGCCTGCTCGGGGAGGTCGTCGTGCTGCCCGTCGATGATCTCCTGGAAGCCCTTGATCGTGTCCTCGACGCGGACGTAGACGCCCGGCTGGCCCGTGAAGGCCTCCGCGACGTTCATCGGCTGCGAGAGGAACCGCTCGACCTTTCGTGCGCGCTGGACGACGAGCTTGTCCTCGTCGGAGAGCTCGTCCATGCCGAGGATCGCGATGATGTCCTGCAGGTCCTTGTAGCGCTGGAGGATCTCCTGCACGCGCGTCGCGGTGTCGTAGTGCTCGTCGCCGACGACGGTGCGGTCGAGTGCGCGCGACGACGAGTCGAGCGGGTCGATCGCCGGGTAGATCCCCTTCTCCGAGATCGGCCGGGAGAGCACGATGAACGCGTCGAGGTGCGCGAACGTGTTCGCCGGCGCGGGGTCGGTCAGGTCGTCTGCGGGAACGTAGATCGCCTGCACCGACGTGACGGAGCCCGTGCGCGTCGAGGTGATGCGCTCCTGCAGCTGCCCCATCTCCGTCGCGAGCGTCGGCTGGTAGCCGACGGCGCTCGGCATGCGGCCGAGCAGCGCCGACACCTCGGAGCCCGCCTGCACGAAGCGGAAGATGTTGTCGATGAAGAGGAGCACGTCCTGCCCCTCGTCGCGGAAGTACTCGGCCATCGTCAGCGCGGAGAGGCCGACGCGCAGGCGCGCGCCCGGCGGCTCGTTCATCTGGCCGTAGACCAGCGCGACCTTGTCGATCACGCCCGTCTCGGTCATCTCGCGCCAGAGGTCGTTGCCCTCGCGCGTGCGCTCGCCGACGCCGGCGAAGACCGACACGCCGCCGTGCTGCATCGCGACGTTGTGGATCAGCTCCTGGATCAGCACCGTCTTGCCGAGGCCGGCGCCGCCGAAGAGGCCGATCTTGCCGCCGCGCACGAACGGCGCGACGAGGTCGATCACCTTCATGCCCGTCTCGAAGATCTCCATCGTCGGCGACAGCTCGCGGAACTCCGGCGGATCGCGGTGGATCGCCCAGCGCTCGCTGCCGTCGGGGAGCGCTTCGCCGTTGTCGACCGGATCGCCGATCACGTTCCAGAGGCGTCCGAGGGTCGGCTCGCCCACCGGCACGCTGATCGGGGCGCCCGTGTCGACGACGTCGATGCCCCGGGCGAGGCCGTCGGTCGAGTCCATCGCCACGACGCGGACGCGGTCGTCGCCGAGGTGCTGCTGCACCTCCGAGATCAGGGTCGCGCCGTCCGGCATCTCGATCGAGACGGCGTTGTTGATCGAGGGCAGGGTGTCGGGGAAGACCGCGTCGATCACGACGCCCTTGATCTCGACGATCTTGCCGACGTTGCGGCCGTTTTTCTGGTCGGGCATGTGCCTCCTACGAAGACGTGGTCTCGGGCCGCAACGGCGTACCCGGCGGACGCAAGTCTATCGAGGGTGTCGCAGGCTCAGCGCAGGTTGGCGTTGTCGGCCATCAGCCGCGGGCTGGCCGCGAGCGCCTCGATGACCTCGATCTCCGACTCGAGGTCGCTGCTCTTCGGGTAGACCGTCGGGCCGCTGCGGGCAGCCGAGAGGTCGGAGCCCGCGAACTGGCTCGCGACCTGCGAGGTCAGGCCGACCAGCGCGAAGACCATCGCCGCTGCGGCGACCGTCGAGAGGCGGACCGAGCGGGCAGCCGTGCGGGGCCGCCGGACGCTGATCTGGCGCGTCAGGAGCTCCGGGGGAGCCTCGCGCAGCATGCGCGTGAACTCGCGGACCTCGACCCCGAACTCGCGGCATTCGGCGCAGTGGGCGACGTGGGCGGCCCTCCGCGCCTGCTCGAGCTGGGAGAACTCGCGGTCGACCTCGAGCGCGATCTGGGCGCGCACGCGGTCACAAGTCACGGATCGAGAAGCTGGGGTCACGTTTCGTAAGACGCCGTCCGGCGGCGAGAGTTAGAGCGTACTGGGCTCGGAGGCCGGCGCTTCGATGTTCAAAGGCTGCCTGACCTCGGCGAAATGGCAGGCGCTGGGGTGCCCTTGGCCGTGGTCCTCGAGCGGGGGAACGACCTCGGCGCAGATCTCCTGGGCCTTCCAGCACCGCGTGCGGAAGACGCAGCCCGAGGGCGGGTTCGCGGGGCTCGGCACGTCGCCGGTCAGGATGATCCGCTCGCGCTTGCCTCGGTGGTTCGGCGACTCGATCGGCACCGCCGAGAGGAGGGCCTGTGTGTAGGGGTGAGTCGGGGTGTTGTAGATCTGGTCCTTCGTCCCGATCTCCATGATCTTGCCGAGGTACATGACCGCCACGCGGTCGGAGATGTGGCGGACGACGGACAGGTCGTGCGCGATGAACAGGTAGGTGAGCCTGAACTCCTTCTGCAGGTCGGAGAGCAGGTTCACGACCTGCGCCTGGATCGAGACGTCGAGCGCGGAGACGGGCTCGTCGAGCACCATCATCGTCGGGTTGAGCGCGAGCGCGCGCGCGACGCCGATGCGCTGGCGCTGGCCGCCCGAGAACTCGTGCGGGAACCGGTTCGCGTGCTCGGGGCTCAGTCCGACGGTGCGGAGGAGCTCCTCGACGCGCAGCCTGCCTTCGCGCCCGCGGTAGACGCCGTGGATCCGCAGCGGCTCGGAGACGATGTCGCGCACCGTCATGCGCGGGTTCAGCGACGCGTACGGATCCTGGAAGACGATCTGCAGCTCGCGGCGGATCGGCCGCATCTGGCGCCGGCTCAGGTTCGTGATGTCGCGGTCCTCGAAGACGATCTTCCCGGCCGTCGGCTCGGTGAGCTTCATCACCGTGCGCCCGAGCGTCGTCTTGCCGCAGCCGGACTCGCCCACGACGCCGAGCGTCTCGCCTCGCCGCACGGTGAGGTCGACGCCGTCGACGGCGCGCACCGCGCCGACCTGCCGGCGAAGCAGCCCGCCGCCGATCGGGAAGTGCTTGACGAGGCCTTCGATCCGCAGCAGCTGAGGGCCGTCGTCCGTCGACGTGGCCGGCGCGGCCGTCGTTCCCGCAGCCGTCTCGGTCATGCCGGCTGCTCCGCTCCGATCCCGACGACCTGCGCCTCGACGAGCTCCTCGGCGAAGTGGCACGCAGACACGTGGTCCCCCTCGCCGAACTCGCGCAGCGGCGGGATCACCTCGCGGCAGATCGCGCGTCCGTGGGAGTGCAGGCAGCGCGGGTGGAACGCGCAACCCGGCGGCGGCGAGATCATGCTCGGCGGCTGGCCGGGGATCGGCAGCAGCGCCTCCTTGTCGATGTCCACTCGCGCGAGGCTGTTCATCAGGCCGATCGTGTACGGGTGGCGCGGCGAGTTGAAGATCGTGAACACGTCCGAGAGCTCGACGACGCGGCCGGCGTACATCACGACCACTCGGTCGGCGAGCTCGGCGATCAGCCCGAGGTCGTGGGTGATCAGGATCGTCGCGGCGTTCGTCTCACGCTGAGCGGTCTTCATCACCTCGACGATCTGCGCCTGAATCGTCACGTCGAGCGCCGTCGTCGGCTCGTCCGCGATCAGGACGGACGGCGAGTTCGCGATCGCCATGGCGATCATCCCGCGCTGGCGCATGCCGCCGGAGAACTCGTGCGGGTACTGGTCGACGCGCTGCTCGGGGTTCGGGACGCCGACCAGCGCGAGCAGCTCGATCGCGCGGTTCCGCGCGTCGTCGTCGCTCGCCTTCGGGTTGTGCGCGAGCACGGCTTCCGCGATCTGGGTGCCGACCTTCAGGACGGGGTTCAGCGACGTCATCGGGTCCTGGAAGATCATCGCGATGTCGCCGCCGCGCACGTCGCGCAGCTCCTTCTTCGACATCGTCAGCAGGTCGCGTCCCTTGAAGATCGCCTCGCCCGAGACGACCCTGCCCGGCGGCTTCGGGATCAGGTCGAGCATCGTCATCACGGAGACGCTCTTCCCGGCCCCGGACTCGCCGATCACGCCGAGGATCTCTCCGGGGAAGAGGTCGTAGTTGACGCCGGTGACCGCCTGGACGACCCCGTCCTCGGTGCCGAACTCGACCGTCATGTCGCGAACCGACAGGACGGGCTCAGGCACGGAGCCTCCGCTGGGTCGGGTCGAGCGCGTCGCGGAGGCCGTCGCCGATGAAGTTGACGGCGAGCGCGATCACCACGATCACGAGGCCGGGGAAGGTGACGAGCCACCACGACTCGAGCCCCTGCGTCTGGCCGTCGGCGATCAGCTTCCCGAGCGCCGGCGTCGGCGGCTGGATCCCGAAGCCGAGGAACGAGAGGGCCGCCTCGACGAGGATCGCCGCGGCGATGATCAGCGTCATCGAGACGATGATCGGGCCGACCGCGTTCGGCAGCAGGTGCCGGACGATGATCCGGGCGTCCCCGGCGCCGGCGGCCTTGGCCGCCTCGACGAACTCCTTCTCGCGCAGCGAGAGGAAGATCCCGCGCACGATCCGCGCGAGCCCCGTCCAGAACAGGAACGCCAGGATGATCCCGACGCGGACCGGGTCGCCGTTGCCGAGGAAGACCGACGCGGTGAGCAGCACCGCGAGCGTCGGCAGCGTGAGCACGAGGTCGGTGAAGCGCATGAGCAGGTTGTCGACGGTTCCGCCGTAGTAGCCGGCGATCGAGCCGATCGTCGTGCCGATCGACCGTCGTCAGCCCGGCGACGAGCATCGCGACCCAGAGCGACGTCCGCAGGCCGTAGATCACGCGGCTCAGGTAGTCGCGGCCGAGCAGGTCGGTGCCGAACCAGTGATGGCCTTCGCGCGTCGGCGCCTGCGCGATGTTGAACAGGTCGAGCTCGTCGTAGGCGTAGGGCGACACGCGCTTCGCGAAGATCGCGAGCAGGACGAGGAAGATCAGGAAGATCAGGCTGGCGACCGCGAGGCGGTGCCGCAAGAACCTCGTCCGCACGTAGTACCACTGGCTCCGCGGCTTGACGGAGACGCCGGACTCGTGCGCGAGCTCGAGGTCGTGCAGCGGGTCCGGCAGCTCGTCGCCGCCGGGCCCTTCCTGGTGGAGCTCCTTCGCACCCTCCGGCGTGCGGATCAGATCAGTCATGCCGCACCCGCGGATCGAGCAGGCCGTAGGCGATGTCGGCGAGCAGGTTGAAGAAGATGATCGCCGCGGACACGATCATCAGCCACGCCATCACGGGATACGGGTCGCCGGAGTTCAGCGAGTTGATGAAGTAGAGGCCCATCCCGTCGAGGCCGAAGACGGTCTCGGTGACGACCACGCCGCCGATCAGCGCGCCGAAGTTCAGCGCGACCACGGTCGTGAGCGGAATCAGCGCGTTCCGGAACGCGTGGCGCATGATCACCCGGCGCTCGGGCAAGCCCTTCGCCCGCGCGGTGCGGACGTAGTCGGAGTTGATCACCTCGAGCATCGAGCCGCGCATGAACCTCGAGTACGTCGCGATGCTGGCGACGCAGAGCACGATGATCGGCAGCGCAAGGTGTTGCGCTCGATCGAGCGCGAAATGGATCCCGTGGCCGGGATCGACGCCGCTCAGGCTCGCGGTGTAGAAGATGCGTATGTCGAACCAGAGGTAGATGTTCACGAACAGCACCTGGAGCATCAGGGCGAGCCAGAAGACGGGCGTCGCAAGGCCGAGGAAGCTGAAGGTCGTCGCCGAGTAGTCGAACACGCTGTATTGCCTGAGCGCCGAATACACACCGATGCCGATGGCGATGATGATCGCGAGGAACTCCGCGACGAACACCAGTTGCAAGCGTGTGCCCCATCACGCGCTGGATGTCCGGCATGATCTTGCGCTCGCCGATGATCGTCGTGCCGAACTGGTTGGTGACGGCGTCCTTGAGCCAGTAGGCGTACTGGACCACGATCGGGTCGTTCAGGTGCTTGCGAGCCTCGATGTTCGCGATGGTGGCCGGGTCCACGCCGGGCGACATCTTCAGGAAGGCCAGCGGGTCTCCCGAGATGGTCACGAACGTGAAGATCAGGAAGCTCGCAACGAGCAGCACGACGATGCTGTAGAGCAACCTGCGGATGATGTAGGTCAGCACGGCAGGGGCCTCCTCCCGGTCACAAAGCGAGTGTAAAGCGAGAAAGGAGGTCCCGCCGAGGCGAGACCTCCTTTCCCTGCTGCAGGGCGTGGCGAATGGCCACTAACCCGGTCTTGCTACCGCGTGGTCCAGCGCTCGGCGTTCCAGGTCGAACCCTGCTGAGTCGGGTTCGAGATGGGGCCGGTGACGCTGCGGTTGTTGATCAGGAACGTCGGGCGGACGTACATCGGAATCGAGATGACGTCCTCCGCCATCGTCCTCTCCGCGGCGTGCAGGAGAGCCACGCGTGCCTTCGGATCCGGGGTGAACTGCGCCTCTGGAAAGCTGGTTGGACGCGCGTCCGGTTGCAGTACGTCATGTAGTTCTGGTCACCACCGCAGCCGTAGAGGCTGAACGCGGTGATCGAGCTCGTCGGACCACCGAGCCACGTGAACATGCTGATGTCCCAGTCGCGCGAAGGCAGGATCTGGGTGAGCGCGTTCGCGGCGAACCGCGGCAGAAGCTCGATGCCCATGGCCTTCGTCTGGCTCTGTGCGATCTCGAACGTCAGCGCACGAAGCTGGTTGCCGGCGGTGGTGTTGAAGCGGAACGACAGCTTCCCGACACCGGGGCAGGACCAGATGTTCGTGTTGTTGCGGTTCGGCGTGGTCGGACCGCCGGTGCAGCCGTTGGCGCGGAGCCGCGCGATCGCAGCCCGCTGGTTGAAGCCCCACCGGGCGAAGAACGGCCGGTAGGCGGGCTCGAACGGCTTCCAGACCAGGCTCTGCAGAACCGGAAGCTCCTTGGCCGAAGCCACGAGGCCCGAGTTCACGTACAGAGCGTTCCGCACGTCAGCGCGGTTGATGCTCTGGATGAGCGCCTGGCGGACGTACTTCTTCTTCAGCGCCGGATGGCCCTGCGGACCCTGCTGGAGGTCCATGTGCTCGAAGAAGTAGCCCGGGCGCGACTGCACCTTGAACGAGCTGTTCTTGCGGATCTCCACGATCTGGAGCTGCGGCTGCGGCTCCGTCACCTGAAGCTCGTTCGAGCGCAGCGCCTGGAACAGCGACGCCGTGTTCGGGATGTAGCGGTACACGAGGCGGTCGACCTTCGCCTTCGCGCCGGCGTTGAACGCCGTGTTCTTCGAGAGCACGAGCTGCGTGCCCTTCTGCCAGCTCGTGAACTTGAACGGGCCGCTGGCGACGTCAATACCGCTCTGGTAGAGCGTGTTGAAGTTCGCACCGGCGAGCTTGTGCGCCGGATAGATGTTCGTCGCGACGAGAGGCTCCCACGCGGCGTACGGCTTCCGGAACGTGACCGTGACGGTCTTGCCCTTCACCGCAACCTTGCTGATGTCCTCCCAGCCCTCGCGGGACGTGATGTCCCAGTTCTTGTTCATGATCGCGTTGTAGGTGGCCCGCCAGTCGTTACCGGTCACCTGACGACCATCGCTCCACTTCGCGGTCGGCTTGATCGTGAAACGAACCGTGAGCGGCTTCGACTTGACCAGCTTCGCCCTGCCCGTGAAGAGCTGCGGCACCAGGGTCGCGTTCTGGTTGTAGATCTCGCCGCTACCGAGAACCAGGTTCGTGACCAGGCTCGTCGTGTACGCGTTGCCCGGCGTGATCAGGTTGTTGAGTGTTGCCGGCTCCTGATCGTGGCCGATGACGACCGTTCCCGCAGCCGAACGACTCGGCTTCGCGGAAGCGGCAGGCCCGACGACGAGGCTTGTGACCACAAGCGCCGCGGCGAAGAGCCAAAGGACTTTCGTACGCATGTATCCCCTCCTGTAGATGCTTCCTACCCGCGCTCGAGGCCGCAGACGTGGCAGATCCGGAGTGCCTCTTCAACGCCGTTGGTGAGTGCGGGCCGGTGAGTATGACTCCTTGCTGAGCAGTTTGTTAGCGCGTGGAGCTCAGCGGCCCCGGCGGCCCAGAAGCAGCCCCAGAGGCAGGAATGCGGCCGCTGCAGCCAGGGGCGCGAGGGGCTCGCGCTCGCGGCGGTCGCGCTGGACGACCGTGGGGCCGCTCCCGAGGAGCCGCCGTGCCTCCCGTGCCGCGGCGCCGGCCTCGCCCTCGGAGTAGACGTTGCCTCCTGTCGCGCGGGCGAGCCGCTCGAGCGAGTCCAGCGAGGTCGGGTCCGGCCGGTAGTCGGGCGCGGCGATGCCCTGGACGTACACCCGCTCGCTCGGGCCCCAGACGTGGACGAAGACGGTCTGGATCCCCGGCGGCCGGGCGAGGCTGGCCGCGACCGCGCCCTCGTTCAGCGGACGGGTCTCGCCGTCGGTCACGACGACGAGCAGGCGCTTCTGGACGGTCGGCGAGAAGAACCTGCGGGTCGCGACGGCGCCGAGCGCCTCGAGGGTCGTCCCGTTGGCGGACAGGCGCGCGCCGGGCGGCGGGCGGTCGATCCCGATCGACTGCTCGATCGTCGCCCGGAACACGTCCTCGTTCGCGCTCGGGAAGAGGTGCGGCAGGACCCGGTCGGTCAGCGACGCGATCCCGACCTTGACGCCGGAGAGCTCCTCGCGCACCTCGACCGCGGCCGAGACGGCGCGCGCCATCCGGCCCGGCGAGCTCCGGTCCGGCCGCGCGAGCATCGAGCGGGAGACGTCGACGACGACGTAGACCTCCGCGTCCGAGCGGACCCGGAAGTGCGTCGAGCGCTCGAGGACCGGCTGGGCCGCCGCGACCCCGACGAACGCCGCGGCCGTGACGAGCGCGACCAACGGAACGACCCGGGATCGCAGCCGCGGCGACGGCAGGCGGAGGCTGCTGGCGGATCCCGGCCGCGCGGCGCGAGACGAGCAGCGCGGCCGCGAGCGGGACGACGACGAGCAGCGCGACGAGCGCGGCACCCGGCGTCAGGAACGTGAGGGTCACGCTAGTACCCCGCCCCGGCTTCGCCCGCGCCCGCTCCGCGCGCGCCCTGGCCACCCGGCGTCGGGTCCTTGCCGCCGCCGCTCTCGCCGGCCTCGGCGTCGCGGCGCAGCGCGACCTCGAGATTCGCCTTCGCCTCGTCGTTGTCCGGCTCGAGCGCGATCGCGCCGCGGAACCTCGCGAGGGCGTCGCGCTGCAGCGCGTCCTGGTCCTGCGCGTCCGAGAGCGCGCTCGCGAAGCTGATCACGCCGAGCAGCGTCATCGCGCGTGAGCGCCGCCACGAGTCCGCGTCTCCCTCGGCGATCGCGGCGATCTGCGTCCGCGCCTCGTTCCGCCGCAGCGCGAGCCGCGGGTCGGAGGACTGGGCCTCGGCGATGCCCGCGAGCCTGAGCGTCCGGAGCGCTTCGCGGAAGTCGACGTCGTCGTCGACTCCGAGCAGCGACTCGCGCCACCCCGAACGGCACGATCTGCCCGGGCTGCCAGAGGTCGGGCTCCTGCGGCGCTGCGCGGTAGCGGACGTCGCCGGCCTCGAGCGCGCGATCCCAGCGCGCGACGTCGAGCGCGACGAGGACGAGCCCGGCTGCGAGGGCGAAGCACGCGAGCGCACCGAGGATCGCGGCGACGCGCCTCATGTCGCCCTCGGCATGCGCCAACCGCGACGCGTAGCGCTCGTGCGCCGCGAGCGCCAGGAAGAACAGTGCGGCCAGCGTGAGCAGCCCGATCGGGCGGCCGGCGCTGTCGGCGCTCCTGAGCGGGCGCGCCGTGTTGTCGAGCGAGCGGGTCGGCTCGGAGAAGGCGTCTCGCCCGAGCAGCCGGCCGAAGAGCAGGCGGCCGTCGCTCAGCGCGCCGATCGGGACGACGCGGACCGAGACGTTGCGGCTCTTGAGGTCTTCGATCGTGCGCGTCAGGTCGGCGACGTCGTCGGGCGCGGTCTGGAGGTCGCTGACGAGGAGGATCGAGCCCTTCTCGACGTGCGACGCGGCGAAGCATCCGGCCGGCGAGCTCGAGCGCTTCCGAGATGCGCGTCCCGCCGCGAAAGCTCTGCGTCCACGGCGTCGGCTGCTCCCCTCGCTCGGGCGGGGTGAGCACCCGGAGGACCGGCTCGCAGCTCGCTCGCCGGCGTTCCGGGCGGAAACAGCTCGTACGGGACGTCGGAGAAGACGACGAGCCCGACGGGCGCGTCGCCGCCGACCACGTTCTGCAGCGTGCGGCGAACGTCGCCGTAGCTGTTCGCGATGCTGAGCGAGACGTCGACCACGATCACTCCCGTCGAGCCGCTCGGCACGATCGTGTGCCGCTGCACGTCGAGCGAGCGCGCCGAGGCGACCGTCGCGAGCAGCGCCGCGACGGCGGCAGCCGCCAGCACGAGCCGGATGAGCCTCGTCCGCCGCACGACGCCGCGCAGCTCGCCGACGTCGTGGGTGTCGATCGCGACCTTACGCCGGCGGCGCATCGTCCTCCTCCGGCTCGCCGTTCGTCGCGGCCTCGCGCTCGAGGTGCTCACGCGCGCGCGCGGCGAGACCGACCGACTCGCCGGGTGCGGGCTGGCCCGAGCGCCACGCCAGGGCACGCGCCGATGCCGCGAGCGACCGGTCGTGGTCGTCGAAGTGCTCGGCGACGAACTCGAGCGCGCGTCGGCGCTCGGCCGCGCCGTCGACCGGGCTCGGCTCCTCGAGCAGCGCGAGCGCCCGCTCGAGCGGCGTCAGGTCGGGTGGAGGCGGCGGGGGCGGCGGCTCGGGCGGAGGCGGCTCCTCCTGCTTCGGGAACGCCGAGTACGCAAGCCTGCCCCCGCCGACGAGGAGCAACGCCGCGCCTCCGAGGAGCAGCGCGAGCAGCAGCACGGGCGACATGCGGTACGACGCGGCGGGAAGCGTCGCGAGGTCGGCGCGCCAGGCCGTCCCGTATTCGTCATTGCGGCCGAAGTCGTCCGAGACGAGCCTCGTGTTCACGACGAGCACCGGCCAGCGAACCTCGGTCGACTCCTGCCCGCCGCCGACCCGGGAGTACGTCAGCTTGACCGCCTCGAACTCGCGAGACGACGACGCGCGCGTCGGGACGCACGGCGGCCCCAGGCAGCGGATGACGTAGACGGTCTCCACGTAGGTCGCCCGGTCTCCGTCGCGGCGGATTCGCTGCGGCGCGCGCACGAGCTGCCACGGCGTGAACTCCGCGTCGACGCGAAGCGAGTCCGGGTCGATGCGCGCGCGGTCGAGCGCGACCTGGACGCGGGCGGTGACGGTGTCGCCGAAGAGCACGACGCGCGGCGACACGACGACCCGCGCCTCGAGCGCCTGCGCGCGATCGAGCGCCTCGGTCGAGGAGCTCGTCGTCCCGAAGGACGAGCACGGCAACGAGCGCGCCGAGCGCGACGAGTGCGAGCGCAGCGACGACCAGACGTCTCACGTGCGCACCACGTGCCTCGTCCGCCGACTCTCGGACCAGCTCAGGAACGACGAGAGGATGTCTCCCGGGTCGCTCGACGACACGAGCACCGGGTCGAGGTCGAGCCCGTGAAAGACGTCGAGCAGCTCCGCGAACCGGCGCTCGTTCGCCTCTCGCCGCTCCGCCGCCTCGCGTGCTGTGAGCCGGACCGGCGCGGCGCGGCCGGTGCGAGGGTCGCGCAGCGGGAGCACGATGCCGTGCACGTCGGGGAAGCTCTGCTCCCACGTCGGATCCTGGATCACGACCGGCACGAGGTCCCAGCGGTGCTCGAGGACCTGGAGCCACGTCGCGTCGGACGGCGGCGGCAGGAAGTCCGAGAGCACGAACACGAACGCGCCGGACGTGACGACGCGCCGGTGCTCGGCGAGATGGTCGAGCGCGCGCTCGAGGCTGTCCGGCGGCGCGGTGAACGGCGCCTCGGCGAAGCGCTTCTCCATCACCTCGCGCGGCCGGCGCCCGCCGCGCGGCGGCTCCCAGTACGCCGTCCCCGCTGCGTGGTCGAGGTAGCCGACGAAGCCCCCGGCGCCGACGGCGCTCCGCATCAGGAGCTCGGCGGTCTCCTGGACGGCGCGCGGCTTGTCGAGCCAGGGCAGCGGCGAGGAGAAGAACGACATCCCCGGCCGGCGGTCGCAGGCGATCACGACCCGCGGCGCCTCGTCCGCGTAGTGCTCGCGCACGATGAACTCGTCGCTGTTCAGCGCGGCCGAGCGGCGCGCCGATGCCGCCCAGTCGATCGAGTGGACGTCGTCGCCGGTGCGATACGGACGCGAGTCGACGACGTCGGAGCCGGTGCCGCGCCGGAAGCTCCGCATCGTTCCGAACGAGAGGCCGATCAGCCTGCCGCGCGGGACGAGCGGGAACGTCACCGCTGCTCGACGCTCGGCAACAGACGCGGGCGACCGAACAGCGGGTCGTCCTCCGAGCCCGGGCTCGGTGCGAGCTCGAGGCACTGCCGCCTGAGCTCCTCGAGCACGTCGAACCCGCCCGCGGCGCGCGCGCGGGCGAGGAAGCCGCCGACGAACACCAGCCGGTGCGCGACGACGGGCATGAACAGCCGCTCGACGTCCTCGGGCACGACGTAGCTCCGCCCGCTGAGCAGCGCCCACGCGCGCGAGGCGCCTTCGAGCGCGAGGCTCGCGCGCACCGACGCGCCCATCGCGACCGCGTCGAGCTCGCGCGTCGACCGGACGAGGTCGACGAGCCAGCGACGGATCACCTCGTCGATGTAGATGTCGCGGACCGCGGCTCGCAGCTCGAGGATGTCGTCGACCGTGACCACGGCGCCGAGCTGCTCGAGCGGCTTCACGTACCGCTGCTCGTCGAGGATGCGGAGCTCGTCGTCCGCCGACGGGTAGCCGAGCGCGGTCTTCAGGAAGAAGCGGTCGAGCTGCGCCTCGGGCAGCGGGAACGTCCCCTCGTACTCGATCGGGTTCTCGGTCGCGAGCAGGAGGAACGGATCGGGCAGCGCGCGCGTGACGCCGTCGACGGTGACCTGCTGCTCGGCCATCGCCTCGAGGAGCGCCGACTGCGTCTTCGGCATCGCGCGGTTGACCTCGTCGACGAGCACGACGTTCGCGAAGATCGGCCCCTGGCGGAACTCGAACTCGCGCGTCTTCTGGTCGAAGATCGCGAGCCCGGTGACATCCGTGGGCTGCAGGTCGGGCGTGCACTGGATGCGGGACGTCACCGCGCCCTCGATCGAGCGCGCGATCGTCCGCGCGAGCACCGTCTTGCCGGTGCCGGGGACGTCCTCGAGCAGCACGTGCCCGCCGCAGGTCAGCGCAGCGAGGACGAGCCGGATCTCATCCGACTTGCCGTGGATGACCGTCTCGATGTTGCCGGACAGCCGTTCGGCGATCCGAACCGCCCGATCGAGGGCGGACTCGTGTCTCGAGCGGTTCCGCCTCCGTGTCCATCGCAGATCGATTGTAGGTCGCCAAGCTTCCCCCTAAGACGGCGCCTCAGCCGAGAATGTTGGCAGCCTATCCCTCGAGCGCGTCGGCGCCGGCCACGACTTCCAGGATCTCCTGGGTGATCTCGGCCTGCCGGGCCCGGTTCATCGCGAGCGTGAGGCTGTCGATCAGCTCGCCGGCGTTCTTCGAGGCGTTCCGCATCGCGGTCATCCGGGCGCCCTGCTCGGAGGCCGCCGACTCGAGCAGCGCGCGGTAGAGCTCCGTCTCGAGGTAGACGGGCAGCAGCCGGGCGAGGATCTCCTCCGGCTCGGGCTCGTAGATGAAGTCGCCGCGCATCGCGTCGTCGCGGCGCTCGTCGTCGTCGGTCTCGAGCAGGTGCTCCGGGATCGGCAGCACCTCCTGCTCGGTCACCTTCTGCACGAGCGGCGAGTCGAAGTGGTTGTAGACCAGGATCACCCGGTCGAACTCGCCGTCGACGTACTGCTCGGTGAGCGTGTGCGCGATCGCCTGCGCGTCGGTGTACGCGGGCCGGTCGCTGAAGCCGGTCCAGTCGCTCGCGACCTCGTAGCCGCGGAAGCGGAGCGTCGAGCGACCCTTCTTGCCCGCGACGAGCCAGCGGATCGTCTGCCCCTCGGCCTCGAGCTCGCGGCCGAGCGCGAACGCGCGCCGCAGGACCTGCGAGTTGAACGCGCCCGCGAGGCCGCGGTCGCCCGGTCATCAGCGAGGATCGCCGTCGTCTCCGGGTCGCGGCGCTGGAGGAGCGGGAGCCGCTGCTTCGAGACGGAGGCGCGCGCCACGCCGCTCATCAGCTCGAGCATCTTGTCGGCGTACGGGCGCATCGTCTCGATCCGTGCCTGCGCACGCCGGAGCCGGGCGGAGGCGACGAGCTCGAACGCCTTCGTGATCTTCTGCGTGTTCTGAACCGAGCGGACCCGGCGCTTCAGGTCTTGGGTCGAGGCCACTACGACGTCTCGACGTTGAAGCCCTGCTTGAACTTCTCGATCTCCGCCTTGAGCTTCTCCTCGAGCTCGTCGGACAGCTGGCCCGTCTCGCTGATCTCCTTGTAGACGTCGCCCGACGAGCGCAGATGCTCGCGGAGCTCCTCCTGGAAGCGCACGACCTCCGACGTCGGGATGTCGTCGAGGTAGCCGTTCACGCCCGCGTAGATCGCGACGACCTGCTCCTCGACCGGCCACGGCTGGTACTGCGGCTGGTTGAGCGTCGAGACGAGCTTCTCGCCGCGGTTCAGCGTCGCGCGCGTCGCCTCGTCGAGCTCCGAGCCGAACTGCGCGAACGCCTCCAGCTCGCGGTACTGCGAGAGGTCGAGGCGCAGACGACCGGCCACCTTGTTCATCGCCTTCGTGCGGGCGCTGCCGCCGACGCGCGACACCGAGATGCCGACGTTGATCGCCGGGCGGATGCCCGAGTAGAAGAGGTCGGACTCGAGGAAGATCTGTCCGTCGGTGATCGAGATCACGTTCGTCGGGATGTACGCGGCGACGTCGCCGGCCTGCGTCTCGACGATCGGGATGCCCGTGAGCGAGCCGCCGCCGAGCTCGTCGTTCAGCTTGCAGCTCCGCTCGAGCAGGCGCGAGTGGAGGTAGAAGACGTCGCCCGGGAACGCCTCGCGGCCCGGCGGGCGGCGGAGCAGCAGCGAGAGCTGGCGGTACGCGTCGGCGTGCTTCGAGAGGTCGTCGTAGAAGACGGCCGCGTGCTTGCCCTGGAAGAGGAAGTGCTCGCCCATCGCGGTGCCGGAGTACGGCGCCATCCACTTGATCGGCGCGGCTTCGTGCGCGGCGGCGGAGACGACGATCGTGTACTCGAGGGCGCCCTCGTCGCGAAGCCGGTTGACGACCTGCGCGACGGTCGACGACTTCTGCCCGATCGCCACGTAGATGCAGATCAGGTCTCCCCCGCGCTGGTTCAGGATCGTGTCGACGACGAGCGCCGTCTTGCCGGTGCCGCGGTCGCCGATGATCAGCTCGCGCTGGCCGCGGCCGATCGGGATCATCGAGTCGATCGCCTTGATTCCGGTCTGCACCGGCTCCTTGACCGGCTGGCGGTCGACGACGCCCGGCGCCTTGAACTCGAGCGGCCGGCGCTCGGAGGTCTCGATCGGCCCGAGGCCGTCGAGCGGGTTGCCGAGCGGGTCGACGACGCGGCCGAGGAGCGCCTCGCCGACGGGAACCGACGCGACGTTGCCCGTGCGCCGGACCGGCTGGCCCTCGGCGACCTGCTCCCACTCGCCGACGAGCGCGGCGCCGACGTTGTCCTCCTCGAGGTTGAACGCGAAGCCGGTCACGCCGTGGTCGAAGTCGAGCATCTCGAGCGCGACGCAGTTGTCGAGGCCGTGGACGCGCGCGATGCCGTCACCGACCTGCAGGACCGTGCCGACCTCGGAGAGATCGGTCTGGACGTCGTACTGCTCGATCCGCTGCTTCAGGATCGAGGTGATCTCTTCGGGGCGTAGCTTCAACGGTGTCAGCTCCTCTTGAGGTCTTGTCGTAGGCGTTCAAGTCTTCCGCGCACGCTCGCGTCGACGAGCATCGAGCCGGCGCGCAGCACGAACCCGCCGATCAGGTCGGGGTCGACGCTGCGGGTCGCCTCGACGTGGCGGCCCGACTGCTTCTCGATCTGCGCGAGGATCTGCTTCGCGTCGTCGTCGGAGAGCTCGTAGGCCGTCGTCAGTTCGACGGCGAGGCGCTGCTCCTCGGCGGCGACGAGCGCCTCGAACTCGCGCGTGATCTCCTCCAGCTCGGCCGCGCGGCCCTTCTCGATCAGCAGGAGCAGGAAGTTGCGCACGATCTCCTCGCCGCCCGCGAGCAGCTCGCCGAGCGCCGCCTGCTTCGTGCGGTGGTCGATCTCGGGGTTCTCGAGCAGCGCGCGCAGCTCGGGCACGTCTCGCGTGGCCGCGACGAAGTCGGCGAGCTCCTCGTGGACCTGCGCGAGGCGGCTCTGGTCCTTGGCTGCGGAGAAGAGCGCGCTGGCGTAGATGCGGTGCGCGACGGCCAACTAGACCGGCTCTTTCTCCAGCTTCGAGAAGTCGAGCTCCTTGATCGCGTCGTCGATCAGCTTGCGGTGCGACGACGGGTCGAGGGCTCCGCGCGTGACGCGCTCGGCTGCGACGAGCGCGAGGTCGGCGACCGCGCGACGGATCTCTCCGAGCGCGCGCTGGGTCTCCGCCTCGATCTGGCGCTTGGTTTCCTCGAGCCGCCGCTGGCGGTCCTCCTCGGTCTCCTTGCGCACGCGCTCGCGCTGCGACTCGGCGACGCGGCGCGCCTCCGTGAGGATCTCCTCGGCCTGGCTGCGCGCCTGCTGCATCAGGCTCCTGTGCTCCTCGAGCAGCCTGCGCGCCTCGTCGCGGGCGTTGTCGGCCTCGCGAAGCGCCTCCGCGATCCGCTCGCGGCGCTGGTCGATGATCTGCTGGATCGGGCCGAACGCCCACTTTCGCAGCACGAAGAACGTGATCGCGAAGCAGAGGAGGGTCCAGATCATCAGGCCCGGGATGGGCTCGATCAGCGATGAGCCGCTGTCCTCGGTCGAGGCCTCCGCGGCGAGTGGGAGCAGACTGGCCAGCATCTAGACGAGGACGAACGCCAGCAGGCCGCCGATCAGGCCGTAGAAGACGACGGCCTCGGTCAGCGCGAAGCCGAGCCACATGATCCCGGTCAGCTCGCCGCGGAGCTCGGGCTGACGCGCGACCGACTGGATCATCGAGCCGAAGATGTTGCCGATGCCGATACCCGCGCCGAGCGAGCCGAGCCCGATCCCGAGCGCGAGTGCGATCGCCTTGCCGAGGTCGACGACGTTCCCCTCGGTGGCGGCAAGAACGAGATTGGACATTCCCTCTCCTTTAGTGGTCCGGCTCGATCGCCGAGCCGATGTAGATGGCTGACAGGGCGGCGAAGATGAACGCCTGGATCGAGACGACGATCACGACCTCGAAGAGGTAGAAGGCGGTTGCGGCAGGCACCGCGACCACAGCGAGGACGACCGATTCGAGGACGAAGATCAGTCCGATGAAGGTCAGGATCAGCATGTGGCCCGCGAGCATGTTGGCGAAGAGACGGACTGAGAGCGACACGAGCCGCATGAACTGCCCGAGGATCTCGAGCGGGATGAGCATCGGCAGCATCGCCTTCGGGACCTCGGGGATCCAGCTCTTGAAGTACCGGACAGGCCCGTTCGCGCGGATGCCCTCGTAGTGCGTGAACACGAACGTCATCAGCGCCAAGCGCGAGCGTGACGGAGATCGACGACGTCGCGGCGTAGATGCCCCACACCGGGAGCTCGACGCCCGAAGAGCGTGAACGTCTCGCCCGTGATCGGCAGCGGGATGAAGCCGAGCATGTTGATCGTCCAGATGAAGAGCATCAGCGACGCGACGTAGGGGAACCAGCGTCCGATCGCCTTGGTCGGGAGGCCCTGCTCGGCGACCTGGGTCTGCGCGACGTCGTAGATCTGCTCGCCGATCGTCTGGCGGCGGTCCGGCGTGACGCGGAGGCGGAAGCGCATGAGCAGGATCCCGATCGCCATGGTCAGCAGCGAGCCGAGCCAGAGATAGATGACGGCCTTGTTGATCGACATGTCGAGCGGGCCGATGTGGATCGGGACGAAGGCGGGCAGCTCGAACTCGTGCGACGGGTCGAACTTCTCCTCTTCGCCCGCGGGCGCCTCCGCGGCGAGCGTCAGTGCGTTCAGGAGGAGCAGCTTCATTGCGTCGACTCCTGGCCGAAGTAGGTCGCGAGCGAGACGCCGAGCTCCAGCGTGTACGCGAGCGCGTAGAGGAGCGCGGCCGAGAGGCCGAGCCGCGCGTCAGATGCGACGACCGCGATCAGCACGACGCCGACCGCGACCGAGCGCAAAGTCATCCCGATCCCCACCACGCCCGAGGCCGCGAGCTTATCGGCGCCCAGACCGAGCCGCGCCAGCAGCAGGGAGAGACCCTGCGCGGCGAGCCAGAGCACGACCGCGAGCACCCAGCCGCCGAGCGGCAGGTCGGCGACGACGAACACGGGCAGCGCGAGCACGAACAGACCAGCCGTCGCGATCGCGGGCAGCAGGCGGCCGGGAGCCGGGCGAGGCGTCTCGAACATCGCGAGCCTCACATTGCCTCCCGGTAGCGCCGGTACACCGCGAAGATCCCGACGGGGATCCCGACGACCAGCCCGGCCATCAGGCCGAGCGGCCACGAGCCGAGGGCCCAGCCGACGAGCGCGCCGACGATGCCGCAGGCCGCCGTCGTGCCGATCAGGGTTCCCCCTGCGCCGGCGAGCTGAAGAGACGGGCGGGCGGGTTCAACCACTCGGGGCGAGCATACCAAAGCTCGTGACAGCGAAAACCCGCTCTGCAAGCGGGTTTTCGTTCATGATTGTGCGATGCATGTCGAGCGTCTCGGCGTCAGGTCCCAGGCTCGTCCTCGTCCACGGCTCGGTCGCGCCGGGATGGCTCACCTGGAACGCGCAGAAGCCGCTCGCCGACCGCTTCGAGCTCGTCGTCCCCATCCGGTCCGGCTACCCGCCGAACCCTGCTCTCGACGCGATCGACTTCGAGGTGCAGGCGGAGGAGCTCGCCGCGCTGCTCGAGCCGGGCGACCACCTCGCGGCCCACTCCTACGGCGCCGTCGTCTCGCTGCTCGCGGCGGCGCGGGCGCCGCTCGCGTCGCTGACGGTCGTCGAGCCCCCGGCCTTCGGCGTGGCCCGCGGCAACCCGGCGGTCGAGGAGTTCCTCGCCCACTTCGAGGCAGGCGCGCCGAAGGATCCGCGCGGGTATCTCGAGTTCTTCCTCCCGCTCGTCGGGTCGTCGCTGAACCTGCGCGACCCGCTCCCGCCGGCGATCGAGGCCGGCGCGCGGGCCGCGATCGCGGAGCGCTCGCCCGACCAGGCCGTCGATACCGCTCGACGAGCTCGCGGCGGCGCCGTTCCCCAAGCTCGTCGTCTCGGGCGGGCACAACGCCGCCTTCGATGCGGTCTGCGACGTCCTCGAGCAGCGCCTCGGCGCGCAGCGCGCGGTGCTCCCGGGCGCGGGGCACTCGATCCCCCGCCTCGGCGAGCCGTTCAACGCGCTGCTGGAGGCGTTCGTCTCGCGCTAGGCGGTTCGGCGCTCGCGCTCGGCTTCTTCGCGCCGGCGGCCGCGGCGATTCGTCAGCTTGACGATCTCGAGGACGTAGACGACGTAGATCGAGAACGCGACCGCGACGAGGCCGATCGCCAGCGCGAGGAGCGTCGGCCACAGATGCCACTCGCCGCCCTCTCGGAACGGGACGAACCGGGTCGCGAACGCCGCGCCCGCGAGCGTCACGCACCAGGCGTACATCGTCAGCGCCGCGCGCCGCTGCGAGAAGCCTCGCCGCAGGAAGCGGAAGTGCAGGTGCGACTGGTCGGCCGCGTAGAGCTTCTGGCCGTGCTTGAGCCTCCGCGCGAGCACGAACGTCGTGTCGAGGATCGGGATCGCGAGCATCACGAGCGGGAAGAACAACACGACGGTCGACGCGGTCTTCAGCAGCCCCTGGATCGCGATCGTCGCGAGCGCATACCCCAGCAGCAGCGCTCCCGAGTCGCCCATGAAGATCCGCGCCGGGAAGAAGTTGTGGCGCAGGAAGCCGAAGCACGCCCCCGCGACGATCGCGGAGAAGACAGCGGCGGTGGGCTTTCCGAGTGAGAGCGCGATCACCGCGAACGTGAAGCCGGCGATCCCGCAGACGCCCGCCGCCAGGCCGTCCATCCCGTCGAGGAAGTTGACCATGTTCATCAGCGCGACGACCCAGACGATCGTGGCGCCGACGCCGAGCCACGTCGGCAGCTCGATGTACGGATCGGCCAGGAGCGGGAAGTTGAAGCGGTCGACGTAGATCCCGAACGCCGCCGGCACCGCCGCGGCGGTCACCTGGCCCCCGAGCTTCTGCCACCACGCAAGCCCGCGGAAGTCGTCGATCGCTCCGACCGTCGTCGCGATCGCCGCGCCGAGCAGCAACCCGCGCGCCTCGCGGTTCATGTCGAGGAACGCGAGCGCCGGCACGAGGATCCCGACGAAGAGCGCGAGCCCGCCGAGCCGCGGCACCGGCAGCTCGTTGAGCCGCCTCGCCTCGGGCGCGTCGACCGCGCCGATCCGCCGCGCCATCTGCCCGATCGCGGGCGTGAGCAGCAGCACGATCCCGAGCGCGAGCGCGAAGCCCCAGACGACCTCGGGCGTGTCCCTCAGCTCGTCCCACATACCGGCCTACTTCGTGCCGTAGAGCCGGTCGCCCGCGTCACCGAGACCCGGGACGATGAAGCCGCGCTCGTCGAGCTCGCGGTCGATCGCCGCGCACACGATGTGCACGTCGGGATGGTCGCGGTGCACGCGGTCGATGCCCTCCTGCACGGCGACCAGGCAGACGAGCGTCACCGTCGCGCGCGCCCGCTTCCTTGACCACCTCGATCGCCGCGGCGCTCGAGTTGCCGGTCGCGAGCATCGGGTCGAGCACGATCGCGTCGCGGTCGTTCATGTCGGCCGGCAGCTTCACGAAGTACTGCACCGGCTGGAGCGTCTCCTCGTCGCGGTACATCCCGATGAACCCGACGCGCGCGCTCGAGATGAGCGAGAGCACGCCGTCGAGCATCCCGACGCCGGCGCGGAGCACCGGGCGTGACCGCGACCTTCTTGCCCGCGATCCGCGGAAACGGCGCGGTCTCGAGCGGCGTCTCGATCATCGACGTCCTCGGTCGGAAACTCCTTCGTCGCCTCGTAGGTCAGGAGCAGCGTGACCTCCTCGACGAGCTTCCGGAAGTGGACGGTCGGCGTGTCCTTGTCGCGCAGGTAGGACAGCTTGTGCTGGACGAGCGGGTGCGTCACGTGCGTGACGCGGCCGGTTGCGGTGGCGCTCACGCCGCGTACGTGGTGTAGCCGCGGAACCCCGGATAGAGCGGCCGCTTCGCGCAGAGCGCGTCGATGCGCGCGTTCAGCCCCGCGAGGTCGGGAGCATCCGCGAGCGCCTCGACCATCACCGAGCCGACCTCGCGGAAGTCGTCCTCGTCGAAGCCGCGCATCGTCGCTGCCGGCGTGCCGACGCGCACCCCGGAGCCGACGGTGGGCGGACGCTCGTCGAACGGCACCGTGTTGCGGTTGACCGTCAGCTTCACCTCGTGCAGCCGCTCTTCCGCGTCCTTGCCCGTCCACTCCGAGTTCCGCAGGTCGATCTGCAGGAGGTGCGTGTCGGTGCCTCCCGTGAGCAGGTCGAGCCCGCCCTCGATCAGCGTCTCGCCGAGGGCGTCGGCGTTCGCACGCACCTGCGACTGGTAGTCGCGGAAGGCATCGGTGGCGGCGATCTTGAAGCACGCCGCCTTCGCCGCGATCGTGTGCTCGAGCGGACCGCCCTGCATGCCCGGGAAGACCGCACGGTCGACGTCCTTCGCGAACTCCTCCTTGCAGAGGATGAACCCTGCGCGCGGTCCCGCGAGCGTCTTGTGCGTGGTCGAGGTGACGAAGTCGCAGTGCGGCATCGGGTTGGGATGCAGGCCGGCCGCGACGAGACCCGCGAAGTGCGCCATGTCGCACATCAGCAGCGCGTCGACCTCGTCGGCGATCTCGCGGAAGCGGTCCGCCTCGATCGCGCGCGGATAGGCGGAGCCGCCGCAGATGATCAGCTTCGGCCGGTGCTCCTTCGCGAGCGCGAGCACCTCGTCGTAGTCGACGAGCGACGTCTCACGCTCGACGCCGTAGCCGACGATCGTGTACAGCCGCCCGGAGAAGTTGACCTTGAGCCCGTGCGAGAGATGCCCGCCGGAGTCGAGCTTCATCGAGAGGATCGTGTCGCCGGGCTGGAGCGCCGCGAAGTACACGCCCATGTTCGCCTGCGCGCCCGCGTGCGGCTGGACGTTCGCGTGCTCCGCGCCGAAGAGCGACTTCGCGCGCTCGATCGCGATCGACTCGATCTCGTCGACGACCTCGCAGCCGCCGTAGTACCGCTTGCCCGGGTAGCCCTCGGCGTACTTGTTCGTCGGCACCGACCCGACCGCCTCGAAGACGCTCGGCCAGGTGAAGTTCTCGGACGCGATCAGCTCGATCTGGCCGCGCTGCCGCTCGAGCTCGGCGGTGAGCAGCTCCGCGATCTCGGGATCGACCTCTGAGAGGCCTGCAGTGCGGAGGTGCTGGAGGGTTTCCTGCGCGACGGCCATGTGGCTCTCCTTCCCCGGGAAGTCCCAGGGATGCTACTCGCGCCTCAGGCCAGCACTGCGAGAGCGCGCTCGACGTCGCCTGCGCCCTCGCGCAGGACGACCGGGCGCTCGCCGGTGAAGTCGATCACGGTCGAGGGGACGCCGGGAAGCTCCCCCGCGTCCACGACCTCGGCCACGCCGTCCAGGATCTCCTGCGGGATCTCCGCGACCGTCTTCGGATCCGGGCCGCCGTGGAGGTTCGCGCTCGTCGCGGCGACCGCGCCGACGCGATCGAGCACCTGCTTGCCGTAGCCCTCGAGAATCGGGACGCGCACGCCGATCGTGTCCGGCCGGTCGCCCGTCAGCCACCGGTAGCGGCGCGCCGGGTTCGGGAAGACGAGCGTGTAGGGGCCGGGCAGCAGCTCGCGCGCGATCGTCCCCGACCGGCCGCGAAGCTCCGGGACGCACTCGAACAGCATCTCGAGATCGCCGGCGACGAGGGCGATCGGCTGCTGGTTCTCGCGTCCCTTCAGCTCGAACACCTTCTGCGCGGGCTCCTCCCGGTACGGCGAGACGCAGAGCCCGTACACCGTGTCGGTCGGGAGCACGACGATCTTCCCCCCGTTCAGCGCGTCGACGGCGGTCTCGATCACGGCCGTTTCCCCTCGACGATCCGGTCGCGGCCCGCGAGATCCTCCGTCACGGCGACGTCGTCGTAGCCGAGGCGCTCGAGCAGCTCGGCCACCTCGCCCGCGCGCGTGTCGGCGACCTCGAGCACGAGATGCCCGCCCGGAACGAGCGCGTCGAGCGCGTGCTCGGCGATCTGCGCGGTGTGCCCGCCGCCGACGGTCGCAAGCCGCGGCTCCCAGTCGCGAACCTCGGGCTGGAGCGTGGCGATCTCCTCCTGCGCGATGTACGGCGGGTTCGACACCACGAGATCGTATTCGCGTTCGCCCAGCCCGCCCACCAGGTCGCCCTCGACGAGCTCGATCTCGAGCCCCGTTCGCTCCGCGTTCTCGCGGGCGAGCGCCAGCGCGTCGGGAGACACGTCGAGCGCGCGAACCTTCGCCCCCGGATGCTCGTCCGCGATCGCCAGCGCGATCGCGCCCGTCCCCGTGCCGACGTCGAGCACGCGCGGCGTCCCGCCGTTGAGCAGCGCGAGGCAGCGCTCGACGACCACCTCGGTCTCGGGCCGGGGCACGAGCGCACGTCGGTCGGTCGTCAGCGTCAGCCGGCGGAAGCCCCACTCGCCCAGCACGTAGGCGAGCGGCTCTCGCTCGCCTCGCCTGCGGATGAGCTCGCGGTAGGCGTCGCGCTCCGCGTCGTCCAGCGGGCGATCGTGGTGCATGTACAACTCGACGCGCGAGAAGCCGAGGGCCTTCCCGAGCAGATGCTCCGCGTCGAGCCTCGGGCTCTCGACTCCCTTGCCGGCGAGGAACTCCGTCGCGCGGCGCAGCACCTCGCCGACGGTCACGCCGGCGTTGATTCGAGCACGCGGCGCCGCTCTTCCGCGGCGAGCGCCTCGGTGAAGTCGTCGAGCTCGCCCTCGAGGACTCGGTCGAGCTTGTGCTGGGTGAGGTGGATGCGGTGGTCGGTCACGCGGTTCTCCGCGAAGTTGTACGTGCGGATCTTCTCGGCGCGCTCGCCCGTCCCGATCTGCGAGCGGCGCGTCGCGGCGAGCTCGGCCTGCTGCTTCTCGCGCTCGTGCTCGTAGAGCCGCGCGCGAAGCACGCGCATCGCCTTCGCCTTGTTCTGGAGCTGCGACTTCTCGTCCTGCATCGAGACGACGGTGCCGGTCGGAACGTGCGTGATGCGCACGGCCGAGTCGGTCGTGTTCACGCTCTGGCCGCCCGGTCCGGTCGAGCGGTAGACGTCGATCTTCAGGTCGTTCGGATCGATCTCCACCTCGACCTCTTCGGCCTCGGGCATCACCGCGACCGTCGCGGTCGACGTGTGGATGCGTCCCTGCGACTCGGTCTCGGGGACGCGCTGCACGCGGTGCGTGCCTCCCTCCCACTTGAAGACGGAGTACGCGCCGTCGCCCTTGACCGCGATCGTCATCTCCTTGATGCCGCCGAACTCGTTCGGCGAGCCGCCGAGCGTCTCGGTCTTCCAGCCGCGGCGCTCCGCGTAGCGCGTCAGCATCCGGAGCACCTCGGCGGCCCAGAGCGCAGCCTCGTCGCCGCCGACGCCCTGGCGAACCTCGAGGATCACGTCCTTGCTGTCGGCCGGGTCGGTCTCGACGAGCGCGAGCTTCAGCTCCTCCTCGAGCGCGGCGAGCCGCTCCTCGAGGTCGGGGACGAGCTCGCGCAGGTCGCCGTCGTCACGGGCGGCCTCGAGGTCGGCGGTCACCTCGCGCCACTCCTGCGTGAGCTTGTACGGGCCTTCGAGCTCTTTCAGCCGGCGGCCGGTGTCGGCCGCCTCGCGATGGTCGTTGTAGACCGCAGGATCGGACATGCGCTCCTGCGTCTCGCGGTACTTGCGCTCGAGCTCGTCGATCAGCGCGTCGATCGCCATCGGCCTCAGGCCATGACTTCGACGCGGCGCGCGTCGGCCGGGCGCTCCTGCCCTTCGAGCCGGAGCACCTCGCGCAGCGCGCGGATCGAGACCTCGAGCTGGTCGAGCGAGGGCTCGCGCGTCGTCAGCCGCTGCAGCCAGAGGCCGGGCGCGAGCAGCGCCATCAGGAGTCGGTTGTCGGTGTGCTTGCCCGCGAAGCGGATCACCTCGTAGGCGAGGCCCGCGATCACCGGCAGCAGCAGGATGCGGCTCGCGATCAGCCACGGCCACGAAGGCTGGCCGATGAAGGCGAACACGAAGATCGCGATCACCATCACCCAGAGCAGGAACGCCGTCCCGCAGCGTGGGTGGATCAGCGAGAAGCGCTGCACGTTCTCGGGGGTCAGCTCCTCGCCCGCCTCGAGCGCGTTGATCGCCTTGTGCTCCGCGCCGTGGTACTGGAAGACGCGCCGCAGGTCGGGAAGCAGCGAGATGACGAGGATGTAGAGGACGAAGATGCTCACGCGGATCACGCCCTCGACGATCACGAAATAGCCGTCCGTCTCGATCGGGAGCCACCTCGTGATCAGCGCGGGCGTCACCTTGAACAGCGCGATCGCGAAGCCGATCGCGATCGCGAACGCGAAGAAGATCGCGCCGCGGGAGAGCTCGGTCTCGACCTCTTCCTTGTCGTCGGCGTCCGCGTCCTGCGCCGCGTAGTTCGCCGAGATCGCGAGCGCCCGAAAGCCGATCGTGAGCGACTCGCCGAGCGCGACGACCCCACGGATCACCGGGAGCCGGTAGATGCGGTGCCGCGCCATCGGCGAGGAGATCGACGTCGTGTGCTCGGCGATCTCGCCGTTCGGCTTCCGGACCGCGAGCGCCCAATGCGCAGGACTGCGCATCATCACGCCTTCGAGGACCGCCTGGCCTCCGATCGTCTGCATCGAGTAGGGGAGCTAGCCCTTGCGGGGCGCGCCGCCGGCGCGCTCGAGCCGACGCTGGAAGCGCTCGACACGACCGCCGGTGTCCATCAGCTTCTGCTTGCCCGTGTAGAACGGGTGGCAGTTCGAGCAGATCTCGACGTGCAGCTCGGGCTTCGTGGACCGCGTCTGGAACGTGTTCCCGCAGGAGCACGTCACGTTCGAGAGCACGTACTCGGGATGGATGCCAGTCTTCATCGCGAAGCCAGGATAGCAGAGGCCGTTTTGGCGGCTACGTTGCCTCCTGAGACGACAAGCGCGACGCGTTCGCCCTGCTCGTGGGCGATCTTGCCGGCGAGCAACGCTGCCGTCGAGGCCGCTCCCGCCCCCTCGACGGCGAGCTTCGCGCGGCCGTAGAGGAAGCGGAAAGCCTCCTCGAGCTCCGCCTCCGTGACGAGCACCAGCTCGTCGACGCGCTCGCGGACGACGGCGAGCGCGTGCGTGCCCGCGAAGGGTGCGTTCAGCCCGTCGGCGAGCGACACGGGCGCGATCGGCGACGGGCTCGCCCGCCTCGACCGCGAGCTTCATCGCCGCCGACGTCTCGGGCTCGACGCCGATCACCCGCGCCGACGGCCGCAGGCCCTTGACCGCCGTGGCGACGCCGGAGATCAGGCCGCCTCCGCCGATCGGGACGACGACGACGTCCGCCTCGACGTCCTCCAGCAGCTCGAGGCCGACGGTTCCCTGGCCGGCCTGTGTGAACGGGTCGTCGAACGGGTGCACGAGCGTGCGGCCGGTCTCCTCCTGGAGCTGCGCGAGCACGGCGAACGCCTCGGTCGGGTCGCGCGCCTCCTGGTGGACCGTCGGCGCCGTAGCCGATCGTCGCCGCGCGCTTCGACTCGTCCGCGCCCTGCCACATGACCAGCAGTGCGTCGATCCCCTCGAGCGCCGAGCAGTAGGCGAGCGCCTGCGCGTGGTTTCCCGCGGAGATCCCGATCACGCCGCGCGACGTCTCCTCCGGCGTCAGCGAGGCGAGCTTCGTGAGGACGCCGCGCGGCTTGAACGAGCCCGTCCGCTGGAAGAGCTCCGCCTTCAGGTGCACCTGCGCGCCGGACAGCTGCGAGAGCGAGGCGGACGTGAACGTCGGCGTTCGGTGCAGCCGGCCTGCGATCGCCTCGCGCGCGCGGTGCACGTCGTCGAGGGAGATCACGGCTACGTCCGCTGGTACTCGGGGCCCGATCCGCCTTCCGGGGGAGTGAGCCGGCCGCCCTTCGCGGTGATCGCGCCGCACTGCACGCAGTTCGACGGGTTCACCTCGACCTCGACCGTCTCGTCGCCGTCGGCGCTACCGACCTCGTACACGTGCGCCGGGCACATGCGCACCCACATTGGCGAGGTCCTTGGGCACGGCGCTGGATGCGGATGTGGCTCGGGCCGTCTGGGGCCACGCGATTTGACGGTGAGCTTCACCTCGGACGTGGTATCGGGCTAGACGTCGATCGCGCCGACCTCGGTACCCAACGTGCGCCGGGCAACATCCCCGCGTCACGCCACAGCTCGGCGAGGTCGCCGCGGCACCTGGCCGGTCTGGATGCGAATGTGGTTCGGCTGGTCGTCGCGCGTCTTGTTCCCCGACAGGAAGACCGAGGAGAGCTTGTCGAAGGTGAGCTTCCCGTCGGGCGCCGGGTAGCGCTTCGCGCGGTCGGTGACGATCAGCTCGACGTCGGCGTCGCGCTCGGTGCGGAACGTGAGCGGCGGGAGCTTCCCGCGCGTCGCGGTCATCATCCCGGCGAGGGCGCCGCCGACCCAGAACCCGCGGCTGAACGCGGGCCGCATGTTCTTCACCTGCTCGAGGTCGCGCCAGATGTAGCTGTCGCGAACGGCGCGGTCGTACGACTCGAGCGCGCCCGGCGTCGCGGCCGTCCGCCCGCGCTGCAGCGCCTCGAACGCGGTCTCCGCCGCGAGGCGGCCGGACTCGATCGCGTAGTGGATCCCCTTCAGCGCCGGCACGTTGACCATCCCGACGCCGTCGCCGCAGAAGAGCAGGCCGGGAGCGTGGAGCTGCTTCGGCAGGGCGAGGAAGCCGCCCTCGGGAATCGTCTTCGCCCCCCACTCCACGCGCTCGCCTCCGTCCAGGATCCGGCGCACGAGCTTGTGCGTCTTCAGCTCCTGCAGCACGTCGTGCACGGAGAGCTCGGCGTCGCGGTAGTCGAGCCCGACGACCAGGCCGAGCGCGACGTGGTCCTCGCCCATCGGGTAGATGAACGAGCCCCCGAACTCGCGGTAGCGCGCGCCGCCCCGCAGCGGCCAGCCCATCGTGTGGATGACGCGGTCGAGCGGCTTCGCGACGCGCCAGACCTCCTTCACGCCGAGCGCCCACACCTGCGGGTTGTCGCCCGCGAGGCCGAAGCGCTCGATCGCGGCGCCGGTCAGGTGTCCCTGCGTCCCCTCGGCGAGCACGGTCACGCGCGCGACGAGGTCGGAGCCCGGCTCGAAGTTCGGCAAGGGCTCGCCGTCGCGGCCGCGCCCCTTGTCGCCCGTGCGGACGCCGACGACGCGGCCGTGCTCGACGAGCAGCTTCGTCGCCGCGGTCTCGGGCAGGATCATCGACCCGCCCTCCTCGGCCTGGGCGGCGAGCCAGCGGCCGAGCTGCGAGAGCGACGCGACGTAGTTGCCCTCGTTCTTCATCGTCGGGGGAGTCGGGATGCGGAACGCGGAGCCTGCGGTCAGGAAGTAGACGGACTCGCCCTCGACCGGGCCGAGCAGCGGCAGCTCGTCGAGCTGCTTGCGGTCGCGGAAGAGCCGCCGCAGCCCGCGCGGGTTGACCACGGCGCCCGAAAGAAGATGTGAGCCGGGCTGCTTGCCCTTCTCGAGCACGGCGACCGGCACGTCGCCGAGCCGCGCGCGCAGCTCGGGCGCTTCCTCGAGCAGCTGGCCGAGGCGGATCGCACACGCGAGACCTGCGGGGCCTGCGCCGACGATCAGCACGCCGACGTCGATCCGCTCGTCGGGCGGATCGGTCGGCGCCCCGATCGCCTCGTCGATCGAAAACGGAGCTGGGAAGTCCGCGGGGCGGGTCATCCGCCGCGGCGTTCGCGCACGAGCTCGGTCAGCTTCGGGACGACCTGGTGGACGTCCCCGACGACGCCGAAGTCGGCGAACTCGAAGATCGGCGCGTTCGGGTCCTTGTTGATCGCGACGATCGTGCCCGAGCTCTGCATCCCGACCTTGTGCTGGATCGCGCCGGAGATCCCGCACGCGACGTAGAGCTTCGGCGCGACGGTCTTGCCGGTCTGGCCGATCTGCGTCGAGTACGGGTACCAGCCCGCGTCGACGACCGCGCGCGTCGCGCCGACGGCGCCGCCGAGCGCCTTCGCGAGCTCCTCGACGAGCGTGAAGTTCTCGGGGCCGCCGAGCCCGCGCCCGCCGGCGACGATCACGTCGGCCTCCTCGAGGTTCGGCCCCTCGCTCTCGGCGTGCGCCTGCTCGATCATCGTCGCGGCCTTCGAATGCTCCTCGAGCGAGACCGCCGCGTCCTCGACCTGCGCGCTCCCGCCCGTCTCGACGGGGTCGAACGTCCCGGACCTGAACAGCGCGAGCTTCGGGCCGTCGCCCCACCCGACGTCGACGAAGACCGAGTCGCCGAGCGCCGGGCGTTTCCCGACGAGCCTGTCCGTCCTGCTCCGTGAGGTCCGCGAGATCCCAGTTGAGGCCGGCGTCGAGGCGCGCAGCGAGGCCGGCCGCGACGTCCGCCGCGAGCACCGACGCCGCGAAGAGCACGGTGTCGAAGCCCTGGTCGTTCACGAGCGAGGCGAGCACGTCGACGCGCGGCTGCGGCAACGGCGCGTCGAGCGACGCGTCGTCGGCGACGAACACCTTGCTCGCGCCGTACTTGCCGGCCTGGTCGGTCAGCGAGCGCACGCCGGAGCCGATGACCACGCCTGCGGCGTCGCCGAGCTGCGCCGCCTTCGCGAGCACGCCGAGCGCGCCCTTCTGGATCTCGCCGTCGTGGTGCTCGAGGAAGACGAGCGTGCTCACAGGAGCCGCTTCTCGGCGAGGAAGTCGACGATCTGCGCAGCGGCGTTGCCGTCGTCCTCGATCTTCGTCGTGTCGCCGCGCGGCGGCGGGTCGCTCAGCGCGAGCACCTCCGTCTTCGCTCCGGCTTCGACACCGAGGTCGGCGAGCGTCAACGTCTCCTGCGGCTTCGACTTCGCACCCATGATCCCCTTGAGCGACGGGTAGCGCGGCTCGTTGATCGCGTCCGAGACCGCGATCACCGCCGGCAGCGGCGCCTCGATCACGTCGTAGCCGAACTCCGTCTGCCGCTTCCCGCGCGCCTTGCCGTCGGCGACGGTGAGCTCGGCGACCTGCGAGATCACCGGGCGGCGAAGCCGTTCGGCCACCGCCGACCACAACACTGCGCCGTCGGCGTCCGCGGCCTGCTGACCGAAGAGCACGAGGTCCGCCTGCTCGCGCTCGAGCACCGCGGCGAGCACGCGGCTCGTGCCGACGAGGTCCGCGCCCGCGGCAGCGTCGTCCGTGACGAGCACGGAACGGTCGGCGCCCATCGCGAGCGCCTTGCGAAGCGCGTCGGCGGCCTTCGCCGGGCCCATCGAGACGAGGACGATCTCGCCGCCGCCGGCAGCGTCCTTCACCCGAAGCGCCTCCTCGACCGCATGGGCGTCGAACGCGTTCAGCGCTCCCTCACCCGAGCGGTCCAGCCGCATGGTTGCGCGGTCGATGCGCTTCGTACCTTCCGGCACTTGTTTGACGCAGACAGCAATCTTCATGGAGCCGTGGCACTCTAATGAAGGCACCCCGCCCGGAATCGCGAAACCGCACCCCGATGCGCCGCCTCCTCATTCCCGTCGTTCTCGTCCTCACCGCAGGGCTCGCCACCGCATCGGCGCCCGGAGCGGCGACGGCGAAGGTGCCGCAACTGATCTTCCCCGTCGTCGGCAAGGCGACGTACTTCGACGACTTCGGCGCGGCGCGCGGTCAAGGGGGACACCAGGGGAACGACCTCATGACGACGTGGCGCTCGCCTGCGGTCGCCGCCGAAGCGGGCAAGGTGAAATTCCACACGACGTCTGCGCGCGCGGGCTGCATGCTCTACCTCTACGGCGCGAGCGGCACGACGTACATCTACATCCATCTGAACAACGACCTCACGGCGAAGAACGACAACAAGGGCAAGTGCGTCGCGGGCGGGTCGTACTGGAAAGGCTTGAAGGACGGCGCGCGCGTCGTGGCGGGTCAGCCGATCGGCGTACAACGGCAACTCGGGTGACGCCGACCAGGCCGGCTATCACCTGCACTTCGAGGTGCATCCCGGCGACGGTGCCGCGGTCAGCCCGTTTCGGTACCTCAACCGCGCGAAGAAGCTGCTCGTGCCGGTGCAGCCGGAGGCGAACTTCACTGCCGCGCTGCGCGGCAAGGTCGTCGCGGCCGACGGCGTCGCACGGTCGCTGACGCTGATGGTCGACAGCCTGCAGTCCTGGCCCGGCGGAATGCGCGTGTCGGACGTCAAGCGATCGGTTCGAGCTGTCGGTGCCGCCGAGCGTCGTGATCTCGAACCCGCTCGGCGCGCTGATCGCGTCGGCCAAGCTCGCCGCGCTCAAGAAGGGTCAGCCCGCCGTTGCGTGGACCGCGATCGCGCCCGCGACGATGGAAGCCGCGCTCGGCACGCCGTTGATCCTGACGACCGAGCGCCTCGTCGTCGGCTAGCTAGCGGCCGGTGAAGCGCGCGTCGCGCTTCTCGACGAACGCCGACAGACCCTCTTTCGCATCCTCGCTCGCGAAGAGCTCGCCGAAGTGGTCCGCCTCGGACGTGAGGTTGTCCGCGTGGTCGCCCTGGAGCGCGCGGTTCGTCGCAGCCTTGGCCGCGGCGAGCGCGATCGGGCTGAGCTTCGCGAGCGTCGCTGCGGTCTCGAGCGACTTCGCCATCAGCTCCTGCGGCTCGTAGACGGCGTTCACCAGGCCGCGCTCTTTCGCCTCGGCCGCGTCGACCATCCGGCCCGTGAGGATCAGCTCCTTGGCGAAGCCGATCGTCGTCGCGCGCGCCAGCCGCTGCGTTCCGCCCCAGCCCGGGATGATCCCGAGGTTGATCTCCGGCTGCCCGAGCTTCGCCTTCGTCGAGGCGTAGCGCAGGTCGCAGGCGAGCGCGAGCTCGCAGCCCCCGCCGAGCGCGAAGCCGTTGATCGCCGCGATCGTCGGCTGCGGCATCGTCTCGAGGAGCCGCGCCGTCTCGTGCCCGAGCGCGCCCCAGGCTTTCGCCTGCGTGACGTCGAGCGCGCTCATGTACTTGATGTCGGCGCCGGCGATGAACGCGCGCTCGCCGGATCCGGTCAGCACGACCACGCGCGTGTCGGCGTCCGCCGCGAGCTCCTGCGAGGCGGTCGCGCAGCTCCGTCAGCGTCGCGACGTCGAGCGCGTTCAGCGCGTCGGGCCGGTCGACGGTCACGACCGCGACGGCGCCGTCGTGCTCGACGACGATGCTCATCTCAGGCCGGAACGCGGGAGCGCAGGAAGTCGACGATCTCGCTCGTCGGCGCGCCGGGCGTGAAGACGGCGGCCACGCCGTTGCTCTTCAGCTCCTCGGCGTCGTCCGTCGGGATCGTCCCTCCGAGCACGACCAGCACGTCCTCGGCCCCCTGCGCCCGCAGGCCGTCGAGGATCTTCGGGCACGAGCGTCATGTGGGCGCCGGAGAGGATCGAGATGCCGACCGCGTCCGCGTCCTCCTGGATCGCGGTCTCGACGATCTGCTCCGGCGTCTGGTGGAGACCGGTGTAGATGACCTCCATGCCGGCGTCCCGGAGGGCGCGGGCGATGATCTTCGCGCCGCGGTCGTGACCGTCGAGGCCGGGCTTCGCGATCACCACACGGATCTTGCTGGCCACGGCTGCGCAAGTATATGGAGGTGCAGCTCAGGATCGTGGGGTGCTCTCCGGCCTGGCCGAACCCAGGCGGTGCACAGTCCGGCTATCTCGTCGAGGACGCGGGACGACGCCTGCTGCTCGATTGTGGACCCGGCGTGCTCGCGCGGCTGCGCCAGTGGGAGGACTGGCCGCGCGTCGACGCGATCGCGATCACGCACTGGCATCTCGACCACTGGGGCGACGTCGTGCCCTGGGTCTGGGCCGCGCAGTTCGGGCCGGCGAGCAAGCTCGCTGCGCCGGAGCTCTGGGTGCCGCCCGGCGGGCGCGACTTCCTCGTCCGAGCTCGGTGAGCGGCTCGGGCGCCCGCAGATGTTCGAGCTGGCGTTCGACGTGCACGAGTTCGAACGGGGAACGCCGTTCACGACCGCGGGGATGGAAGTGACCGCTGTGAAGGTGCTCCACTACGAGCTCGAGGCCTACGGCTTCCGGGTCTCGGCGAACGGTTCGGTGCTCGCGTACTCGGGGGACAGCGGGCCGAACGGGGGTCTGGCCGAGCTGGCTCGGGACGCCGACCTCTTCGTTTGCGAGGCAACCCTCGCGGACGGCGACGAGGACCGGGAAGGCTCGCCGCGGGGCCACCTCTCGGCGCGTGAAGCAGAGAGCGTCTCGGTCGCTGCGGGCGCGAAGCGGCTCCTGCTCACGCACCGCCCGATCGAGCGACCGCTCGACGCACGCTTCGAGCAGGCCGCCGACGGCCTGGTGGTCGAGGTCTAGATCAGAAGACGGGCGTCTCGCGCCAGACGCCCCAGACGTCGCGCCAGACGTCGCACATCTCGCCCATCGTCACGTACGCGCGGGCAGCGTCCAGGATTGCCGGCATCAGGTTGACGTCCTCGCGCGCGGACGCCGCCTTCAACGCCGCGAGCGTCGACTCGACCGCCGCGGAGTCGCGTCGCCCTCGCAGCGCCTTCACGCGCTCGATCTGCTGCGGCTCGAGGGCGGCATCGATCTTCAGGATCTCGAGCGGCTGCTCGTCCTCCAGCTGGTAGCGGTTGACCCCGACGATGATCCGCTGCTTCGACTCGACCTCCGCCTGGTAGCGGAACGACGCGTCGGCGATCTCCTGCTGGAAGAAGTTCTCCTTGATCGCCTCGACGACTCCGCCCAGGGCGTCGATCTGCGCGAAGTACTCGTACGCCTGGCGCTCGAGCTCGTTGGTCAGGTGCTCGACGTAGTACGAGCCGCCGAGCGGATCGATCGTGTTCACGACGCCGGTCTCGTGCGCGATCACCTGCTGCGTGCGCAGCGCGATTCGCACTGCATCCTCGGTCGGCAGCGCGAGCGCCTCGTCGAACGAGTTCGTGTGCAGCGACTGCGTCCCGCCCAGCACCGCGGCCAGCGCCTCGAGCGCCGTCCGCACGATGTTCACCTCGGGCTGCTGCGCCGTCAGCGAGACACCGGCCGTCTGCGTGTGGAACCGCATCAGCCACGAGCGGGGCGACTTCGCACCGAACCGGTCGCGCAGCTCGCGCGCCCAGATCCGGCGTGCGGCGCGGTACTTCGCGATCTCCTCGAAGAAGTCGAGATGCGCGTTGAAGAAGAAGGAGAGACGCGGTGCGAACGCATCGACGTCCAGGCCGCGCTCGATCGCCCACTCGACGTACGTGAACCCGTCGGCGAGCGTGAACGCGAGCTCCTGTGCCGCCGTCGACCCGGCTTCGCGAATGTGGTACCCGGAGATGGAGATCGGATGCCACTTCGGCATCGAGGTCGAGCAGAACTCGACCATGTCCGTCACGAGCCGCATCGACGGCTCGGGCGGGAAGATGTACTCCTTCTGCGCGATGTACTCCTTGAGGATGTCCGTCTGGATCGTCCCGCGGAGCTCCGACATCGGCACGCCCTGCTCCTCGCCGACGACCGCGTAGAACGCGAGCAGCACCGCCGCCGGTGAGTTGATCGTCATCGACGTCGAGACGTCGCCGAGCGGAATCCCGCGGAAGAGCGTCTCCATGTCCTCCAGCGAGTCGATCGCGACCCCTTCGCGCCCGACCTCGCCGACCGACCGCTCGTGGTCCGAGTCGTAGCCCATCAGCGTCGGCATGTCGAAGGCCGTCGAGAGCCCCGTCTGCCCGTGCTCGAGCAGGTACCGGAAGCGTTCGTTCGTCTCCTCCGCCGTGCCGAAGCCGGCGAACTGCCGCATCGTCCAGAGCTTCCCGCGGTACATCGACGGATAGACGCCGCGCGTGAACGGATAGACGCCCGGGTAGCTCGTGTCCTCCACCGCGACGTTCTCCGCGGTGTAGAGCGCCTCGTTCTCGACACCGGAGATCGTCGAGAAGAGCTCGCCCTCGCGCTCCGCCGTGGCCTCGTAGAGCTCTTTCCAGGCCTCGAGGTCGGAGGCGGAACGACGGTCTTCGGTCGTCGCCATCGCCGAGCGATTGTACGGATGGGGAAAAGTCGGCACGGCTGTGGACGACTGGGCCGGAGAACCAGCCTCGCTGGTGCTCAGGCCGCGGAAAATCTACTCAAACCTTTCGGCCGAGATCGAACGGAGCACGCGGGACCCTTGCCGGATCCCCGGAACTGACCCACGATGACCTCATGGCGGGCACCACCACAGGGGACCACGCGAGCGTGGTCCGCCGCGGAGAACGGATCACTCGGGCATGAGGCGCGCGCGCGTCCTGATCGCCGATCCGCTCCCGCTCTTTCGCAACGGCGTCCGCAACCTGCTCAGGCGCGAGAGCGATCTCGAGGTGATCGAGGCGAGCAACGCCGACGACGCGGCCACGCTCCTCGTCGGCGGCCACGCGGAGATCGCGCTGATCGACCTCGCCCTGCCGCCCACCGGCGGCATCGACCTCGTCCGCCGCGTGCGTTCGCGGACCCGCGCGGCGATGATCGTCTGGTCGCTGGAGCCGTCCCGCGACGCGGTGCTCGAGTCGATCACCGCCGGCGCGCACGGCTTCCTGCACAAGGAGATCTCGCCGATCGGGCTCGTGCGCGCGCTGCGCGGGACGGTGAACGGCGAAGCCCCGCTCTCGCGCGACATGGCAGCGCTGATGATCGACGCGATCCACACGCTCGAGGAGCGCTCGAAGGCGCGCGAGCGCGCGGCGGTGCTGTCGGATCGAGAGAAGGAAGTGCTCGCGTTCGTGGCCCGCGGCGCGCGGAACCGCGAGATCGCCGAAGAGCTGGAGATCTCCGAGTTCACGGTCAAGCGGCACATGCAGAACATCCTCCAGAAGCTCGACGTGCCGTCGCGCCGCGCGGCCGCCGCGTTCTACGTCTCGGCGTACCGCGACGAGGCTGTCGCGGACGGGAGGTCGGCATGAGCGAGCGCGAGACGCCGCTCGTCGCCGTCATCTGCGCCGTGCCGCTCCTGGGCGAAGCGGTCACGGGCGCGCTCGAGGGCCTCGCGGAGTGCAAGTTCATCCCGGCGCGCCAGCCCGAGCTCGGCGGACTCTTGAAGTCGCTCCAGCCGGACGCGATCGTCGTCGACGACGAGCAGGAAGGCGCCGTCGCCGCGACGTACGCGCGGTTCGCGCGCGTGCCGGTGATCCTGATCTCGCTGCGCGAGAACACGGTCCAGCTGCTCGACGACGGCCGCTGGGTGTACCCGGAGGAGAGTGGCGCGTCGGCGGAGTCGATTCGCAATCTCGTCGCCGGCGGGATCTACGGCCGCCGGTCGCTGCGGTAACGCGCAGCGACGACGTCAGGCGCCGTCGAGCAGGTGCCTGAGGAAGACGTTCGGGATCGTCGAGGAAGCCCTTCGTCAGACGGTAGGGCTCGGTGTCCTCGTACGCCACTCGCGTGAGGCCGCCGTCGCCGAACTCGAAGATCGCCGCGTGCGGGTAGCCGAGCAGGATCGGCGAGTGCGTCGCGACGACGAACTGCGACTCGAGCTCGACGAGCTCGTGCATCCGGCGCATCAACGCAAGCTGTCCGTGAACCGAGAGCGCGGCCTCCGGCTCGTCGAGGACGTAGAGGCCGTTCGGCCCGAAGCGCTCGAGCACGAGCGAGAGGAAGGACTCGCCGTGCGACTGCTCGTGCAGCGGACGATCGTAGAGCTGCTCGATCGGGCGCTCCTCCGCCGCGGTCGCGAAGTTGAAGAAGCTCTCCGCGCGGAGGAAGAACGCGTTCACCGGCTTGCGCTTCGAGCCCTCGAGGACGAGCGCCTCGTGGAGCCTCGAGTGCGACGAGCGCGTCGCGAACTGGAACGACTGCACCCGTCCGCCGCCCTCGGCGTTCAGCTTGCTCGCGACGGCGATCGCCTCGACGAGCGTCGACTTGCCGCTGCCGTTGTCGCCGACGAAGAACGAGACGCGCGGGTCGAGCTCGAGCGGCGTGTCGACGAGGCTGCGGATCGCCGGGATCTCGAGCGCGTAGTCGGCGTCGTCTCGCGCGCTCGCCGAGATGCGAGAGAGGTACGGATCGTCCATCGCGCGGACGGTATTCGTCCGAGCGCGAGCCCGCACGGAAGGCCTCGCCGCGAAGCCTCGACCTCGACTCGAGGTCGAATGCGGCCCGTCGAACACCGGCCTCCGCGTTCGTCAGCTCCGAGGACGGTCACCCTAAAGGGTGAAATTCCTGACGCAATTCGGGTCATTTCTCTCGCGGAACTACAGGCACATCCGTGTTTCTCCGATGCCTCTCCTACGTGCGGGCACGCACGTGCGAAGGAAGGCGAGTTCTTGGCGAGCAACTTCGAACTGCGGCGATCGGATAAGCGCTCGGCATCAGCCGGGCGCTTCCGCACGCCTCGGTTCGTGTTCGCCACCGCCCTTGGGGTGGGACTCGTCTGCTTGCTGCTTCTGGCTCAGCTCGCCAGCCGACAGGAGCAGCACACCACAGGCTCGCCTCCGGCATTTCTGGGGGACGCTTTGGGCTCGCCGCAGCAAACGGCGTCCCTCGTCCGCAGGCCGGCATCGGGTCTGACCCTGAACGTGACGGACGCGAGGTTCGGTCTCGCCACCGACCTCGCGTCCGTCACGCTCTCCACCTCCGGTTCGGGAACGTGGCGTCGCTTCGAAGGCGGCGCGCACCGCACCACGTCGTTCGGTTCGGAGACCGTCACCTTCGACAAGGAAAGCCTCGAGCAGTACCTGACGGTCGAGAGCCGTCAGGGTCGGCGCACGTGGACCTGGAAGCTCGACGGGTCGGCGCGCGCGCGTCTCCTCGACGGCGGCCGGGTCGGCTTCGTCGACGACAAGACCGGGCGCGTCTCTGACGTGCTGCTCGGCGCGGCGAAGATCTTCGACACGCACGGCAAGGACGTCACGCCGTCGGGCACACGGTGGCGGCTCGTCGATCGAGGGCAAGGCGCAGCTGCTCGCCCTCGACCTCGACGACACCGAGCTCCCGGTTCCGTACGTGATCGACCCGATCGCGTACCGCTCGAACAACGCCGGCGTCCAGAACGGCGCGGGCTCGACATCGCTCACGCCGACGATTCCGAGCGCCGTCCGTGAAGGCGACTTCCTGCTCGCGCACGTCGCGATCAAGTCGGGCACGGCCACCGTCTCCGATCCGAGTGGCTCGTGGACGCAGGTGTTGCTGACGGTGGGCACCGGCAGCCCGAAGGTCAACCTGTACACCTTCCGCAAGCGAGCGACCGCCGCAGACAGCGCCGGCAGCTCGTACCAGTTCGACATCAGCGCAAGCACGGCGGGTACTGCGGCGATCAGCGCGTGGTCCGGCGTCGACAACACGGCTGCGGAAGCGCTCGGCGGGCGCAGTGGCCAACTCGCTCTCGATCACGCTCCCGGCCGTCACGGCCAACTCGCTGCGAATCGGCGTCGGGGCGATCAGCCGCAACAACGGTTTCCCGGCAACCTGCGCCGCAGGCGCGGGCTGCCCCTCCGCGTCGCCGTCGAGCAACGCGACCGGCGCGATCGCGTCGGGCGTCTACGACGGCTTCGCCGCCGGCGGCTCGACGATCCTGACCACGGGTACCGCGGAACGGAACGCCGGCCAGTCGATCTCGGTCACTGCAGGACTCCACCGCTCCCGAGCACCTCGGTGCTGACGTTCCCGGTCGCCAGCGCGAACTACAACAACACTGTGTGGAACGCCGGGTGCGCTACGAACGGCTTCTGCGGAACGGCCTCTGACTCGCAGTCGGGAATCGCCAGCGTCGCCATCTCGATCCGGCAGGGCACGGGCAACTACTGGAACGGCGCCTCGTTCGGCAGCGCCACCGAGTTCATGCTCAACACGACGATGGCGGCCGACGACGTCAGTTGGTCGTACACCTTCGCCGGGGCGAGCTTCCCTGCGGACGGCAACTACACGGTGCGCGTGGTCTCGACGGACAACGGCGGGAACGCCGAGTCCCCGGGCGTCTCGGCCACCTTCAAGATGGACCGCACCGCCCCGACCTCCGGAGTTCTGGCACTGAACAGCGTCACCCCGGCCGGCTCCGCCTACCTGGGCGGCACGACCGTCTGGTACCGCGGCGTCCAGAGCGGCGGCGGCAACTTCAGGCTCCGGAACACGGTCACCGACGACGTCGGCGGCTCCGGGCCGGGCGGCAGCCGCACGAACGCGCTCGGCGGGACGACGACGGGCTGGACGCATACGGCCTCGACCGTGGCGACGCCCGCCGGCGGCCCCTACGACTCGAACACCTTCACCTGGACGCAGAACACGACCAGCTCGCCGACCGAGGCCGTCGACGCGCTCGACCTGGCGACGAACGCCCTCGCACTCTCCACGCTGACGTTCTCGGACGACTCGTCGACGAACGCACCGACCGTGACCTTCCCGGTGGACACCAGCTCGTACAACACGGCGGGCTGGAACGCGGGCTGCTCGACCGGGCCCGGCGACCTCTGCGGCACGTCGAACGACAGCTCGAAGTCGGGCATCGCCGCCGTGGACGTCTCGATCCGCCAGGGCGCGGGCAACTACTGGAACGGCGCGTCCTTCGGCAGCGGCTCCGAGGTCTGGAACGCCGCGACCGGGACGACCACCTGGAGCCTCGGCTTCGCGGGCTCGAACTTCCCCGCCGACGGCACCTACAACTTCCGTGTCCGGTCGACGGACAACGTGGGCAACACCGCGATCGGGACGTTCGCGATCACGATCGACACCGGCACGCCCGCCGCTCCCTCCTCGCTGGCGAGCACGCCCACGTCGCCTGCGAACAACAACGACCCGCGGATCACCGGCACCGCCGAGGCCGGCTCGACCGTCAACATCTATGCGACCTCGGACTGCTCGGGCGGCTCGGTCGCCTCCGGCACCGCCGCAGCCTTCAGCAGCCCCGGCCTCAACCCGGCCGACATCGCGGACAACTCCACCACCTCGTACACCGCGACGGCGACCGACGCCGCCGGCAACCAGTCGTCCTGCTCCTCGTCGATCTCCTACGTCGAGGACTCGGCCGCGCCGAGCGCGCCGTCCTCACTCGGGTCGACTCCGGCCTCCCCGGCGAACAACAACGACCCGCGGATCACCGGCACCGCCGAGGCCGGCTCCACCGTCAACATCTACGCGACCTCGGACTGCTCGGGCGGCTCGGTCGCCTCCGGCACCGCCGCAGCCTTCGGCGGCGCCGGGCTCAACCCGCCCGACATCGCGGACAACTCCACCACCTCGTACACCGCGACGCGCGACCGACGCCGGCCGGCAACCAGTCGGCCTGCTCCTCGTCGATCTCCTACGTCGAGGACTCGGCCGCCCCCAGCCGCGCCGTCCGCGCTCGGCACGACCCCCGCCTCCCCGGCGAACAACAACGACCCGCGGATCACCGGCACCGCCGAGGCCGGCTCGACCGTCAACATCTACGCGACCAACGACTGCACCGGCGGCTCCGTCGCCTCCGGCACCGCCGCAGCCTTCGGCGGCGCCGGGCTCAACCCGCCCGACATCGCGGACAACTCCACCACCTCGTACACCGCACGGCGACCGACGCCGCCGGCAACCAGTCAGCCTGCTCGTCGTCGATCTCCTACGTCGAGGACTCGGCCGCCCCGAGCGCACCGTCCGCGCTCGGCACGACCCCCGCCTCCCCGGCGAACAACAACGACCCCCGCGTCACCGGCACCGCCGAGGCCGGCTCCACCGTCAACGTCTACGCGACCAACGACTGCACCGGCGGCTCCGTCGCCTCCGGCACCGCCGCAGCCTTCAGCGGCGCAGGGCTCAACCCGGCCGACATCGCCGACAACTCCACCACCTCGTACACCGCGACGCGCCACCGACGCCGCCGGCAACCAGTCCGGCCTGCTCCTCCGCCGATCTCCTACGTCGAGGACTCGGCCGCCCCGAGCGCACCGTCCGCGCTCTCGCACGACCCCCGCCTCCCCGGCGAACAACAACGACCCCCGCGATCACCGGCACCGCCGAGGCCGGCTCGACCGTCAACGTCTACGCGACCATCGACTGCACCGGCGGCTCCGTCGCCTCCGGCACCGCCGCAGCCTTCGGCGGCGCCGGCCTCAACCCGCCCGACGTCGCCGACAACTCGCACGACCTCGTACACCGCGACGCGCGACCGACGCGGCCGGCAACCAGTCGCCGTGCTCCTCGGCGATCTCCTACGTCGAGGACTCGGCCGCCCCGGTCGCGCCGTCCGCGCTCGGCACGACGCCCGCCTCCCCGGCGAACAACAACGACCCGCGCGTCACCGGCACCGCCGAAGCCGGCTCGACCGTCAACGTCTACGCGACCAACGACTGCACCGGCGGCTCCGTCGCCTCCGGCACCGCCGCAGCCTTCGGCGGCGCAGGGCTCAACCCGCGCAGACGTCGCCGACAACTCCACGACCTCGTACACCGCGCGGGCCACCGACGCCGCCGGCAACCAGTCCGGCTGCTCGTCCGCCGATCTCCTACGTCGAGGACTCGGCTGCGCCCGAGCGCGCCGTCCTCGCTCTCGACCGACCCCGGCCTCGCCCGGCGAACAACAACGACCCGCGCGATCACCGGCACCGCCGAGGCCGGCTCGACCGTCAACGTCTACGCGACCAACGACTGCACCGGCGGCTCCGTCGCCTCCGGCACCGCCGCAGCCTTCGGCGGCGCCGGCCTCAACCCGCGCCGACGTCGCCGACAACTCCACCACCTCGTACACCGCGACGCGCCACCGACGCCGCGGGCAACCAGTCCGGCTGCTCGTCCGCCGTCGCCTACGTCGAGGACTCCGCCGCGCCGAGCGCGCCGTCCGCGCTCTCGACCACCCCGGCCTCCCCGGCGAACAACAACGACCCGCGCGTGACCGGCACCGCCGAGGCCGGCTCCACCGTCAACCTCTACGCGACCAACGACTGCACCGGCGGCTCCGTCGCCTCCGGCACCGCCGCAGCCTTCGGCGGCGCAGGGTTCGACCCCGCCGAACGTCGCCGACAACTCCTCGACCTCGTACACGGCGCGCGCAACGGACGCGGCGGGCAATCAGTCCGCCTGCTCGAGCGCGGCCGGCTACGTCGAGGACTCGACCAACCCGTCGTCGACGGTCACCTTCCCGACGTCCGGCGGCGTCTACGGCAACGGCTCCTGGAGCACCCCCGCAGGCACCGCGTCCGACACCGGCGGCGCCGGGCTCCTGCGGGTCGAGGTCTCGATCAAGCGCGTCTCCGACAACCAGTACTGGAACGGCACCGCCTTCGCCGACGGCACCGAGAACTGGCGCACCGCGACGGGCACCGCTTCGTGGTCGCTCACCTTCCCGTCCTCGAACTTCCCGGCGGACGGCGACTACGTCTTCCGGGTCCGCGCGGTCGACAACGCGAGCAACACCGAGGCGGCGACGTCGTACACGGTCACGCTCGACAACGCGCCGCCGAACACGTCGATCACGGCCCAGCCGAACGATCCGACGAACGCGACCGGCGCCTCCTTCTCGTTCACCTCGTCCGAGGGCGGCTCGACGTTCGAGTGCCGGCTCGACGGCGGCTGTGGACCGCCTGCACGTCGCCGAAGAGCTACACCGGCCTCACGCAGGGATCGCGCACGTTCGACGTGCGCGCGACCGACGGCGCCGGCAACACCGATGCCTCCCCGGCGTCGTTCACCTGGACGATCGACACGACCGACCCGTCGGCGGCACTCGCGTTCCCCGCGGCGAGCGGCACGTACCGCAACGCCTCCTGGAACGACTTCAGCGGCACCGCCTCGGACACCGGCGGCGCAGGGCTCGACAAGGTCGAGGTCTCGATCAAGCGCGTCTCCGACAACCAGTACTGGAACGGCACCGCCTTCGCCGACGGCACCGAGAACTGGCGCACGGCGACGGGCACGGCCAGCTGGTCGCTGAGCCTTCGCCGCAGGCAACTTCCCCGCCGACGGCGACTACACCGTCCGGGCACGCGCGACCGATCTCGCGACGAACGTCCAGGGCTCCGCCGGCCTCGCGCACGTTCACGATCGACAACGCCGCCCCGAACACCACGATCGACTCCTCGCCCGCGGATCCGTCGAACGTCACCGGGCCGAGCTTCACGTTCTCGTCGTACCGAGGGCGGCTCGCACGCTTCGAGTGCCAGCTCGACGGCGGCGGCTGGTCCGCTCCTGCAGCCTCGCCCAAGAGCTACGACCGGCCTCGAGCCAAGCGGCTCGCACACCTTCGAGGTCCGCGCCACCGACGCCGCCGGCAACACCGACCCGACGCCCGCGAGCTTCACCTGGACGATCGACACCGCCGCACCGAACACCACGATCACCGCGCAGCCCAGCGACCCGAGCAACTCGGCCGCCCCCGACTTCTCCTTCACTCGAGCGAGGGCGGCTCGACCTTCGAGTGCCAGCTCGACGGCGGCGGCTGGGCCTCCTGCACCTCGCCCAAGAGCTACACCGGCCTGAGCCAGGGCTCGCACACCTTCGAGGTTCGCGCCACCGACGCCGCCGGCAACACCGACGCCGACGCCGGCGAGCTTCACCTGGACGATCGACACGACGGCACCCGCGTCGGTCGTCACCTTCCCCGCCTCGGGCGGGATCTACAGCTCCGCAGCCTGGGCGGACATCGCAGGCACCGCGTCCGACGGCGTCGCGCTCGACAAGGTCGAGGTCTCGATCAAGCGCGTCGCCGACAACCAGTACTGGAACGGCACCGCCTTCGCCGACGGCACCGAGAACTGGCGGCCCGCGACCGGAACCGCCTCCTGGTCGCTCGCCTTCCCGGCTGTAACTTCCCCGCCGACGACGACTACGTCGTTCGCGTCCGCGCGACCGACACGGCCGCGAACCCGGAGACGCCGAACGCGTACTCGCTGACCTACGACACCGCGGCGCCGAACACGACGATCACCGCGCAGCCGAGCGACCCGACGAACGCGACCGGCGCCGCCTTCTCCTTCAGCGCGAGCGAAGGCGGCTCGACGTTCGAGTGCCAGCTCGACGGCGGCGGCTGGTCCTCCTGCACCTCGCCCAAGAGCTACACCGGCCTCAGCCAGGGCTCGCACACCTTCGAGGTGCGCGCCACCGACGCCGCGGCGAACACCGACGCGACGCCCGCGAGCTTCACGTGGACGATCGACACCGCCGCGCCGAACACGACGATCACCGCGCAGCCGAGCGACCCGAGCAACTCGGCGGACGCCGACTTCTCCTTCAGCTCGAGCGAGGGCGGCTCGACCTTCGAGTGCCAGCTCGACGGCGGCGGCTGGTCCTCCTGCGCCTCGCCGAAGAGCTACACCGGCCTCAGCGACGGCTCGCACACCTTCGAGGTGCGCGCGACCGACGCCGCCGGCAACACCGACGCCACGCCGGCGAGCTTCACGTGGACGGTCGACACGGCCGCGCCGAACACCACGATCACCGCGCAGCCGAGCGACCCCTCGAACGACGACGGGCCGAGCTTCTCCTTCAGCTCCTCCGAGGGCGGCTCGACCTTCGAGTGCCAGCTCGACGGCGGCGGCTGGTCCTCCTGCGCTCGCCCGAAGAGCTACACCGGCCTGAGCCGACGGCTCGCACACCTTCGAGGTGCGCGCGACCGACGCCGCGGCAACACCGACCCGACGCCGGCCAGCTTCACCTGGACGATCGACACCGCAGCGCCGAACACGACGATCACCGCGCAGCCGAGCGACCCGACGAACGCGACCGGCGCGTCGCTTCTCCTTCAGCTCGTCGCGAGGGCGGCTCGACGTTCGAGTGCCAGCTCGACGGCGGCGGCTGGGCCTCCTGCACCTCGCCGAAGACCTACACCGGGCTCGCCGACGGCTCGCACACCTTCCAGGTGCGCGCGACCGACGCCGCAGGCAACACCGACCCGACGCCCGCGTCGCTTCACCTGGACGATCGACACCGCCGCGCCGAACACCACGATCACCGCGCAGCCGAGCGACCCGAGCAACTCGGCGGCCGCCGACTTCTCCTTCAGCTCGAGCGAGGGCGGCTCGACCTTCGAGTGCCAGCTCGACGGCGGCGGCTGGTCGCTGCCTGCACCACGCCCGAAGAGCTACACCGGCCTGAGCCAGGGCTCGCACACCTTCGAGGTCCGCGCCACCGACGCCGCCGGCAACACCGACCCGACGCCCGCGAGCTTCACCTGGACGGTCGACACCGCCGCGCCGAACACGACGATCACCGCGCAGCCCAGCGACCCGAGCAACTCCGCCGACGCCGACTTCTCCTTCAGCTCGAGCGAGGGCGGCTCGACCTTCGAGTGCCGGCTCGACGGCGGCGCCTGGTCCTCCTGCGCCAGCCCGAAGAGCTACACCGGCCTCAGCGACGGCTCCCACACCTTCGAGGTCCGCGCCACCGACGCCGCCGGCAACACCGACCCGACGCCCGCGAGCTTCACCTGGACGATCGACACGACCGCGCCGAACACCACGATCACCGCCCAGCCGAGCGACCCGAGCAACTCGGCGGACCGCCGACTTCTCCTTCAGCGCCGAGCGAGGGCGGCTCGACCTTCGAGTGCCAGCTCGACGGCGGCGGCTGGTCCCCCTGCACCTCGCCCGAAGAGCTACACCGGCCTCACCGACGGCTCGCACACCTTCGAGGTGCGCGCGACCGACGCCGCAGGCAACACCGACCCGACCCCCGCGTGCTTCACCTGGACGATCGACACCGCCGCGCCGAGCTCGTCCACGAGCTTCCCGGTGAACATCGGCTCCTACAACATCGCGGCTGGAACGCCGGCTGCACGCCGAGCGGCATCTGCGGCACGGCCTCCGACGCAGGCTCGGGCCTCGATCGCGTCGAGGTGTCGATCCAGCGCAGCTCCGACAGCCTCTACTGGAACGGCTCCTCCTTCGCGAGCGCGTCCGAGGACTGGCAGAACGCCGGCGGCGCCTCGTGGAACCTCGGCTTCGCCGCCGCCGCGTTCCCGGCCGACGGCAGCTACACGATCCGCGTCCGCGCGCGCGACCTCGCCGGCAACGTCGAGGCGCCCGCGAGCCGCACGTTCACGATCGACACCACCCCGCCCGACACGTCGATCGACTCCGGGCCTGCGAACCCGACGAACGGCCAGGATCCGAGCTTCGCCTTCTCCGGCGGCCCCGGCGGCGTCAGCTTCGAGTGCCGCCTCGACGGCGGCTCGTGGAGCGCCTGCGTGTCGCCGAAGGGCTACACGGGGCTCGCAGCCGGCTCGCACACCTTCGAGGCGCGCGCGCAGGACGGCGCCGGCAACTTCGACCCGACGCCTGCGGCGCAGACCTGGACGATCGACCTGACGGCGCCGAGCTCGGCGATCGCCTTCCCGGCGAACGGCGGCTCCTACAACGGCGCCGGCTGGAACAACCCGTCCGGCACCGCCTCCGACGGCGTCGGCCTCGACCGCGTCGAGGTCTCGCTCCAGCGCGTGGCCGACTCGCTCTACTGGAACGGCACCGCCTTCGCGGACGGCTCCGAGAACTGGCGCACCGCAACGGGAACGGGCACCTGGTCGCTCGCGTTCGCGGGGACGAACTTCCCGGCCGACGGCGACTACTCGATCCGCGTGCGCGCGGTCGACGCTGCCGGCAACGTCGAGGCGCCCTCGTCCCGCACGTTCACCGTCGACACGGTTCCGCCGGAGACGACGATCGACACCGTCGCCGGCGACCCCGAACTCGAGCGCCGACGCGTCCTTCACCTACTCGGCCGACCAGCCGGGCTCCACCTTCGAGTGCCGCATCGACGGCGGCGCGTGGGCTGCCTGCACGAGCCCGCGGAACTACACCTCGCTCGGCGAGGGCTCCCACACCTTCGAGGTCCGGGCGACGGACGTCGGCGGAAACGTCGATCCCTCCCCCGCCTCGCACACGTGGGTCGTCGACACGGTCCCGCCCGTCGCGACGATGGACGACCCCGGCCAGTACCTCAAGGGCACGGTCAATCTGAACTCCACCTCGACCGACACCGGCGGCAGCGGCGTGGCCTCCGTCGGCTTCGAGCGCTCGCCCGCAGGTGCAGGCACCTGGACCAGCATCGCGGCGGCGTGGGACACGACCGGCGTCGCCAACGCCCTCTACGACCTCCGCGTGATCGCGACCGACTTCGCGGGCAACTCGAGCAGCACGCCCGCCCTCACCGGACGCTGGGTCGACAACCTGAAGCCGACCGTCTCGATGGTCGACCCGGGCCCGGTCAGCGGCACGGTGACGGTCGAAGCCAACGCGGCGGACGCGCACTCGGGCGTCAAGCAGGTCGAGCTGCAGGTCTTCGACGGCGTGGCCTGGGTCTCGCTCGGCACCGACACGAGCGCGCCGTACGAGGCCTCGTGGGCGACCGCGACCTTCGTCGACGGCCCGCACGACCTCCGCGCGATCGCGACCGACTACACCGACAACGTCGAGACGTCCTCGGTCGTCTCGGTGATCGTCGACAACACCGACCCGACCGTCGCCTTCACGACGCCGGTCGACCTCGGCTTCGTCAACGCGGCCGACGCCGACCCGTTCACGGTCGTCGCGGACGCGGCCGACCTCGGCAGCGGCGTCGACGACGTCGAGTTCTTCCTCTGCACCGCCGGCGGCGTGGCCTGCACGACCTCGAGCTCGCTCGGCACCGACGTCGCCGGGCCGTACGAGGCCGCCTGGTCGCTCCCCGGCGCCGACGGCGTCTACCACCTGAAGGCGACCGCACGCGACCTCGCCGGCCGGAGCGCCAGCGCCGTGGTCGAGGTCACCGTCGACCGGACGACGCCCGACACCACCCTCGTGACGAGCCCGGGCGATCCGTCGCGCGACTCGACGCCCGACTTCACCTTCTCCTCGAGCGAGGCCGGCTCGACCTTCGAGTGCAGCGTCGACGGCGGCGCCTGGGCGGCCTGCACCACGCCGCACACCACCGCTCCGCTCGCCGACGGCCCGCGCACGTTCGACGTGCGCGCGATCGACGCTGCCGGGAACATCGACGCGACGCCGTCGAACTGGGCCTGGCTGCTCGACACGACGCCGCCGACGGCGACGATGAACGATCCGGGCGCCAACCTGCGCCTGACGGTCGCGCTGACCTCCGTCGAGAGCGATCCCGGTGCGAGCCCGTCCGGCATCGCCTCGGTCGAGTACCAGTACTCGGTCGCCGACGCGGACACGTGGGTCACGGCGCCCGCGGCCTGGGACACGACCACGGTCACCGACGGCCTCTACGACCTCCGCGTGGTCGTGACCGACAACGCGGGCAACGAGACGCAGGCCGCCGCCGTCGAGGATCGCCGCGTCGACAACTCGCCGCCGGCGACCGCGATCGACGACCCCGGCGCGAACCTGCGCGCGGTCGTCGCGATCAAGGGCACCGCGAGCGACACCGGCTCGGGCGTCGCCGACGTCGTCTTCGAGATCAGCCCCGACGGCGCCTCCTGGTCGACGATCGGCTCGGACAACTCGGATCCGTACGAGACGTCGTTCGACACGGCCTCGCTTCCCGGACGGCCTCTACTTCTTCCGCACGGTCGCGACCGACGTCGCCGGCAACGTCACCGAGGGCGCGCCGGTCGGCCCGCGGCGGATCGACAACACGCCGCCGACGGCCTCGCTGAACGACCCCGGCGCGAACCTCCGCGGCGCCGTCAACCTCAGCTCGGTCGTCGACGACCCGCCCGGGCCGCCCGTCGCCTCCGGCGTGTCGGTGGTCATGTACGAGGCGCTGATCGGCGGCGTCTGGACGGGCATCTCGCAGACCTGGGCGACGACCTCGGTGCCGGACGGCGTCTACGACCTGCGGGTCGTCGTCGCCGACGTCGCGGGCAACTCGACCACGTCGGCCGTCGTCGCCGGCAGGCGCGTCGACAACACGCCGCCGGACACGTCGCACAACGCGCCCGCCGGCTGGCAGTCGGGTGCGACCACGGTCGCCCTCAGCCCCAGCGACGGCGGCTCCGGCGTCGCGAACACGCAGTACTCGGTCGACGGCGGCGGCTGGAACTCGGGCACGAGCGTCAACGTCTCCGGCGACGGCATCCACACGATCTCGTTCTTCTCCACGGACGTCGCGGGGAACATCGAGTCGCCGAAGACCGCGACCGTGATGATCGACTCGACCCCGCCCGATCCTGGTGCGAACGACCCGGGCAACTACCTGCGCGGCACGGTCACTCTGACCGCGAGCCCGAGCACGGGCGGCCCCGGCGGAGCGGACGTGACGCAGGTCGAGTTCCAGCACAAGCGCTCGAGCGACAGCACGTGGACCTCCCTCGGCGTCGACACCACCGACCCGTACAGCGCAACCTGGGCGACGAGCGCCGGCCGACGACGGCTCGTGGGATCTCCGCTTCATCGTCACGGACGAGGCCGACAACACGAACACGACCGACCTTCCGTCGAAGATCGTCGACAACACGGCGCCGACGGGCAACGTCGCTTCCCCGCTCTCCGGCTCGACGGTCTCCGGGAGCGTCACGCTCGGTGTCTCGGCCTCCGACGACAACCCGATCGCCGGCGTCGAGTACTTCGTCAACGGCAGCTCGATCGGGACCGCCGGCAGCGCGCCCTTCCAGATGAGCTGGAACTCGGCGTCGGGCGGCGACGGCGGCGCGACGATCTCCGCCGTGATCAGCGACGTCGCCGGCAACTCGACCTCGACCGGCAGCGTCAACATCACGGTCGACAACTTCGCCCCCGGCGTCTCGCTGAGCGCGCCTGCCGCGAACGTCAGCGGCACGATCAGCCTCGGCGCCAGCGCCGACGGCGACACCGTGCAGGTGACCTTCGAGCGGCGGCCCGCCGGCGGAGGCGGCTGGACGACGATCGGCACCGCCGTCGGTGGCCCGTGGTCGGCGTCGTTCGACACCACGGCCGTCGCGGACGGCAACTACGAGCTCCGCGCGACCGCCGTCGACGCAGGCGGCAACTCCGGCACGAGCGGCGTCGCCACGACCCGCGTCGACAACACCGATCCGAGCGGTCTGCTGACCGCACCCGGCGGCGGCGCGACCGTCGGCGGCTCGGCCGTGCCGCTCGCCGCCACCGGCTCCGACGGCGGCTCCGGCGTCGCGTCCGTCACCTGGCAGGCGCGCGTGTCCGGCGGCGGCGGCTTCGGAGACATCGCAAGCGACTCGAGCTCGCCGTTCTCGGCGACGTGGGACGTCACCTCGCTGCCGAGCGTCGCGCACGACCTGCGCATCGTCGTCACCGACCTGGCCGGCAACACGTTCACGAGCCCGTCGATCACGGTCAACATCGACTCGACCGCGCCGACGGTCTCGCTCAACAACCCCGGCTCGCCGCTCTCCGGCACCGTCGCGCTGAGCGCGTCGACGGCCGGTGACGCGACCACCGTCGTCTTCAGCCGCAGCCCGGCGGGCGCGGCGTCGTGGTCGACGATCGGCACCGACGGCTCGGCGCCCTACGGCGCGAGCTTCGACACGACGGCCGTCCCGGACGGGCTCTACGACCTGCGGGCCGTCGTGAACGACGCGGTCGGCAACACGAGCCAGGACGTGATCGCCGGCGTGCGGATCGACAACTTCGTCCCGATCGTCGTCTCCACGTCGCCCGAGCAACGGCTCGATCGTCGCGACCGCGAACGTGATCACGATCACCGCGAGCGAGGACATCGCGTCCGTCACCGGCGGAACGCTCGACGGCGCACCCTCCGTGATGCCGATGCTCTCGGGCGCCGTCGCGACGTTCAACGTCGGCTCGCTGAGCGACGGCGCGCACACGCTCGCAGGGCACGATCCACGACGCCGCCGGCAAGTCCAGCGCGTTCTCCATCACCTTCATGGTCGGCGTCCCCGCGCCCGCACCGTCGACCGGCGGCGGCACGTTCGACCCGGCCCTGCCGCTCGTCCCCACTCCCACCGACTTCGTCGCCAAGCTCGAGGCCGACGGCTCGCTGACCCTCCGCTGGAAGCCCTCGCGCGACGCCTCGGGCGAGCCGTTCGCGACCCTCCTCTACATCGACGGGATCGCGACGCAGACGCTCGCTCCCGGCGAGACCCAGGTCAACCTCGGGCCGTTCGACCCCGCCGACATGCGCGTCTTCACGATCGTCGCTGTCGACGGCGACGGGAAGGCCAGCCCGGCGAGCGCCGGGCTGCGCTCGACCTCGCTGCTCGCGGGCAAGACGCTCGACGAGGCCCGCGCGATCCTCGCCGACCGCGGCTTCGCTGTCGGGATCGTGCGCGGGACCGGCACGATCGTCGTCGCGCCCGCCGCAGCGCTGATGGCTCCGCTCGGCTCCAAGATCGACCTCGAGCTCGGCACGCCCACGACGCCGCAGGCCCGGCTCGTCTTCGACGTCGTCACGACGAAGCGCTACGCGCCGGCCGCGAGCAAGTCGATCGCGCTGCGGCTCAAGACGACGCGTGCCGCCACCGTCACGACGACCCTGATCGAGCCCGAACGGGCAAGCGCGCGTACCGCTGGCGCTTCCTCGCCAAGGCCGGGATCACGATCAAGCGGCTCACGATGCCGCCGACCGTGAAGAAGCCCGGCCGCTACCGGCTCGCGTTCTCGGTCGAGTCCGGCCGCGAGACGGCCAAGAAGTCGATCGTCGTCCAGATCGTCAAGAAGACGGCGAAGCCCGTGCAGCCCAAGAAGCCGCTCCAGATCGTGCTCGCGAGCACGGGGAACAACAGCAAGGAGATCGAGCGCGGTCTCGACAAGGGCATGGAAGTCGTGCCGGCCGCAGTCGGCGAGGACGCGTGGACCCTCACCGGCGCCCCGAATCGGAACGTCGAGGTGATCGTCGTCGACGTCGACCGCTACGGGCTCCAGCTGATCCGCGACCTGCGCCTCGTCTTCCCGACGGTGCGGATCCTCGGCCTGACGAACGACCCGCGCCGCCTCGGGCAGGCGATCCGGGCCGGAGCGACGATCGCCGTTCCTCGCAGCACGCCGCCGAAGGATCTCGCGAAGCTGATCAAGCGGCTCGCGAGCCGCAGGCTGTACTAGTCCTAGCCGAGCGCGGCCTGCACCGCGAACAGCGAGCGCGATCAGCAGCAGCGCGGCGCCGATCAGCCGCCGCAGCGTCTCCTCGGAGAACCGGCCCGTGGCGCGCGCGCCGAGCCAGGCGCCCGGGCAAAGCGCCTGCGAGGCCGACGGCGAGGAGGTCCCACTCGACCTCGAGCTTCGCCGCGTGCGCGGCGAACCCGGCGACGCCGAGCGCGAAGCCGACGACGAGGTTCGTCCCGACGGCCTTGTGCGCGGTCAGCCCGACGGCGCCGAGGAGCGCGGGCATCCGCAGCGTGCCGAGGATGACGCCGATCGCACCGCCGACGAGGCCGATCGCGAAGCCGAAGATGCCCGCGGGCCAGAGGCGCGGCTCCGCTCGCGGTCGAGCGCGGACGGGTCGCACGAGCAGGTCGACCCCGTTCCAGGCGAGCACGGCGGCGATCGCCGCGAAGAGCAGGCGCTCGGGCACGCTCGACCCCGCGAGCGCTCCGATCACCGCCCCTACGACCGACGGAGGCGTCATCCACGCGACGACGCGCCAGTCGACGCGGCCCTCGCGCGCGTGGCGCCAGCCGCCGGTCGCCGCGGCTGCGGCGCTGATCGCGATGTTCGTCCCCGCGGCGGCGGCCGGGTTGCCGGCGGCGAGCAGGATCGCCGGCAGGCGCAGCGTCCCGAGCACGAGCCCGACGGCCGATCCGAGGTACCCCGCCGCGAACGACGCGGCGAACGTCAGCGCGAGCTGCCCGGCTTCCAGAGCGGCTCGTCGCGGCCGGCGGCGGCGTTCGCCGCGCGCGCGAGGATGAAGAGGAGGTCGGAGAGGCGGTTGAGGTAGACGACGGCGAGCGGGTTGACCGGCGCGGCGAGCGCGTCGCGCTCGGCGCGACGGCACACGGCGCGCGCGACGTGGATCCGCGCGGCGCCCTCGTCCCCGCCCGGCAGCACGAAGCTCTTCAGCTCGGGAAGGTCGGCGTTGAAGCGAGTCGCAGTCGGCCTCGAGCGCGTCGACCTGCTCCTGCGTCGTGCGCAGCTTGTCGTCCTCGCCCTCCCACGGCACGGAGAGGTCGGCGCCGACGTCGAACAGCTCGTTCTGCACCCGCTCGAGCACCGCGCGGATCGCGTCGGGAAGCTGACCGGCGAGCGCGACCCCGAGCAGCGAGTTCAGCTCGTCGACCGCGCCGTAGGCGCCGATCCGTGGGTCGAGCTTCGAGGCGCGCGACCCGTCGCCGAGCGACGTCTCGCCGCGGTCGCCGCCGCGCGTGTAGATCTTCGTCAGCCGGACGGGCTCGTCGCGATTGCGGGCCACGGGCGTAGATTAGGCGTCGATGCGGCTACGACGTGGTGAACCCGAAGACGTCGCGCCGGTCGCGCGGATGATGCGTTCGACCTACGACCTGATGGACTACATCCCGCGGCTGCACACGCCCGAGGAGGATCTCGCGTACGTCGGCGGGCTGTTCGGCGAGCACGAGGTCTGGGTCGCCGAGAACGACGACGGCGTCCTCGGCTTCGCGATCCTGTCCGCCGGATCAGCTGCTCCAGATCCACGTCGAGCCCGACCGGCAGAACCAGGGCATCGGCAGCCGGCTCCTCGACCAGGCCAAGGAGCGCCGACCGGCCGGCTTCTCGCTCTGGACGTTCCAGAAGAACGTCGGCGCGCGCCGCTTCTACGAGCGCCACGGGCTGGAGCGTCGTCCAGCTCACCGACGGCGAGGGCAACGAGGAGCGGGAGCCCGACGTGCAGTACGCCTGGCGGCCCGGCTAGCCCTGCGCGAGCGTCTGCTCGTGCCGGCGTAGCCCGAGCACCGAGCGGGCGATCACCATGCGCTGGATCTCGCTCGTGCCTTCGTAGATCTCGGTGATCTTCGCGTCGCGGTAGTAGCGCTCGACCGGGAACTCCTTCGTGTACCCGTACCCGCCGAGGATCTGGATCGCCTCGCCGGTCTGGCGGCGCGCCATCTCGGAGGCGAAGAGCTTGGCCTTGGCGCCCTCCTCGGTGTGCGGGCGCCCCTGCTGCTTCAGCCACGCGGCGCGGTAGACGAGCAGCCGGGCCGCGTCGATCTCCGTCGCCATGTCCGCGAGCTTGAACTGGATCGCCTGGTGCTCCGCGATCGCCTTGCCGAAGGTGCGCCGCTCCTTCGCGTACTCGCGCGCGACGTCGAACGCCGCCTGCGCGATGCCGACCGCCTGCGCGGCGATCCCGATGCGTCCGCCGTCGAGCGTCGCCATCGCGACCTTGAAGCCCTTGCCCTCCTCGTGCAGCAGGCGGTCGCGCCCGACGACGCGCCCTCGATCGCGATGTCGTTCGTGCACGACGAGTTCAGCCCGAGCTTCTCCTCGTCGCGCGTCACGCGCACGTGCTCGGCGTCGAGCACGAACGCGGAGACGCCCTTGGCGCCGGGCGTCTCCTGATCGGTCCGCGCGAAGAGCAGGAACGTCGACGCGTGCGCGCCGTTCGTGATCCACTGCTTCGTGCCGGTGATGCGCCAGCCGGTCCCGTCCGACTCTGCGCGCGTGCGAAGCGCGCCGGCGTCGGAGCCCGCCTCGGGCTCGGTCAGCGCGAACGCGCCGATCCCCTCGCCGCGAGCGAGCGGCGGCACGAAGCGCGCGCGCTGCTCGTCCGTCCCGAACGCGAGCAGCGGCAGCGTGCACGCGCTCGTGTGGACGGCGACCGTCACGCCGACGCCGGCGTCGGCGCGCGAGAGCTCCTCGAGCACGAGGATGTACGAGAGGAAGTCGGCGCCCGCACCGCCGTACTCCTCGGGGATGCAGACGCCCATCAGCCCGAGCTCGGCGAGCTTCCCGTACAGCTCGCGCGGGAAGCGTGTGCTCGCGGTCCCAGGCCGCCGCGTTCGGCTCGATCTCGGCCTGCGCGAAGTCGCGGGCGAGCGCCTGGATCTCGCGCTGGTCGTCGGTCAGCTCGAAGTGCATCGGCGGGACTATCGTAGTGACGGTGCGAGTCGCCGGCCTCGTCGCGGTTGTCGCCTTCGCCCTGACGGGCTGCGGAGGCGGCGATCCCTCGCCCCAGAGCGTCGTCCGCGCCTGGTCCGAGGCCGTGAACTCCGACGACAACGAGGGCGCCGCGCGGCTCTTCGCCGAAGGCGCGCGCGTCGTGCAGGGCGCTTCGGTGCGGCGGCTCGAGACCTTCGACGAGGCGCAGGCGTGGAACGCCTCGCTCCCGTGCGCGGGCCGGATCCTCAGCCTCAGCGAGCGAGGCGACACCGTGCGCGCGACGTTCCTCCTCGGGAACCGCAGGCAAAGCACGTTGCGACGGCCCCGGCGCGCGGGCCCTCGCGCTCGTGCGCGTGCGCGACGGGAAGATCGTCCTCTGGCACCAGCTCGAGGTGCCGGTCGAGCAGGAAGAGGAGCCGGCCTAGCTAGGCAGCGGCGTCGAACTCCCTGCGCACCTCGCGCAGGGACGACTCGCACGCGCGGAACGCGTCGACGACGTCGGGGTCGAACTGATGCCCCGACTGCAGCGACGATCTCGTCGTGCGCGTCCGACCAGGGCAGCGCCTGCGCGGTACACGCGGTCGCTCGTCATCGCGTCGAGCGTGTCGGCGACCGCGAAGATCCGCGCGCCGGTCGGAATCTCCTCGCGCACGAGGCCGTCCGGGTAGCCGTCGCCGTCCCAGCGCTCGTGGTGCGAGCGCACGATGTGCACGCCGGGCCCCTGCAAGCAGCGCGACGCCCGCGAGCATCTGCTCGCCGAGGATCGTGTGCGTCTGCATCAGCGCCCGCTCCGGCTCGGTGAGCGGTGCGGGCTTCTGGAGCACCCGGTCGGGGATCCCGATCTTGCCGACGTCGTGCAACAGGAACCCGTACTCGGCCGACGGATCGTCCGCGAGCTCGGAGTCCATCGTGCGCGCGAGCTCGAGCGCGTAGCGCTGCACGCGCTCGGAGTGCGCGCGCGTGCGCGTGTCCTTCGACTCCAGCGCGCTGGCGAACGCGGCGACGGTCTGCGCGGTAGGCCTCCTGCACGAGCGAGCGCTGCGCGCGCTCGATCTGGAGCAGGTGGCGCAGGTCGCGCGCGTAGAGGAGCAGCTGCTCCCCCTCGCTGCCGATCTTCTTCGTCGCGCGGAACGGGACGCCGTAGAGACCTCCCGAGAGCCGCTCGACCACGGCGAGCAGCTCGAGCGGGCTGAAGGGCTTCGGCACGAACGCCTCGGCGCCGGCGGCGTCCGCGGCGACCCGCGAGCCGCCCTCGGAGCCCGAGAGCAGGACGACGGCGATGCCGCGCGTCTCGCGGTCCGACTTCAGCTCGCGGCAGAACTCGAGCCCGTCCATGCCGGGCATCACGACGTCGAGCACGATCACGTCGGGCGGATCCGCGCGGATCAGCTCGCGCGCTTCGGCGGCTCCCGCTGCCTCGACGACGTCGATGTCGAAGACGTCGAAGGTCGTGCGCAGCAGCGCCCTGAGACCCGCGTCGTCGTCGACGAGCAAGCACCCGCACCCGTTCGTCCCCCTTTCTGCGCCAGATATCGGCAGGGACTCGCCGTTGGCTTGAGGCTTAGTACTCGAAGAAGCCCGCGCTTGGTCTTGCGGCCCAGCCGGCCCTGCTCCACGTAGTCCGTCAGCAGCGGGCAGGGCGCGTAGCGGTCGTCGCCGAGCCCCTCCTGGAGCACCCGCATGATCGCGACGCACGTGTCCAGCCCGATCAGGTCGGCCAGGGCGAGCGGGCCCATCGGGTGGGCGAAGCCGAGCTTCGCGATCGTGTCGATCGCCTCCGGCTCCGCGACGCCGTCGTGGAGCGCCCAGACCGCCTCGTTGATGAAGGGCATCAGGATCCGGTTGGAAACGAACCCGGGGAAGTCGTTCGCCTCGGCCGGCACCTTCCCGAGCTCCTTCGCGAGCTCGACGATCGAGCTGCGTCGTCTCGTCCGACGTGTCGCGCCCGCGAACGACCTCCACGAGCTTCAGCACGGGCACCGGGTTGAAGAAGTGCATGCCGATCACTCGATCGGGTCGCTTCGTCGCGGCCGCGAGCGAGGAGATCGGGATCGACGACGTGTTCGACGCGAGCACCGCCTCCGGCGGCAGCGTGGCGTCGGCGCGGCGGAAGACGTCGTGCTTCACGTCCGCGTCCTCGACGACCGCCTCGACCATCAGGTCGGCAGGGACGAGCTCGTCGACGGCGCTCACGCGCGCGAGCACCTCGTCGGGCGCAGCCCCGCCCTTCTCCGCGAGCTTCGTGAGGCTCTTGCGCATCGTCTCGAGCGCGCGGTCGGTCGCGCCGGGCTGCTCGTCGTAGAGCGACACGCGCCGTCCCGAGCCTGCGACGACCTGTGCGATGCCGCCGCCCATCTGCCCGGCACCGACGACGAGAACGTGCTCGAAGCGCATTCGGCGAGGCTAGCCGACGCTTGTAGGGTTGGTGGAGATGACCGATTCGCGCGATCTGCTCGCCAGGACCGCCGAGCTCTCGGCCGACTACCTCGAGTCGCTCGACGAAGCGCCCGGTGCTCCCGCCGATCGACCTCGACGCGCTGCGTGCGGCGCTCGACGCGTCCGTTGCAGGACGAGCCGATCGACGCGCGCGAGGTGCTCGAGCAGCTCGTGGCCGACGCGGATCCCGGCATCGCGGGCATGCCCGAGCGGACGGTGGTTCGGGTTCGTGCTCGGCGGCTCGCTGCCGGCTGCGCTCGCGGCCGACTGGATGACGTCGACGTGGGACCAGAACGCCGGCCTGTTCGCACCCGCGCCTGCGGCCGCGATCGTCGAGGAGGTCGCGGGCGAATGGCTGCGCGAGCTGTTCGGGCTTCCGCGGGGCGTGTCGTACGCGTTCGTGACCGGCTGCCAGATGGCGCACGTCACGGCGCTCGCCGCCGCGCGCGAGCACGTCCTGCACGCGCTCGGCTGGGAGCTCGCCGACCGCGGTCTCTACGGCGCGCCGCCGGTGCGCGTCGTCGTCGGCGCCAAGCGTCACGTCACGGTCGACCGGGCGCTTCGACTGCTCGGCATGGGCGCACCCGAGATCGTCCGCGCCGACGACCAGGGGCGAATGGTCGTCGACGACCTCCGGCTCGACGAGCGCCCGACGATCGTCTGCGCGCAGGTCGGCGAGGTGAACACCGGCGCGTGCGACGACGTCGAGGCGATCGCGGCCCGCGCGCGAGAGGCCGGTGCGTGGCTGCACGTCGACGGCGCGTTCGGGCTGTGGGCCGCCGCCTCCCCCTCGCTCCGGCACCTCGTCCGCGGCGTCGAGCACGCGGACTCCTGGGCGACCGACGCGCACAAGTGGCTGAACGTGCCGTACGACTCGGGCCTCGCGTTCTGCGCGCATCCCGCCGCGCATCGAGCCGCGATGGGCGTCCACGCCGAGTACCTCGTGCACGACGCCGGCGCGAACCGCGACCAGCTCGACTGGAACCCGGAGTTCTCGCGCCGCGCGCGCGGCTTTCCGGTCTACGCGGCCCTTCGCTCGCTCGGCCGCTCGGGCGTCGCCGAGCTCGTCACGCGCTGCTGCGCGCACGCGCGACACGCCGCCGAGGAGCTCGCGCAGCTCCCGGGGCAGAGGTGCTGAACGAGGTCGTCCTGAACCAGGTGCTCTTCCGCTTCGAGACGGACGAGCGGACGCAGGAGGCGCTGCACGCCGTGCAGCAGAGCGGCGAGGCGTGGCTCAGCGGCACCACGTGGGACGATCGGCCCGCGATCCGCGTCTCGGTGTCCAACTGGCAGACGTCGGACGCCGACATCGAGCGCCTCGTCGAGGCGTTCCGCGCAGCCGTCGCCGAGACGGCCTCGGTCTAGCGCAGGAAGCGAGCAGCCGCGAGGGGACGCCGCGGAAGAAGTTCGCGGCGCGCTGATCGCAGAGGCTGGAGCGCCACTGCCGTTCCGAGCGCTGCAGCAGGAGCGCGACGCGCTGGCCCTTCCGCACCTGGAGGCCGCACGAGGCGCTGTTGGTCCCGGCGACGACGTGGATCGTCCTCGCGGGAAGGTTCCCCTTCACCCGGCGGACGATCGTGAACTTGTAGAAGAACGCGCTCGGCGAGAGCCGGTACCGGCTCTGGTAGACGCCGACGAACGCGCCGTCGGAGCGCGCGAGGTCGGCGCGCGGCGTTCCCGGTGCGATGCACGAGCACGCCGAAGCGGTAGGCGCGGCGACGACCGCGAGCGCCGGCGACGGCCAGAACGAGGAGGAGCTTCGTCACACCTCGAGCAGCAGCGCGTCGCCCTGGCCGCCGCCGGAGCAGATCGCCGCGAGCCCGAGGCCCGCCGCCGTTGCGGCGGAGGTCGTGCACCATCGTGCCGACGATGCGCGCGCCGGACGCGCCGATCGGGTGGCCGAGCGCGACTGCGCCGCCGTTCACGTTGACCTTCTCGGGATCGGCGCCGAGCATCTTCATCGAGTTGACGACGACGGACGAGAACGCCTCGTTCAGCTCGACGCGCTCGACGTCGTCGATCGACTTGCCCGCCTTCGCGAGCGCGATGTCTCCGGCCTTCGCGGGAGTGCGCGCGAGAAACGCGAAGTCGTCCGCGACGTACCCCTGCGAGACGATCGTCGCGAGCACCTCGAGGCCGCGCTTGCGCGCGAACTCCTCGCTCGTGACGATCACGCAACCGGCGCCGTCGTTCACACCGGGCGCGTTCCCGGCGGTCGTCGTGCCTTCGGGGTCGAACACCGGCGCGAGCGCGGACAGCCGCTCGAGCGACGTGTCGCGCCGCGGCCCTTCGTCGACCTCGAAGCCGTCGACGGGGACGATCTCGTCGGCGAAGCGCCCTGCGTCCTGCGCGGCGATCGCGCGCTCGTGCGAGCGCAGCGCCCACGCGTCCTGGTCCTCGCGGGAGATCCCGAGCTCGCGCGAGACGAACGACGCCTGCTCGACCATGTGCTTGTTGTCGAAGCTGGACGTCAGCCCGTCGAAGACCATGTGGTCGATCAACTCGCCGTTGCCGAGCTTGTAGCCGAAGCGCGCCTTCTTCAGCAGGTACGGCGCGTTCGACATCGACTCCATCCCGCCGGTGACGACCACGTGGTGGTCGCCCGAGCGGATCATCGCGTCGGCGATCTGCACCGCGCGGATCGACGAGGCGCACACCTTGTTGATCGTGTCCGCGGGCAGCTCCTTCGGCAGCCCGGCGCCGATCGCCGCCTGCCGCGCGGGCGCCTGGCCGACGCCGGCCTGGAGCACCTCGCCCATGATCACGTACTCGATCTCGCGTCGGCTCGAGGCCCGCCTTCTCGAGCGCGGCCCTGATCACGTGCGCGCCGAGCTTCGGCGCCTCGTAGTCCTTGAGCGCGCCGCCGAGCTTGCCGAACGGCGTGCGGACGGCGCTGACGATCACCGAGCGGGCCATGCCTCAGCCTAGCCCCCCCCCCCCCCGCCCCGGCCCGGCGGCGCGCGCCGCGGCCCGCCGCCGGGCGCGCGGGCCCCGGGGTCGCTCGGGGCGGGGCGCGGCGCCGCGGGCGGCGCGCCGCCCGCCGGCCCCGCGGGGGCCGCGGGCGCGGCTCTCGCGCGCGGCGGCCGGCCGGGGCGCGGCCGCGGCGCGCGGGGGCCGGCGGCGCGGCCGCGGCGCGCCGGGGCCGGGCGGCCTCCGCGCGCCCCCGGCTCGCCGCGTCCGCGCCGGCGCGCCGCGGCGCGCGCGCCGCCGGGGGCGGTCGGCCCCCCCCCGGCTCGCGTTCGGGTCGTCGTCGGGCCGTCGGGCTTCCCGCTGGGCCCGCGCGCGCGGTCGCGCCGCGCTCGGCGCCCGGTCCCGGCGCCCCCCTCGGCCGGCGTCGGCGGGGGCGCGCCCCCGCCGTCTCGCAGTCAGCCGCTGAGCGTCAGCGGGTCTGCGCACCGACGTTCGACGGCGAGCGACAACAGCTGGCTCCTCGACGAGGGCCGGCGGCGCTCGTCGTCGCCGCCCGTGCCGCCGGGGACCGTCCGCTGTGGGACCCGCGTCGGCGGGCGATCGTCTTCGCGAGCGGGCGATGCCTGGGCGTGTCTGGCGGCCCGCCCCCGCATCGGCAGGCGACGTACACCCTCGCCGACATGGGCGCCCGCCGGGCACTCCTGGGCGTGCGTCGTCCCGGCCGACGGCCGCCGCGGCGGTCATCGCGCTCGCCGCCGAGCGGCCCTGTGCCGTTGCCCTCCTTCGACGGACCGGCTCGACCGATGCCAGGCCGTCAGCGCGTCGAGGGACCTCGACGGGACAGTCGACGGGGAGCGCGCGCGCCCGTTCACCTACGCGGCGGCCCTCCTCGCTCGCCTTCGGGTCACGACTCGGCGGTCAGCGGACGTCGCACCTCGCCGTCACCGCCGGTCGCCGCCGCCGCGTCGCAGTCGCCGCCGCGCGACGCGGTCGTCGGGCAGACTTGTCGTTTCGGGTCGGCGCGCGGCACGGCGCGCCGTCCGCGTCGGGCTCGGCTGCCTGTCCTCGTGCACGCCGCGGGAGGCGCCACGGCACGGCTCCTGGTGGACCGGGTGCGCAGGGGCTCTTGCGCCCGACCGGCGCTCCGTCTCCTGGCTCGGCTCACTGCCCCGCTCGCTCGCCTCCGCACGGTCCCGGCGGTCGCCCGCAGGTGTCGTTGACGCTCGCGTCACAGCCGACGGGTTCGCTCGCGTCGCGGGACGCGACAGCGCCGCTTCGCTCGCCAGGTGATCGCGGTCGCGCACACGTCGCCGCGCCGACGCCGCAGCCTCGGACGCGACGTATCTCTCGGGAGCTGGCCGCGGCGGCACGCACCCTCACGCTCCCGCCGCTTCGACGACGTACAGGCACGTCGTACACGCTCTCGGCAGTCGAGCCGCGCTGGTGGGACGGGATGTCCGGCCGAACGCCGACTCCAACGCAGGGTCGCCGAGGCGTTCGCCGACCGCGAACGAACAGCGTCAGCTCCTCTTCGTGTACCAGGACGCAGCGAGGCCTCGGAGTCGCGCGCCTCTCGAGTCGCCGGCGGCCGCTCGCTCACGCGCGCGGAGCCCTGTGCAGGGCGGAAGGCACTGGCCGCCGCACAGCTCGCCGGCACGCGTCGCGCGCCGCCGCGGCGCCCGGCCGCTCGCCGCGACCGTCGATGGCCGGCCGAGACGAGGCTCGACCACGCTGACGACCTGCCCACGAGGGCGACGGCCGCTACACCGATGGCCTTGAGCGCAGGGCGACGCAGGCCGCAGCACCTTACTAGCGCCCCGCTGACCTCACCGCCGCGCGCCCGCCCCGCTCGATCACCACACCGCGCGCACCCTCACTCAGCCCCGAAACCTGCTCGCGCAGCCCAGCCACCACGCGCACCCCATCGCTCAGCGCAGCGCACCCACCGCTTGCGCCGGCACCCACCAAGTCGCCATCGACGCCCCCGCGCCACGGCGCCCAACCCCCCCTCACCTCCCGCCCACACCACCTGTCCTCACCGCCCGACCAGCCTGACTTCAACGCACCGCCGGCGCCGCCACGCCACCCAACGCTCAGCATCACCACACCGCGGCGGCCCTCACTTCAGCACAGCGCGACAACCCTGGCTCGCGGTCAGCCCAGCCACCGCAGGCACCCCAATCACTCAGCGTCAGCGTCACCACCACCGGCCTCAGCGCCGGCACCTACACCGCACCGTCACCATCGACGCCCCCGCGCCACCGGCAGCCCCAAACAACTCCCATCACCCTCAACCTCGCCGCCCCACACCACCTGTCCTCACCGTCGCACCGACCAGCCTGACCTTCAACGGCACCGCCGGCGCCGCCAACCCGCCACCCAACGCTCAGCATCACCAACACCGGCGGCGGCACCCTCACTTCAGCACCAGCGACGACCAACCTGGCTCGCGTCAGCCCAGCCACCGACAGCGCACCCCAATCATCAGCGTCAGCGTCACCACCACCGGCCTCAGCGCCGGCACCTACACCGGCACCGTCACCATCGACGCCCCCGGCGCCACCAGCAGCCCCAAACAATCCCCATCACCCTCAACCTCGCCGCCCCACACCACCTGTCCTCACCGTCGCCCGACCAGCCTGACCTTCAACGGCACCGCCGGCGCCGCCAACCCCGCCACCCAAACGCTCAGCATCACCAACACGGCGGCAGCACCCTCAACTTCAGCACCAGCGACGACCACCCTGGCTCGCGGTCAGCCCAGCCACCGGCAGCGCACCCCAACACTCAGCGTCAGCGTCACCACCACCGGCCTCAGCGCCGGCACCTACACCGGCACCGTCACCACGCGCCCCCGCGCCACCGGCAGCCCCAAACAATCCCCATCACCCTCAACCTCGCCGCGGCACCGCCACCGTCGACCGGCCTCGTCGCCGCCTACGGCTTCGAGGAGGCCTCTGGCACGACGGTGAACGACGTTTCAGGCCGCGGGAACAACGGACGCTCTTCGAGGCCGCTCGCATCACGACGGGCAAGAACGCGCGCACTCTCGTTCGACGGCGTCAACGACTGGTCACAATCCCTGACGCCCCGTCGCTCGACCTGTCGAACCAGATGACGTTGATGGCTTGGTCTACCCGACGTCGCTGAGTTCCCTCTGCGCACGGTGCTCATCAAGAGCAGGTCAGTCAGCTCGTCTACGCCCTCTACGCCAGCTCGAACGCAAGCCGGCCGAGCAGTCATGTCTACGTCAACAGAGACATCGACACGCGTGGAACGGCCGCTTTGCCACTCAACACGTGGAGTCACATCGCGGTGACGTTCGACGGCGCACGCTCGCTTCTATCGCAACGGCACGCTCGCAGCAGCCGCGATCGTCGAGCATCCACAGCCACACCGCCCGCATCAGCAAGCTGTGTGGGGCGAGTGGTACCAAGGTCGAATCGACGACGTCGGGTCTACAGTCGACCGCTCACGGCCGCGGAGATCGGGGCCGACTCGAGCGCCGGCGTCAGCGGCTGAAGCTGGATGTCCTAACGCCGAAGCTCGCGCCCGGCTCGAGCCGGTGGCGAAGGCCGCGAGCAGCCGGGCGCACTGCTCGACGTCCGCGAGGTCGACGATCTCGGTCGGCGTGTGCATGTAGCGGAGCGGGATCGAGACGAGCCCCGTCGCGACGCCCGCGCGCGAGAGGTACATCGCGTCCATGTCCGTGTTCGTCGTCCCCGCGGAGACCTCGATCGTGTACTCGATCCCCTCGGCGTCGGCGGTCTCCGCGAGCAGGTCGAAGAGCTTCGGGTTGATCGTCGAGCCGCGGGAGATCGCCGGCCCGCTGCCGAGGCCGTGCTCGCCCTCGACCTTCGGGTCGCCGCCCGGCACGTCGGTCGAATGCGTCACGTCCACCGCGATCGCGATCGCCGGCTCGAGCGCGAACGTCGCGACGCGCGCTCCGCCGAAGTCGCCGACCTCCTCCTGCACCGCCGCGACCGCCGCGACCTCGCCCGGCGCGCCGCCGGCCTCGGCGACGAGCCGCGCCGTCTCGAGCGCGACGAACGCGCCGAGCCGGTTGTCGAGCGAGCGCGAGGCGACGCGGCCGTTCGGCAGCTCGACGGGCTCGCCCGCGATCACGACGACGTCGCCCGGCCGCACGAGCTTTCGCGCCTCGTCGCCGTCCTTCGCGCCGATGTCGATGTGCAGGTCGTCGAGCATCGTCAGCTGCGGGTCGGCGCCCTTGCGAACCTTCTGCTTCGCCCGCTCGACCACACCCGGAAGCTCTCCGTCCTTCGCCAGCACGATCACGCGCTGCGCGCGGAGCACCTCGGCGCTCCAACCGCCGACGGGCCGGAAGAAGACGTAGCCGTGATCGTCGATGTGCGTGACGATCAGCCCGATCTCGTCGATGTGCCCGACGATCGCGAGCAGCGGCCCCTTCCCCGTCCCCGGCACGCGCGCGATCGAGGAGCCGAGCGAGTCTCCCGTCACCTCCGCGAACGCCGACGCGGCCTCGCGCCACACGGCCGTCGGCGCGGTCTCGTAGCCGGACGGCCCCGGAGCGGTCAGCAGCGAGCGAAGGACGGACGGCAGCGCCACGCCGCGAGCCTACCCTTGACGGATCCAGGCACGGTCCCTACCCTGCGATCGATGACTCCTTCCCCGCAGAGCTGGTGGGCATGGCGCTCGAAGCGGGGCGGGAGCCTGCGCTAGCGACGCGCTAGCCACATCCCCGTCTCGCTGTCGTCGCCCCGGAAAGGGGCGTTTTTCGTTCCCGTGATCGCACAAACCGTCATCGCAACCGACCTCCTCACCCCGCTCGGGGCGTACCTGCGCCTGCGCGGGAGCGGTCGCGCGTCGTTCCTGCTCGAGTCGGTCGAGCACGGACGCCTCGGCCGCTACTCGCTCGTCGGCTCGGGCTCGCGGATCGTCGACCTCGACGAGGCGGAAGCGTCGGGGCAGCCGGTCGTCGGCTACGTCTCCTACGACCACGTCGCGAAGCTCGAGCCCACGGTCCCGCTCCCGGAGCCCGGGCCGAGCCTCCCCGAGACCCGCTTCGTCGTCGCGGACATCCTCGTCCGCTTCGACCACGTCTCCGGGCTGGCCGAGGTGCTCTGCGGAGATCCCGCCCAGGTCGAGTCGCTCCTCGACGGGCCGCTCGGAGAGATCCCGAACGGCAACGGCGCCGTCTCCGGGCCGCTTCGCCGCACTCCCTCCCGGCACGAGTACGAGCGCATCGTCGGCGTCGCGAAGGAGCACATCCGCGCGGGCGACGCGTTCCAGATCGTGCTCTCGCAGCGCGCCGAGCGGCCGACGTCCGCCGGCGCGATCCAGCTCTACCGCTCGCTTCGCCGTGTCAACCCGTCGCCGTACCTCTTCCTCCTGGAGCTCGGCGACGACCTCGCGCTGGTCGGCTCCTCGCCCGAGACACTCGTCAAGGCCGAGGGCCGACGCGCGAGCGTCAACCCGATCGCGGGGACGACGCTGCGCGGGGACGGCGACGCGGAGCGGCTGCTCGGATCGGAGAAGGACCGCGCGGAGCACGTGATGCTCGTCGACCTCGGCCGCAACGACCTGTCGCGCGTCTGCGTTCCCGGCACCGTTCGCGTCGAGCGGATGATGGAGGCCGAGCAGTTCTCGCACGTGACGCACCTCGTCTCGGAGGTCGCCGGCGAGCTGCGCGAAGGCGTGTCGCACTTCGACCTCCTGCGCGCGTGCTTTCCCGCCGGCACGGTCTCCGGCGCGCCGAAGGTGCGCGCGATGCAGATCATCTCCGAGCTCGAGGGCTACCGCCGCGGCCCGTACGCGGGCGCGGTCGGCTACGCGATCCCCGGCGAGGCGTTCGACACGTGCATCGCGATCCGCACGCTCGTGCTGCACAAGGGCGTCGCGTACCTGCAGGCCGGCGCCGGGATCGTCGCCGACTCGGACCCGCAGGCCGAGCAGCAGGAGTGCCTGAACAAGCTCGCGGCGCTCGAGACGGCGATCCGGCTCGCGGAGGCTCGCTCGTGATCCTGCTCATCGACAACTACGACTCGTTCACGTACAACCTCGCGCACCTCTTCGGCGAGCTCGGCTGCGAGGTCGTCGTCCTGCGAAACGACGAGCTCGACGCCGACGAGGCGGAGCGGCTCGCGCCGTCGCACCTCGTCGTCTCCCCCGGTCCCGGGCGCCCGGCGGATGCCGGCGCGACGATCGACGTCGTCCGCCGCCTCGCACCGAACACGCGCACGCTCGGCGTGTGCCTCGGGCACCAGGCGATCGTCGAGGCGTTCGGCGGCGAGGTCGGCTTCGCGCGCGAGCTGGTGCACGGCAAGGCCGCGCGCGTCACCCACGACGGCCGCGGCCTCTTCGCGGGGCTTCCGGACGGCTTCGAGGCGGGCCGCTACCACTCGCTCGCCGCGACGACCGTGCCCGACGAGCTCGAGGTCTCGGCGACCACCGCGGACGGCGAGGTGATGGGCGTGCGGCACCGGGAGCTGCCCGTCGACGGCGTGCAGTTCCACCCGGAGTCGGTGCTGACGCCGCTCGGGCCGGAGCTCGCGAAGAACTTCCTGGAGGCGCGAGTGATCCAGCACGCGCTGCAGGAGCTGCTCGAGCGGCGCGACCTCACCCGCGAGGAGTCGCGCGAGGTCATGGACAGCGTGATGCGCGGCGAGGCGACCCCCGCGCAGATCGGCGGGTTCCTGATCGCGCTCCGGCTCAAGGGCGAGACGGCCGACGAGATCGCGGGGTTCGCGGAAGCGATGCGCGCGCACGTCGTGCCGGTCCGCCCCGAGCGCGCCGACCTCGTCGACACGGCCGGCACCGGCGGCGACGGTGCGCACACGCTCAACATCTCGACCGCGGCCGCGCTCGTCGCCGCGGCGGCGGGAGCCGCGGTCGCGAAGCACGGCAACCGTGCGGTCTCGTCGTCGTCGGGGTCCGCCGACGTGCTCGAGGCGCTCGGGTTCGAGCTCGAGCTCGCGCCGGAGCGGATCGCGCGCTCGGTCGACGAGCTCGGCTTCGGGTTCATGTTCGCGCCGACGCACCATCCCGCGATGCGGCACGCCGCGCCCGTCCGTCGCGAGCTCGCGACGCGCACGGTCTTCAACGTGCTCGGCCCGCTGACGAACCCCGCGGGCGCGCGCGCGCAGGTCGTCGGCGTCTACGCGCCGGAGCTGGTGCGCACGATCGCCGAGGTGCTCGCGCGTCTCGGCGCACGTCGTGCGTTCGTCGTGCACGGCGCGGCCGGGATCGACGAGCTCTCGCCGGCCGGGCCGAACCTCGTCGGCGAGGTCGTGGACGGCGACGTGCGCGAGCGGATGATCGACCCGCTCGAGCTCGGCGTTCCCCGCTGCGACCCGGCGGAGCTCGTCGGCGGCGGGCCCGCGGAGAACGCGGCCCGGATCCGCGCGATCTTCGAGGGCGCCGAGAACGCCGGCGCGAAGAGCGCGATCCTCCTGAACGCCGCGGGCGCGATCGCGGCGGGCGGCCACGCGGCCGACCTGCGCGAAGGGCTCGGCTACGCGCGCGAGGCGCTCGAGTCCGGCGCCGCCGCAACGAGGCTCGAGCAGCTCGTCGCCTTCTCGCGCGAGGTGGTGGCGGCGTGAGGTTCCGCGACGCTCTCGCCGCACCCGGGCTCGGAGCGATCGCCGAGATCAAGCGACGCTCGCCGTCTGCGGGCGAGCTGCGCGGCGACGCCGACCCGGCGCTGCTCGCGGCGCAGTTCGCCGACAACGGAGCAGCCGCCCTCTCGGTGCTCGTCGACGACCGCTTCGGCGGCTCGCTCGACGACCTCCGCGCCGCGCGCGCAGCGACGGAGCTTCCGCTCCTCGGCAAGGGCTTCTTCACGGAGGAGGCCGACCTCGCCGAGCTGAAGGCAGCGGGCGCCGACGCCGCGCTGATCCTGCTCCGCGACGTGGACGACACGCGCGCACGGGCGCTGCTCGCCGAGGCGCGACGGCTCGGGCTGGACGCGCTCGTCGAAGCCCACGACGCCGAGGAGCTCGAGCGCGCGATCGCGCTCGAGGCCGAGATCGTCGGCGTGAACGCGCGCGACCTCGGCAGCTTCGCGATCGACCGGCGCACGCAGCTCGAGCTCGTCGCGCGGGTCCCGCGCGACCGGGTCGTCGTCGCGGAGAGCGGTGTCCACACGCGCGCGCAAGGAGCAGCGGCCGAGCTCGCGGGCGCGAACGCGATCCTCGTCGGCACGGCGCTCATGCGGGCGCCCGACCCCGGCGCGAAGCTCGCCGAGCTGATCTCCCGCCCGCTCGTGAAGGTCTGCGGGCTGACGCGCGAAGAGGACGTCGCAGTCGCGGTCGACGCCGGCGCGGACCTCGTCGGCTTCATCCTGGCCCGCGAGACGCCGCGGCGTGCCCCGCGTGTGCTCGACGTGCCGGACACGGTGCTCTCCGTCGCGGTCTTCGTCGAAGACGTCGACGAGACGCCCGCCGACCTCGTCCAGCTGTACGCGCGCGAGAACGGGCACCGCGGCAAGGACGCGGTCCTGCTGCGCGAGGGGCTCGAGGTCGCGCGCGTCGTCGACCTTCCCTGGCAGACGGAGGACCCCGACCACCTCGCGCGTGCCGCGTCGCTCGACGGTCGCGTGATGCTCGCGGGCGGCCTCTCGCCGGAGAACGTCCGCGCCGCGATCGACGCGGTTCGTCCGTGGGCCGTCGATGCCAGCTCGTCGCTCGAGAGCGAGCCCGGGAATCAAGGACGAGGCGAAGGTGCGCGCGTTCGTCGAGGCGGCGCGATGCTGAACTACGGCGAGTACGGCGGGCGCTTCGTGCCCGAGACGCTCATCCCGGCGCTCGACGAGCTCGAGGCGGGCTGGCGCGCCGCGCTCGCCGACGACGCCTTTCACGCGGAGCTGCACCACTTGCTCACGACGTACGCGGGCCGCCCGACGCCGCTCACGCTCGCCGACCGGTTCGCCCCCGGCAAGCGCCTCTACCTCAAGCGCGAGGACCTGCTCCACACCGGGGCGCACAAGCTGAACAACGCGCTCGGCCAGGCGGTGCTCGCGCGGCGGCTCGGCAAGCAGCGCATCGTCGCGGAGACCGGCGCCGGCCAGCACGGCGTCGCAACCGCGACCGTCTGCGCGCGCTTCGGCTTCGACTGCGTCGTCTACATGGGCGCCGAGGACATGCGCCGGCAGCGGCCGAACGTCGACCGCATGCACCTCCTCGGCGCGGAGGTGCGCCCGGTGGAGTTCGGGACGAAGACCCTGAAGGAGGCGACGAGCGAGGCGATCCGCGACTGGATCACGAACGTCGAGACGACGCACTACTTGATCGGCTCGTGCGTCGGGCCCCACCCGTACCCGGAGCTCGTCGCGGAGCTGCAGTCGGTGATCGGCCGCGAGTCACGCGAGCAGGTGCTCGCGGCGGAGGGTCGACTCCCCGATGCGGTCGTGGCGTGCGTCGGCGGCGGGTCGAACGCGATCGGGATCTTCTCGGGCTTCGTCGACGACGAGGTGAGGCTGGTCGGCGTCGAGGCCGCGGGCGCGGCGTCGCTCGGCACGGGTCGCCCGGCGGTGCTGCACGGAGCGCGCTCGTCGGTGCTCGCAGACGACGACGGCCAGGTTCTCGACGCGCACTCGATCTCCGCGGGCCTCGACTACCCGGGCGTCGGGCCCGAGCACGCGCACCTGCGCGACACCGGCCGCGCGGAGTACGTCGGCGCGACGGACGACGAAGCGCTCGCCGCAGCGCACCGGCTCGCGCGCACCGAGGGCATCCTCCCCGCGCTCGAGCCCGCGCACGCGCTTGCTCGCGCGCTCGAGCTCGACGAGGAGCTCGTCGTCGTCTGCCTCTCGGGCCGCGGCGACAAGGACCTCGCGCAACTCGTATGAAGCGCCTCGCGATCTACCTGATGTGCGGTCGGGACACGCCGGAGCTCGCCGCAGCCGCGGTCGAGGGCGGCGCCGACCTCATCGAGCTCGGCTTCCCGTTCTCCGACCCGCTCGCCGACGGGCCCGTGGTGCGCGCCGCGGCGGAGCGAGCGCTGGCCGAGGGCATGCGCACGAGGGAGTGCCTCGACTGCCTCGCGCGCACGCGTGCGCTCGTCGACGTGCCGCTCGTGCCGATGACCTACGCCTCGCTGCTCGAGGCCTACGGCTGGGAGCGCTTCGAGGCCGACGCTCGAGCGGCCGGCGCGGACTCGCTGATCGTCGCCGACCTGCCGGCCGATGCCCACGACGAGCTTCGGCGCGTGCAGCTCGTTGCGCCGACGTCGACCGACGAGCGCATCCGCATCGCTGCGGAACGCACGGACGGCTGGCTCTACCTCGTGACGGTGGCCGGCACGACCGGCGCCCGCGACGACCTCTCACCGGCGCTCGCCGGCCTCGTCGAGCGCGCGCGGGCGCTCACCGACGTCCCGCTGCACGCGGGCTTCGGGATCTCGACGCCGGCACAGGCGCGCGCCGCCGCGGAGCTCGCAGACGGCGTCGTCGTCGGCTCGGCCGCGCTGCTGGCCGCCGACGGCGGTCCCGAGGCGCTTGCGCGGCTACGTCGCGTCGCTGCGATCCGCCCTGGACGCTACGGTCGCCGTCTAACGCTCCTCCTCTTCGACGTCGACGGCACGCTGTTCCTCACGCCCGACGGGCTCTATCTCGACGCGCTCGTGGAGAGCGTCCGCGAGGTCTGGGGCCACGAGCTGACCGAGCAGAGCTTCGCGCGCGCCGAGCACCGGCCCGGCGAGACCGCGATGCAGGGCCTCCGGCACCTCCTCCTCGGCGAAGGGCTCGAGCGCGCCGCGATCGACGCCGGCCTCGCTCGCTGGTGCGCAGTGTTCTCGGAGCTGCTACGTGCCGCTGCTCGAGCGCACGCCGACACCCCACTGGCGGGCCGCGCCCCAGGTCGTCGAGACGCTCGACGAGCTGGCGCAAGACCACGACCTCGCGCTGCTGACCGGGAACCCCGAGCCCGTCGCCCGCGCGCGGATGAGGCGCCTCGGCCTCGACCGCTTCTTCCCGGCGGGCACCGGCGCCTTCGGCTGCGAGGCCGAGCAGCGGGCGGACCTGGTCCACCTCGCCCGGCGGCGCGCCGGCGACCCGCCGCTTTCGGAGCTCGTCCTCGTCGGCGACACGCCGAGGGACGTCGAGGGCGCCCACGAAGCCGGGATCCGCGCGATCGCGGTCGCGACCGGCGAGTACGGACCGGACCGAGCTCACCGACGCCGAGCACGTGCTCGGGGCGCTCTCGGAGCTCCCAAACGCCCTCCGGTAGGCCTCGTGGCACTCTTCGTTCGTGGACGTCGACACCGCCACCTTCGAAAACGATGTGATCGGGCGTTCGCAGGAACGCCCGATCGTCGTCGACTTCTGGGCCGACTGGTGCGGGCCGTGCCACCAGCTGACGCCCGTGCTCGAGCGTGCAGCAGAAGAGCACGACGTCGAGCTCGTGAAGATCGACATCGACGCGAACCCCGACCTCGCGCAGCGCTACGGGGTCCGCGGCATCCCCGCCGTCAAGGCGTTCAGGAACGGCCATGTCGTGTCCGAGTTCGTGGGCGCCAAGCCGCCCGCGGCGGTCGAGCAGTTCTTCGACGAGCTGACCGCGCCGAGCGAGGTGGCCGACCTGCTGGAGCAGCTCGGTCTCGACGGACGTCGCGGAGGCGCTGCAACAGGGCGACCACGAGCGCGCGTTGACGCGGCTGCTCGAGGAGGCCGAAGCGACGGACGACGCCGACCGCAAGGAGCTGCTCCGCCGTGCGCTGGTCGCGCTCTTCGCCGAGCTCGGGCAGGAGAATCCCCTCGTGGTGGAGTATCGGCGTCGCCTCGCCAGGGCGTTGTACTGACATGGGGTCGCTGAAGGGAAAGCTGCTCGTCGCCGGGGCCGCCTTGTTCGACCCGCACTTCCGGCGCGCGGTCGTCCTCGTCACCGAGCACGACGACGACGGCGCGCTCGGGCTCGTGCTGAACCGGCCGGCGGAGACGACGGTCAACGAAGCGGTGCCCGGGCTTGCGCCGCTCGTCCCCGACGATGCGCCCGTGTTCGTCGGCGGACCGGTCGACCAGCACTCGGTGCTCGTCGTCGCGGAGTTCGAGGATCCGGACGAGTCGGCGGCGACGATCTTCGAGAACGTCGGCTTCGTCCGCGGTGACACCGAGATCGACGTCGCCGCCGAGGTGACCGGCCGCGCGCGAGTCTTCGCGGGCTACGCCGGCTGGAGTGCCGGCCAGCTCGACGCCGAGCTCGAAGCCGACGGCTGGATCGTCGTCCCGGCGGAGCGCGAGGACGTCTTCGGCGACGAGGACGAGGAGCTGTGGAGCTCCGTCCTCCGGCGCCAGGGCCGCTCCGACTTCGCGCTGCTCGCGACGATGCCGATCGACCCGTCAATGAACTGACGGCCTTGGAGCTCGTCGAGGACACGATCGAGGCGGGGCCGCTTCGCCTGAGCATCCTCAGGCCGCCGGACCCGGACGCGATGATCGACGAGGCCCGCTTCGACGAGGACGAGTTCATGCCGTACTGGGCGGAGCTCTGGGCGAGCGGCGTCGCGCTCGCCGCGGTCGTCGCCGCGCGGGACGTCCGCGGGACAGCGCGTGCTGGAGCTCGGCTGCGGCCTCGGCCTGCCGAGCATCGCCGCCGCGCTCGGAGGCGCGGAGGTCCTCGCCACCGACTGGGCGCCCGAAGCGCTCGACGTCACGCGCCGGAACGCCGAGCGAAACGGCGCGCGGGTCGAGACGCTGCTCGCCGACTGGTCGCACCCCGCCGAGCTCCTCGCGCGCGCGCCGTTCGACCTCGTGCTCTGCGCCGACGTGCTCTACGAGCCGCGGAACGTCGACGCGCTGCTCGAGCTCCTGCCACAGCTGACGAACGAGGTGCTGCTCGGAGAACCGGGCCGCGCCACCGCCGGTCGGTTCTTCGAGGGCGCAGAGCGACGCTGGGTGATCGGCCGCGAGGGCGAGGTCAGCGTGCTCCGCGCGCGCGCCTAGCCCTCGACGAGCCAGGTCACGAGCTCGACGAAGCCGTACATCGCGGCCGCGATCACGCGTGACGGCGATGAAGATCCCGCAGACGATGATCAGGATCGACGCCGCCGTCGAGCCTTCGAGCGCGGTCTGCTCCAGACGCTCGACCTCCTGCACGGGATGCGCTGCGAGACGCTTGAGCTCGTCGACCGCCTCGTGCTTGAGCTCGAAGTCGGCGTTCGACATGGACTGAAGTGTGCGCCTCGCAGCGCCCAACGGCAACCGCTAGTTCTTGACGAGCCCCACGAGATGCCCCTCGGGGTCGGTGAACATCGCGAAGGTGACCACGTTCGGGATCTCCATCGGCGGCGTCACCGTCTTGCCGCCGAGGCTCTCCGCCTTGTCGAGCGCCGCCTGCAGGTCGTCGACGCCGACGTAGAACGTGAGGTGGCCGTCGCTCCCCTCCTCCGCCGCGCTGATCCCGCCGCCGATGCCCGACTCCGCGGCGTCGACCATGCCGTAGTTCATCGGGTTGTCCGCGTTCACGGTCCAGCCGAACAGCTGGCCGTAGAACTGCATGAGCTTCGGGCCGTCCTTGCCGACGACCTCGAAGTGGACGAGCTTGTCCGCCATCTCGACTCTCCTTCCGAAGGGTTCCTTTGTTCGTTAGACGAACGAGAAGGCCGAAAATCGACCCTACGCGAAGAGCGTCAGGTCGGGCTCCCGGCGGCCCCGGAGCAGGTCGAGGTCGACCTCCCGGGTGAGGATGCCCCTGGCGTCCGCGAGCGTCGCCGCCTGCGGGCGCACCTTCTGGGCGACGAGGATGCCGCGGCAGCCGGCCATCGCCGGGTCGAGCCGGATCCGCTCGAGGTAGCGCGACAGTTGCTCGACCGCGTCCATGGTCGCGATCCGCTTGATCTCGACCGCGACCCACTGGTCGTCGCAGTCGCGGCACATCAGGTCGACCGGGCCGATGTCGGTGGGCCACTCCCGCCGGACGAGGCGGAGCTCGTCCTCGATCGCGTGCGGTTGCGCCGCGAGCTCGAGCTGCAGGTCGCGTTCGACGCCGTCCTTCTCGAGCCCGGCCGCCTCCCCCATGTCGTGCTGCTGGTCGCTCAGGATCTCGACGAGGCGGATCTCCAACCGGTCCTCGGTGCGACCCTGCCGTTTCCGCACGACGATCAGGTCGCCGGACTCCTCGACGACGGTCGGCGGCGTCATCCAGTTGAGCGGCTTGTAGCCCCCGGCGTCGGCGTGGACCAGCACCGCGCCGTCGTCCTTGACCATGAGCAGGCGCGTGGACTCGGGCAGATAGGCCGAGAGCCGGCCGGTGTAGGTGACCTCGCAGCGGGCGACGATCAGGCGCATGGGGCAGCACCGTACCGTCCGATTCGGACAGGTGACGCTCGGAGCTTTCTCCCGCGACGCCGGCTAGCTCGGCTTGGCCGGGACGAACCGCTTGACGAAGTCGAGCGCGGTCTGCGCGACCTCCTGCCAGCCGTGGTCGATGGTCAGCGAGTGGCCGCGGTTGGGCATCTGCTTGATCTCGGTGACGCCCGGGTTGCGCTTCTGCCGCTTGTAGGAGGCGTTGGCGATCGCCCAGGGAACCGTGTGGTCCTTCTCGCCGTCGAGGATCAGCAGCGGGCCCCGATCGGGGTTCTTCGTGTCGACCTTCGACTCGGTCCGGGGGTTGAGGTTGGCGTTGCCCATCTGGATCAGGGCGATCCCCGACCCGGCCACGTGGTAGGTGTCGTACAGGCGCTTCGCCTCGTCCTCATCGAGGGCGTTCGTCCAGCCGTACTTGAACTGGTCGAAGGTGAGCGTGATCGCGCGGCCTCGATACCGGGGGTTCACCAGGAAGGGTCCCGCCACCTTGAGCACGGAGGGGGGCAGCGGCAGGACGCCGCGAAACACGCCCGGGTCGATGGCAACCGTGGCCGCCGAGAGCCCTCGGCCGGCGAGCATCTGAGCCAACAATCCGCCGGTCGAGTGCCCCATCACGGCCGGCTTCTTCTCGAGCTTGCCGATCACCTCGGCCGTGTGGTCGGCGACCTGCTTCAGCGTCTTCTTGGCGAAAACGTCCGGGTTCGCTCGCGCCTCCTCAATCGTTTCCGGATCGTCCGGCCAGTCCGGCGTCAGCGGCGCATACCCGGCCTGCTTGAACAAGTCCGCCCAGTTGGCCCAGCTGCTCGGCAGCAGCCAGAGGCCGTGGATGAAGACGACCGGAGTGCTGCCGGAGGCGTTTGCCGCCTCGATCTCCCTGCTCTCCCGCTCCGAAATAGATGCCATCACTAACTCCTCTCGCATTGAGCGAGGCTCAGAAAGCGTTCGCGGCCGACTTCCACTCCTGGAGGCGCTGCGCGATCAGCTGCGCCCGCTCCTCCTCGCTCCCGCCGTCCAGCACCTCGAGGTCCGAGGGGTCCGCTCGAAGGTAGACGCCGGCGGTTCGGGCGTTCAGCGCCGGCGTCGCGATCCGACCGTGTCGTCCAGTACCCGGTGGCGCGGTCGGCGGTCTCCACCCTGATCTCGCCGGTGCCCTCGAGCTGCGGGGCGTTCGGGTGCCGAGGGCGCTCGCCCTTCCAGAAGTAGAGGATGCCGGCCGGATCCCTGCGCTCCTTCGCAGCCTCGCTCCAGTAGCGGGCCGACAGCGTGCCGTCCTCCTGCCAGGCCCGGCCGTTCACGGTCAGGCCACCGTCGCGGTCCCGCGAGATGCGCAGGAGGCTCACCGCCGACGGTTCGGCCTCGGTCCGCATGGTGAGCGAGAGCTGCCACCACAGCCCCTCGACCGGGCCGCGGCGACCCTCGGTCTCGATCGCCTTGCGGAGCTTCTGGTTGATCGCGCGAACCTCCGCCGGGCTGGTGGCCGGGTCGTAGCGAACGGAGGTCAGCCCGAGCAGATCGCTCGGCAGCTTCGAGCCGTTCGCGTGGAGGATGAACGTGCGCCGCATGCCGAGTGCGCCGCCGAACAGCCCGGCCTCGAACACCACGTTGTCGCGCGGCGACGCCTGGCCGGACTCGGACGCATCCGTCGTGGTCCAGTCGTCCTGGGCGAACACGAACGCGGCGAAGTCGACCTCCTGGGAGAGCTCGACGAGCCGGTCGAGGGTGGACCGCCCCGGGTTGAACGTGGTCGTCCAGGGCTCGACGTCGGCGACGTCCTCGAGCCCGCGGGTGATCGCCTGGAGCAGTTTCGCCTGCTTGCCCGACGACCCGAGGAAGATGCGCGGCTTGTTCATGCGCGGTTCACCTCTTGGTCAAGAGACGAGGGCCAGCGTACTCGACCCCGTACGATCGCCCCGTGGAAGCGGCGACCGCCCAGGAGACCGAGCGCCGGACCTCCTACCTCGAGCTCTTCTTCGACCTCGTCTTCGTCTTCGCGATCACGCAGGTGACGTCGCTGATGCTCGCCGAGCCGACGGCGGCCGGGTACGCGAAGTCGGCCCTCGTCCTGGCGATGGTCTACTGGGCGTGGTCGGGCTACGCGTGGGCGACGAACGCGATCGACCTCGGCCGGCCCCTGCTCCGGCTCGGGTACCTCGCCGCGATGGGGGCGAGCTTCGGCATGGCGGTAGCGGTTCCCGACGCGTTCGGGGACCAGACGCTCTGGTTCGTCGTCCCCTACGTGGTCGTGCGGCTGCTCAACCTCGCGCTGTACATCGGCGGGCTCCGAGACGACCGGGAGCAGCAGCGGGCGATCCTCGCGCTCGCTCCGTGGTTCGCGATCTCCCCCGCGCTCGCACTGGTCGGCGGGCTCCTCGGGGGCAAGCTGCTGATCGTGTTCTGGTGCGCGGGTCTCGCGCTCGACGTGCTCGGAACGCTGCGCGCCGGCGAGGGAGCGGGCTTCCGCGTCTCACCGGACCACTTCGCCGAGCGCTACGCGCTGTTCATCATCATCGCGCTCGGCGAGTCGATCGTCGCGATCGGGTCGGGGCTCGCGGACCACACGCGCGACGCCGCGTTCGCGCTCTCGCTGGCCGTCGCCTTCGTCGGCGTCGCGGCGATCTGGTGGGCGTACTTCGACTTCACCGCCGCGGTCATGACCCGCACCCTGCGCCGTCAGACCCCCGAGCAGCGGGGGCCGATGGCTCGAGACATCTTCACGCTGTGCCACTACCCGATCGTGCTCGGGATCATCTTCTTCGCGGTCGCGGCGAAGAAGACGGTGGCGCACCCCGGGGACCCGCTGACAGGCGCGGGGCGCTTCGCGCTCGGCGCAGGCATCGGCTTCTTCCTCCTCGGCTTTGCGCTCGCGCGCTACCGGGTCCTCAAGCGCATCGCCTGGGAGCGCGTCGCCGCAGCGTGCGCGGCGCTCGCCGCGGTCGTCGTCTTACCCGATGCGCCCGGCCTCGCGTTGATGGCGACCGTGGTCGCCTGCCTCGTCGCCGGCCTCGTTGCGGAGACGATTCGCATTCGCGAGTTCCGGGCCGAGGTTCGCTCAGGCCCGACGCAGCACTAACGCGGGCGACTCTCGGGGAACCGCTCGAGCCCGTCGTCGGGGATCGGCTCCCACGGTGCGGCGTACGCGACGAACTGGCGATACGTCGGGCGGATGCCCGGATCGTCGTCGAAGGCGCCCAGCCGGATCGAGACGACGTCGGGATCCTCCTGGCTCCGGCTCCAGAGCGAGGAGCCGCAGGCGCTGCAGAACACCTTTGCGAAGCCGTCGTCCGGCTCGTACGCCCTGATGTGCTCCTCGCCCGCGAGCACGCGCAACGAGCCGGGCGCGATCCGTGCGCCCGGCGACGCGGCCGTGCCGGTGCGCCGCTGGCAGCGCGTGCAGTGGCAGTAGCCGGACGAGACGAGCGGCTCGGTCACCTCGAAGCGCACCGCGCCGCAGAGGCACCCGCCGGTGAGCGGCAGCTCGGACACGGCGGAAGCCTACGCGGCGACTTCGAGGCGCGCAGCGCGCTCCGCGACGGCGAGCACGATCGCGTCCGCGACGGCCGTGAGCTGTTCGACGAAGTTGCCGTCGGTGAGCCGCCCGCGCTCGTCGAAGCGCTCGTGCGCGTGCGGCACCGCGAGCTCGACCTCGAGCACACGGGCTCCGAGCGCGGCGAGCACCTTGCGGAGCTCGGCCTGCGCCCAGACGCCGCCGAACGCGCTCGTGCTCGCGCCGATCACGGCGACGGGCTTGTTGCGCATCGGGTTCGTCGCGATCGGCCGGGACACCCAGTCGAACGCGTTCTTCAGCTGCCCCGGAATCGAGCTGTTGTACTCCGGGGTCGCGATCAGGACGGCGTCCGCCCGCGCGATCGCGTCGCGAAGCTCCGCGACCGCGGCGGGCGCGTCCACACCGTCGTCGTCCTCGTCGTACGGTGGCACGTCCTTCAGCCCGCCCCAGAGATCGAGGACGACGTCCTCCGGGAACAGCTCCGCCGCGTTGTAGAGCAGCTTCGCGTTGTACGAGTCGTTGCGAAGGCTGCCGGGGATGGCGAGGACGCGCATCTCGTTACGCCGCCTTGACGAAGTAGAGCTCGGCGTTGATCGTGACGTCGTCGGCGAGGCTCGGCTCGCCGCTCGGCAGCGCGATGTTCCAGTCGACGCCGAAGGCGGTCCGGTCGATCGTCGTCGCCAGCGTCAGCCCGACGCGCTCGCGGCCGTAGGCGTCCGTCAGCGGCGCGGCGACCGTGCCGGTCACCTCGGTCGGCTGCGTGGCTCCCTTGATCGTCAGCTCACCGCGGACGTTGACGTTCTCGCCGTCGAGCGAGATGTCGGTCGCCGTGAAGCGAAGCGCCGGATGCTGCTCGGCGTCGAAGAAGTCCGGCGACTGCAGATGTGCGGAGAGGTTCTCGTCCTTGACGTCGACGCTGGCCACCTGAACGGTGCCTTCGAGAGTTGCCTCGTCGCCGTCGGCGACGAGCTTGCCGTCGAACTCGCGGAACTGGCCCTTGAAGGTGCCCGAGAGGTAGGCGATCTCGAAGCCCACCTGCGAGTGCACGGCGTCCAGCTGCCAGGTACCGGCGGGGGCGATCGGCGGTTTCTGTGGTGGTGGTGCTCACTTGCGGCCTCCTGTTGAGTGGTCTACTATTGAGTACGCAAGCAATATAGCGAGGAAACCTTGAGCCGTCAAGTAATCACCGAAACCGCTCCACCACAGGCCTCTCCCGCCCTCCGGGCGTGGGCCCAGCTCCTGCGCGGGCACGCGGCCACCACCCGCCTCCTGAGCGCCGAGCTCCAGGAGCACGGCCTCACGATCAACGACTACGAAGCGCTCTTCCTGCTCTCGGAGGCTGAGGGCGGGCGCCTGAAGCGCGTCGAGCTCGCCCGGCGGCTCGTCCTGACCCCGTCCGGCGTGACGCGCCTGCTCGAGGGGCTCGAGGCGGCCGGCCTGGTCGAGCGCGCGGCGTGCTCCGCCGACCTCCGCGTCGTCTACGCACAGCTGACCGACCTCGGGCGAGAGCGTCTGTCGGCGGCATCGTGCGGACACGTCGGCTCGGTGCGCGCACTCTTCGAGGAGTACCTCACCGAGGACGAGCTCGAGACGCTCGCGTCGCTGCTCGAGCGTCTCCCCTGCGGCAGCGCCTAGACCGCCGCGTCGGTCTCCGGGTCGAAGAAGTGGAGTCGGTTCGCGTCGACCGCCACTTCGATCGTGTCTCCGATCCGCACCGCGCTCCGCGGCTCGAAGGTCGCGCAGAACACCGTGCCGGATGCCGCGGTGAGCGGGGCGCTCTCCAGCTGCTCGCCGGCGACCACGGCCGCGACCGAGCCCCCCTTCGGCCCCGGGGCGTTCACGGCGAAGTACACGAGCACCTCGGGGCCGAGCTCTTCGACGCGCTCGACCTTGCCGCTCAGCCGCGGGCCGGTGGCCCCGTCCCCCGCGGGCACGAGGTCTTCGGGTCTGATGCCCGCCGTCACCTCGCGCCCCGCCCACGCGTCGAGGTTTCTGTCCTTCGCGACCTCGGGCGGGATCCCGACCCGCTGGTCGCCGAACGCGACCTCGAGCGAGCCGTTGCGCGACTCGATTCGCGCCTGAGCGAGGTTCATCGGCGGCGAACCGATGAAACCGGCGACGAACAGGTTCGCCGGCCGGTCGTAGATGTTGGTCGGCGTGTCCACCTGCTGCAGCACGCCGTCGCGGAGCACGGCCACGCGGTCGCCCATCGTCATCGCCTCGACCTGGTCGTGCGTGACGTACACCGTCGTCACGCCCAACCGCTTCTGCAGCGCCTCGATCTCGCCGCGCATGTGGACGCGGAGCTGCGCGTCGAGGTTCGAGAGCGGCTCGTCCATCAGGAAGACCTGCGGCTGGCGGATCACCGCGCGACCCATGGCGACCCGCTGGCGCTGCCCGCCGCTGAGCTGCTTCGGGCGACGGTCGAGCAGCTGCTCGATCGCGAGCAGCCGAGCGGTCTCCCGCACCCGCTCCCGGATCTCATTCCTCGGCGTCCGCTGGAGCTTCAGGCTGAAGCCGATGTTCTGCGCGACCGTCATGTGCGGGTAGAGCGCGTAGTTCTGGAAGACCATCGCGATGTCGCGGTCCTTCTCGGAGCACGTCGTTCATGCGGCGGCCGCCGATGTAGAGGTCGCCGGAGGTGATGTCCTCGAGCCCGGCGATCATCCGCAGCGCCGTCGTCTTGCCGCAGCCCGAGGGCCCGACGAGCACGAGCAGCTCCGAGTCTCCGATCTCGAGCGACAACTGCTTCACCGCCTCGAACCCGTTCGGGTAGCGCTTCGTCAGCTCCTTGACGACGATGTCGGTCATCCCTTGAGCGCTCCGGCCATCAGGCCCGCGCATGAAGTAGCGGCCGAGCAGGATGTAGACGACGAGGGTCGGCAGCGATGCGAGGAGCGCCGCGGACATCTGCAGGTTGAAGGGCGTCACGAGCGAGCCCGCAGTGTTGTTCAGCGCGACGGTCACCGGCCACTTCGCGGGATCGGTGATCAGGAAGACCGCGAAGAGGAAGTCGTTCCAGATCGACGTGAACTGCCAGATCGCCGCGACGACGAACGCCGGCGCCGAGAGCGGCAGGATCACGGACCAGTACGTCCGCAGCATCCCGGCTCGATCCATGCGCGCAGCCTCCATCAGATCGTCCGGGATCGTGGAGTAGTAGTTGCGGAAGATCAAGGCCGTGATCGGGATCCCGTAGACCACGTGGGCGAAGATCAGCCGTGGGATGCCCGCGGGGAAGTGGATGTCGTCGAGCAGCAGCGAGAGCGGGATCATCACCGCCTGGTACGGGATGAACATCCCGAACAGGAAGAAGGTGAAGACGAAGTCGGCGCCCGGGAAGCGCCACTTCGAGAGCACGAACCCGTTGAGCGAGCCGAGCACGCAGGAGAGGATCGTCGCCGGGATCGCGAGCTTGAAGCTGTTCTGCATGCTCGGCGAGAGCTGCGTCCACGCCTGGCGCCACGCGTCGAGCGTGAACGTCTGGGGCAACGACCACGCGTGCGCCGGGTCGATCTCGTCGAGCGTCTTGAAGCTCGTGACGAGCAGGACGTAGACCGGGCGTCAGCACGATGATCGCGAAGCCGATCAGGACGGCGTACTTCAGCGGCGTGGCGCGGACGATGCGACGTCGGCGCGAACGTCCCTGGATCGGCGCGACGGCCGGAGGCGCCGCCGTGGTGGTGCTCATGTCCGACGCTCCTGCCGAACCGTGAAGACGAGGTACGGGATGATGAGGATCGAGATCCCGACGAGCAGCAGCGTCGCGATCGCCGCACCCTTGGCGTAGTCGCGCGCGTCGTAGATCAGCACCCACATGTAGATCGCGGGCACCTCGGTGACGATCTGCTTGCCGCCGATCGCGACGATCAGGTCGAAGACCTTGATCGAGATGTGCCCGATGATGATCAGCGCCGCCAGCGTCACCGGCCGCAGGAAGGGGAAGACCACGTGTCGATACACGCGCCACTCGGACGCCCCGTCCATCCGCGCAGCCTCGCGAAGCTCCTCGGGCACCCCGCGGAAGCCGGCGAGGAAGAGCGCCATCACGTACCCGGAGAGCGCCCAGATCGCGGGTAAGGCGAGCGCGAGCGCCCCCCACTCCGGATGTGCCACCACTGGTTCGAGAGGAACCCGACTCCGAGCTTGTCGAAGACGACGTTCAGCCCGGACGCGCGGTCGCCGGGCGCGGGGTTCATCAGCCAGCGCCAGACGATCCCCGACGCGATGAACGAGACCGCCATCGGAAAGAGGTAGATCGAGCGGAAGAAGCCCTCGCCCTTCACGCCCTTGTCGAGCAGGAGCGCGAGCAGCCACCCGAACACGAGCGTGCCGACGACGAACGCGATCGTGAAGAGGAAGAGGTGCCGGAGGTCGAGCGACCACCGCTCGTCGGTGCGGAGCTCCTTGTAGACGTCGAGGCCGACGAACCCGTTCGTGCGGTTCGCCGTCGCGCCAGTCGCTCGTCGAGACCCGATGTTCCAGCCGATCAGGCCGTAGACGAAGACGCCGATCAGGATGATCGACGGCGAGACGAGGAGGAGCCCGGGCCCCCATCTCCGGACTCCCCTCATCACGCGTTAGCTCGTCGTCCTGCCTGTCGCTCTTACGTGTTCTTGTTCGCCGCGTTGACCAGCGACGTCTGGAACTTCGCCACGTCCTTGTTCTGGAGGAAGAGACCAAGCGCCGTGTCGACGTCGGTGTTCCAGGCGTTGCTCGCAACGACGCCGTGCGCGAGCGAGCCCGCGAGCTTGTTGGTCTTCCACTGCGTGAGCGCCCACTTGAGGTAGGTGTCGTACAGCTTCGGGTTCGCGTCCTGCCGCGCCGGGATCGAGCCCTTGACCGGGTTGAACGTGTCCTGCGCTGCTTGCTGCCGAGGAAGCCGAGCCACTGAACGGCGGCCGCGCGGTGCGGTGCGCCCTTCGGCAGCGTGAAGCTGTCGGACAGCCAGTCGTAGATGCCGCCGGTGCCCGGAGTCGCCGCCCAGCCGTAGCCGGTCTTCGGCTTCTTCTTCAGGTCGATCCGGTAGTACCCGTCGGCCCAGTCGCCCATGATGTTGAAGGCGGCCTTGCCGTCGGCGACGAGCTTCGACGCGTCCTGCCACGTCAGCGAGGCAGCGTCGGAGTTCGTGTAGGTCGAGCACGGTCTTGTAGCGGTTCAACGCGAGCGTCACACCGGGCGTGTTCCAGCCCTTGCCGGTCTTCCAGAGCGCTGCCCAGCGGGCCGGCCCGATCGTCGCGATCATCACGGTCTCGAGCAGATGCTTCTGCGTCCACTGCTCGCCGAGCGACAGCGGGATCACGCCTGCCGTCTTCGCCTTGTTCAACGCGGCGATGAACTCAGCCCACTTCGTCGGCACCTTGGTGATCCCGGCCTTCTTCAGAACCGCCGGGTTGTACCAGAGCACGTTCGCGCGGTGGATGTTCACCGGGACCGAGTAGATGTGGCCCTTGTAGGTGATCTGGCTGATCAGCCCCTTCGGCATGATCTTGGCGAAGCCGTACTTCTTGTAGATGAAGTCGATCGGCTCCACCTGACCGGCCTTGATGTAGTCCAGGAGCTCAGCGCCGGCGTGACCCTGGAACGAGTCCGGCGGCTTCTTCGCCGCGAGCCGCTGCGCGAGCACTGCCTTCGCGTTCGACCCTGCGCCGCCTGCAACCGTTTCGTTCTTGAACGTGCACCCGGGATGCTGCTTGTTCCAGATCGCGATCAGCTTCTCGAGGCCGTGCGCCTCACCGCCGCCCGTCCACCAGGAGAACACCTGGAGCTGCGACGTCGCCGATGTCTTCTCGACTCCCTTCTTCCCGCCGTAGGACGCGGCGGGGACGACCAGCAGTACGGACACCACGGCGAGCAACGCACCGCGAAAGACTGTTCCGCGCGAGAGCCTGGGAAAACGACGTTTCTCATTACGTGCCATCTACGTCCTTTCTTCGGAAGCCAGACGTCGATTATCGCGCGGAGCGCGTTCGAGGAAAAGGGGTGTGGAAATGTCGCCGCGTGGAGGGGATGTTGTCCGACTCCCGCTCGAGCCCGTCGTCGGGGATCGGCTCCCACGGCGCCGCGTACGCGACGAACTGGCGATACGTCGGGCGGATCCCCGGATCGTCGTCGAACGCGCCGAGCCGGATCGAGACGACGTCGGGATCCTCCTGGCTCCGGCTCCAGAGCGACGACCCGCACGCGGTGCAGAACACCTTGGCGAAGCCGTCATCGGGCTCGTAGGCGCGGATGTGCTCCTCGCCCGCGAGCACGCGCAGCGAGCCGGGCGCGATCCGTGCGCCCGGCGACGCGGCCGTGCCGGTCCGCCGCTGGCAGCGCGTGCAGTGGCAGTAGCCGGACGGAGACGAGCGGCTCGGTGACCTCGAAGCGCACCGCGCCGCAGAGGCATCCGCCGGTGAGCGGCAGCTCGGACACGGCGGAAGCCTAGGCGGCGACTTCGAGGCGCGCGGCGCGCTCCTCGACGGCGAGCACGATCGCGTCCACGACCTCCGTGAGCTGCTCGACGAAGTTGCCGTCGGTGAGCCGTCCGCGCTCGTCGAAGCGCTCGTGCGCGTGCGGCACCGCGAGCTCGACCTCGAGCACGCGCGCTCCGAGCGCAGCGAGCACCTTGCGGAGCTCGGCCTGCGCCCAGACGCCGCCGAACGCGCTCGTGCTCGCGCCGATCACGGCGACGGGCTTGTTGCGCATCGGGTTCGTCGCGATCGGCCGGGACACCCAGTCGAACGCGTTCTTCAGCTGCCCCGGAATCGAGCTGTTGTACTCCGGGGTCGCGATCAGGACGGCGTCCGCCCGCGCGATCGCGTCGCGAAGCTCCGCGACCGCGGCGGGCGCGTCCACGCCGTCGTCGTCCTCGTCGTACGGCGGCACGTCCTTCAGGCCGCCCCAGAGATCGAGGACGACGTCCTCCGGGAACAGCTCCACCGAGTTGTAGAGCAGCTTCGCGTTGTACGAGTCGTTGCGAAGGCTGCCGGGGATGGCGAGGACGCGCATCTCGTTACGCCGCCTTGACGAAGTAGAGCTCGGCGTTGATCGTGACGTCGTCGGCGAGGCTCGGCTCGCCGCTCGGCAGCGCGATGTTCCAGTCGACGCCGAAGGCGGTCCGGTCGATCGTCGTCGCCAGCGTCAGCCCGACGCGCTCGCGGCCGTAGGCATCCGTCAGCGGCGCGGCGACCGTGCCGGTCACCTCGGTCGGCTGCGTGACGCCCTTGATCGTCAGCTCGCCGCGGACGTTGACGTTCTCGCCGTCGAGCGAGATGTCGGTCGCCGTGAAGCGAAGCGCGGGGTGCTGCTCGGCGTCGAAGAAGTCCGGCGACTGCAGGTGTGCGGAGAGGTTCTCGTCCTTGACGTCCACGCTGGCCACCTTGACGGTGCCCTCGAGAGTCGCCTCGTCGCCGTCGACGACGAGCTTGCCGTCGAACTCGCGGAACTGGCCCTTGAAGGTGCCGGAGAGGTAGGCGATCTCGAAGCCCACCTGCGAGTGGACGGCGTCCAGCTGCCAGGTGCCGGCGGGGGCGATCGGGGTTTCTGTGGCGGTGGTGCTCACTTGCGGCCTCCTGTTGAGTGGTCTACTATTGAGTACGCAAGCAATATAGCGAGGAAACCTTGAGCCGTCAAGTAATCACCGAAACCGCTCCACCACAGGCCTCTCCCGCCCTCCGGGCGTGGGCCCAGCTCCTGCGCGGGCACGCAGCCACCACCCGCCTCCTGAGCGCCGAGCTCCAGGAGCACGGCCTCACGATCAACGACTACGAGGCGCTCTTCCTGCTCTCGGAGGCCGAGGGCGGGCGCCTGAAGCGCGTCGAGCTCGCCCGGCGGCTCGTCCTGACCCCGTCCGGCGTGACGCGCCTGCTCGAGGGGCTCGAGGCGGCCGGCCTGGTCGAGCGCGCGGCGTGCTCCGCCGACCTCCGCGTCGTCTACGCGCAGCTGACCGACCTCGGGCGAGAGCGTCTGTCGGCGGCGTCGTGCGGGCACGTCGGCTCGGTGCGCGCACTCTTCGAGGAGTACCTCACCGAGGACGAGCTCGAGACGCTCGCGTCGCTGCTCGAGCGTCTCCCCTGCGGCAGCGCCTAGACCGCCGCGTCGGTCTCCGGGTCGAAGAAGTGGAGTCGGTTCGCGTCGACCGCCACCTCGATCGTGTCTCCGATCCGCACCGCGCTCCGCGGCTCGAAGGTCGCGCAGAACACCGTGCCGGATGCCGCGGTGAGCGGGGCGCTCTCCAGCTGCTCGCCGGCGACCACGGCCGCGACCGACCCGCCCTTCGGCCCCGGGGCGTTCACGGCGAAGTACACGAGCACCTCGGGGCCGAGCTCTTCGACGCGCTCGACCTTGCCGCTCAGCCGCGGGCCGGTGGCCCCGTCCCCCGCAGGCACGAGGTCTTCGGGTCTGATGCCCGCGGTCACCTCGCGCCCCGCCCACGCATCGAGGTTTCTGTCCTTCGCGACCTCGGGCGGGATCCCGACCAGCTGGTCGCCGAACCCGACCGCGAGCGAGCCGTTGCGCGATTCGATTCGCGCCTGAGCGAGGTTCATCGGCGGCGAGCCGATGAACCCGGCGACGAACAGGTTCGCCGGCCGGTCGTAGATGTTGGTCGGCGTGTCCACCTGCTGCAGCACCCCGTCGCGGAGCACGGCCACGCGGTCGCCCATCGTCATCGCCTCGACCTGGTCGTGCGTCACGTACACCGTCGTCACCCCCAACCGCTTCTGCAGCGCCTCGATCTCCCCGCGCATGTGCACGCGGAGCTGCGCGTCGAGGTTCGAGAGCGGCTCGTCCATCAGGAAGACCTGCGGCTGGCGGATCACCGCGCGACCCATCGCGACCCGCTGGCGCTGCCCGCCGCTGAGCTGCTTCGGGCGACGGTCGAGCAGCTGCTCGATCGCGAGCAGCCGAGCGGTCTCCCGTACCCGCTCCCGGATCTCTTTCCTCGGCGTCCGCTGGAGCTTCAGGCTGAAGCCGATGTTCTGCGCGACCGTCATGTGCGGGTAGAGCGCGTAGTTCTGGAAGACCATCGCGATGTCGCGGTCCTTCTCGGAGACGTCGTTCATGCGGCGGCCGCCGATGTAGAGGTCGCCGGAGGTGATGTCCTCGAGCCCGGCGATCATCCGCAGCGCCGTCGTCTTGCCGCAGCCCGAGGGCCCGACGAGCACGAGCAGCTCCGAGTCTCCGATCTCGAGCGACAGCTGCTTCACCGCCTCGAACCCGTTCGGGTAGCGCTTCGTCAGCTCCTTGACGACGATGTCGGTCATCCCTTGAGCGCTCCGGCCATCAGCCCGCGCATGAAGTAGCGGCCGAGCAGGATGTAGACGACGAGCGTCGGCAGCGAGGCGAGGAGCGCCGCGGACATCTGCAGGTTGAAGGGCGTCACGAGCGAGCCCGCAGTGTTGTTCAGCGCGACGGTCACCGGCCACTTCGCGGGGTCGGTGATCAGGAAGACCGCGAAGAGGAAGTCGTTCCAGATCGACGTGAACTGCCAGATCGCCGCGACGACGAACGCCGGCGCCGAGAGCGGCAGGATCACGGACCAGTACGTCCGCAGCATCCCCGCTCGATCCATGCGCGCAGCCTCCATCAGGTCGTCCGGGATCGTGGAGTAGTAGTTGCGGAAGATCAAGGCCGTGATCGGGATCCCGTAGACCACGTGGGCGAAGATCAGCCGTGGGATGCCCGCGGGGAAGTGGATGTCGTCGAGCAGCAGCGAGAGCGGGATCATCACCGCCTGGTACGGGATGAACATCCCGAAGAGGAAGAAGGTGAAGACGAAGTCGGCGCCCGGGAAGCGCCACTTCGAGAGCACGAACCCGTTGAGCGAGCCGAGCACGCAGGAGAGGATCGTCGCCGGGATCGCGAGCTTGAAGCTGTTCTGCATGCTCGGCGAGAGCTGCGTCCACGCCTGGCGCCACGCGTCGAGCGTGAACGTCTGGGGCAACGACCACGCGTGCGCCGGGTCGATCTCGTCGAGCGTCTTGAAGCTCGTGACGAGCAGGACGTAGACCGGGCGTCAGCACGATGATCGCGAAGCCGATCAGGACGGCGTACTTCAGCGGCGTCGCGCGGACGATGCGACGTCGGCGCGAACGTCCCTGGATCGGCGCGACCGCCGGAGGCGCCGCCGTCGTGGTGCTCATGTCCGACGCTCCTGCCGAACCGTGAAGACGAGGTACGGGATGATGAGGATCGAGATCCCGACGAGCAGCAGCGTCGCGATCGCCGCACCCTTGGCGTAGTCGCGCGCGTCGTAGATCAGCACCCACATGTAGATCGCGGGCACCTCGGTGACGATCTGCTTGCCGCCGATCGCGACGATCAGGTCGAAGACCTTGATCGAGATGTGCCCGATGATGATCAGCGCCGCCAGCGTCACCGGCCGCAGGAAGGGGAAGACCACGTGTCGATACACGCGCCACTCGGACGCCCCGTCCATCCGCGCAGCCTCGCGAAGCTCCTCGGGCACCCCGCGGAAGCCGGCGAGGAAGAGCGCCATCACGTACCCGGAGAGCGCCCAGACCGCGGGTAAGGCGAGCGCGAGCGCCCCCCACTCCGGATGCTGCCACCACTGGTTCGAGAGGAACCCGACTCCGAGCTTGTCGAAGACGACGTTCAGCCCGGACGCGCGGTCGCCCGGCGCGGGGTTCATCAGCCAGCGCCAGACGATCCCCGACGCGATGAACGAGACCGCCATCGGAAAGAGGTAGATCGAGCGGAAGAAGCCCTCGCCCTTCACGCCCTTGTCGAGCAGGAGCGCGAGCAGCCACCCGAACACGAGCGTGCCGACGACGAACGCGATCGTGAAGAGGAAGAGGTGCCGGAGGTCGAGCGACCACCGTTCGTCGGTGCGGAGCTCCTTGTAGACGTCGAGGCCGACGAACCCGTTCGTGCGGTTCGCCTCGCGCCAGTCGCTCGTCGAGACCCGAGTGTTCCAGCCGATCAGGCCGTAGACGAAGACGCCGATCAGGATGATCGACGGCGAGACGAGGAGGAGCCCGGGCCCCCATCTCCGGACTCCCCTCATCACGCGTTAGCTCGTCGTCCTGCCTGTCGCTCTTACGTGTTCTTGTTCGCCGCGTTGACCAGCGACGTCTGGAACTTCGCCACGTCCTTGTTCTGGAGGAACAGACCAAGCGCCGTGTCGACGTCGGTGTTCCAGGCGTTGCTCGCAACGACACCGTGCGCGAGCGAGCCCGCCAGCTTGTTGGTCTTCCACTGCGCGAGCGCCCACTTGAGGTAGGTGTCGTACAGCTTCGGGTTCGCATCCTGGCGTGCCGGGATCGAGCCCTTGACCGGGTTGAACGTGTCCTGCGCTCGCTTGCTGCCGAGGAAGCCGAGCCACTGAACGGCGGCCGCGCGGTGCGGTGCGCCCTTCGGCAGCGTGAAGCTGTCGGACAGCCAGTCGTAGATGCCGCCGGTGCCCGGAGTCGCAGCCCAGCCGTAGCCGGTCTTCGGCTTCTTCTTCAGGTCGATCCGGTAGTACCCGTCGGCCCAGTCGCCCATGACGTTGAAGGCGGCCTTGCCGTCGGCGACGAGCTTCGACGCGTCCTGCCACGTCAGCGAGGCAGCGTCGGAGTTCGTGTAGGTGAGCAAGGTCTTGTAGCGGTTCAACGCGAGCGTCACACCGGGCGTGTTCCAGCCTTTGCCGGTCTTCCAGAGCGTTGCCCAGCGGGCCGGCCCGATCGTCGCGATCATCACGGTCTCGAGCAGATGCTTCTGCGTCCACTGCTCGCCGAGCGACAGCGGGATCACGCCTGCCGTCTTCGCCTTGTTCAACGCGGTGATGAACTCAGCCCACTTCGTCGGCACCTTGGTGATCCCGGCCTTCTTCAGAACCGCCGGGTTGTACCAGAGCACGTTCGCGCGATGGATGTTCACCGGGACCGAGTAGATGTGGCCCTTGTAGGTGATCTGGCTGATCAGCCCCTTCGGCATGATCTTGGCGAAGCCGTACTTCTTGTAGATGAAGTCGATCGGCTCCACCTGACCGGCCTTGATGTAGTCCAGGAGCTCAGCGCCGGCGTGACCCTGGAACGAGTCCGGCGGCTTCTTCGCCGCGAGCCGCTGCGCGAGCACTGCCTTCGCGTTCGACCCTGCGCCGCCCGCAACCGTCTCGTTCTTGAACGGCGTCCCGGGATGCTGCTTGTTCCAGATCGCGATCAACTTCTCGAGGCCGTGCGCCTCACCGCCGCCCGTCCACCAGGAGAACACCTGGAGCTGCGACGTCGCCGATGTCTTCTCGACTCCCTTCTTCCCGCCATAGGACGCGGCGGGGACGACGAGCAGTACGGACGCCACGGCGAGCAGCGCGCCGCGAAAGACCGTTCCTCGCGAGAGCCTGGGAAGACGACGTTTCTCATTACGTGCCATCTACGTCCTTTCTTCGGAAGCCAGACGCCGATTATCGCGCGGAGCGCGTTCGAGGAAAAGGGGTGTGG
>CAWFVN010000034.1:0-12606 GCA_963819225.1 uncultured Actinomycetes bacterium | reverse complement strand
ATCCGACGACCTTGTTCGAGCGCTTTACAGAGCGTGCCCGCCAGGTCGTCGTCCTGGCTCAGGACGAGGCGCGCGCGCTCAAGCACAACTACATCGGGACCGAGCACATCCTGCTGGGGCTCCTGCGCGAGGAGGAGGGGCTGGCCGCGCGCGTCCTCGAGTCGCTCGACATCACGGTTGAGGAGGTCCGCGCGCAGGTGGCGCGGATCGTCGGCCAGGGCGACGAGGTCACGACCGGCCAGATCCCGTTCACGCCGCGCGCGAAGAAGGTGCTCGAGCTCGCGCTGCGCGAGGCGCTCTCGCTCGGCCACAACTACATCGGCACGGAGCACATCCTGCTCGGCCTCGTCCGCGAGAACGAGGGCGTCGCCGCGCGGATCCTGCTCGACTTCGACGCCGACGCCGAGAAGATCCGCAACGAGATCATCCGCATGCTCTCCGGCCCCGGCCGCCGGCAGGGCGGGGGCGGCGCGCCCGGCGAGAAGTCGAAGAGCTCGAAGCTGCTCGACCAGTTCGGCCGCAACCTGACGAAGCTCGCGGCCGAGGGGAAGCTCGACCCGGTCGTCGGCCGCCAGACCGAGATCGAGCGCGTGATGCAGATCCTGTCGCGCCGCACGAAGAACAACCCCGTGCTGATCGGCGAGCCCGGCGTCGGCAAGACCGCCGTCGTCGAGGGTCTCGCCGCGCGCATCTCCGGCGGCCAGGTGCCCGAGCTCCTGAAGGGCAAGCAGATCTACACGCTCGACCTCGCGGCGCTCGTCGCCGGCTCGAAGTACCGCGGTGAGTTCGAGGAGCGCCTGAAGAAGGTGATGAAGGAGATCACCCAGCGCGGCGACATCATTCTCTTCATCGACGAGCTGCACAATCTCGTCGGCGCAGGCGCAGCCGAGGGCGCGATCGACGCAGCGTCGATCTTGAAGCCCGCGCTCGCACGCGGCGAGCTGCAGACGATCGGCGCCACGACGCTCGACGAGTACCGCAAGTACCTGGAGCGCGACGCCGCGCTCGAGCGGCGGTTCCAGCAGATCCGCGTCGACGAGCCGGCGACCGACGACACCGTGCAGATCCTGCGCGGCCTTCGCGACCGCTACGAGGCGCATCACCGCGTGAAGATCACCGACGAGGCGCTCGAGGCCGCGGCGGTGCTCGCCGACCGCTACATCCAGGACCGGCATCTCCCGGACAAGGCGATCGACCTCATCGACGAGGCCGCCTCGCGCATGCGCATCAAGACGATGAGCGCGCCGCCGCGCTACCGCGAGCTCGAGGAGGAGATCGAGAAGGTCCGCAAGGACAAGGAAGACTCGATCGAGAACCAGGAGTTCGAGAAGGCCGCGTCGCTGCGCGACAAGGAGCGGAAGCTCACGCAGAAGAAGCGCGAGCTCGAGGATCAGTGGCGCTCGTCGGCCGAGGCCGAAGAGCAGCCGGAGATCGGCGAGGAGGAGATCGCCGACATCGTCTCGATGTGGACGGGCATCCCCGTCTTCAAGCTGACCGAGGCCGAGTCGCAGAAGCTGATCCGCATGGAGGACGAGCTGCACAAGCGGCTCGTCGGCCAGGAAGAGGCGATCATCGCCGTCTCGAAGTCGATCCGCCGCGCGCGCGCGGGCATCAAGGACCCGAAGCGGCCGACCGGCTCGTTCATCTTCCTCGGCCCGTCAGGCGTCGGCAAGACCGAGCTCGCGCGCACGCTCGCCGAGTTCCTGTTCGGCGACGAGGACGCGATGATCAAGCTCGACATGTCGGAGTACATGGAGAAGCACTCCGTGTCCCGGCTCGTCGGCTCGCCGCCCGGCTACATCGGCTACGACGAGGGCGGCCAGCTCACCGAGGCCGTGCGCCGCAAGCCGTACTCGGTCGTCGTCCTCGACGAGGTCGAGAAGGCGCACCCGGACGTGTTCAACATCCTCCTCCAGATCCTCGAGGACGGGAAGCTGACCGACTCGCAGGGCCGCAAGGTCGACTTCCGCAACACGATCGTGATCATGACGTCGAACATCGGCGCGGCCTCGATCTCGAAGAACCAGACGCTCGGCTTCTCGATCGGCGACGAGGGCGGCCTCTCCTACGACGAGATGAAGTCGCGGATCATGGGCGAGCTGAAGAAGGTCTTCCGCCCGGAGCTGCTCAACCGCATCGACGAGGTGATCGTCTTCCACAAGCTGACGAAGGACGAGATCCTCGTGATCGTCGACCTCATGCTCAGCCGCCTGCGCGAGCAGATGGTGACGCACGAGGTGACGATCGAGCTGACGAACGACGCGAAGGAGCTGCTCGTCGACAAGGGCTACGACCCGGCGATGGGCGCCCGGCCGCTGCGCCGCGCGATCCAGCGCCACATCGAGGACCCGCTCGCAGACTTCGTGCTCGGCCGCGAGCTCGAGCCGGGTTCGACGATCCTCGTCGCGCGCAAGGGCGACACCGAAGAGGTCGACATCACCGTGATTCCGGGCTCGATGTCGGTCGAGGCGGTCACCGTGCCGCCCGAGGCTCCTGCGGAGTCCGAAGACAGCTCGGACGACTAGAGCTTCCTCGCTCAGAGCGCACGCAGGAGCTCGAGGCGTTCGCCTCGCCGACGGCATCGAGGCTCGCGGGTCGAGATCGCCGAGAGCTTGTCGCAGCTTCGATGCCAGCACGCGAAGTCGAAGTCGATCGACGTCGATCGCGCGGGACTCCCTTGCTTGCGAACGGCATGTGATCGTCGCCGATGGGGGAGACGCTCCCTGGTCGGGAACGCCGACCGACACCGACACGCTTCGCGCCGCGCGCAGCTTCGCCCAGAGCTCGTCGGTTCGAGTTCTCGCTCGCGCGGGATCCGCAACCGCTCTGTCGCCCGACGAGGTCGAGCAGGATCATCGACTCGGCTTTGAACGCGCTCGGCGCGACCTTGCTGCCGCGGAGGCCGCGCGCGTAGAAGTCGTCCTCGTCGGCGCGTCTGCTCGGGCTCTCCTCGCCGTCGAAGAGCACGAAGAGGATCGTCGGTCGGACGGGGTGCGCGCGCACGATCCGCGCGAGCTCGAGCACGACGGCCACTCCCGACGCGCCGTCGTTCGGCACCGACGAAGCCGGGAAGTCCTTCGTGTCGTAGTGCGCGCCGACGATCACGGTGCGCCCCGGCTGTCGCCCGGCACCGCCGCCGATGACGTTGCGCAGCCCGCCGCGGCACCGGCTGGAAGCTTCGCCGCGGGAGAGCGGCGCGCAGCTGTCGCTTTGCGAGCGCGGCGCCGAGGCTGCGCGCGAACCGGCCGGTCTCGGGCCGAGCGCCACCTGGCGGCGCCACCCACGTGTACGCCCGTGCTGCCGTCGAAGCGGTCGACCTTCGGCAGTCGGAGCGCAGGCGCGGACGGCGCGGCGCCGGCGGACCGCCAGGCTCGTCGAGACGCGCGCGAGTAGGACGAAGCCTCGCATAGCCCTCGGCGCAGCCAAGTCTCGGCCGCCGCCCCGAAAACATCGACGGCGACCCGGGTAAACCCGAGCCGCCGTCTGCCGCGAGAGAGTGGGCTGCGGCCCCCCACGACTCTCGCTAGCTCACTGTGCGACAGGTCGTCGCGTCTCGCCTACCCCAGGTGGGGGAGAAAGTGAACCGAACGGGTGAATCAGCGAAAGGGGGAGGAATCAACCGAGGCGCCCGAGGGAGACTCCTTCCAGATCGAAGAACGGGGCGCCGATGCGGCGGGCGCCCCCTACGAGGCGAGAGAGCGGGCGATGTGGCGGCCCGCTTTTTCGTTTCCGGGTAGAACCACGGCGTGCCTGCGACGGCGCTCGGCCGGCGACCGGTTCCGCTCGTGCTCGCGGGTGCGCTCGCGATCTCGTTCTCGGCGATCCTCTATCGCTACTCGGAGGTGTCGCCCGAGCACCGGTGCGTTCTTCCGCTGTCTCTGGGCGCTGCCGCCGCTCTGGCTGATCGCCCACCTCGAGGACCGGCGCTACCTGCCGCGCCCGCGTCGGGCGCGGCTGATCGCGTGGACGGCGGGCGTCTTCTTCGCGGCCGACCTGATCCTCTGGCACAACGCGATCGAGCAGGTCGGGGCCGGGCTCGCGACCGTGCTCGGGAACACGCAGGTCGTGCTCGTCGCGGTGCTCGCGTGGGCCGTCCTCGGCGAGCGCCCGCCGCGTGCCGCGCTCGCGTCGATCCCGATCGTCGGCGTCGGTGTCGTCCTGATCTCCGGCGTCCTCGAGGAGGGCGCGTACGGTGCGAACCCTGCGCTCGGGGCGGTCTTCGGCGTGCTGACCGGCATCGCGTACTCGGGCTTCCTGCTCACGCTGCGCGAGGCGGGCGGTGACCTGCGCCGGCCGGCCGGTCCGCTCTTCGACGCCACGCTGGCGTCGGCGATCGGCTGCGGCCTCTACGGCGCGCTCGCCGGCGACCTCGACCTGACGCCGTCGCTCGGCGCGACGGGCTGGCTGATCGTGCTCGCGCTCAGCTCGCAGGTCTTCGGCTGGCTGCTGATCACGATCTCGCTCCCGCGCCTGCCCGCCGCGCTCAGCTCGGTGATGCTGACCTTCCAGCCGCTCTGCGCGGTCCTGTTCGCCGCGCTGCTGCTCGACGAGTCGCCGTCGCACGTCCAGCTCCTCGGTGCGGCGTGCATCCTCGCCGGGCTGATCGTCGCGTCGGTGACCCGTCGGACGCCTGTGCTCGAACCGGCACAGAGCTGACACGTTCGCCGTCCTGCGCCGCGGATAGCGTTGGCGGCGTGGCGAAAGCGGCGACGGTCTTTGCGTGTGCGGAGTGCGGCCATTCGTCCGGCCGCTGGTTCGGCAAGTGCCCCGGCTGCGGCACGTTCGGGAGCCTGGTCGAGGAGGCGCCGCCCGACGTGCGCGCCGCGACGGCCCGCGCGAAGCCGCTCCTACGCCTCGTCGACGTCGACGCCGAGGAGGCGACGCGGATCAGCACGGGCGTTCCGGAGCTCGACCGGGTGCTCGGGGGCGGGCTCGTCCCGGCGTCGCTCGTCCTGGTCGGCGGCGAGCCCGGCGTCGGCAAGTCGACGCTGCTGCTCTCCGCGCTGAGCGCGATCTCGGTCGACCGCCGCGCGCTGCTCGTGACCGGCGAGGAGTCCACCGCGCAGGTCAAGCTCCGCGCGCAGCGGCTCGGTGGCGCGGAGCGGCGTCGAGATCCTCGCCGAGACGGAGCTCGAGACCGTCTGCGCCACGCTCGAGCGGGAGCGGCCCGACGTGTGCGTGATCGACTCCGTGCAGACCCTGTACTCGTCGGAGCTCGGCTCCGCGCCCGGCTCGGTCGCGCAGGTGCGCGAGGCCGCCTCTCGCTTGCTCCGCGTGGCGAAGGAGTCGGGGGTTGCGACGATCCTCGTCGGCCACGTGACGAAGGACGGTGCCGTCGCGGGGCCGCGCGTGCTCGAGCACCTCGTCGACTGCGTGCTCCAGTTCGAGGGCGACCGGTACCACGCGCATCGCGTGCTGCGCGCGACGAAGAACCGGTTCGGCTCGACGAACGAGCTCGGCGTCTTCGAGATGACGGGCGCCGGGCTCGTCGGCGTGCCCGATCCGTCGGAGCTCTTCGGGCGCACCGTCGCGGGCGAGCCGGGCAGCGCCGTCGCCTGCGCGCTCGAGGGCACGCGGCCGATCCTCCTCGAAGTGCAGGCGCTCGTCTCTCCCACGGACCTCGCGATGCCGCGCCGCGTCGGAACGGGAGTCGACCCGAAGCGGCTCGCGATGATCGTCGCGGTGCTCTCACGCCACACCGGGCTCGCACTCGGTCAGGCGGACGTGTTCGTGAACGTCGCCGGCGGCGTTCGCGTCGACGAGCCCGGCGCGGACCTGCCGATCGCGCTCGCGATCGCCTCCGCGGCGAAGGGCCAGCCGGTGCACGAAGGACTCGCCACGTTCGGCGAGATCGGCCTGACCGGACGGCTCCGGCCGGCCGCGCAGGCCGAGCGGCGCCTCGAGGAGTGCGCCAAGCTCGGGTTGAAGACCGCCCTGGTCCCGAGCGGCACCACGGGGCGCGGGACGCTAGCCTTGCTCACCGCAGAGACGTTGCGGGAAGCGACGAGAGCAGGGCTTGATGACCGCAGAGCGCAAGACGACTGACCGCGCAGGCTGGGCGCCCGAAGTCGGCGTCCCCCGCACCCGCGCCGAGGTCGACCAGCGCCGCGACCCGATCCTCCTGGCCGCAATCGCACAGGTCGCGCCGGGCACGGAGCTGCGTGCCGGAATCGACGACATCATCCGTTCGAAAGAAGGCGCGCTGATCGTGATCGGCGATCCCGACGAGCTGTCGTTCCTCTACTCCGGCGGGATGAAGCTCGAGCTTCCCTTTACGCCGCAGCTGCTCTACGAGGTCGCGAAGATGGACGGGGCGATCATCGTCAACGCCGACATCGGCCGGCTCGCCTACGCGAACGTCCAGCTGATGCCCGACCCGACGATCGCGTCGTCCGAGACTGGCACTCGGCACCGCACTGCCGAGCGCGTGGCCAAGCAGACCAACGCGCTGGTGATCTCGATCTCGCAGCAGCGAGAGACGGTCACGGTGTTCCTCGGCAAGCGCCGCTACCAGCTCGAGGTCGTGGCCGACGTGCTCGCGAAGACGAACCAGGCGCTCGCAACGCTCGAGACGTACCGGCAGCGACTCGACCACGTGCTGACGCGGCTGACGGCGCTCGAGTTCCAGAACGCCGTCGTGCTCGACGACGTGCTCGTCGTCCTCCAGCGCGCCGAGCTCACGACGCGCATGGCCGAGGAGATCGAGCGCGCGTGCGTGGAGCTCGGCAGCGAGGGACGGATGATCCGGATGCAGCTCGAGGAGCTCGTCGGCGAGGTCCCGCGCGAGAAGGCCGCCGTGGTCTACGACTACCACGCGCAGGGCGGCGTGGACGCGACGCGCGAGGGGCTGCAGGCGCTCACCGAGCTCGCCTACAAGGAGCTGCTCGAGTTCGAGCTCCTGGCCGTGCTCGGCTACGCGGCCACGACGAACCCCCTCGACCACTCCGTGCAGCCCCGCGGCTACCGCGTTCTCTCCGAGATCCCGCGCCTGCCGGACAGCGTGATCCGGCACGTCGTCGAGCACATGGCCAACCTCGAGGCGATCGTTCGGGCGTCCCAGCGGGACCTGGAAGCGGTGGACGGGGTGGGTGCGGTTCGGGCCCGGGACATCCGGGAGGGCCTGCGGCGCCTCCAGGAGCACAACCTGGTCGACCGCTACCTCCAGTTATAGGTCGAAGTTCGCAAAGAGCAGGGGTTTTGCCGAAAACCCCTGGAAATGCTACGATTCTGTAACTGTCGCCGGCGCAGCACGAAGCGCCGGCTTCTTGGCGGATGAGGCATTCCAGAACGGGAGGACTCGGCTTGTTCAAGGTCGGCGCGAAGGTGGTCTACCCCCATCACGGGGCGGGAACAGTTGTCAAGAAGGAATCGCGCGAGGTGCTGGGTCAGAAGCGCGACTACCTGACGATCCGGATCCTCCACAACGACATGACGGTCCAGGTTCCCGCCGAGAACGCAGAGGCGGTAGGCCTTCGGCCCGTGATCGACGAGAAGATGGTCGAGGTCGTCGTGAAGGCGCTCAAGGGCGGCGGCACACAGATGCCGAAGAACTGGAATCGCCGCTTCAAGCACAACCGCGACAAGATGAAGACCGGCGACGTGCTGGAGCTTGCAGAGGTCGTTCGCAACCTCTCGCTCCGGGATCACGAGAAGGGTCTGTCGACCGGCGAGAAGCAGATGTTCGTGAAGGCGAAGAAGATCCTCGCCTCCGAGCTGATGTACGCGAAGGGCATGGACGCCGAAGAGGCCGCCGAGTGGCTCGAGGACGTCCTGTCCAACGTCGGCGGCAACGGCAAGAAGCGCACGACGCGCGCCAAGACCGCCGCCGCCGCCAGCTAGTCCTGCATGTCTGTCTGGGCCGTGCTCGCCGCTGCAGGAAGCGGCGAGCGGCTCGGGCTGGACCGCCCCAAGGCGTTCGCGAACCTGCGCGACCGGCCGCTGCTCGCCGAGCCGCTCGAGCGGCTCGAGGCCTGCGACTGGATCGACTCGATCGTCGTCGCGGTGCCCGAGGGCTGGGAGGAGCCCGCGATCCTGCTCGCCGAGGAGCTGGGCGCCGGCAAGGTCGTCGCCTGCGTCACTGGTGGCGCGACGCGAGCCGAGTCGGTGCGTGCCGCGGTCGCCGAGGTTCCCGACGACGCGTCGGTGATCGTCGTGCACGACGCAGCGCGGCCACTCGTGAGCGACGAGATCGTCGAGCGCGTGCTGAAGCCGCTCGGTGAGGGCTTCCACGGTGCTGTCCCCGCGCTTCCCGTCGCGGACACGATCAAGCGCGTGCAGGGCGGCGAGGTCGTGGAGACGTCGACCGCGGAGATCTCGTCGCCGTGCAGACGCCGCAGGCGTTCCTGGCCGACTACCTGCGCACGGCGCTCGGCGGAGACGTCGCGGAGGCGACCGACTGCTCCTCGCTGGTCGAGGCGGCCGGAGGACGAGTCGCCGTCGTCGAGGGCGACCATCGTCTGCTCAAGGTGACCGAGCCGAGCGACCTCGAGCTCGTCGAGCGGCTGCTCTAGGCCGGCGAGCGACAGGCGCTGCGGCGGCTCGGCGGCCGCGGGCGGCGACTCGACGAGCTGGCGAACGCCGCCGAAGGCGATCACCGTGAGCGTGCCCGCGACGACGATCCCCGCGGCGAGCCAGAGCGTGTTGGCGAGCCCGATCGACAGCGCAAGCGGCCCGACGAGGATCGTCCCGAGCGGGACGAGCGCGAACGAGCCGAGCCAGTCGTACGAGCTGACCCGCGACAGACGATCCGCCGGGATTCGACTCTGGAGCGTGGTCGCCCAGAGCACCTCGAAGAACTCCACGCCGACGCCTGCGACGAACGCGGCGGCCGCGATCACGATCTCGCCGGAGGCGAGCGCGAGCGCGACCAGGGGAAGCGCGATCAGGATCAATGCGGCGTTGCCGGCGAGCAGCGGCCGGCGCGGCCGGTGCCGGAGCGCGATGTACCCGCCGACGAGCATCCCCGCGGCCTCCGCGGTGAGGATCAGACCCCACGCGGCCGCTCCGCCGAGCGACGAGGCGGCGACGAACGGGCCGAGCACGAAGAACGCCGCCCACGAGAACGCGTTGATGAAGGTGAACTGCACGACGACCGCCCAGAGCCACCTGCGGCCGCGGAACTCGGCCCAGCCCTCGCGCAGCTCACGCGCGAAGTGGCGCCGCGCCGCCGGCATCGGCGGCAGCCGGAGGAACGCGAGGAAGCACGCGCCGACGACGTAGGTCGCCGCGTCGACGGCGAGCGCGAGACCCGGCCCGAGCCCGGCGACGAGCAGGCCGCCGCCCGCGGCGCCGAGGATCGCCGTCGTGTTGCGGGAGAAGCCGAGGATCGCGTTCGCCTGCTGGAGCTGGCCCGCGACTGACCGTCTGCGGGACGACGCCCGTCGACGCCGGCATGAAGAAGGCGGCGGCAATCCCGCGCACGCACGCGACGCAGACGATGTGCCAGACCTGCGCCGTGCCGGTCAGCAAGAGGATCGCGAGCGCGCCCTGCGCCGCAGCGCCGACGAGGTCGGCGGAGACCATCACGACGTGGCGGGGGATCCGGTCGGCCCAGACGCCGCCGACGACGAGGAAGAGGATCTGCGGCAGGAAGCTCGCCGCGAGCACGATCCCGAGGTCGGACGGCGACCCCGTCAGCCCGACGACGGCGAACGCCAGCGCAACCGGAGCGATCGTGCTGCCGAGCATCGAGATCGTGCGGCCGGTGAAGAGTAGGAAGAAGCGCCGCTCGCCGAGCGGGCCGAGTGAAGCGGAGTCGCTGAACCTGCGCACGACCTTCGCATCCTCGGAAGAGGGACGCGTGCGTGGCATCCCCCGTTCGAGGGGCAGAATGGCCCGATGCTCGTCGACTACCACATGCATCTCAGGGCTCACGGGAGCGGGTCGGAGGAGCTCGACCACACGGCCGAAGGCGTCGAGCGCTACGTCGAGCGAGCCCGGGAGCGCGGCGTCGACGAGATCGGGATCACCGAGCACGTCTACTACTTCCGGGAGACCCGGGACTTCTGGGCGCTTCCGTACCAGCTCGAGCGCTCCCGGGTCGAGCTCGGCTCCTACTGCGACGCGGTGCTCGAGGCGAAGCGGCGCGGGCTGCCGGTGAAGCTCGGGCTCGAGGTCGACTGGGTGCCCGAGCGGGCGGACGAGCTCGCCGAGGTGCTGGAGCCGTATCCCTGGGACTACCTGATCGGCTCGGTGCACTGGATCGGCGGGCTCGCCGTCGACCAGAAGCCGGGACTCTGGGCGGGGAGCTCCGTCGAGGAGGTCTGGGCGCTCTACGCGCGGGAGCTCGAGGCGGCAGCGCGGAGCGGACACTTCGACGTGCTCGCGCACCCGGACCTCGTCAAGATCTTCGGTGACCGTGTCGAATGGGACTGGCAGCCGGTGATCGACGCCCTCGACGGCGTTGCGCTCGAGGTGTCGACGGCCGGGCTGCACAAGCCGGTCGGCGAGCTGTACCCCGACGCTTCGTTGCTGCGCGGGGCGAAGCGGATCACGCTCGCCTCCGACGCGCACGTCGCGGAGGACGTGGGGCGCGACTTCGAGGCGGCGGTCGAGCACGCTCGCGCTGCGGGGTTCGAGACCGTGACCGTGTTCGACGGGCGATCGTCGCGCCAGGAGCCGCTCGGGTGAACGACTACCGGGTCGGGATCGGCTTCGACGCGCACGCGCTCGTCGAGGGCGTGCCGCTCGTGCTCGGCGGCGTCGAGATTCCGTTCCCCCGCGGGCTCGCCGGGCACTCGGACGGCGACGTGATCACGCACGCGTTGATCGACGCGATCCTCGGCGCGGCCGGGCTCGACGACATCGGCGCGATGTTCCCGTCGGGCGATCCGCGCTGGGAGGGCGCGAACGTCGATCGACCTGCTCGCGCAGGCGTACGGAGGCGTGCAGGCACTCGGACTGCAGCTCGTGAACGCCGACTGCATCTTGATCGGCGAGGAGCCGCGCCTCGGGCCGTACCGCGAGCAGATGCGCAAGCGGATCGCCGGAGCGTTCGGCGTCGACGAGGAATGGATCGCGGTGCGCGCGACGACGACGGACCGGCTCGGCTTCACGGGCCGCGGTGAGGGACTCGCCGCACAGGCCGTCGCGCTGCTAGGCCGGTGATGGAGCTCGTACGCTACGCCGACCGCCCGGACCTCCGTGCGATTCGCTACGAGACGCTCTCGCGCGTCACGTTTCCCGAGTACATGCAGAACAACGAGCCGGGCAACCGCTACTGGGGACGGCTCTACGAAGATCATCCACAGTTCCAGCTCGCGCTCCTCGACGGCGACGAGCTCGTCGCCGAGCTGCACTCGGTCCCGACGCCGTGGGACGGAAGCGACGAAGATCGACCGTCAGGCTGGGACGAGGCATTCGTCCGCGCGTTCGAGAGCGGGCGGGAGCCGACGGTCCTCTGCGCGCTCGCGATCTCGGTTCGTCCCGACCAGCAGGGTCGCCGCCTCTCGAGCAGGATGTTGAACGAGATGCGTAACGCGGCCGCGGCGAACGGGCTGCGCGAGTTGATCGCACCCGTTCGGCCGACGCTCAAGTCGTCGTATCCGTTGATCCCGATCGAGCGCTACGTCGAATGGCGCCGCGACGACGGCGCGCACTTCGATCCGTGGATTCGGGTGCACGAGCGAATCGGCGGCGAGATCCTCGCGATCGCGCCGGAGTCGATGCGGATGAAGTTCCCGGTTGGGGACTGGGAGGAGTGGACCGAGATGCGCTTTCCGGATGACGGCGATTACGTCTTCCCCGGTGCGCTTGCGCCGCTGCACGTTCGCGACGGCATCGGCCTGCATCTCGAGCCGAACGTCTGGCTGCGCCACCACCTACCCGGGTAGCCGCACGACGTCGCCGACCCGCTCGACGAGCCCGTCGCGCTCGAGCGAGGCGACCGCCTCGGCGTCGAGCTCCGCTGCGGCGCGGCTGTCGGCCGCGACCAGCGTCAGCGTTCTCGCGCGGCGCTGCCGGAACGAGCCGTCGAAGGGCGACTGCTTGCGCAGCGGCTCGTAGCGCCGGCCGCGGGACGGGCACTGCTCGGCGAGCGGGCACTCGTCGCAGCGCGGCACGCGCGCGAGGCAGATCGTGCGCCCGAGGTCCATGAGCGCCTGTCCGCACGAGGGGTCGAAGCTGTGGCCCGTCCGCTCCTCGATCCGGAGCACGTTCGTGTCGCGCGGCAGCACTGCGTCACCGAGCGCGAATGCACGCACCGCCGCGGCGGTGTAGGGCCCGACGCCGGGAAGCTCGGTCAGGTCGTCCGGCCAGCCGTGCTCGGCAACCGCGCGAGCGGCGCGATGCAGGTTCAGCCCGCGGCGGTTGTACCCAAGCCCCTGCCACTCGCGGATCACCTCGGCAGGGGAGGCCGCGGCGAGAGCGTGGACGTCGGGCCAGCGCTCGAGCCAGGCCTCGTAACGCGGCACGACGCGGCTGACCTGCGTCTGCTGGAGCATCACCTCGGAGACGAGGATCGCGTACGGGTCGCGCGTCCGGCGCCACGGGAGGTCGGCGCCGTGCGCGGCAAACCAGGCGAGGAGCCGGGAGTCCACGCGCACGAGTCTACGATTTGCTCGATGGCGCTCATGCTGCGGAACGCGCACTCGGACGAGGCAGAAGCAC
>CAWFVN010000033.1:0-170142 GCA_963819225.1 uncultured Actinomycetes bacterium | reverse complement strand
ACCCGCGCGACGGCCTTGAAAGGGCCGCGACCTGGACCGCTAGTCGATGGGGGCGGGGTAAAGCCAGGATAGCCTTGTCACAAGGGCCGGTAGCTCAGCTGGTAGAGCAGGGGACTTTTAATCCCAAGGTCGCAGGTTCGAGACCTGCCCGGCCCATCGCAGGCCCGGACCACTTTCCTTACAGACCCCGCAGCAACTTCTTGCCGGGCGCGGACGTTCCAGTCAGTGCCAAGGCAAGGGGGAATCATGACCACGAACTCAGTGCGGCGCCGGGCTCTCGTGAGCGCGCTCGCCGCGTCTGGTTTGACCGCGCTCGCCGTCGCCGGCGGAGGAGTCGCGGGCCCGTCGCACGTCCTCGTCGCACCGAAGAACGAGTCGAAGCCGACGATCTCCGGCACGCGCCGGGTCGGAGAGAGGCTCACGGCGAACCCGGGAACGTGGAGCGGCACGCTCCCGATCACCTACTCCTATCAGTGGGTGCGTTGCAACGCGCAGATGGCCAACTGCACGAACCGCGCGAGCTCGCGCTCGATCACGCTCAACGACGCCGACCGCGGCAGGCGCATGCTCGTCGTCGTCACCGCCCGCAACTCCGACGGCTCCGGCCAGGCGTCGGTGAACACGGGCACGATCGGCGGCCGCGCGTCCGGGCCGCAGAACACCGTCGATCCCGACGCATCTCGGGGACGCTGCGGGAGGGCGAGACGCTCACCGCGAGCCCCGGCGTGTGGTCGGGCACGGAGCCGATCTCCTACACGTACCAGTGGCAGCGCTGTGATGCGAACGGCGGCAACTGCGGGAGCATCGCCGGAGCCACGAACCGGACGTACGTGGTGACCGCCGCCGACGTGAGCCGCTCGGTTCGGGTGATCGTCACCGCGAGGAACGCGGGTGGTGCACGCGCTGCAACGTCTGCTCCGACCGGCGTCGCCCAGCCGGGCGGGCCGGCGGGCCAGATCCGGCTGCCGAACGGGAAGATCTCGATCCCGATCGAGAGCATGGCGCTGCCGGCGAGGCTCGTGATCGACGAGGTCGTCTTCTCGCCGAACCCGGTGAGGTCGCGCTCGACGACGATCACCGCGCGCGTGCACGTCGCCGACACCCGGAACTTCGTCGTCCGCGGCGCGCTCGTCTACATGCGATCGCTCCCGCTCCTGACGACCACGCCGCCGGAGGCCCCCACCGGGACCGACGGCTACGTGACGTTCCGGATGCGGCCGCTGGCACCGCGGCCGGCGCTGGTCTTCCCGCTCCGGCGGGGGGTCAACGTCCAGTTCTACGTCCAGGCGAGGAAGGCCGGGGAGCGCCTGAACTACGGCGTCACCGCCACGCGACTGGTCCAGGTTCGCACGACGGGCTGACACGCGACAATGCGCGGGTGACGTTTTCCCGCGAGCAGATCGAGCGGGGCCGGAGCTATCACCGGCCCCGCTATCTCTCCGAGTTGGCCGACTTCGCGCTCGGCGTCGCCGTGCTCGCGCTGCTCGCCTTCACCGGCGTGGGCGACGCGCTGCTGCCGGACTGGAGCTGGTGGGCGCAGGCGCTCGTCTACCCCGCGATCGTGTTCGCGCTCCTCACGCTCGTGCGGCTGCCGATCTCGTACTGGCGCGACTACGTGCGCGAGCGCCGCTGGGGGCTCTCGACCCAGTCGCTCGGAAGCTGGCTCGTCGACGTCGCGAAGGCGTTCGCCGTCTCGGCGGTGCTCGCGACGGTCCTGCTCTTCGGGCTCGTCGCGCTCGCGCGCTGGACCGATGCGTGGCCGCTCGTCGCCGCACCGCTCGCAGCGGCGTTCGTCGTCTTCTTCACGTTCGTCGCGCCGGTCGTGCTCGAGCCGATCTTCAACAAGTTCAAGCCGCTCGAAGACCAGGAGCTGGCCGCCGACCTGCGCGGGCTGTCGGAGCGGGTCGGCGTTCCCGTTCGCGATGTGCTCGTCGCCGACGCGAGCCGGAGGACGACGAAGTCGAACGCGTACGTGTCGGGCTTCGGGGCCACGCGGCGCGTCGTGCTGTACGACACGCTGCTCGAGCAGATGAAGCCGGCGGAGCTTCGCGCGGTGCTCGCGCACGAGCTCGCGCACAGGAAGCACGGCGACGTGGCGAGGCTCTCGGCGATCCTCGTCGCCGCGGCGGTCGGGCTCGTGGGGCTGCTCTGGGTGGTGCTGGGCGACGAGGCGAGCGATCCCCGCAAGATCCCGCTCGCGATGCTCGTGGTCATGCTCGCGACGCCGGTGGTGTTCGCGGGGCTCGCGGCGATCGCGCGCCGCGCCGAATACCGCGCCGACCGGTTCGCGCTCACCGCGACCCGCGATCTCGGCGCGCTCGAGGGGGCGTTCACGGGGCTCGTCGACGCGAACGTCGCAGACCTCGACCCCCCGCGCGTCGTCTACTACCTCAAGTACACACACCCGACCGTCGTCGAGCGGCTGGACGCGCTCCGCCGGACGGCGCGGGACGAAGGATTGGAGGCTGCATGAGCGAGTTGTTCGGTCGGTCGGAACCGCGCGTCGGGGATCTCTCGAACCACGACGCGGTCCAGCTGGAGGAAAGCCTCGCCACCGTGATCGGGGACGCGAAGGGCGTGACGTGGTACGAGCCCGGCCGTGAGGCCGACCTCGCCGTCGCGCGTCTCTGCCTGCTGCGGCGGGCGCGTGCCGGAGTGGGCGCAAGCCCGGAGGCCGGCGACGACGCGGTGCGGCTGGTGCTCGCCGAGAGCGATCCGGAGTCGGTCGTCTGGCTCCTCTCCCGCGCGATCTCGTACATGGACGAGCAGGGCTTCCCCGACCTCGTGCCGGGAGCCCGACCCGAGTAGTGCCGCACTCGCACGGCGACGACCAGCGGCGGCTCGGGGACCGGCGGGCGCTTCGCGGTGCGCTCGCGCTCGTCGCAGTCTTCGCGGTCGTCGAGGTGGTCGCGGGCTACGCCGCGGGCTCGCTCGCCCTCCTCGCCGACGCGGGGCACATGCTCGGCGACGCCGGAAGCCTCGGCCTCGCGCTCTTCGCGGCCTGGCTCGGCTCGCGACCGGCGAGCCCCGAGCGGAGCTTCGGCTACCGGCGGGCGGAGATCCTCGCCGCGCTCGCGAACGGCGTCGCGCTCGTCGCGATCGCGATCTGGATCGTCGTCGAGGCCCTTCAGCGTCTCCGCGACCCGGTCGAGCCGAGCCGGCGGCTGGATCTTCGTCGTCGGCGTCGTCGGGCTCGTACTGAACCTCGCGGCTGCGTCGTTGCTCCACCGTCGCGGCTCCGGAAGCCTGAACGTGCAGGGCGCGCTGCGCCACGTGCTCGCCGACGCGCTCGGCTCGCTCGGCGTGATCGCCGCGGGGGCGATCGTGCTGCTCACCGGCTGGAGCTACGCCGACCCGCTCGTCGCGATCGCGATCGCCGTGCTCGTGCTCGGCAGCTCCTGGACGCTCCTGCGGGAGTCGGTCGCGATCCTGCTCGAGGGCACGCCGCGCGAGCTCGACGCCGAGGAGATCGGCCGCGCGATGATCGGCGTCCCCGGCGTCCGAGAGGTGCACGACCTGCACGTCTGGACGATCACCTCCGGGTTTCCGTCGCTGTCGGCGCACGTGCTCGTGGCGCAGGGCTCGGACTGCCACGGGAAGCGGCGCGAGCTCGAGTACATGCTCGCGGAGCGGTTCGGGCTCTCCCACACGACGCTCCAGGTCGACCACGCCGACGCGGGTTCCGCCAGGGTCGAGCTCGGCACGGCAGAGGCGCGGCGCACACCGCTCTAGCCATACGATCCCGTGGTGCCGAGCCTCGAAGGCAAGCGGGCGATCGTGACGGGCGCGTCGAGCGGCATCGGCGCAGCGACCGTCCGTGCGCTCCGCGAAGAAGGGATGCGCGTCGCCGGCGGTGCGCGCCGCACCGATCGCATCGACGCCGACGTCGCACTCGAGCTCGACGTCACCGATCGCGAGAGCTGCGAGCGATTCGTCGCCGAGGCAGTCGAGCAGCTCGGCGGGCTCGACGTGCTCGTGAACGGCGCGGGCCTCGCGCTCGGTCGCGAACCGTTCTGGGAGAGCAAGGAGGAGGACGAGCGGATCGTCCTCGAGACGAACGTCCACGGGCTGATCCGGATGACGCGTCTCTGCCTCCGTTCCTGCTCGAGGGCGGCCACCTCGTCAACATCGGCTCGGTCGCGGGGCGTCAGGCGTACGAGAAGGGCTCCCTCTACGTCACTTCGAAGTTCGCAGTGCGCGGGTTCACATACGCGCTGCGCGAAGACCTGCTCGGGAAGCCGGTGCGAATCACGACCGTCGACCCGGGGCTCGTCGCGACGGACTTCTCGCGCGTCCGCTTTCGCGGGGACGAGGAGCAGGCGCGCTCGGTGTACGAAGGCGTCGAGGCGATGACGCCCGACGACATCGCGGCGTGCATCGTCTTCGCGCTCACCCGCCCCGCGCACGTGAACGTCGACGAGCTCGTCGTCAAGGCGCGCGCGCAGTCCTCCGGCGGCCGCATCATCCGCAGCTAGGTGGCTCGGTGACCCTGACGATCCTCGAGGGCTCGACCTTCTGCATCTGCGACGACCGCGGCGACGTCGGCGAGGACACGAGCGGGTTCTTCGCGCACGACACACGGTTTCTCTCGGTGCTGCGGCTGACGATCAACGGCGAGCGGCCGCTGCTGCTCTCCTCGGCGCAGGTCGAGTACTTCTCCGCGGCGTTCTACCTGCGCAACCCGCTTGCCGGCGGGCTGCCGCAGGACACGCTCTCGATCGTCGCGTCGGCGCTTCGTCGGCGAGGGGATGCAGGAGCGGATCATGCTCCGCAACGAGGGGATGGAGTCCATCTCCTTCCGGCTCGGGCTCGAGATCGGCTGCGACTTCGCAGACATCATGTCCGTCAAGGAGCACGACTTCGCGCTCGGCGATCCCGTCCACGCGAAGCCGCTGCCGCCACCGGTCGAGCCGAAGTACGACGACGAGAACAACCAGTTCGTCCTCGCCGATCCCGAGGACGCGTCGCGCACGCAGGTGATCCTCTCGGAGCGCGGCGACGACGAACGGGAGCGGGATCGCGTACGAGATCGAGCTGGCGCCGCGCGGAGACGTGGGACCTCCAGCTCGACGTCGTCCCGTCGATCGACGGCAGCGAGGTGGCGCCGAAGCTCGTCGAGCGCCGCTTCGGGGACGAGCTCGTGCACGTGCGGGACTCGCTCGCCGCCTGGCAGCTGCGCGTGCCGCAGCTTCGCGCCGGCTGGGAGGACCTCGAGCATGCGTTCGGCCAGTCGGTGTCCGACCTCGCGTCGCTGCGGATGCGGAGCGCGACCGATCCGGGGAAGGGGCGGCTTCCCGCAGCCGGGATGCCGTGGTTCATGACGGTCTTCGGCCGCGACACGATCATCACGTGCCTGCAGACCCTGCTCTTCGGCCCGGAGCTCGCGAGCACCGCGCTCCGCGTGCTCGCCGAGCTCCAGGCGCGCGAGGACGATCCGTCGATCGACGCGGAGCCGGGGAAGATCGTCCACGAGGTGCGCACCGGCAAGGCCGCGAAGCACTGGTTCCGGACGTACTACGGCACCGTCGACGCGACGCCGCTCTACCTCGTGCTGCTCTCCGAGGTCTGGCGTTGGACGGACGACACCTCCCTCGTGCTCGAGCTGAAGGAGCCCGCGCTCCGCGCGCTCGAGTGGATCGACAAGTGGGGTGACCGCGACGGCGACGGCTTCGTCGAGTACCAGCGCCGCAGCGACCACGGGCTCGAGAACCAGTCGTGGAAGGACTCGGGCGACTCGCAGCGCTTCTCCGACGGCCGCATCGCGCAGACCCCGATCGCGCCGGCCGAGGTGCAGGGCTACGTCTACGACGCGAAGCGGCGCATGGCGGAGCTCGCGCGCGAGGTCTGGCGCGACCGCGAGCTCGCCGACCGTCTGAACCGTGAGGCGAAAGAGCTTCGCGACCGCTTCGACGAGGCGTACTGGGTCGAGGCGAGCGGCGGCTACTTCGCGCTCGCGCTCGATCGCGACAAGCAGCGCGTCGACTCGCGCTGCTCGAACATGGGCCACCTGCTCTGGAGCGGCATCGTCCACCCGCACCGCGTCGACGCGGTCGTCGACACGCTGATGGGCGACGCGCTCTGGTCGGGCTGGGGCATCCGCACGATGTCCGAGCAGGACGCCGCGTACAACCCGCTCTCGTACCACAACGGAACCGTCTGGCCTCACGACAATTCTCTCGTCGCGTGGGGGCTCGCACGCTACGGCCGCTGGCCGGAGATGCAGCGCATCGCACAGCGTCTGCTCCAGGCCGCGCGCTACTTCAACTACCAGCTGCCCGAGGTCTTCGCGGGCTTGCGCCGCTCCGAGACGACGTTCCCGATCGCGTACCCGACGGCCGCGCGTCCGCAGGCCTGGGCGGCGGGCACGCCGGTGCTGCTGCTGCAGCTGCTGCTCGGGCTGCAGCCGGACGTCAGGCGCCACTCGCTCGCGACGATCGCGCCGCCGGAGCTGCCGACGTGGGTGAAGAGCCTGCGGCTGTCCGGCGTTCGCGCGTTCGACCGGCAGTGGGACGTGCGGCTCGACGACGGTCGGGTTCGGGTCGAGGAGACGTAGTGGAGAAGCTGCGCGTCGCGGTGCTCGCTCCGCCGTGGTTCGCCGTGCCGCCGACCGGCTACGGCGGGATCGAGTGGGTCGTGTCGCTGCTCGCAGACGGGCTCGCCGACGCCGGCCACGACGTCACGCTCTTCGCGTCGGGCGACTCGAAGACGCGCGCGAAGCTCCACGCGGTCTTCGAGACCGCACCGAGCGAGTTGATCGGCCGCACGTTCTGGGAGCTGCAGCACGTCATCTCCTGCTACGAGCGCTACGACCAGTTCGACGTGATCAACGACCACTCGGGGCCGCCGTCGGCGACGATCGGCGGCGCCGTGCCGACTCCGGTCGTGCACACGGTGCACGGGCCGCTCACCGGCGAGCCCGGCGCGCTCTACGAGTCGATCGCGAAGGTCTCGCCGGACGTCGGGTTGATCTCGATCTCGCTCAACCAGCGCAAGCCGAAGCCGAACCTGAACTGGGTCGCGAACTGCCCGAACGCGCTCGACCTCTCCGTCTACCCGTGCAGCCCGCACCGTGGCGAGTACCTGCTCTTCGTCGGGCGGATGAGCCCCGACAAGGGCGCGCACCGGGCGGTCGCGGTCGCGATGGAGGCCGGACTGCCGCTGAAGATCGCGGGCAAGTGCCGCGAGCCGAAGGAGATCGAGTACTTCAACGCAGTTCGTCGAGCCGCACCTCGGCCCGGCGCACGGGATCGAGTTCCTCGGCGAGGTCAACCACGGCGAGAAGGTGGAGCTGCTCCAGGACGCGCGGGCGACGCTCTTTCCGATCGAGTGGGAAGAGCCGTTCGGCCTGGTGATGATCGAGTCGATGGCGTGTGGGACGCCGGTGATCGCCACGCGTCACGGCGCCGTTCCCGAGGTGATCGAGCACGGCCGCTCCGGGATCATCGTCGACCACTACCGCCAGATGGTGGACGCGATCGAGGAGGCCGACCGGCTCGATCCGCTCGTCTGCCGCCGATCTGCCGAAGAGCGCTTCGCGCCCGAGCGGATGGTCGCGGACTACCTGGCCGCGTACCGCTCCGCGATCGCGTGATCGCCGCACTGCGGCGCACGCCGCACGACCGCGAGATCCTTCGCCTCGCCGTCCTCGCGCTCGGGGCGCTCGCCGCACAACCGACCTTCGTCCTCGTCGACACGGCGGTCGTCGGCCATCTCGGAACGCCGCAGCTCGCGGCGCTCGGTGCCGCAGGGCTCCTGCTCGGCGGCGCCTTCGCGATGTTCAACTTCCTCGCGTACGGCACGACCTCGCAGGTCACCCGCGCGGTGGGCGCGGGCGCGCGGGAGACTGCCGACCGCCTCGGCGCGCAGGCGTTCTGGCTCTCGTTCGCGCTCGGCACCGCGGTCGCGGTCGCGCTCGGGCTCGCCGCAGAGCCGCTCGTCGGGCTGATCGGCGTCGACGGGCAGACCGCGGAGTACGCCGTCCAGTACCTGCAGATCGCGGTGATCGGGCTGCCGTTCTCGTTCCTCCTGCTCGGCGGGCAGGGCTACTTCCGCGGGATCTCCGACCTCCGCACGCCGCTCCTGATCGAGGTCGTCGCGAACGGCGTGAACATCGTGCTCGTGACGCTGTTCGTCTACGGCTTCGGCTGGGGGATCCAGGGCTCGGCTGCAGGCACGGCGATCTCGCAGGCGGGCATGGGGCTGGCGTTCCTCTTCTGGATGCTGCGCGTGACGCGCGGGCGGTTCGGCTTCCGCCCGGACCTCCTGCGCAGGCTGCTGGTCGTCGGGCGGCACCTGTTCGTGCGGACGGTGGCGCTCTACGCGTCGTTCCTGGTCGCGGGCGCGGCCGCCGCTCGGTTCGGCGACGCCGCGCTCGGCGCGCACCAGATCGCGATTCAGCTCTGGTACTTCCTCGCGCTCCTGCTCGACTCGGTCGCGATCGCGGGCCAGGTGATCGTCGGCCGCATGCTCGGCGCCGGCGACGCGGACGGGGCGTTCGCGGCGAGCGCGCGGATGATCGTGATGACGGTCTACCTCGGGCTCGGCTTCGGTGCGCTGATGCTCGCGTTCGAGGACGTCCTGCCGCGGATCTTCACGAGCGACCCGGCCGTGCTCGAGCAGGCGCACGAGCTCTGGCCGATCTTCGCGCTGATGCAGCCGCTGAACGGCGCGGTCTTCGCGCTCGACGGGATCCTGATCGGCGCGGGAGACGCGCGCTACCTGATGTGGTCGATGCTGGTCGCGATGGCCGCGGGAGTGTCGGTCGCGCTCCTCGCCCTCCAGGAGGACTGGGGCATCGTCGGCGTCTGGTCGGCGCTGCTCGTCTTGATCTGCGTGCGCCTCGTGGCGCTCGGGGTCCGCTTCACGCGGAAGCGGTGGCTGGTGACCGGCTGGGCTTGACCTTCTCCACCCAGCGCTTCAGCCCCGCGTAGGACTGCCACATCGGCATCGCGCGCTCGACCGCCTGAAGATCGTCGTCGTCGAGCTCGCCGAGCCCTGCGTGCACGCGCTCGACGAACTCGTCCTGCGTCGCACCGCCCTCGACGATCTGCTCCCACTCGCCCAGGCGTTCGCGCAGCTCGCTCAGATGACGCCCGATGTCGTCGAAGACGCCGAAGTGCACGAGCGCGAGCTGCTTCGGCGCCCGTCGCTCGAGCTCGTCGAGCGTCGCGTACCACGCGGCGACGTCGATGTCGGGCGGAGGTGTCGGCGGCAACACGAGCCGACTCGGCGCGATCCGGACACCGGCCGCATCGCCGGCGTAGAGCGTCCCGTCCTCGTGCGCGAAGCACACGTGGTGCGATGCGTGACCGGGCGACGGCGAAGCACTCGAGACCGACGACCCGCTCTCCGACGATGCGGATGTTCTCCTCCGGGACGGGAACGAGCTCGCCCCAGAGCTCGTCGAACGCGCTGCCGTACAGCCGGCGCGCGCTCGCCTCGAGCCGTGACGGGTCCACGAGATGCGGAGCGCCGATCGCCGAGACGTGCACCTGGACGTGCGGGTGCTCGCGGACGATCGCTCCGGCCGCGCCGGCGTGGTCGAGGTGGATGTGCGAGAGCAGCAGGTGCCGCACGTCGGCGAGCTCCACGCCGTGCTCGCGCAGCCCGGCCTCGAGCTTCGGGAGCGCCGACGCAGGCCCGCAGTCGAACACCGCGAGCCCGTCGCTCGTCTCGACGAGGTACGAGCCGATCACGCGCTCGACGCCCTGATGGTGGAGGTCGATCGGCGCGACTGCGGCGCTCACGCGCCGGCGGCCGCCGTGGAGCGCACGAGCGCGAGCTCGAGGTCCTCGATCAGGTCCTCGGCCGACTCGATCCCCACGCTCAGCCGGATCAGGTTCCGCGGCGAGGCGAACGGCGCGTCGGCGGTCGAGGCGTGCGTCATCCGAGCGGGGTGCTCGATGAGGCTCTCGACGCCGCCGAGCGACTCGGCGAGCTGGAAGAGCTTCGTGCGCCCGACGATCTCGACGGCTTCCTCCTCGGAGCCGACGAGGATCGAGATCATCCCGCCGAAGTCGCGCATCTGGCGCGCGGCGATCTCGTGGCCGGGGTGCGTCGGCAGTCCGGGGTAGAGCACGCGCTCGACGAGCGGGATGGCGCTCGAGGTACGCGGCGATCGCGTGCGCGTTCTCGCAGTGCTTGCGCATGCGGACCGCGAGCGTCTTCACGCCGCGCAGCACGAGCCAGCTGTCGAACGGGCCGGGGACCGCGCCGAGCGACTTCTGCAGGAAGTAGAGGCGCTCGGCGATCGTCGGGTCGTTCGTGGCGGCGAAGCCGCCGATGACGTCGGAGTGACCGCCGAGGTACTTCGTCGTCGAGTGGACGACGACGTCGGCGCCGAGCGACAACGGCTGCTGCAGGTACGGCGTGGCGAACGTGTTGTCGACGACGAGGATCGCTCCGACCTCGTGCGCAGCTGCCGCGGCGGCGGCGATGTCGACGACGTTCAGCATCGGGTTCGACGGCGTCTCGATCCAGACCATGCGCGTGCGCTCGTCGAGGTGCTCGCGGAGGTTTCCGAACTCCTCCGCCGGGAGGTAGTCGAAGACGTAGCCCTTCGGCTCGTAGACCTGCGAGGTCATCCGGTAGACGCCGCCGTAGACGTCGGCGATCAGCACCGTCCGGTCGCCCGGGTTCAGCAGGTGCATGAGCGTCGTCGTGGCGCCGAGCCCCGACGAGAACGCGACGCCGTGCTCAGCGCCCTCGAGCGAGGCGAGGCAGAGCTGCAGCGCCGTGCGCGTGGGGTTGGCGACGCGCGAGTAGTCGTAGCCCTTGTGCTCGCCGACCGCCTCCTGGACGTACGTGGAGGTCTGGTAGATCGGGACCGTGACGGCGCCGGTCGCCGGATCCGGCTCCTGCCCTTCGTGGATCGCACGCGTCTCGAAGTCCACGCTTCGATTGTAGAGAGCGGCGCCCCACCTGGGCAGGCGGGGCGCCGCTCGGTGCTCAGCGCACGTCCGGGTCGAGCTCGTCGGCCCGCTGGGCCGTCGCCTGCGCCGCTTCGCGCTCGCGGCGAGCCTCGTCGGCGCGCTGGTCGGCGAGCACCTGGCGACGGCGTGCCTCCTCGGCCTCGCTCTGTGCCTCCTGCTCCGCGCGGCTCGCCTGCTCCTCGCGAACCGACGCCCGGTCGCGGAGGACGCCCGCCTCGCTCCGCCGCGACTCGACCCGGCGCTTGCGGCCTCGTCGAGGCCACGATGGCCGCGACGACGAGGACCGCGACGACGATCAGGAGGATCCACACCCACGCGTCCATCAGTCCTCCCCTCGCGTGTCGTCGCCGTAGTACGCGCCGAGCTCCGCGCGGTAGTCCTCGTCGGCTCTGCGCGACTCGTCGTACTCGGGCGCGTTCTTGATCTCGTCCTTCGTGCGGTTCACGTACACCTTCTCCTCGTCGAGGTCGACGCGTTCGATCACGCCTGCCGGCAGCAGCACCTTCTTCCCGAGGATCCACGTGCCGGTGTCGACCACGATGCTGCTCGTGCCGCCGTCGTCGGTCGCCTCGTCCACCTTGCCGATCTCGCCGTCGGTTGCTTCGACGTCGAGGCCGACCAGCGCGTTCCCGATCAGCGCGCTGTCGCGGTAGGTCCAGAGGTCGGTCGTCGACATGACCCCTCCCTTTCAATTCGATTGACCTGCTAGGACGGCGGTGAGGTACCCGCCGCTTTCGACGGCAAACGGTCAGCCTTCGACGCGCTCCGCCCCGAGCCAGGCCGCGAGGTCGTCGAGAGCCTCGGGGAGGCGATCGGTGTCCCCCCAGGCGCCGAGCACGCGCAGCGTCTTGGACTTCGCGTCGAAGACGGGCTCGGCCCTGCCCACGAGCCGGTCGCCGACGAGGAGCGGCAGGACGTAGTAGCCGTGCTCGCGCTTCGCCTTCGGCACGTACATCTCGAGCCGGTAGAAGAAGTCCCAGAGCGCCTCGGTCCGGTCGCGGTCGTGGATCAGCCGGTCGAACGGGGAGAGGAGCGTGGCGCGGTCGGGCACCGGGCCGTCGGTCGCATCGGGGTGCGCGAGCCAACTGTCCTTGCGCTTGTCGCGCACGACGCCGAGCGCGCGCCAGCGGCGGTCCTCGGCCTGCTTCTCGGCCTGCGCCCACGTGAGCGTCTCCGACTCCGGGTACCAGCGCTTCGCGAGGTCCCACACGCGCTGCTTCCCGCGCCGACCCACGACTGCGACCTCGCCCCGCGCCGCGAGGACCTCGAGCATCAGCCCGACCTTCCGCGTGCCCCACCAGTCGTGCCGCTCGAGGTTCATGCTCGAGTGCGTCTCGATCTCGCGCGACAGGAGCGGGCCGCGCCGGTCGAGCTCGCGGAGGACGTAGCGCCGGAACGCCGCGTTCTCCTTGATGTACTCCAGCCCGCGCGGCGACCGACGCCGCATCCGGGCGCGGAGGTACGGCAGGTCCTCGGCCGGGTAGAGGAACGCGCGCCACTCGATCAGCTGCCGTTCCTCCCAGAGCAGCCGGTCGAGCTCCTCGCGGTCGTACGCGCTCCCCAGCCGGCTGAAGAGCACGAGGTGCTGCGGCGGCGCGACGGTCGAGATCGGGTCGAGCTGGAGATAGCGCAGGCGGCGTACCGTCTCGAGCACGCCGTTCGCCGATCCGTCGAGCAGCTGCGCGCGAACGGCGATCCGGCGCGCCTCGTCACGCGTAACCTCGACCCCCGTGGTCTCGCTCATCGACTTTGTTCTAACGCATTTGCCCGCCGCGCCCTGCACGGGTGCTGGAAGTCGGTTGCGGCAAGGGGAAGCTCGCGCTCGCCCTCGACGCCGCCGGCTACGAGGTCACGGCGATCGACCCGGCCGCTCCCGACGGGCCGATCTTCCGGCGGATCAAGCTCGAGGAGCTGGAGGACGACGCCCGCTTCGACGCGGTCGTCGCGCGCGGCGTCTTCCACCACATGGGCGAGAGCCTCGAGCCGAACCTCGATCGCGTCGCGCGGGCGCTCGAGGGGGGCGGGCCGTTCGTGCTCGACGAGTTCGGCCCCGACCGGCTCGACGAGGTGACTGCCGCCTGGTACGAGGGCCAGCGCCTGATCCTCGCGGCGGCCGGTCGCCCGAGCCACCGACCCAGCGCGGAGCAGTGGGCGCAACATCACGTCTCGGTCACGCCGTCGGACGTCTTGCTGTCCGCGGTTCGGAGCCGGTTCGAGGAGCAGTTCTCCGAGGACGTTCCCTACCTCTGGCGCTACCTGGACGGGGTCGCGAGCGCGGAGCTCGAGGAGTCGCTTGTGTCGATGGGCGCGATCGCGGCGCTGGGCTTCCGCTTCGTCGGAATGCCGAAGCGCGACGGTTCGTTTGAACCCGTATGACCGATCTCGAGCGGATCTTCGGCCCTGTCGCCGCGAGCACCCGCTGCGCCGCGGCGATGCGCGAGACCCTCGAGCACGTCGTCCAGCTCGCGGTCGAGCTCGCGCGCGAAGGCCGCGAGGGCCGCAAGATCGGAACGCTCTTCGTGATCGGCGACGTCGAGGCGGTGCTCGACCAGTCGCAGTCGCTCCTCCTCGACCCGCTCTACGGGCACGCCGACGAGCTGCTCGACGTGCGCCTGCCGGAGTTCCGCGAGACGGTCAAGGAGCTCGCGCAGCTCGACGGCGCGTTCGTCGTGAACAAGCAGGGAACGTTCGTCTCGGCCGCGCGCTACATCTCGGTCGACCCGTCGACGACGCTGCTTCCCGGGCTCGGAACCCGTCACGCCGCAGCCGCGTCGATCACGAAGACGACGCGCGCGGTCGCGGTCGTCGTGTCGCAGAGCTCGATCGTGCGCGTCTACGCGCAGGGCGAGATCCGCGCGGAGATCGTCCCGGAGCTCTTCCTGCTCTCGCGGGACGGGCTCTTCACCGAGGGCGCCGACGTGCAGCAGGTGCCCGAGGCCGGCATCACGTACGCCGTCTCCGAGCGGTGCAGCGGAGCACTGTTCAGAACCGTGTGCGCGAGGTACTCGAGCAAGTCGGAGCGCGTCAGCACGCCGACGGGCTTCCCGCCGCGTGCGACGACGACCGCGTTCGTTCGGCCGGTGAGCGTCGCGAAGACCTCGCTCAGCGAGTCGCCAACGTCGACCGCCGGTAGCGGCGGCTGCATCGCGTTCGCGACGTCCTCGTGGAGCGCGTCCGGGTTCTTGAAGACGCGTTCGAGCAGGTCGCGGTCCTGCAGCGACCCGATCACGTCCGCGAGCGAGCCGACCTGCCCGTCGCGCACGACCGCGAGCTGGGAGATCGAGTAACGCTGCATCGTGTCGATCGCCTCGCCGACCTTCTGGTGCGACGAGATCGTCACGAACTGCGGCACGTCTGCCTCTTCGAGCGTCTTCGAGCGCAGCAGCTCGTCGACCGTCGGCAGCGGCTTCTCGCGCTCGACGAAGCCGTGCTCGAGCATCCAGTTGTCGTCGTAGAACTTCGACATGTACGAGCGGCCCGAGTCGGGCATCATCGTCAGGATCGTCGCGTCCGGGCCGAGGCGCCTCGCGACCTCCATCGCGGCCCACACCGTCGAGCCCGACGAGCCGCCGACGAGCAACCCCTCCTCGCGCGCCAGCCGCCTCGCAATGAGGAACGAGTCGCGGTCCGAGACGCGCACCCACTCGTCGACGACGTCGCGGTCCATCGTCTTCGGCCACGTGTCCTTGCCGATCCCCTCGACGAGATACGGATGCAGGTCCGCCTCGTCCTTCGCGGTGTAGACGGAGCCCTCCGGGTCTGCGCCGACGATCAGCACCTCCGGCTTGCGCTCCTTGAAGTAGCGGCCGATCCCGGAGATCGTTCCCCCGGTGCCCACCGAGATGACGAGCGCGTCGATGTCGCCGCCGTCGGTCTGCTCCCAGATCTCAGGCGCGGTCATCGTGTAGTGCGCTTCGGGGTTCGACAGGTTCGAGTACTGGTCGGGCTTGAAGCCGCCGGGAATCTCCTCTGCAAGGCGCGACGAGACGGAGTAGTACGACTCCGGCGAGTCTGCGTCGACCGCGGTCGGGGTGATCACGACCTCGGCGCCGTACGCGCGCAGCATCGAGATCTTCTCCTGGCTCATCTTGTCGGGCATCACGAAGATGCAGCGGTATCCCTTCAGCGCCGCAGCGATCGCGAGGCCGACGCCCGTGTTGCCCGACGTGGGCTCCACGATCGTCCCGCCCGGCTTCAGCTTCCCCTCGCGCTCGGCCGCCTCGATCATCGCCAACCCGATTCGATCCTTGACCGACCCGCCCGGGTTCAGGTACTCGAGCTTCGCGAGGATCGTCCCGGGGACGTCCTGCGAGATCCGGTCGAGCCGGACGATCGGCGTGTCGCCGACGAGGTCGAGGACGGTGGGGTACTCGCGGGCCACGCCGGCGAAGCCTAGCCGCCTGGCAGTCGCCAGAACTCGCCGGTGAGCCCGAGCCGCTCGAAGATCGCCTGGTTCTCGTCGCGCGTGCGCGGGCGCCAGTCGGGGTCGAGGCGCGTGTCCCACCAGGCGTGCGCGAGCTCGCACAGCTTCGCGCTCGTGATCGTCGCGCCGGGCTCGAGGCCCTGCTTGTCGTTGAACGCCGCGATGTGCTCTTCCGACCGGAAGAAGTTCATCGTGCTTCAGGTGAAGACGATGTCGTCCCACCAGTGCGCGGCGGGGACGTTGAAGTGCACGAGGTGGCTGTCGTCGACGGGCGCTCCCCAGCGCACCTCGATCTCGACCGGTGTGCCGCAGTCCGCGCACGTGCTCGAGACGCGGCCGTTCACGTCGAGCGCAGCGAGGACGCCGAACGCATCCCACGCGCAGTTCGCGTACCAGCTCCGGCCGGCCGCGCGCACGCGGTGCACCGTCGGCACGGCGGAGAACGGGTGGGCCATGAGGATGCGGTCGCGCTCGGGCGCGAGCACGACGGCGTGCGCGTCGTGCAGCTCGAGCATCGCCGGCGCGACGTCGCGGTCGAGCTCGCCCGAGAGCTCGGCGAAGCTCGGCGCGCGGCCGAGCTCGACGAAGCGGCGGTAGACGTGGTTCCGTACCTCGAAGTCCACGGCGCGAGATCCTAGTGCCTGAAGTGGCGGCGGCCGGTGAACACCATCACCGCGCCTGCCGCCGCGGCCGCCGCGACGACCTCGTCGTCGCGCTTCGAGCCGCCGGGCTGGATCACCGACGTCACGCCCGCCTCGAAGCGCGAGCTGCGGGCCGTCGGCGAAGGGGAAGAACGCGTCGGAGGCGAGCGCGGCGCCGGCGAGGTCGTGCCCGTGCTCGCGCGCCTTCTCGACCGCGAGGCGCACGGCGTCGACGCGCGACTGCTGGCCGGCGCCGATCCCGACGGTCTGGAGGTCCTTGGCGATGACGATCGCGTTCGAGCCGACGTGCTTGCACGCGCGCCAGGCGAAGAGCAGGTCGCCCCACTGCTCCTCGGTCGGGTCGCCGCAGACGGAGACCATGCCCTCGCGGTCCTCGACGTCGAGGTCGCGGTCCTGGACGAGCAGCCCGCCGAGCACGCGCTTGTAGTCGCGCTCGCCACGGTCGGCACGTCGGCGCTCGGAGTCCAGCAGGATCCGCGTGCCCTGCTTCACCTTCAGCGCTTCGAGCCCCGCGTCGTCGTAGCCGGGCGCGAGGAGCACTTCGACGAACTGCTTCGCGAGCGCTGCGCCGAGCTCGGCCGAGACCGGCCGGTTGAGCACGACGACGCCGCCGTAGGCGGAGGTGGGATCGGAGGCGAGCGCCTTGGCGTAGGCCTCGTCGATCGTCGCGGCGAGCCCGATCCCGCACGGGTTCGCGTGCTTGACGATCACGCAGGCCGGGAGCGTGAACTCCGCGGCGAGGAGCCGCGCGGCGGAGAGGTCGTTGAGGTTGTTGTACGAGAGCTCCTTCCCGTGCAGCTGCTCGACGCGCGAGAGCAGGTGCACGCGCGCGCCGGCCTCCGCGTAGAACGCGCCGCGCTGGTGCGGGTTCTCGCCGTAGGAGAGGTCGAGCACCTTCGAGAACGACGGGACGATCTGCGCCGGGAACGCCTCGACGTCGGCGAACCAGCGCGCGATCGCCGACTCGTAGGCCGCCGTCGTCGAGAACGCGACGGTCGCGAGGCTTCGGCGCGTCTCGAGCGAGAGCTCGCCGGCGGCGCGCAGCTCGGCGAGCACCGGGGCGTACTGCTCCGGCCGCGAGACGGGCGCGACGTGGGCGAAGTTCTTGGCCGCGGCGCGCAGCATCGAGGGCCCGCCGACGTCGATCATCTCGACGGCCTCCTCCTCGCGCACGCCGTGGCGCGCGGCCACCTGCGCGAACGGATAGAGGTTCACGACGACGAGGTCGAACGGCAGGATCTCGTGCTCCTCGAGCGTCGCGACGTCCTCCTCGTGGTCGCGGCGGGCGAGGATCCCGGCGTGGATCCGCGGATGCAGCGTCTTCACGCGCCCGTCGAGCATCTCCGGAGCGGCGGTCACGTCCTCGACCCGCTCGACGGTCAGGCCGAGCTCCTCGATGAAGGTGGCGGTGCCGCCGCTCGCGACGAGCACGCAGCCGAGCTCCGCGAGCCCTCGCGCGAGCTCGTCGAGCCCCGTCTTGTCGTGGACCGAGATCAGCGCGCGCACAGTTCCCTCACGACCTTGGGCAGGAGCTCGTGCTCGACGGCCTGGATGCGCGCGCGCAGCGTGTCGACCGTGTCGCCTTCCTGCACCGCGACTCGCTCCTGGACGATCACGGGGCCGGTGTCGACGCCCTCGTCGACGTAGTGCACGGTCGCGCCGGTCTCCTGCACGCCTGCTGCGAGCGCATCCTCGATCGCGTGCGTTCCGGGGAAGTCCGGCAGCAAGCGCCGGATGCACGTTGATCACGCGCTCGGGAAAGCGTTCGAGAAACGACGGCCGCAGCAGATGCATGTAGCCCGCGAGCACGACCCAGCGAACGCCTCGTTCGGTCAGCCAGTCGGCCATCGCCACGTCGCGTTCCTCGCGGCTCGCGTGCTGGTCGAGCGGAAAGACGGCCGACGGGATGCCTGCGGCTCCCGCGCGCGCGAGCGCAGGTGCGTCCGACCGGTTCGACGCCACGGCGGCGATCGGCAGCCCTTCGTCGATCAGCGCCTGGAGGTTCGATCCTTCGCCGGAGACGAGCACGCCGATCACTCGACGCGCCCGATCACGAGGCCGTCGGTGCCGGCCGGCACGACCGCGCAGTAGCCGATGCCGAGGTTGAAGACGCGGCGCAGCTCCTGCTCGTCGGCGTGCCGGCCGAGCCACTCGAAGACCGGCGGGCGCTCCCACGCGTCCCAGTCGATCCGCAGCTCGAGCTCGTCGGGGATCACGCGGCGCAGGTTGTCCTCGATCCCGCCGCCGGTGACGTGCGCGAAGGCGTGCGCGTGCTCGCGCAGGCGGCGGACGTCGTCCAGGTAGAGCCGCGTCGGTGCGAGCAGGTCGTCGCCGTCGTAGTCCTCGCGCTCGAGGATCTGCCGGACGAGCGTGAAGCCGTTCGCGTGGACGCCCGCAGACGGGAGGCCGATCACCAGGTCGCCGGCGACGACCGCGGAGCCGTCGATCACGCGGTCGCGCTCGACGACGCCGACGCACGTCCCGGCGAAGTCGAGCTCGTCGTCGCGGTAGATCCCGGGCAGCTCGGCGGTCTCGCCCCCGAGGAGCGCGCAGCCGGCCGCGCGGCAGACCTCCGCCATCCCCTCGACGAGCTCCGCGACCTGCTCGAGCTCGATCCGGTTCGCGGCGACGTAGTCGAGCAGGAACAGCGGGTCGGCTCCGGTCGTGATCACGTCGTTGATGCAGTGCGCGGCGAGGTCGGCGCCGCAGGCGCGCAGCGCGCCGCGCTCGCGCGCGAGGATCAGCTTCGTGCCGACGCCGTCGGTCGAGGCCGCGAGCAGGCGCGTCTCGTCGAGCGGGTACAGCCCCGCGAACGCGCCGAAGCCCTTCGCTCCCGTCGACTCGACGGCCGCACGGAGACGCCCGACCACCGCGCCCGCGGTCGCGAGCGAGACCCCGGCGGCCTCGTACGTCTGCCCCTCCACCTGAGCAGTGAGTCTACGACCGCGTTCGGTTAGAGGAAGAGCTCCGCTTCGAGCTGGGGCCTGCCCTGCGGCCCGCCCGGGAGGAAGCGGACGAGCGCGGCGCCGACCATGACCGCGTTGCCCGCCGGCTGGAGGCCCAGCACTTCGGCGAGTGCGCTCGCCTTCCGGGCCGGGTCGTCGGCCAGCAGGTGGAGCTCGCCGAGCCGGAAGTCGGTCTCGCCTCGAAGCAGCTCGTCGAGCCAGTCGCGCGGCGGGTGCACCTCGAGTCGAAAGCCGCCGTTCGTCGAGACGAACGTTCGGCGCCCTCCGTGATCCTGCACCCGGAGCTCGAGCTCCGCGGCGCGGTCGAGCGTGGCCTGGAAGTCGTCCTCGTCGAGCGCCAGCCCGAGATGGTCGATGCGCGGCAGCTCCCACTGGCCGGGCTGCACGACGATGTTCACGCCGCCGCGCTCGAGCTCGGCGAGGCGCAGCTTGAACCCGATCCGGTCGAGCTCCTCCCAGGAGGAGCCGGCCTCGAACGACGTCAGGTCGTCCGCGATCCGGCCGTGGCGGGCGACGAGGTCGAAGCCCAGCTTGCCGAGGTAGCGAGCCTCGACCTGCCGCACCTTGCTCGTGACGAGGTGGTAGTGGAAGAGGTGCACCGAAGCGGGCGATTCTAGAGTGGAGGGCATGGGGGACTGGACGCTCGACCCGCTCCAGCTTGCGCCGCTCGTGTTCGTCGGCGTTGCGTACGGCGTGCGGGCTCGGACGCTCGCGCGGCGTGGCACGTCCGGTGCCGCGGTGGCGGATCGCGCTCTTCTCCCTCGGACTGCTGCTCCTGCTGGCGGCGATCGTGTCGCCGGTCGCGCAGCTCGGCGAGGAGCGCTTCTCGTTCCACATGCTCCAGCACATCCTGCTCGGCGACCTCGCGCCGCTCGCGCTGCTCGCCGGGCTGACCGGACCGCTCCTTCGGCCGGTGCTCGCGCTGCGGCCGGTGCACGCGCTGCGCGTGCTCGCGCATCCGCTCGTCGCGCTCCCGCTCTGGATCGCGAACCTGGTGCTCTGGCACCTGCCGTTCGCCTACGAGGCGGCGATCCGGCACGACCTCGTGCACGCGCTCGAGCACCTCTCGTTCTTCACGGCCGGCCTCGTGATGTGGATGCCCGTCCTCGAGACGCTCCCGGCGCCCGCCTGGTTCGGCTCGGCGGCGAAGCTCGGCTACATCGTCGTCGTTCGGCTCGTCTCGACCTTGATCGCGAACGTGTTCCTCTGGTCGGGCGAGATCTTCTACGCGCCGTACACCGACGTCGGCCTCTCCGACCAGGCTGCCGCGGGGGCGATCCTGATGGTCGAGGGCTCGCTCGTCACCATCGCCGCCTTCGCCTGGATCTTCCTCAGGCTGTTCTCGGAGGGCGAGCGCCGCCAGGAGCTGCTCGAGCAGGGGGCCGACCCGCGCACCGTCGAGCGCGCCGTCCGCTTTGGGCGGGCCGACGACCTGTCATAGGATCGGCGCTCACCCACCGAAAGGAGTTGCGATGTCGACGATGCCTCCGGGGAACGAGTCGCCGCCGCCCGCGAAGGGGCCCCCCGCGTGGGACAACATGCCCGACATGGCGCGCCTGCCGATCCCGGGCAACGCCGAGTTCGCGGTCTACCTGATCGCCCTGATCGTCGCGATGTTCGTCTGCTGGTTCGCGGACACGCTGGGGAGCGCCTCGTGGCTCAGCTTCTTCCAGTGGACGACGATCGCGTACATCCTCAGCCGCGGCGTCGCGAAGGCGAGCCGCGTGCTCGAGCAGTAACGAGAGCTAGACCGGCTCGAAGCGGAGCTTTGCCGTCTCTACCGGCACTCGGGTCGGGTAGTCCCGAGTGAGGCAGGCGCGGCAGAGCTCCGACTCGGGTCGCCGCGTCGCCTCGGTGAGCCCTTCGAGCGAGAGGTAGTGGAGGCTCGACGCGCCGATGTACGAGCGCACGGCCTCGACCGAGCGTGCGCGCCGCGACGAGCTCGTCCTCGTCGGCGAAGTCGATGCCGTAGAAGCACGGGCCGATCACCGGCGGCGACGAGATGCGGACGTGCACCTCCGACGCGCCGGCGTCGAAGAGCATGCGCACGATCTGCCGCGTCGTGTTGCCGCGCACGATCGAGTCGTCGACCACGACGACGCGCTGGCCCGCGACCTCCGCGAGCGGGTTGAACTTGAGCCTGATCCCCTGCTCGCGCAGTCCCTGCTCCGGCTGGATGAACGTGCGTCCCACGTAGCGGTTCTTGATCAGCCCTTCGCTGAACGGGATCCCGGTCGCGCGCGAGAAGCCGATCGCCGCCGGCGTGCCGGAGTCGGGGATCGGGAGCACGAGGTCGGCGTCGACGGGTGACTCCTCGGCGAGCCGCTCGCCCATCCGCACGCGAGCGGAGTGGACTTCGACCCCTGCGAGCCGCGAGTCGGGACGGGCGAGGTAGAAGAACTCGAAGATGCAGAGCGCGCCGTCGCCGTCGGGCGGGGCCGCGCGAAGCGACTTCACGCCGTCGCCGTCGATCAGCACGGCCTCGCCGCGGTCGATCTCGCGCACGAAGTCGGCGCCGACGAGATCGAGCGCGCACGTCTCGGAGGCCGCGACCCAGTCGTCGCCGAGCCGGCCGAGGCAGAGCGGCCGCATCCCGCGCGGGTCGCGAAAGGCGATCAGGCGGTTCTCCGCGAGCGCGACGCACGAGAACGCGCCGTCGAGCTTCGAGATCGTGCGCGCGACGGCCTCCTCGAGCGGCGCGTCGTCGTGCGCGATCAGCGCGGCGATCATCTCGCTGTCGGACGTCGAGTGGACGCGGATTCCGCGTTCCGCGAGCTCCTCGCGCAGCTCGGCGGCGTTCGTCAGGTTGCCGTTGTGCCCGAGCGCGACGGTCCTCGCGCGGCCGTTGTGCACGATCGGCTGCGCGTTCGCCCAGTGCGTCGAGCCGGTCGTCGAGTAGCGCGTGTGCCCGATCGCGAGCTCGCCGCGCAGACCGCGCAGCTTCTCCTCCGAGAACACCTGCGACACGAGGCCCATCTCGCGGAGCGCGGTGATCCGCCCGCGGTCGGAGACGGCGATCCCGGCCGACTCCTGGCCGCGATGCTGCAGGGCGAAGAGCCCGAAGTACGCGATGCGCGCGACGTCGCGTTCGGGCGAGCGGATGCCGAAGACGCCGCACATCTAGCCGTTCGCCTCCCACGCCGCGCGAAGCTCGTCGAGCGAGTCGCCGAAGCAGCGCCGAGCCGCCCGCGACCCCGATCTGCTCGAACTCGGCCCCGAGCCTGCCGACCCGCTCGGGCGGGCAGGCGAGGATCACGCGCGCGCCCTCGGGGATCTCGACCTCGGCGCCGACGCCGCTCCAGAGCGCGGCTTCGACGAGCGCCCCCTCGACGCCGCCGTCGCCGACGTCGTGGGCGAGCGAGAGCAGGGGGGACACGCGGGCGACGAACCTGATCAGCGCGGCCTCGGCCTTCAGCCCGTCGGCGCGCGCGGCCACGATCGCGTCGCCCTCGCGCCAGCCCGCAGGCACGTAGCGGACGTCCGCGACGAGCCCGACGCAGCCGACGACCGGTGTCGGCGGGATCGCGCGTCCGTCCGTCTCGTTGTAGAGCGAGACGTTGCCCGAGACGACCGGGATCCCGAGGGCTTCCGCGGCCTGCGCGATCGCCTCGATCGCGCGCTCGAGCTCCCAGGCGATCTCGGGCTTCTCCGGGTTGCCGAAGTTGAGGCAGTCGGTCAGCGCGAGCGGCTCGCCGCCGGCGCACGCGACGTTCAGCGCAGCGCCGAACACGGCCTGCAGGCCGGCGCGGAACGGATCGCGCTCGCCGAGCCGCGGCCCCTGCAGCGAGACGGCGAGACCGCGCAGCGACGGCCGCAGCCGCAGCACGGCCGCGTCGAGTCCCGGGCGGCGAACCGTGCGCGACCCGACGAGCTGGTCGTACTGGCGGTAGACCCACTCCTTGCTCGCGAGGTTCGGCTCCGAGGGCGAGTACGTCGCGGTCCAGCTCGGCGTCGGGGTCGAAGGCGCCTCGCGGTCGACCTCGTAGCGCGGGCACTCGTCGGTGAGCAGGCGTGCGGGGATCGCGCCGACGACCTCGTCGTCCCAGAACGCGCGGAGCTCACCGGTCGTCGTGACCTCGCCGACGACGGCGAACGCGAGCTCCCACTTCGCGCAGACCTGCTCGACCCGCGGGAGGAAGTCCTTGCGCACGACCGCGACCATCCGCTCCTGGCTCTCGGAGATCATCACCTCCCACGGCTCGAGGTCCGGCTCGCGCAACGGGACGCGGTCGAGGTGCACGTCGATCCCGATCTCGCTCGCCATCTCCGACAGCGACGAGGCGAGCCCGGCGGCGCCGCAGTCCTGCAGCGACTCGACGAGCCCGCCCTCGACGAGCTCGAGCGACGCCTCGATCAGCTTCTTGCCGGTGAACGGATCGCCGACCTGCACCGACGGCCGCTTGTCCGCGTCGTCCGCGGCGAGCTCGGCGCTCGCGAGCACCGACGCGCCGCCGATCCCGTCGCGACCGGTCGTCGCCCCGTACAGCACGACGGCGTGACCCGCGGTCCGCGCCTTCGCGCGCGTCACGCGCTCGCTCGGGAGCAGCCCGACGCACATCGCGTTCACCAGCACGTTGTCGCGATACGCCTCGTCGAAGCGCGTCTCGCCGCCGACGTTCGGCACGCCGACGCAGTTCCCGTAGTGGCCGATCCCGGCGACGGCGCGGCGGAACATCCAGCCGGGGTCGCCGAAGTAGAGGCCGTCGAGCAGCGCGACCGGCCGCGCGCCCATCGCGGAGATGTCGCGCAGGATCCCGCCGACGCCGGTCGCGGCGCCCTGGAACGGCTCGACCGCGCTCGGGTGGTTGTGGCTCTCGACCTTGAAGGCGACCGCCTCGCCCTCGCCGAGGTCGATCACGCCGGCGTTCTCGCCCGGGCCCTGGAGCACGCGCTTGCCCTCGGAGGGAAGCCGCTTCAGCAGCGGCGCGGAGTGCTTGTAGCCGCAGTGCTCCGACCAGAGCAGGGAGAAGACGGCGAGCTCGAAGTGGTTCGGGTCGCGGCCGAGCAGCTCCCGGATTCGGTCGGATTCCCAGTCGGTCAGACCGAGGGCCCGATGGAGCGGCTGTTCGGAGACCGCAGTCAGACGACGAGCATAGCGCGGGCCTCCGGCGGCCCCCGCTAGCCTCCGAAGGTGCGCGCCTACCTCACCTTGCTGCTCTCGCTCGCGGCGGTCTGGGGCGCCTCGTTCATGTTCATCGAGATCGCGCTGGACGACCTCGAGCCGACCACGCTGATGGCCGGAAGGCTGCTCGTCGCCTCCGTCGTCCTCGTCTCGCTCATGGCCGCGCGGGGCATGCTCGGGCGGCTGCGGCGGGCCGGGTGGCGCGCCTTCGCGCTCGGGATCATCAACAGCGCCCTGCCGTTCACGCTGATCGCCTGGGGCCAGCAGCACATCGACTCGGGCGTCGCCGCGATCGCCAACGCGACCGTGCCGATCTGGGTCGCGCTGCTCGCGATCTGGTTCGCCCAGAGCGAGCGTGCGACCGGCCTGCGGATCGTCGGGATCGTGCTCGGGCTGGTCGGGGTGGCCGTGCTGGCGGGCGCCCAGCCGGAGGTCGACGCCTGGGCGATCGCCGGCACGCTCGCCGTGGTCGTCGCGTCGATCCTCTACGCGATCGCGAGCCTGTTCCTCCAGCGCGAGACCGAGCGGCTCGACACGATCACGCTCGCGACCGCGACGATGCTCGGCGCGACGGTCGCGCTGCTTCCGTTCGGGCTCGCGCAGGCGCCGCACGATGTGCCCGGTTGGGAAGCCGATCGCCTCGGTGGTCGCGCTCGGCGTCGCGGGCACCGGCGTCGGGATCCTGATCTTCATGAAGATCATCTCCGACTACGGCCCGTTCAAGGCGGGGCTCGTGACGTACCTGCTCCCGGTCACCGCGCTGCTCTACGGCGCGTTGCTGCTCGACGAGGAGATCACCGCGTGGATGGTCGTCGGCCTCGTGCTGATCCTCGCCGGCGTCGCGCTCGGCTCCGGGCTGCTGCGTCCGAGCGCGTCGCCCGAAGCGGTGGAGCCTGCGCGCCCGTGAACGTGACGATCCGGCGCGCTCGACCCGACGACGTCGAGTTCCTCGTCGCCCTGACGAGCCACGACGACGTCGACCCGTTCCTCTCCGCGAGACGAGCCACGTCGCGCGACGAGCTGCTCGAGGAGATCGAGCGCTCCGAGCGCGAGCCGGAGGACTTCGGGCGCTTCATCGTCGAGCTCGACGGCGCGCGCGCCGGCGTCATGGGCTTCGCCGTCGCGAACAAGCGCAGCCGCGTCGCGAAGCTCGGCGGCCTCGCCGTCCACCCCGACTTCCGCGGCGGCAAGGTGTCCGACGAGGCGGCGCGCCTCCTCCAGCGGCACCTGATGGACGACCTCGGCTACCACCGGCTCGAGCTGGAGATCTACGGCTTCAACGAGCGCGCGATGCGCCACGCGGAGCGGGCGGGCTTCGTCCGGGAGGGCGTCAAGCGCAAGGCGTACCTGCGCCACGGCGAGTGGGTCGACGGCGTGCTCTACGGACTGATCCCCGACGATCTGGCCGACTCGTAGATGTCAATGACGCGCTATCTCCACACCATGTACCGCATCACCGAGCCCGAGCGCTCGGGGCTTCTACGAGGCGCTCGGCCTCGAGTTCCGCCGTGACATGGACATCGTCCGGAACGGCGAGAAGGAGGCGACGAACTGAGCCCCCGCAGTGACTGCGGCGCGTAACTGTGGTTTCGTGGTGACGTGGAGTTCCGGATTCTCGGGCCAGTCGAGATCCTCGACGGCGAGCGTGTGCTGCCGCTCGGCGGCCCGAAGCGCCGCGCCGTCGTCGCAGCGCTGCTGCTCCACCCGAACCGAGTCGTCGCATCCGACCGGCTGACCGACTTGGTCTGGGGCGACGATCCGCCGGCCACGGCTCTCGGATCGCTGCAGAACCACGTCCTCCGCCTCCGCCGCGAGCTCGGCGATCGCGTCGTCACTCGGCCGCCCGGCTATCTGCTCCGTGTCGAGCTCGGTGAGCTCGATCTCGACCGTTTCCGCGGCCTCTGCGACGAGGCGCGTGCGAGCGAGCCACGCGAGGCCGCTGCGCTGCTCCACGAGGCGCTCGCGCTGTGGCGGGGAGATCCTCTTGCCGACCTGACCGGTGAACCGGTCGGCGCCGCGGCGGCGTCCCTCGCCGAGCTTCGAGTCGAGGCGCTCGAGAACCGCATCGATGCGGACCTCGCCCTCGGACGTCACGCGAACCTCGTCCCGGAGCTCGAAGCTCTGGTCGGCGAACAACCGTTCCGCGAGCGGCTCCGCGGCCAGCTCATTCTCGCCCTCTACCGCTCGGGCCGGCAAGCGGACGCGCTCGAGGCATACGGCGCTGCACGAACCGCGCTGGTCGAGGAACTCGGCATGGAGCCGGGTACGCAGCTGCAGGAGCTCCAGCGGGCGATCTTGCGACAAGACGCCGAGATCGCGGGACCTGCGGCGGGTGTGCCGGGGGAACCCGGCGCTCGAATGGAGGAGGCGCGTAAGACGGTCACCCTCCTGCTCGCCGACCTGTCCGCGTCCGGCTCCGACCCGGAGGTCCGACGTGACCAACTCCGCCGGCGCCGCGAGGATGCGGTCGCAGCCCTCGCTGCCCACGGAGGCACGGCGGGCCGCACGGCGGACACTCGCCTTCTCGGGATCTTCGGCGTTCCCGTGGCGCGCGAGGACGACGCGCTTCGCGCCGTTCGCGCGGCCCACGCGCTCGTCACCGGCGGGCTCGTCACTCGTGCAGGCGTCGCGACGGGGGACGTCATCACGGGCGACCGCGCCCTCGGGCGGCCGCTCGTCTCGGGCCCGCCGCTCGAGGAGGCGGATCGACTGTGCGCCGCCGCCGGCCACACGGACGTCCTCGTCGGCGAGCGAGCGTGGCGCCTCGTCCGTCACGCGATCACCGCCGAGCGGCGAGGCGGCGACCACGTCCTCCGGGGCGTGCTGGACGACGCGGAACCGGTCGCCCGCCGCCTCGAGACGCCGCTCGTCGGGCGCGAGCACGAGCTCGCCGAGATCGTGGCGACCTTCCAGCGCGCAACCCGCGACGGCAGACCGCACCTCGTCACGGTCTTCGGCTCCCCCGGCGTGGGGAAGACGCGTCTCGCGCACGAGGCGGTCGACCAGCTTTCACGAGCTGCGACCTGCATGATCGGCCGCACACCCGCCTCCGGCCAAGCCTCCACGTACGCGCCCCTTCGCGATGCCTTCTCCGCGCTTGCGGGCGGGAGCGTCGGATCGTGGGCCGCCGCCATCCTCGCGGGCGAGCGGGACGCCGACGTCGTCGCGGCGAGGATCGCTGCGGCGGCGGGCGAAGCGCCGTCGACAGGCCCCGTCGAGGAGACAGCCTGGGCCGCTCGCAGGCTGCTCGAGACACTCGCGCGAAGGCGGCCGGTCGTCCTCGTGCTCGAGGACCTGCACTGGGGGGCACCGGCCTTCCTCGACCTCGTCGAGCATGTGGCCGAGCTCGCCCGGGCGCCGATCCTGCTGCTCGGCCTCGCGCGACCCGAGCTCCTCGACACCCGGCCGCAGTGGGCCGGGGGCCGGCTGAACGCCTCGTCGATCCTCCTCGACGCGCTCCCATCGGATCAAGCCCGCGTGTTGCTCGACCGCCTCGACACCGACACAGCGCTCGACGACGACAACCGTGCGGCGATTCTCGCGGGGCAGCCGGGAACCCGCTCTTCCTCGAGCAGCTGCTCGCATCTGCGCTGGAAGGCGAGACCAGCGTGCCTGACTCGATCCACGCGTTGCTCTCGGCGCGGCTCGACCGGCTCCCCGAGGCCGAGCGCCAAGTCGCCCAGGCTGCCGCCGTGTACGGACAGACCTTCCCGACCGAGGTGCTGCACGCCATCGTCGAGGTCGACGTGCGTCGAGCACTCGTGACGCTTTCGCGCAAGGACCTTGTCGAGCCGGAAGCGCCCGACGTCTTCGGCGACGAGGTGTGGGGGTTCCGGCACGCGCTCGTGCGCGACGAGGCCTACGCCGGCATCCCAAAGCGCCGGCGAGCGGCCCTGCATCAACAAATCGCGGCGATCGTCGCCGACCGCGCGGGCCGGTCGGGCGTCGAAGCCGACGAGCTCATCGGATACCACCTGGAAGCCGCATACCACGCGCAGGTCGAGGTCGATCCGCGTGCGCCCGGGCTCGCGGGCCTCGCGGCCGACGCCGCGCAACACCTGACCGCAGCGGGCCGCCGAACGTACGACGAGCGCGATCCGCCGACGACTGCCGGACTGCTGCGCCGGGCGGCTGCGTTGCTCCCAGCCGATGCGCCGGAGCGACTGGAGCTCGCCCCCGCCCTGGCCGACGCGCTCGGGTGGAACGACGAGCGCGACGCTGCCGCGCGGGTGCTCGACGAAGCCGCGGCCGCCGCGCCCCCGGGCGACGAGCGCACGCACGCTCGGCTCGAGGTCGCTCGCCTCAACCTCGCGTTCTGGGGCCCCGCGAATGTGGATCCGGAGAGCATGTTCGAGGACCTTCAGAAGGCGATCGTCGTCCTGGAGGCGGCTGGCGACGACGAAGCACTCGCCTACGCCCACATGGTCGCGCACCACGTCTCGTACCGCCGCTCGGCCCGCACCGGAGCGCCGCCGCTCGATGCCGAGCTGCAGCTCGGGCTGGCAGCGAAGCACGCACGTGCCGCCGGCTCGCGCTTCCTCGAAGGCGTCGCCACGAGCTGGCTGTGTGTGCTTCTCCGGCGCGGCTGGCAGCCGGTCGAAGAAGCGAGGCGGCGGATCCACGTGATCCTCGAGGACTCCCCTGACCGGTACACGCGGGCGTCGGCGCTCGGCGGGCTCGGGACGCTGTGCGCAATGGAGGGCGCCTTCGACGAGGGGCGCGCGCTCATGGCGGAGGGCCACGCCCTCATCGAAGAGCTCGGCCTGCGGCAGACAGCGGCGGCGGATTCGATCGCCCTTGCGGACGTCGAGATCATGGCCGGCGACCTGGACAGGGCGGAGCGGTTCCTCCGCGCCGGCCTCGGCGAACTCGACGCGGTCGGGGACCGGTTCAGCGCCGCGAACGCGGCCTGGCGCCTCGGGCTGGTCCTGACGCGACGCGGCCGAGACAGCGAGGCTGAGCGCTACCTCGAGCGAGCAGGCGAACTCGAGGCCGGCGATTGGGTCGAGGTCTGGCGCCTCCTGCTCGGAGCAACGCTCGACGCTCGACGCGGCCGGAGCGAGCACGCCGAAGCGCTGCTTCACGAGTCGGAGTCGCTCATGCGGCGCCTGTTCGAGAGCGGCATGCACGCCGACGCGCTGCTCCAGGCCGCGGAGGCGAGCGAGCTGATTGGTAGGACTGCGGACGCCGTCGACCGCCTCCACCGAGCCGTCGAGATCGCCCAGCGGCTCGGCTACGTGGTTGCGGAGCGGGCAGCGCGCGATCGGCTTGTCGCCCTCGGGGCTAGCGCGTCGCGACGCGATAGGTGATCCGCCCCGCCGCGTCTCCGTTCGCCACGACGAGCGTCGGCGCGTCGAAGCGGTCGCTCCGCCGCAGCGGCGCAGGAATCGCATACGTCAGGTGGCGGCCGCCTTTCACGAGCCGAGCGCGAAGCCGGCGGAACGCGGCCGGCTCGCCGGGGCGATCGCCTGCGATCTGGTACGTGAGAGCCGCCTCACCACGGCTGCGCGTGAACCGCAGCGATACGGATCGCGTCGACGGCGACAGCCGGAGATAGTGGATCGCCAGCGGGGCGACCGAGCCGGCAGCGTGGCCGCGGCGAGCGAGTCGCCGCAGCGGCGTGAGCCGGCCGCCGTAGCAGTCGGCGGTCCACACTGCGAATCGACCGAACATTGAGGCGAATGGTGCGTGCGCGATTCGCTCGTAGGTCGAGACGAGGCTCGCCCCGTTGGCATCCTCGTGCGCACGTACGCTGCGCGCGAGGTACGCAGGAAGCAGCCGCGGCTGGCGTTCGTCGAGGAAGCGCCAAAGCAGCTGCGACCCGTAGCTCTGACTGGTCACGCTTCGCTGCGGCGACGCGAACCAGTGTCGCAGCTGCAGGGACGAAACGATGTCGTCCAGTTCAGGGAAGACCCGGCTCTCCATGGCCGCCGCCATCCCCTCGAGCGCCCATCCGGCGAGCTCAGGATCGGCCGTCGGGCGAGAGGTACGAGAACTGAGTGAGGTGGAAGAGCTCGTGGGCGACGGTGCCGTAGAGACTTCCGAGACTCGTCGCCGCGCTGGGATCGAGCGCGTTCGACACCGCAACGAAGGCGCCGCCCTCGGCGTCGGAGGAGGGGAACGCGACGCCGAAAGACCCGGGCGCGAAGCGCGAGATGTAGAGATCCGGGCGCGCATCGAGCCCGCCTGCATCCGCCGAGATCGGCGCGAACCCGCGCCGCTCGTAGTAGGCGATGGACGTGTCCGCTGCGTCGCCGACGCGCTCGACGTAGTCGGGGACGCCATCGGCGTCGTCGTCGTTCAGCGGCGGGGCGTCGACGCCCAGCACGACGTAGTGGACGACGGCACGCCGCGAGGCGTATGACCGCGCAGGCGTCGCGTAGTCGTTGAACACCTGGAACGCGTTCGGAGCGACGGCGCTGACCACCTGGGCCGGCGGAACGGCGGTCGGGCGCGGCCGCTTCGCCGCCGTTGCCGGTGCCGAAGTCGCTGCCAGAAGTGCCGCTGCAGCTATCGCCATCTTCCCGACGCGTCTCATGTGTTTGAGGATCCCGCCGGGTGCTCACAACCGACTCACAACGTGCTCACAAGGCCCGCGTGCTCCTGTTGCTCTGACCTCGACCCGCCGCTCGCCAGACAACGCCACGGCCGTGGCCGCCGCGCTTACGATGCGCGCCATGACGCGCTATCTCCACACCATGTACCGCATCACCGACCCCGACCGCAGTCGGGGCTTCTACGAGGCGCTCGGCCTCGAGTTCCGCCGCGACATGGACATCGTCCGGAACGGCGAGAAGGAGGCGACGAACTACTTCTTCGGCGTCCCTGGCCAGGACGAAGAGCTCGAGCTCACGCTGAACCACGACGGCCGCACGTACGACCTCGGCACGGGCTACGGCCACATCGCGTTCTCGGTCGACGACCTGGACGACACGCTCACGCAGCTACAGGGGCAAGGGATCGAGCCGGAGCGCGAGCCGTACCGCGTGCGCGAGGGCGGCTCGCGGATCTGCTTCGTGCAAGACCCGGACGGCTACCGGGTGGAGCTGATCGACCGCAGCGGCAAGTGACCGGCCCGGTTCGCGAGCTACGCCTCGCTGTCACGGTCGAGAACTACGACGAGGCCGTGCGCTTCTATCGCGACGTGCTCGGGCTGCCGGTGATCCAGGAGTGGGCGGAGCCGGCCGGCAGCGGCGCGATCCTCGACGCCGGGCACGCGACGCTCGAGCTGCTGTCGGTCGACCAGACGGCGCTCGTCGACCGAGTCGAGGTCGGCTCGGAAGGCGTCTCGCCGCCGATCCGGCTCGCGCTCGAGGTCGTCGACTCCGAGGCGACTGCGCAGCGGCTCGTCGAGGCGGGCGCGGAGCAGCTGGCCGACGCCGTGACGACGCCGTGGCAACACCGGAACGTGCGACTGAACGCGCCGGGCCCGCTTCAGCTGACGCTGTTCACCGTGCTCGACCACCACTCGACCGAGGGGTGAGGATCTGCGGCCGGAGCGCCGTTACGTAAGGCGGGCGGGGTTGGTCCGGCGCCGGGGAGCCGCACCCCGGCGCCCTCAACGCTTCAGGCGATTGCCGGCCTCCGCGAGCACGTCCCCGAGGATTCCGACCATCTCGTCGAACTGCTCCTGCCGCGCGACGAGCGGCGGGGAGATCTGGATCACGGGGTCGCCGCGGTCGTCCGCCCGGCAGATCAGGCCGCGCTCGAACAGCGCGCTCGAGAGGAAGTCGCGCAGCAGCCACTCGCACTCCTCGTCGTTGAACGTCTCGCGCGTCTCCTTGTTCTTGACCAGCTCGAGCGCGTAGAAGAAGCCCGTTCCGCGCAGGTCGCCGACGATCGGCAGCTCGAGCAGCTGCGCGAGCGTCGAGCGGAACGCGTCCTCGTGCTCGCGCACGCCCTCGACGATCTTGTCGCGCTTCATGATCTCGATGTTCTTCAGCGCGATCGCCGACATGACGGGATGCCCGCCGAACGTGATCCCGTGCATGTACACCGAGTCGCCCTGCATGAACGGCTCCATGACCGTGTCGCGTGCGATCACGGCGCCGATCGCCGCGTACGACGACGAGAGGCCCTTCGCGCAGCAGACGAGGTCGGGCTTGATGTCGTAGCGCGCAGAGCCGAACCAGTCGCCGACCCGGCCGAAGCCGGTGATCACCTCGTCGGCGCTCAGCAGGATGTCGTAGCGATCGCAGAGCTCGCGAACGCCCTGCCAGTAGCCGGCCGGCGGCGTGAACGCGCCGCCCGCGTTCTGCACGGGCTCCATGTGCACGAGGCACACGGTCTCAGGGCCCATCTCGACGATCGTCTGCTCGAGCTCCTCCAGGAGGAACCGCGTGAACTCCTCCTCGCTCTCCTCGGGAGGCCGGTGGTAGCGGTTCGTGTTGCTGACGTGCCGCACCTCGGGGACGAGCGGCTCGAACGGCTCGCGCAGCGCCTCGATCCCGTTGATCGAGAGCGCGCCGAAGGTTGTGCCGTGGTACGCGATCTGGCGGGCGATCGCCTTGTACTTGCCGTGCTTGCCGTCACGCGCGAGGTAGTGCTGGCGCGCGAGCTTCCACGCCGACTCGACCGCCTCCGAACCGCCCGAGACGAAGAAGACGCGGTTGAGGTCGCCCGGAGCGAGGTCGGCGACCGTCTGCGCGAGCTCGATCGCGCGCGGGTGCGCGTACGACCAGTTCGTGTAGAAGGGCAGCTCGCGCATCTGCTCGAGCGCGGCCTGGCCGATCTCCTCGCCGTAGCCGTAGCCGATGTTGACCGAGAAGAGGCCGGCGAGCGCGTCGAGGTAGCGACGCCCCTTGGAGTCCTCGAGGTAGCAGCCGTCGCCGCGGACGATGATCGGCACCTCGTGCTCGCGGTAGCCGCCCATGCGCGTGAAGTGGAGCCACAGATGGTCGCGGGCCGCCTGCTGGAGCTCGTCGTGCGAGAGGCCGGTGACGGGCGCGCTCATGTGGATCCCTTTCGTCGCTGGAGCAGGATGTTGACGAGCATCAGGCCGAGGGCGACGACGAAGATCATCGTCCCGATCACGTTCACCTGCGGCGGCGCGCCGACACGCGCGGCGCCCCAGACGAAGAGCGGGAACGTCACCTCGGAGCCGGAGTTGAAGTACGTGATCACGAAGTCGTCGACCGACAGCGCAAACGTCAGCAGCGCGCCGGCGAGGATCGCGGGCGCGATCAGCGGCAGCGTCACCTTGCGGAAGGTCGTCCACTCGTTCGCGCCGAGGTCCATCGCGGCCTCTTCCAGGTGTCTGTCGAAGCCGACGAGCCGCGCCTTCACGGTGACGACGACGAACGAGATGTTGAACATGATGTGCGCGATCAGGATCGTCAGGAAGCCGGTCGCGAAGTGCAGGGTCAGAAACAGCGTCAGGAGCGAGGCGCCGAGCACGATCTCGGGCGCCGCCATCGGCAGGAAGATCAGGAAGTTCGTCGCCGACCGGCCGGCGAACCCGTAGCGCACGAGCGCGAGCGCGATCAACGTGCCGAGGGTCGTCGCGACGATGCTCGAGAGCGCCGCGATCTGAAGCGACAGGCTCATCGCGCCGGTGAGGCCGGGCACGCCGTCCCAGTTGCGCCAGTTGTCGAGCGTGAAGCCCTGCCACGTGTAGTTGAAGCGGCCGGCGGGATCGTTGAAGGAGAACGCGATCACGACCGCGATCGGCAGCAGGAGATAGGTGAAGGCGAGCACGGCATAGACGGTCAGCACGTGACGCTTGACGAATGCCCACGACCGGCTCAGCACGGACGGGCGCGGTGCGGTGGCGGCGTACGTGGTCATCCCGTCAGCCGCTCCGAGCCGAGCACGCGCGCGTAGAGGAGCACGCCGATCAGGATCGTCGCCATCAGGACGAACGAGAGCGCAGCCGCGGCGGGGTAGTCGATCAGCTCCAGGAACTTCGACTGGATCACGTTGCCGATCATGTGCTGCCTCGGCGTCCCGAGCAGCTGCGCGTTGATGAAGTCGCCGGCGGCGGGGATGAACGTCAGGAGCGTTCCCGCGAAGACGCCGGGCAGCGACAGCGGCAGCGTCACGCGCAGGAACGCCTGGAGCTTGCTCGCGTAGAGGTCCTGCGCGGCCTCGATCAGCCGCGGGTCGATCTGCTCGAGCGCCACGTAGAGCGGCAGCGCCATGAAGGGCAGGAAGTTGTAGGTGAGCCCTGCGACGACGGCGGTCGACGTCGCGAGCAGCCGTCCGTCCTCGTCGAGCACGTGCAGCGTGCGGAGCGTGTCGACGACGTAGCCGTTGTCGGAGAGGATCGTCTGCCACGCGAGCGTGCGGATCAGGTAGGTGACGAAGAACGGGGCGATGATCGCCAGCAGGAAGAGGTTCTTCCACTGCCCGCCGCGGAACGCGATCCAGTAGGCGAGCGGATAGCTGATCAGGAGCGCGATCAGGGTCGCGAGCCCCGCGTAGACGAACGAGCGGATCAGATGCTCGTGGTACGTCGAGATCGCGTCGCGGTAGTTGTCCCAGGCCCACGTGAACTCGTAGCCGAAGTCGAACGACCCGGACTGCAGCGACTGGTACCCGAGGAACCCGAGCGGTGCGATGAAGAAGACCGCGAGCCACGCGAGCCCCGGCGCCAGCAGCAGGTAGGGCGTGAGCCCTCGGTGGCGATGGAAGAAGCTCATCTACGACCCGATCAGGGCCTGCCACTTCTCGAGGTAGTCCTGGTTCGAGAGCGCCTTGCTGTCGAAGATCTTGACCTTCGAGAGCGTCTCGTCGTCGGGGAAGATCAGCGGGTTCTCCGCGAGCTCCGGGTCGATCTTCGCAGTCGCTTCCTTCGCGCCCTTGACCGGCGTCACGTAGTTGACGTACGCGGCGATCTTCGCGGCGACCTCGGGGTCGTAGACGAAGTTCATGTACGTCGAGGCGGTGAAGACGTCGCCGCCCGTCGGGATCAACATGTTGTCGGTCCAGATGTTGCCGCCCGTCTCCGGGACGTTCCAGACGAGGTTCGCGTTGTCCGCCGACAGCTGGACGACGTCGCCCGACCAGGACATCGCAGCCGCGAGGTCTCCCTTTGCGAGCGGGCCCGAGTAGTCGTTGCCCGTGAACTGGCGGATCTGGCCGCTGTCGACGGCTTTCTGGAGTCGCGAGATCGCGGCGTCGAACGACGCGTCGTCGACGTTCGTCGGGTCGTCGCCGTTCGCGAGCATCGTCAACGTGATCGCGTCTCCCATCTCCGACAGCACCGTGACCTTCCCCTTCAGCGCCGGGTCCTCGAGGAGCTGGTCCATGGTCGTGACCGGCTTGCCGCCCGTGAGCTTCGTGTTCGTGGCGATCCCGGTCATGCCGGACTGCCACGGCATCGAGTACTCGCGGTTCGGGTCGAAGCTCGGATGCCGGAGCGCGTCCTGGAGGTTGTCGAAGTTCGGGATCGCGCTCTTGTCGAGCTTCTCGGCCCAGCCCTTGTCGATCAGCAGGCCCGGGAAGCGCGAGTTGTCGGTCAGCACGATGATGTCTCGGTCGATCGACTGGCCCTGTGACAGCGGCCTCTGGATCTTCCCGAAGTAGGACGCGTTGTCGTTGACGTCCTCGTGGTACTCGACCTTCGTGCCGGTCTTCTGCTGGAACTCGTCGAGCGTGGGGTGCGTCTTCGTCTTCTCGTCGATGTCGATGTAGAGCGTCCAGTTCGAGAACCGGAGCGTCTTCGCGAGCTGTTTCTTGCCGCCTGTGGTCGTGCCCGCTGCCTCCTCGTCGTCGCCGCCGCACGCGGCGAGGAACGACGTGGGGAGGGCGATGACGACTCCGGCCGCCGCGCCGCGGCGCAGCAGCTCGACTCTGGTGAACGACTGGCTCATGTGGCCTCCTCGACGACGAATGTGCTGTCCGGGTCCCAGCTGACGGTGACGTTGTCTCCTTCGACTGCAGCACCCGACGACTGCACGAAGACGGTGAGCTTTCCAGCGGAGGTGTCGACGATGTACTGCGTCGCGACGCCGATGTACGCGCGCTCGGCGATCGGTGCCCTTGATCGCGTTCGCGCCGGTCGCGTCCAGCCGGAGCTGCTCCGGCCGAACCCCGATCCGCACGCGCGTTCCGGCGGTCGGAAGCTCGGCGCCGACGCGCAGCTCGCCCACTTCGTCGACGCGCACGGAGCCTGCGGTCGTGACCGTGCCGTCGAGCAGGTTCGAGACGCCGAGGAAGCCCGGCGACGAAGCCTGTGCGCGGCCGCTCGTAGAGATCGGTGGGAGAGCCGAGCTGCTCGATCTTGCCGTGGTTCATGACCGCGATCGCGTCGGCCATCGTCATCGCTTCCTCCTGGTCGTGCGTGACGTGGACGAAGGTGAGCCCCAGCTCGCTCTGGATGAGCTTCAGCTCGAGCTGCATCTGCTTGCGGAGCTTCAGGTCGAGTGCGCCGAGCGGCTCGTCGAGCAGCAGCACCTTCGGGCTGTTCACGAGCGCTCGCGCGAGCGCGACGCGCTGCTGCTGCCCACCGGACAGCTGGCTCGGCTTGCGCTCGTCGAACCCCTCGAGCCCGACGATGCGCAGGATCTCGCGCGTGCGCCCTTGTCAGCTGCTGCTTGGGCACCTTCTTCCGCCGCAGGCCGAACGCGACGTTCTCGAAGACGTTCAGGTGCGGGAAGAGGGCATAGCTCTGGAAAACCGTGTTGACCTCGCGCTTGTAGGGCGGGACCCCCGTCACGGGCTTCCCGCCGACCTCGATCGTCCCGGCGTCCGGCTCCTCGAAGCCGCCGATCATCCGCAGCGTCGTCGTCTTGCCGCAGCCCGACGGCCCGAGCAGCGCGAAGAACGAGCCCGACGGAATCTCGAGCGTGAGGTCGTCGACCGCGAGCACGTCGCCGAACTTCTTGGTCACGCTCTCGAGGCCGACGGCTGCCGGCGCCGAGGCAGCGTACCTCTGCCTGCTGAACGTGCGCAGCATTTTCGGCGAGCTATCACGAGAGCTTGACGGCGACGTGCTTGATGCGCGTGTACTCCTCCATCGAGTACAGCGACATGTCCTTGCCGTAGCCCGACTCCTTGAAGCCGCCGTGCGGCATCTCCGAGGCGAGCGGGAAGAGGTGCTCGTTGACCCAGACGGTCCCGAACTCGAGCTTCCGGGCCGCGCTCAGGGCACGGCCGACGTCGCGCGAGAAGACCGACGCCGCGAGCCCGTAGCGCGTGTCGTTCGCCATCGCGATCGCCTCGTCGTCGCTCGAGAAGCGCTGCATCGAGACGACCGGCCCGAAGACCTCGCGCTGCACGATCTCGGAGTCCTGCGTGACGTCGGCGACGATCGTCGGCTTGACGAAGAAGCCACGGTCGCCGATCGCCGCGCCGCCGGTCACGACGGTCGCCTTGCCGTCGAGCCGCTCGAGGAAGCCGAGCACGCGTTCCTGCTGCTCCTTCGAGATCACCGGGCCCATGTCGATGTCGTCGCCGTCGGCCGGGTCGCCGACCTTCATCGCCTCGACGACGCTCTTGGTCTGCGCGAGCACGTCGTCGTAGATCGACTCGCTGACCAGAATCCGGGACGAAGCGGTGCAGTCCTGGCCGGAGTTCCAGTAGCCGCCGATCTTGATCGCCTCGGCGACCTGCTCCGGGTCGGCGTCGTCGAGCACGACCATCGGCGCCTTGCCGCCGAGCTCGAGATGGACGCGCTTGAGGGTGTCGCTCGCGTTCCGCGCGATCAGCTTCCCGGTCTCGACGTCGCCGGTCAGCGACACGAGCCGGATGTCGGGATGGCGGACGAGCCGGTCGCCGACGGGCAGGCCGTCGCCGGTCACGACCTGCACGACGCCCGGCGGGAGGATCTCCTGCGCGAGCTCCATGAAGCGGAGCGTCGTCAGCGGCGTCTGCTCGGCCGGCTTCAGGATCTGGACGTTGCCCGGCGGCGAGCGCCGGGCCGAGCTTCCAGACGACCATCATCAGCGGGTAGTTCCAGGGCGTGATCCCGGCGACGATCCCGAGCGGCTCGCGGCGGATGATCGACGTGTAGCCCTCGACGTACTCGCCTGCGGCCTTGCCCTCGAGTGTGCGGGCGGCGCCGGCGAAGAAGCGCAGGTTGTCGGCCGAGAACGGCACCTCGTCGCCGACGATCGACATCGGCTTGCCGACGTTCAGCGACTCGAGCTTCGCGAGCTCGTCCGCGTTCTCGTCGAGCACGTCGGCGAGCTTCAGCAGCAGCTCCATGCGGTCCTTCGGCGTCTTCTCGAGCCAGTCGGGAAGCGCGCGCTTCGCGGCCTCGACGGCGCGGTCGACGTCGGCCTCCGTCGAGCGCTGGACCTCGGCGATCACCTCGCCGGTCGAGGGGTTCAGGACCTCCATCGTCCCGCCCTCGGACTCGACCCACTCGCCCCCGATGAAGTTCTTGTGCTGCTGGACGGTCACGCTCATGAGCTCAGGTCCCCCTCCACGGTTTCACGCCACGGTGTCGAGCCTACCGCCGCCCGAAGGCGAGAGACAAGGGCTCGGTTTGGACGCCATGGCTAACGAGCCCCCGCCGCCTGCGCGCCCCCGGCCGTCGGCGTGACCGCGCCGGTGTCGCGCGTCAGCCGCGTGGCCAGGTAGACCGGGATCGTCGAGAGCAGGATCAGGAAGACGGCGACCACGTTCACGACGGGCAGCTGGTTCGGCCGCGAGAGGTTGCCCAGGATCCAGATCGGGAGCGTCTGGTCCGGCCCGGCGGTGAACGTCGTCACGATCACCTCGTCGAAGGAGAGCGCGAAGGCGAGCAAGGCCCCGGCGAGGAGCGCCGAGCGCAGCTGCGGGAAGGTCACGTAGCGGAAGGTCTGCCAGGTGTCGGCTCCGAGGTCGGCGGAGGCCTCCTCGAGGTGCTGCGACGTCCGCCGCAGGCGCGCGACCGTGTTGTTGTAGACGACGACGATGCAGAAGGTGGCGTGCCCGACGATGATCGTCAGCAGGCCGAGCGTGGACGCCCGCCGTGTTGAAGGTCGCGTTCAGCGCCATCCCGGTCACGATCCCGGGCAACGCGATCGGGAGGATGACGAGGAACGAGATCGTCTCTCGGCCGAAGAAGCGGTAGCGCGCAACGGCAAGGGACGCGAGCGTCCCGAGCACGAGCGCGAGGAGCGTCGCGCCGAGCGCCGCCTTGACCGAGAGCATCAGCGCGTCGCGCACGCCCGGGTTGTGCAGCGCGCGGTCGAACCACTCGAGCGTAAAGCCCTTGATCGGCCACGCCTGGATGCGGCTCTCGTTGAAGGCGTAGAGCGCGATCACGACGATCGGCGTGTAGACGAACACGAGCGTCAGCGCCGTGCCGACACGCAGCAGCCACTTCGCGACGGGGCCGAGCGTCACAGCGAGTCGAACGCTCCCGCGCGCCGGGCGAGCATGAGGTAGACGACCATCACCGCGACCGGCACCGTCGCGAAGGCCGCAGCGAGCGGCAGGTTGTTCGCGACGCCGACGTTCGCGTACACGACGTTGCCGATGAACTGGTTCCCCGCCATCACGATCTGCGGCGCGATGAAGTCGCCGAGCGTGAGCGCGAACGTGAAGATCGAGCCCGCGACGAGCGCCGGAAACGCGAGCGGGAGGATCACGCGGCGGAACGTGCGGCCCGCCTTGCCGCCGAGGTCGGAGGACGCCTCGAGCAGCGAGTCCGGGATCCGCTCGAGCCCCGCGTACAGCGGCAGGATCATGTACGGGAGCCAGAGGTACGAGAAGACGATCACGCCGGCGACGTTGCCGAAGCCCGGCCCCGTCAGCCCGAACGGCTCGAGCAGCCAGTTCAGCGGGCCGTTGTCCTGGAGGATGATCCGCCAGGCGTAGACCTTCACCAGGTAGCTCGCCCAGAGCGGCATCAGGATCGCCACGACGAGCAGGCCCCTCGTGCGCGGCGACGCGACCTTCGCCATGTAGAACGCGATCGGGAACGCGACGACGGCGTCGATCAGCGTCACCGTGGCGGCGATCGCGATCGTCCGGAGCGCGATGTCGCGGTAGACGGGGCTGTCCCAGAGCGTCTGGAAGTTGGAGAAGCTGTAGTCGCGGATCACCTCGGCGGTGAACGGGTCGAGGCGCCAGAACGCCGCGACGAAGAGCACGACCAGCGACCCGAGGTACGCGATGACGAGCCAGCCGACCGGCGCCGCGAGCAGCGCGGACACGCGCAGCCACGGGCGCCGGGAGAGAAACGTCGAAAGCCGACGCCCCGGGCCTCCCCGGGGCGTCGGCTCGACAGTGGTCGCAGCTATGGAGCTACCCCTTCACCTCGGTCCAGCCCTGGACCCACTGGGAGTAGTCCGTGCAGATCGGACCACGCCCGTCGAGGCACTCCTTCGTCGGAGTCGTCCAGTACCAGACCTGCTTGAAGTAGTCCTCGTCCGCGGCGTGGTACGTGTCGCAGTGGTCCTTCGCCGCGGTCTCGTCGCACGACTTCGCGTTCGACGGTGCCTCGCCGAACCACTCCGCCACGGCAGCGTTCGCCTTCGGCGAGATGATGTGGTTCATCCACATGTACATGCAGTTCGGATGCTTCGCCTTCTTCGCGATCATCCACGTGTCGGACCAGCCCGTCGCGCCTTCCTTCGGGAGCACGGTCTCGACCGGCACCTTCTCGCCGACGAGCAGGTTCGCGATCACCTGCCACGTCGTCCCGAGCACCGAGTCGCCGGACGTGAAGGCGGCCTGCTCCTTCGTGTAGTCCGACCAGTACTCGCCGACGATCTCGCGCTGCTGCTTCAGCAGGTCGATCGCGGCCTGGAACTGGTCGTCGTCCAGTGCGTACGGGTTCTCGATTCCGAGATCCGGCTTCGTCTTCATCAGGTAGAGCGCGGCGTCCGCGATGTAGATCGGGCTGTCGTACGCCGTGACCTTCCCCTTGTACGGCGAGTTCGGGTCGAAGACGGCGCCCCAGGAATCGGGTGCCGGCTTGACGATGTCCGTCCGCCACATGAGGAGGTTCGCGCCGCGGCCGTGCGGCACGCCGTACATCTGGCCGTCGACCGAGTTGTGCTTCTGGTTCTTCAGGCCCTCGTAGACGTCCGCGTAGTTCTCGATCAGGTCGGTGTTGACCGGCGCGACGTCGCCCGCGGCGATCAGCCGGAGCGTCGCGTCGCCCGATGCCGAGACGCCGTCGTACTGGCCGGTCCGCATGAGCGTGACCATCTCGTCCGACGTGTTGCCGAGCTTCACGTTGACCTGGCAGCCCGTCTCCTTCTCGAAGTCGGTCACCCAGTCGACCTTCGGATCGGTCGAGCCGTCTTCGACGTAGCCGGCCCAGGCGATCAGGTTGACCTCGCCTTCGCCTTCGCCGATCGACTGCTTCAGCTGCGCGCCGGAGGCCTGGGTCGTCGTGCCGCCGGCTTCGTCGTCGTCGCCACCGCAGCCTGCGAGGACCGCGAGCGTCCCCACGACGGCGACGACGCAGGCCCAGAGGAATGTCCTTCGTCTTCGTGTCATTCGGTCTCCTTTGTCCCCCGTGTCTCGAGTGTGAGTTCGTGCTCGGGCCGCCACTGGAGCCGGACCGTCCTGCCTTGAGCTTGGAGCGCCTGGGCCGAGGTCGTCTCGAGGTTCTGCACGACGACGGTCAGCTCGCCTCCGTCGTCCAGCTCCACGATGTAGCGGGTGGCCATCCCCGCGTAGACGACCTCGCGGATCTTCCCCGACTCGACGTGCGCCCCCGGTTCGGGTTGTGCGCCGTCGTCGAGGATCCTGATCTTCTCGGGCCGGACGCTGAGCGAGTGCCCGTCCCGTTTGAGCAGGTTGGAGACGCCGACGAACCCGGCCACGAACTCCGTGAGCGGATGCTCGTAGACCTGCGCCGCAGGCCCGACCTGCTCGATCCGGCCCTCGTTGAAGACCGCGATGCGGTCGCTCATCGTGAGGGCCTCGTCCTGGTCGTGCGTGACGTAGATGAAGGTGATCCCGACCTCGCGCTGGATGCGCTTCAGCTCGATCTGCATCCCCTGGCGGAGCTTCAGGTCGAGCGCGCCGAGCGGCTCGTCGAGCAGCAGCACCTGCGGGTGGTTGACGAGCGCGCGCGCGAGCGCGACTCGCTGGCGCTGTCCGCCCGAGAGCTGTGCCGGCCTGCGCGCGCCGTAGCCGGTCAGCTGGACGGTGCGAAGCGCCTCCTCGACGCGCTGCTGCCGCTCGGCCCTCGGCACGCGGCGGATCTTCAGGCCGTACGCGACGTTCTCGGCGACCGTCATGTGCGGGAAGAGCGCGTAGTCCTGGAAGACGGTGTTCACGTTCCGTCGCGTACGGCGGGTCGTCGGTCACGTCGCGTCCGCCGAGCTGCACCGATCCCGCGTCGGGTTGCTCGAAGCCTGCGATCAGGCGCAGCGTCGTCGTCTTCCCGGAGCCGGACGGGCCGAGCATCGTGAAGAACTCGCCGCGGGCGACCTCGAGGTCGACGCTGTCGACGGCGACGACGTCGCCGTAGAGCTTCCGCAGTCCCTCGAGTCGAACGTCCGCGTCGGGCGCCGGCTCCGCGGAGCCGGCCGCCTCCTGCGTCCGCTCAGCCGGCAGCGCCGACAAGCGCCTCCTCCATGATCTCGAGCCCACGGTCTACATCTTCGTCGGATGCGACGAGCGGGACGAGGATACGCACCACGTTGCCGTAGAGCCCGCAGGTGAGCAGGATCAGGCCCCCGTCGAGCGCGCGGCCGACGGTCGCCTTCGCGAGCTCGCCGGCGGGGCGCTTCGACTCGCGATCCTCGACGAGCTCGAGCGCGAGCATCGGCCCGACCCCGCGCACCTCGCCGATCTGGGGCACGCGCTCGGCCAGCGCGTCGAGGCGCGCCCGCAGCGTTCGGCCGAGCTCCTCCGAGCGCGCCCGGAAGCCGTCGGTCGCCACCTCGTCGAGCACGGCACAGGCTGCGGCGCACGCCGCGGGGTTGCCGCCGAACGTGCCGCCGAGGCCGCCGGGCCCCGGGTGCGTCCATCACTTCCGCGCGTCCCCGTCACGCCCGCGAGCGGCAGCCCGCCGCCGAGCGACTTGCCGGAGACGAGCAGGTCGGGCTCGATGCCGTAGCGCTCGATCGCCCAGACCGGCCCGGTGCGCCCGACGCCCGTCTGCACCTCGTCGTCGACGTAGAGGATCCCGTGCCGCTCGCAGACCTCCTTGAGCGCTCGGGGGAAGTCGTCGGGCATCACGATGAACCCGCCTTCGCCCTGGATCGGCTCCAGCACGACGCAGGCGACGCTCTCCGGGTCGACCTCGCGGGCGAAGAGGAGCTCGAGGCCCGCAATCGCCTCGTCGGTGCCGACGCCGCGGTACGGGTAGGGGCCGGGAGCGCGGTAGACCTCGGGCGCGAACGGCCCGAACCCGCGCCTGTACGCCACCTTCGAGGTCATCGTCATCGTCAGGAGCGTCCGGCCGTGGAACGCGTGGTCGAAGACGACGACGGCGGGGCGGCCGGTCGCGGCCCGCGCGATCTTGACCGCGTTCTCGATCGCCTCCGCGCCGGAGTTGACGAGGATCGAGCGCTGCTCCTCGCCCGCGCACGGCGAGAGCTCCGCGAGCCGCCGGCAGACCTCGATGTACGGCTCGTACATCCCGACCATGAAGCACTGGTGCAGGTAGCGGTCGACCTGCTCGTGGATCGCGGCGACGGCCGCAGGGAGCCCGTGGCCCGTGTTCTGGCAGCCGAGCCCGCCGGCGAAGTCGACGTACTCGCGGCCGTCGACGTCCCAGACCCGAGCGCCTTCCGCCCGGTCGACGACGAGCGTCGGTGTCGAGATCCCGCGCGCCACGTATCGCTCACGCGCGGCGACCACGCGCTCGCTGGCCCGCACCTCTTGCAACGCCACGGCCCAATCCATCCCACGAACGGGCCGCGCGGGCAAGAGCCGACGGGGCGCAATCCCGGCGCGGCTTTTCGACGCGCCGTCGAAGGCCAGGCTTGCAATCGCGGCGCGTCCCGCCTAGCTTTGGCCCCGATGTCCGAGTGCTGACCGTCGCCGACATCGTCGAGATCGAGGGACTAGGCCTGAGCGTCGCGGCCGGCGCGGACGGCTTGGCCAACGAGGTGACGTGGCTCCACGTCTCCGAGCTCGACGACCCGACCGCGTTTCTCGAGGGCGGCGAGTTCCTGCTCACGACGGGCCTCGGCGTCGGCGAGCTCGCGACCGCGCAGCGCTCGTACCTGCGCCGCCTGTCGAAGCACGGCCTCGCCGGGCTCGGCTTCGGGCTCGGCTTCGGCTTCTCCGAGGTTCCGTCCGCGCTCGTCGAAGAGGGGAACAAGCTGGGTTTTCCGGTTGTCTGCGTTCCGTACGAGGTCCCGTTCGTCGCGATCACGAAGGGCGCGACGACCCGGCTCGCGAGCGAGCAGCTCGAGCGGCTGACCCGCGCGCTCGAGGTGAACGAGCGGCTTGGCCGAGGCGGTGCTCGAAGGTCGCGGCGTTCCGGCGCTGCTCGCGATCGTCAGCGGGCACCTGGGCTGCTCGCTGGCCCTCGTCGACGAACGGCGCCGCGTCGTCGCCGAGCGCCACACCGGCCGCCACGCGTCGTTCGACGGGGCGCTCGAGCTCCCGCTCGGCAGCGGCGGCCTGCTGAAGGCGGCCCGTGACGGGACGCCGTTCGGGGAGTACGACCGGCTCGTGCTTCATCACGGCCAGACCGCGCTCGGCTTCGAGCTGGCGCGGCGTCGCGCCGTCAGCGCTGCCGAGCTGAGGCTCGCCGGCGACCTGCTCGAGGATCTCGAAGGCGACCGCCTCGACGACCGCGAGGCGTCGCGGCGCATGGCGGCCTTCGGCCTCGATCCGTCGCGCTCGCACGCGGCGTTCCTCGCGGTTCCCGCCTCGAACGGCTCGACCGGCGAGCGCGTCAGGAGCGAGGTCGCCGACCTGCTCGACCGCCACTCGGTGCGCTACCTCTCGACCGCCCGCCCCGACCGGGCCGGGTTCCTCGTCGAGGTCGACAGCGAGGAGGACGCGCTCGCGCTCGCGCGGAAGCTCGTCGAGGCAGAGCCGTCGGCGCGCATCGGCGTGGGGCGGCCGGCCCACGGGCGCGCGCTCGGCCGCTCGCTCGTCGAGGCGCGCGCCGCGATCGACGCGACCACGACCGCGGTCGCGTCCTACCGCGACCTCGGCTCGCTCGAGCTGCTGCTGTCGCTCCCGGACGCGGCGCTCGAGGCGTTCGTCGACCGCGTCCTCGGCCCCACGGCGGGGAACGCACGGCTCGGCGAGTCGCTCGCCGTCCTGCTCGAGACCGGCTGCCGCTGGAGCGACGCGGCCGAGCGCCTCGGCATCCACAGGCACACGCTTCGGTATCGCATGGACCGCCTGCGGGAGCAGACCGGGCGCCACCCGGACGAGCCGGAGCAGCGGATGGAGCTCTGGCTCGCGGTCAAGGCGCGCCAGGCCCTCGCGGCGAGGTTGTCCAACGGGTCCAAGCCGGCGGCGGCTGCTTCGCCCGTCGGCCACTAGGCATTTCCGCGTTTCGGGACGATCCTTCGTCCCAGGCGTCTGAGGGGAGAGGAGAGGGTCATGGCGAGAACACCACTGCTGGAGACGGTGCAGCGAGCGGCGGCCGAGGCTGCCGCGGAAGATCGGTCGACGACGCGGCGAGGGTTTCTGCGGGACGCGGCGGTCGCCGGCGCGGCGACGACGGCGTTCGGCGTCTTCGCGCAGCGTCGCGCGCGGCCGCTCCGGCGGGCCGCGTGGTCGTCGTCGGTGCCGGGCTCGCGGGCCTGAGCGCGGCGTATCGACTGAAGCAGGCCGGCATCGTCGCCGAGGTGCACGAGGCCTCGGATCGCATCGGCGGCCGTTGCTGGACGCTCCGCGGCGCGTTCGCCGACGGGCAGATCGTCGAGCGCGGCGGCGAGCTGATCGACCAGGGCCACACGGCGATCCGTCAGCTCGCGTCCGAGCTCGGGTTGAAGCTCGACAACCTGCTGTCCGCCGAGGCGAACGGCACCGAGGGGACGAGCTGGTTCGACGGCGCGCGGTACTCGTACGAGGAGATCGCGGCGGACATCAAGGCGGCCTGGCAGAAGATCCACAAGGACGTCTCCGCGGCGAGCTACCCGACCACGTTCGAGCTCGTCGACGCAGCGCGGCCGGGAGCTCGACGCGATGTCGATCATCGACTGGATCGAGGAGACGTTCGAGGGCGGCATGGACTCGAAGGTCGGCCAGCTGCTCGACGTCGCGTACAACATCGAGTACGGCGCGGAGTCGTCGGAGCAGAGCTCGCTGAACCTGATCTACCTGCTCGGGTATCGCGGCCAGGGGAACCTGCGCATCTTCGGCGAGTCGAACGAGAAGTACCACGTCGCGGGTGGCAACGACCAGATCACCGCACGGCTCGGCGCGAGCGGCTCGCCGGCCAGATCACGACGGGCTCGCAGCTCACCGCGATCCGCGTCACCGCCGCCGGCCGCTGGGAGCTGACGTTCAGGCAGGGCTCGTCGACGAAGACGATCACCGCGGACCGCGTCGTGCTCGCGCTGCCGTTCTCGATCCTGCGCGCGTCGGTCAACTTCTCGCGTGCGGGCTGGGAACGCCTGAAGGAGATTGCGGTGCGCGAGCAGGGCATGGGGACGAACTCGAAGCTGCACGTGCAGTTCAAGAGCCGCCCGTGGCGCGCACAGGGCTACAACGGCGAGACGTTCTCCGACCGCGGGTACCAGAACTCGTGGGAGGTGACGCGCGCGCAGTCCGGAGCGTCCGGGATCCTCGTCAACTACACCGGCGGGAACGTCGGCGCGAGCTTCGGCAGCGGCACGCCGGACTCCCGCGCGCAGCAGTTCCTCGCGCAGGCCGAGCCGGTCCTGCCCGGGATCACGAAGGCGTACAACGGGCGTGCCGCGATCGAGTTCTGGCCCGGGTACGAGTGGACGCGCGGGTCGTACTCGTACTGGAAGGTCGGGCAGTACACGAAGTTCGCCGGGATGGAGGGCCGGCGGCAGGGCACGTGCCACTTCGCCGGCGAGCACACGTCCATCGACTTCCAGGGCTACCTGAACGGCGCCGTGGAGACGGGCCAGCGCGCCGCGTCGGAGATCCTCGCCGACCTGAAGTAGCGAGCGACTAGCGAAGGCCGAGCCGCGACCCGGTGAGTCGCGGCAGCGCCGCCCCGAGTCGCGCGAGCGGCGAGGGGCGGCGGCCTTCCTCGTCGGCCTCCTCGACGCTCAGGATCGCGGAGCTGACGAGCCGGCCGCCGACGTTCTTGAACGGAGGCAGCGGCCGGACGCGCCTGCCGACGAGCGGCGATCGCGACCACTCGTCGTCGGCTCGGAGCACGAGCGACGCGAGCGACTGCGCGGCGAGCCACGTCGGCCCGACGCCGTTGCCGGTGAAGCCCGCCGCGTAGTGGATGCGCCCGTGCGAGCCGACGTTCGGCAGGCGGTCGGCAGAGACGTCGATCGGGCCGCCCCAGTGGTGCGTGATCCGTGCGTCCGCGAGCGCGGGGAGGAGGAGCCGCAGACCGCGCTCGGCATGGCGTCGCGTCCCGCCGGCGCTCCCCATCAGCACGCGGCCGTCGTTCGTCGTGCGGAAGTAGTGCAGGAACATGCGACCGTCGGCGATCGCCTCGCCGCCCGTCCAGCCGAGCTCGTCGATCAGCTCGGGCACCGGCTCGGTGAGGACGACGTAGGAGCGGAACTCGGCGAGGCGTCTCGCGGTCGGGCGCCACCGCGCGAGCTCCGAGTTCGTCGCGAGCACGATCTCGCCCGCGCGGATCGTGCCGTTCGGCGTCTCGACGACGCCGTCACGGACGCGTGTCGCGGGCGTGTGCTCGAAGACCTCGACGCCTTCGTCGAGCGCGCGCCGGCGGAGAGCGCGCGCCAGCCGCGCGGGCTGCACCGTGGCGCACTCGCGGAACAGGACGCCGCTCCCGAACCGCGGTGAGCGGCAGCGCGCGGCGACCTCCTCGCGCGAGAGCGGCACCGCCTCCTCCTGAACGCCGAGCTCGCGCGCCGTGTCGGCCGCGCCCGCGACCACACGTTCCTGATGGGGCGTCGTCGCGACCTCGAGCATCCCCGCTTCGCGCAGCCAGACGTCCTCGCCGAGCGCGCGCACCGCGGGGAGGATCCCGTCGCCGGCGCGGGCGAGCTCGAGCGCGCGCGCGTCGCCGAGCACGCTGCGCGCCCAGCCGAGCATGCTCCAGTAGCCGTGGACGAAGCCCCCGTTGCGGCCGCTCGGCCCGTGACCGCACCGCTCGGCCTCGACGAGCACGACGCGCAGGTTCGGCGCGCGCTCCTTCAGCGCGCGCGCGGTCCAGAGACCGCAGTAGCCGCCGCCGACGATCGCGACGTCCGCCTCGAGGTCGCGCGCGAGCGCCGGCGCCGCCTCGTCGGGAGGGGCTTCCTCGAGCCACCAGACGGTCGCCGCTGCGTCCACGGACGGGACGCTAGACGAGCGCGAGCTGCGCCTCGGTGCCGAGCCCCGACACGCCGACGCCGACGAGCCTGAGCGCGCCCGGCCGCTGGTCGAGCGCGCGGTCGAGCAGCTCGCACGCGAGCGCGTAGATCCGGTCGGCCTCGTCCGTGCCGGTCGAGAGCGTCGTCGAGCGCGTGCGCGTCGTGAAGTCGCCGTAGCGGAGCTTCGTCGTGACGGTGCGCGCGAGGAGCTCGCGGTCGTTCAGGCGCCGGGAGAGGCTGTCGGACATCCTGCGCAGCTCGTCGTGGAGGCGCGCGCGCTCGGCGATGTCGCGGTCGAACGTCTCCTCGTGGCTGATCGAGACGGGCGGCTCGGAGACGGGCTGGACTCGCCGTGCGTCGATTCCGCGCGCGCGGTCTCGAAGCTCGAGCCCGACCTTGCCGGCGAGCAGCGTCGCGAGCAGGTCGTCGGAGAGCGTCGCCAGCGCGCCGATCGTCTCGATCCCCGCCGGTCGCAGCCGCTGCTCGGCGCGCGGCCCGACGCCCGGCAGCTTGCGGACGTCGAGCGGCGCGAGGAACTCGGCCTCACGGCCCAGCGGAACGACGGTGATCCCGCCGGGCTTGCGCCGGTCGCTCGCGATCTTCGCGACGACCTTGCAGCTCGAGATCCCGAGCGAGCACGTCAGGTTCGTCGTGCCTCGCACGGCGGTCTGGATCGCCTCTGCGAGTCGCCGGGCCGCGAGGAAGTCGGCCGCCTCGTCGCTCAGGTCGAGATAGCCCTCGTCGATCCCGGTCTGCTCGACGACCGGCGCGACCTCGCGGATCGTCGACCAGACGCTCCGCGAGAGCTCGCGGTAGCGGTCGTGGCGCGGACGGACGAAGACCGCGCTCGGGCAGCGGCGTCGAGCCTCCGCGCAGCTCATCGCGGAGTGGATGCCGAAGCGGCGCGCGACGTAGTTCGCGGTCGCGACGACCCCGCGGCCCTGCGGGTCTCCGCCGACGACGAGCGGCTTCGTGCGCAGGCTCGGGTCGTCGAGTTCCTCGACGGCGGCGAAGAAGGCATCCAGGTCGACGTGCGCGACGATCACTGTGGACGACAAGTCTCACATTCGGCACAGACGTGACACCCACGTGTCACACATCGCTCGCTAGGTTCGTCGCATGCCCGCCAAAGCCCCAGCGAAAGCCGCGACGCCGTGGGGCGACGCCGCTCTCGTCGACCAGCTCGAGATCCCCCAGCGCGCCGGCGACCGCCGCTTTTCGTCGGTCGTGCAGCTGCTCGAGAACGGCAAGGGAGAGCGGCTCGTCCGCTTCGCGTACACGACCGACGGCACCGCCCGCCGCGGCCCCGTGACGCTGCGTGCGCGCGACCTGGCGCGCCTGCACGACGCGCTCCGCCGCCATCCCGAGCTCGCCGAGACGCTCGGTCTCGGAGGTGGTGCCTAGACGAGCGCCTGTTCCCGTTCGCGCGCAGCGTCGACGAGCGACGCGAGCACGAAGGTGCCGTCGGCCGAGCCGAGCAGCGGATCCACGGCGTGCTCGGGGTGCGGCATCAGGCCGAGGACGTTGCCTTCTCGGTTGCAGACGCCCGCGACGTCGTGCACCGATCCGTTCGGGTTGTCCTCGTAGCGCAGGACGATCTGGTCGAGAGCGACGAGCTCCGCGTAGAGATCGTCGTCGACGAACCACGACCCCTCGCCGTGCTTCACGGGGATCGTGAGGGTCTGCCCGACCGTGCACCGCGAGGTGAGCTTCGTGTCCGCACGCTCGACGCGCACGCGCGTATCCCGACAAATGAACTCGAGCGACCGGTTCGGGCGGAGCACGCCCGGCAGCAGCCCGGCCTCGCAGAGGATCTGGAACCCGTTGCAGATCCCGAGCACGGGACCGCCTGCGGCCGCGAAGCGCCCGACGGCCTCCATCGCCGGCGCGAACCGTGCGATCGCGCCGCAGCGGAGATAGTCGCCGTAGGAAAACCCGCCGGGGAGAATGACGCCTGCGACGTCGGGGAGCTCCTGCTCGCCGTGCCAGACGAGCACGGGGTCGGCCCCGAGCGCGTGCAGCGCCCACGCCGCGTCTCGGTCGTCGTTCGACCCCGGGAACACGATCACGGCGACCTGCGGGCGGCGTTCGCTCATGCGCCCTCGAGCTCGATCTCGAAGCTCTCGATCAGGGGGTTCGCAAGGAGCTGCTCGCACATGCGCTCGACCTCGGCGCGCGCGGACGCGGCGTCCGTCGCCTCGAGCTCCAGGTCGACGACCCTCCCGACGCGGGCTTCCCCGACCGCGAACCCGAGTTGCCGAAGCGAGCCCTCGACCGCCTGACCCTGCGGGTCGAGGATCCCTGCCTTCGGACGCACGAGCACCGTCGCCTTCACCGCTGCACCACGTCCGGGTCGGCGACGTACTCCGCGAATCCGATTCCCGTGATCCGCTCGAAGGCCTCGACGTAGCGCGCGCGCGTGCCCACGACGACGTCGTCCGGGAGCTCCGGCCCCGGCGCGGTCTTGTCCCAGCCGAGCGTCTCGCAGTAGTCGCGGACGAACTGCTTGTCGAACGATGGCTGAGCTCCGCCCGGCGCGTACTCGTCCGCCGGCCAGAACCGCGACGAGTCCGGCGTGAGCGCCTCGTCGCCGAGGACGAGGCGTCCCTCGTCGTCGAGCCCGAACTCGAACTTCGTGTCGGCGATGATGATCCCGCGCTCGCGTGCGTACTTCGCCGCGTGCTCGTAGAGCGCAAGCGCGATGCGCTCGACCTCGCGGAAGCGGTCTTGCCCGACGAGCTCGGCGGCCTGCTCGGCGTCGATGTTCTCGTCGTGACCCGACTGCGCCTTCGTCGCCGGCGTGAAGATCGGCTCGGGCAGCTCGTCGGACTCGCGCATCCCCGACGGCAGCGCGTGGCCCGAGGTCGCGCCCGTCGCGAGGTAGTCCTTCCAGCCGGAGCCGGCGAGGTAGCCACGGACGACGCATTCGATCGGCAGCATCTCGAGCTTGCGGCACTCGGTCGTGCGGCCGTCCTCGCGCAGCGCGAGCAGGTGGTTCGGCACGAGGTGCCTGGTCCGAGCGAACCAGAACGCGGCGAGCCCGGTGAGCACCCGTCCCTTGTCGGGGATCTCGGTGGGGAGGACGACGTCGAAGGTCGAGATCCGGTCGCTCGCGACGAGCAGCAGACGCTCGTCGTCGAGCGCGTAGAGCTCGCGGACCTTCCCGCTCCCGACGTGGGCGGCGGCTTCAGGCATAGGTGGGCTCCTCCTCCTTCGTCCGCACGAGCGCGCTCAGGCGCTCGAAGACGGTGTCGACGTGACGGGTGTACGGCTCGAGCGAGAAGACCTCGTCGAGCGCGAGGCGTGGCGCGAGCTCCGAGTCGCTGCGCACGAGCTCGCGAAAGTCCTGCTCCTCTTCCCACGCGCGCATCGCGTTTCGCTGCACGAGTCGGTACGCGTCGTCGCGTGAGAGGCCGCTCTCCACGAGCCCGAGCAGCACGCGCTGGCTGAAGAACAGGAAGTGGCTCGCCTCCAGGTTCCGGCGCATGCGCTCGGGGAAGACGACGAGCCCCTCGACGAGCCACGCGAACCGCTCGAGCATGTAGTCGAGCGCGAGAAACGCGTCCGGCACGACGACGCGCTCGGCGGACGAGTGCGTGATGTCGCGCTCGTGCCACAGCGCGACGTTCTCGAGCCCCACGAGCGCCGCCGACCTCACGACGCGCGCGAGCCCGCAGATGCGCTCCGAGACGACGGGGTTCCGCTTGTGCGGCATCGCGGACGAGCCCTTCTGCCCGCGGCCGAACGGCTCCTCGACCTCGCGCACCTCGGTCCGCGCGAGGTGGCGCACCTCGAGCGCGAACTTCTCGAGCGACGCCGCAGCGAGCGCGAGCGCGCTCAGCAGCTCTGCATGCCGGTCGCGCTGGAGGATCTGCGTCGACGTCGGCGCGGGCTCGAGCCCGAGTCGCTCGCACGCGATTCGCTCGACGTCCGGGTCGGTCGCCGAGTACGTCCCGACCGCGCCCGAGAGCTTCCCGACGCGCAGACCGTCGAGCGCACGCTCGACGCGGGTCCGGTCGCGCTCGAGCTCGAACGCCCAGCCGGCGAGCTTCAGCCCAAACGTCGTCGGCTCTGCGTGCACGCCATGCGTTCGGCCGATCGTCAGCGTCGCCCGGTGCTCCTCGGCGCGGCGTACGACCGCGGTGAACGCGCGATCGATGCCTTCGACGATCAGCCGGCCCGCCTCCTGGATCTGCAGCGAGAGCGCCGTGTCGAGGACGTCGGAGGACGTCAGTCCGTAGTGGAACCAGCGCCCGTGCTCGCCGAGCCCCTCGGCGACGGCGTCGACGAACGCCGCGACGTCGTGGTGCGTCCGCTCCTCGATCTCGCGCACGCGCTCCGGCGTAGGCGCGACCGCGGCGTGCCGGATCGCCTCCGCCGCCTCGGCGGGCACGCGCCCGATCTCGGCCCACGCGTCGAGCGCGGCGAGCTCGACCTCGAGCCACCGTTCCAGCTTTCGCTGCTCCGACCAGACCCCGGCCATCGCCGGACGGGAGTAGCGGGCAATCACCGGTCCAGACTAGCGCCGACCCAGGCCGGACAAGCCGGTACCGAGTCTCGGGCATCGAGACCCCCGGGATCGAGTCGTCGACCCGCTCGCCGTCGACCTCCCAGCCGTACCGCTCGTAGAAGCGGCGCGCTCGCGGGTTCTCCGTCGCGACCCAGAGGATCGCCTCGTCCCAGCGCTCGGACAGGGCGCCCACGCCCGCCTCCATGAGCGCCAACCCCGCGCCTCGGCCTTGGCCGGCCGGAGCCACGTAGATCGCGTAGAGCTCGCCGATCGCCCGATCCGTCCAGCACGGCCCGACGCTCACGAACCCAACCACCTCGCCGTCGAGCTCGGCGACGAACGCACGCGTCTCGGGATGCGGGATCCACTCCTGCCAGTGCCGCTCCCGGTCGTCGACGCTCAATCCGTCGAGCACCTCCTGCGGCATGACCCCGGGATACGTGTCACGCCACGTCTCGACGTGGATCTCGGCGATCCGTCGCGCGTCCTCCGGCCGGGCGGGCCGGACGTTCACGCGCCGAGGATGCGCGCCGCGAGCACGGCGGCGTTCTTCGCGCTGTCGACGCCGACCGCCGCGACGGGCACGCCGGGCGGCATCTGCGAGATCGCGAGCAGCGCGTCGAGACCGTCGAGGACGCTGAGGCTCGAGCGCAGCGGGACGCCGATCACCGGCAGATCGGTGTGCGCCGCGACGGCTCCGGGGAGCGCGGCCGCGAGCCCTGCGCCGCAGATCAGCACGCGAAGCCCGCGCTCGCGCGCGGTGCGTGCGTACTCCGCGACCGAGTCGGGCGTGCGGTGCGCCGAGCGGACGTCGAACTCGTACGCGATCCCGCGCTTGTCGAGCTCGTCGAAAGCTCCCTGCATCCGCTCGCGGTCGGACTCGGAGCCGACGAGGATCCCGACGACCGGCGCGTCAGCCAACAGGCGCCCCGTTTGCTGCTTCGAGCGCGACGTCCGTGCGGAAGCGCATCCCGTCGAAGCCGATCCGCTCGGCTGCCGCGTATGCGCGGCCCCGCGCGTCGGCGAGCGTCGAGCCCGTCGCCGACACGTTCAGGATCCTCCCGCCGTTCGTCACGAGCTGCTCTCCGCGAAGCGCGGTCCCCGCGTGGAAGACGACGGCTCCGTCGGCTTCCGCCTCGGCGATCCCGGTGATCGGAGAGCCCACGTCACCCGCGGCAGGGTAGTCGCGCGCAGCGAGGACGATCGTCACCGCGGCTTCGTCCGACGCCGCGAGCGTTGCATCGCCGAGGTCGCCCGCCGCGGCCGCCGCGAGGGCGCCGAGGAGGTCGCCCTCCACGCCGGGCAGGATCGCCTGCGTCTCGGGGTCGCCGAACCGGCAGTTGAACTCGAGCACGCGCGAGCCCGTCCTCGGTCAGCATCAGGCCCGCGTAAAGGAGTCCGATGAACGGCGCGTCGCGCCGCGCAAGCTCTCGAAGTACCGGTTCGTGCACCGACCCCACGAGCTCCGCGAGCTCGAGCCCGCCGAGCGGGACCGGCGAGAACGCGCCCATGCCGCCGGTATTCGGGCCTGCGTCGCCGTCGAACGCGCGCTTGAAGTCTCGTGCGGGCGGGAGGCCGAGCGCGGTCACGCCGTCGCAGATCGCGAACACCGACAGCTCGTCTCCTTCGAGCAGCTCTTCGACCACGAAGTCGTCGCCGATGCCGGACACCGCGCGGAGCGCAGCGTCGAGCTCGTCCTGCGTGCGGCAGACGAAGACGCCCTTTCCTGCCGCCAGCCCGTCCGCCTTGACGACGCAGGGTGGCCGGGCGACTGCGAGCCCCTCGGGCGTCGGAACGCCGGCCGCTTGCATGACCTCTTTCGCGAAGCGCTTCGAGCCTTCGATCTGCGCCGCCGCGGCGCTCGGACCGAACACCGCGACGCCGCCGAGCCGAAGTGCGTCGGCGACGCCGGACACGAGCGGCACCTCGGGACCGATCACGACGAGGTCGATCGCGAGCGCGCGCGCGAGCGCGAGCAGGCCCTCCGCGTCCTGCGCGTGCACGGGGTGGCACGGCCCGAGACCGGCGATCCCCGGGTTTCCGGGCGCAGCGTGCAACTCGGTGAGCCGCGGGCTCTGCGCGAGCTTCCAGGCGAGCGCGTGCTCGCGCCCGCCCGACCCCACGACCAGAACCTTCACGTGCCGGATGCTAACGGCGGCGTAGGCTCTCCCCGTGACGCTGCTCGAGCGACACGTCGAACTGTTCAACCAGGGCGTCCGGAGCGGCGACTTCGCGCCGATGCTCGAGCAGTTCACCGAGGACGCCGAGCTCGTCTTCGAGGGCGTGCCGGCCGGGCCGTTCCACGGCAAGGAGACGATCGCGGCCGCCTACGCGTCGAACCCGCCCGACGACGAGGTCGACGTGCTCTCGAGCGAGGATGGGGACGACGGGACGATCGTCGCGCGCTACGCCTGGCGCGCGGACAACGGTCGTCCGGCCGGGCGGATGATCCTCACGACGCGCGGCGAGCAGATCGCGCGGCTCGTCGTGACCTTCGAGCCCTCCTAGGGACGCGCGACGGCCTCGAGGCCGCGTGGTGAGAGCACTCGCTCTCGCTCGGCGCCTGTTCCGATCAGCGAGACCTCGACTCCGAGCTCGCGCTCCACGAAGTCGACGTAGGCGCGCGCCGCGGCCGGCAGCTCGTCGACCGAGCCGACGTCGTCGAGCGGCTCGGCCCAGCCCGCGAGCGTCTCGTACACCGGCGCAGCGTGGTGGAAGTCGCTCTGGTGGGCGGGGAAGTCGCGCGTCTCGCTCCCGTCGCGCAACCGATACGCGACGCAGACCGGAAGCTCCTCGAACGCGGACAGCACGTCGAGCTTCGTCAGCGCCAGCGACGTGATCCCGTTCAGCCGAACCGCGAAGCGCAGCGCGACGAGGTCGAGCCAGCCGCAGCGCCGCTCGCGCCCCGTCACCGTCCCGAACTCGTGCCCGAGCTCGCGGACGCGCTCCTGGTTCGGCCCCTCGATCTCCGTCGGGAACGGCCCTTCTCCGACCCGCGTCACGTAGGCCTTCGACACGCCGACGACCGCGTCGATGCGGTTCGGCCCGATCCCGAAGGCCACCGCTGCGTATGCGGCGACCGGGTTCGACGACGTGACGAACGGATACGTGCCGTGGTCGAGGTCGAGAAGCGTGCCCTGCGCGCCCTCGAAGAGCACGAAGCGCTGGTCGTCGAGCGCGCGGTCGACGAGCAGCGACGTGTCGGAGACGTACGGACGCAGGCGCTGCGCGAGGCCCTCGAGCCGCGCGGCGACCTCGTCGAGGTCGAGCGGGTCAACGCCGTAGACGCGCTCGAGCCACACGTTCTTCTCTGCGAGCGCGACCTCGATCTTCTGCCGCAGGATCTTCGGGTCGAGCAGGTCCTGCACGCGGATCCCGATCCGCGCCGCCTTGTCGGCGTACGCAGGCCCGATCCCGCGCCTCGTCGTCCCGATCTGCAGCCGGCCGAGCCGGCGCTCGCTCGCCTGGTCGATCACGACGTGCCACGGCATGATCAGGTGCGCGTTGCCGGAGAGGTGCACGAGCCCCTCCGTGGCGACGCCGCGCGCCGCGAGACCGTCGAGCTCGTCCAGCAGCACCTCCGGGTCGACGACGCAGCCGCCGCCGATCACGCACTCCTTGCCCGAGAGGATCCCGGACGGCATCGCGCGGAGCTTGAACGTCTCGCCGCCGACGATGATCGTGTGCCCGGCGTTCGGCCCGCCCTGGTAGCGGCAGACGAGATCTGCGTGCTGCGCGAGCAGGTCGACGATCTTGCCCTTGCCCTCGTCGCCCCACTGCGCGCCGACGATCACGGTCGCGGGCACGGAGGGAGTCTGCCCGATCTAGTGGACGAGGCTGGCGGGCAGCGCCCGGAGGATCCTGATCTCGTGCCCGCGCGGACACGTGACGTGACCGTGCTCCCGCTCCAGTGCGAGCGATCCCTCGACGGTCGCACCGACGTACCCGCGGCTCGGCAGCTGGTCCGATGCGCACGCTTCGCACACCGCCCGGAAGCTCGTCGCCCGAGGCGGGATGCAGACCGTCTGCTCCGTGATCACCCCACTTACGCAGCCGCCAGATCCGAGAACTTCGCGTAGCGCTTGAGGAACGAGAGCTTGATCCCGTCGGTCGGGCCGTTGCGGTGCTTGGCCACGTTCACCTCGGCGATCCCCTGCTGGTCGGACTCGTCGTTGTAGTACTCGTCGCGATAGATGAACATCACGAGGTCGGCGTCCTGCTCGATCGAGCCGGACTCGCGCAGGTCGGAGAGGATCGGCCGCTTGTCGTGGCGCTGCTCGACCGCGCGTGACAGCTGCGACATCGCGAGGATCGGGACGTCGAGGTCGCGCGCCAGCACCTTGAGCGAACGCGAGATCTGCGACACCTCCTGCACGCGGTTCTCGGCCGTCGTGCCCGAGGTCATCAGCTGCAGGTAGTCGATCAGGATCAAGCCGAGGTTCGGCTGGGACGACTTGAGCCGACGCGCCTTCGAGCGGATCTCCATCAGGTTGATCGAGCCCGTGTCGTCGACGTAGATCGGCGCCTTCGCGAGCTTGTCGCACGCGGCGGTGAGCCGCGGCCAGTCGTCGACGGCGAGCTTGCCCGTGCGCAGGCGCTGCGACTCGACCTTCGCCTCGCTGCACATCAGCCGCTGCGTGACCTCCGACTTCGACATCTCGAGCGTGAAGATCCCGACCGGCACGCCTTCGCGCACCGCGAGGTTCGCGGCCATGCAGAGGCCGAGCGCGGACTTCCCCATCGAAGGACGCGCGGCGACGATCACGAGGTTGCCGGGCTGGAACCCGGAGGTGAGCCGGTCGAGCTCCTTGAAGCCCGTCGCGGTGCCGGTGACGTCGGCGCCGGCCTCGTACAGCTGCGTGATTCGCTCGAAGCTCTCCTTCAGCAGCTGGTCGATGTGCGCGAACTCCGTCGTGACGCGGTCCTGCGAGAGGTCGAAGAGGATCTGCTCGGCGCGGTCGACGAGCACGTCGGTCTCGCCGGGGCGCTCCCAGCCGAGCCGCGCGATCTCCTGTCCCGTGCGGATCAGCCCCCGGAGCGTCGCCATCTCGCGGACGATCCGCGCGTAGTGCGCGGCGTTCGCGGCCGCCGGGACGAGCGCGGCGAGCTCGTGGATCCGGATCCGCCCGCCCGCGTCCTCGAGCTCGCTTCGCTCCTCGAGCGCGTCGACGAGCGTGATCGCGTCCACCGGCTCGCCTCTTGCGTAGAGCGACAGAGCCGCGCGGTAGATCTTCGCGTGGCTCTCGCGGTAGAAGTCGCTCGCGTCCAGGATCTCGCTCACCGCCCCGATCGCGCCGGGGGAGAGCATCATCGCCCCGAGTACCGACTCCTCGGCGTCGAGGTTCTGAGGCGGAATCGGGGCGGCATGCGAGAGCTGAGCGACTTGGGCCACAGCCCCCGAGTCAACCACGCTTGGTGAGCCATGAGTACCTGTAGACAGTGGGGTTTTCGACATGGCGATCCTTGGGCTGTGCAGGGAAAAGGACGGCCATATTGCCGGTGGCACCGGACGGAACTGTGGAGAGAAACCCCGCTCGGTGCGGGAAGTTCAAGCGAAAGTCCACAGGCACCTGCGCGCCTGTGGACGAGTCGTTACTGCTGCGACTCGGGCTCGGCGGCGACGGGCTCGGCCTCGAGCGCCGCGGCCGGCTCCGGCTCGTCGGCCGGGACCGTCTCGGCTTCGGGCTCGTCCTCGGCGAGAAACTCCTGCACCTCGGCGTGTTGCGCTGCGGCTGCGGCAGCGGCGGCCTCTTCCTCCGCGACGGCTGCAGCCTCCATCGCCTCGAGCTCCTCCTCCGGCGGCAGCTCGCCGCCTTCGGGCACGACGAGCGCACGCACCTCGACGTCCACGTCGGTGAAGAGCTCGATCGGCACGGTGTGGCGCCCGATCCGCTTGATGTTGTCGATCCCGACCTTGCGACGGTCGACGCGGACCTTCTGCTGCTTCCAGAGCTCGTCGACGATGTCCGTCGGCGTGACCGAGCCGAAGAGCGCGCCGGTCGGGCCCGCCTTGACGTCGAAGCGCAGCTCGGTCTGGCCGAGCCGTTCGGCGATCTCGCGGGCCTGCTCGAAGGTCTGCGCCTCGTGCCGGGCGCGCTGCTCCTCGCGCTTGCGGAGCTCGTTCACCTTGGCGGGCGTTGCCTCCTCGGCGAGCCGGCGCGGCAGCAGGAAGTTCCGCGCATAGCCGCGCGCGACGTTGACCACGTCGCCGCGCAGGCCGATCTTGTCGACGTCGGTGAGGAGGATGACTTCCATCTAGCGTTCGCCCACGTACGGGAGGAGCGCCATCTCCCGGGCGCGCTTCACCGCGACCGAGACCTGGTTCTGGTGCCTGCGGCACGCGCCGGTGATCCGCCTCGAGCGGATCTTCCCCTTCTCGGAGATGTACCGACGCAGCTGGTTGATGTTCTTGTAGTCGACCTCGTCGATCTTGTCCTTGCAGAAGTAGCAATTGCGCTTTCGCTGCGGCCCGCCCATCGGCGGGCGCTTGCGCCCTCGCTGCTCCTTTTCCTTGGGCTTCGGCATCAGAACGGGATGTCGTCGTCGGCGCCGGTGGGTGCGAAGTCGTCCTGCTTCGCGCCGGCCGGAACGAACTGGTGCTCACCGTCGCCACCGGCGGCGGCGCCACCACCCTCGCGGCTCCCGAGGAACTGGACCGTGTCGGCGATCACCTCGACCGCCTGTCGCTTGGTGCCGTCCTGCGCCTCCCACTCGCGCCAGTCCAGGCGGCCGTCGACCCCGACGGGCCGACCCTTCGAGAGGAACTTCGCGCAGTTCTCGCCCTGGTTGCCCCAGACGGTGACGTCGAAGTAGTTCGGCTTCTCGCCCCACTCGCCGGTGGCCGCGTCCTTCTGGCGGCTGTTCACCGCGAGGCGCAGCTTGCACACCGACGTGCCGCTCGGCGTGTGCCGCAGCTCGGGGTCGCGCGTGAGATTGCCGACCAGGATGACCCGGTTGATGTTCGCCATGCTCTTCCTCCTCCTACTCGTCCACGGACGCCGCGATCGGCTCCGGCTCATCCTGCACGTCTCGCGGCGGCGGCGCTACCGGCCGTCCGGGACTGCGCTGGACGCGCCGGACCGCCATGTGTCGCATGACGCCGTCGGTGATCTTGAGGATGCGCGTGAGCTCGTCGAGGGTCGCCGGCTCGGCGGTCAGCTCGAACAGGTGGTAGACGCCCTCGTCCTTGTGCGTGATCTCGTACGCGAGCTTGCGCCGACCCCAGGGCTCGTGCCGGTCCCAGCTGCCGCCGCTCTTCTCAACGAGCTCGCGGGCGCGCTGGAGGATCTCGTCGGACCGTCCGTCCGGCAGCTCCGGATCCAGCATGAGCAGAATCTCGTACTCGGTTCTCAACTCCCGATACCTCCTCTTCCCTTGGTCTTAGGCGGCTCCGCCTGCCTGCGCCGCTCGGGACGATGACGGCGCGGGACGGAGCGAGAAGCGGCGGCCAGTGTAGCATCGGCCCATGCGGAGCCGGTTTGCGTGGCTGCTCGCGGGGTTCGGGATCGCAGCGGCGCTCGGGTCGCGGCTGTTCCGCCGGCAGGTCACATCGACACCTCTTCCCGAGCCTGCGCCCGAGCCGGACCCGCGCGCGGACGAGCTTCGTCAGCGGATCGCGGAGGCTCGCGAGGTCGTGGACGAGCGCGACACGTTCGAGGAGGCCGAGGTGACGATCGACGACGCTCCGGATCCCGCGTCGCGCCGCCGCGACGTGCACGATCGCGGCAGGGCTGCCCTCGACCGCATGCGCGGCGAGTCTCCGCCCGAGTAACCGCGCCCTCGCGTGCGGGGCGCGATCCGTTCTCAGGCCAGCAGATAGACGAGCAGGGCGATCAGGCCGATCGCGAGAGACTGTTCCGAGCCCGACGTACATCGCCTACTTGTTCTTGTCCTTCTTGCCCTTGTCGTCCTTGGCCTGCCCCGGCGGCTCGGTGCTCGCCGGCGGCTGCGCCTCGGGTGCAGGCGCCGTAGCTGAGCCGCCGCAGCGGTAGGCGCGGCGGACTTGGCCGTCTGCTTGCCGTGGCTCTTCGCATTGGCGGTTGCAGGGGCCGGGGCCGGGGCGGTGGCCTGCGGCTGCGGAGCGGCCGGCGCGGCGGCCTTGGCCGCCTTCTTCGCGTGGCCCTTCGCCTTCCCCTTGCCCTTGTTGGCCTTGGGCTGTGGGGCCGGTGCCGCGGGCGGCGGCAGGGGCTGCCGCGGGCGCGACCGCGAGGGACACGGTCGGCGGCTCGGGCTGCGGCGAGGGCTGCGGAGTGGGCTGCGGGGTCGGCTGCGGAGTCGGTGCGGACGGGGGCGAAGGCGTCGGAGGGGCTGCGGGAGCCAGGCCGGCCCGGGGCGCACCGCGCGCGGACGGCCCGGCGGCCCGGCCGGAGACGAAGAAGGTTGCGCTGCCGGCGAGCTCACGAGCGTCGCCGTGCTCCCGACGAACGGCGGGATCGCGTTGATCGGGTTCTGGGGCGGCTGCTGCGGCGGCTCGCAGGCGGTTGGGGACGACGACGACCGAGGGCGGCGCCGCGAAGCTGGGCGCGGTGACGCCGGCGACCGAGGTGCCGCCGTCCACGAGCAGCGTCGGCAGTGCGAGCAGCGCGACGAGCGCGGTCAGCAGCCCCGTCGCGGCGAGCGCGATGCGATACGCCCTGCGGTCGCCCATCGCGTTGAACGCAGCGCCGAGCGCGACGAGCGCGGCGCGCGGATGACGGACGAGCGCGGCTGCCCGCGCGGCGCGGCGCCACTCCCCCGGCGCTGCGCGGGTCGAGGCGAGCAGGACGGCACGGCCGAAGTCGTCGAACGGAACGCGTTCGCGCTGCGAGCCCGATCGCCGCGATCGAGCGGGCCGGGTCGCCGAGCAGAAGATGGAGCCCTGCCCCGTCCGCTGCCAGCACGGCCGCCGAGGGAGGCATCGCAGCCGCGCCGACGGCGAGCTCGCCGAGCGCCGCGTCGCCGGAGTCCTCCAGCGCATGCGCGTACGCGCGCGCCCGATGGCGTTCGTAGGCAAAGGCGGTCGTCGCCGGAAGGGAAGCGCCCAGCGCAACGAGCGCGACTCTGTCGCCGGCGAGTGCCGCGGCGCTCACGGCGTCGCGTGCCGCCGTAACGGTCATTGCCGACTCCCGTGCCGCAGAACCCGGGTCACCAGCACTGGGGCTGGAGCCATGGTTCTCTCCTTTGAGGTCAACGACCCCTATCGACCTGCTAGGACGCTTCTCAGGTTAGCCCCGATTTGCCCGAAACGCCACGGCTGAGACCGCTCCGGCCGCGAGGCCCCGTGCAATGCGGGCTCGATAGGCCGGAGAATGGAGGAGCCGGGCCTCGGCGGGGTTGGAGAGAAACCCCGTTTCCACGAGCACGACCGGGACGTCGGCCCAGTTGAAGCCCGTGAGGTCGCTGCGCCGCTGGAGGCCGAGATCAGGTGCACCCGTCGAGTGTACGACTGCCGTCTGAAGGCGCCGGGCAGCGCGCACGCTCTTTGCGTACACATCGTCGGTCCAGCCGCGGCGAAGGGCCGGGTAGAGCGTGTGGACGCCCCGAAGCGACCGGTTCGTCGAGCCGTCGGCGTGGATCCGCAGCATCAGCGAGGCGTTCCGCGCGTTGCAGAACTCGGCCCGCTCGACGTTGCCGCCGGCGTAGCCGCTGCGCGTGCGGGTCATCGCGACGCGCACGACCGCGCGCGATGAGCAGCGTTCGCGTGCGCAACGCGATGTCGAGCGCGACTTCCGCCTCGCCCGGAGCGCCGCCCGGGTCCTTGATCTTCAGCGTCGAGGAGCCCGGCCCGATCGGCTCTCGCTGCGCGCCGACCCGCGCGAGCGTGCCGTGACCCGGGTCGATGCAGACGAGCGCGGCGGCGAACGCCTCGAGGATCACGCGCGACCGGCCTGCTCGGCTGCGGCGCGCAGGCGCGAGGCGAGCTCGTCGTCCGCTGCGCCGGGCTCGAGCCGCCACGACCAGTTCCCCGTCGCCAGCCCCGGCGTGTTCATGCGCGCTTCGCTTCCGAGGCCGAGCACGTCCTGCATCGGGACGATCGCGAGCGAGGCGACGGAGGAGTACGCGAGCTCGATCAGCGACCACGCCGGGTCCGCAGGGTCGAGCCCGGTCGTTGCGCGCTCCGCCGCGCTCAGCGACGACCACCACCCGGCCGTCGTGTCGTTGTCGTGCGTGCCCGTGTACACGACGCCATTCTCGCGATGGTTCTCGAGGCGGTGCGGGCTCGTGGGTCGGTCGGAGAAGGCCCACTGCAGCACGTGCATCCCCGGCAGGCCGAGCTCGTCGCGCAGGCGCTCGACCGCGGGGGTGATCACCCCGAGGTCCTCGGCGATCACGGGCAGGTCCCCGAGTTCCTCGCGCACGGCGTCGAAGAGCTTGCGGCCGGGAGCGCGGCGCCACTGCCCCGATCTCGCCGTCGCCGCGTCGGCCGGGACCGCCCAGTAGGCGACGAAGCCGCGGAAGTGGTCCGCGCGCGTCAGGTCGACGAGGTCGAACGTGCGGCGGAAGCGCTCGATCCACCAGCGGAAGCCGTCCGCGCGGACCGCCGACCAGTCGTAGAGCGGGTTCCCCCAGAGCTGGCCGTCCTCCGTGAACGCGTCCGGCGGGACGCCGGCGACCACCTCGGTCGAGAACAGTCGAGGGTGCGAGACGTGGTCGGCGCTCCCGGCGGCGACGTAGATCGGCAGGTCGCCGATCAGGCGGACGCCGCGCTGCCGTGCGTACTCGCGCAGCGCGCTCCACTCGCGCGCGAAGCGCACCTGGTCGGCGATCGCGTCGCCGCCGGCGAAGGCGGCCCAGTCCGCGATCCAGTACGACTCCCGCGCGGCGAACGCCTCGAGCTCCTCGGGCTCGACCTTCGCCGTCGGGTCCGCGAGCAGGCCGCTCCACCCCGCGAACGCGGAGGCAGACTTGTACGGCGAGCCGACGTCGTCCGGCGGTCCGAGCGGCAGCACTTGCCACCACGACTGACCGGCCGCGGCGAGCCAGTCGACGAACTCGTAGGCATGTTCACCGAGTCGGCCGCCGGGCAGGGAGGTTGGGTGCAGCAGGATTCCGCTGGAGCGGGAAAGGTTCACGCCGTGTCACTACCCGAATCGACAGATCCGCCGCGCCGCATCCTCGTCGAGGCGGTCGAGCCGCAGGTCGACTGCGGCCGCTTTCCGGCGAAGAGCGTCGTCGGCGATCGCGTCGAGGTGGGAGCGACGATCGTGCGGGACGGTCACGAGGTCCTCGGCGCGGCCGTTCGCTTCAAGGCGCCCGGTGCGACGCGCTGGCGGGAGTCCCGGCTCGAGCCCGTCGGGAACGACCGCTTCGCGGGCGGCTTCGAGGTCAACGCTCCCGGCCGCTGGTGCTACCGGATCGAAGCGTGGGTCGACCGCGTCGCGTCGTACCGCCGAGAGGTCCAGCGCAAGCACGACGCCGGCCAGGACGACCTCGCCTCCGAGCTCGCCGAGGGCGCGCTGCTGCTCGGCCGCGACTCGCTGACGCTCGCGGAGGCGCTGGCCGCGAAGCCCGGCGACCGGAGCGAGAAGACCTGGTCTCAGACGCTCGAGGTGGACGTCGACCGCGAGCTCGCGGCGTTCGGATCCTGGTACGAGCTCTTCCCACGGTCGTGGGGCGGCTTCGCCGGCGTCGAGCGCGTGCTCCCCGAGCTCGCGAAGCTCGGGTTCGATGTCGTGTACCTGCCGCCGATCCACCCGATCGGCGTCACGAACCGGAAGGGAAAGAACAACACGCTGACGCCCGAGCCCGGCGACGTCGGCAGCCCGTGGGCGATCGGCGGGAAGGGCGGCGGGCACACCGCGGTCGACGCCGAGCTCGGCACGCTCGAGGAGTTCGAGCAGCTCGTCGCGCGCGCCGGCGAGCACGGTCTGGAGATCGCGCTCGACTTCGCGATTCAGTGCTCACCCGACCACCCGTGGCTGCGCGAGCATCCCGAGTGGTTCCACCGCCGCCCGGACGGCACGCTGAAGTACGCCGAGAACCCGCCGAAGAAGTACCAGGACATCTACAACGTCAACTTCGCCGCCGACGACTGGCGCGAGCTCTGGCAGGCGCTGCTCGACGCGGTGCGCTTCTGGGTCGCGCGCGGCGTCAAGGTGTTCCGCGTCGACAACCCGCACACGAAGCCCATCCCGTTCTGGGAGTGGCTGATCGCGGAGGTGCGCACGGTCGAGCCGGACGTCGTCTTCCTGTCGGAGGCGTTCACTGCGCCCGCGATGATGACGACGCTCGCGAAGATCGGCTTCTCGCAGTCCTACACGTACTTCACGTGGAAGAACACGCGCTGGGAGCTGAAGGAGTTCGTCGAGCAGCTGCTCGAGTGGCGCGACTTCTACCGCCCGAACTTCTTCGCGAACACGCCCGACATCCTGCACGCGTACCTGCAGGAAGGCGGTCGCCCCGCGTTCGAGGCGCGGCTCGTCCTCGCGGCGACGCTCGGCGGCTCGTACGGGATCTACTCGGGCTTCGAGAACCTGGAGAACGTGCCCGTGCGCGAGGGGAGCGAGGAGTACCTCGACTCGGAGAAGTACGAGGTGAAGAAGCGCGCGCTCGACGGCGAGCTGCTGCCGCTCGTGCGGCGGCTGAACGAGCTGCGCCGCGCGAACCCCGCGCTGCAGCGCTTCGGGAACCTCACCCTGCTCGAGACGGAGAGCGAGCACCTCTTCGCGTACGCGAAGCGGCGCGGCTCGAACGCGATCGTGGCGGTCGTCAACACCGACCCCTTCGAAACGCGAGAGGGTGTCGCGGTGCTGCCCGCCACGCTCGGCCTCGCGCCGGCCTTCCAGGCCGAGGAGCTGCTCACCGGCGAGACGTTCACGTGGCAGACCGGCCGCAACTTCGTGCGGCTCGAGCCGGGGCAGAGCCACCTGTTGAGGGTCGCATGAGCGAACCCGGCCAGTGGTTCGAGAGCGACCCGCTCTGGTTCAAGCACGCTGTCTTCTACGAGATTCACACGCGGGCGTTCTTCGACGGCAACGACGACGGCTCCGGCGACCTGCGCGGCGTCACCGACAAGCTCGACTACCTGCAGTGGCTCGGCGTCGACTGCCTCTGGCTGCTGCCGCTCTACCCGTCGCCGCTGCGCGACGGCGGCTACGACATCGCGGACTTCACGAACGTCCACCAGGACTACGGCACGGTCGAGGACTTCCGCCAGCTGATCGAGGCGGCGCACCAGCGCGGGATCCGCGTGATCGCCGACCTCGTGATGAACCACACCTCGAGCGACCACCCGTGGTTCCAGGCCTCGCGCACCGACCGCGACGGGCCGTACGGCGACTGGTACGTCTGGTCGGACACCGACGAGCCGTGGCAAGAGGCGCGGATCATCTTCCTCGACACCGAGCCGTCGAACTGGACGTGGGACCCGGTGCGCGGCCAGTACTTCTGGCACCGCTTCTTCTCGCACCAGCCCGACCTGAACTACGACAACCCGGAAGTGCAGCAGGCGATGCTCGACGTCCTCCGGTTCTGGCTCGACCTCGGCATCGACGGCTTTCGGATGGACGCGATCCCGTACCTCTACGAGCGCGACGGGACGAACGGCGAGAACCTCCCCGAGTCGCACGACTACCTGAAGCGCGTGCGCGAGGAGATCGACGCGAACTACGCGGACAAGGTGCTGCTCGCAGAGGCGAACCAGTGGCCCGAGGACGTCGTCGAGTACTTCGGCGACGGCGACGAGTGCCACATGTGCTTCCACTTTCCCGTCATGCCGCGCATGTTCATGTCGCTGCGGCGTGAGGACGCGACGCCGATCTACGAGATCCTCGAACGGACGCCGCCGATTCCCGAGAACTGCCAGTGGGGTCTGTTCCTGCGCAACCACGACGAGCTGACGCTCGAGATGGTCACCGACGACGAGCGCGACTACATGTACAACGAGTACGCGAAGGATCCGCGCATGAAGTTGAACCTCGGGATCCGCCGGCGCCTCGCACCGTTGCTGGACGGCGGCCGCGACGAGATCCAACTGCTGCACGCGATCATGTTCTCGCTGCCGGGCTCGCCCGTTCTCTACTACGGGGACGAGATCGGGATGGGCGACAACATCTTCCTCGGCGACCGCGACGGCGTGCGCACGCCGATGCAGTGGACGGGCGACCGCAACGGCGGCTTCTCGCGCGCCGACTTCGCACAGCTCTATCTGCCGCCGCTGATGGACCCGGTGTACGGGTACCAGGCGGTCAACGTCGAGGCGCAGCTGCGCACGCCGACGTCGCTTCTGCGCTGGATCCGCCGCTTCATCTCGCTGCGCAAGCAGCACCCGGTGTTCGGCCTCGGCACGTACGAGCCGCTCGAGACGTCGAACCCGCGGATCTTCGCGCACGTTCGCCGCTACGAGGACGACATCGTGCTCTGCGTGCACAACGTCGCGCGCTCGGCCCAGGCCGTCGAGCTCGACCTGGCACGATTCCGCGGCATGGTGCCGGAGGAGATGTTCGGTCGAACGGCCTTCCCACCGGTCGGCGAGCTTCCGTACCTCCTCACGCTGGGACCGCGCGACTTCTTCTGGTTCCAGCTGCGCGAGCCGGAGGAGGTCGCGTGACCGCGCCGCACCACCTCGCGATGTCGATCCCGGAGGACGCTCTGCGCGAGTTCGTGCTGTCGCAGCGCTGGTTCGGCGCGAAGTCGCGCGAGATCGCGCACTTCCAGGTCGTCGCGGCGCCTGTCGTGCGCACGGAGGAGCCGCTGCTCGCGCTCGCGGTCGTCGAGATCCGGTTCCATCCCGGCACGCACGAGCTGTACCAGGTGCCGCTCGGCTTTCGGCGCGAGTGGAAGGACGGGATCGCGGAGGTCGAGGGCTGGGTCGCGTACGACGCGCTCGCCGACCCGGAGCTCGCGCGCGAGCTCGTCGAGTGCATGCGCCGGCAGGCCGACGTCGCGGGCGGCGAGGCGATGGTCGAGTTCCGCGCGACCGGCGACGCGGCCGGCTCGCTCGAGCAGGTGCGGCCGATGGGCCGCGAGCAGTCGAACACGTCGCTCGTGTTCGACGACGACCTCGTGCTCAAGGTCTACCGGCGCATCGAGGCCGGCGTGAACCCGGAGCTCGAGCTCCTGCGCTTCCTCACCGACCGCGGCTTCCCGTCGATCGCCTCGCTCGAGGGCTGGGCGGCGTACCTCGGCACGCCGCTCGAGGCGACGCTCGCGATCGCGCAGGACTACGTCGCCGGCGAAGGCGACGGCTGGGAGCTCGCGCTCGAGGCGCTGCGCTCCGGGAAGGGCGACGAGTTCGTCGACAAGCTGCGCCTGCTCGGGGAGACGACGGGCGCGATGCACTCCGTGCTCGCCTCCGACCAGAGCGACCCGAGCTTCGCGCCGGAGGAGCCGAGCGCAGAGGCGCTCGGGCTGCTCACCGCCAGCGTCGACGAGGAGATCGAGGAGCTGTTTCTCTCGCTGCCCGACGTGCCCGAGCTCGAGGCGATCGCCGGCCGCGGCGAGGAGGTGCGCGAGCAGCTCCGCGGGCTCTCGCACGCCGGGGACGTCGGCAAGGTGATCCGCACGCACGGCGACTACCACCTCGGCCAGGCGCTCTGGACCGACGGAGGCTGGGTGATCCTCGACTTCGAGGGCGAGCCCGCTCGGCCGATCGTCGACCGCCGCCGCAAGCGCTCGCCGCTCCGCGACGTCGCGGGGATGCTCCGCTCGTTCGCCTACGCGGCGAGCGCGGCGGAGATCGAGCACGGCGTCGAGCCGCCCGAGGGCTGGGAGCTTCGCGCGCGTGACGCGTTTCTGCTCGGGTATCTCTCCAAGGTGGACTCGAACCTGATCCCGTCCGGCTCGGCGCTCGAGCGGCTGCTCGCCGTGTTCGAGCTCGAGAAGGCGGTGTACGAGCTGCGCTACGAGCTCGACAACCGTCCCGGCTGGGTGCGCATCCCGGTCCTGGGAATCGCGCGGCTGCTCGAGCGGGCGGCGGTATGAGTTCGGTCTTCGGCGACATCGACCTGTACCTCGCCGGCGAGGGTCGCCACGAGCGGCTCCACGACGTGCTCGGCGCGCACGTGCGCGACGACGGCGTCTCGTTCGCGGTGTGGGCGCCGAACGCGCGCGCGGTCGCGGTCGTCGGCGACTTCAACGACTGGCAGCCGACGCCGTTGCAGAACCTCGGCGAGTCCGGGATCTGGGAGGCCGTCGTCGAAGGCGCGAGGGCGGAGCAGCGCTACAAGTTCCAGGTCGTCCAGGCCGACGGCACGGTGAAGCTGAAGGCCGATCCGTTCGCGTTCGCGGCGGAGGTCCCGCCGCACACCGCGTCGATCGTCCATCGCCCCGAGCACGCGTGGGGCGACGACGAGTGGGTCGCGCGCCGGCGCGCGTCGGAGCCGCATCGCGGGCCGATGTCGACCTACGAGGTCCACCTCGGCTCCTGGCGGCGGAACCCGCTCGAGGACAACCGCTCGCTGACGTACCGGGAGCTCGCGAAGGAGCTCGCCGACTACGTGGTCGATCTCGGGTTCACGCACGTCGAGCTGATGCCGATCCTCGAGCATCCGTTCTCCGGTTCGTGGGGCTATCAGGTGACCGGCTTCTTCGCGCCGACCTCGCGCTTCGGCTCGCCTGACGACTTCCGCTGGTTCGTCGACTACCTGCACCAGCGCGGGATCGGCGTGATCCTCGACTGGGTGCCCGCGCACTTCCCGCGCGACGACTGGGCGCTGGCGCGCTTCGACGGCACCGCGCTCTACGAGCACGACGACCCGCGCCGCGGCGCGCACCCCGACTGGGGCACGCTCGTCTTCAACTACTCGCGGCACGAGGTGCGGAACTTCCTGCTCGCGTCGGCGCTGTTCTGGCTGCGCGAGTTCCACGTCGACGGCCTGCGCGTCGACGCCGTCGCGTCGATGCTCTACCTCGACTACTCGCGGCGCGAGGGCGAGTGGGTGCCGAACGCGTTCGGCGGGCGCGAGGACCTCGACGCGGTCTCGTTCCTGAAGGAGCTGAACGAGGTCGTGCACAGCCGCGAGCCCGGTGTGATCTCTGCTGCGGAGGAGTCGACGGCGTGGCCCGGCGTCTCGCAGCCGACGTACCTCGGCGGGCTCGGGTTCGGCTTCAAGTGGAACATGGGGTGGATGCACGACACGCTCGACTACTTCCGCCGCGACCCGATCCATCGCCGCTATCACCACCACCAGCTCACGTTCTCGCTCATGTACGCGTTCAGCGAGAACTTCGTCCTTCCGCTCTCGCACGACGAGGTCGTGCACGGGAAGGGCTCGCTGCTCTCGAAGATGCCCGGCGACCGCTGGCAGCAGTTCGCGAACCTGCGCTCGCTCTACGCGTACATGTGGGCGCACCCCGGCAAGAAGCTGCTCTTCATGGGCGGCGAGCTCGCGCAGGAGCAGGAGTGGTCGCACGACCGCTCGCTCGACTGGCACCTGCTCGAGCAGCCCGAGCACGCGGGCATGCAGCAGCTCGTGCGCGACGCTCAACCGCCTCTACCGCGAGCATCCGGCGCTCTGGGAGGTCGACCACGAGCCTGCCGGCTTCCGCTGGCTCGAGCCGAACGACGCGTCGCGCAACGTCCTGGCCTTCGCGCGCTACGGGCTCGACGCGACGCCGCCGCTCGTCTGCGTCTGCAACCTCTCCCCCGAGGTGCGGGAGGGCTACCGCGTCGGCTTCCCCGCCGACGGCCGCTGGGTGGAGGTGCTGAACACCGACTCGACCTACTACGGCGGCAGCGACGTCGGCAACCTCGGCGGCGTCGAGGCCGAGCCCGACGGCTGGCACGACCAGCCGTTCTCGGCGGAGCTCACGCTGCCGCCGCTCTCGGTCTGCTGGTTCGTGCCCGAGCGCTAGTCGACCTTCTCCGCCGCAACGTGCAGGAAGAACGATGCGAACGCGCCGGCGAACGCCGTGACGACGAAGAGGCCGAAGAGCTCGAGGCCGACGTCGACGATCCTGCCGGGCCCGGTCACCGGGTTCGGCATCTGCGACGAGATCGTGAGCAGCTGGACGGTCGAGAAGAAGAGCGCGTCGGTGAAGGCGTCGATCGTGCCGCCCTCGGCGCCCTGCTCGAAGACGTACATCAGCACCGAGCCGATCGCGTCCGCGACCGCGACCAGCACGAGCCCGGTCACGACGCGGCGGCGGAGGACCCGGTGCGGGCGCTTCGGGTTGCGGGCGAAGAACTCGCCCAGGTGGCTCATCGAGGACAAGGATCGCGTTCCGCCCGGACGGTTCCGCGGGTACCGTCAGCGCCGTGCTCGGCGCAGTTCCTCGCGACGAGAAGGTCGTGGACTTCGAGGTGTGGGCGCCGGCGGCGTCCTCGCTTGCCGTGCGCGTGAACGGTGACGAGCACGCGCTCGCCCGCGACGAGGAGGGCTTCTGGCGCGGCGAGGCGCCGGCGCGCCACGGCGACGACTACTGGTTCGTCGTCGACGGCGTGGAGCGGCCCGACCCCGCTTCGCGTTGGCAGCCGGACGGCGTGCGCGGCCGTCTCGCGCGTGCTCGACACGGCGCAGTTCGACCTCGAGCCGGTGCGTCCCGCGCTCGACGAGCTCGTGCTCTACGAGCTCCACGTCGGGACGTTCACCCAGGAGGGCACGTTCGACGCGGCGATCCGGCACCTGGGCGCGCTCGCAGAGCTCGGCGTGACCGCGGTCGAGGTGATGCCGATCGCGACGTTCCCCGGCACGCGCGGCTGGGGCTACGACGGGCTCTACACCTCTGCACCGCACGAGGCCTACGGCGGGCCCGAGGCGTTCGCACGCTTCGTCGACGCGGCGCACGACGAGGGGCTCGGCGTCGTGCTCGACGTCGTCTACAACCACGTCGGCCCGGGCAACGAGGCGCTGCGCGCGTTCGGCCCGTACTTCACCGACCGGCACGAGACGTTCTGGGGCGACGCGCTCGACTACTCGCAGCGCGGCGTGCGCGAGTGGGCGATCCAGAACGCGGAGCTCTGGGTGCGCGACTACGGCGTCGACGGCCTCCGGCTCGACGCCGTGCACGCGGTCTTCGACGACTCGCCGCGCCACGTCCTCGCCGAGCTCGCCGAGCGCGTGCGGGCGATCGAGCCGCGCACGCTCGTCACCTCGGAAATGGAGCCGGGCGACCTGCGGCCGATCGAGGAGTGGGGGCACGACGCGCAGTGGGCCGACGAGCTCCACCACGAGCTGCACGTGCTCCTGACGGAGGAGCACGAGGGCTACTACGCGGACTACGGCTCGCTCGAAGGCCTCGCCGAGCAGCTGCGACGGAAGCCGGCCGAGCGGCTGATCGTCTGCTCGCAGAACCACGACCAGGTCGGCAACCGCGCCGTCGGCGACCGGCCCGCGGCCGACGAGCTGCGCCTGCGCGCTGCCGTGCTGCTCTTCGCGCCGCAGACGCCGCTCCTGTTCATGGGCGAGGAGTACGGCGAGCGCCGCCCCTTCCAGTTCTTCACCGACCACATCGACCCGGCGATCGCGGAGGCGACGCGCGAGGGTCGCCGCCGCGAGTTCGAGTTCTCCGGCGAGGTGCCCGACCCGCAGGCACGCTCGACGTTCGAGGCCTCGAAGCTCGACCGCTCGCAGCCCGACGAGGAGCTGCGCGCGTTCTACCGAGAGCTGCTCGACCTGCGGCGAGAGCTGCCGCGCGAGATCGAGGTGGAGGTCGACGGCACGCACCTGCGCGCGCGTCGCGGGCAGGTCGAGCTGCACGCCGACTTCGACACGAAGACGGTCGAGGTGCGGCGTTGAGCGTCTGGCCCGGCAAGCCGTTCCCGCTCGGCGCGACGTGGGACGGGGAGGGCACGAACTTCTCGCTCTTCTCCGAGAACGCGGAGCGGGTCGAGCTCTGTCTCTACGACAACGGCGACGAGCGGCGGATCGACGTCCGCGAGCGCACCGCGTTCAACTGGCACTGCTACCTGCCGGGCGTCGGCCCGGGCACGCGCTACGGCTTTCGCGTGCACGGCCCGTACGAGCCGGAGCGCGGCCAGCGCTTCAACCCGGCGAAGCTGCTGATCGATCCCTACGCGAAGGCGATCGAGGGGCCGGTCGACTACGCGCGCGCGAACACGCTCCCGTACGTGCCCGACGGAAGCGACGAGGCCGACCTGCAGCTCGACGACAGCGACGACGCCGCGGCGATTCCGAAGTCCGTCGTCGTCGATCCCGGCTTCGACTGGGAAGGCGACAGCCTGCTGCGAACGCCGTGGCAGGAGACGGTGATCTACGAGACGCACGTCAAGGGCTTCACCAAGCTCCACCCGGGCGTGCGCGACGACCTGCGCGGGACGTACGCCGGCCTCGCGAGCGACGCGGCGATCGAGCACTTCAAGTCGCTCGGCGTCACCGCCGTCGAGCTGCTCCCGGTGCACCACATCGCGGACGAGAGCTTCCTGCTCGAGCGCGGGCTCAGCAACTACTGGGGCTACAGCTCGATCGGCTTCCTCGCGCCGCACGCGCTGTACGCCGCGACGGGCACGCGCGGCGAGCAGGTGCGCGAGTTCAAGGGGATGGTCAAGGCGCTGCACGCGGCGGGAATCGAGGTGATCCTCGACGTCGTCTACAACCACACCGCCGAGGGCAACCACCTCGGCCCGCTGCTGTCGTTCAAGGGCGTCGACAACGCGAGCTACTACCGGTTGATGCCGGACGACCCGCGCTACTACATGGACTTCACCGGCACCGGCAACTCGCTCAACCCGGTTCATCCTTCCGTGTTGAGGTTGATCATGGACTCGCTGCGCTACTTCGTGATCGACTGCCACGTCGACGGCTTCCGCTTCGACCTCGCGTCCGCGCTCGCGCGCGAGTTCTACGAGGTCGACCGGCTCTCGGCGTTCTTCGACACGATCCACCAGGACCCGGTGCTGAGCCAGGTCAAGCTGATCGCGGAGCCGTGGGACGTCGGGCCCGGCGGCTACCAGGTCGGCAACTTCCCGGTGCTCTGGACGGAGTGGAACGGCGAGTACCGCGACACGATGCGCGACTTCTGGCGCGGGCAGGAGAACGTCGCCGACTTCGTCACGCGCTTCACCGGCTCCGCCGACCTCTACGAGTCGGACGGCCGGCGCCCGTTCGCGTCGATCAACTTCATCACCGCGCACGACGGCTTCACGCTGAACGACCTCGTCTCGTACAACGAGAAGCACAACGAGGCGAACCTCGAGGACAACAACGACGGCACCGACGACAACCGGTCGTGGAACCACGGCGTCGAAGGGCCCGACGGACGACCCGGAGATCCGCGAGCTCCGCCGGCGCCAGCAGCGGAACTTCCTCACGACGCTGTTCCTCTCGCAGGGCGTGCCGATGCTCCTCGGCGGCGACGAGTTCTCGCGCACGCAGCACGGCAACAACAACGCGTGGTGCCAGGACAACGAGCTCTCGTGGTTCCACTGGGACTGGGACGACGACCAGCGTGCGCTGTTCGAGTTCACCCGCCGGCTCGTGCAGCTCCGCCGCGACCATCCGGCCTTCCGGCGGCCCGCGTTCCTCGAGGGCACCGGCGGCGAGGGCTCCGACCTCCCGGACGTCTGGTGGATGCGGCCGGACGGGCGCCGCATGACGCAGCGCGACTGGAGCCGCGGCGACGCGCGCGCGATCGGCGTCTTCCTGAACGGTGAGGAGATCCCGATGCTGACGCAGCAGGGCGAGCCCGTCGTCGACGAGAGCTTCCTGCTGCTCTTCAACGGGCACTACGAGCCGATCGAGTTCAAGCTGCCGACGAAGCGGTTCGGCGCGCGCTGGCAGTTCGCGCTCTCGACCGCGGAGCCGGACGTCGCGGACGGCGCGCGCTCGTACACGGCGCGCGTCGGGGTGCCGGTCGAGTCGCGCTCGATCATCGTGCTCCGCCGCGGCTGGTGAGCGTCGCTTCACGCCACGTACCGCCTGCAGCTGCGGCCGGGGTTCGGCTTCCGCGAGGCGCGCGAGCTCGTCCCGTACCTGACCGAGCTCGGCGTCTCGCACCTCTATCTCTCGCCGATCATGGAGGCGCAGCCCGGCTCGACGCACGGCTACGACGTCGTCGACCCGACGAGGATCTCGGAGCAGCTCGGCGGCGAGGACGCGTTCCGCGAGCTCGCGCGCGCCGGGCTCGGCGTGGTGCTCGACGTCGTGCCGAACCACATGGCCGCGAGCGGCGAGAACCGCTTCTGGGCGGACGAGCGAGCTGCGCGCGAAGGTCTTCGACTTCGACCCGGCGAGCGGGTGGTACCGGCGCTTCTTCACGATCGACGAGCTCGCGGGTGTGCGCGTCGAGGACCCCGAGGTCTTCGAGCTGACGCAGCGCAAGGCGCTCGACCTCGTGCAGGAGGGGCTCGTCGACGGCCTGCGCGTCGACCATCCCGACGGGCTCGCCGACCCGCGCGGCTACCTCGAGCGGCTCCGCGACGAAGGCGTCGAGCACGTCTGGGTCGAGAAGATCCTCGAGCCGGGCGAGCGCCTCCGCGACTGGCCGGTCGAGGGCACGACGGGCTACGAGTTCGCGAACGACGTGACGGCGCTCTTCGTCGACCCGGCCGGCGAGGAGCCGCTCACGCGCTGGTACGGGGAGTCGACGGGCGAGACGCGCTCGTTCGCGGCGATCGCGGACGAGGCGAAGCTCGAGCTCGCGCGGACGGAGTTCACGCGGGAGTTCGAGCGGCTCCGCTCGCTCGTGGACGGGCCGCTGGAGGAGGCGGCCGCGGCGCTGCACGTCTACCGCACGTACGTGGAGCCCTGGTCGGGCCGTGTCGAGGACGCCGACCGCGAGGCGTTGGCGACTGCTGCCGGAGCCGCTGCGCCGCATCCTGCTGCTCGAGGAGCGCGGCCACGACGAGTTCGTGACGCGCTTCCAGCAGACGACCGGGCCGGTGATGGCGAAGGGCGTCGAGGACACCGCGTTCTACCGCTACTTCCGCCTGACCGCGCTGAACGAGGTGGGCGGCGACCCGGGCCGCTTCTCGCTGCCCGTCGAGGAGTTCCACCGCGCGAACCTCGAGCGCGCCGCGCGCTTCCCGAACCACCTGCTCGCAACGCAGACGCACGACACGAAGCGCTCGGGCGACGTGCGCGCGCGCATCGTCGCGCTGGCCGCGCTCGCCGACGAGTGGGTCGAGCGTCGCGCGACGTGGCGCGCGCTCGACGACCCGCACGAGGACGAGCTCCTCTGGCAGACGCTCGTCGGAGCGTGGCCGATCGAACCCGAGCGCGTCGAGGCCTACCTGGAGAAGGCGCTTCGCGAGGCGAAGGTGAACACGAACTGGGTCGAGCCGAACGAGGAGCACGAGCGGCGCGTGAAGGAGGCTGCGCGACGCGCGATCGCCGAGCCGCCGGACGGCTTCGAAGCGTTCGCCGCGCGCGTCGCGGAGCTCGGCCGACGGAACACGCTGGCGATGACGCTCCTCAAGCTCACCGTTCCCGGAGTGCCCGACGTCTACCAGGGCGACGAGCTCGAGTCGCTCAACCTCGTCGACCCCGACAACCGGCGGCCGGTCGACTGGGACGCGCGACGGCGCGCGCTCGCCGAGCCGCCGCCGAAGCTGCACGTGATCAAGGAGGCGCTCGCGCTGCGCCGACGGCGTCCGTTCGGCGAGTACCGCCCGCTCGACCTGGGCGACGACGTGTGCGCGTTCCTGCGCGGCGACGACGTCGCGGTCGCCGTTCCGCTGCGCGGTCAGGACCCGCCCGAGCTCGAGCTGCCCGGAGAGTGGCGGAGCGTCCTGGACGAGGCGCTACCCGTTCGCCTGCTCGAGCGCGTCCAGTAGCCGGTCGTTCGCCTGCGGTGCGTGCACCGTGATCCGAATCGCGTCGTCGAACGGCCGGACGACGAGCCCGAGGCGGAGCAGCCGGTCGTAGGTCTCCTGCGCGTTCGCCATCGGGACGTAGACGAAGTTCGCGTGCGACTCGAGCGGCTGAAGCCCGAGCTCGCGCAGGCGCGACGCGAGGCGCTCCCGCTCGGCGAGCGTCTCGCTCACGTCCGGCGGGCCGGCTCGCAGCGCTGCGAGCGCAAGCGCGGCCGAGAGCGTCGTGATCGGCAGCGGGTCCTGGCGCACGACGAGCTCCTGCGCGACGTCCGCGTCCGCCACGGCGTAGCCGACGCGCGCGGCGGCGAGCCCGAACGCCTTGGAGAACGTCCGCACCGCGATCACGCCGGGCGTTCCCGCGGCCGTCTCGCCGGCGAACTCGAAGTACGCCTCGTCGACGACGAGCGGGCGCACGTCCGGCAGCGGGCCGAACGAGCCCGTCGGGTTGTGCGGCCGGCAGCAGTACGTGAGCACCGCGCCTTCGTCGCCGACGTCCGCACCGGCGAGCCACGCGGCCAGGCGGAAGACCGGGTACGTCGGCTCGTCGAGCACGCGCACGACGTCGCCCGGCCCGGCGAACGCGCGCCCGCAGAGCAGGAGCAGATCGTCCGCTCCCGCTCCGAGCACGATGCGCTCCGTGTCGACGCCGGCGTACTCGGCGATCGCGTCGAGCAGCGCGGGGAAGCCGCCGTGCGGATAGCGCTGGATCTCGGCGAGCGCGTCGGCGATCGTCGCCTCGCTCGCGTACGCGGGAGGCTGCGGCGGCGTGTTGCCGTCGAAGCGCAGCACCTCGTCCGGCGCGAGACCGGCGATCCGCGCCGCCTCCGCGGTCGACATCGCCCAGCCGTACGACGTGAACGCGTTGGGAAGCGGCCGCACGCGGCGAGCCTACGCGAGCCTGACGGAGCGGCGCCGGAGTCGAACCGACCGAGCCGTGGGTTGCACGACCGCACTGGTTTTGAAGACCAACTGGGCCACCGGGCCCATGCCGCTCCGCGGCGGAGGTTATGGCAAGTGTCAGAATCTCGCTCGTGACCGCCTGGGGAGTGATCCCATCGATTCGCGTCCGGGACATGGCGGAAGCTCTCGCCTTCTACCGCGGGCCGCTCGAGTTCACGCTCGACGGCGGCGGCGACGACGCGACCAACTCGTCCCTCACGCGCGGCGACGCACGCGTGATGATCGAAACGGCGGCTGACCACTTCGGCGACGAGTACAACGCTGCGATCAAGGAACGGCTCGGGAGCCCTTCGTCGATCGCGCTGTACATCGAAGCTTCAGATCTGGCCGCTTTCCACTCCAGGCTCGAAGCAGCCGGCGCAAAGATCGTCGATCCGCTCGCGGAACGGCCCTGGGGTCAGGAGGAGTTCACCGTCGAGGATCACGAGGGGAACTGGCTGACCTTCTGGAAGAAGCCCGGCTAGCTCGCAGCCGAGTCGTCGTCCTCGACCCAGTCGCGCGTCAGGAAGAGCCAGAACGCGAGGCCGGCGTAGGGGCCGTAGCTCCGGAAGCGCCGCTCGATCGTCGAGTCCGCAGCCTTGCGGCCGTTCAGCCGCGCGTACGTCGGCCGCGTCCACGAGTCGAGCACGAGCCGCGAGTAGCGGCCGACCAGCATCATGATGTGCGCGGCCGCGTACGGGCCGACGCCCGGCAGCTCGAGCAGTCGCTCGGCGACCTCGTCGTCATCGAGCTCGCGGTCGGCGGCGAGCGCCTCGAGGTCGAGCTCGCCGGAAGCGACGGAGCGCGCGAGCGAGCGGAGGTACGCCGCGCGGTAGCCGGCGCGCGCGACGTCGCGGTACCAGCGCTCGGGCTTCGCCGCCATCCGCTCGGCCGTCGGAAACGCGCGCCGCCCGCGGTCGGACTCCTCGCCGAGCCGCTGGACGAGCGTGCTCACCATCCGCACCGTGCCCGACCACGCGCAGTTCGTCGTGCAGATCGTCTTCACGACGTCCTCGAAGACCGACTGGCTCCGCATCCAGCGGCCCGCGCCCTGCGACGCCCACGAGAGCGCGGGGTCCTCCGCGAGCTTCGCGTAGAGCGGCGAGAGGTCCTCGTCCAGCCGCAGGACGTGGCGCACGGCGCCGGCGACGCGGCGGGGCGCCCGGCCCTCGACGGTCACGCTGGTCGGGCCGGACTTGCGGATGAGCACCGTCTGCGGCCCGGGGTAGAGCGTGAGCTCGAGCGTGCGCTCGACGGAGTCGATCCGGTTCGGGACGAGGTCGTTCAGCCCGTGCGAGTTGACGGTGCGCCAGAAGTCGACGGGCTCGCCGCCGGCGCCGACCAGCTCCAGCTCGACCCTCGCCACCGCGTTAGCGTAGGCGGCGATGGAGCTCTCGCGCCGGCAGCAGGCTGCGCTCGTCGCGATCTGCGACACGTTCGCACCCGGGCTCGACGGGTTGCCGGCCGCGAGCGAGGCGGGCGTGCCCGAGGAATTCGTCGGCGCGCTCGAGCGGCATCCGCGCAAGTCCGAGGTTCGGGACATCCTCCGGCTGCTCTCCGCGTGGGAGCACGCGGCGCGGCCGCTGAGGCGCTTCTCGTCGCTGTCGCAGGCCGAGCGCGAGGTCGTTCTGAAGTCGTGGCGCGACAGCTCGCTCGAGCGCAAGCGGTCGGCGTACAAGGTGCTGCGGAAGGGAGTGCTGCACAACTACTTCGGACTGCCGGGTCCGGCTCGGGCGTCGCTCGGCTACCCGGGCGGGCTCGAGCACGCCGGCGCCGCGCTGCCGTTCGAGCCGGAGCGCGTGAGCGGCGAGCTGCGCCTCGACTGCGACGTGTGCGTCGTCGGCTCCGGCGCGGGCGGCGGAACGGCCGCAGGCGTTCTCGCGGCGGCAGGCCTGGACGTCGTCGTGCTCGAAGCGGGCGAGGCTGCGACGTTCAGCGGCGAGGAGATCGACTCGCTGCATCGGCTCTACCTCGAAGGTGCTGCGTCCGCGACCGAGGACCAGTCGGTCGACTTTCTCGCGGGCTGGTGTCTCGGCGGCGGGACGACGGTGAACTGGACGACCGCGCTTCGGACGCCGGACGACGTTCGAGAGGAGTGGGCGGCGCACGGCGTCGCCGCGTTCGCGACCGACGAGTTCACGCGCAGCCTCGACGCGGTCGAGGAGCGGATGGACGTCAACGAGGAGCACGGAACGGCTTCCGGGCGCGATCGCGTGCTGGAGCGCGGCGCAGAGGCGCTCGGCTGGCACGTCGGTGCGCAGCCGCGAAACGTGCGCGGCTGCGACCAGAACGGCGTCTGCGGATACTGCGGCTTCGGCTGCGCGCTCGGTGCGAAGCGCGGAACTGCCGAGACGTGGCTCGCCGACGCGGCGGCAGCGGGCGCGCGTGTGCTCGTCGGCGTGCGCGCACAGCGCGTTCTCGTCGAGCGAGGCGCGGCGATCGGTGTGGACGCCGGGCCGGTGCAGGTGCGCGCCCGTGCGGTCGTCGTCGCGTGCGGCGCGTTCCACACGCCTGCGCTGCTCCGGCGCTCCGGGCTGACGAACGCAGCGATCGGCCGCAACCTGCGCTTCCATCCGGTCACGCTCGTCGTGGGCGAGTTCGAGGAGCCGATCAACTCGTGGGAGGGAACGCTGCAGGCGCGCTACTCGGAGGAGCACGCGCGTCTCGACGGCGGGTACGGCGTGCGCTACGAGACCGCGCCCGGTGCACCCCGGCTTCTTCGGTGCGGGGCTCCAGTGGGACGGCGCGCGTGAGAGCCTCGACCTCGCGAAGCGCTACCCGTATCTCGCGCCCGTCTTTCCGCTCGTGCGCGACCGGGATGCGGGCGAGGTCGTGGTCGGTCGCGACGGTGAGCCGTCGGCGCGATACCGGCTCTCGCCGTACGACCTACGGCACCTGCGTGCGGGCTTCGTCGGTGCCGCGCGCATTCTCGAAGCGGCCGGCGCGAAGCGGGTCGCTGTCGACGCACGCGCGCCCCGTCGTGTGGGAGCCGGGCGAGCGCGGCGTCGGGCAGTTCCTCGCGGAAGCGGATGCGCGCGGCTGGGAGCCGAACCGCGTGCTCTACGCCTCCGCGCATGTCATGGGCACTGCGCGGATGGGCGGATCGCCGGCGATCTCTGCGTGCGACCCGACGGGCGAGACGTGGGAGGTCGCCCGGCTCGTCGTGTGCGACGGGTCGACGTTCCCGACCGCGTCCGGGGTGAACCCGATGATCTCGATCGCCGCGGTCGCGCACCTGAACGCGTCGGCGCTCGCGTCGCGACTCGCCTAGTGCAGATCCTCGGGGTCGACGTCGGCGGCACGTTCACGGACGCCGTGCTGCTCGACGGCGGTGAGCTGCGCACCGCGAAGGTCTCGACCGCGCGTCGGCAGGAGGACTCGGTCGTCGCGGCGGCGCGGGCGGTGGGCGCGGAGACGGTCGAGCGCTTCAGCCACGGCACGACGGTCGCGACGAACGCGCTGCTCGAACGCAAAGGCGCGCGCACGGCGTTCGTCGGCACGGCGGGCTTCGAGCACCTGCTGCACCTTCGGCGCCAGACGCGCGCACATCTCTATCGGCTGTGTGCTGCTCACCCGGAGGCGTTGGTCCCGCTCGAGCGCTGCGTCGGGGTGCGTGAGCGGATGGGCCCGGACGGCGTCCTCGAGGCGCTCGACCTGAGCTCGCTGCCGGACCTCGACGCGGAGGCGGTCGCGGTGTGCCTCCTGCACTCGTACCGCCACCCCGAGCACGAGCGCGCGGTCGCGGAAGAGCTGCGCCGCCGCCTGCCGGACGCGCACGTCGTGGCGTCGCACGAGGTCGCGCCCGAGTTCCGTGAGTACGAACGCGCGTCGACGGCCGCCGCCGACGCGTACCTCGGTCCGGTGACGTCGCGCTATCTGAGCGCGCTCGCCTCGGCTGCGGCCGATGCCGGCTTGCCCGAGCCGCTCGTCATGCGCTCGTCGGGCGGAGTCGCGACGGTGGACGAGGCGGCGGCGCATCCGGCGCTCGTCCTCGTCTCGGGTCCGGCTGCGGGTGCCGTCGGCGCGGCGCGCGTCGCCGCCGAGGCGGGCTTCCCGAACGCGATCGCGTTCGACATGGGCGGCACCTCGACCGACGTGTGCCTGATCGTCGACGGCGTCGCGGAGCGCTCGAGCGAGCGGCTCGTCGCGGGACTGCCGATCCGGCTGCCGACGATCGACATCCACACGGTCGGTGCCGGCGGCGGCTCGATCGCACGCGTCGACGCGGGCGGAGCGGTGCGCGTGGGGCCGGAGAGCGCGGGCGCGGAGCCGGGGCCGGCCTGCTACGGCCGGGGCGGGACGCTGCCGACCGTGACCGACGCGAACCTGCTGCTCGGCCGGCTCCCGGACGAGCTCGCGGGCGGCGTGGAGCTCGATCGCCCGGCCGCCGAGCGGGCGCTGGGCTCGCTCGATCCTGCGGCGGTCGTCGAGGTCGTGAACGCCGAGATGCTGCGCGCGCTGCGCGTCGTCTCGGTCGAGCGCGGCCACGACCCGCGCGACTTCGCGCTCGTCGCGTACGGCGGCGCCGGGCCCGCTGCACGCGTGCCCGCTCGCCGAGGAGCTCGGGATCCGAACGGTGCTCGTCCCCGCGTCGGCGGGCGTGCTGTCCGCGCTCGGCCTCGTCGCGAGCGACGAGCGGCGCGACCGCGTCGAGAGCAGGCTGGTGCCGCTGGACGAAGCCGGCGAGCTGCCGCGGGACGGCGAGGCCGACCTGCGCTACGTCGGCCAGTCCTTCGAGCTGACGATCCCCCTGCAGCCGGACCTCGCCGCCGCGTTCCACCGCGCGCACGACGAGCGCTACGGCTACGCCGACCGCACGCGGGCGATCGAGCTCGTCGCGGTTCGCACGGCCGACGTGCGACCAGGCCCGGCGTTCGACCTCCCGCGGGCGGAGCCGCTCACCGTGCGGGGACCTGCCGTGCTCGAGCAGTCCGGCTCCACCGTCTTTGTTCCCCCCGGGTGGGTGGGGGTTAGGGATGGGTCTAGCACGCTCAAGGTGACGAAACCGTGACGAACCATCCCCAGACCGTGAACATCCAGCTCCAGGTGATCGGCGAGTCGCTGCGCGCGGTTGCCGAGGAGATGGGCGCCGTCCTGATCCGCTCGGCGTTCTCCGCGAACGTCAAGGAGCGGCGCGACTGCTCGACGGCGCTGTTCGACGAGCGCGGCCGGATGATCGCGCAGGCCGAGCACATCCCCGTGCATCTCGGCGCGATGCCCGACGCCGTCGCCGCGGTCGCCGCGCACGATCCCGCTCCGGGCGAGGTCTGGATCCTGAACGACCCGTACGCGGGCGGCACGCACCTCCCCGACGTGACGATGGTCTCGCGCACCGCGCTCGGGTTCGCCGTCTCGCGCGCGCACCACGCGGACGTCGGCGCGGTCGAGCCGGGCTCGATGCCGGCGGACTCGCGCACGCTCGACGAGGAAGGAGTCGTGATCCCGCCGACGCGGCTCGACGACGACACGCTTGCGGCGCTCGTGGCGCGCATGCGCAACCCGGAGGAGCGGCGCGGCGACTTCCGCGCTCAGCTCGCCGCGCATCGCCTCGCCGAGCTTCGCGTCGACGAGCTCTGCGAGCGGCGCGGGCGGGCGACCGTGGCCGCCGCCATGGACGAGCTGTACGCGTACTCGGAGCGCGTCGTTCGCGCGGCGCTCGCCGAGCTCCCCGACGGCCGCTACGAGGCGGAGGACGTGCTCGAAGGCATCCGCGGCGAGCTCGTCATCCGAGCCGCCGTGACGATCGCCGGCGACGAGATCGAGATCGACTTCGATGGAACCGCACCGCAACACGACGGGAACCTCAACTGCCCGCTCGCGGTCGCGCGCTCCGCCTCGTACTTCGTCGTCCGCTGCGTGACCGACCCCGATCTGCCGGCGTCCGGCGGAGCGTTCGCGCCGGTCACCGTGAAGGCGCCCGAGGGCTGCCTCGTCAACGCTCGTCCGCCTGCGGCGGTCGCGGCGGGAAACGTCGAGACCTCGAGCCGGATCGTCGACGTCCTCTTCGCGGCGCTCGCGCACGCGGTCGACGTTCCCGCGCAGGGTCAGGGGACGGTGAACAACGTCACGCTCGGCAACGATCGCTTCACGTACTACGAGACGATCGGCGGAGGCCAGGGCGCGTGCCCCGAGGCCGACGGGCCGTCGGGCGTCCACGTCGCGATGTCGAACACGCTCTCCACGCCGGTCGAGGCGCTCGAGCTGCAGTACCCGCTCCGCGTCGAGCGCTACGGGCTCCGGCTCGGCTCCGGGGGCGACGGTGAACGGCGCGGAGGCGACGGCGTCGTCCGCGAGTTGCGCGTGCTCGAGCCGTGCCGGCTGTCGCTGATCACCGAGCGGCGCGCGCGCGGGCCGAGAGGCGTCCGGGGCGGCGCCGACGGCGCACCGGGGCGCAACCTCCTGAACGGCCGCGAGCTCCCGGCGAAGGCGACGGTCGATCTCGACGCGGACGATGTGGTCACGATCGAGACGCCTGGCGGCGGCGGCCTCGGCCGCGCCGAGTAGGGTTGCGTCGTGGCCGGGCGCGTCGAGGGCATCTACATCGCACCGAGGAAGAAGGAGCTGCCGAAGCCGGTCGACCGCGTCCGCGCGGTCGCGGGCCGTGGCCTCGAGGGCAACCGCCACTTCTACGACGAGGCGCCGCCGGGCAGAGCGCTCACGCTGATCGCCGCCGAGGCGCTCGCGGAGGGAGCCGCGGCGTCCGGGGTCCCGCTCGACGCCGACGAGAGCGGCCGGAACGTGCTGACGAGCGGGATCGACCTGAACGCGCTCGTCGGCGAGCGCTTCCGGGTCGGCGACGTCGAGTGCGTCGGCGTGGAGCTGTGCGAGCCCTGCACGACGCTCGAGGGCGCGACGCGCCCCGGCGTGATCAAGGCGTACGTCCACCGTGCCGGTCTGAACGCGGACATCCTGACCGACGGCGAGATCGCGGTCGGCGACGCCGTCGAACGCATGTAGCGATGCAAGCGAGCGTCCGCGTTGCGTGCGTGCAGGTCGAGCCCGTGATCCTCGACCGCGACGCGACGATCGAGAAGCTCGCACGGTTCACCGCCGAAGCCGCGCAGAACGGTGCGCAGCTCGTCGTCTTTCCGGAGACGTTCATCCCCGCGTACCCGTCGTCGCGCTGGGCGAGGGCGCTCGCAGGCTGGGCCGACCCGCGCGCGAAGGAGGCGTTTGCGCTGCTGCGTCGCGAGTCGCTCGAGGTGCCGAGCGACGCGGAGCGGCGACTCGGCGAGATCGCGCAGCGAGCACGGCGTGTGGCTCGTGACGGGAGTGAACGAGGTCGACCCCGAGAAGCCGGGAACGATCTACAACTCGCTCCTGTACCACGCGCCCGACGGGACGCTCGCCGAGCATCACCGGAAGCTCGTGCCGACGAACCACGAGCGGCTCGTCTGGGGACAAGGCGACGGCCGCGGGTTGCGCGCGTTCGAGACGCCGCTCGGGCGCCTCGGCGGGCTGATCTGCTGGGAGAACTACATGCCGCTCGCGCGCTTCTCGCTCTACGAGTCGGGCGTCGAGATCTACATCGCGTCAACCGCCGACGACGGCGACGCCTGGCAGGCGACGCTCGTGCACATCGCGCGCGAGTCGCGCGCGTTCGTCGTTGCGCCGTCCCACTTCCAGCGTGCCGAGTCCTACCCGGACGACTTCCCGCTGCGCGACCTGCTCGACGGCGACGACCTGCTCGGCCGCGGCGGCAGCGCGATCCTCGGCCCCGACGGCGGGTACCTCGCGGGCCCGCTCTACGGCGAGGAGGGCGTCCTCTACGCCGACCTCGAAGCGGACCGGCTCTACGAGGAGCGCCAGCGCTTCGATCCCGCCGGCCACTACAACCGGCCCGAGCTCCTCCACTTCGAGCTCAGGGTCTAGCGCTGCGACGCAGCACGCGCGCGTCGCCGACGCGACGCGTCAGCCCGTCGGCGTCGAAGCGCTCGAGCAGGAGCTGCGCCGGACGGCGCGAGCTGCCGAGCAGGTCGCGGAACCGAGCGAGCGTGATCGAGCCCGCGGCCTCGCACTCGGCGACGAGCAGATCACGTGCGCTCGCGTACGCGGCGCGGCCGATCGCCGAGCCGTCGCCGACGATGACGGCGCGGCCGCGCGCTTCCAGAACATCGGCGAGTGCGCGTTCGACCTCGACCGGCTCGTAGCCCGCGAGCTCGAGCGCGCTCTCGAGCTCGACCGCCTCGCTCTCGTCGACGATCGCGACGGCGCCGGGCTCGTAGAGCTTCGAGCCCCGCCGCTCGAGCCCGAGCAGCGGGACCACCGCGTCTGCCCACGCGGCGGACGGCGGAGCGACGCCGGGGTCGATCGGGTCGGCCTCCGCGATCCGCCGGCGAAGCTCGGCGCGGAGATCCTCGAGCCACTCGGGCGCGAAGACCCAGCCGTCTGCCTGCGCGAGCGACCCGGTCGAGAAGCCGCGCACCTCGAGCGCGCGGGCGTGGACCGGCTCGTGCACGAGCGCGCTCGCGTCGCCCGCTTCCGCGACGGCGAGGCGCTCGGCGTCGACGCTGCGCGGGGGAGCGGGGTCGAGCACGATGCCGCCTCCGACGGTGGTGTCGGCGCGCAGCACGAAGCGATCGCCGCGCGCAGCGACGACGGGCGCGGCGAGCCGCAGCTGAGCGCGCGAGTCGTCGGCGCGCACGACCCGTGCCGCGATCTGCGACGTGCCGTGGTGCACGCTGACCGCAGCGGGGACGTCGGCGATCGCCTCGAGCCGAACGTCGAGCCGGTAGCTCGTCACGAACGCGTCCGGCGTGACGAGCGCGTCGCCGCGCGCGAGCTCGTGGCGCTCCACCCCGGGGAGGTTCACGGCGACGCGCTGGCCGGCTTCCGCGCGCTCGACGTTCCGGTCGTGCACCTGCACGCTTCGCACGCGCACGTCGAGCCCCGCCGGCTCGACCCGCAGCCGGTCGCCGGCGCCGATCGACCCCGACCAGAGCGTGCCCGTCACGACCGTGCCGACGCCGTGGAGCGTGAAGACGCGGTCGACGTAGAGCCGCGCCGGGCCGACTTTGTGGCTCTGAGCCACTAAGTCCACCGCCCCGGCGAGCGCTACGCGGAGCTCGTCGAGGCCCTCGCCCGTCTTCGCGCTCACCGGCACGACCGGCGCGCCCGGCACGAGCTCGCGCGCCTCGGCGAGCGCCGACTCGAGCGCGTCGGCGTCCACCGAGTCCGACTTCGTCACGGCGACGACGCCGCGCTCGACCCCGAGCAGTCGCAGGATCGCGAGATGCTCGTGCGTCTGCGGCCGCGCGCCTTCGCCCGCGTCGACCACGAGCAGGAAGAGGTCGATCCCGGTCGCGCCCGCGACCATCGTGCGCACGAACCGCTCGTGGCCCGGGACGTCGACGAGCGAGAGCCGCGTGCCGTCCGGCAGCTCCAGCGGCGCGTAGCCGAGCTCGATCGAGATCCCGCGCTCGCGCTCCTCGGCGAGCCGGTCGGTGTCCTTCCCGGTCAGCGCCCGCACGAGCCACGTCTTACCGTGGTCGATGTGGCCCGCGGTCCCGACCGTGAGCGCCATCAGCGTGCCGCGCGCACCGCCGCGGCGACCTCGTCGACCTCGTCGTCGTCCAGGGTCCGGCAGTCGAGGAGCAGCCGGCCGTCGCGGACGATCCCGACGACGGGCGGCGCACCTGCGCGAAGCGGTCCGACGAGCGCCTCCTCGACCGCGCACGCGAAGCTCGGCAGCTCGGCGAGCGGGAGCGCGCCGCCCCCGACGCGCGCGACGGTCTCCTCGACCGTTCCCCCGACGGCCGCAGCCAGCCGGTTCGCGCGCTCGCGCACCGCGGCGGCGGGCTCGCGCAGCATGCGGAGGACCGGGATGCGCTCCGGCGCGTCGAGGTGCAGCTGCAGCGTCCCTTCGAGCGCGGCGATCGTCAGCTTGTCGGCGCGGAGCGCGCGCTGCAGCGGATGCCTTCGCAGTCGTTCGACGAGATCGGCGCGACCCGCGACGATCCCCGCCTGCGGGCCGCCGAGCAGCTTGTCGCCGCTGAAGCAGACGAGGTCGGCGCCTGCGGCGAGCGCCTCGCGCGCAGACGGCTCGTCGGTGAGCGCGCCGAGCACGCCCGAGCCGAGGTCGTCGACGAGCGGCAGCGCATGCCGGCGCGCGACGCTCGCGAGCTCCTCGACGCGTGGCTGCTCGGTGAAGCCGACGACGCGGAAGTTCGACTGGTGCACGCGGAGCAGAACGGCGGTCTCCGGCCCGATCGCCTGCTCGTAGTCGGCCGCGCGCGTGCGGTTCGTCGTGCCGACCTCCACGAGGCGCGCACCGGAGCGCGCGAGCACGTCGGGGATGCGAAAGCCGTCGCCGATCTCGATCAGCTCGCCGCGCGAGACGATCACCTCGCGACCCTCGGCGAGCGCCGCGAGCGCGAGCAGCACCGCGGCCGCGTTGTTGTTCACGACGAGCGCAGACTCCGCGCCGGTCAGACGACGAAGGATTCCCGCGACGTGATCCTGGCGCGACCCGCGCGACCCCGTCGTCAGGTCGAACTCGAGATTCGAGTAGCCGCGCGTGGCCTCGCGCACGTGGTCGAGCGCGGCTTCGGCGAGCGGCGCCCGGCCGAGGTTCGTGTGGACGATCACCCCGGTCGCGTTGAGCACGCGCGTGAGCGACGGCGTTCTCGCGGCCGCGAGCTCGTCGGCGAGGCGTTCCCGGAGGTCGCCTGGGTCGACCCCGGCCTGGATCTCCTCCCGCGCCCGCGCGAGCACCTCACGGGCGGCCTCGACGGCCAGCGGGTCGCCGGCATCGCGGGCCAGCTCGTCGACCGACGGCAGGTCTCGAAGGCGCACGGCCGGAGTGTAAGCCGCGCTGCTACTTTCGCCTCGTGACGGAGCTCGCAACCAGGGTCACTCCGAGGACCTGGCCTCGGGTCTCGAGCGTCCTCGTCGCCGCCCTGCTCGCCGCGGCCGTCATGCCCTACCTCCGCGCGGTGCCGTACCGGGGCGAGGCGCTCCCGGGGACGAGCGTCGCGGGCGTCGACCTCGCCGGCGTCGGGCGCGCCGAGGCCGTGTCGTCCGTGCAGGCCGCCGTGCTGCCGTCGCTCGCCCGGGACGTCGAGCTGCGCGCCGGCGAAACGCGGCTCACCGTTCGCCCGTCCGAGCTCTACGCCCTGGACGCCGCCGCAACCGCCGACGCGGTCCTCGCCGCGTCGCGCCGGACCGAGCCCGAACGTGTCGCTGCGCTCGTCGGTCTTCGTGAGGTCGAGGTCTCGCCGGTGCTGGTCGAGCGCCCCCAGGCGATCGCCGCCTTCCTGGCGCGCGTCCGCAGTGTGGGCGGCGAGTCGGCAACGGCGGCGACCGTGGCAATGGACGGCGTCGAGCCCACCGTGACACCGAGCCGCGAGGGTCTCCGGCTCGACTCGACGCGCCTGCTCGCGGACGTTCGCAGCGCCGCGTTCGACGAGCGCGCTGTCACCGCGCACTTCGTTCCCGCGGCGGCGCGCTACTCGACCGCCGACGCGCAGCGTGCCGCGGACCTCGCGCGTGACCTGGTCGGCACTCCCGTCTACGTGTTCTTCGACGGACGTCCGCTTCGCACGCTCGCCACGCACGAGCTCGCTCGTCTCGTCGAGTTCGAGAAGCGCTCGGGCGACTTCCTCGTCGGCTTCGACCAGGATCGGCTCGCTCGCGTGCTCGGTCCTGCGATCGGCGGACACGAGCGGCGCGCAGTCGACGCACGGTTCGAGGTCGTCGGCGACCGGGTTCGGGTCGTGGCCGATCACCCCGGCATCGGGTTGGACGTGGAAGGCGCGGTCGCTGCGGTGACCGCCGCTGCGTACTCGCCCGACCGCCGCATCGCCGAAGTGAGCGTGGGCGAGATCCCCGCAACGGTCACGGCGGAGCAGCTCAACGCGTTGGGGATCACGCGCAAGGTCTCCTCGTTCACGACCGACATGGGCGTCTCGTCGTCGAACCGCATCTGGAACGTGCAGCTGATGGCCGACTACATCGACGGGACGGTCATCGAGCCCGGCAAGACGTTCTCGTTCAACCGCGTGGTCGGAGAGCGCACCACCGAGCGCGGCTTCCGCGAGGGGCAGATGATCGTCGGCTCGCTCCTGCTGCCGTCGATCGGCGGCGGCGTGTGCCAGACCGCGACGACGCTCTTCAACAACGCGTTCGAGCTCGGGCTGCCGATCGTGCGCCGGTACAACCACAGCTTCTACATCAGCCACTACCCGCTGGGCCGGGACGCGACGGTCTCCTGGGGCGGCCCCGACCTCGTGTTCAAGAACGACCTGGACCACGCGCTCCTGATCAAGTCGTCGTACACGAGCTCGACGCTCACCTTCACCTTCTTCGGAACGCCGACCGGCAGGCGCGTCGTCTCGACGACGAGCCCGCAGACGAACTGGCGCGCGCCCGGGACGAGCTATGCGTACGACCCGTACGCGGCACCCGGCTCGATTCGCACGTCGAGCGGCTCGAACCAGAGCGGCTTCGACGTCACGGTCAAGCGAACGGTGTACGAGCGCGGGAAGGTGCTCCGCAAGGACGCGTTCGCGAGCCGCTACATCCCGGTCGGCCCGACGGTCGTCTACGGCCCGGGAACGAACCCGCCGCGGATCGACTTCACGCTCCCGCCGCCCGAATAGCGTCGTCCCGCCGCCTCGGTACGATCCCGCGTCCGGATCATCGATCACGAGGGGAGACACGTTGCACGCAGCGAATTCACGGCCGAGCCGGGCCGGATGGATCCACACGGTCGGGGCGATCGGGGCGATTCTGCTTCCGCTGGCCCTGTTGGTCAGTTTCTTCACCTCGGCCGACACCGGCGACACGGCCGACGAGGTGATCACCTACGCGAAGGACAACGAGTCGGAAGTCTGGCTGCTGCAGATCATGGCGCTCGTCGCCCCGCTGCTGATCGGGATGTTCGTCGCGAGCCTTCGGGTGCGACTGCGGCCGGCGAACGAGGCCTATCAGGCGTTGACGGTGATCGGCGGGATTCTCTTCGTCGCGTTTTTCGGCGTCGGCCTGACGCTCTGGGCGGCGCCGCTGATCTCGGCCGACGAGCTCACGACCGCAGGCGCGGAGGCCTACCTGGCGTTCGACGACGCGGGCTGGGTGCTGCTCGGAATGGCCGGGATCTCGATCGGCGTGATGATCATCGCCGTGTCGCTCGCCGCTCTCGAGCTCGGGCTGGTGCCGAAGTGGGCCGGCTGGGTGAGCGTCCTGCTCGGAGTCGTCTCCCTCGCGACGATCGTGGCCGTCGGCATCTTCGCCTGGGCGGCCTGGCTGATCGCAGCCGGCGTCTTCCTGCTGCTCGGGCGCGGCCGGGCCGTTCCCGCGGCCGAATCGCCGGGCGTCGTCGCCTAGCTACTGCGCGTCCGCCTTCTCCGGCTGTGCCGGAGAAGGCGTGGCGCAGCGGCGCTCGTAGCAGTCGTGCACGAGCTGCACCGCCTCCGCCGGGTCGTCCGTGACGTGCAGGAGCTCGACGTCCTCGGGTGAGACGAGCCCGTTCGCGAGCAGCTCCGCGCGGACGAAGTGCAGCAGCTCCTCCCAGTAGTCCGAGTCGAAGAGGACGACCGGGAAGTCGAGCACCTTGTCGGTCTGGATCAGCGTCAGCGCCTCGAACAGCTCGTCGAGCGTGCCGAAGCCGCCGGGGAAGATCACGAAGCCCTCGGCGGGCTTCACGAAGCAGACCTTGCGCGCGTAGAAGTGGTCGAACGTGACGTCGATGTCGAGGTACGGGTTCGAGTGCTGCTCGTGCGGCAGCTCGATGTTGAAGCCGACCGAGAAGCCGCCGCCTTCCTTCGCGCCGCGGTTCGCGGCCTCCATCACGCCCGGCCCGCCGCCGGTGATCACCGACCAGCCCGCCTCCGCGAAGAGGCGACCGGTCTTGCGCGCGGCGAGGTAAGCGGGGTGGTCCTCGCCGACGCGCGCCGAACCGAAGAGCGTGACGGCGGGCGTCGGGATCCGCTGCACCGCCTCGAAGCCGCGCTCGAACTCGCGCGCGATCTTGACGACGCTCTCGTGCAGGTCGCCGTCGGTGCTCTCGAGGATTCTCTTGTCGTCCACTAGAGGTCGCGCTCGATGTGCGTTGCGCCCATCGCCAGGATGAGAAACGCCGAGAGGCCGAGGTAGACGACCGCGACCGCGATGCGCTGCCCGCGCGAGATCGTGTAGTACCCCTGCGCCTCGGCGGTGCCGCGATGGCGCCACCGGTTCCAGAGCTCCATGCCGCCGATGATCAGGATCAGGATCAAGATCGGGTTCGGCGCGACGATCATCAGCAGCACGAGGCCGGCGAGGCCGACGAGCCAGAACGCCGGGTGCAGTGCTGCGACCGCGCGGCCGCCGTCGAGCGGCACGATCGGCAAGAGGTTGAAGAGGTTCAGGAAGAACCCGACGTACGCCATGGCGGTGAAGAAGTCGCGGTTGGCTGCCGCGCCGATCGCCCAGAACGCACACGCGCCGAGCGTCCCGACGATCGGTCCGGCGAGCGCGACTCGCGCCTCGCGCCAGACGTCGTCGGGGAGCTCCTTCAGCGTGATCAGCGCGCCGAGGAACGGGATGAACATCGGCGCGCTCACCGGCAGGCCCTGGCGCTTGGCCTCGAGCACGTGGCCCATCTCGTGGATGAAGAGGAGCACGACGAGCCCGACGGCGAACCACCAGCTCCAGAGCAGAGCGTAGGCCGCGACCGAGACGAGCCCGGAGAGCGCCGTGCCGACGAACTTGAACTTGAACACGACGACGGCCGCCGCCTTGAACTTCCAGAAGAGCGCGCCGACGAACGCGATCGGCACCCACAGCTTGCGCGCGACCGAGCGCCAGGCCGGCTCCGGATGCACGGGCTCGTAGCCGCGAAGCTGCGAGAGGTTGTACTCCTCCTCGGCCGCGCGCGACCGCGCCGCCCAGTCCACGGCGTCCTCGCGTTCCTCTTGGCGGTAATCGCTCACCGTCTCGTTGTAGCGGAAAGCAACGCTAGGAACCGCGACCGATCCACTCCTCGCCGCCCTCGTACACCTCTTTCTTCCAGAGCGGCACGGTCTCCTTGAGCGCGTCGATCGCGTCCTTGCACGCTGCGAGCGCATCGGACCTGTGCGGCGCGGACACCGCGATCACGACCGATGCCTCGCCGATCTCGACGCGTCCGACACGATGGTGGATCGCGATCTCGTGCAGGTCGTAGCGCGCCTTCAGCACGGTGGCCAGGCCGACCATCACCGTCTCCGCCATCTCCGCGTACGCCTCGTACTCGAGGTAGTGCACGGTCCGCCCGCGCGACTCGCGGCGAACCGTTCCGGTGAACGTCGCGACGGCGCCGGCGCTCTCGTCCTCGACCTCCGCGACGGCCGCCTCGATCGAGAGCGGCGCCTCCGTCACGACGAACGCCCCGCCGGAGACGGGCGGGATGAGCGCGACCTCGTCGCCGTCCTCGAGCACGCGGTCGCGCTCGGCGTACTCGCGGTTGACCGCGTAGAGCAGCCCGGCCGGCTCCTCGCCGAGCCCGAGGGCCGCCCAGATGTCCGAGGCCTGCGCCCCGTCCGCGAGCTCCAGCGCGCGCTCGCCCGTCCCGGCCCGCTCCCGGAGCGCTGCGAAGAGCTTCACGACCACCCGCATCCGGCCAAGCGTACTGACAGCGATTTATCGGTTTGAACCCGGAAACCGCGGGTAGGAGACCGGCATCGGGGAGGCGCCGGCTTTCTCGCCAGGGCTTGCCGGCAGCGCCGGTACCACGGGGTCGCGAGGATCGGGGTCCCGGCGCCTCTCCGTCTCTACGATGGACGCGTGGCGGCGACCGACTCGCGCGAGACCGACTCCGGGATCGAGGTCAAGCCGGTCTACACCGCCGACGACGTCGAGGGCGAGCTCGAGCTCCCGGGCGAGTACCCCTTCACGCGCGGGCCCTACCCGGACATGTACCGCGGCCGTCCGTGGACGATCCGCCAGTACGCGGGGTTCGGGTCGGCGGAGGAGACGAACGAGCGTTTCCGCTACCTGCTCGAGCGCGGCCAGACCGGCCTGAGCGTCGCCTTCGACCTCCCGACGCAGCTCGGCTACGACTCGGACGACCCGCGCGCGGAAGGCGAGGTCGGACGCACCGGCGTCGCCATCGACTCGATCGCGGACGTGGAGCTGCTCTTCGAGGGCATCCCGCTCTCCGACGTCTCGACCTCGATGACGATCAACGCGCCTGCGTCGCTTCTGCTCCTGCTCTACGAGCTCGTCGCCGAGGAGCAGGGCGTCGACCCGACGCAGCTGCGCGGCACCGTGCAGAACGACATCCTCAAGGAGTACTGCGCGCGCGGGAACTACATCTACCCGCCGCGGCCCTCGATGCGGATCACCACCGATCTCTTCGCGTACTGCGCGGAGCGGATGCCGCGCTGGAACACGATCTCGATCTCCGGGTACCACATCCGCGAGGCCGGTTCCACGGCCGCGCAGGAGCTCGCGTTCACGCTCGCGAACGGGATCGCCTACTGCCGGGCGGCGGTCGACGCCGGGCTCTCGCCCGACGACTTCGGCGAGCGGCTCTCGTTCTTCTTCAACGCGCACAACCACTTCTTCCAGGAGGTCGCGAAGTTCCGCGCGGCGCGGCGCCTGTGGGCCGAGATCATGCGCGACCAGTTCGGCGCGACGAACCCGCGCGCGCTCGCGCTCCGCTTCCACGCGCAGACCGGCGGCTCGTCGCTGACCGCGCAGCAGCCCGAGAACAACATCGTGCGCGTCGCGATCCAGGCGCTCTCGGCGGTCGCGGGCGGCGCGCAGTCGATTCACACGAACGGCTACGACGAGGCGCTCGCGCTGCCGTCGGAGCGCTCGGCGAAGATCGCGCTGCGCACGCAGCAGCTCCTCGCGCACGAGGCCGGCGGCACCGACACCGCCGACCCGCTCGGCGGCGCGTACTTCATCGAGGCGCTCACCGACGAGCTCGAGGCGAAGGCCCGCGAGCTGATCGCGCGCGTCGACGAGCTCGGAGGCGCCGTCGCCGCCGTCGAGCAGGGCTTCATCCAGGGCGAGATCGAGCAGTCGGCGTTTCGCTACCAGCAGGAGATCGAGCGCGGCGAGCGCGTCATCGTCGGCGTCAACCACTACGTCGAGGAGGAGTCGGAGCCGATCGAGCTCTACCGACTCGATCCCGCGGCGGAGAAGCGTCAGCTCGAGCGCACGGCGCGCGTGCGCGCGGAGCGAAACGCCGAGGACGTCGAGCGCACGCTTGCCGAGGTGCGTAACGTCGCGCGGGGCACGGCGAACCTGCTGCCGCCGATGCGCGAGGCGCTCCGCGCCCGCGTCACGATCGGCGAGATCTCGAACGTCCTCCGCGAGGAGTTCGGGACGTTCGACTGCGCAGCGGGCGTGACGCAGGCAGGCCGGCAGCGCGGGATTCGCTAGGCGGACGCGCCGGTATAGCGCCGCAGCCCGAAGCGCCACCACCAGCGCGTGAACGCGAACAGCAACGTCCCGAAGCCGAGGGCGAGCGCGACCGTCGACCAGTCGAGCCGCGACGTCACCGCCTCGGCGGGCACGGTGATCGCGAACGCGATCGGCACGAGGAACGTGACCCCGATCCGCAGCCAGCCCGGGTAGATCGAGGTTGGGAAGCGCCCCGTCTGGTAGACGCCGTCGAAGAGCTCGATGATGCTCCACGTGTTCACGATCCAGAAGGCGCCGGTCGTGATGCAGAGCCAGAAGCAGTAGATCGTGAGCGCGCCGACCACGAGCATCGCGGCGAACAGCGCTGCGTCGCCGAAGTCGACGCTCCGGTCGAGCCCGCTGACGCCGTACGCGAGCACGAGCGCCCCCGAGACGATGTCGACCGCCCGCCAGATGCGCACCTCGCGGACGCTGACGAGGACCTGCGAGTCCTCGGGCTTCGTCAGCGCGAAGTCGAGCTTCCCCTCGCGCACCTCTTCCATCACGCGCTCCATGTTCGGCTGGATGCTCATCCGGATCACGCCGCCGAGGAGGATCTGGATGCCCATCACCACGAGCAGCTCCGCCTCGCTCCAGCCGTTCAGCTCGGTCGTGTGCGAGTAGACGAGCTTCAGCACGACGATCGCCGTCCCCGCCGCGACCGCCGACTGGAGGACCTGGATGAAGAAGTTCGCGCGGTACTGCAGCTCGGTGAGCGATCCGAGCTTGAAGTAGAGCCAGCCGAGGCGGAACGCGCGCATCAGTTGCCGACCGCCGAGTAGCGCCGAACCGCAAACCGCCAGATGAAGAGCGTCAGGCCGGTCATCACGACGATCCAGAAGACCTGCATCCCGAGTCCTCGGAGCAGCTCCTGCGTCGAGAGATCGCCGACGAGCGACTCGATGGGGAAGTAGAACGACCACTGGAACGGCAGGAAGGCGGCGATGTCCTGCGCCCAGTCCGGCATCAACGGCATCGGCACGAGTCGTCCGGAGAGCAGCAGCTCCGCCGCGATGAAGAGCTCGAAGACCGCGCTGACGCGCGTCGTCCAGAAGGTGATCATCCCGAGCATCGACATGAACATCGTGCGGATCAGGTACGCGCCCCAGATCGCGAAGAAGAAGACGACGCACTCGAGCGGGGTCGGCGCAAGCACCGGGTCGAACGCGATCCAGAGCACAGCGGCGACCGGCAGCCAGAGCAGGATCACGACCGGTTTCATGCCGCCGAACCCCGCGAGGTCGTCGTGGAGCGGGTGCATGGGCCGAAGGAGCGCGGCGGAGAGCTCGCCCTGGCGGATCCGCCACTCCCAGCCGAACGGCGTGAAGACGATGTTCATGTTCCGGACGAGCGTCCAGACGATGTAGTAGGCCGCGAACTCGCCGGTCGTGATCCCTTGCACCGAGCCGCCCTGCTGGTCGGCGATCGTCGTCCAGACGACGAGGTAGACGATCGGCTCGGCGAGCATCCCGATCATCCAGAAGTACGTCGCCGTGCGGTACTGGAACTGGCTCTGGATCTCCGTGCGCCCGCGCGTGACGTAGAAGTCGAACATCGAGCGCACGGCGCCCGCCCTACGGCTCACGGGCGCTCCTGCGCGAAGACGAGCTCGATCACGTCCTCGATCGGCGGATCCTCGACGGTGAGGTCCGCGACGTCCTGCTCGGCGAGCAGCCGCGCGGTCACGCGCGCCGTCTCCGCGCGGGGCACGCGGAGCTTCACGCGGCCTTCGTCGCTCTCGACGACGTCGCCGTACGCGGAAAGGTCGGCCCCGCTCTCCTCGAGCTCGACGTCGATCGTCTTCCACGCCGCCAGGTCGTCCCCGAGCCGCGCCAGCTCCCCGTCGAAGAGGATCTGCCCGTGGTGGATCACGATCACGCGCTTGCAGAGCGCCTCGACGTCGGCCATGTAGTGGCTCGTCAGCAGCACGGTCGCCTCGTAGCGCCGGTTGTACTCCGCGATGAACGAGCGGATGCGCTTCTGCATCGTCACGTCGAGCCCGATCGTCGGCTCGTCGAGGAAGAGCACCTGGGGTCGGTGCAGCAACGAGCCGACGACCTCGACCTTCATCCGCTCGCCGAGCGAGAGGTTCCGCACCGGCTTGCGCACGAGGTCGCCGACGTCGAGCAGCTCGATCAGCTCGTCGCGAAACGGCGTGAAGTCGCTCCGCGGGACGCGGTAGATCGCGCGGTTCAGCTCGAACGAGTCGAGCGCGGGGAGGTCCCACTGCAGCTGGTTGCGGTTCCCCATCACGAGCGTGATCCGGCTGAGGAACTCGCGCTCGCGCTTCGACGGGACGTGGCCGAGCACGCGGGCCACGCCGGACGTGGGGTAGAGGAGCCCGGAGAGCATCTTCAGCGACGTCGTCTTGCCGGCGCCGTTCGGGCCGAGAAAGCCCACGACCTCTCCCGCGCCGATGTCGAAGGAGATCGCCTCGACGGCCTTCACCTCCCGGTGGCGCCGCTTGACGAGCGCCTTGACGGATGCGCGGAGCCCGGCCTCCCGCTCGGGGACGACGAAGGTCTTGGTCAGCGAGTCGACGTGAACGACGGACACGAGCGGGGAAGCTAGCGTCTCGCCCGGTGCGCATCCTCCTCGTCTCGCAGATGTACCCGGGGCCGGCCGACCCGGACCTCGGCGTCTTCGTCGCAGCAGATGGAGCGCGCGCTCGCGGAGCGAGGCCACGAGATCGACCGCGCGGTGATCGATCGCCGAGCCGGCGGGAAGCGCAGGTACCTCGAACTGGCCCGCGCTGCGCGCCGTGCACGACGCCCTGACGTCGTCTACGCGCACTTCCTCGTCCCTGCCGGGTTGATCGCCGCGCTCGCGCAGCGCGCGCCGCTCGTCGTGACCGCGCACGGCCGCGACGTGCGCAACGTGGGAGCGATCCCCGGCATTGCCGCTGCGACGCGCTTCACCGTGCGCCGCGCCGCGACCGTGATCGCGGTCTCCGACTACCTGCGGCGCGAGCTCGAGGCGAAGGTGCCCGGCGCGCGCGGCAAGACTGAGGTCGTCGACTCCGGCGTCGACCTCGAGCGCTTCCCGGTCCTGCCGGCGCCCGAGCGCACGCCCGCCTTCGTCTGCATCGGCTCGCTGAGCGAGCGCAAGAACGTCGTCCGCCTGGCGCGCGCGTTCGAGCGCTTCGGGGAGGGAGAGCTGACCTTCGTCGGCGACGGCCCGCTCCGCGCGCAGCTCGAGGGACGCGAGCGCGTGCACGTCGTCGGCCGCGTGCCGCACGACGAGATCCCGACGTACCTCGCCCGCGCGAGCGTCGTCTGTCAGCCGAGCCTGCTGGAGCCGCTCGGCCAGTCGCTGCTCGAGGGGATGGCGGCGGGCCGCTCGGTCGTCGCGACCCGGATCGGCGGGCCGCCCGAGTTCGTCCCCGTCGGAGCGGGCGTCCTCGTCGACCCGCTCGACGAGGAGTCGATCGCCGACGGCCTCGCGCCAGGCGGCCGCGCCTGCCGATCCCGAACCCGGCCGCCCGAGAGGCGGCCGAGGCGCACGACCTCAAGCTGCAGGCGGCTCGGGTGGAGGCGATCCTGGAGCGAGCCGCTCGAGGTCGGCGAGCCTGATCTCCACGAGCGGGCGGACGGATTCCTCGAGCCCCGCCTCGCGCGCGGCCTCGAGCGCCTGCTCGTAGCTCTGCCGCACCTTCGCCGGGTCGACGCCCTGTTTCAGGCGGTTGTCGCCCGTGACCAGAAGCTTGTGGATTCGCTCCCGCGCCTCCTCGGGCTTCACATTCGGAGCGTAACAGTGCAGATTTGAAGCAGCAGTGGCCGGGGTCCGCGTCCTCATCGCCGACGACCATCGTCTTTTTGCCGAAGCGCTCGAGGCGATTCTCGCGGGCGAGGAGCGGATCGAGGTCGTCGCCTACGCCCGCGACGGCCGCGAGGCGGTCGAGCTCTGGCAGCAGCACAAGCCCGACCTGACCCTGATGGACATCGCGATGCCGGTGCTCGACGGGCTGGGCGCCACGCGGGCGATCCGGAAGCTCGACGACTCCGCCTGCATCCTGATGCTCACCGGCTCGAACGCGCGGGACGACGTGGACAACGCCCGGAAGGCGGGTGCCGCGGGCTACGTGACGAAGGATCGCATCGCCGCCGAGCTGATCGACGCCATCCTCGAAGTGGCCGGTCGCTAGCTACCATTCCCGCGCCATGGTCGGGTTCTTCGCAGCTCTCCACGTTCTCATCAGCTTCGGCCTCGTCGTGCTGGTCCTCATGCACTCGGGGCGCGACGCGGGCATGGGCGGGATGGGCTTCACGCCGCAGTCCCAGGGCGGGACGCACATCGTCGAGCGGAACCTGACCCGGCTCACGGTCTTCGTGTCGGTGCTCTTCGGCATCAACACGATCGTGCTCTGGCACCTGCTGTAGCGGCTACAGACCTGGTTCTGAACCGACGCCGGTGATGTTGAACCGGGCGGTCGCGATCGCCGGGACGAGCGTGCCGATCGGGTAGCGCTCGCCGTAGAAGTCGCTGCTGTTCACGAGCTGCTGCTCGCGCCCGAGACCGGGGACGTCCTCGAGCATCTGGGGCACGGAGACGGTGAAGCGAAGGTTGACGAGCGGCTCGGCGATCTTCCCGTCGCGGATCCGGAACGTCCCGTCCCGCGTCATGCCGGTGATCACGCCTTCACGGGGGTCGACGATCCCGAGGTAGTGGAGGCGCGTCACGTAGATCCCGTCGCCGACGAGCTCGCAGAGCTCTTCGACCGAGTCGACCTCGCCGCCGTCGACGGTGAGCGCGAACGTGAGCGGCCCGTACTGGCGGTAGACCGGCGGCGGCGCGTGGCCCGTCGTCTCGTGGCCGTCGCCGGCGCGGGCCGCGCTCGTGCGGTCCCAGACGACGCCGCGCGCGACGCCGTTCTCGATCAGCTGCACGCGCTGCTTCGGCACGCCCTTCGAAGTCGAAGCGCTTCGGGAGGCCGCGCGGGTCGAGCGCGTCGTCGGCGATCGACACCTTCTCGTCCATGATCTTCTCGCCGAGGCGACCGGACAGGTACGAGCGCTCCTCGAGCAGCCCGTTCGCGCCGAACGCGTCGTAGCCGAAGTAGTTGATCAGGTCGGCGAACGCGTACGGCTCGAGCACCGCACGGTACGGCGCGGGCTCGATCGTCTTCGCGCTGCGCGTCCGAGCCGCCTTCTCGGCTGCCTCGCGTCCGACGGAGGCCGGGTCGACGCCGTCCGCGGACCAGCTCGTCTGCGTCGCGTAGCCCGACGCGCCGTCGTCCGCCGAGACGACGAGCGTCGTCGCGTCGGTCATCGACTGGTGCGCTTCGACACCGGCCGACGAGACGATCGCGAGGTCCGTCACGCCGCTCGTGAAGAACCCGAACTGCCCGGTGGTGGTCGACGCGTCGATCGCGGCGCGCGCGAGTCGTGCCTGGTCCTCCGGCCCGATCGCCGCCACGGCCTCGTCGAAGCCTTCGACCTCGGGCAGTGGCATCGGGCCCGGCAGCCCGGGGAAGCCTTCCTCGGCGACCGCGCTGTCGGCGGCCTCCGCGGCGCGTTGCGCCAGCAGCTTGAGCCCGTCGTCGTCGAGCCGGTTCGTGGAAGAGGTGCCGATCTTGCCGTCGCGGATCACGCGCAGCGTGACCACGCAGTTCTCGATCAGCGTCGGCTGATGCACCTCGGAGGACGCGAACCGCGCCAGCCCGGAGCGTTCGCAGAGGACGTGCGCCTCCGCGTCGCCGCCGTCGACTGCTCGCAGCGCACGCGCAGCGATCTCCCGCGCGTCGTCGCTCACGCTTTCACGCCCACCTGCACGCCGCGGAAGCGGCATGGGGAAGAGCCGTGGGAGACGTGCGCGCCCTGCCCGGGCTGTCCCTTGCCGCAGTTCGTCAGGCCCTGCATGTGCCACGCCTCGGGCCCGGCGACCGCGTCGAGCGAGCCCCAGAACTCCGGCGTGATGCCCGTGTAGGTGGCGTCGCGGAGCATCCGCCCGAGCTTGCCGTTCTTGATCTCCCAGGCGATCTGCGTCCCGAACTGGAAGTTGAGCCGCTTGTCGTCGATCGACCAGCTCTTGTTCGTCTCGAGGTAGATCCCGTCGTCGACGTCGGCGAGCAGGTCGTCGAACGACCCCTCGCCCGGCTCGAGGTGGAGGTTCGTCATCCGGATCAGCGGCATGCGGTTCCAGCCGTCGGCGCGCATCGAGCCGCCCTCGCCTGCGCCGAGCGTCTCGGCCGTCTCGCGCGACGTCAAGAAGTTGCGCAGCACGCCCTCCACGACGATCGGCTCTCGCCGCGCGGGCACGCCTTCGTCGTCGAAGCCGAACGTGCCGAGCCCGCCGGGCGTCGTCGAGTCGGCGGTGATGTTCATCTTGTCCGAGCCGTAGCGAAGCGAGCCGAGGTCGCCGGCCTTGAGGAAGCTCGTGCCTGCGTACGACGCCTCGCTCCCGTAGACGCGGTCGAGCTCGATCGGATGCCCGACCGACTCGTGCACCTGCAGCTCCATCTGCTCGGCGTCGATCACGACGGTCGTCACGCCCGGCGGGCACACGTCGGCGCGCAGGAGCGCAGCAGCCTGCTCCGCGACGCGAGGTGCCTCGCGCTCGAGCCCGAGGTTCTCGACGTACTCCCAGCCGCCCTGCGCGGACGAGCCGCCGTGCGCGGACGGATACGAGCGCATCTGGAAGCCGCCGTCGCTTGCGGCGAGCGCGTCGATTCCGCCGCCCGTCTCGACGAGCTCCTGCTCGATCTCGGCGCCGTCGGAGGTGACGAGGACCTTGTTCTCGCGCTGTGCGCGGACGAACGCCTCGGTGACCTTGACGTCGGGGTGGCGAAGCGCCTCTTCGGCGCGCACGCACAGGTCGACCTTCTCCGAGAGCGAGACGGCGAACGGATCCTTCTCGACACGGCGTGCGATAGGTGCCGCTGGACGCCGGCACGGGCGCGAGCGCCTTCTCGCGACTGCCGGCCGCCGCAAGCGCGAACGCGCAGGCACGCAGTGCCGCGTCGCGCGCGCCGTCGGCGTCGAGGCGCCGGTCGCAGGAGAACCCCCAGGCACCGCCCACCAGCACGCGCACGCCGATCCCTTCCGTCTCCAGGTCGGTCACGTTCTCGACGCGGCCGTTCTTCGTCGAGACCGCCTGGGAGCGACGCACGACCGCACGCGCGTCGGCATAGGTCGCACCGGCGCCGAGCGCGGCATCCACCGCCGCCTTGCAGAGGTCGCGCACGGCGGGATCCTAGCCGCGGCTACACTTCCCGCTCCCTCGAGCGCTGGTGGCGGAATTGGTAGACGCGCTAGGTTGAGGGCCTAGTGGCCTTAAACGGCCGTGGAGGTTCAAGTCCTCTCCAGCGCACTTCGTCCCGAGAAAGTCGCCCGGCTCCGCCGGGCTCAACTTTCTCGGGGTCTACGATTCGTGTCGTGCTCGCTCCATCGGTTCTCGAGTTGCTCGAGTGGGTCGACAGCCGGCCTCGGACCTACTCCGAGGCGATGGAGGCCTGGACGAGCAACTGCCCCCGGCACCCGGCCTGGGACGACGCGCTCTCGGACGGCCTGATCCAGGTCGAGGCCGGCGAGGTCAGCCTGACGCCGCTCGGACTTGACGCCGTCCGAAGGACTGTCTAGCCTTCTGTCGAACACACGTTCGCGGAAACGCGCGTTCGCTTCGACCGACCCAGGAGGCAGGCAATGCTCACCGGACGTCAGCAGGAGATATGGGAGTTCCTGGCCGAGTACGTCGGCAAGCACGGCTACCCGCCGACGGTCAGAGAGATCGGAGAGTCCGTCGGGCTGGCTTCGCCCTCGACGGTGCACGCGCACCTCGCGAACCTCGAGCGGGCCGGCTATCTCCGGCGCGACCCGACCAAGCCGCGGGCGCTCGAGCTGCTCCGCGACCGCCCGGTCGCTGCGGGGGCCCCGGCGGAGGTCCACAAGCTGCCGCTGCTCGGCTCGATCGCCGCGGGCGCGCCGCTCCTGGCCGAGGAGCACGTCGACGAGTACCTGGCCGTACCGGAGCCGCTCTCGCGCGGGGGCGACGAGTTCCTGCTCCGCATCCGGGGCGACTCGATGATCAACGCGGGGATCCTCGACGGCGACATCGTCGTGATCCGCCGCAGCCAGGACGCGCGGAACGGCGAGATCGTCGCCGCGCTCGTCGGCGACGACGAGTCGGCCAACGAGGCGACCGTCAAGCGCTTCTACCGGGAAGGCAGCCGGATCCGGCTCCAGCCCGAGAACGACGCCCTCGACCCGATGTACCCGCCGCACGTCCAGATCCTCGGCAAGGTCGTGGGGGTCTTCCGGAGCCTCTGATGACGGCACGCCACTCTCACCGCACCCTCGACCAGGAGCTCCAGGCGCTCGTGCGCGGGATCAGCCTGGAGTGCCTCGTCTGCGGGGAGTTCGTCCTGCGCACCCGGCGCACGGTCTCGTGCCCGGAGTGCGGCTCGCACCTGCGCGGGGCCGCCGAGTCGGCGGAGTCCGGGCTACAATTCGACGTGCAGGCCGGGTGATCGCGAGCGTCTGACGCTCGAGGAAAGTCCGGACACCACAGGGCAGAACGCTGGGGAAACCCCAGGCGGCGAAAGCCGACGGAAAGTGGCACAGAAAGGAGACCGCCTCCGGCGCATGACTCTCCGGAGACGCCGGCGGTAAGGGTGAAAAGGTGGGGTAAGAGCCCACCAGCGCCGTGGTGACACGGCGGCTCGCCAAACCCCGTTCGGTGCAAGGCGAAACAGGTCCCGCTGAGGTGGCCCGCCGAGGGACCGGGTACGCCGCTCGAGCCGGCGAGAGATCGTCGGCCTAGAGGGATGATCACCCTCGACAGAATCCGGCTTACAGGCCTGCTAACGGAAAGCCCTGCAAATGCAGGGCTTTCTATCTATTCGTGCATAAGCAAGGGCATCACGAGCGTGGTGCGGCGCTCTTTGCAAGCCGATGCGCTGCCCTCGCGTGCCCTCGAGCATCTACCGCCCTCGGAGCAGGACGCACACGTGTCCCACGGGAGCAGCGCGTCGGCTTTAGGCTTCCGGCGACCCAGCTGACGCCGGCCTCGAACGATGGGGGAGGTTCTTCGATGACGCTTCGCGCACGCTTCAGGTTCTCCTGGCTGCTGCTCGCACTCGCCGCAGCCGCGTTCACCCTCCTGTCCTCGGCGCCCGCTGCGAACGAGCGCGGGCCCACGCCCAGCCTCGAGTTCCTCGGCCAGGAGATCGTGCCGACCGGGACGACGTTCGAGGGGACGCAGGTCGGCGGCCTCTCCGGCATCGCCTACGACGCCGAGCGGAATGTCTTCTACAGCCTGTCGGACGACCCGAGCCAGTTCAACCCGGCCCGCTTCTACACCCTGCGGGTCGACGTCTCCGACGGGCGACTCGACCCGGGCGACGTCGACTTTCTCGACGTGACGACGCTGAAGGGACCTGACGGTCAGCCGTTCGCGCCGCTCAGTCTCGACCCGGAGGGGATCGCCCTCACCAAGGACGGCACGCTCGTCATCACGTCGGAGGGTTTCGCGAACCGTCTGATCGACCCGTTCGTCCGCGAGTTCGCCCTCGACGGGGATCAGCTCGGTGCGCTGCCCGTCCCCGAGCCGTTCCTCCCGAACGCCGCCGGGACCCGCGGAGTGCGTCAGAACCTCGGGTTCGAGAGCGCCTCGACGCCGCCGAACGGCCGGTTCTTCTTCACTGGCACGGAGGCGGCGCTCGTCCAGGACGGCCCGCCGGCAACGCTCGCTGCCGGAAGCCCAGCGCGGCTGCTCCGCTACAACCTCCAGAGCGGAAGGCTCGACCGCCAATACCTCTACTGGACCGACCCGATCGCCCAGCCGCCCGTGCCGCCGACCAACTTCGCCGTCAGCGGGCTCGTCGAGCTGCTTCCGCTCAACAACGAGTTCCTCCTCGCAATGGAGCGGTCGTTCTCGGTGGGAGTACCCGGTACGGGCAACACGATCAAGCTCTATCGCGTTGCCTTGCCCGGGGCCGACAACGTCGACGGCGCCGCGAGCCTGGCCGGGACGCTTGGGTCGGTGCGACCGGCCGAGAAGACGCTCCTACTCGACCTGGACACGCTCGGCATTCCGCTCGACAACGTCGAAGGCATGGCGTTCGGACCCGACCTCCCCGACGGACGCCGCTCGCTGATCCTCGTGAGCGACAACAACTTCGCGCCGGCGCAGTTCACGCAGTTCCTGCTCTTCGCTGTCAGCCCCAGCTGATCCGGGCCGCGCTCTACGGCGGCCGGCTCGAGGCGTTGCGGACTGTTCGCTGCGATCAGTCGCTCAGAAAGCCGATTGCTTAACGAGGCTTCGCTCAGGAGCGCAGGTAGGCGAGCACGGCGAGGACGCGGCGGTGGTCGTCGGCGGACTCGTCGATGCCGAGCTTCATGAAGATGTGCTTGACGTGCGCCTCGACGGTCTTCGGGCTCAGGAAGAGCTGGGCGCAGATCGCCTTGTTCGAGCGGCCCTCGGCCATCAGGGCCAGCACTTCGCGCTCGCGGTCGGTGAGCTCCGCGAGCTGCCTGGCGGGGCGGGCGCGCTGGACGAGCCGGGCGACGATCGTCGGGTCGACGACGCACTCGCCGTCGCGCGAGCCGGCCGAGCGCGTCGGTCAGCACGCCGAGGTTGGAGACCCGCTCCTTCAGCAGGTACCCGGCCCCGTCCGGGATGCTGCTCGATCAGCCGCATCGCGTAGCGCGACTCCAGGTGGTGCGAGAGAACGAGCACGCCGACCTCGGGATGTGACCGGCGGATCTCCTGGGCGGCGACGATCCCCTCGTCCGTGTGTGTGGGCGGCATGCTGGATGTCGACGATCGCGACGTCGGGACGTGTCGAGCTCGACCTTGTGGAGCAGCTCGTCCGCGGTGCCGACCTTGCCGACGACGTCGAAGCCGGCCTCGTGCAGCAGCCGCTCGAGGCCTTCCCTGAGCAGCACCTCGTCGTCTGCGATCACGACCCGCACGGGATCTCCACGCGGATTCTCGCTCGCCCGTCGGCCTCGCGTACGACCTCGAGCGTCCCGCCGGCCGCGCCGACGCGATCCTCGAGCCCGACGATCTCGCTGTCCGCGATGTCGGCTTCGACCTCGACCACGAGCAGGTCGCCCTCGGTTCGCGCCGCGAGCCGGTCCGGGATGCTCCGGCTGCGTTTGAGCGCTTCGGACACGACGAAGTAGGCGGCCGCCTCGACGGCGGCGTCGAGGCGCTCGCGGCAGAGCTCCGATCTCGATCTCGACGGGCGCCTCCTCCGTGAGCGCCTCGAGGGCGACGGCGAGCCCTTCCTCGGCGAGCAGCGCCGGAAAGAGCCCGTGACCGACCTCGCGCAGCCCGGCCAGTGCGGCGCCGAGCTCGGCCTCGGCCTCGTCGATCTGTGCCACGAGTCGCCGCGTCCGGCTGCGGAGCCGAGGCGGGAGCGGGTGAGCCCGAGCTGCGAGCGAGAGCCCGACCAGCCGCTGCTGCGCCCCGTCATGGAGGTCTCGCTCGAGCCGCCGACGCTCGGCGTCCCCGGTCGCAATCACCCGCGCCCGCGAGCGTCGCAGCTGCTCGAGCTGGGCCCGCGACCTCTGCCTGCAGCCGCTCGTTCTCGAGCGCCAGGCGGGCTGCTGCCGCCACCTCCTCGGCCAGCGCCGGGATCGTCGAGCAGGCCCGGACGGTGCGACAGCAGCGCGACGGTCTCTCCCTCGCGGACGAGCGGCGTCACCTGACCGTCGAGCGCGAGCGGCCGGCCGAGCGCATCGACGAGCCTGCCGTCCTCCAGCGGATAGGCGACCTCGACCGACTCGTCGTGCAGCATCCGCGCCAGCTTCTCACGAAGGCCGCCGGGCTCCGGCGACGCGGCGACCTCGACGACGAGGCGCGCGACCGCGGCACGGGTGTGGCGCGCGCGGAGCCAGCCCCACACGACCCCAGCCGCAAGCGCGACGAGCGCGGCAGCCTGGCCGAGCCAGAGGTCGCGCGCGATCGGGACTGTTTCCGAGCTTGCCGCGCTCGAGGCTGGCCGCGAACGTCCAGGCGACCAGACCGAGATAGGCAGCGGCCGGAACGAGCACCGGCCAGAGCAGCCGGCGGAGCGCCGGGCTCGCTCGAACAAGTCGGAGGACGAGCAGCACCACGAGCGCGAGCGACCACGCCAGTCCGGCCTGGACGCCGATCCGATTCAACGAGTCGTAGAGGCGAGGCGAGTCCCTCGACGAGGAGGAGGTTGCGCGGGCACTCGCGTGCACACCGCGGCCGCGGGGTCGAAGACCAGGGCCGGCCCCAGGCCGAGCACCAGGATCGCACCCGCGTACGCGGCCGCGAGCACGAGCCGGTCGAGCCGCGACGAGAGTCGCCGACCGGGGTAGACGAGCGCTGCGTGCGCGACCAGCGGCGGAGCGGCCGCGTAGAGCGCGAGGCCGAGCGCAAACCCGAGCGCGGAGCCGATGCCCGGGTTGTTCCACTCGAGGAAGAACCAGCCGAACGAGGCCGCGACGAGCAGCGGGCCGAAGCCGCTGCCCCGTCGCCGCGCCCAGGCGACGAGGCCAACGGCGAGGAGAGCCCAGCCGGCAATGAGCTCGGCGGCGGCCCGCGTCGGCGAGCTCGCCGGCGAACGAGAAGGCGGGCTCGCGCCGCGCGATCGCCAGCGAGAGCGCGCCGAATGCGATCCCTGCCAGGAAGAGAGTGCCGATGCCGACGGTCCGGACGCTCATTCGATCAATCCTTGCGAGCACAGCCGTGGTCTCAACCGCGGTTCGGTTCCTCGGCGCTCGAACGACGAGCGCGCCGCCGATGTCGTCGGCGCGCTCGCATGCGTTCTCCACGGGGCGCCGCGGCTAAGTGATGCCGAGCGCCTGAGGGACGACGGCGCAGAACAGGCTGCCGCCGCTCGCGTCGATGGGATGAGGGCCGCTCATGCTCACGATCTGGACGTCGATCTCGTTGCCGTTTTGGATGGTCATTGAGCATGACGATCATGCCCGCGTCGACGCGCGAGGACGGGGCCGTTCGCGAGCTGGATCTTCACCGGGAGTCCCTTCGAGATGAGTCGGTGAATCTCCACGCCGCCCGCTTCCGTTGCGACGATCGTGTCCGTGAACTGCCCCGCGAAGCTGACGATGACGGCCAGCGTCGCCGTAGCTGAACGTGACGCTTCCCCTGGTGCTCCGACCTTGCCCACACCATCGCGCTCGCTTACCGTGCGCGAGCGTGTTCTCGAAGCAACACGTCGACGCTCGCACCGGTGCCGCAGAAGTCCGGATCGGTGAAGCTCTCGGAGTGGTACACACGTGCCCGGTCGCTTGCTCCCGAGAGCAAGCGATCGGGGCGAGCTGCGACCGCCGCCGCGACGCGTAATCAATGCGAGAAGGAGCCTCATGAGTCTGTCCTTTCCTGCCATCGCGCTGTTGGCTCGTCGTTACGTCGTGTGCCGAGGCTACGAGCGCCTTCTGCGGCGGCGATACAGGGCAGACGATCGTTGCGAGCGAGGGCTGGCCCTGATCTTGCGCGGCGAGAATGAGGGCTCGCCCCGATGTGTCACGCGGTAATCCGGCCTAGACTCGATTCGTCGAGCGGGAGGAAGCAGTGCGGACGTGCCTGAATGCGGTCGTCGCTCTCGGAGCTGCCTCACCGTTGCGGTCGCCGCTGCCGGCTGCGCGGGCGCTGGCGACGACCGGGCCGGCGGCAAGCCCGAGCCGACGCGCGCTCACCCTGACGATGGCGAATGGCCTCTACCGGCCGGAGGAGCTGCAGCCGTTCGCCGACGAGGTCGCCCGCCTGTCGGGCGGGAAGATGCGGATCGAGTTCAGAAACCGCTGGTTGGGTTGGCCGTGGCGCCGTCCCGAGTCGGCGGTCATCCACGACGTCGCGGCAGGGAAGGCCGACCTTGGATCGGTCGGGAGTCGAGCCTGGGACGATGTCGGCGTCTCGAGCTTCAACGCGTTGCACGCGCCGCTCCTCGTCGACAGTTATGCGCTGCAGGGCGAGGTCCTCGAGAGCGGTATCCCCGGCGAGATGCTCAAGGCCCTCGAGCCACTCCGCCTCGTCGGACTCGGCATCCTGCCGGGCCCGCTGCGCAAGCTCCTCGGCGTCAGAGCGGCCGCTCACGCAGCCCGCCGACTTTCGCGGCGAGAGGATCGGAATCACCGAGTCTCGCGTCGCACGCGAGACTCTGCGTGCGCTAGGCGCGACGGCGATCGCCCTTCCCGCCGGCGCGCGGATCGGCGGCTTCGACGGGATCGAGCAGCAGGTGGAGTCGATCGAGAGCAACACGTACGACGCGGCCGCGAAGTACCTGACGACGAACATCAACCTCTGGCCGCGGCCGCTCGTCCTCTTCATGAACGAGGCTGCGTTCGCGGCGCTCGAGCCGGTGCAACGGGACGTGCTGCGCGAAGCCCTTGCGGAATGTACGTCCAGAAGACGCTCGACCGCTATTCGATCTCGAGAACGGGACGGCGGCGGCGGTGCTGTGCCGGCGCGGCCTGAGCTTCGTCGTCGCAACCCCGGCCGACATCGTCGACGCTTCGTGATGCCCTCGCTCCCGTTTACCGAGAGCTCGAGCGGGACGACCAGACCCGCTCCTTCATCGCACGGATTGCGAAGCTGCGGCAGGTGACGTCCGTCTCTGCCGAGACGCTTCCGTCCTGTTCGACCGGTGAGAGCTCTGCCTCAGCGGCCATCCCCGACGGCGTCTACACGAACACGATGACCGCAGACGATGCGCGGCGCGCTCGGATCCCGGCCGGTGATCCGTTCTACAGGCTCTTGCCGGTGCGGCACCGGCTCGTTCTCAAATCGGGCGACTTCGTGATGCTACGACATCTTTCCGGACGGGCAGACCGAAATTGGTGCGTCAGGGACGTACTCGGTCTATCGCGACCGGATCGTCTTCCAGACGCCGCGAGGACAAGATCACGTTCGGGTGGTCCTTCGAAGGAAACGACGCTGAGGTTCGACGACGACGGCAAGGGCGGCTACTACGGCGCCGGATTCACTCCGCCGTGGACGAAGACGGGGTAGCCATCGGACGGGTACGGCAACCGCGCGACGAGGCGCGTACCCCTGCCACGCGGGCTCTCGACCACGAGCTGACCGCCGAGCGCCTCCACCCGATCGGCGAGACCACGGAGCCCGGAGCCGGCGGCCGGATCGGCGCCGCCGACGCCGTCGTCGCTGACCTCGACGGTGAGGAGCTCGTTCTCGGCCGTTACGCGGATCGTTGCCTGCGACGCCCGCGCGTGCTTCGCGACGTTCGCGAGCGCCTCCGAGCAGAGGAAGTACGCGGCCGCCTCGACGGCCACGCGGCAAGCGCTCGTTCGGCGCGACGATCGTGACCGGAACAGACGATCGTTCGGCGAGCTCACGGAGCGCCGCACCGAGACCGTCGACGGCAAGCGTTCGCGGATGAATGCCAAGCCCGAACTCTTCGAGCTCCGCCCGCGCCGCCTCGACCTGCCGCTCGAGCTCCGGATCGATCTCTCCGACGAGCTCCGCCACCCGCAATAGGCGGCGCTCCGTCCCAGTGCGGAGCTCGCGCCCGAGGCGATCCCGCTGATCGTCCGCGGCCTCGACGATTCGCCGCCGCGAGGCCTCGACCTCCGGCGACCCGCTCGCGCACCTCAGCCTGGAGCCGGGCGTTCGATACCGCCAGTCGCGTCGCCGCACGCGACCGCGGAGATGAGCGCCGGGTCGTCCAGGAGCGCACGGTCGTGGACGAGCGACGGCGACCCGCCGGCCGTCCTCGTCGATCGGGGTCAGCGCACGCTCGTGCTTCGGCCGCCGGCAGCTCGACCGGCCGGCCGGCTTCGTCCGCGTACCGGCTCTGCCCTGGAAGCCAGTAGCCGACGACGAGCGTCGGGTCGCCGAGCGCCCGGGCCAGCCGGTCGCGCAGCGTGCCGGACGCGTCGGATTCTCCGAGGTCGACCACGAGCCCCGTCACTGTCGCCTGCGCCCACCGTCCCCAGAGCAGGTCGGCGAACAGGCTGATCGCGACGAGGCAGACGATTGCGTCGTACGCCCACAGCAGCGCGTTGTCCGTTTCGATCCCAGCCACTCGGATCGCCGCTCCGACAACGAGCACCAGCCCGAACGCCGTCGCCGCGATGAGCGCTGTCAGGCGCGCTCGTCTTTCTGGGCCTCCCGCGACGACGTAGCGTCTGGTCGCGAGCGCGATCAGCCCGAGCGCGAATGCGATGGTCGCGTAGTCGTTGCGGGCGATCGGGTAGATGGCCGCGTAGGCGTACGCTGCAACGATCGCAGCGCGGAACAGTCGCGAAGAAGCTGCGAGACTTCCCGTCGGATACGTCAGGATCAGGTGAGCCAACGGCGCTCGGTGCAGATAGACCGCCCACGGCGCGAGCGCCCCCAGGAACCACGCGAAGCCAGCCGTCGCCATGATGAGTCCCGAGGCGCTTCGCGGCCGCAGCGACCATGCCGCGAGCCCAAGCCCTACGAGAACGAACCCCGTGAGCCCGTCGAGCGCGACCAATTCGGGCCGGCCAACCAGTAGGGCGGCGATCCCAAACAGAAGCGCGGCCGGCCAGAGGACAAGGCTGAGAGTTCGCCCCAAGCCCTCGCGGCCAATGGTGCTCGAGATCGTCCGCGCCACGTCCCGAATCGTCGCACCGCGCCTGGGCCGCCGCTGTACCACGAGCTACGCCTCGCAATCGCGGGGTTTTCTCTCTCCAGCACCAGATCCGTCGGAGCCGCGCAACCGTCGCCGGCTTCGCGACTTCAATGCGTCAGGGCGAGCTCCACGGCGTCGTCGAACGCCATCGCGCGCCCTTCGGACCAGACGGCATCCGCCTCCGCGCCCAGCCGCTCGCGGGCGGCGCCGATGTATCGCTCGAGAAGCGTGTCCCAGAAGGCGACGGAAATCGAGATGCCGAGTGACTCCCAGAGCGCCTCGACCGAACCGGCCAGAAGCAGTGCGCGCCGCGGGTCGGCGTTACCGGCAGCCGCCATCGCGACGCCTTGGACCTCGAAGCTCGTCTCGATGACGTCGTCGAGCGGAAGCGCCGCCTGCAGGCTTTCGCGGTAACGCTGCTCTGCCTCCTCCGTATTGCCGCGGGTCAGTGCGCAGTCCGCGAGGAAGTGGTACGCGAAGTGCTCCGTGCGCGGGTCGGCGTCCGCGAGCTCGAGCAGTTCCAGTGAGAGCGACTCCGCTCGCTCGACCTCGCCCGCTGCAACGAGCATCTGGCAGACGCCCACGAGCGCGCGCGTCTCACCGGGTCGGTCGCCGAGCTCACGGCGGAGCTCGAGGCTCTGCTCGAACGCGTCGAATGCGGGCGAGATGTCGGCGGCGTTGTAGGCGAGGAGCCAGCCGAGCGCGTCGAGCGCCGAAGCGAGCTCCCTCCGATCATCGAGCTCGCGCCAGAGCCGGATCGACTGATCGACCTGCGCTCGTCCCTCGTCGACTTCGCCGTGCCTCGCCACGAGTGACCCCGACGCTGTGAGTGCGCGCGCTCGAGCTCGACCCGTTGCAGTCGACTCGGTGAGCGCGCCGGCCAACCGCCCACCCCCTTCTGCCAGAAGCCCGTGCGACAGCCAGAACCAGCCGAGTGCACCTGCGAGCTCGAGCCCGCGATCCGGGTCGTTCGCGACCAGCCAGTCGAGCGCGCGCGCGAAGGTCGTCGTGGTCGACTCCGAGCCGCGCAGACCACTCCGACTCGGCGTCGAAGCGTCGCTCGTACGCCTCCTCTGCGAGTGCGGAGAAGAAACGTGCATGACGTTGGCGAAGCTCCTCGGCCGCTGCCGAGGCTTCGAGCTTCTCGAGCGCATACTCGCGGATCGTCTCCAGCATCAGGAATCGGTCGTCGCCGATCGGCTTCAGGAGGCTCGAGTCGACGAGTGCTGCGAGGCCGTCGAGGTCGGCGTCGCAGATCTCTTCGGCGGCCCCGATCGGGAAGCTGCCGGCGAAGACCGAGAGCTTTGCGAAGAGCTCCTTGCTCGCAACGTCGAGGAGGTCGTAGCTCCACTCGATCGTGGCGCGCAGCGTGCGTTGGCGTTCAGGGGCGTCGCGTGCCCCGCCGGTCAGGAGCGGAAGCGCCGAGTCGAGGCGGTCGAGGAGGCGCTCCGGAGCGAGGAGCTTCGTGCGGGCCGCGGCGAGCTCGACCGCGAGCGGGAGACCGTCGAGGCGCTGGCAGATCGCCTCCACGGTCGCGTCGGGCGCGAGCTCTCGACCGACCGCACGCGCCCGCTCGACGAAGAGTGCAGCTGCGTCGCTCGTCGTGAGCGGTTCCAACCGATACTCCCGCTCTGCCGACACGTGAAGGGGAGCCCGGCTGGTGACCAGCACGCGGAGTCCTTTCGATGCGGCGAGGACGGCGCTCACGGCAGGAGCCGCGGCGAGGAGATGCTCGAAGTTGTCGAGCAGGATCAGGAGCTCCTTGCCCCGCAGGAAACCGTCGAGGTCGTCGCGCGCCCCGATCGCCTGCGCTACCTCCGACGACACGAGCTGCGTGTCGGAGAGGCTCGCGAGCGGGACCCAGAAGACGCCGTCGCGCAGCGTGCCGATGAGTTCGGCTGCGACCTGGAGCGCAAGACGAGTCTTTCCTGTGCCACCCGGACCGGTGATCGTGAGGAGCCGCGTGCCCTCGGAGAGCAGTGCGACGAGCTCGCCGAGCTCGTGCTCTCTACCGACGAGCGGGCTCGACGCGACCGGCAGGTTGGTGGCGTCGAGCGTCCGCAGCGGCGGGAAGTCGCCGTCGCCCAGCTGATGTAGACGCTCGGGTCCGGTGAGGTCCTTCAGCCGGTGCTCTCCGAGATCACGAGTTGCGGTGTCGCTGTCCAGGAGCCGTCGTGTCGTCTCGGAGAGGACGATCTGTCCCCCGTGAGCAGCGGCGGCGATCCGCGCCGCGCGGTGAACGTCGACGCCGACGTAGCCTTCGTCCGTCACGATCGGCTCGCCGGTGTGGATTCCCATGCGGACCCGGATGGGGCCGGCCTCGAGCTGGTGCCGCGCCTCGGCAGCGGCGGCAACGGCGTCGGCGGCGCTGGGAAACGCGACGAAGAAGGCATCGCCCTGCGTGTCCACCTCGACACCGGAATGTCTCGTGAACGCGTCCCTCAGGACACGGCGGTGGCTCGGCAAGCAGATCTGCGTAACCCGATCCGTGCTCCTGCAGTAGTCGTGTCGAGCCCTCGATGTCCGTGAAGAGAAAGGTGACGGTTCCAGTCGGAAGCTTGCGCGCACTCACCGGGCGATCATGTCACCGAGGTCCGGCGGGCAACCGCTCGGGCCGGGCGCGCGTTCTACGCGCGGAGCGCGATCTCGACCGTCGTGCCGCGGCCCGGGAGGGACCGCACCGAGGCCGCGCCGGCGATGCTCGCCGCACGCTGGCGGATGTTCCGCAGGCCCTGACCCGCGCCTCCCGCCTCCTCCTCGAACCCGCTCCCGTCGTCCGCGACGGTGACGAGCCGACGACCCTCGCGGTACCAGATCCGCACGACCGCGGTCTTGGCGTTGGCGTGCTTCCGCACGTTCGCGAGCCCTTCCTGGACGATCCGGAAGACCTCGATCTGCTCGTCGGGCGCAAGGTCGACGCGCTGGTCGATCTCGACGTCGACCTCCAGCAGGCCGTCCGCAGTCAGAAACTCCACGTAGCGTCGGAGGGCGGCGTCGAACGGCGCAGTCCCGCCCGCCGAAGACAGCGCGAGCACCGCGAAGCGCGCTTCCTGCTGCGCGGACACGGTGAGCTCCTTGATGCGCGTGATCGCCTCGTCGGTGACCTTGCCGCTCTCGAGCATGCTCGCGTGCGTCGCGAGCGCGAAGAGATACTGCGCGAGACCGTCGTGGATGTCGCGCGCGACGCGGGCTCGCTCCTCCGCGACAGCGCGGCCGAACTCGGCGGCGCTGATCGCGCGCCAGACGCCGACGAGCAGCACGCCGAAGGCGATCACGCGGAGGAAGTCCCCGACGGACACCGAGGTCGGCGGCGTGAGCGGTGCGAAGACGCGATAGAGCGCCGAGAAGAGGCTGAGCGTCGCGGCCGACCCGAGCCAGCGGCTGAGGTCGTCTCCGCGGTTTCGATAGCGAAGGCCGAACCCGACCAACGCAACGAGGCTGAGCACCGCCTGCAGCGACAACGCGATCGTCAGGAGCGCGGGCGGGTCCGGGTGGGTCGGTCCGGTCGTGAGCTCGGGAAGGGTCACGCCGAGCGTGCCGAGCATCAGCCAGAGGCCGGCGAGCAGGAGCAGCAGCGCCGCCACCGCGTTGCCGAGCGCGCGCTGGCGCGACTTCGAGGTTCCTCGCACGAACGGCGCCGCGGCGATCAGGCCCATCGCCGCCAGCGCACCGAAGATCGCAGCCCAGCTCTCGACCCTCGACGGAACGGGGTCGTCGAGCACGGGGACGATCTCGAAGACGAGCGCCGAGGCCGCGGCGACGAAGAAGCCGGCGGAGAGAAGCAGGTCGAAACGCCTGCCCTCGACCGAGAAGCGGATGCCCGCGAGGACGGCCACGATCCCGCCGGCCAGCATGATCGCCGTGTCGAGAACGAGGGCCAGCGCCGGGGTGTCCCACGCGTGGCGCAGGCTCGGGGTGTCGATGAAGAGGGCCAGGGCAGCCCCGAGCAGCCCGAAGAGCAGGAGCTCTCCGGACAGCCAGGCGTCGTAGCCATCCCGTTCGTCGCGGCGCATCTCCCTCTAATCGGCAGCGGGCCTCCTGCCGATGAGTCCTGTGATGCAGCCGCGCGTCCTCATCGTCGACGACCACCCCCTGACCCGGGAGGCCCTGGCGACCCTCCTCGCCGGAAACGACTTCGACGTGGTCGGCCAGGCCTCTGACGGCCAGGAGGCGATCGACGCTCGCCGCGCAGGCTGCGGCCCCAGCTCGTCCTGCTCGATCTCTCGATGCCGGGGCTGGACGGGCTCTCGGCCCTGCCCGGCCTCCGGGCCGCGGTGCCCGATGCCGAGGTGATCGTGCTCACGGCCTCCGGCACCGAGGACAACCTGCTGGCCGCGATCCGGGCAGGCGCCGCCGGGTACCTGCTGAAGAGCGAGCCGCCCGACAAGATCGTCGCGTTTCTCCGCGGCGTCGTTCGGGGCGAGGCCGCGCTCTCGGGCGAGGTCGCTCGAAGCCTGCTCGACCAGGTGCGGGAGGGCGGCTACCGGAACGGCGGCGTGCCCGACGACATCGCCGGCGCGCTGAGCGCGCGCGAGGTCGAGGTGCTGCTCCTGCTCGACGAGCACCTCGGCACCGACGACATCGCCAAGCGCCTCTTCATCTCCGAGCACACCGTTCGCTCGCACGTCAAGAGCCTGCTCCACAAGCTGAACGTGTCCTCGCGCCGCGAGGCGCTCGAGGCGCTCGCCGTCGCCCGCGGCTAGGAATCCCCCACCGTGGGGGATCCGGGTTCACCCAGCGAGGGTCGCGAGCCCCGAGCGCCGAGCCCCGATGATGGGATCAGCTCAGGGGTGAGCGACAGTTCCAGCGGCTGATCGAAGGGCCGGCGAAAGCCGGCCTTTCTCATTCCGAAAAGCCCTCGTGCGCAGCCGCGACGAGCAAGGGCAGCGTCTCGAGGTTGTAGCCGCCCTCCAGCACCGCGGCGACGCGCGGCGCGTACGTCGCCGAGCGGCTCGCCAGCTGACGGAACCCGTCCTCGCTGACCTCCATCAGCGCGAGCGGGTCGGAAGCGTGAGCGTCGAAGCCCGCGGAGACGAGCAGCAGGTCCGGCTCGAAGCGGGCGAGCGCGGGGGCCACGAGCTCGTCGAGCGCGCCGAGGAACTCGTCGTCGCCCGAGCCGGCCGCGAGCGGGACGTTGAGCGTCGTCTCGTTCTGCTCGTCCGGCCCTCCGGTGCCCGGGTAGAACGGCCACTGGTGCAGCGACGCGAAGAAGACGGTCGGGTCGTCCCAGAAGATCGCCTGCGTCCCGTTGCCGTGGTGGACGTCCCAGTCGAGGATCGCAACACGTCGGAGGCCGAGCTCGGCCTGAGCCCAGCGGGCCGCGATCGCGACGTTGTCGAAGAGGCAGAAGCCCATCGCGCGGTCGGGCAGCGCGTGGTGGCCGGGCGGACGGACGAGCGCGAACGCTCCTTCCTCCACCGCCTGGATCGCCGTTCCCGCCGCGATGCAGGGCGGCCTCGTACGAGGTCTCGTTCGCGACCGTGTCGCCGTCGAGCCAGGTCTCGCGCTCGATGGCCGCGATCCGCTCGACGTGCGACGGGGTGTGACAGCGCAGCACGTCTTCCCTCTGAGCGCTCCGCCCGGGGCTCCACTCGAAGCGGTCGAGCAGGGTCGCGAGCCTGCTCGGGCGTCTCGAACGGCGACGGGTGGAGTCGCGCGAGGGCTTCGTGGCTGAGGATCTTCAAGCTCGCTCGGCGAGTCGTCCGCCGAGGTTCTTCAACCCCCACCGTTCCACCAGGGCGGACGCCTCCGCCCACGTTGGCGTCTGGTCTCCGAGGGGAGGGAGAGGGGCAGAGGCGTCCACGGTCGCGATTCGTCGGAACAACCGCAACTCCTCCGCCTGCGTCGCGAAGCGTCCGGCTTCGAGCGCCGACTCGAGCGTGCCGTACTCGGCGAGCAACGACGCAGCCGTCTTCGGCCCGACGCCTTTCGCGCCCGGCAGCTTGTCGGAAGGGTCGCCGCGGAGCGCGATGAAGTCGGGCACCTGCTTCGGCTCGACGCCGTAGCGCTCACGCACCTCGGCCGGACCGATGCGCGAGATCTCGCTCACGCCGCGCGTCGGCTGAAGGATCGTCGTGCGCTCGCTCGCGAGCTGGAAGAGATCGCGGTCCGAGGTCGCAACGAGGACTGGTCGCTTCTTCTTCTCCTCGGCTGCGACGACGGCGCCCATGAAGTCGTCCGCTTCGTAGCCCGGCGCCTTCGCGGACGCGAACCCGAGCGACTCGACGAGCTCGGGCAGCAGGTCGAGCTGTTCGAGCAGGTCGTCCTCGAAGATGCGACCGGACTGGTACGCAGGGAATGCGGTGTGGCGATACGTCGGCGTGTCGAGCGAGTCGAAGCCGACGAGCACGGAACGCGGCTGTTCCTGGTCCCAGAGCCCGACGAGCATGTTCGTGAAGCCGACGATCATGTTCGCGGGCCGTCCTTCTGCGCGCCGAATCTGCTTCGGGAGCGCGTGGTACGCGCGATGCGCGAACGAGTCGCCGTCGACGGCGAGCAGCGGCTTCACAGCGTCGCCTCGAGCCGTGCGATCTCCGCCATCAGCCGGTCGGTTGCCTCCTGGGCTGCGTCGCGAGGATCGGCGGAGCGGAGGTCGTCGAGCGGCACGGGAGCACCGTAAGCCACGCGGATCGGGCCGAGCCCGAGGAGGTTGTCGGTGCCCTTGATCGCGGCGGGGATCAACGGGGCGCCGGCGCCGAGCGCGATGCGCGCCGCGCCCGTGTGCGCGCGAGGCTGGTACTTCTTGACGAGGCCCTTCTTGCGGCGCGTCCCCTCCGGGAACATCACGACGACGTGCCCTTCGCGGCAGAGCTGCTCCGCCGTCTCCATCGCCTCGAGGTCCGCCTGGCCACGGTGCACCTTGAAGGCCCCGCCCGATTCGATGATCGGCCCGAGCGGCCACCAGAAGAGCTCGGACTTGCCCATGAACCGGAGGAACCGCCGCGGGTAGAGGGGGATCCCGATCGCCCAGGGATCGAAGTTCGAGAGGTGGTTGGACGCCAGGACGCAGCCCCCTTCGGCCGGCACGTTCTCGACCCCGCTGCTCTTCTGGCGGAAGAGCAGCTTGTTCACCGGCAGGGAGAGTCCCCCGGCAGCCAAATAGAACAGTGAGGGGCGCGGTGCCACGGCGCCGCATTCTGCCGTCTTGACAACGAAGGCTAAGGTGGATCGCGTGGCAACCACGGAGAAAAGCGGGTTGAACCGCCTTGTGATCGTCGAGTCGCCGGCGAAAGCGCGGACGATCGAGGGCTACCTCGGCAAGGGCTACAAGGTCGCCTCGAGCATCGGGCACATCCGCGATCTGCCGAATCGGGCCAGCGACGTCCCCAAGGAGCAGCGGGCCAAGTACGGGACGATGGGCGTGGCGATCGACGAGGACTTCGAGCCGCTCTACCTCGTCGACGACGACAAGAAGAAGACGGTCGCGGAGCTCAAGAAGCTGCTGAAGGGCGCCGACGAGCTGCTGCTCGCGACGGACGAAGACCGCGAAGGCGAGGCGATCGCCTGGCACCTGCTCCAGGTCCTGAAGCCCAAGGTCCCCGTTCGGCGGATGGTCTTCCACGAGATCACCCGCGACGCGATCGAGCGCTCGCTCGGCGAGACGCGCCAGATCGACGATCGGCTCGTCGACGCCCAGGAGACCGAGACGGATCCTCGACCGCCTCTACGGCTACGAGGTCTCGCCGGTGCTCTGGAAGAAGGTCACGCAGGGGCTCTCGGCGGGGCGCGTGCAATCCGTCGCGACCCGGCTGATCGTCGAGCGGGAGCGCGAGCGGATCGCGTTCGTCGAGGTCTCGTACTGGGACCTCGAGGGGATCTTCGACCCGGGCTCGTTCGACGCGCGCCTCGTCGCGCTCGACGGCAAGCGCGTCGCCCGCGGCTCGGACTTCGGAGCCGACGGAAAGGCGAAGACCAAGGACCTCGCGCACCTGGACGAAGAGTCGGCGCGCGGCCTGCTCGAGCGGCTGCAGGACGCGACGTTCACGGTTCGCAGCAAGGACGAGAAGCCCTACACGCGCAAGCCGACTGCGCCGTTCCGCACCGCGACGCTGCAGCAGGAGGCGAGCCGCAAGCTTCGCTACACGTCGCAGACGACGATGCGCGTCGCGCAGCGCTTGTACGAGAACGGCTACATCACCTACATGCGCACCGACTCGACGTCGCTCTCGCAGGCGGCCGTCGCGGCGGCTCGCAAGCAGGTGACGGAGCTCTACGGCGCCGACTATCTGCCGCCGAAGCCGCGCACCTGGGACCGCAAGGTGAAGAACGCGCAGGAGGCCCACGAGGCGATCCGTCCCGCCGGCGACTTCTTCCGCACGCCCAACGAGGTGCGCGGCGAGCTGAACCGCGACGAGCTCGCGCTCTACGAGCTGATCTGGAAGCGCACGATCTCCTCCCAGATGGCCGATGCGCGCGGAGAGACCGTGTCGCTCCGTCTCGCCGCGAAGAGCACAGCCGGCGAGGACGTCGAGTTCGGCGCCTCGGGCACCGTGATCACGTTCCCCGGTTTCCTCGCCGCGTACGAGGTCGGCAAGGACGAGGACGGCGACGAGGATCAGCGTCCGCTGCCGAACCTCCAGGAAGGCCAGGCCGTCGAGACGAAGGAGCTGACCGCGCAGGGCCACTCGACCTCGCCGCCGCCGCGCTACACCGAGGCGACGCTCGTGCGGGCGCTCGAGGAGCGCGGCATCGGCCGCCCGTCGACCTACGCCGCGATCATGAGCACGGTCATGGACCGCGGCTACGCGTTCAAGCGCGGTACCGCGCTCGTCCCGAGCTTTCTCGCGTTCTCGGTCACCGAGCTGCTCGAGAAGCACTTCAGCCGCCTCGTCGACTACGAGTTCACGGCGCGCATGGAGGACGACCTCGACCGCATCGCCGCCGGCGACGAGGGCCGGGTCGAGTGGCTGCGCCGGTTCTACTTCGGCGACGGCAAGCCGGACGAGGCGGGGCTCAAGGCGCTCGTCGGCGCGCTCGGCGAGATCGACGCGCGCGCCGTCAACACGTTCCCGATCCCCGGCGCCGACGACATCGTGCTTCGTGTCGGGCGCTACGGGCCGTACGTCGAGCGCGGCGAGGAGCGCGCGAGCATTCCGCCCGACCTCGCGCCCGACGAGCTCACGCTCGAGAAGGCGACGGAGCTGCTCGCGCAGCCGTCAGGCGATCGCGACCTCGGCGTCCATCCGGAGACGGGCCGCCAGCTGCTCGCGCGCACGGGACGCTTCGGGCCGTACGTGACCGAGGTGCTCCCCGAGGACGACAAGGGCAAGCCGAAGACCGCCTCGCTCTTCAAGTCGATGTCGCTCGACACGGTGACGCACGACGACGCGGTGAAGCTGCTCTCGCTCCCGCGGGTGCTCGGCCCCGATCCGGCGGACGGCGAGGACGTCGAGGCCCTGAACGGCCGGTTCGGCCCGTACATCAAGAAGGGCACGGAGACCCGCTCGCTCGAGTCCGAGGAGCAGCTGTTCACGATCACGCTCGAGCAGGCCCTGGAGCTCCTCGCCAAGCCGAAGGAGCGCCGCCGCCGAGGCGCCGCGGCCGGCCCGCTTCGCGAGCTCGGGGTCGATCCGATCACCGAGAAGAAGATCGTGGTCCGCAAGGGCCGTTTCGGGCCCTATGTGACCGACGGCGAGACGAACGCGAGCCTTCGAGCCGGCGACGAGGTCGAGTCGCTGACGCACGAGCGGGCGATCGAGCTGCTGGCCGACCGCCGGGCGAGAGGCCCGGCGAAGCCCGGCCGGAAGCGAACTCGCGCGTAGACGGAAACTTTCGGGACGCCCCGGCGTCTCTATGTGGGAGGAACGCTTCCGCCTACCCGGAATGGCGGGGAGACGGGATTCGTTCCTTGTTGTTTGAGAGCAGCATTGTTGGAATTCGGTTGCGATTCGTCCACGCCCTCTAGCACCGACGGGAGATACCTCCTAAAGTGCGATCGGGGCCGCTGCGAACGCACGCCCGCAGACGAGTGCGAAAGGGAGTTAACGGTAACTTGACGCAGAATCAGCTGCAGGAACTTCTTGAATCGGATCCCGTCCGGGCGCTCGTTGAGGCGTCCGAGGAACAGGGTTTCATCGAGGCGACGACCCTCGAGACGTTCGGCCAGGAGCACGAGCTGAACGAGGCCGACCTCGAGCAGCTCCGCACCGAGCTCGTGTCGATCGGCTTCGAGATCAAGGTCGAGGTCGACGAGAAGGACGACAAGCCGGCCAAGCGCGAGAGCCTGAACCTCTCGCATGCGCCCGCTCTCCGGCTCCGCGGACAGCCTTCAGCTGTTCCTCGCGGACGTCGGCAAGCACAAGCTTCTGACCGCTGCGGACGAGGTCACCCTCGCCAAGCGGATCGAGCGCGGCGACCCCGTGGCGAAGCGGCACATGATCGAGTCGAACCTTCGGCTGGTCGTGTCGATCGCCAAGGGCTACCGCGGCCTCGGCGTGCCGTTCCTCGACCTGATCCAGGAGGGCACCCTCGGCCTGAACCGCGCCGTCGAGAAGTTCGACTGGCGCCGCGGCTTCAAGTTCTCCACGTACGCGACCTGGTGGATCCGCCAGTCGGTGCAGCGCGCCGTCGCGAACCACGCGCGGACGATCCGCGTTCCCGTCCACGTCGTCGAGCGCCAGCAGAAGCTGTCGCGCGCCGCGCGCCGGCTCGAGGTCGAGCTCGGCCGCGAGGCGACGAAGGAGGAGCTCGCGGAGGCCACCGGTCTCCCGATCCAGCACGTCGACGAGGCGCTCGGCGCCGCGTCCGCGTCGGTCTCGCTGAACCAGACGGTCGGCGCCGACGACGAAGGCGAGCTCGGCGACCTGTTCGCCGACCGCGAGGCGCCGGACCCGTTCGAAGAGGCGGAGGAGTCGCTTCGCCGCCAGGGCGTTCGCAAGGCGCTCGACGCGCTCCCCGAGCGTGAGCGGCGGATCCTCGAGCTGCGCTTCGGCTTCGAGGGCGAGCCCTGGACGCTCGAGGCGATCGGCCACGAGCTCGATTTGACGAGAGAGCGCGTCCGGCAGCTCGAGGGCCAGGCACTCGCTCGGCTCGGCGCTCTGCGCGACCTGATCTCGGTCGCCTCCGTGGCCTAAACGGCCCGAACGCACTTGGACCCATTAAGGGGCGGCTTCGGCCGCCCCTTAACCTTTTGTTTGCAGACGCGTCCTAGCTGCTGAATACTGCTTAGCCAAGGGCAGTCAGTCAGACAAGAGAGGGTGGTGCAGTTTGAGGGGGATCAAGCTCCTGAGCATGGCGGGCGCGGTCGTCGCCTGCTTGCTCGTTGCGGGCGCAGCGACGGCGGGATCGAGATCGGAGGCGTCGCCGAGCGCGGCGGCTCCGGACACTCTGATCTACGCCGGTGCGGCTGACCCGACGTATCTCGATCCGGCGCTCGTCTCGGACGGCGAGTCGTTCCGGGTCACGAAGCAGATCTACGAGAGCCTCGTCGACTTCGCGCCGGGAACGACCCGGCTCGTGCCGGGTCTCGCGAAGAGCTGGAGCGTCGCCAAGGACGGGCGGACGTACACGTTCAACCTGCGCGGCGGGGTGAAGTTCCACGACGGCACGGCGTTCAACGCTGCGGCCGTGTGCGCGAACTTCAACCGTTGGTACAACTTCAGCGGCCCGTTCCAGGACGCCTCGGCGACCTACTACTACCAGGCGATCTTCAGCGGCTTCAGGCGCAACGAGAACGCCACGCTCGGCAAGCCGCTCTACCAGAGCTGCCGCGCCGTGGGCAAGCTGAAGGCCGTCATCAAGCTGACGCGGAAGAACGGCCCGTTCGTTCCGTCACTCGTCCTCTCGGCGTTCTCGATCCAGAGTCCGGCCGCGATGGCGAAGTGGGGCGCGAACCAGGGCACGATCCGCAACGGCGTCTTCGCGCCGACCGGGACGTATGCGTTCCAGCATCCGACCGGCACGGGCCCGTACCGGCTCGAGAAGTGGACCGTCGGCGAGTCCGTGATCCTGCGGAAGAACCCGACGTACTGGAACAAGAAGCAGCCGCGGCTCAACCGGATCATCATCCGGCCGATCGGCGACAACACTGCGCGCGTGCAGGCGCTCCAGACCGGCGAAGTGTTCGGGATGGACCTGCTCGCTCCGCAGCTCGTCGCGACCGTTCGCGGCAACTCGCGGCTGAAGGTGCTGAACCGCCCGGCGTTCAACGTGGCCTACGTGACGATCCAGTCGTCGAAGCCGCCGATGAACGACATCCGGGTCCGGCGCGCAGTCGCCTACGGCCTGAACCGGCAGCTCGTCGTGAACTCGTTCTACGCCGGCCGTGGTCAGGTCGCGAACGAGTTCATGCCGCCGAGCCTGCCGGGCTACGCGAAGGACGTGGTCAAGTACTCGTTCAACCCGACTCAGGGCGCGGACGCTGCTCCGCGAGGCCGGGTGCGGTCCGCCGTGCAAGATCGAGTTCTGGTACCCGACCGGCGTCTCTCGTCCGTACATGCCGGACCCGAAGGCCAACTACGAGGCGTTCAAGGCGAGCCTCGAGCAGTCCGGGTTCGACGTTCAGACGACGAGCATGCCGTGGCGGCCCGACTACGTGAAGCACGTGAACGAAGGCACCGCAGGTCATCTCAACCTGATCGGTTGGACGGGCGACTATGCCGATGCGGACAACTTCATCGGCACGTTCTTCCAGGGCTTCAGCCCGCAGTTCCAGGAGCGGAACGCAGCGCTCGACAAGCTTCTGGACGCCGCGGAGAAGGAAATCAATCAGGCGAAGCGCATCAGGATGTACCAGCAGGCGAACCGGCTGATCATGCAGAACCTGCCGGGCGTCCCCTATGCGCATTCGACGCCGGCACTCGGCTTCCAGAGGCGAGTGCAGGGCTACTACACGAGCCCGATCGGCACCGACCTGTTCAAGACCGTCTTCCTGGGCGGACAGTAGGAACGTGAGCTAGCAGCCGCCGGACGCCGACATGCTTCGCTTTGTCGTCCGGCGGCTGCTGCTTCTCATCCCGATTCTCTTCGGGGTCTCCGTGCTGCTCTTCTTCTGGGTGCGCGCGCTCCCGGGCAGCCCGGCCGAGTCGCTGCTCGGTGAACGTGCGACGCCCGCGCTCGTCGAGGCGTACAAGGAGCGCTACGGGCTGAACGAGCCGGTCTGGCGCCAGTACGTCACCTACATGCAGACGACGATCCAGGACCGCGACCTCGGGATCAGCTCGGCGACCCATCGTGAGGTCACCGACGAGATCCGTCAGCGATTCCCCGCGACGGTCGAGCTCGCGCTGGCGGCGATGCTGTTCGCGGTCTCGCTCGGCATCCCACTCGGGTTCATCGCGGCGAAGCGGTACGGAGGGCCGCTCGACCACGGCAGCCTGTTCGTCTCCCTGATCGGGATCTCGGTCCCCATCTTCGTGCTCGCGATCCTGCTCAAGTACATCTTCGCGGTCCGGCTCGCGTGGCTCCCGAGCGTCGGGCGCATCGATCTCCTGATCGAGACCGAGCACCCGACCAACTTCTACTTGCTCGACGCGATCATCGTCCGCGAGTGGGCGACGTTCGTGGACGTGAGCAAGCATCTGGTCCTGCCGGCGATCGCGCTCGGGTCGATCCCCCTCGCGATCATCGCGCGGGTCACGCGGGCGTCGGTGCTCGACGTCCAGAACGAGGACTACGTCCGCACCGCGCGCGCGAAGGGGCTGTCGCCGGGAGTCGTCGACCGCCGGCACGTGCTGCGGAACGCGCTGCTGCCCGTGACGACGGTGATCGGACTGCAGACGGGGCTGCTGCTCTCGGGTGCGATCCTGACCGAGACCGTGTTCGCATTTCCCGGCATGGGCTCCTGGCTACGCGACGCCATCTTCAATCGCGACTACCCGGTGCTCCAGGGCGGGATCCTCTTCCTCGCGCTGGTCTTCGTGCTGATCAACCTCGCCGTCGACATCGTGTACGCCTTCCTCAACCCGAGAATCAGGTACGCCTGATGTCAGTCGCCGAACTCGAGATCGCCGAGCTCGAGCTCGAGCAGCCGACGGGCGGCCTCTGGAACGAGGCCTGGTATCGCCTGACGCACAACTGGGGTGCCCTCGTCGGTGCGGCGATCGTCGGCATCTTCGTGATCTGCGCCCTGTTCGCCCCGTTGATCGCGCCGAGCCATCCGTCGAACGACGTCTATCTCGTGAACGGGATCCTCCAGCCGCAGCCGCCGAGCATGGAACATTGGCTCGGCCTCGACCTCCAGGGGCGCGACGTCTTCAGCCGGATCGTCTACGGCGCGCGCTACTCGCTGCTGATCGGCGTCGTCTCGGTCGCGATCGGGCTCTCGATCGGCACGCTCCTCGGGTCCTTCGCGGGCTACGTCGGACGCTGGCCCGGCTCGATCGTGATGCGCATGATGGACATCATGCTGGCCATCCCCGGCCTGCTCTTCGCGATCGCGATCGTCGCGATGCTCGGCCCGGGTCTGTGGCAGGTGATGATCGCGGTCGGCGTCGTGAACATCCCGATCTTCGCGCGGCTGCTGCGCGGCTCGGTGATCGCGCAGAAGGAGAACGAGTACGTGCTCGCTGCGAGAGTCGTCGGCGTCAAGCGCCGGAGGATCCTCTACTCGCACATCCTCCCGAACTCGATCTCGCCCATGATCGTCGCCGGCACTCTGGCGATGGCGACCGCGATCATCGACGTCGCGGGCCTCGGGTTCCTCGGTCTCGGACCGCAGGATCCGTCGACGCCCGAGTGGGGGACGATGCTGATCGGACGCGAACGAATATCTCGCGTCGGCGGTGTACCTGGCGATCATCCCCTGCCTGGCGATCGTGATCTCGGTGCTCGGTTTCAACCTGATCGGCGACGGCCTCCGCGAGGCGCTCGACCCGAAGCTCCGTGGCAGGTCGTAACGCACTGCTGTCGGTCCGCGACCTCCGCGTGGAGTTCTGGACGCGGCGCGGGACGATCCACGCGGTCAACGGCATCTCGTTCGACATCGCGCCGGGCGAGACGCTCGGCATCGTCGGCGAGTCCGGTTGTGGGAAGAGCGTCACCGCGCTGGCGCTGCTCGGGATCCTGCCCCGCGCCGGTCGCGTTCCGAGCGGAACCGCTCACTTCGAGGGGCGCGACCTGCTCCAGATGAGCGACCGCGAGCTCCGGTCCGTGCGCGGCCGCGAGATCGCGATCATCTTCCAGGACCCGATGACGTCGCTGAACCCGGTCCTGACGATCGGCAAGCAGATTCGCGAGGCGCTCCAGAAGCACTTCGGGCTCTCGAAGCGCGACGCCGATGCTCGCGTCGTCGAGCTCCTCGATCGCGTGGGGATCCCGGGCGCGAAGGAGCGCGCCAAGGACTACCCACACCAGTTCTCGGGCGGCATGCGCCAGCGGGCGATGATCGCGATGGCGCTCGCCTGTAAGCCGAAGCTGATGATCGCCGACGAGCCGACGACCGCGCTCGACGTGACCATCCAGGCGCAGATCCTCGACCTGCTGCGCGAGCTCGTCCGCGAGGAGGGATCGGCGCTGATCATGATCACCCATGACCTCGGCGTCGTCGCGGGCATGTGCGAGCGCGTCAATGTCATGTACGCCGGGATGTTCATGGAGACGGGCGGCGCCGACCAGCTGTTCGATTCGCCGCGCCACCCGTACACGCTCGGGCTGCTCGAGTCGATTCCGCGGCTCGACGCACCGCGCCGCTCGCAGCTGAAGCCGATCGCCGGTGCGCCGCGCGACATGCTGAGCCCTCCGGCCGCGTGCCCGTTTCAGCCGCGTTGTCGTTTCGAGGTCGAGCTGTCGCGCGAGGCGGTTCCGCCGCTCGTCGAGATCGAGCCCGGCCACTTCGTCGCGTGCTTCAATCCCGTGCCTGCCGACGAGTGGGCGCGCGAGCGCGTGATCACGGCTTGAGCGCGAACGGCGGGCCGCTCGTCGAGCTCGACGAGCTCAAGGTGTACTTCCCGATCAAGAGCGGCCTCTTCCTCGACCGCCACGTCGGCGACATCCGGGCGGTCGACGGCGTCTCGCTCGAGATCCGGCGCGGCGAGACGCTCGGGCTGGTCGGCGAGTCGGGGTGCGGCAAGTCGACGATCGGTCGCGCGATCATGCGCTTGTACGAGCCGGTCGAGGGGCGAATCGTCTTCGACGGCGAGGACGTGACGCACATGAGCGAGAAGCAGTTGCGTCCGCTCCGCCGACGGATGCAGATGGTCTTTCAGGATCCGTACGCCTCGCTCAACCCGAGGCATTCGGTCGGTCGGATCGTCGGCGAGCCGATGCTGGTCCACGGCCTCGCGACGAGGCGCGACATCGGCAACCGGGTGCGTGAGCTGCTCGGCATCGTCGGGCTGCCGGCGGACGCGGCCACCCGTTACCCGCACGAGTTCTCGGGCGGCCAGCGGCAGCGGATCGGCGTCGCCCGCGCGCTCGGGCTCAACCCCGACCTCGTCGTCGCGGACGAGCCGGTCTCCGCGCTCGACGTCTCGATCCAGGCGCAGATCCTCAATCTGCTCGAGTCGCTCCAGGACGAGTTCAACCTCACCTATCTCTTCATCGCGCACGACCTCGCAGTGGTCCGGCACACGTCCGACCGGATCGCGGTCATGTACCTCGGCAAGATCGTCGAGGTCTCGCCCGCCGACGAGCTCTACCGGCGGCCGCTGCATCCGTACACGATCGCGCTGCTCTCGGCGGTCCCGATCCCCGACCCGAAGGTCGAGCGTCGGCGAGAGGCGATCCTGCTTCCCGGGGACCTGCCCTCGCCGGCCAACCCGCCCGCAGGGTTGCCGCTTCCACACGAGATGCCCGTTCGTCCAGCCCACGCGCTGTCGCGACGAGGTCCCGAGCCTCCGAGCGTTCGCGTCCGGCCATACGGTCGCGTGCCACTGGGTCGAGCGGATCGAGGCGGGCGCGATCCAGCCGCACGAAGTCGAGCCGGTCTTCCAGCCTCCGCTGCCGGAGCCCGTTCCCGAGCCTCCTCCGACCTAAACCGCTCGGGACCCGTTAACCCTGCCGCAACAACCAATGGGCGAGTCTTTCGTCTATTAGGATCGACCCGCCATGCGCCCGCATAGCGGCGTTAGCGACGAAATGGGGGTACGAATGACGTTGAGCAAGTGGAGGCGGTTCGCAGGACTCTTCGCCCTGATGGCCGCTCTCACGTTCGCCATTGCTGCATGCGGCGGAGGCGACGACGAAGGAGCCGGTGCCACGACTGAAGCGGGCGGGGGAACGACTGAGAAGACGTTCCCGGAGTTCAAGATCGCCTTCGACAACGGCATCGACTACCTCGATCCCGGGCTCGCGTACACGGTTCAGGGCTGGTCGATCATGCTCCCCGTGCACCTCGGGCTCGTGACCTACAAGCTCGTGAACGGTCCGGAGGGCGCCACGATCATCCCGGGGCTCGCCGAGGACCTTCCCGAGATCTCGGAGGACGGGCTGTCGTACAAGTTCACCCTCCGCGACATCAACTACTCGAACGGCCAGCCGGTCAAGGCGTCTGACTTCAAGAACACGATCAAGCGCCTGTACCTGATCGACTCGCCGGGAGTCGGCTTCTTCACGGGCATCGTGGGCGCCGACAAGTTCGCCGAGACGAAGAAGGGCGACATCTCCGGCATCGTCGTCGACGACGACGCCAAGACGATCGAGATCAAGCTCTCGAAGCCTCAGGGCGACTTCCTCTACATCCTCGCGACCATGTTCGGCTCGGTTGTCCCGAGCGGCACGCCGGCCAAGGATCAGTCCACCGCGACGATCCCGTCGACGGGCCCGTACATGATCGAGAGCTACACGCCGAACCGTGAGGTGACGGTCGTTCGGAACCCGGAGTGGAAGGGCATCCCGGACATCGCGGACGGTAACCCGGACAAGATGACCTTCAACGTGGTCGAGGAAGACTCGGCGGCGCTGCAGTCGGTCATCGACGGGACGAACGACTACAACTTCCACCCGATCCCGGTCGACCGGCTGGGTGAGGTGCAGGACAAGTACGCGGCGCAGCTGAAGCTGTTCACGCCCGCGAACACGTACTACTACTTCATGAACAACGCGGGTGCCGCCGTTCGACAAGCTCGAGGTGCGGCAGGCCGTGAACTACGCGGTCGACCGTGACGCGGTCGTCCGCCTGTACGGCGGCCTCGCGACGACGACGGAGAACGTCCTTCCGCCGACGTACCCGCAGTACGAGAAGATCTCCATGTACACGCACGACCTGGAGAAGGCCAAGCAGCTCGTCAAGGACTCCGGGTATGCAGGTATGGAGGTCCAGGTCTGGGGCAACTCGCGGGAGACGCTGCAGAAGCCTGCGGCGTACCTGCAGGACGTCCTGAACCAGATCGGCTTCAAGGCGAAGCTGAAGATCATCGATCCGTCGGTGTACTTCACGACGATCGGGAACCAGCGCACGAAGGCCCAGACGGGCATCGCCAACTGGTTCCAGGACTACCCGCATCCGCTGAACTGGTTCGACGTGCTCCTGAACGGAAATCGCATCACCGAGGAGCACAACAACAACTACTCGAACGCCGACGTCGCGGCGATCAACGACAAGATCGAGGAGCTCAAGAAGGAGCCCGAGATCAACGACGAGGTCAACGCGCAGTGGGCGGAGGTCGACAAGATGGTGCTGGAGAACGCTCTGTGGGCGCCGATCGTCAACCGGCAGTTCACGGACTTCTTCACGCCGGAGATGGACCTCGACAACTGCTACGTGAACCACGTGCTGTACCAGTTCGTCTACACCTCGGCCTGCAAGAACGGTTAGAGAGGCCGATCGGAGGGAAATGAGGTTCGAGGGCGCCCCCGAGGCGCCCTCGAACCCCGTCAATGACCCAACAGGCCACCGACTTCACCCTCGACACCGCCGCAGAGCTCGCGGGGCGCGAGCACGGGCCGATCGAGGGGAAGAGCCCGTGGTACCTGGCCTGGCGCCGCCTCCGGCGTAACTACGTCGCCCTCGGCGCCCTCCTCGTCTTCTTCTTGATCGTCGTCGCGTGCATCGCGGCTCCGTGGTACGCCGAGAACGTCGCGGAGACGGGGCCGAACAACACGCACCTCACCGACACGATCACCGTCGACGGCGAGCAGGTCGACGTGATCTCGGCCGGCGGCGCCGTGCAGGACCCGGAGACGGGTCAGCTCGTGATCAAGCCGGTCGAGGTGCTCGGCCCGCAGCTGTGGAAGGCGGACGGCAAGTACGTCCTCGGCGCCGACACGCTCGGCCGTGACGTCGCTGTCCGCGTGCTCTACGGCGGCCGGAACTCACTCAAGATCGGGATCGCCTCCGCGCTGATCTGCACGTTGCTCGCAACGATCCTCGCCCTGATCGCCGGGTACTTCGGTGGGTACTCCGACTGGCTGATCACCCGAGCCTTCGACCTGATCGCCGCGTTGCCCGTGATCCTGCTCGGGATCGCGCTCGGGGCCGCGCTCGCGATCAGCGGCTTCCACCACGGGCCGATCAACATCGAGTCCGGGAGTCTCTGGATCCCGACGCTGATCATCTCGGTGATCCTCGTCGCCTACGTCGGCCGACCGCTGCGCGGGCAGATCCTCTCGCTGCGCGAGAAGGAGTTCATCGAGGCTTCGATCTCGCAGGGCTCCGGGCCGCTCCGCGTCATGTTCGCCGAGCTGCTCCCGAACATCGCGTCGACCATTCTCGTGTTCTTCACCCTGATCATCGCCAACAACATCCTGGTCGAGGCCGCGCTCTCGTTCCTCGGCGCCGGCGTCCAGCCCCCGAACCCGTCGTGGGGCACGCTGATCTCCGAAGGGCAGGAGCGCATCCGAACCGCGCCGTGGCTGACGATCGTCCCGGGCGCCGCCATCGTGATGACGGTCGTCGCGCTCAACATCTTCGGTGACGGACTGCGCGACGCACTCGACCCGCGCGCGAAAGTGAGGATCGAGCACTAGCATGGGTGCCTTCATCATCAGACGATCGGTCGGCGCGGTGATCGTGCTCGCCTGCGTCAGCTTCCTGACCTTCTGCATCTTCATCGTCATCCCAGGCGGCGATCCCGCCGAGCGGATGGCGGGCAAGAACGCGACTGACGAGAACATCGCGAACATCCGCGAGACGTGGGGCTTCGACCAGCCCTTCTACACGCAGTACGCGATGATGATGAAGAAGGTCTTCACCGCCGACCTGATCTCCTACACGACGCAGCAGGACGTGATCGCCGAGATCAAGCGCGGCCTTCCGGCGACGATCTCGCTCGCGGTCGGTGCCGCGATCATCTGGCTCTTCTTCGGCGTGCTCGTGGGGGTGATCTCAGCCGTCACGGCGGGGAAGCTGTCGGACCGCGCCATCACGATCTTCGCGCTGATCGGGATCTCCATGCCCGTGTTCTGGCTCGGCATCCTCGCGCGCTACTACCTCGGCCCGGAGAACCTCGGGATCTTCCCGGACGGCGGCTACGTCCCGCTGACCGAGAACCCGGCCCAGTGGTTCTACCACCTGATCCTGCCGTGGTTCGTGCTCGCCGTGCTCTTCATCGGCTTCTACGGACGCGTGCTGCGCTCGAACATCCTCGACTCGATCAACGAGGACTACGTCCGCACCGCCAAGGCGAAGGGGCTGAACCCGCGTCGCGTGATGCTCAAGCACGTCCTGCGGAACTCGATGATCCCGATCGTCACGCTCTTCGCGCTCGACTTCGCCGGCGTGATCGGCGGCGGCGCGATCCTGACGGAGACCGTCTTCGACCTTCAGGGCGTCGGGCAGTACGCCGCGCGTTCGGTGCGAACGCTCGACCTGCCGCCGATCATGGCGGTGACGCTGCTCGGCGCGTTCTTCATCGTCTTCTTCAACGCGATCGTCGACTTCCTCTACGCCTATCTCGATCCGAGGATCCGGCCCTCCTAGATGGCAGAGCGGCTGCTGGAGGTCAAGGACCTCAAGGTCCAGTTCGCGACGGAGGACGGCGTCGTCAACGCCGTCGACGGCGTCTCGTTCACGCTCGACCGCGGCCAGGTGCTCGGCATCGTGGGGAGTCCGGCTCGGGCAAGAGCGTCACCTCGATGACGATGCTCGGCCTCACGCGCGGCGTGAACGCGCGCTTCGAGGGCGAGGTGAACTACAAGGGCCGCGACCTGATCGGGATGAGCGAGGACGAGCTCCAGACGGTGCGCGGGAACGAGATCGCGATGATCTTCCAGGACCCGATGACCGCGATGAACCCGGTGTACCGCGTCGGCGACCAGATCGCCGAGGGACTTCGGGCGCACAACCCGGAGATGAACAAGGCCCAGGCGCGGGCTCGCGCCGTCGAGCTCCTGCGCGCCGTCGGGATCCCGAACCCGGAGTCGCGCGTGGACGACCATCCGCACCAGTTCTCGGGCGGCATGCGCCAGCGCGCGATGATCGCGATGGCGCTTGCGAACAACCCCGACATCCTGATCGCCGACGAGCCGACGACCGCGCTCGACGTGACGATCCAGGCGCAGATCATCGAGCTGATCGACCGCCTGAAGGACGAGTTCAACTCGGCCGTGATCCTGATCACGCACGACCTGGGCGTCGTGGCCGAGATCGCGGACGTGATCATGGTCATGTACGCCGGCCGCGTCGTCGAGGTGGGGACGAAGCGCCAGATCTTCTACGACCCGCAGCATCCCTACACCTGGGGGCTGCTCGGCTCGATCCCGAGGCTCGACCGGCCGAAGGCCGACCGGCTGCACTCGATCGAGGGCGCGCCGCCGTCGCTGATCAACCTCCCGCAGGGCTGCAAGTTCCGCCCGCGCTGCCCGCACGCCTTCGAGAAGTGCTGGGAGGAGCCGCCGCTCGAGAACCGCGTCGAGGAGCCGGGCCACCTCGACCGCTGCTGGCTCCCGGTCGAGGTGAAGCGCAGCGTGCGCGACGCGACGATCTCCGGGGAGACCCGCGCCGCGTGAGCACGACCGAGACGCCTCTCCTCGAGGTCCGGCATCTCAAGAAGTACTTCCCGATCAAGGAGGGGATGCTCCAGCGCGAGGTCGCGCGGGTGCACGCGGTCGACGACGTCTCGCTCTCGATCGCCAAGGGCGAGACCCTCGGCCTCGTCGGCGAGTCGGGCTGCGGCAAGTCGACGCTCGGCCGAACGATCGTCCGGCTGCTCGAGGCGACCGAGGGCCAGATCCTCTTCGAGGGCAAGGACATCACGCACCTGAAGTCGCGCGGCCTCCGCTCGCTCCGCCGCGAGATGCAGATGATCTTCCAGGACCCGTACGCCTCCCTGAACCCCCGGAAGCGCGTGGGCTCGATCATCGGCGACCCGCTGAAGATCCACAAGATCGGCTCGAAGTCGGAGCGGAAGCGCCGGGTCCAGGAGCTGCTCGAGATCGTCGGGCTCTCGCCGGAGCACTACAACCGCTTCCCGCACGAGTTCTCGGGCGGCCAGCGCCAGCGGATCGGGGTCGCGCGCGCGCTCGCGCTCAGGCCGAAGCTGATCGTCGCCGACGAGCCGGTCTCGGCCCTCGACGTCTCGATCCAGTCGCAGATCCTCAACCTGCTCAAGGACCTCCAGAACGAGTTCGACCTGACCTATCTCTTCATCGCCCACGACCTCGGCGTCGTGCGCCACGTCTCCGACCGGATCTCGGTCATGTACCTCGGGAAGATGGTCGAGCTCTCGCCGGCCGAGGAGCTCTACCAGCGGCCGATCATGCCGTACACCGAGGCGCTCCTCTCCGCGGTGCCGATCCCCGACCCCGACCTCGCCGCAGCCAGGGAGCGGATCGTCCTCACCGGCGACGTCCCGTCGCCGATCAACCCGCCGCCGGGCTGCCGGTTCCACCCCCGGTGCCGGTACATGACCGACGTCTGCCGCGAGATCGAGCCTCCGCTGACCGACTACGACGGCCACCTGGCCGCCTGCCACCACCCGCTGAACGTCTCCAGCGAAGAGGCGCGGCAGGCCGGCGTTGCGGCCGAGAGCCCGGTGTCGGCCCCGGCCGACGCCACCCCGACGGAGCCTGCCGGCAGGGAATCCCACCCGGTCTCCGCGGAAACCCCTCGTTCGGGGTAGCTCCCTCTAAAGAGGGTCTGGAGGAAGGCCGATACGTGGTGAGCGATGGACGCTGCAGAGCGCAGGGAGATCCTGAACCGTTACGCGGACCACACTCGTCGTTTCGACGAGCTGGCCTCGCGCCGGAAGAACGGCGATGCCTCGGCCGAGGTGATCCCGTTCAACGCCCCGCTCCGCGAGCTCGAGCAGGAGCCGACGATGCGTGAGGTCGAGGTGCTCCAGCTCATCTCCGACGGCCTCGTGAACCGCGAGATCGGCGAGCGGCTCTTCCTCTCCGAGGAGACGGTCAAGAGCCACGTCAGGCACCTCCTGGCGAAGCTCCAGTCCCGCTCGCGGGCCCATGCGGTCGCCGTCGGCTTCCGCCGCGGCATCATCGGCTAGACCGGACCAGGCCGCAGCCGGCCGCCCCTCAGTACCTGGGCAACCGGGGCCTAGGCCCTTTCCGCAGTTTTGCTCAGTTGTCCCCAGTTTGTGGAAATCCCTCAACAGAGGGATGCCCAATGTCTGTGGACAAACGAGGCTACGCGGGCTCTACCAGACCTTGGAAGCTCCGCCCACTGCAGCGAGCAGCGGGAGAAGCGCAATGAGACGGTTCCGAAGTTGAGTCACAAGGACCCTCCGGTTCGGGGGAACTGACGGCACGGCAAGTTTACGCATGTTCGACGCGCAGATTCAAGAGGTTGCGGCCATGTACGAGACTGATATTCAAAAGCCAATACGGCTGATTGGGACAGGCCTTCGCCGCCCAATCGCCATCGAGGCGTACGCCCTTGCCCTTACGGTGGGCGCCATCGCTCTAGCGTTGGGCCTCGCCCAGCAGGGGGCGGGCGGGTCATTCCCCCTGCTTGCTGTCGGCGCACTGGCCTTCGTCGCTTGGATGGCGGAGAAACAGAGCGTTCGCCTCACGACCAATCTTGAGATGTCGGTATCGGTGATGCCGGTTCTCTTCGCCGCGGTGGTCTACGGCCCCCTTGCGGCGATGGCCGTTGGAGCGGCCGCTCTGCTCTCGGAGTTCCGCCCGCCGTACGAGCGATGGCTTATCTGGACGTCGACGAGGGTTCTTGCCGGCGGGTTGGCCGGGCTCGCGGCACAGTCACTACTTGCCTATGAACCAACCTTTGGGCAACTACTAGTCGCAGTTGCGGTTGCTGGGGTGGTCGAAGCAGTCACTGACGCTGCAGTCGCCGCAGGAACCCTTGCGATTCGAAAGTCGGGATCAATCATCGCGACGCTCCGGGCGATGACGAGACTGCTTGTAGCGACCATCCCTCTGTTCACCCCAGTTATTGCTGTCCTCGCCTATGGCTACGAGCAAGTGTCTGCGTGGACTGCCTTGCTGTTCTTCGTCCCCGCAATTGCCGCGCAGCGCCTCTTCGTCCTTTACCAGGAGCAACGGCAGTTGGCAGAAGAGCTAGTCGGAGCGAACGAGCGACTAGAGCGCGCCAATCTGTCCTTCGCGACTGCGCTGGTTGCGACCCTTGACGCGCGAGACAGGTATACAGCCGGCCACTCAGCGGCCGTTGCGATCTACTCCCGTGACATTGCTCGTCGTATGGGACTCAGCGAGGAAGAGCAGCGCAAGTGCCATCTCGCCGGACTGGTTCACGACATCGGGAAGATCGGCCTACCGCCGGGCCTCCTCGAAAAGGAAGGGCCGCTAACGCTCGAAGAGCGTCGCCTGATGGAGGAGCACAGCGAGATCGGTGAACGGATCCTTGCGAACGTTGACGACTACGCAGAGATTGCCTCGATCGTGCGGCATCACCACGAGCGTGTCGACGGTGAGGGCTATCCGGACAAACTCGTCGGGGCGAGCACTCCGCTTGTCTCGCGCATCATCTCGGTGGCCGACGCCTACAACGCAATGACGTCCGATCGACCGTATCGCGACGCCATGCCGAGTCGAGTCGCCCGCCTCAGGCTTGCGCAGTCAGTGGACGAGTCAGTTCGATACGTCAGTCGTGGCAGCATTTGAAGCGATCCTCGCGTCTGCCGACGAGTCCTATCGACTCGGGACCGCTCCAGACTTCACATTCGGCAGCCAGGCAGTTCAGGCCGACTCGGAGTCGCTGAGCTCCGTCGAGGTCGCGGCGTAAGAACTGTCGTACGGAACGAGCTGAAGCCTCAGCTCGGTTTCGAACGCCGAGCTTCTCGTAGATGTGTCTCAGGTGAACCTTGACGGTCGGTTCGCTAATGAAGAGCCGGCGGGCAATCTCCCGATTCGATCCTCCGTGCGCGACAAGTTCGAGGACTTCGGCCTCGCGTGCCGTGAGGCTGCCGGTTCGTTTCGACACTTGCCGCGCCCAATGCTCAATTTGTGGGCGGATAGCGCTGGCAGCCGGCGTCGTTCCTGACGTATGAAGCGATCTGGGGGGCGAGCTTAGGGCAGGCCCGCAGGAGCGTCACGATCGGGTCGATGAAACTTGTCGATGCGACAAGACTCGTCGCGACAGAGAGTTCGTCCTCAGCCTGAGAGTTGCGGTTGAACGCCATACACCACCTTCGGCGAGCGCCGTCGACGACGCGCGGTTCAGTGCTCCGCGATAGTCCGGCCGCTTCAGCGATGTACGAGACAGCCTCCTGCGGCTGGTCAAGCAAGGAAAGCGTGAGAGCGTGATAGGCGAGTAACTCCGCGTGCGTGCCGCGGTCAGCCGGCACTGGTGCTTCGCGAAGTATCTGCAGAGCGGCGTTGTACCGTTGGCTCACAAGGTGCGCTTGTGCATGAAGTAGGGCGCGGTTAGCGAGGACGTGAGCGCTCGATCGAGCTGTTACCTCGAGTTCCGCCATCAGTTGTCGGAACTCGCCATTGCGATTTAGTGCGTTAGCGGTATGAGCCTTGGTCGCCAGGATGTGAGGGATGGCGAATTCAAGGTGCGACCGCTTAGCCTCACTGAGCGCTAGTTCGATGACTCTCCACGATTCGGAGTATTCACCCGCACTGAACAGAGCGCGTGCACGAGTCGTCAGGTAGGACGAAACGATGAAGGGGTCAGATGCATTGGAGAGCAGAGCCTCAAGTGGTCGAGTCTCGTCAATGCAAGGGTAAAGGGGTCCCAGTCGGTGGGCGTGGAACAGGCGTCCGCCGCCAAGTCTGAGCATGTCGTCTACGCTCAGAGCGGTAGCTGCGAAATCGTCCAGGTACCGAGTCGCCTCCGGGTTCTCAAGCTCGACTTCCGCCAAGAATCGCGCATAGAGCGCTGCGCGTAGTGAGTCGTCATCTCGTGCAAGTTCACAAGCGCGAGTTGCGTGATCTGCGCCGACGTGGGGACGGTCATCGAAATGTCGCGGCACGCGCCGCACGGACCAACGCGCGCTGAGTGGTCGCATCCTGCATTGAGTGGCGCGCGGCACGAAGCGCCAAAGCCTCTGCCGCTGAAGGTTCGCCAGCGCGGAACGCCACTTCTGCCGCGACCAGATCGATGTGTGGCGACGTGATCGCCAGATCATTCGCCTGGTCGGCCCACGCCTTGAGCGATGCCGTGCGACCAGCTCGCAAGAGTTCAGGCCCGGCGGCCTCAAACAAGTCTGCGATTACGTCGGTGAGGGCCGCGCGGCGTGCAACGTCGAATGCAGCATCCCATTCGCCGTCTTGGGCGAGCGCTTCAGCCACAAGTCGCGCATCTTCCGCGACCTCGCTCGGACTCTAGGGCGCCTCGATCGCGGAAGAGAAACTCGCGAAAGAGCGGGTGTATGTAGTAGTTGCCTCCCTCTTCCGCCGACAAGAGGCCGGCCGAGACCGCCGAACCGATGACTTGGTTCTGCGTTGTCGCCTAGCAAAGCATCCGACAACGCGTGGCGTGATAGTCGGCGCAAGGCTCAGTGCATGGAGCGCGATACGGACCTCGGCGGAAGTGATTGGACCACCTCTTGAGCGAAGAACTCGTAGAGCGTCTCGGCAAGAACGTGCTCCGGCACATCGACGGAACCAGACGCTGCAGCCAATCCGATGACAGCCGGCCAGCCCGCTGCCAGCGCGACCAACCCGGGAAGCGGGCGTTGCCCGTTTCGAGCAAGTACGCGCGCGGCTTCCTCTTGATCCATGGCCAGCATCTCGCGGCCAAGTTCATAGATCTCGCCATAGAGCAATCGTCGCGCAGTAGCCCAGGACGGACGCATTCGGGTCGTCACTACGAGCCGGAAGTCGGCGATTCGAGCGAGTTCGTCTACGAGTTGTTCAGCCTCGGGACTTGATGCGCGGTTGTAGTCGTCGATAACCAAGACGACGTCCCGTGGAGCACCCGTCACTGTCTCGGCGACCAACTTCGCCAAGCTGCCTGGCTCCTGGTACTGGGCCGCCGCTCGAAAGCCTCGCAACGAGCCTCTCACTCCGATCCGCCCGTCGCTCTCGCAAGGACGTCAGCTAGTCCGGCAGCGAGCGCCGCAGAGTCCGCGGCCGCTGACTCAGCGCGGTACCAAGCGACCCTCTGCCCCACAAGCTCCGCAACCCAGTCGCGAACAAGTGTGGTTTTCCCGTAACCGGCTGGCGCAACGAGCAGGATGATCCGCGCTTCGGACTCATCCAATAGCCTCGTGAGGCGAGGACGCTTGACGATGTGGCGGCGTTGCTCAGCCAAGCACAGTGCCCTCTCGCGTCGGTTGGGATGTCGGAGTCCCTCCTTCAGAGACTAGCGCGCCTAAACGCCCAGGTTCAGGTCAGCAAGAGAGTGGTGCCCGCGGGCTCGGCCGCGCGCCGCGGGCACCTTGCCGTCAGCCCCCGACGCGTCCTTCCGCGCCGAGGTCTTGTGCGAGCGGGTCGTCGCCCGTGAGGGCTCGGTATGCGGCCGGAATCTGACGCCGACGTGGAACTCCCAGCTTCTGCCGGAGCACGTCGCAATGCGCCTTCGCGGTCCTCGGCGAAATCCCGAGTCGCGCGCCGACCTCGTCGTTCGAGCAGCCCGCTGCGATCAGTGCGACGACCTGGAGTTGACGGTGCGTCAGGCTGATCGGTTGGTCTTTGAGGACTGGCGACATGCAGCGAGCTTGCCACCTCGCCGACGGAACCACCATTGTCCAAAAGGCGTATCTTCGGGCGGTTACGCCCGCTCGGGCACTCGGCGGCCGCCGATGAACGCCGACTCGTGTCCGCGAGCATTCGCCTCGCGCGCTTCGTCCTCGTCGAGCGCGCCGATCCGCAGCAGCAGCTCGAACTCGTCGCGCAGGTGCGTCCGCATCATCTCCGGCCCGTCCGTCGCGATCGTGAACAGCACGCCGTGCTCGACGAAGCGGCGGAACGTCTCGCGCACCGCGTCCTCGTCGGCCAGCGCCTTCGTCAGCAGGTTCGACGTCGGGCAGATCTCGAGCACGATCTCGCGCTCGCGGATCGCCGCCATCAGCTCCGGGTCGCCGGCGGCGAGGATCCCGTGGCCGATCCGGTCGGGGCGTAGCGACTCGACGACCTCGGCGATCTCCTCGCGGCCGATGTCGCCGCCCTCCTCGCCGACGTGGATCGTCACGCCGAGCCCGGCGTCGCGCGCGGTCTCGACCATCGGCGCGATCTGCGTGTAGTCGTAGCGGCCGCCGCCCGGGCGCGGGCCGGCGATGTCGACGCCGACGACGCCGCGCGGCGCCCACTTGATCGCCTTCTCGACGATGATCTCGTTCAGGCGCGCGTCGAACGTCCGGTCCATCATCAGGATCAGCCCCGCGCGCACCTGCGGGTACTCGATCGAGGCGAGGTCGAGCCCGCGGATCGCGGCGAGGATGATGTGGTCGAGGTCGCGCTCGCCGCCGCGGTTTCGCTTCATCGGGTTGAAGCGCAGCTCGAGCGTCGTGATGTGCTGCGAGCGGTAGGCGCCGCCGATCGCCGCGTGCACCGAGCGCTCGACGGCGATCGGCGAGGACTGGATCAGCTCCGTCCAGTGGTAGATCTGGTCGAGGGCGTCCAGGTTCGCCACCCCGCGCGGGTCGCTGACCGTGACGAGCCGCTCGAACTCCCAGTAGTCCTTGACCGGCAGGGCGATCCCCTGCTCGTGGGCCAGGCTCCAGAGGATCTCCGAGGCCACGGAGCCACCGAGGTGGGTGTGGAGCTCGGCCAGGCCCTCGTCGAACACGGATCGAGTGTATTTGTCGCCCTTCAGATCACCCCGTTTTGGGTGAGGCCAATCACCCAGTCTGCGAGCACCACTCTTTCGAGGTTGCTCCCGATATCAGGGGCATGGAGCACGATCTGTCGGATTTCGGCACCGGTCTTCTCTCCCACCTGAGGCGGAGTCCTCGCTGGGTCGCCGACCGCCGGGAGCTCATGCGGGTTGCCTTTGCTGCGCCCGCGCCTCGAGCAGCCCACCACGCCGCGCCGGACGACCTGGATCGCGCTCGTGCCGCTCGTCGCCGGGCTTCTCGCCGAGCTCGCGAGTTAGAAAACCGTTCCCCCTTCCCCGCCGAACTCCCCATGGGAGCCGGCGGGTAAGGGGGACGACGGTTGCTGCGGCATCTGCCGGCTCCCGCTGCTTCTGAGGCTCTCCGGCCAAGTTCTATGCTGGCCGCGTGAAGGTCGGGATCGTCGTCCCGTACTCCTGGTCGTTCTGGGGTGCGGTGGTGGAGCACGCCGAGCTCCAGGCGGAGGCCCTGCGGGGGCTCGGCTTCGACGTGCGCACGATCATGGGCAACGACCCGCCCGGCAGCTTCACGCGGGCGCTCCATCCCCGGCTCGGGCGGCACGGCAACCCGCCGCCGGACGTGATCCCGGTGGGCCGGTCGGTGATCGTCCCCGCGAACGGCTCGCTGCCGAACCTCGCGCTCAGCCCGCGCACGGTCCCGCGGATGAAGCGCGTGCTCGAGCGCGAGCGTTCGACGTCCTCCACCTGCACGAGCCGATGACGCCCGCGATCTGCGTCGCCGCGCTCTCGTTCGCGCGGTGTCCCGTCGTCGCCACGTTCCACGCTTCGGGCGAGCTCGGCTGGATGCGCTACGCCCTCTACTTCTGGGGCGCGCTGATGGACAGGATCGATCACCGGATCGCGGTCTCCGAGCAGGCGCGCGACTCGGCCGCGCGCTGGCTTCCGGGCGCCTACGACGTCGTCCCGAACGGCGTGTTGATTCCGCCCGAGGCCGACCCCGGCAACCGCGAGCACCGCATCGCGTTCGTCGGCCGGCACGAGCCGCGCAAGGGGCTGCAGGTGCTGCTTCGCGCGTGGCCGACGGTGCACGCCGCGACCGGTGCGCGGCTGCGGCTGATCGGCGCCGACCCGCTGGCGGTCGGGCTGCTCCAGCGGCGGCTCGGCGTGTCCACCGAGGGCATCGACGTGCTCGGCTTCCTCAGCCAGGACGAGCTGACGGCCGAGCTGTTGTCGGCGAAGGCGCTCGCCGCGCCGTCGATCGGCGGCGAGAGCTTCGGCATGGTGCTCACGCGCGCCTTCGCGTGCGCGTTGCCCGTGGTCGCGTCCGACATCCCCGGCTACCGCGACGTCGCGACCGGCGAGACGAGCCTCTCGGTCCCGCCCGGCGATCCGGTGTCGCTCGCGCAGGCGCTCGTCGCGATCGTCGAGGACGAGCCGCGGCGGCAGGCGATGGGCGTGGCCGCGCGCGAGCTCGCGCAGGCGGAGTACGGCTGGGAGACGATCGCGCGGCGGCTCGCGGGCGTCTACGAGCTCGTCACCGGACAGGCGCGGGTCGGAGCGCGCGCGTGAGGATCTTGCAGAACCCGTGGTCGCGCGCGTCGATCGTGCTCGCGTCGCTCTGCGCCGCGATCGTGATGCTCTGGTGGCGCGGGCCGGAGTGGGGGCTCGTCGCGGACGCGTTCCGGCTCGTCGAGTGGACGTACATCTTCGCGGCGATCGGGCTCAACCTCCTGTCGGTCGTCGCGCGTGCGCTCGCGTGGCGAACGGTCGTGAACGAGGCGTTGCGTGAGCGCTCGCCTCCGTTCGTGAGCATCTTCTCCGCGTTCGGGATCGGCCTGCTCGCGAACGCGGTGCTGCCGGCGCGCACGGGTGAGCTCGCGCGCGTCGCCGTGCTGACGCGCCGGCTGCCGCGCGGGCGCGGGTACACGGCGACGCTGCTCGGCACGGTGTTCACGCACCGGCTGTTCGACGTGATCCCGGCGATGCTGCTGGTCGTCTACGTGCTGCTGACGGCGAAGATCCCGCACTGGGCGCTGACGAGCATCGCGATCGCCGCCGCGATCGGAGGCATCCTGCTCGTCGTCGCGCTGATCACGTCGCGGCTGCGCAAGCCGGTCGTCGACGAGCTCAGCCGCCTCCGGCGCCTCCTTGCGATGGCGCGCGTGGGGCTGGACGTCTTGCGCTCACCCGCGCGGATGGCGCTCGCAATCTTCTTCCAGTGTCTCGGCTGGCTGTTCCAGCTGCTCGCCGTGTGGGTCGCGATGCGCGCGTTCGACATCCACGCGCCGCTGCCCGCCGCGGGGCTCGTGCTCGTGCTGATGAACATCGCGACGATCTTCCCGCTCTGGCCGGGGAACATCGGCCTCCTGCAGGCGGCGGTCGCGTTGCCGCTCGTCTCGTACGGAGTGCCCTACACGACCGGCTTCGCGTACGGGCTCGGTCTGCAGCTCGTCGAGATGTCGGTCGGCGTCGGCGTCGGGGTCGTGTTCCTCGCGCGGGAGGGGATCTCGTTCGCGACGCTCCGGCACATGCCCGACCCCGCCGAGCCGCAGCTTCGCGTGGTGACGGAGGAGGAACCTGCGCGCGCTCGCAGCGCCTAGCGGGCTCAAGGGCGTCCTGACCGCGCGCGAGGCGGCCGCGGCGCTGGCGGAGGGGTTCCGCTCGGTGGGCGTCGAGTGCGACGAGCAGCCGGTCGCCGACGGTGGGGAGGGGACGATCGACGTGCTCGACGGCGAGCGCCGCTTCGCGGACGTGCACGACGCGTTCGGGCGCGAGCGGCGGGCCGAGTGGCTCTTGCTGCCCGACGGGACGGCGGTCGTCGAGGCCGCGCAGGCGATCCCGCTCGACCCGGATCGGCTCGACGTGCGGGCCGCTTCGAGCCGCGGGCTCGGAGAGCTGATCTCGCAGGTCGCCGACGCGCGCGCGCTCGTCGTCGGTCTCGGCGGCACCGCGAACATGGACGCCGGTGCCGGTCTGCTCGAGGTGCTGCGGCGAGCTGCCGCTGCCGACGCGCGTCGCCTGCGACGTGCAGACGAAGCTCGCCGACGCGCCGAGGCTGTTCGGGCCGCAGAAGGGGGCGACACCCGACGACGTGGCCGAGCTCGAGCGCGCGTTCGCGGGACACCCGCACGGCGCGATCCCCGGCTCGGGCGCCGCCGGCGGCCTAGGCGCGGCGCTTGCGTCGCTCGGCGCCGAGCTCGTCCCCGGCGCGGAGCTCGTGCTCGACCTGATCGGCTTCGACCCGACCGGCTACGACCTCGTCGTCACCGGCGAGGGGACGGTCGACGAGACGACGTACGAGGGGAAGGCGCCCGCGGTCGTGCAACGGCGCAGCCGCGCCGCCGGGGCGCGCTGCGTGCTGTTCGGCGGCCGCGTGCTCGCGGCCGGGGCGGTACCACTCTCGGGCGACCCTGAACGGGCCTATGTGGATCTCACGGAGCTGGGTATGCGGCTCGGTCTGGGCCACGCCACGCATTGACGTCGAAGCCCCAGAACTCTCTGGGATCCTGGTGTCCGCTCTGCGAGCCGTTGTACTCGTAGCGCCAAACGGTCTCGCGTGAGTCCGGCTCCGGCCCAACCCGCACGATCTCGAGCGCGCTGACGCGCCCTTCACGCTTCGGGTCGTGCTCGTCCAGGAACTCGAACGCGAATTCGCTTGCGTCCTCGAACGAGTCGGCCGTGTGGCGGAGTCCCAGGTCCAGCCCAGGGTGCAGCTTCATGCTCTCGTGCACCGCATAGGACTGCCCGGCCGCATGGCTCTGGCTCTCAGCCATGCTGTTCTCCTTTCGACTCTGAGCGTAGGGAGCGGCCTTCAGGGCCGCGTCACCCGATCTAGTGACGCTGTTCGACTTGCTTGGCGAGCGCCTGCAGGATCTTCCAGGCGATGCTGGCGTTCGTCTGCACGAGCGGCCGGAACTCCCAGGGGGTGAGGCCGTAGCACTTGAGCTCGGTCTCGGCGGTCACGGTCGCCGTCCGGGGCCCCTCGGTGATCAGGGCGATCTCGCCGAAGTGGTCGCCCGAGTGGAGCCGGCGCACCTCGTTGTCGCCGACGGTCACCTTGGCCTCGCCCTCGCGGATGATGAAGAAGCCCACGCCGCCCTGGTTCTCCTCGGCGACCTTGTCGCCGGGCGCGAAGGTCCGCTCGTGGACGGTGCGGGCGATCGTCTCGAGCTCGCGCGGGTCGAGCCCGGCGAAGAGCGGGACTTGCTTGAGGAGGTCGGTCGCCTCGGAGGCCACAGTGGGCGAGATCCTATACGGCCTGGCCGCGATTCTTCGACCCGCTTCGCGAGCTCCTCGATCCGGCCCTCGGCCGCGTCGAGCCGCTCCCGGCAGAGCTTGTAGAGGTGCTCGCCGCGCTCCCAGAGGGCGAGCGCCTCGTCGAGCGGCGCCTGCCCGTGCTCGAGGCGCTGGACGATCTGCTCGAGCTCCTTCTGGGCGTCCTCGAAGGTCGGCTCGCTCACTTGACGTCCTCGACCCGGGCGCCGAAGCCGCCCTCGGCGAGCTGGACGTCGACGCGGCGGCCCGGCTCGACCTCGGACGACGAGCGGACGATCGCGTCCTCGGCCCGGACGATCGCGTACCCCCGCGCGAGGGTCGAGCTCGGGGAGAGCACGCGCAGCCGCGAGGTCGCGTTCTCGAGGGCGGCACGCTTGCGCTCGACGAGCAGGAGCGGGGCACGCCGCAGGCGCTCGTGCAGCGCCTCCGTCGTCCGTCGTTCGCGCTCGACGGCGAGCGCCGGCGCGCGTCGCAGCCGGGCGCCCACGCTGTGCGTCCGTTCGCGCTGGCGCTCGAGCGTCCGCCGGACGGAGTGCTGGAGCGAGGTGCGCGAACCCTCGAGCCGCGCCGTGAGCTCTGCGTGGTCCGGCACGACGAGCCTGCCCGCCGCAGTCGGCGTGGAGGCCCGCACGTCGGCGGCGAGGTCGCAGAGCGGCGTGTCCTGCTCGTGACCGACGGCGCTGATGACCGGCACGGGGCACGCTGCGACCGCGCGCACGAGCCGCTCGTCGCTGAACGGCAACAGGTCGTCGAAGCTCCCGCCGCCGCGTGCGAGCACGACGACGTCGACGCCCTCCGCGCAGATCTCCTGCAGCGACGCGACCATCGCGAGCGCGGCGCGCGGACCCTGCACGAGCGTCTCCGCGACGACGAGGTGCGCGGACGGGAAAGCGCGTCGTCACGGCGGTGATCACGTCGCGCTTCGCGGCGGCGTCGTTTCCGGTGACGAGCCCGATCTTGCGGGGAGGAACGGAAGCGGGCGCTTGCGTGCTTCGGCGAACAGGCCTTCCGCGCCGAGCTTCTTCTTCAGCCGCTCGAGCGCCGCGAGATGGTCGCCCTCGCCGAAACGCTCGATGGTCAGCGCGCGCAGCTTGAACTCGCCCTTCGCCGCGAAGAGCTCGGGTCGTCCGTAGACGTGCACGCGCTCGCCGTCGAGGAGGTCGAGCCGGAGCGCGTCGAACTGGCCGCGTGGGATCGACATCGGCAGGCACGAGCCGTCGGTCGGGTCCTTCAGCGTCAGGAAGACGTTCGCCCAGGCGTTGTGGCGCCGAAGCTCGGTCACCTCGCCCTCGATCCAGATCGTCGGCAGGCGCGCGATCCAGTCCGCGACGCCGCGGTTGAACGACGCGACCGTGTAGACCTTGCGGTCTCCGTACTGCAGCGCCTCGGCCTTCGACACGAGGCCGATGCTAGCGATGCGCTACAGCAGGATCTCGGCGGCCGTGTGGGCCTCGCAGCCGGAGCGGATCATCTCGACCGCGCGGTGCAGGTCGGCCTCGCTCGCGGCGATTCGCTCGGCCAGTGGGAGCGGGTATCCGGCCTCGATGAGGACATGCAGGCGCCAGCTCTCGACTTTTGCGCGCTCGCCTTGCGGCTCGATCGTCTGGGTGTCGCTCATGGACCGCCTCCGTTCGTGGTCCCTGAGACGATCCCTCCCCGGGATTGTTGGGCTCAGCGGGCCCGCGCGTAGGTCTCGTCGATCCGGCGCCCGAGCTCCGTCAGGCGCGCCTGAAGCACCGTGCGGTCGGCGTCCACGTCGGCCGTCAGCGCCTGCACGCGCCGCATCAGCTCCTCCTCCGCCTCGGCCAGCCGGCGCTCGAGCGCGGCGACCGCGTCGTCCCGCTGACGCTCGAGCCCCGCGGCGATCTGCCCGAGGCGCTTCTCGAGCCGCTGCGTTCCCGTGTCGGAGATCTGGCCGAGCTTGTCCGAGAGCACGCCGCTCGCCTCGCGCTCGAACGACGCGACCGCGCGTTCCATCTCGCGGGCGAGCCGCTTCGCTGCGTCTTCGCGCGCGATCTTGATCGCCTCGCCGAATTGCTGCGACGCGATCTCCGAGTAACCCGAGCTCGCGCGGTCGATCACCCGCTGGAGCTGGTCGAGCTGCTTTCGCTCGATCTCGGCGAACCCCGCCGCGATCCGTTGAGAGGCCTCCGACTCCTCGCGCTCGATCTGCTCGCGGAGCGCTTGCTCGCGCCTGCGAAGCCGCTCTGCGACCTCGTGCAGCGCACGCCTGCGCTCGACGCTCTGCGACTCCAGCTCGGCGTTCGCGTCCTGCACCGACTCTTCGATCGTGCGCCCGAGCTCTTCGCGCATCCGGGCAACCGCGGCGCGCTGCTCGTCGCTCTCGCCGACGATCCGCTCCGCATCCGACGCGATGCGGGATTCGACCTTTGCGATGAGCTCGCGGTGTCGCTCGCCCACGAGCGAGATCTGCTCCGCGAGTCGCTCCTGAACGCGGTCCAGGTCGTCCGACCACTCGGCGAAGCGCCGCTGCACCTGCTGCTGCGCCGCGCTGAGCGACGCGGCGAGCTCGTCGCGGAGCTGCGCCTCGCGCGTGAGCATCGAGCCTCGCCGCTCTTCCATCAGGCGGCGCTCCTCGTCCGCCAGAATCGAAACGGAGTCCGCGCGGGCGAGCGCGAGTGTGCGCTCGAGCTCGGCGGCACGCTCGGCCGACTCGCGGTCGATCAGCGTGCGCAGGCGTCCCTCCGCGCGGGTGTAGTCGGCGTCGAGCGCCCGACCGCGCCGGATCAGACGTGAGAGCGCGTACGCACCGAAGTGCGCGAACGCGCAGACCGTGAGCCCGGCAGCGGCGACGGCGAGCGCGAGGTCCGGCTCGAAGGCGAGCGCGATCCACGCAGACACGGCGGCGGACCCGGTGAGCGCGGCGAGCAGGTACGCGGTCCTGCCGGAGAGCCGCGCGTTCGCAGCAAGCGCGAACGACGCGGCGAGCACGACGATCGCCACGGCGAAGCCGATCGAGAACGCGACAGCCACGGCCGACCATCGTAGGCACTTCTATCCTTGGCCACGTGGAGCTGGTCGAGGAGCTGGATCGGATCGCGGCGGTCGCAGAGGGATACGCGGGCGAGGGGGAGCGGCTGGCAGGCGTTCTCCCCGCCGAGCCCGACCCGGGTGCGCGCGTCTACGTGTGCGCGTTCGAGCGCGGAGACGATCGCTCCTGGCTCGCGTTGGACCGGGACGGCGCGCCGCTGCTCAGTCGCGCGCGTGTGCGCGACGCGGTCTCGATCGCGGCCCTCTGCGAGCTCGCCGACGAGAACGCGGGCGGCGGTGACCTCTCCGACCTCCGTTCCCGCCTCGTCTCGCTTCGGCTGACCGAGCACGTCGACGGGATCGGCGAGGCCGAAGAGGCCGCGCTCGCGCTCGAGTCGGTCGTCGGCTCGCCGCCGCGGGTCGCCACGCCGGCGCACCTGGACGCGGTGGGTGCAGCGACGCTTCGGCTGGAGCGCGCGCTGGGGGAGACCGCGACGTCGCCGTTCGCGGCCGCGATGCAGCAGGCGCGCGTGGCGGTCGACGAGCTCGCGCTCGAGGTCGAGACGGGCGTACAAGCTGCCGCTAGAGTGACTCCATGGAAGGTGGCTTTGGATTTCCGTTCGGGGGCGACCCCGAGGAGCTCCTGCGGGGGCTGCGCGAGTTCGCCGAGAAGCAGGCCGAGACCGTGCACGAGGCGCAGCGCGAGCAGTTCGCCACGCTGACCCTCAACACGGCGGTCGAGCTGACCGGTGCGGCGCTCTCGCAGATGAATCCCCAGGGCGCGGCCGAGGAGCAGGCGATGGCGCTCCGGGACGCGATGCGGGTGCTCTTCCCCGAGGCCGTGGCGCTCGTCAGCGCCGCGCGCCAGGGGTTCATGCGCGAGGGCTGACCTGCCGATAGAGAGGGCGTGCGGCGCCTCCTCGGCACGTTCCTGCTCGCGCTTGCGTTCGCTCCGGCTGCGCAGGCGGACTCCAACCTGCTCGTCGGGATCGTCGACGACCAGATCAAGTGGACGGCCCACCCGAAGCCGGCCACGGCCGCGCTTCGCGACCTGGGGATCGGGGCGCTTCGCGTCCCGCTCACGTGGCGCCGCGGTAGCTCGAAGCTGACCCGCGCCGACACGGTGACGATGAACCGCGTCGTCGGCGCGACGTTCCCGATGCGGATCGTCCTGACCGTCGCCGGGCTCGCACGCGAGGCGCCGAAGACCGACGCCGAGCGCGGACAGTTCTGCTCGTACGTGCGTGACGCGCTGACGCGGTATCCGCTGATCAACGACGTCACGATCTGGAACGAGGTCAACTCCAACGACTTCTGGCAGCCGCAGTTCGCGAACGGCGAGAGCGTCGCGCCGGGCGAGTACGCCCTGTTGCTCGCGCGCTGCTACGACACGCTGAAGCCCGCACGTCCCCGCGTGAACCTGATGACCGACACGTCGCCTCGCGGGAACGACAACCCGTACGCGGTCTCGAACGCGAGCCACTCGCCGGGGCTGTTCGTGCGGAAGCTCGGCGAGGCGTATCGGGCGATGGGTCGCCAACGGCCGTTGTTCGACAACGTCGGTCACCATCCCTACGGCGACTTCTCGCTCGAGAGCCCCTTCGCGAGACACCCGAACACCGGGTCGATCGGGCAGGGCGACTACGACAAGCTCGTGCTGGCCTACGCCGAGGCATTCGCAGGCACCGACCAGCCGACGATCGGCAGCGGCGCTCGCATCTACTACCTCGAAGACGGGTTCGAGACGACGATCGACGCGACGAAGCGATCGCTCTACAACGGCGTCGAGCGCGCCCGCACCGTCGGGTCGGAAGCGCTCCACGCGGAGCAGCTCGTGGACGCGGTGCGCTTCGCGTACTGCCAGCCCTACGTCGCCTCGTTCTTCAACTTCCTCTTGACCGACGAGAAGCGGCTGTGCCGGGTGGCAGTCGGGCGTGCTCTGGGCGGACGGCTCGAAGAAGCCCGCCTACGCGGCCCTGCGCGGCGTGACCCGCGAGGTGCGGTCGCGCACCGTCAACTGCGTGGCGCTGCGGAAGAAGGAAGCGGACACGCTTTCGGGCGGCTTCATCTTCCTGCCTCCCCGCAAGCCCTAGGCGTCTCTAGAATCGCCGCGGCTTGGCCCTTCTCGACCGCGCGCTCGTTCACCTGCTGCCGGCGGTTCCGCGTCCGATCGTCCGGCGGATCGCCGATCGCTACATCGCCGGCGAGGAGATCGACGACGCCGTCGCGACCGTCGCGCAGCTGAACGAGGACGGGATGACCGCGACGATCGACGTCCTCGGCGAGGAGATCCACAACGCCGAGGAGGCGCAGGAGATCGTCGACGCCTACCACGACACGCTCGACGCGATCGGCGAGCACGGCCTCGACGCGAACGTGAGCGTCAAGCCGACGGCTGTCGGCCTGAAGCTCGGCTACGACGTCGGCAGCGCGAACGTGGAGGCGCTCGTGCGACATGCCGCGGAGACCGGCAACTTCGTTCGCATCGACATGGAGGACTCGACGACGACGGACGACACCCTCCGCATGTACCGCGAGCTGCGGGAAGCCGGGCTCGACAACGTGGGCGTCGTGCTCCAGGCCCGGCTGCGCCGCACGCTCGACGACATCGCAGCGCTCGCCGACCTGCAGCCGAACGTCCGGATCTGCAAGGGCATCTACCTCGAGCCCGAGGAGATCGCGTTCACGGAGTTCGAGGAGATTCGGGAGAGCTACGTCCGGAGTCTCGAGGCGCTCGTCGAGACGGCGTCGTACGTCGGGATCGCGACGCACGACGAGTTCCTGATCTCCGAGGGGAAGCGGATCGCAGAGGAGCGGTACGAGTTCCAGATGCTGCTCGGCGTGCGCGCGTCGCTCGGGCAGGAGCTCGTGCAGGAAGGCGAGCGTCTCCGCATCTACGTGCCGTTCGGGCGGCAGTGGTACGAGTACTCGCTGCGGCGGCTGCAGGAGAACCCGCGCATCGCGGGATACGTCGCGACCGACACCGTCGGGCGCCTGCTCTCCCGCAACGGCGGCTGAGGCCTAGCGCGCCTTGCGCGCGTGCAGCAGGAAGCTCTCGGGCACGCGCGCGTCGTGAAACGAGCCCGGCCCGGCCGGGAACTCCTCGAGCGCGCGCACGACGAGGTTGTGGCGCCCGAGTGCGCCGACGAGCTGACCGAGCCGGCGGAAGCCCTGCGCGAAGTAGTCCTCGCGCCAGTGCATCAGCCCGTCGATGCAGAGCGCGGCCGGGTGCTCGTCGAAGAGCAGGAGATCGCCGCCCGGGCCGGAGCGCCGAGGTGACCGTGGAAGCGAAGTGGTCGAGATCCCGTGTGCTCTGCGTCGTCTCGGGGCCTGCGTAGACGAGGTCGAAGCGGCCGCGCAGGAGCTCGGCGGGGAGCGAGTCGAGCTCGCTGTGGATCCAGAGCACCGCGGGGCCGCGCTCGCGCGCGACGGCGAGCGCGCCGTCCGACGGGTCGACGCCGGTGACGGTTGCGCCGAGCTCGACGAACTCGACGGTCGCGGCGCCGGTGCCTGCGCCGAGATGCAGGACGCGCTTGCCTTCGAGATCCGCGAGCGACTCGCGCACGAGCGCCGGCAGCGCCGCCTCGTGGCGCTCCAGGCGCCGGTGCGCGGCGTCGAACGCGCTGCGGTTCTCGTCGGTGGGCTCCACGCGCCGACGATAGCGCGCTTTTCGGCCTGTGGTGCCGGCACGGACAGGCTGCGGCGCGACTGGAGATGCGGCGCGTTGTCTGGGCGGGACCGCGTGCCTGGCACCGGCAAGGCCGAGGCTAGGCGAGGAGGGAGAAGCCGCCGTCCACGATCAGCGTCTGCCCGCAGACCATCTTCGCGGCGGGCGAGCAGAGGAACTCGACCGCGTCGGCGACGTCCTCCGGCTCGACGAGGCGGCCGACCGGAGTCCGCTTCGTGCTGTGCTCGATCATCTCCTCGCGGTTCGGAAAGTGCTTGAGCGCGTCGGTCTCGACGACGCCGGCGGACACGCCGTTGACGCGGATCCCGCTCGGCGCGAGCTCGACGGCGAGGTAGCGGACGAGCGACTCGAGCGCTGCCTTCGACGTCCCGACGAGCGCGTAGTTCTCGAGCACGCGCTGCGCGCCGAGTGAAGAGATGCCGACGATCGAGGACCCCGCCTGCATCTGCGGGACCGTCACGCGGGCGAGGTCGAGCAGCGCGCGCGCGTTCGCGGTCAGCGTCCACTCCCAGTGCTTCGGCTCCGTCTCGAGCGCGGGGCGGATCACGCCTGTCGCCGCGTTGTGGACGAGCACGTCGAGCGGGCCGAGTGCCTCGACCTGTTCGAGCACACGCTCCGACGTGACGTTGCCGCGGACGAGCATCGGCTCCGCGCCGGCCGCGCGCAATTCCTCCGCGGTCTCCTCGGCTGCGCGGTCGTTCCGCAGGTAGCCGATCGCGATGCGCTTCGCGCCGCGCGCAGCGAACCGGAGCGCGATCGCCCTGCCGATCCCGCGCGAGCCGCCGGTGACGAGAACCGAGTCGATCAGTCGCGCCGAGGCAGGGGTGCGGACGCCGGAGCCGCGCTCGGGATCGTCTCCCACCCGGGCCTCGTCCGGGGCTCGACGGGGCCGTCCTCGGCGCGCGAGGACGCGTGGCCGAGTCGGTCGAGCAGCTCCATCTGCTCCTCGGCGTAGCGGCGGACCTCGTGGTCGGCGGGGAGGTCCTTCACGAGCGCTTCGATTCGAGCACGGAGCTGATACGCGAAGTGCGGCGTCGCCGGTCCGACGAGCGCGTCGATGTCGTCGCGAGTGACCTCGGCCACGCCCCAAGCGTATCGCTACCGTCCGCCGCCGTGCGCCGTCTGACAGCAGCCGAGGTCGGGCTCGTCATCACCATCGTGATCTGGAGCATCAACTTCACGCTGACGAAGTACGTGCTCGACCACGGCTTCCAGCCGCTCGCGTACTCCGCCGTCAGGTTCACGACCGCAGCACTGCTCTTCTCGGCGATCACGCTGGCGCTCGAGCGCTCGCTGCGCATGAGCCGCCGAGACCTGCGTGTTCCTGTTCGGCGCGGCCGTGGTCGGCATCTGGCTGAACCAGCTCGGCTTCGTCTACTCGCTCCAGTACACGACCGCGAGCACGGCCGCGCTCGTCTTCGGGACGCTGCCGATCTTCACCATGCTGATCGCGAGGCTGACCGGCGTCGAGCTGCTCTCGAAGCGCTTCGTCGCGGCGGCCGCCGTCAGCTTCCTGGGAGTCGCGCTCGTCGCGCTCGGCGCGCACGGGGAAGTGGCGGGCAGCCCGAAGGGGATCCTCCTCGCACTGCTCGGCTCGGCGACCTGGGCGGTGTACTCCGTCGCGATCGCGCCCCTCATGCGGACGCTACTCGCCGTTTCGCATCTCGGCCCTGGCGCTGCTGATGGGTGCCGCGCTGATCCTCCCGACGGCCGCCCCGCAGCTCGCCTCGCAGGACTGGGACCTCGCGCCGCTCGTGTGGGGCATCCTCGTGGTCTCGATCATCGGCCCGCTCGTGATCACGAACGTGCTCTGGTTCACCGCGATCGACCGCGTCGGGCCGTCGCGCGCGTCCCTGTACGCGAACCTGCAGCCGTTTCTCGGGGCCCTCTTCGCGCTGCTGATCCTCTCCGAGGAGATGACCGCGCTCCAGGTCGTCGGCGGGCTCGCGATCGCAGCCGGGATCGCGTTGAGCCGACGGCGTCCGACCATTCCGGCGGCCGAGTAAGATCAGCCCGTGAGCAGCGACTTCATGCCCCTCGACGGCTGGGACCACGTCGAGCTCTGGGTCGGCAACGCCAAGCAGGCCGCCTACTTCTACGAGCACGCGTTCGGGTTCCGCTGCGCCGCGTACGCGGGCCCGGAGACGGGCGTGCGCGACCGGGCCTCCTACGTCCTCGAGCAGGGCGAGATCCGCCTCGTGTTCACCAGCGGTCTTCGCCGCGACTCGCCGATCTGCGAGTTCGCCCTCATGCACGGCGACGGCGTGAAGGACATCTCGCTGCGCGTGCCGGACGCGACGAACGCGTACCGCGAGGCCGTGCAGCGCGGCGCGCGCGGCGTCGCCGAGCCGCACTGGGTCGAGGACGAGTTCGGCAAGGTCGAGCTCTCGTCGATCGCGACGTACGGCGACGTCGTCCACACGTTCGTCAACCGCGCCGGCTACGAAGGTGCGTACCTGCCCGGCTACGTCGCGCAGGAGTCGACGAACGGGAGCGACCCCGGCGTGGGGCTCCAGCACATCGACCACGTCGTCGGCAACGTCGAGCTCGGCCGCATGCAGCACTGGGTCGAGTACTACGAGCGCGTCTTCGGGATGACCGAGATGATCCACTTCACCGACGAGGCGATCTCGACCGAGTACTCCGCGCTGATGTCGAAGGTGATGACGGACGGCGAGGGCAAGATCAAGTTCCCGATCAACGAGCCCGCCGAGGGGAAGCGGAAGAGTCAGATCGAGGAGTACCTCGAGTTCAACCACGGGCCGGGCTCGCAGCACGTCGCGATGGCGTCGTCGAACATCGTCGAGACGGTCGACTCGCTGAAGGAGCGTGGCGTGCTGTTCCTCGTGACGCCCGAGGCCTACTACGAGGACGTCGGCGACCGCGTCGGCGAGATCGACGAGTCGTGGGAGGATCTGCGGCGGCTGAAGATCCTCGCCGACCGTGACGACGACGGCTACCTGCTGCAGATCTTCACGAAGACCGCGCAGGACCGGCCGACGCTCTTCTTCGAGGTGATCGAGCGCCACGGCGCGCGTGGCTTCGGCGACGGCAACTTCAAGGCGCTCTTCGAGGCCATCGAGCGCGAGCAGGCGCTCCGCGGCAACCTCTAGGCCTCGTGTAAGCGTTTCGGAAGGGCGGCGAAAGTTTCGCTCTTTCCGGGTATCTCTCTTGGTAGCGACACACATCCCAAGGGGGACCGACCCAACATGCGCAAGCTCCTGACAATTGCTGTCACAGCCGTGGCAGCGCTCTCGTTGACCGCGACCGGCTTCGCCGATCCGGGCAAGGAGAAGAAAGCCAAGAAGAACGGGAAGTACACCTTCACCGTCACGACGACCGACAACGGGTCGTGCGGCCAGCCGTGGGCGAACGACGTCGTCCGGCGCACGTTCCAGGTCAAGAAGAACAAGGACGGCTCCTACACGTTGACCCGTCGCGACAGGGGCGCGTTCACGACGATCGGCGGCGCGAGCCCGGGCTCGTGCGACACGACCGGGAAGCACGGCGCGACAGTCGTGGCCGGCGTCAAGGGCAAGCTGGTCGGCTACATCCGCGGCACGGTGACCGGCGGGACGTTCAACCCGAACGCCACCTGCACGGGGCCGGACTGCGGCTTCACCGACGTCTTCATCACCACGTTCTTCGGTGCAGGCGCCCAGTTCTCGTGCTTCACGAACAGCACGGACTGCCAGTTCAACTTCAACTACACGGCGAACGGCGAAGTCGAATCCGAAGCTTCGCTATCGCCACTGGCAGGACAAGGGCAAGGGCGCCGGCACGATGCTCAAGGAGGAGTTCAGCGGCGACACTTCTCCTCCGCATAACGGCGGACCTCGTGGTCGGCGGGGAGGTCATGCACGAGCTCTTCGATGCGAGCCCGAGCTGATACGCGAAGTGCGGCGTCGCCGGTCCGACGAGCGCGTCGATGTCGTCGCGGGTGACCTCGGCCACGCCGGAAGGGTATCGCTACCGTCCGCCGCCGTGCGCCGTCTCTCCGCAGCCGAGGTCGGGCTCGTCATCACCATCGTCATCTGGAGCATCAACTTCACGCTGACGAAGTACGTGCTCGACCACGGCTTCCAGCCGCTCGCGTACTCCGCCGTCAGGTTCACGACCGCCGCGCTGCTCTTCTGCGCGATCACGCTGGCGCTCGAGCGCTCGCTGCGCATGAGCCGCCGAGACCTGCGTGTTCCTGTTCGGCGCGGCGGTGGTCGGCATCTGGCTGAACCAGCTCGGCTTCGTCTACTCGCTCAAGTACACGACCGCGAGCACGGCCGCGCTCGTCTTCGGGACGCTGCCGATCTTCACGATGCTGATCGCGAGGGTGACGGGCGTCGAGCTGCTCTCGAAGCGCTTCGTCGCAGCGGCCGCCGTCAGCTTCCTGGGCGTCGCGCTCGTCGCGCTCGGCGCGCATGGGGAGGTGGCGGGCAGCCCGAAGGGGATCCTCCTCGCGCTCCTCGGCTCGGCGACGTGGGCGGTCTACTCCGTCGCGATCGCGCCGCTCATGCGGCGCTACTCGCCGTTTCGCATCTCGGCCCTCGGCGCTGCTGATGGGCGCAGCGCTGATCCTCCCGACGGCCGCCCCGCAGCTCGCCACGCAGGACTGGGACCTCGAGCCGCTCGTGTGGGGCATCCTCGTGGTCTCGATCATCGGCCCGCTCGTGATCACGAACGTGCTCTGGTTCACGGCGATCGACCGCGTCGGGCCGTCGCGCGCGTCCCTCTACGCGAACCTGCAGCCGTTCCTCGGCGCCCTGTTCGCGCTGCTCATCCTCTCCGAGGAGATGACCGCGCTCCAGGCCGTCGGCGGCCTCGCGATCGCTGCGGGGATCGCGTTGAGCCGGCGGCGTCCGGCCATTCCGGCGGCCGAGTAAGATCAGCCCGTGAGCAGCGACTTCATGCCCCTCGACGGCTGGGACCACGTCGAGCTCTGGGTCGGCAACGCCAAGCAGGCGGCGTACTTCTACGAGCACGCGTTCGGGTTCCGGTGCACCGCCTACGCAGGCCCGGAGACGGGCGTGCGCGACCGGGCCTCGTACGTCCTCGAGCAGGGGGAGATCCGCCTCGTCGTCACCAGCGGCCTCCGCCGCGACTCGCCGATCTGCGAGTTCGCCCTCATGCACGGCGACGGGGTCAAGGACATCTCGCTGCGCGTGCCCGATGCGACGAACGCGTACCGCGAGGCCGTGCAGCGCGGCGCGCGGGGCGTGGCCGAGCCGCGCTGGGTCGAGGACGAGTTCGGCAAGGTCGAGCTCTCGTCGATCGCGACCTACGGCGACGTCGTCCACACGTTCGTCAACCGCGCCGGCTACGAAGGCGCTACCTGCCCGGCTACGTCGCGCAGGAGTCGACGAACGGGAGCGACCCAGGCGTGGGGCTCCAGCACATCGACCACGTCGTCGGCAACGTCGAGCTCGGTCGCATGCAGCACTGGGTCGAGTTCTACGAGCGCGTCTTCGGGATGACCGAGATGATCCACTTCACCGACGAGGCGATCTCGACCGAGTACTCCGCGCTGATGTCGAAGGTGATGACGGACGGCGAGGGCAAGATCAAGTTCCCGATCAACGAGCCCGCCGAGGGGAAGCGCAAGAGCCAGATCGAGGAGTACCTCGAGTTCAACCACGGGCCGGGCTCGCAGCACGTCGCGATGGCGTCGTCGAACATCGTCGAGACGGTCGACTCGCTGAAGGAGCGTGGCGTCCTGTTCCTCGTGACGCCCGAGGCCTACTACGAGGACGTCGGCGACCGCGTCGGCGAGATCGACGAGTCGTGGGAGGACCTGCGGCGGCTGAAGATCCTCGCCGACCGTGACGACGACGGCTACCTGCTGCAGATCTTCACGAAGACCGCGCAGGACCGGCCGACGCTCTTCTTCGAGGTGATCGAGCGCCACGGCGCGCGGGGCTTCGGCGACGGCAACTTCAAGGCGCTCTTCGAGGCCATCGAGCGCGAGCAGGCGCTCCGCGGCAACCTCTAGCTAGGCCTCGTGTAAGCGTTTCGGAAGGGCGGCGAAAGTTTCGCTCTTTCCGGGTATCTCTCTTGGTAGCGACACACATCCCAAGGGGGACCGACCCAACATGCGCAAGCTCCTGACAATTGCTGTCACAGCCGTGGCAGCGCTCTCGTTGACCGCGACCGGCTTCGCCGATCCGGGCAAGGAGAAGAAAGCCAAGAAGCACGGGAAGTACACCTTCACCGTCACGACGACCGACAACGGATCGTGCGGCCAGCCGTGGGCGAACGACGTCGTCCGGCGCACGTTCCAGGTCAAGAAGAACAAGGACGGCTCCTACACGTTGACCCGTCGCGACAGGGGCGCGTTCACGACGATCGGCGGCGCGAGCCCGGGCTCGTGCGACACGACCGGGAACCACGGCCTGACGGTCGTGCCCGGCGTCAAGGGGAAGCTCGTCGGCTACATCCGCGGCACGGTGACCGGTGGGACGTTCAACCCGAACGCCACCTGCACGGGACCCGACTGCGGCTTCACCGACGTCTTCATCACCACCTTCTTCGGTGCAGGCGCCGCAGTTCTCGTGCTTCACGAACAGCACGGACTGCAAGTTCAACTTCAACTACACGGCACCGGCGAAGTCGAATACGCCGCTTCGCTACCGCCACTGGCAGGACAAGGGCAAGGGCGCCGGCACGATGCTCAAGGAGGAGTTCAGCGGCGACATCGCGACCGTCTGAACGACACGAACACGTTCCGGAGAAGCGCCCGCCCTACGGCGGGCGCTTCTCGTTCTGGGATGCTTCCGGCCGTGACGCCACAACGCCGAGTCGCGTTCGTGTCCGTGCTCGCCGCCGCGGGCCTGCTCGTCCTGAAGCTCGTGACCGGAGTCGCGACCGGGAGCCTCGGGCTCCTCTCCGAGGCGCTGCACTCCGGCACCGACCTCGTCGCGGCGCTCCTGACGTTCTTCGCCGTCGGGATCGCGGTCCGCCCGGCCGACCGGCACCACGCCTACGGCCACGGCAAGGCCGAGCACCTCGCCGCGCTGGCCGAGGCGTCGATCCTCGCGCTGCTCAGCGTCGGCGTCGGGATCGCGGCCGTCCTCCGCTTCGCCGATCCTCCCGAGCTCGAGATCGCCTGGTGGGCGTTCGCGGTCGTGCTCGTCGTGATCGTCGTCGACGCGAGTCGCACGACACTCTCATTTCGCGCAGCCCGGCAGTACGACAGCGCTGCGCTCGAGTCGAACGCGCTGCACTTCGGGAGCGATCTCGCCGGCTCGGCCGCCGTGCTCATCGGGCTCCTCTTCGCCAACGCCGGCCACCCCGAGGCCGACGCGGTTGCAGCGCTCTTCGTCGCGCTGCTCGTGATCGCAGCGGCCGTGCGTCTCGTGCGGCGCAACGTCGACGTGCTGATGGACAGCGTGCCGGACGACGTCGAGGACGCGGCTCGCGCTGCGATCGACAGCGTCGAGGGCGTCGAGCTGCGCCGGCTGCGCATGCGGCAGGCGGGCGGCCGGCAGTTCGCCGACGTCGTGATCGGCGTTCCCGCCGGAGCGGCGGTCGGACAGGGTCACGCGGCGGCGGACGACGTCGAGAACGCCGTGCGGGAGGCCCTGCCGATGAGCGACGTCGTCGTGCACGTCGAGCCGGGAGACGAGCAAGAGGTGAGAGATCGCGCCCACGCAGCCGCGCTCGCGGTTCCGGGAGTGCGCGAGGTGCACAACGTGACGGTGCTGCAGGTCGGGCCGGAGCTGCAGATCTCGCTCCACCTCAAGCTCCCCGGCGACCTCCCGCTGGAGGACGCGCACGAGCTGGCGGAGCTCGTCGAGCGCTCGATCCGCGCGGCCGTTCCGGAAGCCGCTCACGTGCACACGCACCTGGAGCCGCTGGCCGAGGCGGCGGAGAGCTCGGAGATCGAGCGCGACCGCGCCGCGATCGAGCGCCTCGTCCTCGCGGAGACCGGACGGCCGCCCCGCGAGCTGCGCTTCCTGACGAGCCCCGACGGCGTCGTCGCTCACCTGACGCTCAACGTGGACGGCTCGACGCCGCTCGCCGAAGCGCACGCGCAGGCGAGTCGCGTCGAGGAGCGAATCCGGCGCGAGCAGCCGGAGATCGGCGAGATCATCGTCCACACGGAGCCCTGACCTGAAGCTCTGCATGTTCAGCCCGAAGGGGAAGCACCTCCAGCGCGGTTGGCCGGGCCGGATCGAGGGCGACCGCGTGATCCAGCTCGCGGCGCAGACGCTGCAGTCGTTCTTCACCGGCGGCGGCACCGCGCGCGAGCACGCGGAGTTCCGCCTCGACGAGGTCGACCTGCGCCCGCCGGTCCTGCACCCGCCGTCGGTGCGCGACTTCTACGCGTTCGAGCAGCACGTCAAGACTGCGCGCGCCGGCCGCGGCCTCGAGGTGCCGCCCGAGTGGTACGAGGTGCCCGTCTTCTACTTCTCGAACCCGGCCGCGATCTACGGCCCCGAGGACGACGTCCCGTACCCCGAAGGCACGCAGGAGCTCGACTACGAGCTCGAGGTCGCCGCGATCATCGGCGCGGAGGGGCAGGTCGGCGGCTTCACGGTCCTGAACGACTGGTCGGCGCGCGACCTGCAGCGGCTCGAGATGAAGGTCGGGCTCGGCCCGGCGAAGGGCAAGGACTTCGCGACGAGCCTCGGCCCGATCGTCGTCACGCCCGACGAGTTCGACGGCAGCGAGGGCGAGATGATCGCGCGCGTGAACGGCGAGGAGCGCTCGCGCGGGAACCTGCGCGACCTGCACTGGCCGTGGGAGCGCCTGGTCGAGCAGGCGGCGCGGAACACGCAGCCTCTGCCCCGGCGACGTGATCGGCTCGGGCACGGTCGGCACCGGCTGCATCCTCGAGCTCGGGGACGGCCGCTGGCTCCAGCGGGGCGACGTCGTGGAGCTCGAAGTCGAGGGAATCGGCGTTCTGCGCAACACCGTGGCCTAGCCAGTCCCTCGTCCGAGGGACAGACCGCAAGTCTCGAGCGTCTCGGGCATCTCCTTGGTATGACACGGATCCTGGTAGCGCTCGGGCTGGCCGCGCTCTTCGCCGGTGGCGCCCTCGCCGCGAGCAGCGTCCCGAAGCTGCCGGTCCTCGCCGCCGCAGAGCAGACGACGTCAGCCGCGACGACGACGACCGGGGGGACGACAACGACGTCGACCGGTTCGACCACGACGGGAACGACCGGTACGACGACAACCGGCATGACGACGACCGGTACACCACGGGAACGACCACGACCGGAACGACGACGACGGGCACGACGACGGTCCGCGACGACCTCGACGACCGAGACGGGTGCGACGAAGGAGCACAAGGTCGTGCTCTGTCACAAGCCCGACAAGCGGGGCGGGCACGAGATCGAAGTGAGCAAGAGCGCGCTTCCTGCGCACATGGCTCACGGCGATACCGAAGGTGCCTGCGCGTCGACCGGAACCACCACGGCTTCGACGACCACGGCTGCCGCGCCGACCACGTCGGCTCCCGCGCCGGCGCCGAAGGCGAAGGTCAAGAAGAAGAAGCCCAAGAGTTCACAGAGCTCCAATGCCCGCGGGAACGGCAACAAGGGCCAGGGCAACGGAAACGGCAGTGGCAACAGCGGTCACCAAAAGGGCGGCGGCAAGAAGTAATCGCCCGAGGGCGATCACTTCACCCCCACACGAAGGGCGGGCCTCACGGCCCGCCCTTCGCATTTGCTTGACTCTGCCCCTGGGGAAACGATCAAGCTCTGACGTGTGGAGGACCTGATCTCGATCGGCCAGTTCGCGACGGCCTCGCGGCTCTCGCCGAAGGCGCTGCGCCTGTACGACGAGAACGGACTGCTGCGGCCGGCACGGGTCGATCCGGACTCGGGCTACCGCTACTACCGCGCCGAGCAGCTCCCGACAGCAACCACGATCAGGTTGCTGAGGGCATGCGGGATGCCGCTCGCCGAGATCCGCGCGTTCCTCGCCGCTCCGAGCGACGTCGTGCTCGAGACGTACGAGCGGTCACTTGCGGACGAGCTCGTCGACCGGCGCCGGATCCTCCGCTACCTGCGAAAACGACTGAAGGAGACACCGATGTTCGACGTGCAGACGAAGCAGATCGACGAGCTGCGGTTCGCCAGCCGGACGAAGCGCGTCCGTGTCGCGGAGCTCGATCCGTTCATCGAGAGCTCGATCAGTGAGCTGCGTCACGAGCATGACGCAGCCGGCGCGCCGTTCACGCTCTACCACGGCGAGGTGAACGAAGAGTCGGACGGCCCGGTCGAGGTCTGTCTCCCGGTGGAGGACGGGGACAAGACACTGCCTGCGGTCGAGGTGGCGTACACGGTTGCCTCGGGCGCCGACGCGCAGTTCCCGGAGATCCTCGGCGCCTACGACGCCGTCGTGCGCTGGGCAGCTGAGCACGGCCGCGAGCTCGACGGCTCACCGCGCGAGATCTACGTCGGGCCGGCCACCGGCCCCGAGGCGCAGTTGGAGATCGCCTGGCCGATCCGCTAAGCGAGAATGACCGACGTGCGCGTCGTCGTCGTCGGCGCTGGGATCAACGGGCTCGCGGCCGCGGCGACGCTCGCGCGCGACGGTCACGAGGTCGTCGTCCACGAGCAGTACGAGCTCGACCACAAGAGTGGCTCGAGCCACGGTCGGTCTCGCATCTTCCGGCTCTCGTATCCCGAGCCGCAGTGGGTCGAGCTCGCGAAGGAGGCTCACCAGGGCTGGCGCGCGCTCGAAGAGGAGACCGGCGAGCGGCTGATCGAGTACACGGGCCTGCTCGAGCTCGGCGAGACGTCCGAGGCCGCGCTGGACGCGTGCGGCGTGGCGTGGGAGTCGGTGGACCCCGACGCGGCCGCGCTGCGCTTCGGCATTCGCGCAGACGGGCGTGGGTTGCTGCAGCCGGAGGCGGGGATCTCGCTGGCCGACCGTGCGCGACGCGCCTTCGCGACCGTCGCGCGGCGCCACGGAGCGACGCTCGACGAGCGCGCGAAGGTCGAGTCGCTCGCCGCGCTCGACGCCGACGCCGTCGTCGTCACGGCGGGTGGCTGGGCGAAGCCGCTGCTCGAGGCCGAGGGCATCGCGCTCGACGTGACGGTCACGCGCGAGACGGTCGTCTACTTCGCGCTCGAACGCGCCGTCCCGTCGGTGATCGAGTACGGGCGCGGCCCCGGCGAGGGGATGTACTCGCTGCGTGACCCGCTGCACGGGCTGAAGGCGGGCGCGCACATCGCCGGCCCGGCCGCGGACCCCGACGAGGCCGGCGAGCCCGACCCCGCGCTCGTCGACGCGACCGTCGAGTGGGTGCGCGAGCGCTTCCCGGAGGCCGGCCCGCCCGTCGCGGTCGAGACGTGCCTCTACACCTCGACGCCCGACCGCTCGTTCGTCCTGGAGCGCCACGGGCGGATCGTCGTGGGGTCGGCGTGCTCGGGCCACGGCTTCAAGTTCGCCCCTGCGGTCGGGACGCGTCTGGCCGCGCTCGCCACGGGGTAACCTGCCGCCATGCCGTTCTACCAGCGCCTCGGCGACGTCCCGCGGAAGCGTCACGTGCAGTTCCGCGACAACGGCACGCTGCTGACCGAAGAGGTCATGGGCCTCGAGGGCTTCTCGGGGAACGAGTCGATCCTCTACCACCTGACGTCGCCGTGTCGCGTGCAGAAGCTCGGCGACTTCAAGCCGATCAAGCGCGAAGAGTGGGTCCCGGACGCGCATGCGCACCGGCACTTCACGACGTGGGACACGAAGCCCGAGGGCGACCCGGTCAGCGGCCGCAAGCTGCTGATGTGGAACAACGACGTCGAGATCTCGCTCGTGCGCCCGACCGAGCGCATGGACTACTTCTTCCGCAACGGCGAGGGCGACGAGGTGTACTTCGTGCACGAGGGCGGAGGCACGCTCGAGACGACGTTCGGCGACCTGACGTACGCGCAGGGCGACTACATCGTGATCCCGCGCGGCACGACGTACCGGTTCGCGCCCGACTCACTGCCCGAGCGCCACCTGCTCTTCGAGACGCCGGGCCTGATCGAGATCCCGAAGCGCTACCGCAACAACTACGGCCAGCTGATGGAGCACGCGCCGTACTACCACCGCGACATCCACGCGCCGACCGAGCTGAAGACGATCCGCGAGAAGGGCGAGTTCCTCGTCAAGGTGCGCGTGCGCGACGGGTTCCAGGACTACGTCGTCGACTACCACCCGTTCGACGTCGTCGGCTGGGACGGCTACCTCTACCCGTGGACGTTCAACATCCGCGACTTCGAGCCGATCACCGGGCGCATCCACATGCCGCCGCCGTCGCACCAGACGTTCCAGGGCCGGAACTTCGTGATCTGCTCGTTCTGCCCGCGCAAGCTCGACTTCGACCCGATGGCGCTGCCGATCCCGTACCACCACTCGAATCTCCAGAGCGAGGAGATGATCTATTACGTCGACGGGAACTTCTCGTCGCGCAAGGGGATCGAGATCGGCTCGATCACGCTGCACCCGTCGGGCCTGCCGCACGGCCCGCAGCCGGGTCTGGCGGAGAAGTCGATCGGGATGACGGAGACGCACGAGCTCGCCGTCATGTGCGACACGTTCCACCCGTTGAAGCTGACGAAGCTCGCGAAGGGTCTCGACGACGGGAAGTACGCGTACTCCTGGTACGACTCGCCCGACCAGCCCGCCGACGCCGACGAGAACCCGGCGGGCGTCACCTCTCATTTCTAAGACCACGAGTCGTCCTGGACTGGGACGGCACCGTCACCGAGGTCGACGGGCTGCACATGATCATCGAGGAGTTCGGCGACCGCGAGATCTACGCGGCGACCGAGCACGCGCTCGAGCGCGGGATGTCGCTGCACGAGGTGATCGCGATCGAGATGGGAACGCTCACGCTGCCGCTCGAGGACGCGATCGCCTGGGTGCGCGAGCACGTCACGGTGCGTCCCGGCTTCCGCGCGTTCGCGGAGGAGCACGAGCCGGTGATCCTCTCGAGCGGCTTCAACGAGCTGATCGAGCCGGTGCTCGAGCGCGAGGGCGTCTCGCTGGAGGTGCACGCGAACCGGCTCGACACGAGCGCCGGCAACTGGCGGCCGATCTGGCGCGACGACGCGCAGTGCGCGGAGTGCGGCGAGGCGTGCAAGCGGGCCGCGCCTCCCGAGCTCGCCCGTCGTCTACGTCGGCGACGGGTACTCGGACCGGTGCGTTGCGCTCGCCGCCGACCGCGTCTTCGCGCGCGACGGGCTCGTCGGCTACCTCGAGGAAAAGGGGGTCGCCTACGAGCCCTTCGAGGACTTCGTTCAGCTCGGGTCCGCCCTCGGCCCTTGACAGCAGCCTCAGTATTTGGTCAGATGACTAAGACATCTGACTTAGGCGCTCGTCAAAGGAGGAGCAATGCACGGTCACAGCGCCCCCGCTTCGTTCTACGGCTCGCCTCAGGAGGCCCAGAAAGCGCCCCAGGAGGAGTTCCTCTACCTCGCCTGCCTCCACGAGGGCACGGGCGTCGAGGCCCCGGATTTCCTCGCCGTCGTCGACGCCGAGGACGGGCGGATCCTGCACGAGACGCCGATGCCGAACGTCGGCGACGAGCTGCACCACTTCGGCTGGAACCGCTGCAGCTCGGCCTGTCACGGCCCGGACCGCTCGCATCTCATCCTGCCCGGCTTCCGTTCATCGCGGATCCACGTGGTCAACGTCGCGGACGATCCGCGCCGGCCACGGGTCGAGAAGGTGATCGAGGCGGACGAGCTCCTCGCAAAGACCGGCTACACGCGTCCGCACACGGTCCATTGCATGCCGGGCGACAACATCGTCGTGAGCATGCTGGGCGATGCAGACGGCGCAGGGGCCGGCGGCTTCGCGGTTCTCGACGCGAAGACCTTCGAGGTCAAGGGTCGCTGGGAGAACGGCGGCAGCCATCCGCCGTTCAACTACGACTTCTGGTACCAGCCGCGCAAGAACGTCCTGGTCTCGTCGGAGTTCGGCGAGCCGAATGCGTTCGAGCCTGGGTTCGACCTCGACGACGTGGGTGCCGGGCGGTATGGAAGCCGCCTGCACTTCTGGAACCTCGCCGAGCGGACGCTCGAGCAGACGATCGACCTCGGCGAGGCGGGTCTCGTGCCGCTCGAAGTGCGCTGGTTGCACGATCCGGAGGCCGACGAAGGGTTCGTCGGCGCGGCGCTCTCGAGCACGATGTGGCGGTTCCAGCGAACCAACGGGTCGTACGACGCGCAGCAGGTGATCGCGGTCGAGCCGGTGGAGCTCGAAGGATGGCCTTTCCCGGTGCCGGGCCTGATCACCGACCTGGTCGTCTCGATGGACGACCGGTTCCTCTACCTCTCCAACTGGCTGCACGGCGACCTGCGCCAGTACGACGTCTCCGACCCGGCGAAGCCGCGGTTGACCGGTCGGCTCTGGCTCGGCGGCGTCCTCGGCAACCCGAACGACGCCGGGCGCGAGCTGAACGGCGGGCCACAGATGCTGCAGCTCTCGTTCGACGGCCGCCGGCTCTACGTGACGAACTCGCTCTACTCGACCTGGGACAACCAGTTCTACCCTGAGCTTCGCTCGTGGCTGCTCCGCGTGAACTGCGATCCCGAGGGCGGGATGGAGGTCGACCGCGACTTCTTCGTCGACTTCCACGATCGCCCGAGCGGGCCGGCGCGCGCGCACGAGGTGCGACTCCAGGGCGGGGATTGCACGACGGAGATCTTTCCGTGATCCTCGGTCACCACATGGGCGAAGACGTCCTGACGATGGTCGTGGCGAGCGGCGCCGGCGCGGGCGCCATGACGCTCGCACTCGCCCGCGCACGCCTTGGCGAACTGCTGAACAGGCTCCGGCAGTGGCGGTAACGAACACGGCCCGGACGACGGCCGAGGAGGCGCTTCTCGACGCGGCCGAACGGCTGCTCGTTGACGTCGGGCACGGCGGCATCACGACCCGCCGGCTCGCAGAGGAGGCCGGTGTCAACAACGGCCTCGTCCACTACTACTTCGGCTCGATCGAGAATCTGCTCGTGCGGGTACTCGAGCGGTTCACCGATCGGCTGATCGTGCGTCAGCGGGCGATGTACGCCGACCCCGACGTTCCCTTCATCGAGAAGTGGCGCACTGCGATGCGCTACTTGCTGAGTGAGGATGTTGCCTACGAGAAGGTCTGGCTCGAGCTGCAGGCGCTCGCCTGGAACCGTCCCGAGCTCCGTGGGCGTGTGGACCGCGTCAACGCAGAGTGGCGCGCAGGTGCTCACCGAGGCGTTCGCGGAGCCGCGCACGCGTTACGGGATCGAGATGCCGCTGGAGGCGCTCGTCTCGCTCGTGATCACGTTCAACGAGGGGATCATTCTCGAGCGGCTGTCGGGCGTCGAGGAGGGTCATCGCGAGCTCCTCGACTGGATCGACGGCTGGATGGAGGCGAAGGAGAAGCAATGGCGACGACGGAAGCGATAGAGCGTCGCGCGCGAGCAGACGCGGGCGCGCTATCCGGATGAGTCGGGCTACGTCGAGCGCGACGGCATCCGCATCTTCTACGAGGTCTACGGCTGGGGCGAGCCGACGGTGTTGCTCCTGCCGACGTGGTCGACTCATCCACTCTCGGCACTGGAAGATGCAGATTCCGTACCTCGCGCGCCACTGTCGCGTTGTGACCTTCGATCGGTCGCGGAAACGGGCGCTCGGACCGGCCGCAGGAGGCCGCGGCGTACGACGAGCGCGAGTTCGCGGCGGACGCCCTCGCCGTGCTGGATGCGACGGAGACCGAAGCGCGCTGTGCTCGTGGCGCTTCTCACTCGGCGCACAGCGCGGCGCTCGCTCCTCGCCGCCGAGCATCCGGAGCGCGTCGAGCGCAGCCGTCTTCATCGCGCCGGCACTTCGCCGGCGGCGGCCAGCCTCTGCCGGAACGCGCCGTCTACGACTTCGATTCTAGAAGCATCGACACGGACGAGGGTTGGGCGAAGTACAACCGCGCACTACTGGCTTCGCGACTACCGCGGCTTCGTCGAGTTCTTCATGTCGCAGATGTTCACCGAGCCGCACTCGACGAAGCCGATCGAGGACGCCGTCGGGTGGGCGCTCGAGACGGACGGCGAGACGCTCGTCGCCGACTCACCACGGGCCGGGGCTGACCGCACGGAGGAGTCGCGCGCCCTCTGCCGCCGCGTGCGGTGTCCCGTGCTCGTCATCCACGGCGAGGAGGACGCGATCGCCGCGGCCGAGCGCGTGGCGTCGCGCTTGCCGACGCAGACCGGAGGCGAGCTCGTCGCTGCTGGAGGGTTCCGGACACGTGCCGCACGTGCGCGACCCGGTCAAGGTCAACCTCCTTCTGCGCGATTTCATCGCCCCGCCGCGCCCCGCCCGCTGGGTTCGCGGCAAGTCGCGGCGCAAGCGCGCCCTCTACATCTCCTCGCCGATCGGGCTCGGCCATGCGCGGCGTGACGTCGCGATCGCGGACGAGCTCCGAAAGCTCCACCCCGACCTCGAGCTCGACTGGCTGGCGCAGCACCCGGTCACGGCCGTGCTCGAGTCGCGCGGGGAGCGGATCCACCCCGCCAGCGCCCTGCTCGCGAACGAGTCGCACCACATCGAGAGCGAGTCGGCCGAGCACGACCTGCACTGCTTCCAGGCGATCCGGCGGATGGACGAGATCCTGCTCGCGAACTTCATGGTCTTCCACGATCTCGTGCGCGATGAGCAGTACGACCTGTGGATCGGAGACGAGGCGTGGGAGCTCGACTACTACCTCCACGAGAACCCGGAGGAGAAGCGCGCGGCGTACGTCTGGCTGACCGACTTCGTCGGCTGGCTGCCGATGCCCGACGGCGGCGAACGCGAGGCATTCGTCGCGGCGGACTACAACGCGGAGATGATCGAGCACATCGCCCGCTTCCCGCGTCTGCGCGACCGCGCCATCTTCGTCGGCAACCCCGACGACATCGTTGCGGACTCGTTCGGCGGCGAGCTTCCGCTGATCCGCGACTGGACCGAGCAGCACTACGACTTCGCCGGGTATGTGACCGGCTTCGATCCCGCCGAGTTCGCCGATCGCGAGGCGCTCCGGGCCGAGCTCGGCTATCGCCCCGACGAGCAGGTCTGCATCGTCACGCGTGGGCGGGTCCGGCGTCGGCGGAGACCTCCTGCGGCGCGTCATGGCGGCGTTTCCCGAGGCGAAGCGGCTCGTGCCCGGGCTCCGCATGGTCGTCGTCGCCGGCCCGCGGATCGATCTCGCGTCGCTTCCGCGGGTGGACGGGCTCGAGCTCCGAGCGTACGTGCACGACCTCTACCGCCATCTCGCGCGCTTGCGACCTCGCGGTCGTGCAGGGCGGTCTGACGACCACGATGGAGCTGGCGGCGAACGGAAGACCCTTCCTGTACTTCCCGCTTCGGCATCACTTCGAGCAGAACCATCACGTGCGCCATCGCCTCGAGCGCTACGGCGCGGGGCGTTGCATGGACTACGAGACGGCGACGCCCGACGTGATCGCGCAGGCGATCGCCGAGGAGATCGGCCGAGAGACGGACTACCGGCCGGTCGAGTCGGACGGAGCGGCGAGGGCCGCTGCGCAGATCGCCGAGCTCCTCTGATCAGGGAGCCGACTCGAGCGTTCGCTCGATCCACTCCGCGAAGAACGGCTCGACGATCGCGTAGGAGCCGTCCTCGCGCTTCGCGACGAGCTCGCGGCGACGGAGTGCGGCGAGCGCCTTCTGCACGTTCGTCGCGGGAGGCAGGCGGTGCCGCCGCCGGTAGTCCTCGCTGTACGGATGCCCCGGCTCAGCGGCGAGCGCGGTGAGCAGGAGCCGCTGGCCGGCCGACGCGTCCTCCCAGATGAGCGAGAAGTGCGCGTGCTCCGAGCGCAGAACGCCTTCGAGCCCGACGCGCACGTGCAGCGGCGTGGCCGTCGAGCGCAGGTCGGTCGCCTCCCAGGTGAAGTAGCAGAGCTCCTGCGTCGCGTACGGGTGGCCCGCGGTCTTCTCGAGCACGGTCTCGACGGCCGCGTCGTCGATTCGCTTCCCGGTCGACCGGAACCGCTCGGCGATGAACGGCGCGAACAGGTCGGGCCGGATCACGCCGAGCTCCACCTGCTTCGCGCTGCGCCAGAACGGCTCGTTCTCGTCGTTGAAGATCGAGCGCATCATGTGCCGCTTCGAGCCGAGGTAGACGTGCGCCACCTCGGGCTGCGCCTGGAAGACCGCGCGCATCAGCTTCGGGAGGTTCGGGTCGATCTCGACGACCTCCTGGAACTCGTCGAGCACGAGCGCGACGACGCGTCCGCGGTCGGCGGCGAGCTCGCCGGGGAGCGTCAGCAGCCGCTCGACCGTCGCGTCGACGTCCGCCGGCGCCCGGCCCGGCTCGAAGCCGAACGAGACCGACGAGTCCTCGGGGTCGATCGTGACCGTCGGCGTGATCCGCAGGCCGCGGAAGACGCCGAGGGCCCGCTCGCGCGCGCGGTAGAGCGGGGAGGCGATCCCCTCGTGGATCGCCTTCGCGAGCTTCTCGGCGAGCTTCTCCTTCGTCGGCGCCGTCATCAGGTCGACCTGCGCGCTCAGCACCCCCTGGCGTCTCAGGTCCTGGAGCGCCCGGAGGACGAGCGAGGACTTGCCGTAGCGGCGGGGCGCGAAGACGACGACGTCCTGGCCGTTGCGGATGTCCGACTTGAGCTCGCGCAGCTCGCGCTCGCGGTCGGTGAACGCCTCGTCGAACGCAAGCGCTCCGTAGCGGAAGGGGTTCTTCGGTTCGCTTCGGTTGCTCATACCGTTGGGTATTATACCCAACAGTATGGACGACCTCACGGGTTACGTTGAAGCCATGGCGACGCTCACGCTGCCC
>CAWFVN010000032.1:0-135736 GCA_963819225.1 uncultured Actinomycetes bacterium | reverse complement strand
GGGAGAGCGCGTTTCAGTAGCATCGCCGCCGTGCGCGAGTTGCGTCCGGGCCTGTGGCACTGGCAAGCACCGCACCCGGGCTGGCGGGACACCGAGCCGTGGGACAAGAACGTGTCGTCCTACGCGATCGACGACGGGGTGCGGCTGCTGCTCTTCGATCCGTTGGGCGTGCCGAGCGAGCTCACGGACCTCGCGGCCGAGCGCGAGACGGCGATCGTGCTGACCGCGCCGTGGCATGAGCGGGATGCGGAGAGCCTGGTCGAACGGCTCGGCGCGCCGGTCTACACGCCGCTCCCCGACAGCGCGCAGTTCCTGATGGAAACGTACGGCCTCACCGCCGAGCAGGCCGGCGACGGCAGTCCCGACGTGGTCTGGCTGCTCCGCGAGAACAAGGGCGAGGCACGCCCGTACGCGGCCGGCGAGCGGCTGCCGTTCGGTGCCGACGTGTTCCAGGGGCACAAGACGAACGACACCGTGCTCTGGTTGGAGAGCCACGGTGCGGTGATCTCCGGCGACACGCTCGTCGACTTCGGGCAGGGGCTCGAGATCAACGAGCGGTGGCTCCCCCCCGGCGTGACGCGCGAGGAGGTCGCTGTAGGGCTGCGCCCGCTGCTCGACCTGCCGGTCGAGCACGTGCTTGCGACGCACGGTGGGCCGTTCGACAAGGCCGACCTCGAGCGCGCGTTGTCCCCCTCCTAGACCGAGACCCCTGACACCGAGGAGAACGAGTGCCCGTCAACGAAGCAAGCTCGGAGGAGACCCCGTACGGCCGCTACGTCACGTCGGAGGGCTGGTTCGTGCTCAACCTCGGCGATGCGCTCGCCGTGCGCAACGAGGAGAAGGGCGGCGCGGTGTATCCGCTCGAACCGCGGGTGTCGCCGTTTCGCGACTTCGGCGTCAACGTTCGCGTTCTCAGGCCCGGCGAGCCGAACGCGCTCTACCACTCGGAGGGCGCCCAGGAGGGGTTCCTCGTGCTCTCGGGCGCGTGCACCCTGATCGTCGAAGAGGAGGAGCGGCCGCTGCGGCAGTGGGACTACTTCCACTGCCCGGCCGGCACGCGCCACGTGATCGTCGGCGCCGGCGATGGGCCGTGCGCGATCGTCATGATCGGCTCGCGGCCCGAAACCGAGACGCTGCTCTACCCCGTGAGCGACGTCGCGGCGAAGCACGGCGCGTCCGCCGCGAAGGAAACCGACTCGGGGGACGAGGCCTACGCCGACTGGCCGGGCGAGCATCTGCCGGTTCGGCTTCCGTGGCCGCCCGAGTCCTCGTGAACGACGAGCGCGTCCTCACGCTGCGCGAGCTGAACCGCGCGACGCTCGCGCGCCAGCTTGCTGCTGCAGCGGAAGCGGCTCTCGCCGAAGGCCGTGATCGAGCGGCTCGTCGGCATGCAGGCGCAGTCGCCGTCGGCCCCGTACGTCGGGATCTGGACGCGCACGACGAGTTTCCGGCGCGACGCCTTGGAACGGGAGCTTGCGAGCTCGGCAGTCGTGAAGGCGACCGTCATGCGGGGGACGCTGCACCTCGTCACGCGGCGCGACTACGCGCTCCTCCGTGCGGCGATGAGCGAGACGAACTTCCCGTGGGAGTCGTCCGCTTCCAAGCTCCTCGCGCCGTCCGTGCGCGCGCTCGCCGCGGCGGGGCCCGTGACCACGGCGGACGCTCTCGAACATCTCGAGCGCGAGCACGGGCTCACCGGGATCGACGCGCGCCGTGCCTGGGGCGCTGCCCGGGTGCGCGCGCACGTTCTGCACCACCACGAAACGGCGCTCTGGCGCGGGCGTCCGGAGGGGCGGTTCGTGGCGATCGACGAGCCGGAGACGCACGACCCGACCGAGGCGCGCGCCGAGATCCTTCGTCGTTACCTCGCGGCGTTCGGGCCCGCATCGCGAAAGGACATCAGCGCGTGGAGCATGATGCACATGCCTGGGCTCGACCGCGCGCTCGCGCGGCTCGAGCCGCTGCGGCGCTTCCGCGACGAGCAAGGCCGCGAGCTCCTCGACGTCCCGCGCGCTCCGCTTCCGGACGCCGAGACTCCCGCGCCCGTTCGCTTCCTGCCGAAGTGGGACAGCGTGCTGCTCGCGTTCGCGGACCGGACGCGCGTGCTCCCGGAGCTGCACCGCAAGACGGTCATCGGGATGAACGGCGACGTCGCGCAGACCTTCCTCGTCGACGGTTTCGTCGCGGGCATCTGGCGCGTCGAGAACGGACGCGTCGTGCTCGAGCCGTTCGTGGCGCTCTCTCGCTCCGTGCGAGCTGAGCTCCGAGGACGAGGCCGGTCGGCTGGAAGCATTTCTCGTCGAGGCGTAGAGTCGGGCGAACCCGACAAGGAGGCAGGCATGCCGCTGGCACGAGTTGTGGCCTTTGATGGCGTAGACAGCGCCCGGATGGCGCAGATGCAGAGCGAGATGGAGGGGAGCGAGCGGCCGGAGAACGTGCCGGCCAAGGAGATCGTCGTCCTCCACGATCCCGAGGCGGACAAGTCACTCGTGATCGTCTTCTTCGAGAACGAGGCCGACTACAAGACCGGCGACGAGACGCTGAGCGCGATGCCGGCCGGCGACACTCCCGGCAAGCGCACGTCGGTCGCCAAGTACAACGTCGCGTTCCGCATGGCGGACTAGCGTCACTTCCCCCAGAGCGGCCGGACCTCGATCGCCCCCATCTGCGCGATGCGGGTGCCCGGCCGCGATCTCGACGGCCTCCTCCAGGCTGCCGCACTCGATGATGTCGAACCCGCCGACCGCCTCCTTGGTCTCGACGAACGGACCGTCGGTGACGATCTTCTTCCCGTCGCGCACGCGGACGAGTTCGCGCCCGCCGCGGCGGAGCGAGTTGGTCTCCGGTCATCCACATCCCCCGCGCCTGGAGGTCGTCCAGCCACGGGAAGCTCTTTTCGTCCGGCGTGTCGTTCGGGCCGGGCTCGGTTCTGGGCGTCCATCTGCTCGGCGTCCCAGCAGACCAGCATCATGTACTTCATCGTCGCTCCTCTCGGTTGGTCTCACCTTTACCAAGCACGACGAACGCGCCGAGCCGAGATCGACATTTTGTGTCATAGACTCGACAGTGTGAGCTCCGGCCTCCAGACCGGTCCTGCGGGTTCTCGGGATCGGCGCGCTGGTCGCCGGCGGGATCGTCGTTGCGCTTGTGGCGCTGCTCGTCGTGCTCCTGATCGGGCCGGTGATCTTCTGGCTCGCCTGGAACGTGCTCGACTTCGCGGCCGCCGTGGGCCTTCCGGAGCTCGGCTTCTGGGGCATCGTGCTCGCGACGCTGTTCCTCGTGATCGGCTGGTTCGGCAAGGTCGTGATCACGGCCGTGGTCTTCCTCGTCGAGCCCTCCTGGTTCGACGGTGCAGCTCGGGTTCACTGGCCGGAGCCGACGTTCCGCAACTTCGTCGCCGTCGTCCTGCTCGCCCTGCTCGCGTCGCGACCGCACGCGCACGCGCACGAACGCACGCGCCGGACGAAAGACCCGGCGCCCTTCACTCCTTAGCGCTCTGGCCGATGGCGACCAGCGCGTCGACGACGTCGTCGAGCGGCTTGCTCGCATCGAGCTCGTGGGTGCACGTCGCTCGGAGCAGCGGCTCCACCGTTTCGAGGTGGAAGCGGATCAGGTCGAGCTCCCCGGGCGCCTTGCCGTAGTCGTTCGTCGTCCGGTTCGCCACGCGCTCGAGGATCACGTCGAGGGGTGCGCTGAGCAGGACGACAGCGTCGAAGCGGTCGTAGAACTTCCCCTGGTTCGACATGCAGCCCGACACGTAGAGGACGTCGTCCTCCGTCCGACGCCAGGAGCTCAGCCATGCGGTCTTCCCGCCAGAGCCACTCGTCCGCGGCGGGGATCCACTCGCTCCAGGCGGGCGAGTCCGTGTCGACGACGCGGAAACCGCGCCGGCCGAGCTCGACCAGCGCCGTCGACTTCCCCGTTCCCGACATGCCGGTGACCAGGACGCTCGCCACGTCCGGACAGTAATCGCCGCGCTAGGTTCCAGAGATGCCTGACGAAGACGGCTACTTCGACGAGCGCGTCGCAGCGAGGTACGACGAGTCCGCCGCCGAGACGTTCGACCCGGCGGTCGTCGACCCGATCGTCGACCTGCTCGCCGAGCTCGCCGGGGACGGATCCGCGCTCGAGCTCGGGATCGGGACGGGTCGGATCGCGCTACCGCTCGCGCGCCGAGGCGTGCCGGTGCACGGGATCGAGCTCTCCAACGCCATGGCCGCGAGGCTGCGGGCGAAGCCGGGCGGCGACGACATCGGAGTCACGATCGGCGACTTCGCGACGACGACGGTGGACGGGACGTTCTCCGTCGCGTACCTGGTCTTCAACACGATCATGAACCTGACGACGCAGGCGGCACAGGTCGCGTGCTTCCGGAACGTCGCCGCGCACCTCGAGCCCGGCGGCTGCTTCGTCATCGAGACGGCGGTCACCGAGCTGCAGAGGCTCCCGCCCGGCGAGACCATTCGCGCGTTCCACGTGAGCGAGACGAAGTGGGGCTTCGACGAGTACGACGTCGCGAGACAAGGGCTGACGTCGCACCACTTCGAGCTCGTGGACGGACGAGTCGAGCGCCAATCGATTCCGTTCCGGTACGTGCGGCCCGCGGAGCTCGACCTGATGGCGGAGCTCGCCGGGATGAGGCTGCGCGATCGCTGGGGCGGGTGGAAGCGCGAGCCGTTCACGAGCGAGAGCGACACAGCACGTCTCGATCTGGGAGAAACTGGACGCGTGAGCCTCACGCAGTACTACACGGCGACGACGCTCGACGGCTTCATCGCCGACCCGAACGACTCGCTGGACTGGCTGTTCACGCGCGCAGCGCGAGGAGGACGGCCCGGGGAACTACGGCGACGTTCATCGCCGATGTCGGCGCGCTGGCGATGGGGTCGACGACGTACGAGTGGATCCTCGACCACGAGTTCAAGGGCAAGGATCCGGTCGGAGTGGAAGTGGCCCTACGACATCCCGTGCTGGGTCTTCACGCACCGGAAGCTGACGGTCGTTCCCGACGCGAAGATCGAGTTCACGAGCGGGGACGTCGCGCCCGTGCACGAGCAGATGGTCGAAGCCGCCGGCGGAACGGAACGTCTGGATCGTCGGCGGGGGTGATCTGGCCGGTCAGTTCGCCGACGCGGGCCTGCTCGACGAGGTGATCGTGTCGATCGCCCCGGTCACGCTCGGTGCCGGCGCGCCGCTGCTCCCGCGCCGGATCGAGCTGCGTCTCGAGGAGCTCGGCCGGAACGGCGACTTCGTCGCGGCCCGGTTCTCCGTCAGCGGGGCGCGTCGGCCGCCGGCGGGAGCTCCATAGAGGCACGGAGCGCGACGAGCGCCGCGTCCGGGATCTCGATCAGCCCGCGCGCGGGTCTGTCGAGGTCGAACGTGACGTACAGCAGCAGCGTGATCAGACCCGCGGCGAGCAAGATCGTGACGACGCCGCGGGAGAGCGCCGCCAGGTAGAGCGCCATCAGGCCGAGGGCCACCGCGGCCCCGATCACCTCGACGAAGAGGATCGCGCGCGGAACGCGGTTGTTCAGCGCGGACACTCGCGTCGTCTGCATGTCGATCATCTCGTTCAGGCTCTCCACGTAGAGACGGGGCGCCGACTGTGCTCGGCTGGTCGGCAAGCGCCCTGCCGGCGAGCCCCCAGAGGCGACGCTGCAGCGCCGACTCCTCGGCGATCGCGCTCTTGGCGTCAGCGCTCCCGGGAACCGCGTTCGAGAGGCGGATGCTCGCGTCGGTGTACTGCACGTAGAGCGGCAGAGACTCGCCGCGAACCGGCTCGTGCAGCGTCTGCGCCCGCAGGTACGCGGTACCGATCGTGTTGGCGTCGTTGACGACTGCGGTGCGCCTCGCGTCGTACCGGCCGACGGCCATCGCGAGCCCGAACGCGAGAACCAGCCCGACGAGCGTGAGCAGCGCACCCTGGACGATGCCAAGGGGCTCGCGCAAGGTCTCCGCGTGACGGCTCAGCGAGCGCCCGGCGACGAGCCCGACGACCGTCGCCCCGAACATGATGCCCGCGAGCACGAGCGCGAGCTGCCAACTGCTCAGCGTGAAGAACACGGTCTTCTCAGTCGGGCTCGCCGTCGTGGTAATCGAGCGATCTCGATCCGCCCGATCACGCCCAGGCCGCGGAAGCAGACCTTCCGCGAGCGCGGGAACCAGGCCATGTCGTTCGGCTTCCGCGTTCCGTAGATCAGCATCGTCACCCCTTCGGGTCCCGCGACGAACGCGTGCGCGACTCTCGTCCCCGGCGGCCTCGCGACGAGATGGCCGGGCCTCAACGCATGCTCCTCCATGACCTCGCCGGCAGCCTCGCGTGGCGGTGACGGCCACAGCTCGAGCGTCGCGCTGCCCTCGAGGATGACGAACACCTCTTCCTCCTCGGAGTGGCAGTGCGGAGGCGAGCCGCGAGCTCCCGGCGCGAGCTGCTCCCAGTGCAGGCCCGCGAGCTCCGAACGATCGGTCGTCGCCAGCGGTGCCGTCGTCATGCGGTCCTGCCAGCGCTCGAGCTCGACCTCGTCGACGTTGAGGATGTTCGCCGGCCGCGGCGCCGGCTCGCCGTAGGAGAGCGGCTCGCCCGCGGCCTCGATGTCCCACGGGTCGTCGTCGCGACCCTCGACCCACGGCGCGCCCGATCCGGATCGCGCGCGAGCGCGGCAGCCAGCCGACCTCGGTCGGGTGACGCGTGCCGAAGGCGAGGTACTCGAGCCCGTCCTCGCCCGCGATGAACGTGTGCTCGTGCTCGTTCGCGCGGTGGATCACGCAGTCGCGCGGTCGTACCTCGTGCACGTCCCCGTCCTGCCACGCGAGTCCCGAGCCGGCGAGCACGAAGAAGACCTCCTCGGAGGCTGTGTGCGAGTGTGGCGGCGTCGGCAGCATCCCGGGCGCGACGCGCACGCGGTTCACGCCGACGGTCCGCGTCCCGGCCTCGTGGCCGAGTCGCTGCCACGTTGCGTCCATCTCTCCCTTCGCGCGGCGGAAGGAGTCGACCTCGTCCCAGTGCGACGAGCGTCACGACAGCGAGTCTCGCAGACGCAGAACGTCATAGTTCGGTCGATGGTGCTTCGCACGCTCCGAACACGTGAGCTCGACGAGGCGACCCGCGCGGCCGTCGTCCGTCTCTGCATCGACGCACATCAGGAAGAGGATTTCCGGAACCTCTTCTCCTACCTTCCGCCCGACGGCCTGCACGTCCTCGCGGATCTCGGCGAGGAGCTCGTCGGACACGCCGTCGTCACGACACGCTGGTTGCAGCCGCTCGAGGGACCGCTTCTGCGCACGGCGTACGTCGATGCCGTTGCGACGTCGCCCGCGCATCAACGGCAAGGGATCGGGAGCGCGGTGATGACCCACCTCGCCTCTGCCCTCGGCGACTACGACGTCGCCTGCCTGGAGACGGAACGCGTGTCCTTCTACGCAGCGCCTCGGGTGGGAGAAGTGGCGCGGGCCGCTCGCGGGCCGGTCGGACGACGGGCTGATCCCGACACCGGACCAGAAGGGCGTCATGGTCCTGCGCCTCCCGCGAACCCCGGAGCTCGACCCGGACACGCTGCTGACGATCGAGGTGCACCCAGCGCGAATCTGGTGACGAGCTAGCCGGCGACCGCCTGGCCCGTGACCTGCGCGATGTAGCCGCGCACGTCGCCCGCCGGTTCGGTGTACGCGTCGCCGAGCGCCGACTCCACTCGCTGCATGTAGTCCTTCGTCCAGTCCGGAAGCTCGGTGTCCGTGACGGCGAGGAACTCCAGCGTGCACGCGAGGCGGATGTCGGCGATGCTCGGGCTGTCGCCGCCGATGAAGCCGCCGTCCGCGCCGAAGAACTCGCGGTAGGTCTCGAGGATGCGCGGGATCGCGTCCTCCGCCGCCTTGCGGGCGCCTTCCTTGTCGTCGTCCGACGCCTCCGACGTCGCGACTTCGCCCGGGTACCCGGCGAAGCTCAGGCGCGGATAGGTCGCGCGCGCGACGAGCGGGTAGAGCATGCTCATCGTGTAGAAGTTCGCGCTGTCGGTCATCGCGCGGCGCCCGAGGTCGGTCGGGTAGAGATCGTCGCGCCCTTCGCGGCTCGCGAGGTACATCATCACCGCGCAGCTCTCCCCGAGGACGCCCTTCGGGAGCTCGTCCGTCTCGACCGTCGGCGTCAACCCGGCCGGGTACTTGGCGAGGTACTCGTCGCCCTGCGTCTGGCCCCAGACGTTCTCCTCCTCGTACGGGAGCCCGGCCGCGCGCACGAAGACGCGGACGGACATGTTGTTCACGCTGGGCGGGAGCATGTTCACCTTCAAGGACATGGCCAACCTCCGAAGTCGCTTGCCACGCCGAGCATATTCCTGTGCTCGATGGCCGCAAAGTGGTCGGTAGACTGGCATCGCGGCTCGTGAGCCGGCCCCGGCGGGCAGGACTCCGGCGGAACGACGACGAAGGGAAACCGATCGATGGCGACCAAGCGACAGACGACGATGGCCAAGCTCCAGCGCGAGCGGAAGGTCCAGGAGAAGCGCGAGAAGAAGCTGGAGAAGAAGCAGGCGGCCGCGGCGATGAAGCAGGCGATCGAGTCCGGCGAGCTGCCGGAGGGGTACGTCGAGCAGCCGCAGGTCGAGGACGAACGCCCCAACCTGAACGCCCCCTAGTCCGCTCGGCTCATCTGCTCGACGAGCTTCGGCGGCGCCACCTCCGCGTAGGCGTCCTCCACGATGCCCGCGAGCTCGTCCCAGTCCAGCGCCCGGTCGAGCCGGAAGCCGAGCCAGCCTCGGTGGCCGACGTACGGCGGGACGAAGAACCGCTCCGGGTCTGCCTCGACGAGCATCGTCTGCGTCCCGGGCTCGGCGGCACACCAGATCGCGAAGCGGCCGTCGCCGTGGTGGTTCGCGAGCACCATCAGGAACGCGCGCTTCCCGCGCACGAAGAACGTCGGCGCGCCGTGGCTCAGGCGCTCGCTCACTTCGGGCAGCGCGAGGCAGAGCTTGCGGATCCGCGCGAGCGTCCGCTCGCGGTCGCGGGCGGCGACCATGCCCGGAAGGCTAGTCGCGGGAGAAGTTCGGCCCGGTCCAGGCGTTCGGGTCGAAGCCGTACGTCCCGAGGGAATTCGTGCCGGCGAGCGGTTCACCGCGCTGGTCGCACTCCCACACGCGCTCCCGCTCGTTTCCGCGCTGCCGGATGATCTCGAGCACGTCGGGTGACTCCGCGGCGAGGTACTCGAAGGCGAAGTCGGTCGCCTCGAGAAAGCTGTCGGTCGAGAAGAGCGCTGCTCCGTCGGGCTCCTTGACCTCGTAGAAGGACTCGTCGGGGAAGCTGGAGGCGACGACCGGCCGCGCTGCGGCGTCCGGCCCGATCGCGAGGCCGTGCTGCTCGCTCAGCGCCGCGGCGAGCTCGAGCATGGTCACGCCGTGCTCGGTGACGAGCACCTCGCCGAGCTTGCGATCCGAGCTCCGCTGCGTCGCGAGCGCCTCGTCGAGCGCAGCCTGCGAGATCGTTCCGTGCATGACGAGCAAGCGCCCGAGCGGCTGCCACGGAGCGGGTGCCTCCGAGCTCTCGAGCGCGGAGACCGTGACCGCGGACAGCTCGATTCCGTACTGCCCTGCGAGCGCCCGCGTGAGCTGGGCTCCCGTGAGCGCTCCTCTGGACACGAGCACCTCGCCGAGCCGGCGTCCGGTCGCCCGCTGCTCGGCCAGGGCGTCGTCGAGGTCGGCGGGGACGATCAGGCCCTGCTCGACCAGCAGCTCGCCGAGCAGCCTCGAGGGGAACGCGAAGGGCGTCATCCGAGCGATATCGGCAGATCAGCCGTCGAAGATGAGCCTCAGGGCGCCGCGAAGTCGACGACGATCCGAGCCGGGTTCTCGAGCGTGAGCACGCGGATACGGGACGCGCGCCTCGAGCCCGACCGCCCAGGTCAGCACCGCCTCGAAGTCGCCCGTGCGAACGACCTCCAGCACTGGCGTCCCGGGTCCGGGAATCCGCCTCGGGCCCGTGTAGACCAGCTTCCCCTCCGGGACCGTGAGGTCGAAGCCGGACGCCGGCTCCATCCGGACGACCACGAAGGCGTTGCCGTCCAGCTCGACGACGTTGCCCGAGCCGTCCTCGTGGAGCGGGGGCTCGGCGTACTCGACCCGGTAGCCGGGCAGCCCGTCCCGGAACTGGAAGACGACGCGGTCGTAGCCTTCGTGGCTGCCGACGGCGACGCGCTCGAGCAGCGCCGTCTCCGAGATCGTCGGCTTCGCGCCGTGACCGACTCCGGTGCCGCCCTCGAAGGACTTCACCGGTGGTCGTCGGCGCGGTCGTCGTCGTCGGCGACCGACCCGGTCTGCGTCGGCTCGTCGTCCGAGCCTGCCGCAGCCCAGGCCGACCAGGGCGAGGGTCGCCGCTACCACCACCAGTGCGAGGCGCGTTCCGATCGGCCAAATGTAGTCAGCGGTTGTTAGGACTTGTCGAACGCCGAGCGTCGTAGAGAAACCGCTCGACCGCGCGGCGCACCGCGCCCGGCTGCTCGATCCACGGGAAGTGCCCGCAGTCGTCGATCGGCTCGAACACCGCACCGGGGACGAGCGCCGCGGTGCGTTCGGCGGACTCGACGGGCAGCGGCGACTGGACGCCGTGGACGATCAGCACGGGCAGGCGCGCGTCGGGGAGGCCAAGCTCGAGCGTCCGCTGCTCGAAGTGCGCGGAGATCGACGCGTTCGTGCCGATCGAGCACTGCGGGCCGACGTGCTTCGGCGGCGCTGAGGCCAGCTCCTCGTGCAGGAAGAACTGCGGCCAGAGAAGCCCCCAGCGCTCGACGAGCTCCTCGTCCGTGACCTCACCCGCGCTGCGTCAGCGCCTCGATCTCGTCCACGCGCGCGATCTGCTTCGGGCGAGAGCCGCCGCCGCATGCGCCTGTCCTGCTCCGCGAAGACGTCGAACGCGCCGAGCGGGTCCACCGCGACCACGCCGAGCAGTCGCTCCGGGTGCGCGACGAGCAGGTGCAGCGCGAGGTGCCCGCCCCACGAGTGGCCGATCGCCCACGCGCGCTCGACCTCGCGCGCGTCGAGCACGGCGAGCGCGTCGTCCATGTGCGACTCGATCGAGTACGGCCCGCCGACGCGTCGACGGCGGCACGCCGCGCTGCGTGTAGCGCATCGTCGCGAACAGCCCTTCGAGCTCGAGCGCGCACGGCCCCATGTAGTCGGGGATCGCCGGCCCGCCGTGCAGCAGGAGCGCGGGCGCGCCGTCGGTCGCGGCGCAGCCCACGAGCGAGCCGTCGCCGACCCGCACCTCGAACGGCTCTTCGCGCACGAGAGGACTCTAGGGCTACCCTGCCGAGGATGGGCCGCAAGCGCGACCTGACGACCCGGGGCGTCAAGAAGCTGACCGAGCGGGAGCGCTCCGTCGGGCTCGAGGAGGACGACGAGGCCGCGCGCTGGCTCGGCGAGCACGACCCGAAGCCGCCGCCCGCGACGCCGAAGTCGGCGCACAAGTCGAAGCTGCTGCATCGCTGGCGGCAGCAGAACCGCTGAAACACTCCCGGCCGACGCATTCAGATGTCGCGGAGGGCGGGCTATGCCCGCCCGAGAGCAACGGTCGATGAAGGAACGTTGCGCTGCCGTTCCAAGCCGAAAGTCCGCAGGACTTTCGGCTTACGCGCGCACGAGCGGCTTGTACTTGATCCGGTGCGGCTCGAGCGCGTCGGCGCCCTTCGTCTCCTTGACCCAGTCGGCGTACTCCTCCCAGCCTCCCTCGAACCACGTCACCTGGGAGTCGCCGTCGAAGTGGAGGATGTGCGTCGCGATCCGGTCGAGGAACCAGCGATCGTGCGAGATCACCACGGCGCAGCCGGCGAAGTCGAGGAGTGCCTCCTCGAGCGCGCGCAGCGTGTCGACGTCGAGGTCGTTCGTCGGCTCGTCGAGCATCAGCACGTTCCCGCCCGAGCGAAGCACCTTCGCGAGGTGCACGCGGTTCCGCTCGCCGCCCGAGAGGTCGCCGACGCGCTTCTGCTGGTCGCCGCCCTTGAAGTTGAACCACGAGACGTACTGGCGCGAGTTGAGCTCGCGCTTGCCGAGCTCGATCGTGTCGAGCCCGCCGCTGATCTCCTTCCAGACCGTCGCCGCGGGGTCGAGCGACTCGCGCGACTGGTCGACGTAGGCGAGCTGCACGGTGTCGCCGACGCGGAGGGTGCCTGCGTCGGGCGCCTCCTCGCCGACGATCATCTTGAAGAGCGTCGTCTTGCCCGCGCCGTTCGGCCCGATCACGCCGACGATCCCGGCGGGCGGCAGCGAGAACGTCAGTTCCTCGAAGAGCAGCCGGTCGCCGAAGCCCTTCGAGACGCCGTCAGCCTCGATCACGACGTCGCCGAGCCGCGGCCCGGGCGGGATGTGGATCTCGACCTTGTCGAGCCTCATGGTCTGCTCCTCCGCGAAGAGCTTCTCGTACGCGCCGAGGCGCGCCTTCGACTTCGCGTGGCGCGCGCGCGGGCTTGCGCGGACCCACTCGAGCTCGCGTGCGAGCGTGCGCTGCCGCGCAGAGCGTCTGCTTCTCCTCGATCGCGAGCCGCGCCTGCTTCTGCTCGAGCCAGGACGAGTAGTTGCCCTCGAAGGGGAGCCCCTTGCCTCGGTCGAGCTCGAGGATCCAGCCGGCGACGTTGTCGAGGAAGTACCGGTCGTGCGTGACGGCGACGACCGTTCCCTTGTAGTCGTCGAGGAAGCGCTCCAGCCACCAGACCGACTCGGCGTCGAGATGGTTCGTCGGCTCGTCGAGCAGCAAGAGATCGGGCGCGGAGAGCAGCAGCCGCGCGAGCGCGACGCGGCGGCGCTCGCCGCCGGAGAGCGAGACCACGTCGCGGTCGCCGTCCGGCGTGCGCAGCGCGTCCATCGCGCGGTCGAGCGTCGCGTCCAGCTCCCAGAGGTCGCGGCGGTCGATCTCGTCCTGCACCTTCGCCTGCTCCGCGAGCAGCGTGTCGTAGTCGGCGTCCGGCTCGGCGAACCGCGCGGAGATCGCGTTGAAGCGGTCGAGCAGGTCGCGCGCCTCGCGCACGCCGTCCTCCACGTTCTCGCGCACCGTCTTCTCGGGATCGAGGTCGGGCTCCTGCGAGAGCAGCCCCACGCTGGCGCCGCGGCGCGAGCTGCGCTTCGCCGGAGGACGGCTCCTCGACGCCGGCCATGATCCGCAGCACCGTCGACTTCCCCGCGCCGTTCGGCCCGAGCACGCCGATCTTCGCCCCCGGCAGGAACGACAGGGAGACGTTCGAGAGCACCTGGCGCTCGGGGCCGTAGAACTTGTCGACCCGGTACATGGTGAAGATGTATTCGCTGCTCACCTGCCCAACGCTAGCGTGAGCCGTCATGAGGGCCGCGAACCTGGGTCTGCGCTTCCTGCTCGAGCTCGGCGCGCTCGCCGCGGTCGGCTACTGGGGCTGGAAGACGGCGGCGGTTTGCTGGGCTGGGTGCTTGCCATCGGCGCGATCGCGGCCGTGATCGCGGTCTGGGCGCTCTTCGTCTCGCCGAAGCACACGATCGAGACCTCGAAGCAGGTCGCGTTCGCGATCGAGCTCGCGGTGTGGCTCGCGGCCGCCGCGGCCCTCTACACGACCGGCCACGAGGCGCTTGGACTAGCGTTCGCGGCGTTTCCATGGCGAGCGGAGCACTCAACTACGCATGGCGGTGAGCACGATCCCCGAGCTCGAGAGCTCGGACCGCTTCCTCGTCCAGCAGGTCTTCAAGCCGATCGCGAACGAGTACCGGATCAGCGTCCCGACGCCCGGTTCAACGGACGAGGGCCGGCCGGTGCTCTTCGTCAAGCAGAAGAAGATGAAGATCCGCGAGGACATTCGCTTTCGCACGAGCCAGGACGACACCGCGCCGCACGTCTTCATGATCAAGGCGCGAACGGTGTTCGAGTTCCGCGGTCGCCACGACGTGCTCGACGCCGAAGACAACCCGATCGGCCTGCTCGAGAAGGTCGTTCGGCATGTCGTTGCTCCGCAGCCACTGGCACGTCAAGGATCCGAACGGAACGGAGCTCTTCGAGGCGCACGAGTCGAGCTGGCTGATCGCGATCGTCCGTCGGTTCGCCGACCTCGGGCCCGACTGGTTCTCGCTGCTCACGTGGCTTCCGTTCAACTTCACGCTGAAGCGTGGCGGTGAGCAGATCGGCACGTACAAGCGAGTGCTGGGGACGTTCCGCGACCGGTACGTGCTCGAGCTGGAGCCGGGCTTCGACGCCGACCGCCGGCTCGCGATCGCGTTCACGATCGCGCTCGACGCGCTCCAGGACCGCTAGAGCGCCCGCACCGCGTCGCCGAGGTCGGCGTGCACGGACGTCGGCGACGTACACCGTCCACGGGTGCGCAGGCGTGCCGCCGGTGTACGCGACGACGCGCTTCCCGCGAGAGTGGGCGTACCACGCCTCCATTGCCGTGCCCTCGTCCGGAGCGGTGAACGCGGCGAGCACGGCGTCGCAGCCGTCGATCTCCTCGAGGTCGCCCTCGACGATCGCCTGCTCGTTGCCCTCGGTGCGCCCGCGAAAGTCGCGACGCATCGGATCGACCGGCTCGTGTCCCTGCTCGCGGAGCAACTCGGCTGCGCGACGACGGTATTCCTCCGCGTAGGGCGGGCCTGCGACGTACACGCGCATGTGCTTACAGTACGGCCGTGAGCGAGCTGCCGGAGTTCACTGCTCTCGGCCACGCGGGCTCGGAGCACTACGCCGGCCTCGAGACCTTCCCGAACCCCGGCGTGTCGCTCGTCGACCTGACGAGCGACGAGCTCACCGCGGTCTGCCCGATCACCGGACAGCCCGACTTCTACCTCGCTTCGATCGAGTACTCCCCCGACCGAGCTTTGCCTGGAGTCGAAGTCGCTCAAGCTGTACCTGGCGACGTATCGAAACGAAGGCGCGTTCTGCGAAGCGCTCGCAGTGAAGATCCGCGACGACGTCGCCGAGGCGCTTCAGCTCGACGCGAGCCGTGTGACCGTGACGCTCGAGCAGAAAGCTCGCGGCGGGATCACGATCACTGCGACTGCCTGACCTGCTCTCGCAGCTCGGCGACCTGCTCCTCGAGCGCACGAACGCGCTCCTCGAGTGAGCTCTGCGCCGGCGCGGGCGCGGCGGCCTCGGCGGTGTCGCCCAAGCGGTGCTCCCACCGTTCTTCCTTCTGACCCGGACGGCGCTCGAGCCGCACGACGAGCTCGCGGCCGGCGAGCCCGTGAAGCGTTTCGTCCACCTCGGGGAGCGAGCCGAAGCGGTGCAGCCGTTCGCGTGCGCGACTTCAGCTCGCCGACCGTCTGCGCGCCGCGCAGCATCAGGACGGTGAGCAGCGAGATCTCGGAGCCCGAGAGGCCGAGCGCCTCGTCGAACAGGTGCCGGTACTTGACCGCACGGCTCGACGGCCCGCTCGCGAGGCGCACCCAACCCTTCGCCGAGAGGCGCTGGAGCGCGTCGCGGATCGCCGGCTCGTCGTAGTCGACGACCGGCTCGCGGTTGGTCGACTGGTTGCAGGCGAGCCGGAGCGCGTTCAGGGACAGCGGATAGACGTCGGGCGTCGTGCGCTGCTTCTCGATCAAGCAGCCGAGGACGCGAAGCTCGACGCGTCGGCGTCGCGTAGCGGCTGGAACCGCGGCGATCCTCGAGGCGGTGGATCTCGGCGCCGATGCCGCGCGTGCGGTCGAACTGCTGCCGCTGGTCGATCCGTTCGATCATCTTCTCGAGCCGGCCCAACCGCCTGTCGACGCTCTGCCAGCCCTCGATGAAGAGATCGGTCGAGAGCGCGAGGTCGTCGATCCGCTCGCGGCGTTCCCGGTCGAGCCGTCCGAGAAGCTGCTGGACGGCGCCGCGGAACTCGGTCACGAGCTCCTGGGTCTGGTCGACCGGCGCGAGCTCGGCCTCCGGAGCCTCGGCGTGGGACGGCGCGGGCTCGAGTGCGGCGCCGACGTCGGGAAGCACCTCGACGTGTCCGTCGGGACGCGGGTAGTCCGGGAGCCCGATCAGCGCGACGGCCTCGGCCACCTTCTTCTGGGCGGCTTCGTTCGTGGGCTGGCGCAACAGCACCCGGAGAACGGTCTGGACCGGGAGGTCTGTGTGCGCAGCGAGTTGGAGAACGTAGGTCATGGCCCCAGGAGCGCTGTGCGCTCAAAGAGAGCATAGGACGGATTTCCCGAAATGCCTATGCCGCGGGCGCTAGAGCCGCTTCCTGAGCATCCCGAAGACGCCCGCGCACGATCTCCTTCTGCAGAGCCTTCCCCTGGCGCGAGGTCATGAAGTCCGTGAGCGGGTCGCTCGGTGCGGGCGGCGCCTTCTTCGCGCGCGTCGGCTTTGCCTCCGGCTCGGGCGTCGCCTCGACGCGTTTCGCGAGCGCCTCCGCGGCGCTCTCCCGCTCGAGCCTCGTGCCGTACTTCGCCCAGAGCGGGGAGGCCTTCGCCGCCGCGTCCAGGTCCGGCGCCGGCTCCATGCTCGCGCGCGGCGCGCGCAGGCGCGTGTGGACGACCGGCGTCGGAACGCCCTTCTCGTTCGAGCACCGTCACCGCCGCCTCGCCGATGCCGAGGCGTCGTGAGCAGCTGCTCGAGGTCGTAGAGCTCGGAGGTCGGGTAGGTCTTCACGGTCTTGCGAAGCGCGTCGGCGTCGTTCGGAGTGAACGCACGAAGCGCGTGCTGCACGCGGTTGCCGAGCTGCGCGAGCACGGAGCTCGGGATGTCCGTCGGATGCTGCGTCACGAAGAACACGCCGACGCCCTTCGAGCGGATCATGCGCACCGTTCGCTCGACGGACTCCATGAACGCGTCCGTCGCGTCGTCGAAGAGCAGATGCGCCTCGTCGAAGAAGAAGACGAGCTTCGGCTTGTCGAGGTCTCCGACCTCGGGAAGCTGCTCGAAGAGCTCGGCGAGCATCCACATCAGCACGGTCGAGAAGAGGCGCGGCTTCTCCTGGACGGCTGCGAGCTCGAGGAGGGAGATCACGCCGCGTCCGTCGGGCGCGGTGCGAAGCAGGTCGGCGATCTCGAACTGCGGCTCGCCGAAGAACTCCGTCCCCCCGCCGTCCTCGAGCTGCACGAGCGAGCGGAGCAGGACGCCGATCGTCTGCTTCGACACGCCGCCGATCCCGGTCAGGTCCTCCTTGCCTTCCTTCGACTCGAGGAACGCGAGCAGCGCGCGGAGGTCGGCGAGGTCGACGAGCGCGAGCCCACGCTCGTCCGCGTAGCGGAAGACCAGCGCGAGGCTCGACTCCTGCGTCTCGTTCGAGCCCGAGCACCTTCGCGAGCAGCTGCGGGCCGAAGTCGGTGACGCTCGCGCGGACCGGCACGCCGGGGCCGATCCCGCCGAGCGACAGCAGCTCGGCCGGGTACGACGCAGGCTCGTGCGCGAGCCCGAGGTCGGCCATCCGCTCGGCGGCCTTGCCCTCGGCCGGGCCGGGGACGCCCAGGCCGGAGACGTCGCCCTTGTAGTCCGCGGCGAAGACCGAGACTCCCGCCTCCGACAGCTGCTCCGCGAGCAGCTGCAGCGTGCGCGTCTTCCCCGTTCCCGTCGCGCCGGCGATCAGCCCATGTCGGTTCGACGTGGCGAGCGGAAGGCGCACCACGGCGTCGCGTTCGAGCTTGCCTTCGTGGACGCCGCGCCCGAGGTCCAGCGCCGCTCCCTCGAACGCGTAGGCCTCCGCAACCGTCTCTGTGAAGCCGCTCATCGCGCGTACGATAAGCACGATGGCAGTAGAGGCACGCCCCAAGCTGGATGCGCACAAGGCTGCGCGCGGACTTCCCGATCTTCGACCGCGAGGTCAACGGGAAGCCGCTCGCGTACCTCGACTCCGCGGCGTCGGCGCAGAAGCCCCGCCAGGTCCTCGACGCGATCCGCGACTTCTACGAGACCTCCTACGCGAACGTGCACCGCGGCGTCTACAAGCTCGCCGAGGACGCAACGGCGGGCTACGAGGGAGCGCGCGCGAAGATCGCGACGTTCCTGAACGCGCCGAGCGAGCGCGAGGTGATCTTCACCCGCAGCGCGACCGAGGGGATCAACCTCGTCGCGTACGCGTGGGGCCTCGACAACCTCGGCCCGGGCGACGTCGTCGTGGTGACCGAGCTCGAGCACCACTCGAACTTCGTCCCCTGGCAGTACGTCGCGAAGCGGACGGGCGCGGAGTTCCGCGCGATCCCGTTCGACGACAACGGCGAGCTCACGCTCGAGTCGCTCGACGAGATCGCCGCGGCCGGGAACGTGAAGGTCGTCGCGAACAACCTCGTCTCGAACTCGCTCGGGACGATCAACCCGAGCGAACGGCTCGGCGCGTGGGCGCACGAGCAGGGAGCGATCATGGTCGTCGACGCGGCACAGGCCGCGCCGCACCGGACGGTCGACGTGCAGGCGCTCGGAGCGGACTTCGTCGCGATCTCCTCCCACAAGATGTGCGGCCCGACGGGAGTCGGCGCGCTCTGGGGCAAGCGCGAGCTGCTCGAGCAGATGTCGCCGTTCAACCTCGGCGGCGAGATGATCCGCTCGGTCAAGCTCGACAAGACGACCTGGAACGAGCTGCCCTACAAGTTCGAGGCCGGCACGCCCGCGATCGCCGAGGCGGTCGGCTTCGGCGCGGCCGTCGACTACCTGACCGAGGTCGGGCTCGAGGCGATCGAGGCGCACGAGCACGAGCTGCTCGCGTACGCGCTCGAGAAGCTCGGCGAGATCGAGGGAGTCACGTGCTACGGCCCGCCCCCGGAGCGTCGCGCCGGGATCGTCTCGTTCAACGTCGACGGGATCCACCCGCACGACGTCGCGCAGGTGCTCGACTGGGAGGGCATCGCGATCCGCGCCGGCCACCACTGCACGCAGCCGCTGATGACGCGGCTCGGCGTCGCGGCCACGTCGCGCGCGAGCTTCTACCTCTACTCCGTCCGCGAGGAGATCGACCGGCTCGTCGCAGGCGTCGAGCGCGTCAAGAAGGTGCTGGGATGAGCGAGTTCGACCAGCTCTACCGCGAGGTGATCCTCGACCACTACAAGAACCCGCGCGGTCACGGCGTGATGGAGGACGCCGACGCCGACGCCGAGGGGATGAACCCGCTCTGCGGCGACGAGGTGACGATCTACGTCCGCTTCGGCGAGGACTCGGACACGATCGACGAGGTGAAGTTCTCCGGTCGCGGCTGCGCGATCTCGCAGGCGGCGACGTCGATGCTGACCGAGATGGTGCAGGGCAAGAAGGCGTCCGAGGTCGCGGTGCTCGACAAGGACGAGCTGCTGGACGAGATCGGGATCCCGCTCACGCCGATCCGCCTCAAGTGCGCGATGCTCGGCCTGACGACGCTCAAGGTCGCGCTGCACAAGGCGAAGGGCACGCCGCTGCCGCAGGGCCTCGCCGGCTACGACGAACTCGAACTGACCTAGTGGCGCTCATCGACGTGTGTCCCGTGGAGGAGCTTCCTCCCGGGGCGATGAAGCTCGTCCCGGCCGGAGCGATCACGGTCGGGGTCTACAACTGCAACGGCGAGCTCTCCGCGATCGAGGACCGCTGCTCCCACGACGACGGCCCCCTCTGCGAGGGCGACTGGGACCGTGAGACGTGCGTCGTCGTCTGCCCGCGCCACGGCGCGAACTTCGACCTCCGCAGCGGCCGCCCGCTGACGCTGCCCGCGTACGAGCCGGTCGAGACCTACCCGGTCGTCGTCGAGGACGGCTACGTCAAGGTCGACGTGGGCTGAGCGTCTGCTGACTCGAGGTTGCGCTTGAACAGCTCGAGGTCCTTGACGAACTGCCGCTCCACCGCGCGGCGGACCGCGCCGTGCATCAGCCTCGGGACGCCCTTCGTCTCGCCGCGGCCGACGAACGTGACGCGCGTCCGGCCGTCGACGCGCCTCGAGCGCGTGCTCGACGGAGTAGCGGATCGGCCCCTCGACGACGTGCAGCGAGAAGCGGCTCGGGGGCAGGTACTCGCTGACCTCCAGGGTCGAGGTCGCCCGCCGCCCCATGAACGTCCGCACCTCCTTGATCCGCGCGCCCTCCCGCAGCTCGCCCTCGAGCTCCGCGGACTCCGCGCTCGACTGCCACTCCGGAAGCCGCGAGACGTCCGTCAGGTACTCGAAGACCTCGTCGAGGGGCCTCGCGATCTCGAGCGTGTGCTCGACCTCGATCACGCGGCGAGCCTATCGTTGGCGCTGTGCTGGACGATCGGGTCCTGGAGGTGCTCGCCCGGCTGGAGGCCGAAGACGCCTCGGAGCGGGAGCGGGGCCTCCCCGCGTCGGAGCGGTCGCGTCAGGTCGCGCGCACGACCGGCCAGTTCCTCTTCTCGCTGGCGGCCCCGATGAACGACTGCGGCGTGCTCGAGCTCGGCGGCTCGCGCGGCTACTCGACGATCTGGCTGGCGGCGGGAGTGCGCTACTTCTCCGGCCGCGTCGTCTCGATCGAGCACGACCCCGCGAAGGCGGAGGCCTGGCGGCGGAACATCGCCGACGCGGGGCTGGAGGAGTGGGCCGAGCTCGTCGAGGGCGACGCGTTCGAGGTGCTCTCGCAGGTGCAGGACGTCTTCGACATCGTCTTCCTGGACGCCGAGAAGGACGACTACGAGCGGCTCTTCGGGCTGGCGCGGGACAAGGTCGAGCCGGGCGCGCTGATCGTCGCCGACAACGTCCTCTCCCACGCCGAGACGCTCGCCGAGTACTCGGCCGCCCGGCAGGCCGACCCGAGCCTCGTCAGCACGACCGTCCCGCTCGACCGCGGGCTGGAACTCTCCGTTGTCCTCCGCTCAGGACCGCTAGATTTCCGCCTAACGCGGAAAGGAGGTGGTCCCGACAGTGAGCGATTCAAGTACGGGCAGCGGAGGTACCAGCGGGTAGGGACGCGTCCCCGGGACCTACGGGGAACCGCCTAGCCAGCGTGGGGGACTCGCGTTTCGCGCCGCCGGTCGGTACCGATCGGCAGGAAGCGCCTCTACCACTACAGCGCTGGTCACCGAGATTGAGGGCCGCTCACGCGGCCCTCAATCGTTCTTAGCTGCGAGATCCGCCGATGTTGCGGCCCCAGCCGGCTTCCGAGACGAGGAGGGCGGCAGCCATCGCCGCAAGACCGAGCGGGACCCAGGCGGTGCCGGTGTCGTCGATCACCGCCACTATGAAGAGGAGGATTGCGAGCACCAACAGCAAGGTCTTCAAGCTCAACGCGTTCATCGCGGCTCCTTTAGGTTGACGCCGCGGTGTTCGACTCCGCCGCCGTATGGCCTTCAACTTCGAGGTGCGGAATCCACTCGAGCCAGCGGGGCAGGTACCAGTTCCGGTCGCCGAGCAGCGTCATCACGCTCGGCAACAAGACCGAGCGGATGATCGTCGCGTCGATCAGGAGCGAGACGGCCACGCCGAAGCCCATCTGCTGGAACATCACGAGGTCCCCGCGGGCAAACCCCGAGAAGACAGCGACGATGATCAGGGCCGCGCCGGTGATGATCCGCGCCGTCGACGCGACACCCCAGCGAACGGCGTCGTGCGTGTCGCGCGTCGTGTCGTAGCGCTCCCGGATCCGGCTCAGCAGGAACACCTGGTAGTCCATCGAGAGCCCGAACAACACCGAGAAGAGGAAGAGCGGCACCCACGCCTCGATCACGTCGAGCTGCGTGAACCCGAGCAAGTCGGCGCCCCAGCCGTGCTGGAAGACGAGCACGAGCAGGCCGTACGCCGCGCCGACCGAGAGCAGGTTGAGGGCGATCGCCGTGACGCGCGACGACGAGCGAGCGGAACGCGACGGTCAGCAGCACGAGCGACAGGCCGAGCACGAACGCGAACACGATCGGTGCGGGGTCGGTCACCCCGTCGAAGTAGTCGATGTTCTCGGCCGATGTGCCGCCGATCACCGGGTCGGCGTTCGTTCCGGCGATACGCCTCGGGGACGATGTGCTTTCGAAGGTCGCGGACCGCGCTCGTTGCGGCGTCGCCCGCGGGATCGCCCCGCACCGGCACGACGAGGTCGGTCACGCCGCCCGCGCCGATGCGAATCTCGCCGCGGCCGAAGCGCGGGTCGCTCGCGAGCCGGTCACGCAGCCGCTCGGTCGCCGCAGCAACGTCGCCCGAGGCGCCGAGCGACGACGATGTGCGCGGGGTCGGTTCCGGCGCCGGGGAACGAGCGCTGCAGCGCGAGGTAGCCCGCGCTTCGACGCCGCGCTGTCGGGGAACGTGCTCACGCCTGCGCTTCCGATCGACATTCCGAAGGCCGGGATCGCCAGCGCGACGAGCAATGCGGTCGCGAGGACGAGCGCTGAGCCAGGGCCGGCGCAGCACGCGGTCGACGACTCCGCCCCAGAACCCTCCCTCCGTCGTCTGGCGTCTGAGCGCCGCGCGCCCGAAGTACGGCAGCCGCAGCGCGTCGACGCGGTCGCGAAGGAGCCCGAGCAGCGCCGGCAGGAGCGTCAGCGCCGCGAGCACCGAGGTGATCCCCACGAGGATCGCGCCGGCCGCGAGGCTTCGGAAGATCGTCGACGGGACGATCAGCAGCCCGAACATCGCGACGACGAATGCCGAGCCGCTGAACAGCACCGCGCGGCTCGCGGTCGCCCCGGACGCAGAGATCGCGGCGAACGGCTCGCGCCCGCTTCCGCGTTCCTCGCGGTAGCGCGAGATCACGAAGAGCGCGTAGTCGATCCCGAGCGCGAGCCCCATGCCGACGAGCATGTTCGTCGTGAAGATCGAGAGCTCGAAGATCTGCGTGAGCACCGCGACCAGCCCGAGCGCGGACAGGATCGAGACGATCGCCATCAGCAGCGGGACGAGTCCCGCCACGACCGTCCCGAAGACGAGCAGGAGGATGATCAGCGCGGCGGGGAGGCCGAACTTCAGCTCGCCGTTCGCCAGGTCGCTCTCGGAGAGCTTGTTCGAGTCGGCGTCGCGGGTCTGGTTGCCGGTGATCGCGGCTTCGAAGTCCGGGCTCAGCGTCGGCTTCTTCAACCGCGTGGACCACGTCCGGCGTCTGGTCCTCGCCGACGATGAACACTCGGATGAGCGTCGCGTGCCGGTCCTGCGAGACCAGCGAGACGTCCTTCGTGGAGTAGTACGAGTGCGAGCTCGCGATCCCGCCGGTCGCCTCGCTCGCCTGGGTCAGGTTCGCAACGAAGGTCTGGAACTGCGGGTCGGACACCGTGTACCGCGGCGAGCTGACGATGATCACGTCGGTGACGATGCTGTTCGGGTCGGGCAGGAAACGCCTGATCGAGCCGTTCGTCGGCACGCTCGGACTCCGGGTTGTTCGTGCTTGACGCCTCGCTCGTCAGCCCCGTCAGGACGACGGCGAGCGCGACGATCGATGCGACGAGCACGGCGACCCAGGCGGCGATCGTCCGCCAGGGGTGCGAAGCGCAGGCGCGCGCGATGCGCTCGGTCAATCCCACGCCACCACGATGGCAGCCGCCGGGCAGTGGCTCAAGCGGCGCGGCGGAGCTGCTCGTCCAGCGCGACGAGCGGGAACCCGAACGTCTCGACGGCGTCGGTGTTCGTGACGACGTTGTCGCCGTGCTCGAGCATCTTCAGCAGGTCGCGAGTCAGCGGGATGTCGCCGGGCAGGCGCTCCGTGACGAGCGCGTTCACGCGCATGAACGCCATCGGCACGTGCATGCGACGGCCGGCGCACGCCGAGCGCGCGCTTCAGGCGCGTCCAGAGCTCGTTCCAGGTGACGACGTCGGGGCCGCCGAGCTCGAAGGTGCGGTTCGCCGCCTCCGGCTTGTCGAGCGCCTGGGCGAAGTACTTGGCGACGTCGTCGACCCAGATCGGCTGGATCCGCTGCTTGCCGGAGCCGACGATCGGGGTCACCGGTGCGACCTTCGCGAGGGTGCGGAAGGTCGGGAGGATGCCCCCGTCCCTCCCGAAGACGAAGCTCGGCCGGAAGATCACGTGCTCGAGGCCGGACTCGCGGACGAGCCCCTCCTGGAGCCACTTCGCCCGGTAGTAGGGCACGAGATCCTGCGTCTCCTCGCTCGTCCCGAGCGCGCTCATGTGCACGAACCGGCCGACTCCCGCCTCCCGTGCGGCCGCGAGCAGGTCGCGCGTGCCGTCGACCATCACGCGCTGGAACTGCTCCTCCCGGCCCTGCCTGATCGCGACGAGGTGGACGACCGCGTCGACGCCCTGCGCGGCGCGGCGGAGGCTCTCCGAGTCGGTCATGTCGCCCTCGGCGCGCTCCGCTCCGGGAACCGAGCCCTTGCGGACGAGCGCCCGCACGTCGTGCCCGGCGTCCTGGATCGCGCGCACCACGTGCGAGCCGACGAACCCGGTCCCCCCGGTGACGAGGGCCTTCACGACTCGACGCGCTCGAAATTCTTCCAGTAGCGCGAGGGGGTCGGGCCGCGCTGGCCCTGGTACTTCGACCCGAGCTTGTCGGCGCCGTAGGGCGTCTCGGCCGGCTCGGTCAGCAGCACGAACGAGAGCTGCCCGATCGGCATCCCGTAGTAGATCGTGATCGGGAGGTTGGCCACGTTCGAGAGCTCGAGCGTCACGTGGCCGTCCCAGCCGGGGTCGATGAAGCCCGCCGTCGAGTGGATCAGCAGCCCGAGCCGCCCGAGCGAGCTCTTCCCCTCGAGGCGCGCCACGAGGTCGTCAGGAAGCCGGATGCGCTCGAGCGTCGAGCCGAGCACGAACTCGCCGGGGTGCAGGATGAACGGCCGGTCGTCCTCGACCTCGACGAGCTCCGTCAGCTCGTCCTGCGGCTCCTTGACGTCGATGTACGGATAGCGCGCGTTGTGGAAGACGCGGAAGTACCGGTCGACTCGCACGTCGACCGACGACGGCTGCAGGAGCGCCTCGTCGTACGGATCGATCTCGATCCTGCCCTCGCCGAGGAGCCTCGAGATCGTCCGGTCGGAGAGGACCACGGCTCGATTCTAGGGAGCCGACCCTGCCCGCTCGGGTTTGCCGTGTTTGCAGGGACATTTCGGCCGGTAGCGGGACCTGCCCGAGAGGGGGCATACTCCCCGTCCCGTGGTCCTCCAGCCTGTTGATCGCGCGGCTCACTATCGCGAGCGCCGCCGGAAGCAGCGCCGGCGTCGGCGCGCGCGCCGGATGGCCGCGATCGGCGTGCTCGTCCTGATGGCCGGCGGGGTCGCGTACGCCGCGCAGGTCGCGCGCGATCGCGGCGCCGAGACGGCGAAGACGCCGGAGCGCGTCAAGCAGGTCGTCCCCGAGGCCTCGACGCAGGTCATCAAGCCGCTGTCGCCGCCGAAGACGATTCGCGGCGTGCACGTCACGATGGCGCTCGCCTCGATCCCCGGCAAGCTCGACGAGTACCTCTCGCTCTCGGGGCTCAACACGATCCAGCTCGACGTCAAGGACGAGAACGGCGAGGTCGGCTTCGTCCCGTCGGCGGTTCCCCTCGGCCCGGAGCATCGGGGCCGCGAAGCCGTACTACAAGCCGCGTGCGGTCGCGAAGCAGATCCACGCGAAGGGGATGTATCTGATCGGCCGCGTCGTCGTGATGGAGGATCCGGTGCTCTCGGCGAAGCGGCCCGACCTCGCGATCCAGAACGCGAACGGCGGCCGCTGGACGAATCACGCCGGGCTCGGCTGGTCGAACCCGTACGACCAGCGCGTCTGGGACTACAACGTCGACATCGCCGAGGCCGCAGCGCGGGTCGGGTTCGACGAGATCCAGTTCGACTACGTGCGCTTCCCGAGCGACGGTGACATGAGCGCGATCGTCTACCCGGGGAAGACCTCGACGCCGCCGGGCTGGGTGATCGCCGCAGTTCGTGCAGTACGCGTCGAAGCGGCTGAAGCCGCTCGGCGTGAAGGTCTCCGCCGACGTGTTCGGGCTCGCGGCGACCCGCGACCTCGGGATCGGCCAGATCCCGAAGCGGATCGGCCGCTACCTCGACGCGATCTACCCGATGGTCTATCCCTCGCACTTCGGGCCGGGCGAGTACAACCTCGACGACCCGAACGGGAACCCGGGCGGGACGGTCGCCTACGCGCTCCGGGACTTCAACCGGCAGCTCGCCGGGATCAAGGGGGTCCGGATCGTGCCCTGGCTCCAGGACTTCTCCTGGGCGGGCCGGACCTACGGCCTGGCCGAGATCCAGGACCAGATCGACTCCGCGCGCCGGGCCAAGGCGGGCGGCTATCTGCTCTGGAACGCCGCCGGGATCTACACCCCCGGCGCGGTCGAAAAGGCCCGCTGGGCCGTCAACTAGCCGCTATTCACGTATTCAGCGCCTAGGGGCGCTCCGGTAGATTCCGCCCGTGGCCACGACACGGACGATCGAGCTCCGCACGGCGATTCCCGGGCCCCGCTCGAAGGCGATCCTCGAGCGGAAGGACAAGGTGATCGCCGACCCGCTCTCGATCTACCTCCCGGTCGTGTCGCAGGAGGGTCGCGGCGCCACGCTCACCGACGTCGACGGCAACACGTTCATCGACTTCACCGGCGGCGTCGGCTGCCTCAACGTCGGCCACTCGCACCCGAAGCTCGTCGAGGCCGCGCAGGAGCAGCTCACGCGCTTCGCGCACACCGACTTCACGATCGTGCCGTACGAGGTCTACGTCACGCTCGCCGAGCGCCTGATCGCGGTCTCGCCGTTCACCGGCCCGGCGAAGGCGGCGTTCTTCAACGCGGGCACGGAGGCAGTCGAGAACGCGATCAAGTTCGCGCGCTCGTACACGAAGCGCCCCGCCGTCATCGTCTTCGAAGGCGCCTTCCACGGCCGCACGCTTCTCTCCATGACGATGACGTCGAAGACGCACCCGTACAAGGCCGGGCTCGGCCCGTTCGCCCCCGAGGTGTACCGGGTTCCGTTCGCGCAGGACTACCGCGGCCCGGACACGCGCACGGCGCTCGCGGCGCTCGAGCGCGCACTCGTCACGCAGGTCGCCGCAGAGCAGGTCGCAGCGATCGTGATCGAGCCGGTGCAGGGCGAAGGCGGGTTCGTCGTCGCGCCGCGCGACTTCATGGCCGGCATCCGCCGCATCTGCGACGAGCACGGGATCGTCATGGTCGTCGACGAGGTGCAGACCGGCTACGGGCGCACCGGAAAGATGTTCGCGATCGAGCACTACGGGATCGAGCCCGACCTGATGATCGTCGCGAAGTCGATCGCCGGCGGCCTGCCGCTCTCGGGCGTGATCGGCAAGGCGGAGATCATGGACGCGCCTCCGGACTCGGCGATCGGCGGCACGTACGTCGGCAACCCCGTCGCCCAGGCAGCGGCGCTCGCCGTCCTCGACGTGTTCGAGGAGGAGAACCTCGTCGAGCGCGCGCAGCAGATCGGCGAGCGCATCCGCGAGCGGATGGTCTCGTGGCAGGAGCGAGTCGAGCAGATCGGCGACGTGCGGGGGCTCGGCGCCATGCTCGCGATCGAGTTCGTCCGCGACCGCGACTCGAAGGAGCCGAACCCGGAGCTCGCGACCGCCGTGGTCGAGGCCGCCGCCGAGCGCGGGCTCCTCCTGCTCAAGTCGGGGATCTACTCGAACTGCATCCGTGTGCTCTGCCCGCTCGTCCTCACCGACGCCGAGCTCGACGAGGCGCTCGAGGTGTGGGAGGACGCGCTGGGCCACGCCGTCGGCGCGTAGCCTGCGAGCCGCCATGACGGGCGAGGTGATCGCGGGCCGCTACGAGCTCGAGGAGCGCGTTGGGAGCGGTGGGATGTCCACCGTCTACCGGGCCCATGACAGCCTGCTCGAGCGCAAGGTCGCGCTGAAGATCCTCCACCAGCGGTTCGGCGACGACGAGGAGTACGTCGAGCGCTTCCGGCGCGAAGCACGTGCGGTCGCGCAGCTCGCGCACCCGAACATCGTCACGGTGATCGACCGCGGCGAGGAGGCGGGGCGGCAGTTCATCGTCTTCGAGTACGTCGACGGGGACGATCTCAAGGAGTTGGTCGACAAGGTCGGGCCGTTGCCGATCGACCAGGTGGTCGAGCTCGGCTGCGAGATCGCGGCGGCGCTCGCCTTCGCGCACGAGCGCGGGATCGTGCACCGCGACGTGAAGCCGCAGAACGTGCTGCTGAGCGAGGGCCGCGCGAAGGTGACCGACTTCGGGATCGCGCGCTCGCTCGACGTCGAGCACGGCGTCACGCAGACCGGCACGGTGCTCGGCACCTCGAACTACATCGCGCCCGAGCAGGCGTCGGGCCAGCCGATCGACGACCGCTCGGACGTCTACTCGTTCGGGGTCGTCCTCTTCGAGCTGCTGACCGGCACCGTGCCCTTCGAGGGCGAGAGCTTCGTCGCCGTCGCGCTCCAGCACATCAACGAGCCCGCCCCTTCCGTGCTCGAGCGCCGCCCGGACACGCCGCCCAGGCTCGCGCGCCTCGTCGACGCGATGCTGGAGAAGGACCACGACGCGCGTCCCTCGATGGACGAGGTCCACGGCGAGCTCGACGCGGTCGACGCTCCGGAGACCGGCGACCGCACGGTCGTCGTCCCGCCGCCCCGCCGCGCGCCGCGCCGCGAACGGCGGCGCAGCCGGTGGCCGCTCGTGCTCGCCGTGCTCGGCGTGCTCCTGCTCGCCGGCGCAGCCGCGGGCCTGCTCCTGCCCGACGGCGACAACGGGAACGCCGCCCCGCCGAGCCCGATCGCTCTCGAGGCCGTCGGCACCGAGGACCCGGCAGGTGACGGCGAGCACGACGGTGAGGTCGGGAACGCGGTCGACGAGAACGCCGAGACGTACTGGACGACGTCGCGCTACAGCTTCCCGAACGGCGGCTTCGGCAAGGAGGGCGTGGGCCTCCGCCTCGACGCGAACCGTCCCCCGAGCGAGCTCGTCGTCGAGAGCGAGACGCCCGGCTTCACGGCGGAGGTGCGAAGCGGCGACCAGGTGGTCGCTCCCGCGCAACAGGCCGCGACGACCACGACGTTCGAGCTGCCCGACGACCTCGATTCGACGGAGCTCGTCCTCTGGATCACGAACCGCGGCGACAACAGCGGCGGTTCGCATCAACGAGGTCCGAGCCCGCTAACTGCGCCACAATCCGCACGTGGAGCGGAAGGTCGCGACCGTGCTCTTCGCCGATCTCGTCGGCTCGACCACGATCGGCGAGGCCGACCCCGAGTCGGTGCGGGTCCTGCTCGACCGGTTCTTCGCGGCGATGGCGGAGGAGGTCGAGCGGGTCGGCGGCACCGTCGAGAAGTTCGCCGGCGACGCCGTGATGGCGGCGTTCGGCGCTCCCGCGGCGTTGGAGGACCACGCCGAGCGTGCGCTTCACGCGGCGCTCGCGATGCGCGAGCGTCTCCCCGAGCTCGACCCGTCGCTCGCGCTGCGGATCGGCGTGAACACCGGCGAGGTGGTCGTCGACGCCGACGCGCACAGCTCGTTCGTCACCGGCGACGCCGTGAACGTGTGCGCGCGCCTCGAGCAGGGAGCGGACCCCGGCCAGATCGTCGTGGGCGAGCGAACCGCGCAGGCGGCCAGGGGCGCGTTCGAGTTCGGCGACCTGCAGCACGTCGACGCGAAGGGGAAGAGCGAGCCCGTCGCCTGCCGGCTGCTCGTGCGGTCGCTGGCGGCGGTCCGGCCCCGCGGCGCCCACGAGCGGCCGTTCGTCGGGCGCCGTGACGAGCTCGACGCCCTCCGCAGCGCGTACGAACGCGCGGTCGAGGACGGCGAGCCGCAGCTCGCGATCGTCTTCGGCGACGCCGGCGTGGGCAAGAGCCGCCTCCTGCGCGAGCTGTGGGCGTGGCTCGAGGCTCGCCCGGAGAGCCCGACGCTCCACGTCGGCAGGTGCCTGTCCTACGGGTCGGCGAGGACCTACTGGCCCGTCCGGGAGATCCTTCAGGAGCAGCCCGGCGCGCTCGACGATCGGCCGATCCTCGGCCTCGCGTTCGGCCGCGACGTCGCCGGCGACCTGCACCCGCTGGCGGCGCGCGACCGTTTCCGGGATGCCTGGGTCGAGCTCCTGAACGAGGCCTGCGCGCGAGGCCCGGTCGTCCTGCTCGTGGAAGACGTCCACTGGGCCGAGGCGCCGCTGCTCGAGCTGCTCGAGCGGACGATCCGCGACGTGCGCGGCCCGCTGCTGGTCGTCGCCACCGCCAGGCCCGAGCTCGAGTGGGGAGGCGGCCGCAGGCACGTGACCGCGATCGAGCTCGAGCCGCTCGCCGACGAGGTCGCCGCAGAGCTCGTCGCGGATCTGCCCGAGCACGTGCGCGACCTGCTCGTCCGGCGCTCGGAGGGCAACCCGTTCTTCGTCGAGGAGCTGATCGAGTCGCTCGTCGACAGCGGCGTCCTCGCGCAGCGCGACGATCGGTGGGAGGTCGCAGGCGCTCCCGGAGCAGCTCTCGATGCCCGACTCGGTCCGCGGCGTGCTCGCCGCGCGCATCGACCTGCTCCCGGCACGCGAGAAGGCGGCGCTGCAGGCCGCGTCGGTGATCGGGCGCGTGTTCTGGGAAGCGCCGGTGCGCGAGCTGATCGGCGGCGACGCCGACTTCGCGCTGCTCGAGGAGCGCGACTTCATCCGCCGTCGCAGCGGCTCGCGCTTCCCCGAGGACCGCGAGCACGCGATCAAGCACGCGCTGACGCGCGAGGCGGCGTACGCCGGGATTCCCCGTGCGCGACGAGCGCGCATGCACGCGACGCTCGCCGAGTGGATCGAACGGAGCGTCGAGAACGTCGACGACATCGCTGCTCTCCTCGCGCACCACTACGCCGACGCGGTTCGCCCGGAGGACGTGGAGCTCGCGTGGGCAGGAGACGACGCCGAGCACGAGCGAACGCGGGCGAAGGCGCTCGAGTGGCTCCAGCGCGCGGCCGCAGGTGCGATGCAGCGCTACGAGCTCGTCGACGCGCTCGACTTGCTCTCGCAGGCGCTTCCGCTCGCTCAGACGCGAGCCGACCGCGTGGACGTGCTCCGGGCGACCGGCAAGGCGCACGCGCTCGGCTTCGCGGGCGAGCCCTTCTGGCAGTCGATGCAGGACGCCATCGCGGAGGCCGACGACGAGCAGGTGCGAAGCGAGCTCTACGCCGAGCTGGCCTACGAGTCGGCGCTCCGCTCGGGCATCTGGCAGCAGATGCCCGAGCGCACGAGAATCGACGACTGGGTCGATCGTGCGCTGGCGGGGGCGCCGCCCGACAGCCGCGGCCGGGCGATGGCGCTGATCGCACGAGCTCGCTGGAGGCCGGGCGACGGTGCCCCGGCCGCGATCGAGGCATCCGAGATCGCCGAGCGGCTCGACGACCCCGAGCTCCGCTCGGCCGCCTGGGATGCCCGCGGGATCGTCGCGTTCGTCGCCGGTCAGTACGACCACGGCCGCGCGTGGGCCGAGCGGCGGTTCGAGCTGCTCGACCGGATCTCCGACCCGGACATCCGAGCCGACATCTACGCGGCGCCGATCTCCGGCTGCATCTGGAGCGGGCGGTTCCGCGAGGCGCGTCGGCTCGCCGCCGCGCACGACGAGATCGTCGAATCGCTCACCCCCCACCATCGCCTCCACGGCGTTGCGATCACGATCGAGGTCGAGGAGCTGCTCGGCCGCTGGGACCTCGTCCGCGAGCTTCGCGAGCGCCTCGTGGCGGCGGTGACCGAGAACCTCGAGACGCCGTGCGTCCGCAATCCTCGGACCCTGCTCGTGGCCGCGGTCGCGAGCGAGCTGGACGGCGACGCGGCAGCGTCCCGCGCGCTCGAGGAGCGCGCGCTCGAGCTGTGGATGGAGGGGTACGGCCTGACGCTGGACACGCCGCGACTTCGTCTCGCGCTGGCGCGGAAGGACCGCGACGAGGCGGAGCGGCTGCTCGCGCTCTTCGACACGTCGCACGGCTGGCACCGCGGCTGGTTCGTCTTCGGAAACGTGTCGGCGCGACTGGACGCGCTCGCCGACCTCGATCGACGCGACGACGTCGAGGAGGAAGCACCGGCGCCACGCGCGCCGGCCGAACTATCTCCGGCCGTTCGCGCTCCGGGCGCTCGGCCGCGTGCGCCGCGACCCCGAGCTGCTTCGCGAAGCGCTCGCCGACTTCGAGTCGCTCGGCCTCGACTGGCACGCGGCCGAGACGAAGACCTACCTCTAGTACTGCGAGCTTGCAGCGGCGCTCGTGGCGCTCGAGCGCGAGCTCGATCAGGCGGTCGAGCAGCTCGCCGTACGGCACGCCCGACGCCTCGAACAACTTCGCGTAGACCGACGTCGGCGTGAAGCCCGGGATCGTGTTCAGCTCGTTGACGAGCACCTCGCCCTCACCGGTGACGAAGCAGTCGACCCGCGCCATCCCCTCGCACTCCGTTGCGACGAACGCGTCGACCGAGACCTCCTGCACGCGCGCGATCACGTCGGCGGGGATGCGCGGCGGGACGATCAGGTCCATGCCGCCCTCGTCGTACTTCGCGGAGAAGTCGTACCAGTCCGCGCCCTCGAACCCGTGCGCGACGATCTCGCCCGGGAGCGAAGCGATCGGGGTGCGGTTGCCGAGCACGCCGCACTCGACCTCGATCCCGTCGACGTTCTCCTCGATCAGCACCTTGTCGTCGTGGCGACGCGCGATCGCGACGGCAGGCTCGAGCTCCTCCGCGGCGCGCACCTTGGAGATGCCGACCGACGAGCCGAGGCGCGCCGGCTTGACGAAGACCGGGTACTCGAAGGGGTGGTCGATCGGGTCGCCTTCGCGGATCGTCACGCTCCGGGTCACCGGGATCCCGCGCGCGCGGAGCACGGCCTTCGCGAGATCCTTGTCCATGCAGACCGCGCTCGCCGCGACGCCCGCCCCGACGTAGGGCACGCCGGCGAGCTCGAGCAGGCCCTGGACGGTGCCGTCCTCTCCGAACGGGCCGTGCAGGATCGGCAGCACGACGTCGACGTCCCCGAGGGTCGCGGGCACGCCGCCGGCTGCGGGGACCGGCAGCGTCTCGGCGACCGAGCCCGGCGCTCGCGCCCGTGCCGAGCTCCCAGCGGCCGTCGCGGCCGATCTCGACGGTGACGGCGTCGTAGCGGGCGGGATCGAGCGCGGCGAGCACCGACCGGCCGGAGGCGATCGAGATCTCGTGCTCGCTCGAGCGCCCGCCGAGGAGGACGGCGACGCGGACGCGCCCGCTCACGGGGTGAACTGGCCGACGACGATCGTCACTTCCGAGCCCTGCGGCGCCTTGTCGCCGCCCGGCAGGATCCTGGCTGATCACGAAGCCGTCGAGCGCTCGGGTCGTCGGTCGCCTCGCGCACGACGTTGACCGTGAAGCCGGAGGACTCGAGTGCCGAGACGGCGTCCGCCTCCGCCTGGTTCGTGCACGTCCGGGACGGGTTGGTCGACCGGGCCCTTCGAGACGCTGAGCGTGATCGTCGACCCCGCGGGTGCCGTGTTTCCGGCGGAAGGCTGCTGGTCGACGACGGTGCCCGCAGGCTCGGTCGAGTCGACGTTGCGGCGCGCGACCTTGAAGCCGGCGCCCTGGAGCGCCGAGGCGGCGGACTCGTACGGCTGGCCGCGGACGTCCGGAATGCTGAGCGGCTTGACGCCGCGCGAGACGTTGATCTGCACGCGCGTTCCGACCTTCACCATCTCGCCCGCGGCGGGGCTCTGGCCCGTGACGGTGCCCGGCTCCTTCTCGGAGAAGACCTCGACGATCTTCGCCTCGAGGTCCGCGCGCGCGAGCGCCGCGACCGCCTCGTCGCGGCTCTGGCCGATCACGTCCGGCACCTCGGTCTGCGGTGGCCCGGTCGAGACCCAGATGTCGACGCTGTCGACCCCGAGTCGACCTTCGTGCCGAAGGTCGGCTCCTGCTTGATCACGAAACCGGCCTCGACGTCCGCGCTGGCTTCGCGAATCACGTTCGGTTCGAGCCCTGCATGGAGCACCAGCGCAACGGCCTGACGCTCTTCGAGGTCGACGAGGAACGGAACGGCGACCTGACCGGACTCCGCGAGCTGGTCGCGCACCTGCTGGAAGACGAACCAGCCCGTGAGCGCGGCCGCGAGCACGAGCAGGGCGACGAGGAGCCACGGCCACCCGGGCCGTCCGCGCCGCGGCTGCTCGTACTCGTAGAGCACCTCGGCCGGCGGCCTCGGCGGCGCCGCGACCATCGTCGCGGGCGTCAGCTGCGAGCGCGAGAGGATCATCGTCGCCGCCTCCTCGGTCTCGCGGCTCACACCGAGCCCCTGAGCGACGCGCGCGAGGTCCTTGTCCATCTCCTCGGCGCTCGGGTAGCGCTCCTCCGGCGTCTTCCCGAGCGCGCGCAGGACGATCAGGTCGAGGTCCTCCGGGATGTCCGGCCGAATCGACGACGGCGGCTCGGGGATCGCGGAGATGTGCTTCATCGCGATCTCGACGGGCGAGTCGCCGGTGAACGGCACCTTCCCGGTCAGCAGCTCGTAGAGGACGATCCCGACCGAGTAGAGGTCCGACGTCTGGTCGACCGGCGCGCCCTTCGCCTGCTCGGGCGAGAGGTACTGCGCGGTGCCGATGATCGAGCCGACCTCGGTCATCTGCGACGTGCCCGCGCGCGCGATGCCGAAGTCCGTCACCTTGACGCGGCCCTCGGCGTCGACGATCACGTTGTGCGGCTTGATGTCGCGGTGGACGATCCCGTTGCGGTGCGAGAAGCGCAGCGCGTCGAGGATCTTGCGCGCGTAGTCGATCGCGACGTGCACCGGCGCGGGCCCGCGCGCGACGATCAGCTCCTTGAGCGAGCGGCCGTCGAGGTACTCCATCGCGATGTAGTAGGTGCCTTCCGCCTCGCCGCGGTCGTAGATCGCGACGATGTTCGGGTGCGAGAGGCCGGCGGCGTGCTTCGCCTCGCGGCGGAAGCGGTCGACGAACTGCTCGTCGTTCGCGTGGCGCTCGTTCAGGATCTTGATCGCGACGCGGCGACCGAGCTCCTGGTCCTCGGCGAGGTAGACGTTCGCCATCCCACCCGAGCCCAGCTTGCGGATGATCTTGTAACGCCCGTCGAAGAGCGTGTTGATCAGCGTGTCCGTCGCGGCCACGTCGTTCAGCCTACGGTCCCCGCAGGAGGGCCTGCAGGACCTGTTTGGCGATCGGGGCCGCGGTCGAGCCGCCGGTCCCGCTCTGGTTTTCGAGCATCACGGCGATCGCGACCCTGCGGCGCCTCCACCGGGGCGAACGCGATGAACGCCGTCTGGTTCAGCCCCTGGCGACCCGTCTCCGCCGTGCCGGTCTTGCCCGCGACGCGGATCCCCGGGAATCTGCGCGGCCGTGCCGGTGCCCGCCTGCACGACGGCCTCCATCGCTCCGGCGAGGTCGATCGCGTTCCGCTCGCTCATCGTCCGGCCGAGCGCGTGGCGCTTCGTTTGCGTGACCGTCTTGCCGTCGGGGCCGACGACGCGATCGACGACGAACGGCTGCATGACGACGCCGCGGTTGGCGACGGCTGCCGCGACCATCGCCATCTGCTCCGGCGTCACCTGCAGCTCGGACTGGCCGAACGCGAGTCGCCCGGGGTCGACCTCGCTCGAGTCCTCGGGCTCGAAGAGTCGGCCGTTCTTGTAGAGGCCGCTCGCGCGCCGCTCGTTCTCGGGCGTCTCGAGCGGCGGGCAGCGAGTAGAAGCCGAAGTCCTTCATCTCCTGCACGATCGGACCGGGCCCGAGGTCCTTGCCGATCTCGCAGAAGTACGAGTTGATCGAGTACTGGATCGCCTGGAAGAGCGTCACCGACCCGAACGGCGAGGTCGTGTCGTAGTTGTTCACGCGCCGTCCGTACTCCATGCAGTAGCCGGGATCGGTCTTGCGCGTCTCCATCGTGTACTTGCCGCTCTCGAGCGCCGCGGCGGCGGTGACGATCTTGAACGTCGAGCCCGGGACGTAGCGGCCCTGGGTGGCGCGGTTCAGCAGCGGCGCGGCCTGCGGACAGTTGGCGCGCGCGCGGAGAATCGAGCGATAGTCGGTCTCGATCAGGTTCGGATCGTAGGTCGGCGAGTTCGCCATCACCAGCACACGCCCGGTCGACGGCTCGATCGCGACGACCGAGCCGCAGTTCCGGCCGAGCGCCTGAAGCGCGACGCGCTGCGCGCGCGCGTTCAGCGTGAGGTGCAGATCGTTGCCGACCACGTGCCGGCCGAGCAGCTTGTCGACCTGGGTGTCGACGACCGTGCTCAGGTTCGCGTTCGAGCCCGTGAGGAAGTCGTTCATCGATCGCTCGAGTCCCGCTCGCGAACGCACCTGCGTCGAATAGCCGACGACGTGCGCGGCGAGCCCGCGCGTCGGGTAGCGGCGGAAGTAGAGCGTCCGGCCGTTCACCTTTCGCGCTCGTGTTCGTCGCCAGCACAGTCTTTCCGTCGGCGGCGAAGATCTTCCCGCGCTCGATCGTGAACTGCGCGACGACCTGGATCGCGTTCTCCTTGCGGTTGGCCAGTCCCGGTGCCGCCCACGACTGCCAGTACGTCGTCGCGAGGATCAACGCGCCGAGCAGCGCGAGCGCGAACACCGCCAGCCTGGAGATCTGCCGGTTCAATCGCGTGGCGCGAGCGCGCGGTTGGAGACCAGCAGCAGCAGCGCGAGCAGGATGAAGTTCGCGAGCAGGCTCGAGCCGCCGTAGCTGACGAAGGGGAGGGTGATCCCGGTGAGCGGGATCAGGCGCAGCACGCCGCCGACGATGATGAACGTCTGCAGCGCGAAGCCGAACGTCAGGCCCGCGGCGAGCAGCTTCGAGAACCCGTCCTGCGCGAGCATCGCGATGCGGAAGCCGCGCGCGACGATGAGCATGTAGACGAGCAGGAGCGCGGCGACGCCGGCGAGGCCGAGCTCGTGCGCGAGCGCGGAGTAGATGAAGTCGGTGTTCAGGTCGGGGATGAGGTTCTGTCCGGCCGTCGTGGAGAACGTCCCGCGGCCGAGACCGGTCCCTCCGAAGCCGCCGAACGCGATCGCGAACAGCGACTGCACGAGCTGGTACGACTCGTCGTCCGCGTAGGGCCAGGGGTCGAGCCAGATCGTCACGCGGTCCTGGACGCGCGGGATCACCTGGTAGACGAACGCCGCCCCGGCGAGGAAGAGCGCCATCCCGCCGACGACGAAGACGATTCGCGCCGTCGCGACGTAGAGCATCCCGAGGAAGATCCCGAAGTAGAGGAGCCCCGACCCGAGGTCGTTCGTCTGCACGAGCACGGCCATCGCGCCGCCCCAGATCAGGAGCAGCGGGCCGAAGTCCTTCAGCCGGCCCTGGGCGAGCACCTCGCGCTTCTCGCGCAGGTAGCCCGCGAGGAACACGATCAGCAGGATCTTCGCGAACTCGCCCGGCTGGACGCGGAACGGCCCCAGCTCGACCCAGAGGCGCGCGCCGCGGATCTCTTGGCCGACCCCCGGCAACGCGGGCAGCACGAGCAGCGCGAGCGCGACGAGCCCGATCACGTACTTGTACGACTCGAGCCGCCGGTAGTCGTGCCGGAACGCGACGAGCGTCGCCGCGAAGAGCGCGACCCCGATCACGACCCAGAGCCCCTGGCGGAACGCGTCGTCGGGGTTCAGCCGGTAGATCTCGGTCAGGCCGATCGCCGTCAGCAGGCCTGCCATGGGCAGCAGGTACGGATCGGCGTACGGCACCGTCAGCCGCGTGACGACGTGCGCGACGAGGTAGACGAGCAGGAAGAACGCCGCGTACGTGAGCGACTCCGGCGAGACGACCTCCGAGCGCGCGATGTAGACGCTCGCGAAGCCGAGGCCGGTCAGCATCCCGACCGCGATCAGGTTGAGGAGCTCGCGGTTGCGGGGTGAGAGCGTCCTCACGACGCGAGGCCCCAGAGGATCAGGTACGCGACTCCGAAGAGGAGCGCGATCACGATCAGGAACGAGAGCACGCGCGTCAGGAACCGCCGTCGGCGCCGCGGCTCGGGAGCCTGCTCCTGCTCGCGCTCGTACGCGGCGGCGATCTCGTCGACGCTCACCACGGCCGTGTCGACCGTCGGCACGCGGTCGGCCTCGGTGAGCGTGTCCTCGTCGTCGGCTCGGGCTCGGGCTCGGTGACGGCAGGCGCGGGAACGACGGCGGTGTCCTCGAGCGTCGAGTCGCCCGTCTCGCCGATCTCGAACGCGATCACCGTGATGTTGTCCTCGCCGCCGCCCTTGTTCGCGGCCTTGATCAGCGCCTTCACGAGGCCGTCGAGGTCGCCGCGCTTCTCTCCGACGAGTCGAAGGATCTCGCGGTCGTCGACCATCGACGTCAGCCCGTCCGAGCAGAGCAGGAAGAGATCGCCGTCGCGCGGCTCGACCGAGAAGATGTCGACGTCGACGTTGGGGTCGGTGCCGAGCGCGCGCGTGATCATCGAGCGCTGCGGGTGCGTCTCCGCCTCCTCGGCCGAGAGCTTGCCGGTCCGCATCAGCTCGCCGACGAGCGAGTGGTCCTCCGTCAACTGCTCCAGGCTTCCGTCGCGGACGAGGTACGCGCGCGAGTCGCCGACGTGGCCGATCGAGACGACGCCGTCCTCGACCGCGGCGACGGTCAGCGTCGTGCCCATCCCGGACGTGTTCGGGTCCTCGAGCGAGCGCTGGTGCACGCGCCGGTTCGCCTCCTGCACGAGGCTCTCGACGTCGGCGCCGCGCTCCTTGACCGCGCCGGCCGCGAGCTTCGACGCGACCTCGCCGGCCTGCGCGCCGCCCATCCCGTCGGCGACCGCGAAGAGCGGCGGGTCGATCACGTAGGAGTCCTCGTTCCGGCGCCGTCGGCGGCCCGGGTCGGTTCCGCCGGCGTAGGCCGCGAGCCTCAACGCTCGTACCTCAGGTCGGTCTCGCCGACGCGCACGACGTCGCCCTCGGCGAGCCGCCGCGGGCGATCGAGCTGCGCGCCGTTCACGTAGGTGCCGTTCGTCGAGCCGCGGTCCTGCACCCAGACGCCGTCGCGTCGCGGCTCGAAGCGCGCGTGGCGCGCCGACGCGAACTCGTCCTCCTCGATCGGGACGTCGTTCTGCCCGCCGCGGCCGATCGTCAGCGCGGATGCGTCGAGCTCGAACGTCGTCCCCTCGGGGATCGCCGGGCTCTTGAGCACGACGAGCCGGCCGGTCTGGAGCGGCTGCTGCTGCGCGAGCATCGCGGCGTCCCCCTCACCCGGCCGGAGGATGAAGCTCTCCTGCGGCAGCCGCACGTCCTTGCTCGCGCTGCGCACGATCCGCCAGATGAAGAGGTAGAGCAGGACGAGGAAGAGCGCCTTGAGGACGAGGAGCGCCTCGTCGACGGCGATCGAGTCGCCCAGCGTCACTCGGTCTCCACGTCGAAGACGAGGTCGGTCGCGCCGATCGTGACCTTGTCGCCGGTGTCGAGCTTCGCGCGCTTCGCGCGACGGCCGTTCACCTCGAGCCCGTTCGTCGAGTCGAGGTCGATGATCCAGTAGGACGTTCCCTCCTGGCGCACCTCGGCGTGCCGGCGCGACGCGTTCGCGTCGTCGAGCTGGAGGTCGCAGTCCTTCGAGCGGCCGATCACGGTGCGCCGCTTGCGGAGCTCGTGACGCTTGCCGTTGACGACGAGGGAGGCGACCTCGCGCTCGAGCCCGAGCTCGGCCGGCGAGGCGGCCTGCGTCTCGGGGGGTGCGGACGGCTTGTAGATCATCGTCGCGCCCGACTCGACCTGTGGAGACGGCGCGGACGCCTGCGCCGCCGCGGCTTCCCCCGGCTCGGGCTGCGCCATGCGCACCGCGATCCCGAACTCGCCGACGTCGAGGTCCTCGTCGGTCTTCGACGAGCACCTTCGGCGGGGAGAGGAGCGCGTACGACTCGCGCCGTGCGTGCTCGGCCAGATACTCCTGGAGCTCGCCGACCAGCGACTCCTCGTAGCCCTCGAACTGGGCGCGGTCGCTCTCGGAGAGGAAGATCGTGTACTCGTTCGGGACGTAGACGCGGGAGACGGAGACCTGCCGGTGGTCGTCCATTTCCTTCGCGAGCTTGCGCGCCAGCTCGACCGGCTGGACGTTCGTTCGGAAGGCCCGGCCGAAGACACCCTCGACAAGGGCCTCGATCTTCTGCTCGATGAGGCGGAGAACCATGGGCGCTGGGGGGATTCCCCGCCCGACGATTCTAAGTCGCGGGCTTGAGCGCCAAGACGGTTGTCCCCGCCCAGACCGCGGCGATCACGGGCAGCGCGGCCAGATCCGGGTTCGGGACGAGCAGCGCCGCCAGCAGCCCGGCGCCCCAGAACGCCGCTCTCCAGGGCGAGCGGACGAGGGCGACCGTGCCTGCGGCGAGCCCCAGGGCGAGCGCGATCCGCCACGTCTCCGGCCCCACGGACCAGGCGAACGCCTCCGCCGCGGCGAGGGGGCTCCGCTCGCCGGCCACCTCGATCGGGCCGAGCCCTGCGAGGACGACGACGCCGGTCGCGGTGAAGAGCCCGCGCCGCAGCTGCCATGGACCGGCGGTCGCCGCGAGCCAGACCACGACGGCCGCGGCGTAGGCGAACGCGAGGCCGAGCGAGAGGTTCCCGACGGGGAGGATCCCGACCGCGAGCGCGGCGCCGAGCCCGAGCCGCGGCCGCAGGAACCCGAGCAGGGCGGCGAGCGCGGCGAACGCGAAGACGAACCCCGGCGGCCAGAACGGGAGCAGTGTCGCGGCGAGGCCCGCGACCAATCCGGACAGGGCTGCAGGCGCCAGGCGCTCGGGCGCAAGTAACAGTCTGTTACTTGCTTGCGGCCCGCGCCGCGGTCGCGCGTCGCGGAGGAGCGCGGCGAGCTTCGCGGCGGTCGGCCGCTTGCGCGGGTCGGTGGCGAGCGCCCGGTCGACCGCGTCCAGCAGGGCCTCCGGCAGGTCGGGGCGCACCGTCCTGAGCGAAGGAGCGCCCTCCTCGATCGCGCGCCCCGTCTCCATCAGCGAGGGCCGCCAGAACGGATGCCGGCCGGCCAGCGCCTCCCAGAGCATCACGCCGACGGCCCAGACGTCAGCGGCCGCCGTCCCCTGCTCGCCCGCGAGCCGCTCGGGCGAGATGTACGCGAGCGTTCCGGGGACGTCGCCGACCGCGGTCAGGGTCTCGGCCTCCGCGAAGGCCGCGAGGCCGAAGTCGAGCAGGCGGACCGAGACGCCGTTGTCCTCGGCCAGCAGCACGTTGGCCGGCTTCACGTCGCGGTGGACGACGCCGCGGCCGTGCGCGTGGGCGAGCCCCTCGGAGAGCTGGGCGCACGCCTCGATCAGCTCGGCGTCGCCGAGCTCCTTCGAGCGCAGGGCGTCGCGGAAGGTCCCTCCCGGCGCGTACTCGTAGGCGATGTAGACGTGGCCGCGCTCCCGGCCGAAGGCGTAGGCGCGGAGGCAGGTCGGGTGCCGGAGCCTCGAGGCCGCCTCGGCCTCGCGCTCCGCCCGGAGGCCCGCCTTGCCCTCCCGGGGGACGATCTTGAGGGCGACGTCGAGCCCCGTCTGCTCGTCCCGGGCGAGCCAGACGGAGCCGCTGGCGCCGCTCCCCAAGGGGCGTAGCGGCCGGTAGCGGCCCAGGGCGAGATCGGGTGCGGGGGCGTGGGCCAGGGCTTGGGCCATGGTTCACAAGGGGTTAAGCGACCCGGGGCGAAGTCCTGCGCGGGTTAGAGTCACCCACGCTCATGACCGAGCGCGACGACGACATCATCGAGTTCGACTTCTTCGACGAGCCGGAGACGGAGCAGGCTACCCAGAGACGGCCTGCGCTTCGCCCGCGCCAGTCGGGCCGCCCCGGCGGCGGCGGGCCTCGGCGCCCGACCTTCCGGACCCCGCAGGGCGTCACCCCGCTGCTCCGGCTGATCCTCCTGATCGCGCTCGCGATCTTCGTCGTGATCGTGCTCGTCTTCTGGGTGCAGAGCTGCCGCAGCGAGAGCAAGACGAACGCCTACCGCGACTACATGGCGGACATGAAGACCGTCGGCGACGCCTCCGCCGCGATCGGGCGCGACCTGAACGAGCAGCTCCTGACCCCGGGCGTCGACCAGCAGGATCTGATCAAGGCGATCGAGGGCCTCGCCCAGCGGCAGAAGCAGGTCGTCGACAACGCCGACGCGATCGACCCGCCCGGCCCGCTCCGAGGGGAGCACGACGCCTCGATCGAATCGCTCCAGTTCCGCTACAGCGGGCTGAACGGCCTGGCGGCCGCGTTCGTCGAGCTCGCGAACACGCAGGACGCCACGCGCGCGGGCAGCGTGCTCGCCGCGCAGGCGGAGCGGTTCGTCGCGAGCGACGTGATCTGGGACGACCTCTTCGCGGAGCCGTCGAAGGCCGAGCTCGAGGAGCAGGGGATCAGCGGCGTCGCGGTCCCGAACTCCGACTTCCTGGTCACGCCCGACCTCGCGAGCCAGCGCTCCATGCAAGCGCTCTGGCGGCGGCTGCAGGGCGCGTCCGAGGGCGGCACGCCCGACCGGCCTGCACGGGACCGGGATCGTCTCGGTCACGGTGCTCCCGGCGGGCGAGCAGCTCTCCGTGAACAACGAGACGGTCGTCGAGGCGACGAGCGACCTCGCGTTCCGCGTCGCGATCCAGAACAGCGGCGACTCTCAGGAGGTCGGGATCAAGGTCACGCTGACCATCCAGAAGAGCCCCGAGCCGATCACGCAGACGAAGACGATTCAGCTGATCAACGCGGGCGAGACGAAGACCGTGACGTTCGAGGACCTCGGCCAGCCGCCGTTCGGGCCGACGACGCCGGTGAAGGTGACGGTGGAGCCCGTTCCCGGCGAGTCGAACACCTCGAACAACAGCTACCAGTACCCCGTCGTCTTCTCGCTGCCTCGCTAGCCTAGGCGGGGCGTGGACCTCTCGAGCACGACCGCCGGGTGGATCGCCGCCGGCGCGGCCCTCATCGCGATCCTGTCGCTCGCGCTCGCGGTGGTCGCGTGGCTGAAGGTTCGCCGCGTCCGCTCCGCGCAGCTCGTGCTGCTCGGCGGCGGCAAGGCGGACCTCGTCGACTTCGCCGTCTCGCTGCAGGCCAGGATCGACGACCTGCACCGCGCGGTGGACGAGGTCGCCAGCGCGCTGTCGCGCGTCGACCGCCGGATCGACGACTGTGTCTCGAAGACGTCGATCCTTCGCTACGACGCGTACGAGGACAAAGCCGGTCAGTCGTCCGCAACGTTTGCGCTGCTCGACGCGGGACGAACGGGCGTCGTCGTGAGCGCGATCCAGGGACGCGACTACGCTCGGATCTACATGAAAGAGCTCGACCGCGGACGGCCGTCGACCGCCCTCTCACCCGAGGAGCTCGAGGCCGTCGAGCGGGCGATGGCGCACTGAAGAAGCTTCTCGTCGTCCTGCTCGTCGCGTTCGCCGCGGCGACCGCCTACCTGTTCGTCTGGCCCGAGACGGACACGCCGCCGCGCGGGGCGGACGCCGTCGTCGTCCTCTCGGGCGGGCGCGGACACCGGCTCGCCGAGGGCCGGCGGTTGATCGCCGAGGGGATCTCGGACACGCTCGTCATCTCCGACGGGCTCGACCCCGGCTGGGAAGAGGCCGGCCGCCTCTGCAAGAGCGGCCGGGCGATCTGCTTCACGCCGGACCCCTACAGCACCCAGGGCGAGGCCCGCTGGATCGCGGAGGAGGCCGAAGAAGCGGGGCTGGGACTCGGTCGTCGTCGTCACCTCGACCTACCACGTGCGACGCGCGCGGATGATCGTCGAGCGCTGCTTCCACGGCGACCTCGCGGTCGTGGGGGCCCGGCCGCCGCTTCGAAACCGGGTCATCGGCGTGGCCTGGGAGTGGCCCAAGAGCGTCTACTACCTGACTCTCAATCGGGGTTGCTGAGGTCCAGAGCAGCTACATTTCCGCCGTATGCAGCAGGTCCTCGTGCTGAACGCAAGCTACGAGCCGCTGAACGTCACAACGCTCAGACGTGCCCACGTGCTCGTGTTCAAGGGCAAGGCGGAGGTGATCGAAGAACTCGATCGACCACTTCGCTCGGCCGCCAGCACGTTTCGGTGGCCACACGTGATCCGGCTCGTGCACTACGTCCGCGTTCCACGCGCGATCCAGCGGAAGATCTCGCGCCGCGCGCTGTTCGCTCGTGACGGCTGGCGCTGCGTCTACTGCGGCACGACGAACGGACGGCTGACGCTCGACCACGTCGTCCCACGCTCGCGCGGCGGCGACTCCGTCTGGGAGAACGTCGTCACCTCGTGCGCGACGTGCAACCACAAGAAGGGCAACCGGCTGCTGCACGAGGTGCACATGGAGCTGCGCGTTCACCCGCGGCCGCCGACACCCGTGCTCTTCATCCAGCTCGCGGCGCCGAAGATCCCCGACCGCTGGCGACCGTACTTACCCGAGATCGCCGCCGCCTGAGTGTCCTGGACGTGTAGCCGGTGCGGTGAGGAGCACGACGGGCTCCCGCACGACCTCGCGTTCGACGCGCCGATGCACTGGGACGGAGGCAAGTCGGACACCGACGAGCTGACCGACGACCTCTGCGTGTGGACCGACGACGCCGGCGAGCCCGCGTTCTTCATCCGCGGACTGCTCACGCTCCCCGTGCTCGACGCCGACGACGACTTCCGCTACGGCGTCTGGTCGTCGTTGAGCGCCACCTCGTTCGAGCGGATCGTCGAGCTCTGGGACGACCCCGCGCGGATCGAGGAGGACCCGTACTTCGGCTGGCTGTCGAACTCGATCCCGGGCTACCCCGACACCGTGAGCCTGCCGCTGAGCGTGATCACCGGCTCGCTCGAGCTCCGCCCGAGCTTCCTGCTGCACGACGGCGACCATCCGCTCATCCGCGAGCAGCGCGAGGGCATCACCGCGAGCTCGCGTCCGCGAGCTCGCCGAGCTGAACCTGCATCCGGCTTAGAGCGCGGGAAGCGTCGTGCCCGGCGCGTAGAGCAGGTACACGAGTCCGCCGGTGGACTCCATCCAGGCCTTCTCGAACTGCGCCCGGTTGTAGGTGCGCTGCACGTCGGCGTCGCTGAGCGCGGCGGGGTCGTTCGAGACGACGTCGCCCGACGCGGTGAAGCCGACGATCGTGAGCAGGTGGCCGTTCGTTCCCTTGAAGAGGAAGCCGTCGAGCTTGCCCGAGCCGAACGAGAGCGACGCGACGAGCGGAATGCCCGCCTTGATGTACTGCTCGGCCTCGGCGAGCGAGCGCAGCTGAGTGACCACGCCTTCGAGCCCGAACGTGTGCGCGTACGCGACGTTGAACGGCCAGTTGCCTGCGCCGTTGTAGTTGTAGTCGTACGTGAAGCGGGCGGCGTAGTCGACCCACGGGTCCTGGTGATCGGCCGGGTGTCACCTACGAGTAGTCGGCCGGCGTCGGGCCGCGGTCCCAGAAGCCGAGGATCATCGAGGTCGAGGTCGGGCTGCACCACGCTTCGCCGCCGCCGTCGAACTCGGGGTAGTGGCCGGCGTGGATCTCCTGCGAGTACGGCGGTACCGAGCAAGATCATGGTGCTCGTCATCGTCGTCGCGCTCGGCGTGTACGGCGCTGCGTCGTTCGCGACGACGGTCGCCAGCTTCGTCACGCTCGGTGACGCGCCGCTGCCCGTCTCGCGATACAGCGTGAGCCGCAGCTGGTACGCGAGCATCGCCTTCTTCGGGACGAAGGTGTCGATCGCGACGAAGCCGTCCTTGTCGCCCTGCCCGGGGACCGACGTGCGGTGGAAGTCCGCGTCTCCCGACGCCCAACGGCCGAGCACGTACCACTTCGTCTCGCGCGCGTCCTGCGTGCGCGCGCGCAGCTCCACCTGGATCCACGTGTGCGCCGGCGTCGCGGCGTTCCAGGACGGAACCGCCTGGGAGAACGCGAAGCCCGGGTCGTGCCAGGCCGACGTCCAGGTGCCCGAGTCGTAGCTCTTCGTGCCGTAGCCGTGCGGGTCGGTGTACGGCGCGCTCGACAGCCCGGTCGCGGCGAGCGTCAGCGCGCCGCCCGACTCCGTCGTGCCGGCCTTGGCGCCGCTGCTGAACGCGAACGACTCGAGGTCGACGCGGTACGGCTCCTTCGCCGCGGAGGCGGAACCGGTGAGCACGAGCAGCAGTGTGACCGCGACCAGACCCCGAACCAGCACGGACGCGATGCTACGCGGCGGGCGCCTCGGCCTCAAGCCCGGAGGACTCGACGACCTCGAGCAGCGCAGGACCGGTGCGAAAGAGCGCGCCTTCGCCGGCCCAGCCGGGCACCTGCTCGAACCCGAGCCGCTCGTACGAGGCCACGGCCTCGTCGAGGTGGGCGACGACCTGGACGAAGCGCTCGCGGAGCGCGACGTCGAGCTCGAGCGGCTCACCCTGCATACGAGTTGCATAGTAGCACATCTATTGGCATACTACGCAGATGCCGACCGCAGCCATCCTGGGTGCCTCCGGGTACGCCGGCCAGGAGACCCTCGACCGCCTCCTGGCGCACCCCGAGCTGGAGCTGCTGTCGCTCGGCTCGGACTCGCTCGCCGGGCGGGCGGCCTCGGCGCTCGACGTGCGGCTGAACGGCCACCTCCCGGCGTTCGTGCCGAACGACGCGGCGCTTCAGGCCGGCGCGGACGTCGTCTTCGCCTGCCTCGGCAACGAGGAGGCCGCGGCGCTCGAGCGCTCCGGACGACACCGTCGTCGTCGACCTCTCCGGCGCGCACCGCCTGGCCGACGCCGGCCTCTACGCCGAGTGGTACGGCTTCGAGCACCCGCACGCGGACTCGCTCGCGGAGTGGAGCTACGCGGTGCCCGAGCTGGCGCCGCCGACGGGGCCGCTGATCGCGAACCCGGGGTGCTACGCGACGGCGACGCTGCTCGCGCTCGCTCCGGTCGCCGACCTGCTCGAGCCGGCGAGCGTCGTCGTCGACGCCAAGTCCGGCGTGTCGGGCGCAGGGCGCGGGCTGAAGGAGTCGTCGCACGCGGGCTTCGTGCTCGAGAACGTCTCGCCGTACCGCGTCGGGACGCACCAGCACGCGCCCGAGATCGAGCAGGTGCTCGGCTTCCCCGTGTGCTTCGTGCCGCACCTGCTGCCGGTGCGGCGCGGGCTGATCGTCACCTGTTACGCAACAGCCGACGCGGACGCGGTGCGCGCGCGGCTCGAGGAGACGTACGCCGGCTCGCGCGGTCGTGCACCTGCTCCCCGAGGGCGTCGCGCCGGAGCTCGCGCGCGTGCAGGAGACGGACGCCGCGGAGCTCGGCGTGTTCGAGGACCGCGCGACCGGCAAGGCGATCGTGATCTGCGCGCTCGACAACCTCGGCAAGGGCGCGGCGGGCCAGGCCGTTCAGAACGCGAACCTCGCGCTCGGCCTCGAGGAGACCGCCGGGCTTCGGTTGCAAGGGGTGTTGGTGTGAGCGTCACGGCTGCGCAGGGCTTCGTCGCCAGCGGTGTGCACTGCGGGATCCGCAAGACGCGGAACGACCTCGCGCTCGTTCGCTCGACCGTGCCCGCGACCGGAGCGGCGATGTTCACCGTCAACCGCATGCAGGCGGCGCCCGTCGTCCTCTCGAAGGAGCATCTCGAGCGCGCGCAGCCGCAGGCGGTGGTCGTCAACTCGGGGAACGCGAACGCGGCGACCGGCGAGCAGGGGATGCGCGACGCGCAGGCGACCGCCGCGGCGACGGCACGGCTGCTCGGGCTCGCCGAGGAGCAGGTGCTCGTGCTCTCGACCGGCGTGATCGGCGTGCCGCTGCCGGTCGACGAGCTGCTCGGCGGCCTCGGCGCCGCGGTGGACGGGCTCTCGCCGGACGGCGGAGCCGGCGGCGGCAGAGGCGATCCTGACCACCGACACGTGCGCGAAGGAGGCCGTCGCGCACGGCGAGGGATTCGTGGTCGGCGGGATGGCGAAGGGCTCCGGGATGATCCACCCCAACCTCGCGACGATGCTCGCCGTCGTCACGACCGACTACCCGCTCGAGCCGGGCGAGGCGCTCGAGTTCCTTCGCCCCGCCGTCGAGCGAAGCTTCAACGCGATCTCCATCGACGGCGAGTGCTCGACCAACGACACGGTCGTGCTGCTCGCGAACGGCGCGTCGACGGTCGCGCGCGACGACGCAGCGTTCGCGGAGGCGCTCGACGCCGTCTGCTCGAAGCTCGCCGGGCATGATCGTCGCCGACGGGGAAGGCGTCGACCGTCGTCGCGCAGATCGGCGTCACCGGCGCCGCGTCGACCGACGAGGCGAAGGCGATCGCGCGGCGCATCGCGACGTCGCCGCTCGTCAAGACCGCGCTGCACGGCCACGATGCGAACTGGGGTCGCGTGCTCGCCGCAGCCGGGTCCGCGCCGTTCAACGGCGGCTACGCGCGGCTCGACCCGTCGCTGGTCACGCTCGACTTCGACGGCGTGCGCGTGCTCGAGCTCGGCGCGCCGCGCGGCGTCGAGCCGGCGCTCGCGGGCGCGACGGTGACGATCGACCTCGACCTCGGGCTCGGCGCCGGCTGCGCGAGCTACCTGACGAGCGACCTCTCGTCCGACTACGTCCGCATCAACGCGGACTACCGCTCGTGACGATCGTCGTGAAGATCGGCGGCGCCGTCGCGGGCGACGCGGCGGCGACGGTGCTCGAGCTCGCGGCCGAGCACGAGGTCTGCGTCGTCCACGGCGCAGGCCCGCAGATCTCGGAGGAGATGGCGCGCTACGGGCTTCGCGTCGAGTTCGTCGACGGCCGCCGCGTGACGAGCCCCGCCGCGCTCGTGCTCGTGCGGCGCTCGCTGGCGCGGGTCAATGCGGAGCTCTGCGCGGCGCTCGGCGAGCGCGCGGTCGGGCTGATCGGCGACGAGATCGGGCTGCGCGCCGAGCACGTGCCGGAGCTCGGCTGCGTGGGCGAGCCGCTCCCGACTCGGCCGCTCGCGATCGAGCTCGCGCTCGCCCAGGGTCTGATCCCGGTCGTCGCGCCGGTCGCGGAGGGGCCGCTGAACGTGAACGCCGACGCAGCGGCCGCTGCGCTCGCCGTCGGGCTCGGCGCCGAGCGAATCCTCTTCGTCAGCGACGTTCCGGGCGTCTACCTCGACGGCGCGGTCGCGCACACGCTCGCCGCGGGCGAGGCGGACCGCCTGCTCGACACCGGCGAGCTCGCGGGCGGAATCGTCCCGAAGGTCCGCGCCGCGGTGGTCGCGGCCCGGCTCGGCGTCCGCGCCGAGATCGGCGCGACGGCGGTGGTCGCATGAACGCCGTCGCCTCGCACGCGGTTCTGCCGGCCTACGCACGGCAGGACGTGACGATCGTCTCCGGCGAGGGAGCGTGGGTCGTCGACGCCGACGGGCGGCGCTACCTCGACTTTCTCGCCGGGATCGCCGTCGTCGGCCTCGGCCACCGGCACCCCGCGCCGCTCGCCGCCGCGCACGCGCAGCTCGACCGGCTCTGGCACGTGTCCAACCTCTACTGGACCGAGCCGATGGCGCAGCTCGCCGAGCAGCTGTCCGCGCGGTTCGGCGGCGCGCAGTCGTTCTTCTGCAACTCCGGCGCGGAAGCGATCGAGGCCGCGCTGAAGTACGCGCGCAAGGCGTCGGGCAAGCCGGGCGTTGTCGCGCTCGAGGGCTCGTTCCACGGCCGCACGTGCGGCGCGCTCTCCGTCACGGGCCAGCCTGCGAAGCGCGCCGCGTTCGAGCCGCTGCTCCCCGGTGTCGTCGTTCGCGCAGCCGAACGACGTCGCGTCGCTCGAGGCGGCGGTCACCGACGAGACCGGCTGCATCCTGCTCGAGCCGGTGCTCGGCGAGGGCGGGATCATCCCGCTCGACTCGCGGTTCGTCGAAGCGGCACGCTCGCTCGCCGACGACGCCGGTGCGCTGCTCGTCTTCGACGAGGTGCAGACGGGAGTCGGTCGCACGGGCACGTTCTTCGCGTTCGAGCAGCTCGGCGTCCGCCCCGACGCGGTGACGCTCGCCAAGGGCCTGGCGAACGGGCTGCCGATCGGCTGCCTGCTCGTCGCCGACGCGGCTGCCGGGGGATTCGTGCCGGGCGACCACGCGAGCACGTTCGGCGGCAACCCCGTCGTCTGCGCGGCAGCCGTCGCAGTGTGCGACACGATCGACGACGAGCTGCTCGCAGGTGTGGTCGCGCACGGCGCGACGATCGCGGCCCGGCTGCCGAACGTCCGCGGGCGCGGGCTGCTGCTCGCCGTCGACACGCCGCGTCCGGCGGCAGACGTCGTCGCGGACTGTCTCGAACGCGGGCTGCTCGTCGGCACGGCCGGCGAGAGCTCTCTGCGGCTGACCCCGCCGCTGACCCTGACCGCCGACGAGCTCGACCACGGGCTCGCGATCCTCGAGGAGGTCCTGTGAGCAGCAAGTTCGACCGGCAAGGCGCCATCCTCCGTCTCGTCGACGACCGCAAGCTCGCGACGCAGGCCGAGGTCGCCGAGGCGCTGCGCGACCACGGCTTCGAGGCCGTGCAGACGACCGTCTCGCGCGACATCGCGCAGCTCGGGCTCGTCAAGGTGCGCGACGAGGACGGGCGGCTCGTCTACGCGCACCCGGGCGCGGGCGACCTCGACCGCCTCAGCGAGCTGACCGCCGCACTCCGCCGCTTCGCGCTCGCGCTCGTCCCGACGGGCAACCTGCTCGTCGTCACGACGCCGCCGGGCCACGCGAACGCGCTCGCCCGCGTGCTCGACGCCGCGACGCTCGGCGACGTCGCGGGAACCGTCGCGGGCGACGACACGATCTTCATCGCGGCCAGGGAGGGCGTCAGCGGCGCCGACCTCGCCGAGCAGCTCCGACACCACCTGGAGGGAGAGACATGAGCCGGACCGCCGTGCTCGCCTACTCGGGCGGGCTCGACACGAGCTGCGCGATCGCGTGGCTCAAGGAGGACTACGGGTTCGACCAGGTCGTCGCCGTCCTGGTGGACGTCGGCCAGGACGCCGACTTCGAGCCGGCGATCGCGCGCGGGTACGCGGCGGGTGCGAGCGACGTGCTGCTCGTCGACCGCAAGCGCGAGTTCGCCAACGACCAGGTCGCCAAGGCGCTGCTCGCGAACGCGCTCTACGAAGGCCGCTACCCGCTCGTCTCCGCGCTGTCGCGGCCGGTGATCGCCGAGGCGGTGGCGGAGGTCGCGCTCGAGCTCGACGCCGAGGCGGTCGTGCACGGCTGCACCGGCAAGGGCAACGACCAGCTTCGCTTCGAGCTCGCCTTCAAGGCGAAGTACCCCGGCGTGCACGTGATCGCGCCGCTTCGCGACAAGATCTGGACGCGCGACGAGGAGATCGCCTTCGCGGAGGCTCGCGGGATCCCGGTCGAGGCGAAGGCGGAGAAGCCGTACTCGATCGACGACAACCTGTTCGGCCGCGCGATCGAGGCGGGGATCCTCGAGGACGCGTGGGTCGCGCCGCCCGAGGACGCGTTCCTGCTCACGTCGCACCCGTCGACGCGCTCCCGCGCCGGTCGACGTCGTCGTCGGCTTCGAGCAAGGTCTGCCGGTCTCGCTCGACGGTGACGAGCTCGAGCTGCACGAGCTGATCGCGACGCTCAACCCGCTCGCCGGCGCGTACGGGATCGGGCGGATCGACATGATCGAGAACCGCGCGATCGGGATCAAGAGCCGCGAGCTCTACGAGGCGCCGGCCGCGATCGCGCTGATCGAGGCGCACCGTGCGCTCGAGGACGTCGTCCTCACGAAAGCAGAGGCGATCGCGAAGCGCGAGCTCGAGCCGAAGTGGGCGAAGGTGCTCTACGACGGGCTCTGGTTCAGCCCGGTCCGCTCGGCGTACGACGCCTTCTTCGCGGCCACGCAGACGCTCGTCACGGGTGAGGTGCGGCTCTCGCTCCAGCCGGGCGCCGCCGTCGTCACGGGCCGTCGCTCGGAGTACGCGCTCTACGCCGAGACGCTCGCGTCGTACGGCACCGGCGAGACGTTCCCGCACGAGGCGTCCGAGGGGTTCATCCGGATCGCCGCGCTCGAGGTCGAGCTCGCCGCTGCACGAGAGCGGAGGCTCACGCCCGCATGACGCTCTGGTCCGGACGCGTCGGAACGGGCCTCGCGCCCGAGGTCGAGGCGCTCCTGCGTGCCGACGACGCGGAGCTCTTCTTCTACGACATCGAGGCGACGCGGACGCACGCCAAGCGCCTGGTCGCGGCCGGCCTGCTGAGCGACGACGAGCTGCGCGAAGCGGAGCGGCTGCTCGACGGGCTCACGTGGGAGCCGGGCGACGAGGACGTGCACACGCTGATCGAGCGGCGGCTCGGCGAGGTCGGGCGGAAGATCCACGCCGGCCGCTCGCGGAACGACCAGGTCGCGGCCGCGTTTCGGCTCTACGTCGCGGACGCGTGCGCGGAGGCGATCGAGACCGTCGAGCGCTTCGTCCGCGTGATCCTCGACCGGGCGGAGCAGGAGGCGGAGACGCCGCTGCCCGGATACACGCACCTGCAGCGCGCGCAGCCCGTGACCGTCGGCCACCACCTGCTCGCGTGGGTCGAGATGCTCGACCGCGACCGCGCGCGGTTGCGCTTCGCCTGCGCGCAGGCCGCACCGTCGCCGCTCGGCGCCGCAGCGCTCGCCGGGTCGACGCTGCAGCTACCCGCGCCGGAGGGCGAGACGATGCGCAACTCGCTCGACGCCGTGGCCGATCGCGACTTCGCGCTCGACTACCTCTACGCGTGCGCGATGCTCGCGTCGCACCTCTCGCGGATCGGCGAGGAGCTCGTGCTCTGGTCGACGAGCGAGTTCGCGTTCGTCCACCTCCCCGAGCGCGCGGCGACCGGGTCGTCCGCGATGCCGCAGAAGCTGAACCCCGACGTCGCCGAGCTCGTGCGCGGCAAGGCCGGCGCGGCGCTCGGCCGTCTCGCTGGGCTGCTCGCGACGGTGAAGGGCTTGCCGCTCGCGTACAACCGCGACCTGCAGGAGGACAAGCCGCCGGTGTTCGCGGCGCGGCGCGACCTGCGGCTGAGCCTCGACGCGCTCGCGGTGCTCGTCGGCGAGCTGACCTTCGATCGCGGTCGGCTCGCCGCGGCGTGCGCGGACCCGCTGCTGCTCGCGACCGATGTGGCCGAGCAGCTCGTCGGCGAGGGCGTGCCGTTCCGCGAGGCGCACGAGCGCGTCGCGGCGAGCGTGCGCGCCGGGACCTTCGAGCCTCCGGCGGCACCCGGAGCCCGCGGCGCGCCCGGACCGGGCGGCGTCGCGGCGGCGCTCGAGGACGCGCGCCGCCGCTTCGGGTAGAGACACCGCTTGCCGCGGCGCGAACCCCGCGGTTTGATGGCGATGCAGTGTCGGTCCTGAGCAGACGTCCGATCGGGTGGATCGAGGCTCTGCCTGCGATCGTCGCCTTCGGCGTCGTCCTCGTCGTCGGTCTCGCCGGCGGCGGGTTCTTTCCGAGGAGCTGGCGGCTCACGCTGCTGGCGTTGCTGCTGATCTCCGCAGCCGCGCTGGTCGCGCGTGACCGGATCACGATCCGGCGCCGCGAGTGGCTTGCGCTCGCCGCGTTCGGCGCGCTCACCGCCTGGACCGCTGCGTCAGCGGAGTGGTCGAGCCTTCCGACCGGATCGCGGATCGAGTCGGAGCGCACGCTCCTGTACGCCGTCGCGCTGCTGGCCGTGCTCGTCGGCGTCGCACGCTCCTCGCTACCGCAGCTTCTCCTCGGCGCGCTCGCGGGTGTGACCGCAGTGTCGGCCTACGCGTTGGCCCGGTACGTCCTCTCGCCGCCTCCGCTCGACCGCTATCAGGGCTCGCACCTGCACGAGCCCTTCGGCTACGCGAACGCGCTCGGCATCTTTCTCGTCCTCGGCGTCGTGCTCGCGGTCGGCCTCGCCGCCGCGGCGCGCTCGGGACGTGCGCGGTTGATCGTCCTGAGCCCGTTGCTCGTGCTCTTGCCGACGCTCTACCTCACGTCCAGCCGCGGCGCCTGGGTCGCGCTTCCTGTCGGCGTCGCCGTCACTCTGTATGTCGGAGGCGTGGTCCGCTCGCGCGCCGTGGTGCTTGCACTGCTCGCAGTCGGGATCGCCGCCGCGATCGCGATCGGCTCCGAAGCGCGGACAACCGCTCGACGCTCTTCGGCGAGAACCGGCCGCAGTACTGGCACGTCGCCTGGCAGGACTTCGAGGCCAACCCGGTGCTCGGCTCCGGCGCAGGAACGTTTGGAGCGTTCTGGCTCGAGCACCGCACGGTGGACGAGTTCGTCCACGACGCGCACAGCCTCTACATCGAGACGCTCGCCGAGCTCGGCCCGCTCGGCCTTGCGCTGCTCGTGATCGGGCTCGCCGTCCCGCTCGTCGGCCTGCGCGGACGACAGGACCCGTTCGTCGCCGCGGCCGCCGGCGCCTACAGCGCGTTTCTGCTGCACGCCGCGGTCGACTGGGACTGGGAGTTCGGCGCCGTCGGCCTCCTCGGGCTCACCTGCGCCGGGGCAGTGCTCGTGGGAACGCGGCGAACAGACGTTCAGCCGATCTCGGTCGGGACGCGCGCGTTCCTGCTGGCCGTCGTGCTCGTACTCGGTGTTCTCGACGTGACGAGACTCGCCCGGGCGGGTTGAAGTCGTGCCGCTTGCCACTTAAACTTGACGGGCTGCTCATGAGCTCGCACGCAGCGCGCACCCTGCGGTATCGGCGCGTTCTCGGCGGCCTTCTGGTCGGGCTCGCCTTCGCGTCGCTGGCCGTGCTCGGCTTCACGAGCTCGGGGAGCCTGGCGGCGAACGGCTGCCCGGGCTACGGGTACGGCTACGGCTACGGCTACGGGTACGGGTACTGCCCGCCGCCGCCGGAGCCGACGACGCTGGCACTCACACCGGCGACGGCAGTCAACACGGTGGACGAGCAGCACTGCGTGACGGCGACCGTCAGGGATCAGTTCGGCGATCCGATGGCAGGCGTCGTCGTCCGCTTCAGAGTCACGGGCTCGGTGACGACCAGTGGCACGCGGACGACCAACGCGGTCGGTCAGGCGGAGTTCTGTTACACCGGCCCCGGTCTGCCGGGCGCCGATGTGATCACCGCGTACGCCGACACCGACAACGACAACGTCAACGACCCAGCGCCGGCCGATCCCGAGGGCACCGCGGCGAAGACGTGGGTCATCCCGGCGAGCACCGAAGGCTGCAAGGTCACCTACGGCGGCCGGATCACGGCAGCCAACGGCGACAAGGCGACCTTCGGCGGCAACGCGAAGGCCGACGGGCTGACAGGGGCAGGAGGAGTACCAGGATCACGGTCCTGCCGCGAACCTGAACGTGCACTCGATCAACGTCCAGGCAGTGACCTGCAGCCGCGACGGCACCCAGGCCAGCATCTTCGGCACTGCGACCGTCAACGGCGGCGGCTCGTTCGACTACCGGATCGACCTGAAGGACCTGGGCGAGCCCGGCTCGAGCCGACACGTATCGCATCCGCCTCTCGAACGGCTACGACTCGGGCGTCAAGGTCCTCTCAGGAGGAAACGTCCAGCTCCACTAGTCGCGCTCGACGGGCAGTCCGAGCGTCTCCCACTGGCTCCACGAACCGGGGTACAGGCGCGCGTCTCGGCCGGCGAGCCACAGCTTGTGAACGACCGCGCTCGCCGTGACGCCCGAGCCGCAGTAGACGGCGAGCTCGCCGTCCGGCAGCTCCGGGAGCGACTCGTTCCACGGGGCGTTCCGGGCGCCCGGGATGCGGCCGGGCACCTTGTCGATCGGGTTCTCCTCGCCGCGCCACCGCGAGGGCACGCGTGCGTCGACCACGACCAGCTCGTCGCGGCGCTCGAGGATCTCGTCGGCGCCGATCGTGTCGCCGCTCCGCTCGCGGGGCACGAAGGTCGTCGGCTCGACGTCCTCGTCGCCGGCCCGAAGCGCGCCGCCCCAGCTCTCGATCCCGCCGAGCAGGACGGCGCACTCGTCGTGACCGAAGTGGCGCAGCAGCCACCACAGCCGCTCGGCGCCGCCCATGTTCCCGTACGCGACGACGAAGACGCCGTCCTCGATCCCGCGCGCGAGGCCGCCGCCGCGAACGCGCGCGGGCTCGGCAGCGGATGCCGTCCCGCGCCCTTGACCGAGAGGTCGGACAGGTCGGCGTCGACGTCGAGGAAGGCCGCGCCGGGGATGTGCCCCGCCCGGTAGAGCGCGCGTCCTCGGCCCGGGTCGGTGATGTCCCAGCGGCAGTCGACGAACCGGTAGTTCACGCCCCTGACCGTAGAGCAAGTGACGTGATCGGCCGTCGGCGGCGTAGAAGCACCATGAAACCTCTACGCATTCTCATCGCTGCCGCGTTCGTCCTCGCCGTCGCGGCACTCGCCGGCGTCGCCCAACCCCAGCAGGCGCGGGGCCAGGAGGCCGACGGCCCCGCCCGCTCGATCACCGCAGCCGGCGTCGGCACGGTCACGACCGTGCCCGACCGTGCGCACTTCTCGTTCGGCGTCCAGGCGCAGTCGCGCACCGCGAGCCAGGCGCTCGAGGCCGCGGACGCGCAGTTGAACCGCGTCGTTGCCGCGGTCCGCTCGGCGGGAGTCGCCCAGGCCGACATCCAGACCGAGCAGATCTCGCTCTCGCCGCGCACCTCGGAAGACGGCGTCCAGATCGTCGGGTACACCGCGATCAGCTCCGTGTCGGTCCGGGTGCGGAACCTCGACCGTGCCGGGCCCGTGGTCGACGCGGCGGTCGGCGCAGGCGCCAACCAGGTCTACGGCCCGTCGCTGACCCGCTCGGACCAGGCAGCGGTCTACCGCAGCGCGCTCAAGGCGGCCTACGCGGACGCGCGGGCGAAGGCGCAGGCGCTCGCCGAGGCGGCCGGCGTCACGCTCGGGGCGATGACCTCGACGGTCGAGGGCGGCGCGAGCGCCCCGATGCCACTCGCCGCGGGCCGTGCCGAGGACGCCAAGGCGACGATCGAGCCCGGGACGCAGGAGATCCAGGCGTCGGTCAGCGTGACGTTCGCGGTCTCGTAGGAGGGCTTGGCGCTGTCTTGCGGGAGGAGTAGGGTGAGCGACCTGATGGGACGCCGCACGAAGACGCTGTCGATTACCAACGTCTTTACGCGCGTCCTTACGCGCTAGCCGGCGCTCACCCTCCCGCCCCGCCGGCTAGGTCGTCCGCAACAGGCGGGAAGCTCCTCCTAGACACACCGCTGAAGGGCGCGCCCGTGGCCAACCCGACCGACCGAACCGAGCTCGACTCCTGTGGCATCGGCTTTGTCGCGGACCTGCACGCGCGGCCGTCACGCGAGATTCTCGACCGGTCGCTGGAGGGGCTGCGGCGGATGCGACATCGCGGCGCGGTCGCCGCCGACCGGAAGACGGGCGACGGCGCCGGCGTGCTGCTGCCGATCGCCCCCGCGCTCGTGCCGGGCCCCTGGTGCGGGCTCGCGATGGTCTTCCTTCGAGACGATGCAGCTCGCGCCGGCATCGAAGCCGCGTGCGAGGCCGAGGGGATCGGGCTCGCCGGGTGGCGGAAGGTGCCCGTCGACCGCGACGCGCTCGGCGACTCGGCGGTCGCGACGATGCCGCGGATCGAGCAGCTCGTGCTCGTTCGGCCTTTCGGCCTCGGCCCGGACGAGGCCGAGGCGCGCGCCTATCGCGCCCGCCGACGGGCCGAGCGCGTTCGCGGCGCGTACGTCGCGTCGCTCTCGTTTCGCACCGTCACCTACAAGGCGCTCTGCGCGGCCGACCAGCTCGACGCCTTCTACGCGGACCTGCGCGACCCGACGCTCGAGGTTCCGTTCGCGATCTTCCATCAGCGCTTCTCGACGAACACGTCGCCCTCGTGGGAGCGCGCTCAGCCGTTCCGGCTGCTCTGCCACAACGGTGAGATCAACACGCTCCGCGGCAACATCGCGTGGATGCGCGCGCGCGAGTCGCGGCTCGGCGACGAGCTGCCGGCGCCCGTGCTCGACGAGTCGGGCTCGGACTCGGCGATGCTCGACAACGCCGTCGAGCTCCTCACCCGCGGCGGCCGCGACGTCCGTCACGCGATGTCGATGCTCCTGCCGCCGGCGTGGCAGAACGATCCCGAGCTCGATCCGGGAGTGCGCGCGTTCCACCGCTACCACGCCGGCCTGATCGAGCCCTGGGACGGGCCTGCCGGCGTCGTCTTCACCGACGGTCGCGTTGTCGGCGCCGCACTCGACCGCAACGGGCTGCGTCCGCTTCGCTACGCGATCACCGACGACGGCCTCGTGGCGTGCGCGTCGGAGGCGGGCGCGATCCCGTTGCCGCACGACGCGCGCGTGCGCCGCGGCAAGCTCGGTCCCGGCGAGATGCTCGCGGTCGACGCAGCCGGGCGCGGCGTCGAGCTGGACGAAGACGTCAAGCGCACGCTGGCCGCCCGCCGCCCGTATCTGCGCTGGCTCGCCGTCGGGCGACGCGAGCTCGCCGCGGGCGAGCCGGTGCTTCCGCCTGCGGGCGACCTTCGCCCGCGCCACGTGCTGGCCGGCTACACGCGCGAGGATCTGACGCTCGTGCTCCGACCCGCCGCCTCGAACGGCCACGAGCCGATCTCGTCGATGGGCGACGACAGCGCGTTGCCGCCGCTCGCCGGGCGTGCGCGGCCGCTCTACTCGTTCTTCCGCCAGCGCTTCGCGCAGGTGACGAACCCGCCGATCGACCACCTGCGGGAGCGCAGCGTGATGTCGCTGCAGACGCTCCTGGGCCCGCGCGCGCCGTTGCTCGACAGAAGGCCCCGAGGGCGCGAGGCTGCTCGAGCTCGAGAGCTTCTTCCTCTACCCGTCCGCACTTCCCTTGCTCCACCCGAAGGTTCTCGACGCGACGTTCCGCGACGAGAGCCTCGCGTCCGCTTGCAGCAGGCTGTCCTCCGCTGCCGTCGCGGCTGCCCGCGACGGCGCGGCCTGCTTGCTGCTCGACGATGCGGCGACCGCCGAGGGGCGCCTTCCTCTCCCCGCGCTCCTCGCGGTCGCCGCAGTCCACCGTGCCCTCGTCGAGGAGGGCCTTCGCACCTCGACGTCACTCGTCGTCGCGAGCGACGAGCCGCGCGAGGTGCACCACTTTGCCTGCTTGATCGGATACGGAGCCGACGCCGTGTGCCCGCGCCTCGCGCTCGAGACCGTCGCCGACCTCGGAGCCGCGGACAAGCTCGGCGGTGCGGCGCCGGACGAGGCGCAGCGGAGCTTCCGCCGCGCGGTCGAGAGCGGCGTCCTCAAGGTGATGGCGAAGATGGGCATCTCCGACGTCGACTCGTACCGCGGCGCAGAGGTGTTCGAGGCGATCGGCCTCGCGGACGACGTGCTCGGGGCGTGCTTCCCGCACACGCCGGCGACCGTCGGCCCGGTCGGGTTCGCGGAGCTCGAGCGCGATGCTCGCGCGCGGCACGAGGCCGCGCGCTCGGAGGCGCCGGAGCTCGAGAACCCCGGGTACGTGAAGTTCCGCAAGGGCGGCGAGCGTCATGCGACGAACCCCGAGGTCGTCGCCGCGCTGCAGCGGGCCGCGGCCCACAAGCTTCGCTCGGCGGTGAACGGCACGGGCTGGGACGACTACGAACGGTTCGCGCAGCTCGTCAACGAGCGCGAGCCCCTCGAGCTGCGCGACCTGCTCGAGCTCGTTCCCGCCGCAGAGCCGGTTCCGCTCGAGCAGGTCGAGCCCGCCGAGTCGATCCTGCGCCGCTTCTCGAGCGGCGGCATGTCGCACGGCTCGCTCTCGGCCGAGGCGCACGAGACGGTGGCGATCGCCTTCAACCGGCTCGGCGCCCGCTCGAACTCGGGCGAAGGCGGCGAGGATCCCGAGCGCTTCGGCGACGAGCGGAACTCCCGCATCAAGCAGATCGCCTCGGCGCGCTTCGGTGTCACCGCGCGCTACGCGGTCTCCGCCGACGAGCTCCAGATCAAGATCGCGCAGGGCTCGAAGCCCGGCGAGGGAGGCCAGCTGCCGGCGCACAAGGTCAGCGAGGAGATCGCGCGCCTGCGCCACACGCGGCCGGGCATCGAGCTGATCTCGCCGCCGCCGCATCACGACATCTACTCGATCGAGGACCTCGCGCAGCTCGTCTTCGACCTGAGGCAGGTGAGCCCGGGCGCGGACGTCTCGGTCAAGCTCGTCTCCGAGGCCGGCGTCGGCCTGGTCGCCGCCGGTGTCGTGAAGGCGCTCGCCGACGTCGTGCACGTCGCCGGAGCGGACGGCGGGACCGGCGCCAGCCCACTTGTCGTCGATCAAGAACGCGGGTGCGCCGTGGGAGCTCGGGCTCGCCGAGACGCAGCGGACGCTCGTCGCCGAAGGTCTGCGAGGCCGAGTCCGCCTCCGCGTCGACGGCGGGCTGAAGACGGGCCGGGACGTCGTGGTCGCCGCGCTGCTCGGCGCGGACGAGGTGTCCTTCGGCACGGCCGTGCTGATCGCGCAGGGCTGCCTGATGGTGCGCTCGTGCCACCTCGACACGTGTCCAGTTGGGATCGCGACGCAACGGCCCGAGCTGCGCGCGAAGTTCGCGGCGACGCCGGAGCACGTCGAGGCCTACCTCCGCTTCGTCGCGGAAGAGGTGCGACGGCACCTCGCGAGCCTCGGGCTCAGGGGGCTCGACGAGGCGGTCGGCCGCTCCGACCTGCTGCGCCCACGTGCGGGCGCTCCGCTCGCGGTCGAGGAGCTGCTCGTCACCGGCGGCGGCTACGCGGGCGAGGCGCAGCTTCACGCTCCCGGCGGCGAGCTCGGCGAGCTGCTCGTGGACGACGCGAGGCCGGCGCTCGAAGAGGCGCGACTGCTCGACCTGCGCTACCCGATCTGCAACTCCGACCGCGCCGTCGGCGCACGGCTCGCCGGCGAGATCGCGTCGCGGTTCGGCGGCGGCGCGCCGCCCGGCCGCATCAGGGTCGGCTTCACCGGCAGCGCGGGGCAGAGCTTCGGCGCGTTCCTGACGGACGGCGTTCGGCTTGCGCTCGACGGCGAGGCGAACGACTACGTCGGGAAGAGCATGTCGGGCGGCCGGATCGTCGTGCGGGCGCCGGCGGGCGACGCCGGGGACCCCGTGCTCGTCGGCAACACCGTCCTCTACGGCGCGACGGGCGGCGAGCTGTACGTCGCGGGTCGCGCGGGCGAGCGCTTCGCCGTGCGCAACTCCGGCGCGAGCGCGGTGGTCGAAGGCGTCGGCGACCACGCGTGCGAGTACATGACCGGCGGGACGGTCGTCGTCCTCGGCGAGGTCGGCCGCAATGCCGGCGCGGGGATGAGCGGCGGCGAGCTGTACGTCTTCGACGCGGAGCTCCTCGAACGGCGCAGCAACGAGGACGTCGTGCTTTGCGCCGCCACCGTCGACGAGCTGCTCGGCGTCCGCGAGCTCGTCGAGCGGCACGAGCGCTCCACGCGCTCGCCGCGTTCGGCCGACGTGCTCGCCCGGTGGGACGAGCTCGCGCCGCGCTTCGTCCGGGTCGCTCCGCGCAGCGCGGTCGCCGCGACCGCGGAGAGCACGGGCTAGCGGCAGGACGGGTTGAGCCCGCCTCGCCAGGCCGGGCGGAGCTGAGCTCTCCTCAGTTGCGGTAGTCAAGTCGTCGGTTCAATGTTGTCTGGCCATGGCCGTCGACATCGTGGGCAGGGAGGTCGAGTTCGCCTCCATACACGCGTTCCTCGAACGTCCGGCGGAAGGCCCGGTCGCGCTCGTGCTGGAGGGCGAGGCGGGAATCGGGAAGTCGACCTTGTGGCTTACGGGTGTCGAGGCCGCCCGTGAACGAGGATTCCGTGTCCTCGTATCGCGGCCGGCTGAAGCGGAACGCGGTCTGACCCACGCCGGCCTCGGCGACCTGTTCGAGAACGTGCTCGAGAGCGTATTGCCGGCGTTGCCGGCGCCCAGGCGCCACGCGCTCGAGGTAGCACTCCTCGTTGAGGAAGATCCTGACGGGTTCGATCCGCGCACGCTCGGTGTCGCGGTCCGGAGCGCGTTGGAGGTTCTCGCTGCCGACGGGCCGGTTGTCCTTGCGATCGACGACGCCCAGTGGCTCGATCCGTCCTCGGCGAGCGCACTTGCGTTCGCGCTGCGGCGGTTGGGCGATCGGTCGATCCTCCTGCTGCTCGCCCGTCGCCTCGGCGAACGTGCGGAGACGCCGGACCTCGAGCTGGCGATCCGTGCCGACCGAGTGGAGCGGCTGCACGTCGGCCCGCTCAGTCTCGGGGCCATTCACCAGCTTCTCCAAGCACACCTCGCACTAACGCTCGCACGCCCGACCCTCCTACGTGTGCACGAGACGTCCGGTGGGAATCCCTTCTACGCGCTCGAGCTCGCCCGGGCTCTGGGCGCGGACGTCGGCCCCACGCAGCCGCTCCGTGTTCCAGAGTCGCTCGAGGGACTGGTGCGAGCACGCGTCGACAAGCTGCCGCGGGCAACACAAGAGTCGCTGCTGCTCGCAGCGGCCGCGGGCCGTCCGTCCGTCGAGCTGTTCGCAAACCTGGACGTCACCGAGCACGTACTCGATCGCGCGCTCGCCGCCCGTGTGATCGAGCGCACGGACGGGACGATTCGCTTCACACACCCCCTGCTCGCCTCGGTGGTCTACCACGGCGTGTCCGCGGACGAGCGACGGCGCGCACACGGACGCCTCGCCCTGGTCGTCGCGGATCCGCTCGACCGCGCCCGCCACCTCGCGCTTTCGACGGAGAGCCCGGACAGCCGAGATCGCCGGTGCTCTCGAGGATGCCGCGGCCTTGGCCGAGCACCCGTGGGGCACCAATCGCCGCGGCCGCGCTCGCGGAGCACGCGCTCAGGCTTACGGCGCCGGACGCCCACAGCGACCGGCATCGCCGAGCGCTCACTGCGGCGCGCGTCCAGCGGAGCGCGGGCGAGTGGACGCGCGCGCGAAGGATTCTCGCCGATCTCCTCGCGGAGAGACGAGCGGGTTCCTGGCGCGCCGAGGCGCTTGTCGTGCTTGCCGAGCTGGAGAGCGAACGTCGTTCCGTCCCACTGCTCGAGGAAGCCCTGCGCGAGGCAGCTTCGCGCCCAGCGCTTCAGTCAGTCATCCACTGTCGGCTCGCGTGGGCGAGCTCCAAGCCAGGGTTCGACCATGCACGTAGAGCGCTCGAGCTCGCCGACGAGCTCGACGACGACCAGCTGCGAGGACAGGCCCGTGCGATGCAAGCCATCCTCAGTTGGTTCGCCGGCGAAGCGGAAGCACCGGAGGATCTTCCGGCGCGGGTCCGCGACTTCCCGAGCGCTGTCGGTGGCGAATTGCTGGTGCGGGAGGCGACTCTGGCCGTCGTGAACACCCTCGCGCCCGCTCCGAAGAGGGACGAGGCCCGCGTCTTGCTCCAGCGCGAGTACGAAGAGTGGCGCGAGCGCGACGAGCCGAGGAGCTCCCGCGCGCTCTGGGGTCTCGCCTGGGTCGAGTTCTGGGCTGGACGTTGGGCGCTCGGGGCCGAGTACGCGGCTCGCGCCCGCGACATCTCCATTCAGTACGGGCTCGAGATGCCGCAGGACCACCTGCCGAGTGCGGTCATCGCCGTCCATCGAGGACAACTCGACCTGGCCCGGGAGCACTCGGAACGAGGTCTCGACCTCGCTCACGAGCAGTTCCGCGGAGACCCCGTGCAGCTCATGGCTGTCCTCGGGCTCGTCGCCCGCTGGAGCGGAGATCCGTCCGCGGCCAAGAACTGGTTCGAGAAGGCCGACCGGCGGGCCACGGAGCTCGGGTGGGGCGAGCCGAGTGTCCGCTGGTGGACGGCCGACTACGCCGAGCTGCTTCTCGAGGACGGTCGGATCGACGACGCCGTTCGAATCGTCGATGTCTGGGAGGCGGATGCGGCGCGGGTGGCCCGCGAGTGGGTGTTGGCGAACGCGACCCGATGCCGTGGTCTCGTCGCCGCCGCCGAGGGGGACGTCGCCCGCGCCGGTTCCCTCCTCGAGCGCGCAGTTGCGCAGCACGAGGAGGTCGGAGACCCGTTCGGCACGGCGCGGGCGCTGCTCGGGCTCGGCATCGTCCAGAGGCGGGCACGGAAGAAGCGGGTCGCCCGCGAGGCGATCCAGGCTGCGCTCGACGGATTCGAAGAGCTCGGGGCAGCGACTTGGGTCGAGAAGGCTCGCGGCGAGCTCGGACGAATCGGCGGTCGCAGGCGCGAGGAGGGGCTGACGCCAGCCGAGCGCCGCGTCGCCGCCCTGGTCGCAGAGGGCGGCACGAACCGGGAGGTCGCCGCGGCGCTCTTCGTCACGGAGCGGACGGTCGCCAGCCACTTGTCCCATGTCTACGCCAAGCTCGGCGTGCGGTCGCGAACGGAGCTCGCCCGCCGGCTGCGGTGAGTATCTCGGGGCGAAAGATCAGTGGTTCTGACGTTTCGTATTCCGCGGACTGGCGCGTAGAGTCGGAGTGCACGCCGGGGCAGGCTCATCCGAAAGGAGGAGAAATGAGATCGAGATTGGTCTTGGCTTCCTTCGTCGTCGTCGCGGGCATCGCCGCGTTCGCCTCGGCCGTCCTGGCGACGCCACCCTCTGGCGTGACGCCAACGGAGTTCGGGATCGGAAAGTTCGGTTCCATCGATACGGACGGCAGGATTGGTGCGTGGAGGGCGACGATGAACATCAAGGGAGCCTCCGACCTCCATGTCCTTTCCAACACGATCGCGCCGGGCGGGTCGTTCGGGTGGCACAGCCATCCGGGGCCGAGCTTCGTGATCATCAAGTCGGGGACGGCGACGGTCTATCTCGGCGCTGATCCCAAGTGCCGGCCGCACAGGTTTCGGCCGGGATCGGGGTTCGTCGACAAGGGCCGCGCCGTCCACATCGTGCGAAACGAGGGAATCAGCGGACCTCGTGACGGTCGTCGTCTCGTTTGTTCCTGCGGGCGCAGCGAGGCGAGTCGACAGAGCAGCCCCCGGCAACTGCCCGTTCTAGGAGTGACAGGCGGAGGGTGGGCCACCGCTCACCCTCCGGCGCCACGAGCAAAGTTCAGTCGTTCGGACGGTTTCAACACGCCGACGCTCACCTAGCGTCGATGGCGTGCCGAGCTACCTCGTCGAGACGTTCCTCCCGCGCGGAGCCGCAGGTGAGCGCGCCGCGCGGGAGCGGAGGGCGCGCTCGGCCGTAGAGGAGCTGACGCGCAAGGGAACGAGCGTCCGCTTCGACCGAACAATCCACGTTCCCGAGGACGAGATCTGCTTCTTCGTCTTCGACGCCCCGTCGAGCCAAGACGTTGCTCTGGCGGCGCAGCTCGCGGAGCTCCGGCCCCTCCGGGTCGTCGAGGCTGTCTCGTCCGCACACGGGTAGACGCGCATGAAGGAGGAGCCATGAAACAGCTCAAGCTCGTGAACGTACGAAAGATGATCCCGCTCGCTGTCGTCGGTGTGGTCGCCCTGGTCCCTGTGGCGGCGGCGCTCGCGACGGCTGGTTCGGGTTTCAAAGAGCGCACCGTGGTCGCTCGCGGAACCCTCGAAGATCAGTTCAAGCTCAAGTTGCGGAACAGCTCGATGCCGGGCGATGTCGTCGTCCAGAAGTTCGTGCTCGCTCCGGGTGGCCAAAGCGGCTGGCACTTCCATCCTGGCCCCGCGGTCGTGACCGTCCAGTCGGGCACGTTGACGCTCGACCAGAGACGACTGCTCGAGCACGACATACTCCGGGGGAAAGGTCGCCGTCGAGCCGACGGACGTTGTTCATCGCGTCCGCAACCTCGGCGCCACGGACCTCGAGTTCTGGGTGACGTTCCTCGACATTCCGGTCGGTTCGCCGCAGCGAGTCGAGGCGGAGAGTGATCCCGGTTGGGTTGAGCCCGCCTGCTGATTGACCAGGACCGAGGCGCCCCAGCCCTGCCGTCGCGAGGACGGTGGGGCTGGGGCGCCTGTCGTCGATCAGGAGCCTTCGAGCGCCGGCTCGGGCGTGCGGATGCGCGTGCGCCGGCGCGCTGCGCGCGTGCGCGAGCCCCAGGTGGCCGTGGCTCTCGGTGCCGTAGCCGCCGGGGACCGGGATGTAGAACTCGGGATAGCCCCACATGCCGTGCTCGGACACGTCGAGCCCTGCAGTCTCGACCTCGGGCTCGACGCGGATCCCGAACGTCTTCTTCATCGTCCAGAGCGCGCCGAACGAGGCGCTGAACGTGAAGATCCCGACCGCGAGCAGCCCGAGCGCCTGCACGCCGAGCTGGTGGAAGCTCCCCGTGTACACGAGCCCTCCCGTGCCGGTCGCCAGGTTGTCGGCGAGCGCGGGCACCGCGAAGATCCCCGTCGCGAGCGTGCCCCAGACGCCCGCGAGGCCGTGCACGGAGACGGCGCCGATCGGGTCGTCGACCCGGAGCCGCTCGACGCCGAGCACGCCGAGCACCGCGATCGAGCCGGCGACGGCGCCGATCACGATCGCCGCCCACGGGGCGACGAAGCCGCACGCCGCGGTGATCGCGACGAGCGCGGCGATCACGCCGTTCAGCATCATCGAGAGGTCGGGCTTCTTGATCACGATCCACGACACGGCCACGGCGCCGAGCGCGCCGGCGGCGGCCGCGACGTTCGTCGTCAGCGCGACGTACGCGAAGTAGCCGAGCTTGTCGCCGGTGACGACGCCGAGCGTCGAGCCGGGGTTGAAGCCGAACCACCCGAACCAGAGGATGATCACGCCGAGCGTGACGAAGGCCATGTTGTGGCCGGGGATCGCGTTCGGCTTGCCGTCGGGGCCGAACTTCCCGATCCGCGGGCCCGAGCAGGAGCGCACCGGCGAGCGCTGCGAGCGCGCCCTGGTAGTGCACGACCGTCGAGCCGGCGAAGTCCTGCATGCCCCGCGCGAAGAGCCAGCCGTCCGGGTGCCAGATCCAGTGCGAGACGACCGAGTAGATGAGCGTGAAGACGACGCCGAAGGCGAAGTACACCCAGAGCTTCGTGCGCTCCGCCATCGCGCCCCAGACGATCGCCAGCGCGACCGCCGCGAACACGACCTGGAAGAGGTAGCCGGCGCCGGCCGGAATCGTGGAGAACCAGCTGAACGGGGAAGCGCCGATCGCGAGCAGCTCGTCGACCGAGGGGAAGAACCCGGAGCCGCCGACGATCGCGTTGCCCCCGTCGCCGAACGCGAGCCCGTAGCCGACGAGGTAGTAGACGATCGAGGCGATCCCGAGCACGAGCACGTTCTTCGCCGCGACGTGCCCGACGTTCTTCATGCGCGTCAGCCCTGCCTCGAGGAACGCGAACCCGGCCTGCATGAACATCACGAGGATCGCCGCGATCACGACCCAGATCGTGCTCGTGGCGATCACGAGCTCCTTGTTGGTGAGCGTCATGCGACCTCGACCTCCTCCAGGCTGCTGCCGGTCCGGTTGTGGGTGACGTTGCGCGACGGTCGTCGTCCACACGAGCCCGTCGCCGGACTCGTTGCCGCTTCGTGCCGCGTCTGCGGCGGCGGCGACCACGGCCTCCGCGATCTCGTCGGGAACGACGAACGTGAGCAGCGCCTTCGGCAGGAACCGCGACTCGAACACGCGGCCGCGGTACTCGTGCGTGATGCCCCGCTCGCGTCCGTGCCCGATCGCCTCGACGACCGTGACGCCCACGTGACCGGTCTCCTCCTCGACCGCGTCGATCACCGTCTCGACTCGCTCGCGGATGACAACTGCTTCGACTTTGACCATCAGAGGATCTCCTTGCTTCGTCGTTCCAGGAAGACGACATCGCGCCAGGTGCCGTCGAGCCGGCCGAGCCGCTCGCGGACGCCGACGACGCGGAAGCCGCACGACAGGTGGAGCTGGAGGCTCGCCAGGTTCTCGGGGAAGATCCCGGTCTCGATCGTCCAGATCCCGGCCTCCTCCGCGAGTTGCACGAGCTCGTTCAGCAGCGCACGGCCGACGCCCTGCGAGCGGGCGCCGCGCGCGACGTAGACCGAGTTGTGGGCGACACCCCGGTAACAGGGGCGGCCGGAGACCGGCGCGAGCGCCGCCCAGCCGACGACCTCGCCGTCGCGACGCGCGACGACCCTGTGCCTCGGCGAGATGTGCCGCGTCCCACTCGTCCCACGTCGGGACGTCGGTCTCGAACGTCGCGTTGCGCGTTTCGATCCCCTCGGCGTAGATCGCGCTCACCGCCGCCCAGTCAGCGGCGGTGAGCGCGTCCACGCGAACGTCGACGGCCGTTCGAATCACGCGTCGAAGTAGAGGGAGAACTCGGCCGGGTGCGGGCGGAGACGCACCGGGTCGACCTCGTTCTCGCGCTTGTAGTCGATCCACGTCCGGATCAGCTCGTCGCTGAACACGCCGCCCGCCGTCAGGAACTCGTGGTCGTGCTCGAGTGCGTCGAGCGCTTCCGCGAGCGAGCCGGGAACCTGCGCGACGCCGCGATCCTCTTCGAAGAGATCCCAGTCCGCCGGCTCGCCGGCGTCGAGGCCCTTCGCGATCCCGTCGAGGCCGGCCATCAGCATCGCCGCGAACGCGAGGTACGGGTTCGCCGCGGCGTCCGGGCAGCGGAACTCGATCCGCTTCGCCTTCGGCGAGTCGGAGTACATCGGGATCCGGATGCACGCAGAGCGGTTGCGCTGCGAGTAGACGAGGTTGACCGGAGCCTCGTAGCCCGGCACGAGCCGCCGGTACGAGTTCGTCGTCGGCGCGCAGAACGCGAGCAGCGCCGGCGCGTGCGCGAGCAGTCCGCCGATGTAGGCGCGCGCGAGCTGCGAGAGCCCGGCGTAGCCCGACTTGTCGGCCATCAGCGGCGTCCCCTCCTTCCAGAGGGACTGGTGCGTGTGCATGCCCGAGCCGTTGTCGCCGAAGATCGGCTTCGGCATGAACGTCACGACCTTGCCGGCGGCGTGCGCGACGTTCTTGACGACGTACTTGTAGGTCATGACCTGATCGGCCATGCGGACGAGCGAGTCGTACTTGAGGTCGATCTCGCACTGGCCGCCGGACGCCACCTCGTGGTGGTGGAACTCGCACGCGATCCCGAGCCGCTCGAGCGTCAGCACCATGCGCGTGCGCAGGTCGTGCAGCGTGTCGTGCGGGGCGGGCGGGAAGTAGCCCTCCTTCTCGCGGATCGTGTTGCCGAGCCCGGGCTTGCCGGAGTTCCAGTAGCCCTCCGCCGAGTCCACCGAGTAGTGCGACGCGTTCGGCCCGAGCTCGTACGAGACCTCGTCGAAGACGAAGAACTCGCACTCGGGGCCCATGTACGCGGTGTCGGCGACCCCGGTCGAGCGCAGGTACTCCTCGGCGCGCTTCGCGACGAGCCGCGGGTCCCGGTCGTACGCCTCGCCCGTCAGCGGGTCGCGGATCTCGCAGATGAGCGAGAGCGTCGGCGCCTCGGTGAACGGGTCGAGGATCGCGCTCGTCGCGTCGGGGACGAGCAGCATGTCCGACTCGCTGATCCCCTGCCAGCCGCGGATCGAGGAGCCGTCGAAGCCCAGGCCCTCGTCGAAGGCGGACTCGTCGAACGACGTCAACGGCAGCGTCATGTGCTGCCAGCGGCCGAACAGGTCGCAGAACTTCAGGTCGACCATCTGGGCGCGCGTCTCGGTCGCCCACTCCAGCGCCTCGCGTGCGTCGGGCTGCGTCCCGTTCGCGAGGAAGTGCTTCGTCTCGATCTCCGCCATGCCGTCCCTCCTGTGCGTCGGACCACGAAAAAGGGCCCCAGGACTCGAAAGTCCTGAGGCCCCATTGCCTCGGCCGGCGCCTTCGGCGGCGACGACCTGGGCGGCACCTTAGCGAAGCGGCCGGACATGTCAAGATCGCGTCGTGTCGAACATCTGGTCGGACGAATGGGAGTCGCTCGGCGAGACCGAGTGGGAGGCGGGAGCGAAGTCCACTCGGCTTCCGCGAGGCGACGTGCTCGGCGCGAGCATCTACGAGCTCCCGCCCGGAGGGCGCAGCACGTACCACTTCCACCACGGCTCCGAGGAGATCCTGATCGCGCTTCGCGGGAGGCTGACGCTCCGGACGCCCGACGGCGAGCGCGAGCTCGAGGAGGGGGAGGTCGTCCACTTCCCGACCGGCCCCGCGCGGCGCGCACGAGCAGCTCAACAAGACCGACCAGCCGGTCCGGTACTTCGTCGTGAGCAACCGCGTGAGCCCGGAGGTCGTCGAGTACCCGGACACGAAGCAGATCACGGCGCAAGGCCGCCACGCGTCGCAGACCGGCGAGCCGCTCTGGCTGATCCACGGCCTCGACGACGCCGAGTAGAAAAACGCTGGCGCGCAGCCGACGCTGCTGCTAGCCTCGTTGACCTGATGTTGCTCCGCACGGCCTGACCAGCTTCACCGGCGCCACGCGCTCCTCCTGAGAGCGCGGCTCACGCGCGCCATCTGTCGGCCCGTTCACGTACGCAAAGGAGCAACCATGTTGGACACAGAGGCACCGATGACGATCACGCCCGAGGCGCGCCGCAACGGCGTCGTGACGGCGGTCGAGGTCGTCGACCTCCGCAAGGAGTTCATCCGCCGCAAGCGCCGCGGTCGGTTCCGACGCGAGCGGAAGCGCGTCGCCGCGCTCGACGGCGTCTCGTTCACGATGCTGAAGGGCGAGACCCTCGCGATCCTGGGCCAGAACGGCTCCGGGAAGTCGACGCTCGTCCGCCTGCTCTCGACCCTGCTGCTGGACGACGGCGGCAGCGTGACGATCTTCGGCCACGACGTGGCGACCGAGCACCGCGCGGTGCGGCGCCTCGTGAACCGCGTCTCGGTCGAGGCGAGCTTCTTCAAGAAGATGTCGGCGATCGAGAACCTCAGCTACGCGGCGCGCTACTACGGGATGGCGCCGTCGCAGACGCGCGACCGGATCCCCGTGATCCTCGAGCGGGTGCGCTTCCCGAAGGACCGCCTCACCGACTCGATGGAGAACCTCTCGCGCGGGACGCAGCAGAAGGTCGCACTCGCGCGGGCGCTGCTCACCTCGCCGGTGCTGCTCCTGCTCGACGAGCCGACGACGGGGCTCGACCCCCGCTCGAAGCTCGAGGTGCAGCAGTTCATCCGCGAGATCCGGACGACCCACGACGCGACCGTCCTGCTCTGCACGCACGACCTCGCCGAGGCGGAGACGCTCGCCGAGCGGATCGGCATCCTCGACAAGGGCAAGCTGATCGCGCTCGCGCCGGCGGACGAGCTGAAGCGCATCTACGACGCGGAGACGCTCGAGGACGCGTTCTTCGCGGCGACCGGCAAGACGATCGAGGACGAGGAAGGAGACGACGACGAATGAAGGGCGCAGCCACAACCATGAGGGCCGAGCTGATCGGCCTCGCCGGCGTCGTCGAGCGCAACGTCTACCTGACGAAGCGGTACTTCCTCTGGGACGTCGCCTTCTTCGTCTGGACCGTGGCGAACACGCTGACGATCGTCTTCATCGCGAAGGGGTTCGAGGCGACCGGCGGGGTCATCGACGTGAACCGCGCGACCACCACCCTCCTGATCGGAGCGGTGATCTGGGCGTACCTCGGGATCATCTTCGAGTTCCTCACGGAGACGGTCGCGTGGGAGCGCTGGGAGGGGACGATCGAATACACCTTCATGGCCCCGCTCTCGCGCGCGATGCACCTCGCGGGGCAGGGCGTGTTCGCGATCATCTACGGGCTCGCCCGCGCCTCGCTCCTGTTCGTGGTCGTCGCGCTCTTCTTCGACCTGAGCCTGCCGAACGCGAACTTCCTCGCGGCGCTCCTCGTCGTCTCGGTCGCGTCGATCTCGTTCATCGGGATCGGGATGATGACCTCGGTGATGCCGCTGATCTCGCCGGAGAAGGGCATGCAGCTCGGGTTCATCGGTCAGGGCATCCTGCTCGTCGTCTCCGGTGTCTACTACCCGGTGGAGGTGTTGCCGCAGTGGATGCAGTGGCTGGCCAAGATCTCACCCGCCACGTACGCCCTCGAGGGCGCGCGCGACGCGATCATGGACGGAGCGGGCGTCGCCGACATGTGGGACGAGATCTGGCCGCTGATCATCATCGGGGCCGTCTCGGTCCCGCTCGGGCTCTGGGTGTTCTCCGTCGGTGAGCGGTACGCCAAGCGGCACGGAAAGCTCAAGCGGTCGGGGTAGAGGGCCGAAGATCCTGGCGCCCTTCCGGGTCGGGACTTCGCCCTCTACTGGACCGCGCGCACGATCTCGTACGTCGGCGACGGCGTCATGGTCGTCGCCCTGCCGTGGCAGGTGTACGAGCTCACGAACTCGCCGACGGCGATGGGCCTCGTCGGTGCGCTCCAGACCGGCGTCGATCTTCGCGTTCGTGCTGCTCGGCGGCGTCGCCTCCGACCGCTTCGAGCGCAAGAAGGTGATCATCGTCGCCGACCTCGTCCGCGGCGCCGCGGCGGGGGTCGATCGGCGTGCTTGCGCTCACGGCGACCTCGAGCTCTGGCACCTCTGCGTCATGGCGGCCGTCTTCGGGCTCGGGCAGGCGTTCGCCGGGCCGGCGTTCGGCTCGATCGTCCCGCAGCTCGTGCCCGACGACCTGCTCGTGCAGGCGAACTCGGCGCTCTTCACGGTCAACCCGCTCGCGTTCCTCTTCATCGGGCCGGCGCTCGGCGGGTTCACGATCGCCGCGGCCGGCACCGGGGCCGCATTCCTGCTCGACGCCGCCTCGTTCGTCATCGGCGCGCTCGCGATCGCGCTGATCGCCGCCCGCCCGGCCGCGCGGATCCTCGACGAGGGCGAGCGCCGCACGATCGTCCAGGACATCCGCGAAAGCTTCCGCTACGTGCGCCGCCGCGTCTGGCTCTGGGGCACGCTGACCTGGGAGCTGCTCGTCCTCCCGCTCGCCGGGGGCCGTACGTCGTCCTCCTCCCGTTCTTCGTCAAGAACGAGCTCGGCGGCGACGCTCGCCAGCTCGGGCTCGTCTTCGCGGCGGGCGGCGCGAGCTCGGTGCTGGCGGCGCTCCTGATCTCGCAGGTCGGCGCTGCCGCGCCGGCACATCGCCTTCATGTACGCGGCGTTCGGGCTCGGGGCTGTCGACCTCGCGATCTACGCGCTGACGAGCGCGCCGTGGCAGGCGATGGTCGTCGCGTTCGTCGCCAGCTGCGGCTGGACCGCCGGGACTCGTCGACCTGGAACACGCTCGTCCAGCGGGCCGTGCCCGCCGAGATCCTCGGCCGGGTGCGGAGCGTCGACTGGCTGGCCGCGACCGCGCTCGTGCCCTTCTCGTTCGTGATCGTCGGGCCGCTCGCCGACTGGGCCGGGGTCAGGCCGGTGATGATCGGCTGCGGCGTCCTCGGGTTGATCTTCACCGTCGCGGCCTTCCTGCTCCCGGGCATGCGCGACACCGAAAGTCAACATCTCGCTCAGCGGAGAGCTGACGTTCGGTTTGGCGCTTGGGTCGCCGAGGCCGAACCGGAGTAGGTTGGCGCGCCTCAGGGGAAGGGAGCAGGGAGTCGTGCGACTCGCGCTCGGGATCGGGGCTCGCAGTGCTGATGGGCCTGGTGGTCACGCCCGCGCTCGGCGCGGAGAAGGTCGAGACGCTGCGTCTGATCCAGACCGTCGTCTCCGAGCAGTCGGTCGACTTGGGCAGCGCCGGGTCGATCCATCGGCGATCTGCGCTTCGCCTCACACACGCTCCGGAGTGCCGCGCCTGATCTGCGACCGCCCGGTCGGCGGGCGGATCGGCACGCGCTCGACGACGACCACCGTGCTGCGGGCGTGGCTTCTCGACCGTCGTCGTCGACGTCGGTTCTTCCGCGCGGCTCGATCACGGCGGGCGGCGTGGCGCGGCCCACCGCAGGCACGCTCGCCGTCCTCGGCGGCACGGGGGCGTACGCGAACGCGCGAGGGACGCATGACCGTGAAGCGGCTCGATGCGCGTCGTGCGTTGCTCGTCTTCACGCTGTTCGCCGACCGAGCGCGGAGCGCCGGGGCCCCAGGGCCGCCGGGTCCCGCTCGGCGCGACGGGCTCGACGGGCGCGACCGGTGCGGCAGGCCCGACGGGGGCGACCGGCGCGACCGGCGCCGTGCCGGCGCTGCCGGGTGCCGGCCGGCGCGTGCCGGGCGCTGCGGTCCTGCCGGCCCTGCCGGCCCGACCGGCGCTCCGGGGCCCGGGCGCTGCAGGCGCCTGCCGGGCCCGCGCCGGCGCTGACAGGGCTGCCGGCCGGCCGCCGCCGGCCCGGCCGGCCCTGCCGGCCCTACCGGCGCTGCCGGGGCTGCCGGGCCTGCCGGCCCGGCCGGCCCCGCCGGCCCCGCCGGCCCCGGCCGGCCCCGCCGGGCCGCTGCCGGGCCGACCGGCGCTACGGCCCGCCGGCCCGGCCGGCCCTGCCGGGGCAACCGGGCGCAACCGGCGCTACCGGCCCGGCAGGCCCGCCCGGCGTCTCGGGGCTCGTTCGCGTCACCGCCACGTCGGTCGTCGACTCGGCCACGACGAAGAGCGCGACCGCGACGTGCGGCGCAGGCTTGCGGGCGCTCGGCGGCGGCGGCGTCGCGACGTTCGTTGCCGGCGGCGGGGCGCCGGCAGATCTCGCCATCGTCCGCTCGGAGCCCACCGTGGACGGCAGCGGCAACCCGAACGGCTGGATCGTGACGGCGAACGAGACCGACGCGATCGCCGGAACCTGGTCGGTCACGGCGGTCGCACTTTGCGCGACCGTCACTTGAGCTCCCTGTAGACTCCGGCCGTCCGGTAGGCGACGATGCCTCGGGCGCGACGGTCGCGCCTGGGGCTTTTTGCGTTCTAGGAGGCGAACATGGCGCAGGTGGAAACGGAGAACAGGGCGACGTCGAACGAGGACTCCCGCAAGGTGGTCCTCCGGCGCGTCGAGAAGGAGAAGGCGGAGTTCGTGCTGCTCTGGTTCACGGACCTCGAGGGGCACCTCAAGAGCTTCGCGATCACGCCCCACGAGCTGGAGGCGGCGCTCGACGACGGCATGGGCTTCGACGGCTCGTCGATCACCGGCTTCAACGCGATCGAGGAGTCCGACATGGTCGCGATCCCCGATCCCGAGACGTTCCAGATGATGCCGTGGAAGGAAGGCGAGACCCGCGTCGCGCGGATGATCTGCGACGTCGTCACTCCGGACGGCAAGCCCTACGACGGCGACCCGCGCTACGTCCTGCGCCAGGCGCTCGCGCGAATGGAGTCGATGGGCTTCGACACCTTCAACATCGGCCCCGAGCTCGAGTACTTCCTCTTCAAGGACGACAGCGGCACCGAGACGCTCGACGAGGGCGGCTACTTCGCGATGACCACGATGGACGCGGCCGGCGAGCTGCGCAACGAGACGATCCGTGCGCTCACGTCGGTCGGGATCCCGGTCGAGTACCACCACCACGAGGTCGGGCCGTCGCAGCACGAGATCGACATGCGCTACTCGCCCGCGCTCGAGATGGCCGACCACACGATCACGTACCGGCTGATCGTCAAGGAGGTCGCGAAGAAGGCGGGCTTCCACGCGACGTTCATGCCGAAGCCGATCTTCGGCGAGAACGGCTCGGGGATGCACACGCACCAGTCGCTGTTCAGCGACGGGCGGAACGCGTTCTTCGACGCCGACGACCAGTGGCACCTGAGCGACGTCGGCAAGGCGTTCATCGCGGGCCAGCTGCACCACGCGCGCGAGCTCTCAGCCGTGTTCGCGCAGTGGGTCAACTCGTACAAGCGGCTCGTCCCCGGCTTCGAGGCTCCGGTCTACGTCGCCTGGTCGCGCCGCAACCGCTCCGCGCTGATCCGGATCCCGCTCTACAAGCCGGGCGCCGAGCAGGCGACGCGCGCCGAGCTTCGCTGCCCCGATCCGGCGTGCAACCCGTACCTCACGTTCGCCGCGCTTCTGCACGCGGGGCTCGAGGGGATCGAGAAGGGCTACGAGCTGCCCGAGCCGATGGAGACGAACCTCTACCACCTGACCGCGGAGCAGCGGCGGGAGCGCGGGATCGTCTCGCTACCGGAGACGCTCGGCGAGGCGATCGACGAGATGGCCCAGTCCGAGCTGATGCGGAAGGCGCTCGGCCCGCACATCTTCGACCGCTACGTCGAGCTGAAGCGCAAGGAGTGGGACGAGTACCGGGTCCAGCTCACGGACTGGGAGATGAAGCGCTACCTCGCAGCTCTCTAGACATGTCGACCCAGCCGCGAAATGATGCGGGCTCCGGCCTGCACGCTCTGCGGCGTAGGGCCGGCAACTGACGGCCGATCGCGGGGCGCGCCAATGGTCGCCCCGTGGTCGTTCGGAGCGGAGCTCGCAGCGACGGTTCGGCTGCTAGAGGAAGCTCTGGACGTTCTCGCGCGGGACGCGGAGGCCGATCACGCCGCTGGTGGCGTCGATCTGCTCGATCGCGTCTGCGGGAACGAGGTGGCGCCGTCGTCCGAAGAAGCCCTTGCGGACGGAGATCGCGTCCGGCTCGTCGGGGCGGGTGCCGTACATCGGCGACTCGACCTTGCCCAGAACACGTCCGCGGGAGTCGGCGACGATGTAGCCCATCGTGCGGCGGAGGTCATAGGCGAGGGCGCTCACTGCGCTGAACCTATTCCCCGTCTGTGGGCAAAATCCCCTCTGGCGCGGTAAGGATTCTGTTAGCCCAGACCGGACGTGCCTAGTCCGGCTTCGCGGTCATCGCCCAGACCGCGACGATGTAGCCGGCGAGCGATCAGCGCCGTCAGGACGGCGCCGACCCGGGTCGAGCCTGCTTTGTCGAGCTCCTGAGCGTCCGAGCCGCCGCGCGCCGATCCCGGTCACGAGCAGGCGTGATCAGAAGCACGAGCGCGCCGAGGCTCGGCGTGATGTAGCCGATGCCGACCCAGACGTGGTCAGGCTCGCGTCGCCGAAGTGCTCCTTCGAGCAGATCCACTGCACCGCCGAAGCGCATCAAGACGAAGGCGGGAAGGCGACGAAGAGCAGCGTCCGGAACGCGAAGCGCGTATAGGGCGCCGCGTCTCGCCTGCCAGCCGAGCAGCAGCGCCGTCACGACGGTCGTCAGCGACCGCCGACGAGCAGCATCGCGCCGAGCACGTGCAGCAGCAGCGGGAAGTTCCAGTCGTCGGGTCGGATCGTGGCCAGCACGTCATGACTCCCGGCTTGTAGATCATGTCGATGAGGATGAGCAGGACGGCGAGGGACGAGACGACGTTGCAGCAGCATCGCGTTCCGGTTCTTCAGCCGGGCGCGCAGCTCGGTGCTCGGCTCGTCGCCTCGGTCCTCTGCCGCGAGCCGCTCCGCGAGCTTCTTGCGCCTCGTTGTAGGTCTTGCCTCCGCGCCTGCCGGTGCTCCGAGCTGATCGCCCAGAGCACGAGCGCGGCGAGGATCCAGCCGTCCCAGACCTGGTACGCGTCGAAGTCGATCGCGAGCCAGATCCCGAAGACGAGCGTCCCGAGCGTCCCGACGACGATCGAGCACGTTCGCCGGCTTCGCGACCCGGAAGTAGCGCAGCGAGTCGACCGGGCGGTCGACGTTCCGCGCGGCGATCGCGATGATCCAGAAGACGACGAGCGCCGCCACGAGCGCGAACGCGCTCGCGATGTGGAGGAAGAGCAGCCAGTCCGTAGAACGTCACGCAGGCGGGAACCTACGACATCCGACGGACGGGCACAATCGGCAGTGGACGAGAGCGCACGCCACCTCGGGCTCCTGACCGAGACGATCGCGGCGGTCAACTCGTCGCTCGATCTCGAGGAGGTGCTCGGGCTGATCGCGAGGCGGGTCGCCGTCGCGCTCGAGGCCGACGCGTGCTTCGTCTACCTCTACGACGAGCGCTCCGGCGAGCTCGTGCTGCGCGCGACGCACGGCTCGCACGTGGAGGAGCTGACGAAGACGCCCCGGATGCGCCCGGGCGAAGGGATCACCGGCACGGCCGCGTCGGAGCGCGCGCCGGTGATGATCGCGTCGCAGGCGCACCTCGACCCGCGCTTCAAGCCGTTCCCGAACCTGCCTGAGGACGAGTACGAGTCGATCCTCGCGGTGCCGATCGTCGCGCGGGACGGGCGGCTCGAAGGCGCGCTGAACATCCGGACGATCCAGCCCCGCGAGTTCGGCGAGAGCGAGATCGGCCTGCTGCTCTCGATCGCGGCGCAGGTCGCGCAGTCGATCGAGCACGCGCAGCTCTACGCGCAGGCCCAGCTGCGCGTTCACGAGCTCGAGTCGCTCGCCCGCATCTCCGAGGCGGTCTCGGAGTCGCTCTACCTCGAGGAGTCGCTCGAGGCGATCGTCAAGACGACGATCGCCGCGGTCGGAGCGACCGGCGCCGCGCTCGTGCTCGAGGACGGGAAGATCGCGTGGCCCGAAGGCCGAGCGGGCGCGTACGCGGTGCGCCTGCCGCTGCGCTGGAAGCGCCGCCAGATCGGCGAGCTCGTGTGCGACCGCGACACGCCGTTCACCGACGAGGAGAACGCGCTGCTCGCGTCGATCGCGTCGCACGCTGCGGTCGCGCTCGAGCACGGGCGCGCGGTCATGCGCGGCGTGCTCGCGCAAGAGATCCACCACCGCGTCAAGAACAACCTGCAGACGGTGGCGTCGCTGCTGCGGCTGCAGGCGCGGGCGCCCGACCTGGATCCGCGCAAGGCGCTCGAGGACTCGGTCAACCGCGTGCTCGCGATCGCGGCCGTGCACGAGGTGCTGATGGAGCGGCGCGAGGAGGAGGTGGAGCTCGCCGATCTCGTCGACCGGCTGCGCGCGATGCTCGTGCAGGGGCTGGCGTCGGGAAAGACGGTCGAGTCGGCGTTGGAGCCCGTGCAGCTCGCGGGCGACCGCGCGACGGCCCTTGCGTTGGTGTTCAGCGAGCTCTTCCAGAACGCGCTCGAGCACGGCGGCTCCTCGGTGCGCGTCGAGCTCGTTCGGCGCGACGGCGACGTGGTGCTCTCGATCGTCGACGACGGGGCCGGGATCGCGGGCGATCCCGAGACCGGCACGGGCCTGTCGATCGTCAGCGCGCTCGTCCGCGACGAGCTCGGCGGCTCGCTCGCGCTGGACTCGAACGGCGCGGGCCTGCGCGCGGTCGTGACCTTCCCGGCCTAGCCCCTTGGCCAGGTCGGTGCCAGGCACGGACAGGTCCTGTGGAAAGCGGAAGCTTGCGCTTTGCGGGCGTTTCGGCTTGGTCGGACACGGCCGGTGCCTGGCACCAGGCAGGTCTTCAGCGGCGCGGCTGCCAGAGCTCGAAGCGGTTGCCTTCAGGGTCGACGGCCCAGCCGAAGCGGCCGTTCTCGTCCTCGGAGGTCTTGTCGTCGACCTCGACGCCCGCTGCTCGGAGCTGGGCCAGCATCGCGTCGAGGTCACGGACGCGGTAGTTGAGCATCCACTGCTGCCCGGAGGGCCAGTAGTCGCTCTCGCCCGCGAAGATCGACCACACCGTCACGTCGGCCTGCTCCGCGGAGAACACCTCGCCGCCCCAGGCCGAAACGTCGAAGCCGAGGTGCTCCGCGTACCAGGCACGGAGCTTCTCGGCGTCGTGTGCGCGGAAGAACGTCCCCCCGATCCCGACCACGCGCTCCACGCCGCCGACCCTACACTCGTCCGGTGCGGATCCTCATCGCCGAGGACGAGACGATCATCCGCCTCGACCTGCGCGACCTGCTCGAGCGGGCCGGCTTCGAGGTCTGCGCCGAGGCGAAGGACGGCGAGCAGGCCGTCGAGCTCGCGCGCTCCGAGCAGCCCGACCTCGCGATCCTCGACGTGAAGATGCCGCAAGCTCGACGGGATCGAGGCCGCCCGGAGAATCCTCGACGAGCGTCCGCTCCCGATCGTGATGCTCACCGCGTACGGGCAAGAGGAGCTCGTCGCGCGCGCGGTCGAGGCGGGCGTGTTCGGCTATCTCGTGAAGCCGTTCCGCGAGCAGGACCTGCTGCCCGCGATCCACACCGCGCGCGCACGCCACGACGAGCTGAGCGCGCTCCGCGAGGAAGCCGAGTCGCTCGGCGAAGCGCTCGCCGCGCGCAAGGCGATCGAGCGCGCGAAGGGACTGCTGATGGAGAAGGAGGGGCTGAGCGAGGACGAGGCGTTCGCCCGCCTTCGCAAGGCGAGCCAGGTCTCGGGGCGTCCGCTGAAGGTCGTCGCCGAGGCGCTGATCGCGACCTTCGCGAAGAGCTAGAGCAGCAGCTCGAGCCCGGTCCCGGCCGCGATCAGCAGCAGGCCGGCGACGAGCAGCACGACGAGCGCGCTGGCGAACGGCTTCGACTCGACGACGGCGACGGCGACGGCGACGGCCTCCTCGGGCTCGTCGGCTTCCGTTCGCATCCGCGCAAGGTGCTTCCGCGCGGACGTGGGCGCGCCGGAGAAGCACGCGAACGCGATCGTGATCGCGCCCGCGACCGAGAGCATGTACGCGATCCAGCGCAGCACGCTCTCTTCCTGTGCGAGTCCGAGCAAGACGCCGAGGACGAGCGCCGCCGCGACGCCGATGCCGAGTGCGAGCCCGAGCAGCCGAACGGAGTCGTTCACGCCTGCGACCGCTCGAACAGGGACTCCCACCGGCTGAGCAGCGCCTGGAGGTCGTCGCGCGCGCGTCGGTGCTTCGCGAGCACGTCGACGTTCGCCCAGTCCTCCGAGAGCTGCTGCTCGAGCTCCGCGACCGTCGTCTCGAGCGTGGCGATCTCGTCCTCGACGAGGTCGAGCTCCGTCGGGCGCGTCGAGCGCTTGCGCTCCGGGAGCTCGCGCTTGACGTGCGGCTTCGGCTTCGCGGGCTTCGGCGGCGCCGCCTGCGCGGCGCGCTCGTCGCGATTGCGCACGTAGTCGGCCCAGCCGCCGTCGTACGAGTTGATGCGGCCGTGCTCGATCGCGAGCGTTCGCTCGGCGACGGCGTCGAGCAGCGCGCGATCGTGCGAGACGAGCAGCACGGTGCCGGGGAACGCCTCGAGCGCCGCTTCGAGCGCCTCTCTGCTCTCGAGGTCGAGGTGGTTCGTCGGCTCGTCGAGCACGAGGAAGTTCGCGCCCGAGGCGACGACGATCGCGAGCGCGAGCCGTCGCCGCTCGCCTCCCGAGAGCACCTTGACCGCCTTCTCGTGCTCGCCCCAGCCCGAGAAGAGGAACTTCCCGAGGAGCGACTGCGCCTGCGGGCGCTGCAGCCCCGTCATCGTCTGGACGCACTGGAGCACGGAGCCGCGCTCGTCGAGCTCGACCTCCTGCTGCGAGAAGTACGCGGCCTCGACGCCGTGACCGAGCCGGATCCGTCCCGCGCCCGGGCTCGCGCTTGCCGAGCAGCGTCTCGAGCAGCGTCGTCTTGCCCGAGCCGTTCGGGCCGATCGAGCGCGACGTGCTCGCCGCGCTCGAGCGCGAACGTCGTGTCGACGAGCAGGTGCTTGCTGCCCGCCGAGAGGTAGACGTCGTCGACCTCGGCGACGGTGCGTCCGCTCCGCGCCGGCTTCAGGAACTCGAAGCCGAGCGAGCGCGTGCGGCGAGAGAGCAGCTCGACCTCGCCGGTCGCCTCGGAGCGCTCCTGCTTCAGCCGGCCGATCTGCGTCAGCTTCGCCTGCGCCTGCTTCGCCTTGTCCTTCTTGTAGCGGAAGCGCTCGACGAAGCGGTTGAGGCGCGCGATGTCGACCGCGATCCGGTCGGCCGTCTTCTGCGCGTGCTCCGCGCGCTGCGCCTTCTCGAGCCGCCACGCGTGCCAGGGGCCGGCGAAGAACGTCGCGCGGCCCGCGACCAGTTCGAGCGTCGCGTTCGTGACCGCCTCGAGGAACCAGCGGTCGTGCGCGACGAGGATGACGCCGGCGTCGAGCGACTGCAGCTCGCGCTCCAGCCACTCGAGGCTCGCGACGTCGAGGTGGTTCGTCGGCTCGTCGAGCAGGATCAGGTCGGGGTCGCCGCTGAGCGCGCGCGCCAGCGAGGCGCGCGTCAGCTCGCCGCCCGAGAACGTGGTGAGCGGACGGTCGAGGTCGACCTCCGCGAAGCCGAGGCCGCGCACGACCGCGTTCGTGCGCTCGCGCCACGCGTAGCCGCCGGCGTGCTCGAGCCGCGCCTGCGCCTCGCCGTAGCGCCGGAGCGTCGCCGCGTCGTGCGCGCCGGCGCCCATCGCCTCCTCGAGGCGGCGCAGCTCCTCCTCCGTCGAGATCAGGTCGCGCGCGCCGGAGAGGACGTACTCGCGGAGCGAGAGCGCCCGGTCGAGCGGCGGCCGCTGGTCGTGCAGCGCGACGCGCGTGCCCTTCTGGAAGGCGAGCTCGCCGCCGTGGAGCTCGGTCTCGCCCGACAGAAGCCGGAGCAGGGTCGTCTTGCCGGCCCCGTTCGGGCCGGCGAGCGCGACGCGGTCGCGGCGCTCGACCTTGAAGGAGACGCCGTCGAAGAGGACGTCTCCGCCGAGCTCCTTCTTGAGGTTGGATGCGATGACCACTGCCATCGCGCTAAGGGTAGAGGGGCGGCTAGGCCGTGGCGCGCTCGCGCACGAGCTGCCGAGCGGCCTCGGCGATGTGCTCGGCGTCGATCCCGGCCGCGTTCAGCAGCTGGTCGGGCTTCCCGGAGTGCGGCAGGTCGCGGACGGCGAGCTTCGTCACCCGCGGCGCGTCGTCGAGATCGGCGAGCGTCGAGAGCACGGCTTCGCCGAGCCCGCCCTCGGGCCAGTGGTCCTCGACGGTGACGATCGGCATCTGGAGCCCGCGCAGGGTCTCCGCGTCGATCGGCTTGACCGAGTAGAGGTCGATCACCCGCGCCGAGATGCCCTCGGCCTCGAGCGTCTCTGCTGCCTCGAGCGCCTCGTGGAGCGTGATCCCCGCGCCGACGATCGCGACGTCGTCGCCCTCGCGCACCGTCTTGCTGCCGCCGACCGGGAACTCCTCGTCGGGCCCGTAGATCACCGGCGTGTCCGCGCGGGTCGTGCGCAGGAACGAGATGCCCTCGAGGTCGCCCATCGCGCGCACGAGCTTCACGGTCTGGTTGCCGTCGCTCGGGTAGAGCACGGTCGAGCCGTGGATCGCGCGGAACTCGGCGATGTCCTCGAGCGCCATCTGCGACGGCCCGTCCTCGCCGATCGACACGCCCGCGTGCGAGCCGCAGAGCTTGATCGTCGCGCGCGAGATCGCGGCCATGCGGACGAAGTCGTACGCGCGCGACGCAGAACGCGGCGAACGTCGAGGCGAACGGCTTCCAGCCCAGCACCTGCATCCCGACCGCCGCGGCCACCATCTGCTGCTCCGCGATGTACATCTCGAAGAAGCGCTCGGGGTGCGCCTTGCCGAAGATCTCGGCGTACGTCGAGTTCGAGACCTCGCCGTCGAGCGCGACGACCTTGCCGTCCGCGGCGCCGAGCGCGGCGAGCGCGTCGCCGTACGCGCGCCGGGTCGCGACCTTCGAGCCGACGCTCGTAGCTCGGCCAGTCGGCTGCGCCGGTCGGAAACTCGTGCGGCGTGCCGGCCTTCGGCTTCGGGACGTCGACGACGATGTTGCGGATCCCGCCGAGCTCCTCGATCGCCTCCTCGGCGATCGCCTTGCCGTGCCAGCCGTCCTGGTTCTCGACCTTCGAGTAGCCCTTGCCCTTGATCGTCTTGGCGACGATCGCGGTCGGCTTGCCCGTCGTCGACTCGGCCTCCTTGTAGGCCGCGTCGATCTGCTCGACGTCGTGGCCGTCGATCTCGATCGCGTTCCAGCCGCACGCTTCGAGCCTGCGCGAGAAGTAGGCGAGGTCCCAGCCGTGCATCGTCTCGCCGCGCTGCCCGAGGCGGTTGACGTCGATGATCGCCGTCAGGTTGTCGAGCGAGTAGTAGGCGCTGTGCTCGATCGCCTCCCACATCGAGCCTTCGGCCATCTCGCTGTCGCCGCAGATCACCCAGACGCGAAACGGCAGCTGGTCGAGCTGCTTGCCCGCGAGCGCCATCCCGACCCCGATCGGCAGCCCCTGTCCGAGCGAGCCGGTTGCGACGTCGACCCACGGGAGCACCGGCGTCGGGTGACCCTCGAGGCGGGAGCCGAACTGCCGGTACGTGCCGAACTCCTCCTCGCTGAGGACGCCGGCCGCGCGGAAGAGCCCGTAGACGAGCGGTGAGGCGTGGCCCTTCGAGAAGATCAGGCGGTCGTTCGCCGGGCTCTTCGGGTTGTCGTAGTCGTAGTGGAAGTGCCCCGCGAGCAGCACGGCCGCGAGGTCAGCGGCGGACATCGACGACGTCGGGTGGCCGGACCCGGCCTTCGCGCTCGCGCGGACGGCGTCGACGCGAAGCTGCTGCCCGAGCTCCCGGTAGAGGTCGTAGTCAGCCATGCCCGTGTACCGTAACCGCACCATGCGAGTCGCGGTCGCCTTCGACCACCGAGGGGTCAAGCTGCGCGAGCGCGTGCTCTCGGTCGTCGCGGAACTCGGCCACGAGGCGGTGGACCTGGGAACCGACGCGTCGGAGCCGCGGGTCGACTACCCGGACAAGGCGCAGGAGGTCGGCGACGCGATCCGCTCGGGCGCCGCGGAGCGTGCCGTCTTCGTCTGCGGCTCCGGCGTCGGCGCCTCCGTGGCGGCCTGCAAGCTGCCGGGAATCCGCGCCGCGATCTGCCACGATGCGTACTCGGCGCACCAGGGCGTCGAGCACGACGACATGAACGTTCTCTGCCTCGGGTCGGAGGTCGTCGGGGCCGAGCTCGCCGGCCGACCTCGTCCGGACCTTCCTCCAGGCACAGTTCGACGGCGGTGAGCGTTACGTGAAGAGGTTGGAGAAGGTCGCCCGAATGGAAAAGGAGTTGTCGCATGGCGAAGTCACGTCTGCATGAGCTGAGCGAGCACGGGCAGAGCGTCTGGATCGACTCGCTCTCGCGCCAGTGGCTGCGCGACGGGACGATGCGGAAGCTGATCGACGAGGACGCCGTCGTCGGCGTGACCTCGAACCCGACGATCTTCCAGAAGGCGCTCTCGGAAGGCGACTGGTACGACGAGCAGCTGCGGGAGCTGATCCAGGCAGAGGAGGACCCGAAGGAGATCTTCTGGCAGCTCGCGGTCGCCGACATCACGGAGGCCTGCGACCTCTTCCGCCCGATCTGGGACGGCGGGCAAGGGCCAGGACGGGTACGTCTCGCTCGAGGTCGAGCCCGACATCGCGTACGACACCGACGCGACGATCGAGCAGGCGCTGAAGCTGCACGAGTGGGTCGACAAGCCCAACCTGTTCGTGAAGATCCCGGCGACGGAGCCCGGGCTCGGCGCGATCGAGGAGTGCATCGCGCGCGGCAAGTCGATCAACGTCACGCTGATCTTCTCGCTCGCGCGCTACGAAGCGGTCGCGCAGGCGTACATCCGCGGGCTCGAGCGGCTCGTCGCGGACGGCGGCGACCCGTCGCGCGTCGCGTCGGTCGCGTCGTTCTTCGTCTCGCGCGTCGACACCGAGGCGGACAAGCGCCTCGATGCAGTCGGCCACCCGGAGCTGAAGGGGAAGCTCGCGATCGCGAACGCGAAGCTCGCGTACCAGCGCTACGAGGAGCTGTTCTCGGGCGAACGCTGGAGCGCGCTCGAGGCCAAGGGCGCGACGAAGCAGCGCTGCCTCTGGGCCTCGACGTCGACGAAGAACCCCGAGTACCGCGACGTGATGTACGTCGAGGAGCTGATCGGGCCGGAGACGGTGAACACGATGCCGCTCGAGACGATCGAGGCGTTCCAGGACCACGGCGTCGTCGCCGACACGCTCGAGCAGGGCGTCGACGAGGCGCGGAAGCTGCTCGAGGAGCTCGCGAGCGCCGGTGTCGACTACGACGACGTCACGGACACGCTCGAGCGCGAAGGCGTCCAGAAGTTCTCCGACTCGTTCGCCGAGCTGCTCGAGGGCATCACCGCGAAGCGCGGCGAGCTCGTCTCCGCGTGAGTGGCTGCGAGCACCGCGCAGCTCGTCGACCGGATCTGGAGCCGGGACCCGAGCGTCTGGACCGGCGGTGACGAGGCGCAGTGGCTCGGCTGGCTCGACGAGCCGCTGCGCATGCACGAGCGCGTGCACGAGCTGCTCGAGAGGTTCGCGAAGGTCGAGTTCGAGCGCGTCTGCCTGCTCGGGATGGGCGGTTCGAGCCTCGCGCCCGAGGTGCTGAAGCGCCTCTTCGGCGTCGACGCGTTCGAGACGCTCGACACCACGCACCCGAGCGCGGTCCGTCGCGTCGAGACCGACGGCACGCTCTTCATCTCCGCCTCCAAGTCGGGCTCGACGCTCGAGACGCGGTCGCACACCGAGTACTTCCTCGAGCGCGTCGGCAACGGCGACCGCTTCGTCGCGATCACCGACCCCGGCTCGGAGCTCGAGCGGCTCGCCTCGGAGCGCGGGTTCCTCGACACGATCCACGGCGAGCCGACGATCGGCGGCCGCTACTCGGCCCTCTCGCCGTTCGGGATCGTCCCTGCGGTGCTGATGGGGATCGACGTGCACAGGCTGCTCGACCGCGCGGAGGAGATGCGCGAGGCCTGCAGGCTCGAGGTCGGCAACCCGGGCCTGGAGCTCGGGCTCGAGCTCGGCGAGGGCCCGGACAAGGTGCTCGTCGAGGGCGACTTCGGCCTCTGGGTCGAGCAGCTCCTCGCCGAGTCGACCGGCAAGCAGGGCAAGGGGCTCGTCCCCGTCCGGTACGGCGACACCGACGACGTGCAGCGGCCGGACTTCCGCGTCGACGACCCCTACGAGGTCGCGCAGGAGTTCTTCCGCTGGGAGTTCGCGACCGCGGTCGCCGGCTCGATCCTCGGGATCAACCCGTTCGACCAGCCCGACGTCCAGGCGGCGAAGGACAAGACGAACGAGCTGCTCTCGCGAGGCGGCGAGCCGTCGGTCGAGCCCGAGGGCGACCTCGACGAGCTGCTCGACGGCGCGCGCGAGGGCGACTACGTCGCGATCCTCGCGTTCATCGACCCCGCGCGCGAGGGAGAGCTCGCGCCGCTCGTCGAGCGTGCGCGCGCGACGGGACGCCCCGTCACCGTCGGGCTCGGCCCGCGCTACCTCCACTCCACGGGCCAGCTGCACAAGGGCGGGCCGGACACCGGCCTCTTCGTCCAGGTCGTCGACGACCTCGGCGAGGAGCTGCCGATCCCGGGCAAGCCGTTCGGCTTCCGGACGCTGATCGCCGCGCAGGCGGCGGGCGACTTCGAGGCGCTGAAGGAGCGCGGTCGAAGGATCGTGCGGGTGACGCTGTGAAGCTCGGGATGATCGGCCTCGGTCGCATGGGCTCCGGGATGACCGAGCGTCTTCGGCGGGATGGCCACGAAGTGATGACGTACGACCCGAACGTCGAGTCGACGGCGGGATCGCTCGCGGAGCTCGCAACGCAGCTCGAGCCACCGCGCGTGTTCTGGATGATGGTGCCGGCCGGCGAGATCACCGAGAGCACGTTCCGCGAGTCGCTCGAGGTGCTCGAGCAGGACGATGTCCTCGTCGACGGCGGCAACTCGTACTTCCGCGACTCGATCCGCCGCCACGACGAAGCGAAGGAGCACGGCGTGCGCTTCGTCGACGTCGGTGTCTCCGGCGGCGTGTGGGGCCTCGAGGTCGGGTTCTGCCTGATGGCGGGCGGCGACGACGACGCCACCGCGATCCTCGCGCCGGCCTTCGACTCGCTCGCGCCGGAGAACGGTTGGGCCGACGTCGGCGGGCCGGGCTCGGGGCACTACGTGAAGATGGTCCACAACGGGATCGAGTACGGGCTGATGGAGGCGTACGCCGAGGGCTTCGAGTTGATGAAGCACTCCCAGTTCGACCTCGATCTCGAGCAGATCGCCGGCATCTGGCGGTACGGCTCGGTCGTGCGCTCGTGGCTCCTCGATCTGCTCTACGAGGCGTTCAAGACGAACGGCTCGAACCTCGAGCAGATCGCGCCGTACGTCGAGGACTCGGGCGAAGGCCGGTGGACGATCAACGAGGCCATCAACCAGAACGTCCCGGTGCCGGCGATCGCGAGCGCGCTGTTCGCGCGCTTCGCGTCACGCAACGAGATCAACTTCGGCGCGAAGGTGCAGGCGGCGCTTCGCAACCAGTTCGGCGGACACGCCGTGCGCGCTGCGGAAGAGCGCAAGGAAGACCCTGACCCAAGTCGCTGAGAACCCGCTGCTCGAAGGGCTCGAGCGCAGGCGCACACCCGATCCGTGCGTGCTCGTGATCTTCGGCGCGTCGGGCGACCTCACCAGGCGCAAGCTCTTCCCCGCCCTGTACGCCTTGGCAACGAGGCACATGCTGCCCGAGCGCTTCGCGGTGCTCGGCACGGCGCGCAGCCCGATGTCGACCGAGGACTTCCGCAAGGCGATGGAGGAGGCGGTCCGCGAGCACGCGCGCGTCGAGTTCAAGCAGGAGGTCTGGGACGAGCTCGTGTCGGCGACGCACTACGTGCCGATGGAGTTCGAGGACGACACCGGCGAGGACCGCGTGGCGGCGAAGCTCAACGAGCTCGACAAGGAGCACGGCACGGAGGGCAACCGCCTCTACTACCTCGCCGTGCCGCCGAGCGCGATCGCGACGCTCGTCCGCGAGATCGGCGAGCGGCGCGCGACCGACGGCTGGGCGCGGTTGATCGTCGAGAAGCCGTTCGGGCAGGACCTCGCCTCCGCGCGCCGCCTGAACGAGGAGATCCGCCGCAACTTCGCCGAGAACGAGATCTTCCGGATCGACCACTACCTCGGCAAGGAGACCGTCCAGAACATGCTGGCGCTGCGGTTCGCGAACGGGATCTTCGAGCCGCTCTGGTCGCGCCAGTACGTCGACCACGTGCAGATCACGGTCGCGGAGTCGATCGGGATCGAAGGTCGCGCGGCGTTCTACGAGCAGGCGGGCGCGACCCGCGACGTCCTCCAGAACCACCTGCTGCAGCTGCTCGCGCTCACGGCGATGGAGCCGCCGATCGACTTCGACGCCGACGCGGTGCGCAACGAGAAGGCGAAGGTGCTGCGCGCGACCGAGGTCGACGACGTCGTGCGCGGTCAGTACGGCCGCGGCTACATCGAGGGCAAGGAGGTTCCGGGCTACCGCGAGGAGGAAGGCATCGACCCGGAGTCCACGACCGAGACGTTCGTCGCGGCGAAGCTCCGCGTCGACACGTGGCGCTGGGCCGACACGCCGTTCTACGTCCGTACGGGCAAGCGGCTCGCCAAGCGCGAGACGACGATCGCGGTCCAGTTCAAGCGCGTTCCGCAGTCGCTCTTCACGCACTCGGACGGGCTGCGCCCGAACGTGCTCGCGATCCACGTGCAGCCCGACGAGGGCGTCTCGCTCGGGATCGGCGCGAAGGTGCCGGGCCAGGGCATGACCGTTCGCACGGTGAACATGGACTTCCTCTACGGCGGGGCGTTCCGAACCGGCCTGCCCGAGGCGTACGAGCGGCTGATCCTCGACGCGATGCGCGGCGACCCGACGCTCTTCACGCGCGCCGACGAGATCGAGGAGCAGTGGCGGGTCGTCGACTCGATCCAAGCGCGCTGGGCCGGCCAGATTCCCGACTTCCCGAGCTACGACGCCGGGACGTGGGGGCCTGAGGCCGCGGACGAGCTGATCACGCGCGACGGGCGCTCCTGGAGACGGCATTGAGCACCGCGCAGCAGGAGTGGACGGGCCGCGACGTCACGATCGCCGAGATCGAGCGCGAGCTCGCGCAGCTGCGCAGCGACTCGATGGACCTCCGCACGAGCATGATGACCCACCTCGGCTGGGCGCCGCCGGAGTGGCAGGACGCCGCGCGCGAGACGCTCGCCGGTCTCGCCGAGCTGCATCCCTCGCGCACGATCCTGCTCTTCCCGCAGGAGGGCGGCCGCGACGCGCTCGACGCGGACGTCTCGCTCCAGTGCTACTCGCTGCCGGAGCTCGAGCGGCACGTGTGCTCCGAGGTGATCGAGCTGCGCCTGCACGGCTCGCTCGCGAACTCGCCGGCGAGCGTCGTGCTCCCGCTCGTGCTTCCCGACCTGCCGGTCTTCCTGCGCTGGCGCGGCAGGCCGGCGTTCGGGAGCCCCGCCTTCGAGCAGCTCGTCGACGTGGTCGACCGGCTCGTCGTCGACTCGCGCGAGTGGGAGGACGTTCCCTCGTCGTACGCCGGAGCTCGTTCCGTACTTCGAGCGCGTCGCGATCTCCGACATCGTGTGGGGCCGGACGCTGCGCTGGCGCCGCGCGATCGCGGAGCTGTGGCCCGCGATTCGCGAGGCCGACCAGCTGCACGTCCGCGGGCCGCTGCCGGAGACCTTGCTTCTGCGCGGGTGGCTTGCGTCGCGCCTCGACCGCGAGATCGCGCTACGGCACGAGCCTGCCGAGCACGTCGAGCTGCTGGCGATCGACGGCCACGAGGTCATCGCGCGCGAGGAGCGCACCTCTGCGAGCGACCTGCTCTCGCACGAGCTCGACCGCTTCTCGCGGGACGAGGTCTACGAAAGAGCAGTCGCTACGGCTTGACGGCGAAGGTGGGCCGCGCCGCGACGATGCGCGTCGGGTCCGACCACGACATGTACTGCGCGTTCTGCGGGAGCCGCCAGCTGATCCCGCGCACGCGGTACCACCACGTGCCGGGCTTGAGCGGGAGGACGGCGGAGGTCGAGAGCGTGAGGAAGCCCGCGGTGCCGTTGGAGAGCTCCGCGTTGAACGGGTAGCGCTTCTTGCTCCACTGCACGTGGTACGCGTCGGCGCCGAGCGCCGGAGTCCACGCGACGAGCGGCGTGCCGTAGAAGCTCGCTCCGACCCCGGCGGCCGAGATGAGCCGGCCCTTCGGGGAGAGGCCCGAGGCGAACGGTGCGCCGCCGGTGACGAGCGTCGGCTCGCTGCTCTTGCCGAAGCGCATCACGCGGCCCGAGGCACAGACCTCCTGCGGGAGCTCGAGGTCGCGGTAGATCAGGTTGCCGGTCATCCGGAGCACGGGCTCGCCCGCGCCGTGCGCCTGCTTGAGCGCCGTCGCGAGGCTGATCGTGTTGCCGGTGACGCCCGTGACGGTGACCGTTTCCTTGTTCGACGGGTTGCCGATGTCGACCACGTCGCCGGTCGAGAAGCCGTCCGGGTCGGCGATCGAGACCTGCAGCGCGCCGATCGCGGCCGACTGGAAGGCGGTCGTCGCGAGCGGCGACGGGTTGACCGCTTCGACGGGGACGACGGTCCAGTAGTAGCCGCCCTCCGGCCAGTTCGTGTCCCAGAGGTCGACGGGCGCGCCGCGGTTTCCGCTGACGGAGATCACGCCGACGCCGGTTCCCGGCTCTTCCACCGGAGTCGTCGGCGTGGTGGGCGTCGTGGGCGTCGTCGGAGTGGTCGGTGCTGCGCTGGGCAGCGTCGTCGTCAGGCTCGGCTGCGGCAGCGACTCGTTCGGCGTGACCGACTCGAAGTCGGCCATGTAGGTCGAGCCCTGGTCGCCGTCGGTGAGGTAGGTCGATCGCGCGGCGGCGAGCGCGCCCGTGCTCTTGGGCAGCGTCAGCGGGCCGAACGAGCGAGGCGCGTACGCGGGCCCACCGGTGATGGCACCGGTGAACACGCGGTTCAAGCAGTCACGGTCGGTGAAGACGTAGATGCGGTACAGCTCGGTGTCGAGCCCGGCGAGACCCTGGTTGCCGCCGTACACGAACGCGGGCATCAACCGGTGCGCGCGGTCCGACGACAGGCCCTTCGAGACGACGTCCGAGACGGTCGCGAGGCCCTTCAGCTCGCCGACGGCGAAGGGCGGGTTGACCGACTCGTAGACGGGGCTCCAGCCGCCGAACGAGCTCACGGGCAGGCCGTTCGCGCGGACCTGGCCGCCCTGCGACTGGTCGGAGCGCACGGTGCGGATGCGCCAGCGCACCTTCGACATCCACGGGTTCGCCTGGTGGAAGGTGTAGAACTCGCGCTCGTCCATGACGTTGCCGAAGATGCGGACCATCTTCGGGATGTCGATCAGCCACACGTCGTACGCGGTCGCGCCTTCGACCGGCGTCCAGCGCAGCAGGCCGGGATAGCTCGCGACCGGACGCGGCACCTCTGTCTGGCGCATGTTGAAGCCGAAGGGCTTGCTCCACGACGTCGCGCCGTTCTTGAACACCGCGCGCACGCGCGCATACAACGAGTAGGGCGAGCCGGTGATCCACGGCAGGGTGAGCGTGATCGACGCGACGGGGCTCTTGAGCGTGCGGTCGGCGTAGAGCAGGCCGTTCTCGCGGAAGGTGCTGCTCGTCGCGAGCTCGAGCTGGTAGCTCACGGCGCCGGGCACCGGGGCCCACGCGAAGGACGGGGTGCGTGCGAACTCGTGCCGGACCGGCTCGTCGGCCCGGAAGAGGAAACCGTGGAGGCTCTTCGGAGCAGCCGTCGACGCGCTCGGGGCAGCGTTGGCGGAGCTGGCCAGGACCAGCGTCACGAGGAGAGCCAGCAGGAGGCGTGCGAGGCGCATCCCCTTTGTTGTCGGCGGTTTCTAGGGGTCAGCCGTCCCTCGAACGAGGGATGCCCCGGCGGCCAGGACGAGCGCGTCCTCCCCCGGTTTGCCGACGAGCTGGAGCGAGGCGGGGAGACCCTCCTCCGCCGGTCCGCAGGGCAGCGCGAGGGCAGGCCAGCCCGTGCAGTCGAAGGGGTACGTGAGGCTGATCCCGCGCACCCGGAACGCGGACTCGTCGGCGTCGGCCGGCGGGGCGACGAACGGGACCGTCGGCGTGAGGAGCAGGTCGACGTCCCGTGCGGCCTCGAGGTAGCGCTCGCGCACCTCCGCGCGGAGCGTGCGCGCGGCGTCGGCCTCGGCGTCCGTCACGGCCAGGCAGCGCTCGATCTTCGGCCGGACGTTCTCGCCGTAGGCGTCCGCGTGCTCGGCGAAGAGCTCGCGGTGGACGTCCGCCACCTCGTGCATGAACTCGGCGTAGGTGCCCTCGGTCGACGGGAGCTCGACGACCGTGCGCCGCGGGAAGCGCTCGGCGGCCTCCTCGACCCGCGCGCGCACGAGCGGGTCCGCGGCGTCCAGCCAGGCGATCCCGATCCGAACCTCCTCGAGCGACTCGAGCCGCGTCGGCTCGAAGCCGGGAGCGAGCGCGGACATCGCCGCCTCGCACTCCTCGACCGTGCGCGCCATCGGGCCCGCGTGGTCGAAGCTCGGCGCGAGCGGAAAGCAGCCGTCGAGCGGCACGAGCCCCCACGTCGGCTTGAAGCCGACGATCCCGCACCAGGCCGCCGGGATGCGGATCGAGCCGCCGGAGTCGGTGCCGAGCGCGACGTCGGCGAGCCCGGCCGCGAGCGCCGCGCCGTTCCCGCCGCTCGACCCGCCGGCGAGCCGGCCGGGTGCGACCGGGTTGGGGACGGTGCCGAAGTGCGGATTCTGGGACGAGATGCCGTAGGCGAACTCGTGCAGGTTCGTCTTGCCGACGTTCGCGTAGCCCGCGCGCTCGAGCCGGACGACGGCCTCGGCCGTCGCAACTGGGACGTGCTCGGCGAACAGGATCGACCCGTACGTCGTCGTCAGCCCGGCGGTGTCGAAGAGGTCCTTGACGGCCAGCCGAAGACCTGCCGCAGGCGGCGGGTCGGGCAAGGCGAGGAAGATGCCGTCGTGCGCGCTCGTGCGCGCGACGTTACTTCGTCAGGACGAGCTTGCGCGTGACGGTCGCGCCGCGCGTGCCGTTCGGTCGCGACGCTCGTGAAGGTCAGGCGCGTGGTTGCGGCCAGCGAGCGCGTGACGCTTCGCGGGACGGTGAAGCGAAGGTCGTTGTTGCCGGTCCGCAGGACGCGGGTGCCGAGCGAGAGGCTGCCGAGCCGTCCGTCGAGCTTCCCGGTTCCGCTCGAGAAGACGACGAGCCGAACGACGCGCTTCTTCTTCGACACGCGGAGCGTTTCCGGGCCGTAGACGGCGATCGAGGGGGGCTCCTCGCCGGTCAGGGAGGGGACGGTCGGGCCCGTGTAGGTGCCGGCGGGCGGCGGCGTCGAGGTGGCCAGCGTCTTCTTGTCGACCGTGATCGACCCGCTCACGCTGAACAGCGCGGCGTCGACGTTGACGGACGGGTTGGGAAGCGAGACGAGGCCGACGTCGCTCCACGAGCAGGTGTCCCAGGGCACGCTGAGGCTCGCCGTCGAGCCGCTCAGCGCGAGCGGGATCGCCGGGCTGCCGGCTGCCGTCCACTTGAACATCGGTCGCGCGCCGATGCCGAAGGGCACGGTCACGCTGACGTTCAGGGTCGCCGCGTAGCAGGGGCCGTCGCTCGTGCCGGTGCCGCGCTTGAACGCGACGTAGCGCGCGGCGAGATGGTTGACCGGGATCTTCTGCGTCGCGAGCGTGCCCGAGCCGCTGCCGGTGAGCGTCGTCGAGTAGGCCGGCGGCTTGATCCCCTTCAGGCCGATCGCGGTGTACGCGCCGGTCATGTTCGCGACCGTCCAGTCGTGGAAGACGTCGCCGAGCGTCGAGCCCTTGGCGGTGAGCATCTGCATGAGCAGGTCGCCCGCGCCGACCGCCGGATCGTTCACGGTCTTGCCGCGCTGGAAGAGGTCGTTGACCGTCCCGCCGCCGAAGCGCTCGCTCAGGAACTCGAAGAAGTGCCAGCGCGAGTAGCCCATGCGCCTCGTAGTCGGTCGCGCCGCACGACTCGCCGTTGCAGGTGAGCGACATGTCGGGCAGGCCGACCGTCTCGAGGAGCGGCATCGGGCTCGTTCCGCCGAAGTCGACCGCGAGCGGGAAGCCGAGGAACCGGAAGCCGGCCCACTCGGCGCTCGCCTCGAGCACGGACGGGTCCATGTGCGACCAGATCGCGTACTGGACGAGATGGAAGAGCTCGTGCATCGCGACGGACGGCAGGTTGGTCGAGCCGTCGTCCATGTGGATGTAGCCCCACGTCTGCGCGCTCGCGGTCTCGGGGAACGCGAGGCCCGCGGCGGGGATCGCGGAGAGGTCGGTGACGTAGACGTCGATCAGGCTGTCGCCGTCGCTCGAGCGGCGCGGGGTAGCCCCACTCGCCGACCAGCGTGGTGTAGGCGCGCTCGAAGTTGCCCGCGAGGTCTCCGGCGCGCTGCTGGGTGATCGGCGAGGGGCTGCCGACCTGTCCGGTGTAGTGGATCTGGAAGTGCGGCGTCGTCATCGTCTCGGGCAGGCCGAGGATCCGCGCTGCGGAGGCAGGCTGCGCCCACAGAGCGCCGAGCAGGGCTGTGAGCACGCAGAAACGGACGAGCCGAAGCATCCTCAGCGGAATCGGCGCGAAATCGGCCGAAACTTGAGCTAGTCCAGGGCCAGGTAGAGCAGCGCGACCCCGACCGAGCCGCCCAGAAGCACCAGGAACAGGGCAAACAGGCCCCAGCCGATCAGCAGGCCCCTGCGGGCGGTCTCTCGGTCGTTCACGCGATCAAGGGGTCGACGGCCATGGCGACGAAGAGCACCGCGAGGTAGGCGAGGGAGTAGTGGAAGAGCACTGCCGCTCGAGCGGGAACGAGCTCGCGGCGCAGGCGCCACGCCAGCCAGAGGAAGGCGGCGCCCAGCGCGACCGCCGCGACGAGGTACAGCGCTCCGAACATCCCGAACGCGACCGGCACGAGCGTCACCGCGATCAGCACGAGGGTGTAGAGCGAGGATCTGCCGGACGGTCTCGCGCTCGCCGCGGACGACGGGAAGCATCGGGATCCCTGCCGCCTGGTAGTCGCGCTTGATCAGCAGCGCGAGCGCCCAGAAGTGCGGCGGCGTCCAGAAGAAGACGATCGCGAAGAGCGCGAGCGCGGGAAGCGTGAGGTCGCCGGTCGCCGCCGCCCAGCCGACGAGCGGCGGAACCGCGCCGGCGGCGCCGCCGATCACGATGTTCTGCGGCGTCGTGCGCTTGAGCCAGCGCGTGTAGACGAGGACGTAGAAGAGGTTGCCGACGAGCGCGAGCACCGCGGTGAGCACGTTGGTGAAGGTCGCGAGCAGCGCGAACGAGAGCGCGGAGAGCGCCAGCCCGAACTCGAGCGCGCGCTCGGGCGCGATGCGTCCCGTCGCGACGGGTCGCGAGCGCGTTCGCTTGCCCATCAGCTTGTCGATGTCGCGCGTCGAGGACGTGGTTGAGCGCGCTCGCCCCTCCGCACGCGAGCGCGAGGCCGACGAGCAGCGCGGCGAGGTCCGCGAGGTTCGGCACTCCGCCGGCGCCGACGAACATCCCGCACGCGCCGGTCAAGAGCAGCAGCGACATGATGCGCGGCTTCGTCAGCGTCACGTAGTCGCGCCACGACGCCGGCGGGAACGTGCTCGCCACGGAAGAGCTGCGCGGTGGACACGGCGATCACCGCGAGCGCGACCGCTGCGGCGGCCACGTGCACGGCGCCGGCCCACCAGGTCCCGATCGCGACGAGGAAGGAGACGAGCGACGCGACGCGCCCAGGGCAGCAGCCGCGGGTGCGCCCGCCAGGCCGCGATGACGATCGCGACGAGCGGCGGCAGCGCGATCGCCGCGAGGGCACGGTGCGCGATCCCGAGCGACCCGCTCGCGACGGTCGCCGCAGCGGCGGCGGTTGCGCCGAGACCGCACAGGCGAAGCCAGGGACCCGGTGTCACGTGAGCTCCTCCTGCAGCCGGCGGCGAAGGTCGCGCAACGGGCGCGGGCTCGAGATGTACGGCACCTTGTCGAAGTTGTGCTCGGGCGGCGGCGAGGTCGTGTACCACTCGAGCGTGTCGCCGAGCCACGGGTCGTTCCCGACGCGGCGCGACTTCCGCGAGCGCCAGACGTTGATGAGGAAGACGAGCGTGCCGAGCGCGAGCGTGAACGAGCCGATCGTCGAGACGATGTTCCACGTCTCCCACCACGGCGCGTCGCGGTAGCCCGACACGCGCCGGGGCATCCCGAGCAGCCCGAGGAAGTGCTGCGGCCCGAACGTCAGGTTGATCCCGATGAAGTAGAGCCAGAAGTGGAGCTTGCCGAGGCCCTCGCCGAGCATGCGCCCGAACATCTTCGGCCACCAGTAGTAGAGGCCCGCGAAGATGCCGAAGATCGAGCCGCCGAAGAGCACGTAGTGCATGTGCGCGACGACGAAGTACGTGTCGTGCACCTGCCAGTCGAACGGGAACGCCGCGACCATGATCCCCGTGAGGCCGCCGATCGTGAACACGGAGATGAGGCCGAGCGCGAAGAGCATCGGCGTCGCGAAGGTGATGTTCCCGCGCCAGAGCGTGGCGAGCCAGTTGATGATCTTGATCCCGGTCGGCACGCCGACGAGCACCGACGCGATCATGAAGAAGCCGTTGAGGAAGTTCGGCAGCCCGACGGCGAACATGTGGTGCGCCCAGACGAGCATCGAGACGAACGCGATCCCGACCGTGGAGAACGCGATCGCCGCGTAGCCGAAGATCGGCTTGCGCGCGAAGACGGGGATCACCTCGGAGACGATCCCGAACGCGGGCAGAACCATGATGTAGACCTCGGGGTGGCCGAAGAACCAGAACATGTGCTGGTAGAGCACGGCGTTGCCGCCCTCGTCGGGCAGGAAGAAGTGCGTGCCCGCGGTGCGGTCGAGCAGGAGCATCGTCAGCGCGGCCGCGACGGCCGGCAGCGCGATGATCAGCAGCCACGCGTAGGTGTAGATCGTCCAGACGAACAGCGGCATGCGCATCCACGACATGCCGGCGGTTCGCATCGTGTGCACCGTCGCGACGAAGTTGATCGCGCCCGCGAGCGACGACACCGCCAACAGATGCAACGCGAGGATCGTCAGGTCGACGGAGGTCCCGGTGCGGGTCGCGTAGGGCGGGTAGAGGTACCAGCCGGTGTCCGCGGCGCCGCCGGCCGAGAACCACGAGCTGTAGAGCACGATCCCGCCGAGCAGGAACGTCCAGTACGAGAACGCGTTCAGCCGCGGGAAGACCATGTCCCTCGCACCGATCATCAGCGGCACGAGGTAGTTCCCGAAGCCCGCGAGGATCGGGACGATGACGAGGAAGACCATCGTCAGCCCGTGCATCGTGAAGAGCTGGTTGAAGGTCTGCGCGGCTCACGAAGTCCGCGGTCTCGGGCGTCAGCAGCTCGGTCCGGATCAGCAGCGCCATCACTCCGCCGAGCAGGAAGAAGACGAGGCTCGTCCAGATGTAGAGCACCCCGATCCGCTTGTGGTCGGTCGTGACGAGCCAGCTCACGAAGCGGCCGCGGTACCACGGCACCGGGTAGATCGGCTCGGCGCGAACGGCCACTACTGACTCGCCTCCCACGCCATGCGTGTACGCGAACAGCGTTGTCGAGCTGCTCGTCGCTCCAGTCGCGGCCGATCGCCGGCATCTCGCCTCGACCCTCGCGGAGGAGGGTTGCGAGCGCCTCGACGGTCGGCGAGCGTCGGGTTGCCTCCGAGCGTCGGGCCGACGAGCTGCGGGCCGCGCAGGTTGTGGCACTTCCCGCAGGTCGCCTCGAACTGCGCCTGTCCGCTCCCGGCGAGGCGCGCGAGCTCCGCTTCGAATCCGCCTGCGTCCACTGCGCGCACGATCATCGTCATCTCGGCGTGCTGCAGCCCGCAGAACTCGGTGCAGTTGCCCTCGTAGTCGCCGCTCGACTCGGCGCGGAACCAGGTGTGGTTGAGCTTCCCGGGAATCGCGTCGATCTTCCCGCCGAGCGCCGGGATCCACCACGAGTGGATCACGTCGAAGTCGGGAGCGGTCACGTTCAGCTCGACGGTCCGGTCGACCGGGACGACCATCGTGTCGTACGTGATGCGTCCGTCGGGGTAGCGGAACTCCCAGTAGAAGCGCCGGCCCTCGACGTCGATCACGAGGTTCGGCTCGTCGGCCGGCTCGCTCGCCGCTCGCGTGACGTCGGTGACCGCGGGCAGCTTGTAGAAGACGAACCCGACGACGATCGCGACGAGGAACACGGGCACGATCGTCCACATCACCTCGAGCCGCGTGTTGCCGTGGATCTGCGGGCCCTCGGCGTCGACCGGCCGGTTGCGGCGGCGGTACCTGATCAGAAAGACGACGAGCGCGATCTCGACCGCGAAGAAGACGACGCCCGTGACGCCGAGCAGGAGGTAGTACGTGTCGTTGATCGCCTCGGCGTTCGGCGACTTCGGGTCGACCGGCGTCAGGCCTGCGTTGTCGGCCAGTGCAGGCGCCGCGGACGCGAGCGCACCGAGGGCGACAGCGGCGATCGAAGCGAGGCGGCGCACAGCCGGTGGCATTCTACGAAGGGTGAGCGCAAAGACGAGGGTGGACCTGCCGCCCGGCGTCGCGGGTCCGATCGAGGTCTACGTGAACGGCGTCCGGCAGGTCGAGGGCCGCGACTACGGACGTCGTGACGATTCGCTCGTGTTCGACCGGGCGCTGGCCAGGGAAGGGCGGCTCGGGTTCTGGCGCTGGCTGAGCATCGTCCTCGGGATCGCCGGGACGTACCGGCAGAACGACAGCGTGGACGTCGTCTACGAGCGCGGCGGGCGCCGGCTGGTCGCGCCCGGGCTGCCGCTCGTCAGCGACGAATAGCTCTCTCGGAGCCGTCGTCATACTTGCCGCATGAACGACGCCGAGTGGCCTGCGCCCGAGCCCGCGACGCCGCGTGAGCCCGAGCGGCGGACGACGCCCCTGCCCAGGGTCGAGGACCTGCCGATCGCCGAGCAGGGCTACGACCGCGAGAAGGTGCGCGAGGCCTTCGACGCGTTCTACCGGCACGCGGCCCAGCTCGACGCGACGCTGAGCACGCTCGAGGCGGTCGAGGTCTTCCAGCGCACGTCTGCGGAGCTCCGCGCCGAGCTGCGGAACATCCGCGGCTCCGGCTGGACGGTGCAGTCCTGGCAGGGAGGGACGGGGTACGCCGGCGGTGCAGGCCGCGCGGCCGCGTCAGCGAGTGGACCCTGCCGCCGTCCTTCCCCCGGCTCGCCCTGGAGTTCGGCTTTCTGATCGCGATCGGCGTCGTCGTCGGCGTCGCCGGCTGGTCCGCGCTGACGATCGTCCTCGTGATGGGGCTCGCGCTCGGGGTCGTGCTGCTGCTCGAGTGGGTCGCCGCGCGCGAGCGCGCGATTCCGCGCGCCGCGGCGCCCGCGGCCGCGCCCGACCTCGATCGCGAGGAGCCCGCCGAGCTTCCCGTGGGCGAGGGTTGGGTCCCTCCCGAGGAGGGCCCCGAGGCGCTGACGATGCTCGACAACGAGGTCGTCGAGGTCGAGGTCGTGTCCGAGGCGGAGCCCGAGCCCGAGCCCGAGCCGGAGGAAGCCGAGCCGGAGCCCGAGCTGCCCGAGGCGGAGGCCGAGGTCGTGGAGCCGGAGCCCGAGCCGGAGCCCGAGCCCGAGCCGCGAGCCCGAGCCCGAGCCGGAGCCCGCGGCGGAAGCCGTCGAGCCGGTCGTCGAGGAAGCGGTGGGGAGGAGGACGAGTCGGAGCCCGTCGCCGAAGCCGTCTCCGACGAGCCCGTCGAGCAGGCCGTAGCCGAGGCCCCGAAACGCTTCGGCCTCTTCCGTCGCCGCCCTGAAGCAGTCGCGCAGCCCGAGCCGGAGCCGGAGCCCGAGCCGGAGCTGGAACCCGAGCCGGAGCCGATGCCGGTCGAGCCCGAGCAGCAGCTCGACCCGTGGGAGCAGGAAGCACAGCTACCCGACCTGCCGGTCGAGGAGGAAGAGCAGCAGCTCGTCGAGCCTCCGCGGCGCAGCTGGTTTCGCCGCCAGGCGTCCGTGAGAGGCCGCCGAGCACGAGGAGCCGCAGCCGGTCGCCGTGGCGGCGGCAGCCGGAGCCCGAGCCGGAGCCGGAGCCCGAGCCGGAGCCCGAGCCGGAGCCGGAACCCGAGCCGGAACCGGAACCGGAGCCCGAGCCCGAAGACCGAGGGCCCGCTGCCGGTCGACCTGCTCGCCGAGCAGGCAGCCGCCGCGCTCGAGCGTTCGCGCGCGCGCCGTCGGACGCCACGTCGCGCCCGCCGGCGCTAGCTCCTCTAGGCGCGCCTCGTCCCTAGTCTTCGTTCGAGCATGAGCGCGCTTCCCGCCGGCACGGTCACGTTTCTCTTCTCCGACATCGAGGGCTCGACCGAGCTCTTGAAGGATCTCGGGCGTGCCGACTACGGCCGCGTCCTCTCGATCCACAACGAGCTCCTGCGGCAGGCCTTCGAGGAGGCGGGCGGCACCGAGATCGACCGGCAGGGCGATTCGTTCTTCGCGGTCTTCCGCAGCGCGGGCGCGGCCGTCCAGGGTGCGATCGCCGGCCAGCAGGCGCTCGCGCGCCAGGAGTGGCCCGAGCGGACGGTCGTGCGCGTGCGCATGGGCATCCACACCGGGGAGGCGACGCTCGGCGAGGACGGGTACGTCGGCTTCGCCGTCCACCAGGCCTCGCGGATCGGCGACGCGGGCCACGGCGGGCAGATCCTCCTGTCCTCGACGACCGCGCGGCTCGTGGAGCACGACCTCCCGCGCGAGGTCTCGCTCCGCGACCTCGGCGAGAACCGGCTCGAGGGTCTCGACCGGCCGGAGCGGCTCTACCAGCTCGTCGTCCCCGGTCTGGTCGACGTGTTCCCGCAGCTCGCGACGCGCGCAGGCTCGGGCGTCGCCGCCGGCGGCCTCGTCCTGCTCGAGCGCGAAGCGGAGCTCGCGGCGCTGCGCGCGATGATCGAGGTTGCGCGCGGGGGCAACGGTCGCTTCGTCGCGATCGAGGGCAACGCCGGGATCGGGAAGACCCGCCTCGTCGGCGAGACGCGCTCGCTCGCGGCCACGGCGGGGATGCGCGTGCTGACCGCGCGCGGCGGCGAGCGGGAGCACGAGTTCTCGTTCGGCGTCGTTCGCCAGCTCTTCGAGCCCGTGCTCGCGCTCGTCCCCGCGAGAGGAGCGCGAGGAGCTGCTCGCCGGCGCCGCCGCGCTCGCCGCTCCGCTCTTCGACGAGCGGGGGCTGAGCGACCCGGAGGCCCTTGCGGACAACTCGTTCGCGACGCTGCACGGGCTCTTCTGGCTCGCGGGAAACCTCGCGACGCGCCAGCCGCTGCTGCTCGCCGTCGACGACCTGCACTGGGGCGACGCCGCGTCGCTTCGCTGGCTGAGCTACACCGCGCGTCGGCTCGAGGGCCTGCCGATCCTCGTCGTCGTCGGGACGCGCCCGTCCGCGCAGTCGAACGAGGAGGCGCTCGTCGCCGAGATGGTCGGCGACGCGGGTGCGGTCGTGATCCGCCCGCAGACGTTGACCCTGCACGCGGCCGCGTCGTTGATCCGCGAGACGCTTGCGCGCGACGTCGACGTCGAGTTCGCCGACGCGTGCCACGAGGCGACCGGCGGCAACCCGCTGCTCCTCCGCGCGCTCCTCGACGCGCTTTCGAGCGAGGGGATCGCCCCGAAGGCGAAGAACGCGGAGCGCGTGTACGAGATCGGCCCCGAGGCCGTCTCGCGCTCGGTCAGCCTCCGGCTGTCGCGGCTGCCCGTCGAGGCGACCGCGCTCGCGCAGGCGGTCGCGGTCCTCGGCGACGACGTGCGGCTGACCGACGCGGCGACGCTCGCCGGCGTCGACCCCGAGCTCGCCGCGCACACCGCGACGACGCTTGCGCGGAACGGGCTGCTGCGCGTCGAGCGCCACCTCGCATTCGTGCACCCGGTCGTGCGCGCCTCGGTCTACGCCGAGCTGAACGGCGCCGAGCGCGAGCGCAAGCACGCCGCGGCGGCGGCGCTGCTCGCCGAGGCGAACGCTCCGACCGAGCAGATCGCCGCGCACCTGCTGCTGACGCGGCCGGGGACGGTCGAGCTCGGGATCTCGACGCTCCGCCAGGCAGCCGACCGCGCGCTGGCCAAGGGCGACCCGGACGCTGCAGCCTCCTACCTCAGTCGTGCGGCTGAAGAGCCGCTCGAGGACGTCGAGCGCGCGGAGCTGCTCTACCGGCTCGGCCTCGCCGAGCGCCTCGTCGACAGTCCGCTCGCCGCGAGGCACCTCCGCGAAGCGCACGCGCTCACGACCGACACGATCGGCAAGGCCCGCATCGCCCTCGACCTCGGCCGCACGCTCCTCTACAGCCTTCAGGTCGAGGAAGCCGTTCAGGTGCTCGAGGCCGCGATCACCTCGGTCGGCGAGAGCGACCTCGACCTCTGCCGGCGGCTCGAAGCCGGGCTGCTCACGGTCACGTTGATCTTCCCGCCGCTCTACCCGCTGGCGCGCAAGCAGATCGAGCGGGTGCAGAAGCTGCCGCTCGGCGACGACCTCGGGTCGCGGCAGCTGCTCGGCCTGCTCGCGTTCGACGCCGCCCGGACGCTCGGCGACCGCGCCACCTGCATCGAGTACGCCGAGCGCGCGGTCGCAGGCGGCGCGCTCTTCTCGCAGGACAACCCGGCGTTCGCGTTCTCGACCGTGACGCTCACGGTCGCCGACTCGTGGGAGAGCGCGCGCGGGATCTTCGACGACGCGTTCGCGGACGCACGGATTCGAGGCTCGATCTCCGCCTTCGCGGTCGCGTCGATCTTCCGCGGCTATCTCCACGTCTTCACCGGCGACCTGACCGAGGCGGAGGCGGACCTGCAGAACGCCGTCGACGCCAGCCGCCAGCACGGCCTCGCCAGCGGGATGCCGTACGCCCTGGCCTTCCTCGCCGATGCGCAGATGCAGCGCGGCGACCTCGAGGCCGCGATCGAGACGCTCGCGCAGGTCGACGCGCTGCCCGAGCTCGCGCGCGAGCACGCGTTCGTCTACGACGCCCGCGGCCGCCTGCGCTTCCTCCAGGGCCGTTACCGCGACGCGCTGGCCGAGTTCGAGAAGGGACGGCAGGTCTACGAGGCGGTCGGGGGCACGAACCCCGCGGTCGTCGCCTGGCGCTCGCAGTCGGCGCTCGCCCACCACCAGCTCGGCGAGACCGAGGATGCCAAGCGTCTCGCGGCGGACGAGGTCGAGCTCGCGCGCCGGTGGGGTGCGCCGCGCGCGCTGGCCAAGTCCCTCCGAGTCGCCGGGATGATCGAAGGCGGGGAGCGAGGGCTCGAGCTGCTGGAAGAGGCGGTCGCCCTGCTCCACGACTCCGAGGCGATCCTCGAGCGCGCGAGGGGGCTCCTCGAGCTCGGCTCGGCGCTCAGGCGCGCGAACCGCCGCACCGACGCCCGTGAGTACCTGAAGCAGGCCCTCGAGCTCGCCCACCGCGGCGAGTCGACGGCGCTCGCTGCTCGAGCCCAGGACGAGCTGATGGCCACCGGCGCCCGCCCGCGCCGCGTGGCGCTCAGCGGGCTCGACGCGCTCACCCCGAGCGAGCGGCGGGTCGCCGGGATGGCCGCCAAGGAGCTCACGAACCGGGACATCGCCCAGGCGCTCTTCGTCACCCCCAAGACGGTCGAGGTGCACCTCTCGAGCGTCTACCGCAAGCTCGGGATCGCCTCGAGGGCCCAGCTCGCGGACGCGCTCGGCTCCGAGGCGTCGGAGCCGGCGCCCGCGCTGGGCTAGGGGGTGCGGTTAACCGCACCCTAGGGTCTGCGGCACCCCTAAACCTCGGTGGCGATCTTGGGGGGTCGCCCCGATGCGACCGAAGCCCTTCCTGGCGCAGGATCAGCGCAAGAAATCTGACCTAGCGACCGTCAGGAGGTAACGATGATCCACCCAGGCGACATGTTGATCAACCCCGTCACGAAGGAGCAGATGACGTTCCTGAAGACGGCGGCCGAGACCAACGGCGAGTACGTGCTGATCGAGCTTCGCGCCGCACCCGGCGCAGTTGTTGCCGCCGCGCACGTCCACCCGCACCAGACGGAGACGTTCGAGGTGATCAGCGGCACGCTCGGCGCGAAGATCGGCCGGAAGACGGTCGAAGCCGTCGCGGAGGGCGTCGTCGTGATCGAGCCGCAGGTCTCCCACAAGTGGTGGAACGCCGGCGAGGACGAGCTCGTCTTCCGCGCCGAGGTGCGTCCCGCGCTCCAGTTCGAGCAGCTGATCGAGACGATGTTCGGCCTGGCCGCCGACGGCAAGACGAACAAGAAGGGGATGCCGAACCCGCTGCGGCTCGCGGTGATCGCGAACCACCACTTCGAGGACGTGCAGCTCCCGGTCGTGCCGAGGTGGATGCAGAAGGCGGCGCTCGCACTCGGCGCGCCGGTCGGACGCAGCCTCGGCTTCCAGCCCCACTACGCCCCGGCGGGCGAGCTCGCCTCGGCCACGACGTAACGAGAGGAGCCCGAGATGCCGAAGTGGTTCTACTTCACCGTCCTGGCGATCGCCCTGCTCACGCTCGCTGTGGGAGGGTGGGTCGTCGAAGGGAATCAAGTCCGCAACGAAGCCGTCGGGGCGCCTCGCGCCCCGGCCGGCCTAGAAAGGGGAGAACGATGGCGAACCTGACCGGCTCCTGGCTCGCGTTTCGACTCGGGGTCGACCCCGTGCGCATCGAACGGATGCGCAGGGAGGGCGAGCTCTACGCGGTGCGGAACGATTCCGGCGAGTGGGAGTACCCAGGCTGGCAGTTCGACGCTGCGGGCGAGCTGAAGCCGGCGGTGGCCGAGTTCCTCGCGTCGGCGCGGAGGGAGAAGATCGCTCCGGCCGAGCTCTCCGAGCTGCTCGACCGCAGGGTTGGCCTCGCCGGTGGCAAGCGCGTGCGCGACCTGCTGCTCAGCGGCGGCGACAAGAACGCGTTCAGCGACGCGCGGCGCGCGAACGCCGCCTAGGCTCGCGTACTCGTCCGCGATCGCGAGCACCTCGTCGAGGATCGCCGAGGCCCTCGTCGAGCTCCTCGCGGGTGATCGTCAGCGGCGGCGCGATGATCACGACGTTCCAGTGCACGAAGAGGTAGAGGCCGCGCTCCAGCGCCGCCTTCGCCATCCGGTTGACCGGCGCCGCGGCGTCGCCCGCCGCGTTGAAGGGGACGAGCGGCTCGCGCGTCTCGCGGTTCGTGACGAGCTCGAGCCCGAAGAACAGGCCCTTGCCTCGCACGTCGCCGATCGACGGGTGCCGCTCCGCGAGCCGCGGTAGCTCGAGCGCGAGGTACTCGCCGAGCGCCGCCGAGTTCTCGACGATGCCTTCCTCCTTGAACGCCTCGATCGACGCGACCGCCGACGCGCACGCGAGCACGTGGCCCGAGTACGTGAGCCCGCCGGCGAACGGCTTGTCCTTCACCCAGTCGGAGAGCTTCTCGTTCACGACCATCGCGCCGAGCGGGACGTAGCCCGAGTTGATGCCCTTCGCGACGGTGAGGATGTCGGGGACGACGTCCCAGTGCTCGCACGCGAACCACTTGCCGCTGCGCCCGAAGCCCGCCATCACCTCGTCGCAGATCAGCACGATGCCGTGGCGGTCGCAGACCTCGCGGATCGACTGCAGGTAGCCGTCGGGCGGGACGATCAGCCCGTTCGTGCCGACGATCGTCTCGAGGATCACGGCGGCGACGGTGTGCGCGCCTTCGTACTGCAGGATCTCTTCGAGGTGCGGCCCGCCTGAGCAGACGGGGCAGGGGTCGGGGTGCCCGGCAGGACACCGATACGTGTACGGGTCGAGCATGCGCACGACGCCGGGGATGCCGGGCTCGGCGGGCCAGCGGCGCGGGTCGCCGGTGAGCGTGATCGCCCCGGCCGTGGCGCCGTGGTACGAGCGGTAGCGCGCGATCACCTTCTGGCGGCCGGTCGCCCAGCGCGCGAGCTTGATCGCGTTCTCGTTCGCCTCCGCGCCGCCGTTGGTGAAGAAGGACATCTTCAGGTCGCCGGGCGTCACCTCGGCGATCAGCCGTGCGAGCTCCGAGCGCTTCTCGTGCGCCATCGGCGGCCCGATCGTGGTCAGCCTGTCGGCCTGCTCCTTGATCGCGGCGACCACCTTCGGGTGCTGGTGCCCGATCGAGACGTTGACGAGCTGCGAGGCGAAGTCGAGGTAGCGGTTCCCGTCGTAGTCCCAGAACCAGCAGCCCTCGGCGCCCGCGACCGGCAGCGGGTTGATCTGGTTCTGCACCGACCAGGAGTGGAGGACGTACTCCTTGTCGAGCTCCCGGATCCGCTGCCCGAGCTCGCGATCCTCGCCCACGACGGCCATCGCGCGAAGCGTAGTCGCGCTAGGGTCCTCGTGTCACGTGAGGAGGCAGCCATGACGGAGATTGCAGAGGCACCGGTCGCCGCGAAGAGCGGCGAGCTCAAGCGGATTTCACACTGGATCGGCGGCAAGCCGGTCGCCGGGACGTCGGGCCGGAACGGCCCCGTCTACAACCCCGCGAAGGGCCAGCAGGCGGCGGAGGTCGACTTCGCCTCGGTCGAGGAGATCGACCAGGCGGTCCAGGCTGCCAAGGAGGCATTCCCCGCGTGGCGCGCGATGTCGCTGTCGCGCCGCACCGAGTTGTTCTTCAGGATCCGAGAGCTCGTCCACGTGCACCGCGAGGACATCGCGAAGCTGCTCACGGCCGAGCACGGCAAGGTGCTCTCCGACGCGATGGGCGAGGTCGCGCGCGGGCTCGAGGTGATCGAGTACTGCTGCGGGATCCCGGAGCTCTTGAAGGGCGAGTTCTCCGAGCAGGCCTCGACGGGGATCGACGTCTACTCGATCCGCCAGCCGCTCGGCGTCGTCGCAGGCATCACGCCGTTCAACTTTCCCGCGATGGTGCCCATGTGGATGTGGGCGCCCGCGCTCGCGTGCGGCAACACGTTCGTGCTCAAGCCCTCCGAGAAGGATCCTTCCGCGTCGGTGTACACCGCCGAGCTGCTGAAGGAGGCCGGCGTTCCCGACGGCGTCTTCAACGTCGTGCACGGCGACAAGATCGCGGTCGACGCGATCCTCGAGCACCCGGAGATCAAGGCGGTCTCCTTCGTCGGCTCGACTCCGATTGCGAAGTACGTCTATGAGAACTTCGACGAAGCACGGCAAGCGCGCACAGGCGCTCGGCGGCGCGAAGAACCACATGATCGTGCTCCCCGACGCCGACGTCGACATGGCTGCCGACGCCGCCGTCTCCGCCGCCTACGGCTCCGCCGGCGAGCGGTGCATGGCGATCTCGCAGGTCGTCGCCGTCGGCGACGTCGCGGACCGCTTCATCGAGGCGGTCAAGGCGCGCATCCCGAACGTGAAGGTCGGCGACGGGATGCAGCCCGACTCCGAGATGGGCCCGCTCGTCACGCGCGAGCACCGCGACAAGGTCGCGTCGCTACGTCGCAGGCGCGGCGGACGAGGGCGGCAAGGTCATCGTCGACGGCCGCGAGTCGACGCCGGAGGGCGACGGCTTCTGGCTCGGCGTCTCGCTGCTCGACGACCTGAAGCCCGGCATGAAGGCGTACGACGACGAGATCTTCGGTCCCGTGCTCGGCGTCACGCGCGTCGACACGTACGACGAGGCGGTCAAGCTCGTGAACGACAACCCCTACGGCAACGGCACCGCGATCTTCACGCGCGACGGCGGCGTCGCCCGGAAGTTCCAGTTCGAGGTGCAGGCAGGCATGGTCGGGATCAACGTGCCGATCCCGGTGCCCGTCGCGTACTACTCGTTCGGCGGCTGGAAGGCGTCGCTCTTCGGGGACACGCACATCTACGGGCCGGAGGGGATCTCGTTCTACACGCGCGGCAAGGTGGTCACGTCGCGCTGGCCCGACCCGGCGACGTCGAAGGTCGACCTGGGCTTCCCGCAGACGCGGTAGCGGCTGCTTCAAGTCACCTGCGCTTGAACCAGCCGGCAGGACCACGCAGGATCCAGCTGTGAGCCTCTGCACTGCTTGCGGCCAGGAGAACCCCGCCATCGCGCGGTTCTGCCTCGCCTGCGGCCAGCCGCTCGTCGGCGAGGACGAGGCACCGAACGAGGAGCGCCGCCTCGTCAGCGTCATCTTCGTCGACCTCGTCGGGTTCACGTCGCGGTCCGAGCGGCTCGACCCCGAGGACGTGCAGGCGCTGCTCCGGCCGTACCACGACGCCGTCCGGGGAGAGATCGAGTCGTTCGGCGGTGTCGTCGAGAAGTTCATCGGCGACGCGATCATGGGGCTGTTCGGCGCGCCGACGGCGTTCGGCGACGACGCCGAGCGTGCCGTTCGCGCCGCGCTCGCAGTGCGCGAGCGAGTGCGCGCGATCGACGAGTCGGACCCGCGAGCTCGACCTGAAGATCCGCGTCGCCGTGAACACCGGCGAGGCGCTCGTGGTGATGAACGCGCGCGCCGCGCTCGGCGAGGCGATGGTCACGGGCGACGTCGTCAACACCGCGGCGCGGCTGCAAACGGCCGCCCCGATCGGCGGCATCCTCGTCGGCGAGGAGACCTATCGCGCGACGCGTGCGGCGATCGTCTACACGCCCGCTCCGGCGGTCCACGCGAAAGGCAAGGAGCTTCCGGTCGCGGCGTGGGTCGCGGTGAGCGAGGCGCACGTCCCGGGAGACCGCGCGCTCGCCGGTGCGCTCGTCGGGCGCGCGCGCGAGCTGGAGCTCCTGAGCGGGACGTGGGACCGCGTCGCCTCCGAGCGCACGCCGCAGCTCGTGACCGTGATCGGGCCGGCAGGGGTGGGGAAGACACGGCTCGGCGTCGAGTTCGGCGCGCTCGTCGAGTCCCGTGGCGGCCGGATCGTGCGCGGGCGCTCGCTTCCCTACCGTGAGAGCACCGCCTACGCCGCGCTCGGGTTCCAGCTGAAGCAGCTCTGCGGGATCTTCGAGAACGACAGCGTCGAGTCGGCCCAGCAGAAGCTCGAAGGCGCGGTCTCGACGCTGCTTCCGCCGGCCGAGTCGCGAAGCGTCACCGAGCATCTCGCTGTTCTCCTGGGACTGGATCCGTCGGGCACCGTCGCCGACCGCGAGAGCCTCTTCTTCTCGATTCGCACCTTCATCGAGGCGGTCGCCACCGACCGGCCGACGATGCTCGTGTTCGAGGACCTCCACTGGGGCGACGAGAGCCTGCTCGACCTCGTCGAGCTCCTCGCGGCTCGGCTGCGCGACTTGCCGATCCTCGTCGTCGTGCTCGCGCGCCCTGAGCTCCTGGACGTTCGACCAACGTGGGGAGGCGGCCTCGTGGCGCACTCCGCGATTCAGCTCCGACCGCTCGACGCGCGGGACGCGTCGGAGCTTGCGGCGCAACGTCTGACGGAGCTCGGCTTCGGCGAGCGCGCGGGTGAGGCGACGGAGGTCGCGCAGCTCGCCGACGGCAACCCGCTGTTCATCGAGCAGCTCGTCGCCGCGCTTGCGGAGACCGGTGAGACCGAGGCCGCGCTGCCGACGACGATCAGGGAGCTGATCGCGGCGCGGCTCGACGCGCTGCCGTCGAGCGAGCGGTCGGTCCTGCTCGACGCGGCGGTGGCCGGAAAGGTGTTCTGGCGTGGCGCGCTCGAGCGAATGACGACGGACACGACGGCGCTGGGCGCCGCGCTCGCGGAGCTCGAGCGGCGCGATCTCGTCGGGCGGGACACCGTGTCCGCCTTCGAGGGGGATCACCAGTACTCGTTCAACCACGTGCTCGTCCGGGACGTGGCGTACGAGCTCCTTCCGCGCGCACGCCGCCAGGAGCGCCACCGGGAGGTCGCGCGCTTCTTCGAGGACGCGAGCGGCGAGTTCGGCGAGGTCGGAGCCGCTCTCGCGCGTCACTGGCGCGACGCGGGCGACGAGGCGCGCGCGGTCGACTACTTCGCCGCGGCCGCGGCGGCGGCCGAGCGCGGCTGGGCCAAGCAGCGCGCTGCGGAGCTCTACCGCGAGGCCTACACGCTCGTGCCGGAGGACGATGCACGGCGGACCGAGCTCAGGCGGCGCCTCGCGCTCGCCGAGCAGGCGAGCCTCCACGTGCTCGACGCGAGGCTGATGGGCCTGGGCGGCCCGGCCGCGGGTTAGGCCGTGACCGGCGGGAAGTCCGCCGGCGTGACGTCGCCGGCGATCTCGTGGAGCGACTCGACGTGGTGCCTGCCGAGGCGCTTGGAGTGCTCCATGACGACCTCTTCGCTCGGGGCGTCGTACACGCAGTAGGTCAGGACGTTGCCGTCCGAGTCGACGACGACGTGGCTGTGCTCCCAGGTGATCTCCGGGAGCTCGTCCTCGGTGATCTCCCTCGAGCGCCGTCCGACGAAGGGCATCTGGCTCTCGTCGACCGAGAACCGCCTGACGATCAGGTAGCGAGGCATGCGCGGATCCTATAGCGGGCTAAGCGGTGACCGCCGCCCCACCCTTCAGCTCCTCGCCGAACTTCGCCCGCGGGACGAAGCGCCCGATCCCGGGCGAGGCGACGAGCTCGTCGTTCTCGACGAGCACGTTCCCGCGGAGCAGGACGAGCTCCGGCGTGCCCGTCACCTCGGTCCCCTCGTAGAGGTTGTAGTCCGAGCGCGAGTGCTGGCTCGCGGCCGTGATCACGTGCTTGCGGTTCGGGTCGAAGATCACGAGGTCTGCGTCGGAGCCGACGGCGACCGTGCCCTTCCGCGGGTAGAGGCCGAACAGCTTCGCCGGGTTCGTCGCGAGCAGCTCGACCATCCGGTTGAGCGAGATCCGCCCGGCCCGCGCGCCGAACTCGTGGATCATGTGCAGCCTGTTCTCGAGCCCGGGCCCGCCGTTCGGGATCTTCGAGAAGTCGTCCTTGCCCATCGCCTTCTGCTCGCCCCAGGAGAAGGCGCAGTGGTCGGTCGAGATCACCGAGAGCGAGTCGGTGCGCACCGCGTTCCAGAGCACGTCCCAGTTCGCCTTGTCGCGCACCGGCGGCGAGTAGACGTACTTCGCGCCCTCGAAGTTCGGCTTCGCGATGTCGTCCAGGCTGTTGAAGAAGTACTGCGTGCATGTCTCGCCCCAGACGTTCCAGCCTTTCTCGCGGGCGAGCGCGATCGGGTCGACCGCCTCCTTGCAGGTCACGTGCACGACGTAGAGCGGAGCACCGGCGACGTGCGCGAGCTGGATCGCGCGGTTCGTCGCCTCGCCTTCCGCCTCGGGCGGCCGCGTGAGCGCGTGGTAGAGCGGCTCGGTGTTGCCGGCCTCGAGGGCCTGCTTCACGAGCACGTCGATCAGGTCGCCGTTCTCGGCGTGCACCATCACGAGCGCGCCCGACTGTGCGGCCACCTCCATCGCGCGGAAGAGCGTCTCGTCGCTGACCATGAGCGCGCCCTTGTACGCCATGAAGAGCTTGTAGGACGTGACGCCCTGCTCGGGCAGCGACGCGAGCTCCTCGAGCGAGCCGCCCTCGTCCAGGTCGGTGATCGCCATGTGGTAGCCCATGTCGATCACCTGCTTGCCTTCGGCCTTCGACTTCCAGTCGTCGAGCGCCGCGGCGAACGTCGAGCCCTGCGGCTGGATCACGAAGTCGACGTGGCAGGTCGTGCCGCCGAACGCGGCCGCGGTCTGCCCGGACTCGACGTCGTCGATCGTCACGGTGCCGCCGAACGGCATGTCGAGGTGCGTGTGCGGATCGATGCAGCCCGGCAGCACGTACTTGCCTCGCGCGTCGATCACGCGGTCGGCCTCGACGTCGAGGGACTCGCCGATCAGGGAGATCCGCTCGTCCTCGACGTAGACGTCGCCGACGTAGTCGTCTGCCGCGGTGATGACGCGGCCGCCTTTGATCAAGATTGACATGCGGATCTCCCTTCTCGGCTCAGGTCTCTACTTCCCGCCCTCGGTCACTTCGACGGTTTCCTTCTGCCAGTCTGCGCCGTTCCCGTCCTCGGACAGCTCGTCGTACGCCGCCTGCGCGAGGTCGGTGCGGTACGCGTCGGACGACGCATCCTTCGCGATCACGCCGAACTGCTTCGAGATGTCGGCGGTCCGCTGGAACGCTGCCTCGTCCATCAGCCCGATCCCGGTCGCGTTCGGCCAGATCAGCGCGTTGATCTCGTTCAGCTGCCAGCGCTGATGGCCCTCACCGAGCGTCGGTCCGTTGTCCAGCACGATCTGCAGGCACTCCTCGGCGTTGTCGCGGCAGAAGATCCAGCCACGGAAGCTCGCCTTCAGGAAGCGCTTCGCGATGTCCTGGTTCTTCTCGTCCGCGATCCAGTCGCCGCGGGTGAACACGCCGTCCTCGAGCATCGCGGTGCCGGCGTCCTCCATCGTGATCACGTTCAGGTCGTCGAGCGTGTACAGGTCACCCGTGTCCGGGTTCTTCTGCTCGAGCACCTGCGCGAGCTCGTTGTACGTCATCGCCGCGGCCGCGTCGACCTGCTTCGACACGAAGAGGCTCATGTCGAACGGCTGGTTGACGATCGTGACCTCGTCCTTGTTCTTCGGGTCGATCCCGTTCTTCGTCAGCGCCGCGAAGAGCTCGAACTCGTTGCCGCAGCACCACACGCCGACCTTCTTGCCCTTCATGGCGGCGACGTTCTCGATCCCGCTGTCCTTCCACGTCACCTCGGTCATGCCCGAGCGGGCGAAGACCTGCGCGATGTTGACGATGTCGCCGCCCTTGTCGCGCGTGGCGAGGAGGGACGGGAGCCAGTCGATCCCGAACTCGGCGCCGCCGCTGGCGACGACCTGCTCGGGCGTGATGTCCGGCCCGCCGGCCTTGATCGTGACGTCGAGGCCCTCCTCCTCGTAGTACCCCTTCGCGAGCGCCGCGTAGTAGCCCGCGAACTGCGCCTGCGGTACCCACTTGCTCTGGAGCGTGACCTTGTCCTTCTGCCCCCCGGCGGACGTGTCCGCCGCTTCCCCGCCGTCGTCGTCGCCGCCGCATGCGGCAAGCGCGAGCATCGCCGCGGCGAGCAGCGTTGCGAGGAAGAACCACGTCGTACGACCTTTCATCCCTCTCCTTTCGTTGACTCTCACTCCGCCGCTCGGGCGGACGGATGCCATCCCATGGTCAGGCGTTCGAGGAGCACGATCGCCAGATAGAAGGTGATGCCGAAGATGCTCGCGACGAGGATCGCCGCCCACGCCGTCTCGAACGCGAAGAGCGCCGCGGAGTTGCGGATCTGGACGCCGAGCGCCTCCTGCGTCCCACCGAAGTACTCCCCGACCACGGCACCGATCATCGCGAGCACGCTCGCGACTTTCAATGCCGAGAAGAGAAACGGGAGCGAGTTCGGGATCCGGACGCGGCGGAAGATCTCGACCTCGCCCGCCGCATACGAGCGCATCAGCTCGATCGATGAGGGGTGGACCGAGGTCAGCCCCCGCAGCATGTTCGTGAGCACGGGGAAGAAGCAGAGCACCGCGGCGATCGCCATCTTCGAGAGCGGGTTCAGCACGCCGAACCACTGGTTCGTGATCGGGGCGAAGGCGATGATCGGCACGGCATTGGCGGCGATCGCGTAGGGCATGATCGCGGCGGAGAGCCCGCGCCAGCGCGCGAGCATGATCGCAACGACGATGCCGGCCGAGCAGCCGATCAGGAAGCCGCCGAGCGCCTCCTTGAACGTGTACCAGCCGGCGCTCCAGAGCGCGTGGCGCTCGTCCCAGAACGTTCGCGCGATGTCGCTCGGCGGAGGGAGGAGGAAGCGCTGGACGTCCAGCGCGGCCACGAGCCCTTCCCAGAGCCCGAGCCCGAGCAGCAGCACGGCGATCGCGGGGAGCCACGAGCGTGCGCCGCGCATGGTGCGCCCGAGCAGACGCTCGCCGGCGACGGGTGTCGCCATGGCGCTCATTCGGCCCCGGCGGCGCGTAGCGACGGCTCGCGTGCCGAGCCGCCGTGCAGCGCCTCCCGCAGCTGCGTCACGAGCTCGAAGAAGCGCGGCTCCTCGCGCGTCTCGAACGTTCGTGGCTGCGGCAGGTCGATCGGGATGATCTCGGTGATCCGTCCGGGCCGCGGCGACATCACGACGACCCGCGTCGACAGGAAGACCGCCTCGGCGATCGAGTGCGTGACGAACAGGACGGTGCAGCCCGTCTCCGCCCAGATCCGCAGCAGCTCGCCGTTCAGCCGCTCGCGGGTCATCTCGTCGAGCGCGCCGAAGGGCTCGTCCATCAGGAGCAGCGCGGGCGAGAACGAGAGCGCGCGCGCGATCGCGACGCGCTGCTGCATCCCGCCGGAGAGCTCCCACGGGTGCCGCTTCTCGAAGCCGGTCAGCTCGACGAGCTCGACCATCTCGTTCACGCGCGCCTCGCGCTTCGAGCGATCCCACCCGGCCATCTCGAGCGGCAGCGCGATGTTGCGGGCGACCGTGCGCCAGTCGTAGAGCACCGCTTCCTGGAAGACGATGCCGTAGTCACCGTCGCGGCGGGCCTGGTCGGCGGTCTTGCCGTTCACGACGACCTCGCCGGAGCTCGGCTGGATCAGGTCGCCGACGATCCGCAGCAACGTCGACTTGCCGCAGCCCGACGGGCCGATCAGCGAGATGAACTCGCCGGGCTGCACGTCGAGGTCGATCTCCTGGAGGGCGGTCACCTCTCCGCTGGCAAACGTCTTGCCGACCTTTCGCAGGGAGACTGCGGCGCGCGCTCACGCCACGTGCTCCGGTGCGCGACGGACGACGAAGTGCTCGACGATCGCGACGATCGCGAAGAACGTGATGCCGAGCAGCGCGGCGATCAGGTTCGTCGCCCAGAGGCTGGGCGGCGAGCTGAGGTAGTACTGGTTGAAGTTGAGGATCGCCCCGCCGAGGCCGTCCTGGATCGACGACGGCAGCTCGCCGACGATCGCGCCGACGACGCTCGCGGTCGCCGAGATCTTGAAGGCGACGAAGAGGTACGGCAGCGACGCCGGCACCTTCAGCTTCCAGAGCATCGACCACTTGCTCGCCGCGTAGGAGCGCATCAGCTCGAGCGCGCGCGGGTCTGCGGAGTCGAGCCCGCGCAGCGTGTTGATCGTGACCGGGAAGAACGTCAGGAACGCGGCGATGATCGCGACCGAGAACCAGGCGGGCGTCCCGCGCGAGCCCGTCCAGACGACGATCATCGGCGCGATCGCGAGAATCGGAATCGTCTGCGAGGCGACGATGTACGGAAGCACGCCGCGCTGGAGCACGCGCGAGTGGTGCAGGACGACGCCGATCGCGAACCCGATCGCCGCGCCGAGGAGGAAGCCGACCGCGGCCTCCTTCGCGGTGAAGAGCGCCGCGTCCCAGAGCACCTCGATCAGGAGCGGCCCGTTCGTCCGCGACGGCTCGAAGAGCTGGCCGACGATCTCGTGCAGGTGCGGCATCGTCAGGTCGGTCACGGTGAACGTGCCGAGCCGAAGCTCGGTCGTCTCGCCGAGCCACTTGAAGCCCTCCCAGAGACCCCAGAGCAAAGCGAGCACCGCGAGCAGCTTTCCAGCCTGGCGGAGCACACGTTTATCCTCCCAGGCCTTGCCGTTGACGCCAAGCAGAACCGTCGAGGAGCTCCGAGAGCTCCGCGAGCTGACCGGGAACGAGGACGGCGCCCAGCGGGTTGCGTGGACGGACACCTGGGCGCAGGCGAAGAGAGTGGCTGAGCGGCAAGCTGGCCGGGACCGGGTCGAGGAGGAGACCGACGAGGCGGGCAACCAGTGGTTCACGCTGCGCGGCGCCTCCGACCGGACGCTCCTGATCGGCGGCCACATCGACTCGGTCCCGAACGGCGGCTGGCTCGACGGCTGCCTGAACGTGATGGCCGGCGTCGAGGTCCTGCGTCGCCTCGCCGAGGACGGCGAGCCGGCGCTGACCGTCCGCCTCGTCAACTGGGCGGACGAGGAGGGCGCGCGCTTCGGGCGTTCGCTCTTCGGCTCGAGCGCCGCGGCCGGCTCGATGAGCGACCAGGACGAGCTGCGGCAGCGCAAGGACGCCGACGGCGTGACCCTTCCCGACGCCATCGCGGCGCACGGCGTCGACCTCGACCGCGCGCTCGACGCGCGGAAGCAGCTCGAGAACGCCGTCGCCTATCTCGAGCTGCACATCGAGCAGGGCCCCGTGCTCGAGTCGATGGACTTGCCCCTGGGAGTCGTCCTCGGCACCTTCGGCGTCGAGCGCCACCAGATCACGTGGCGCGGCCAGGCGGCGCACGCCGGCTCGACGCCGATGGACAAGCGCCGCGACGCGCTCGCCGGCGCGGCGAAGCTCGCGCTCGAGATCCGCCCGATCGCGGCGCAGGTCGGAGCGGGCGCGGTCTGCACCTCGGGCGGCGTCGTGACGAAGCCCGGGATCGTCACGTCCGTCGTCGAGACGGCCGAGCAGCTGCTCGACCAGCGGCACCTCGACGCGGACTCGCTCGCGGAGCTGCTGCGGCTCGCGAAGGAAGCGTCGGAGCGTTTCGCGAAGGAAGAAGACCTCGAGGTCGAGTGGGAGCGCATCTGGAGCATCGAGCCGATCCTGTTCGACGCGGAGCTGATCGAGCTCGCCGACGAGTCGATCCGCGAGGTCGCCGGCACGTCGCACCGTCTGCCGAGCGGCCCGCTGCACGACGCCGCCGAGGTGGCACGCGCAGGCATCCCGACCGTGATGCTCTTCGTGCAGAGCCTGCGTGGCCTTTCGCACACGAAGCTCGAGGACACGAAGCCGGAGCACCTGGAGCTCGCGGTCGAGGCGCTCGACCGGCTGACGCAGAAGGTGCTCGAACGAGCTCGGTGAGAACGAGCGTCATCGTCCCCGCCTACCAGGCATGGGAGACGCTCCCGGCTGCACTCGAAGCGCTCAGGCCTCAGGTCGACCGCCCCGACCGCGAGCTCGTGCTCGTCGAGAGCTCCGGCGACGCTTCGCAGCAGGAGCTGGCCGAACGGTGGCCGTGGGCACGCGTGATCGCGCCGAAGGAGCGCATGCTGCCGGGTCTCGCGCGGAATCTTGCAGCGCGCGACGCGCAGGGAGAGCTCCTCGCCTTCACCGACGCCGACGCGTTGATCGAGCCGGCGTGGCTCGACGAGCTCGAGCGTGCGCTGACGGACGACGTCGACGGCGTTGCGGGTGCGATCGTGAACGGCGCCCCGCAGAGCGCGGTTGGAACCGCCGACTATCTGCTCGAGTTCTCCGACTGGCTTCCGCGGCGCCGGACCCGAGTGCTGCACGGAGCGACGTGCAACCTGCTCTTGCGCAGCGCGGTTCTCGACGGCGCCGGCTTTCCCGAAGACGTGTGGCCCGGGGAGGACACGATCGTGACGTTTCGCCTCGGCGTGCAGGGTCGTCTGGCGTTTGCGCCACGTGCGCGCGTTCGGCATGTGGGCCGGACGCGGTTCCGCGACTTCCTCGACCACCAGAGCCAACTGGGAGCCGCGTTCGCCAAGGTCTGCGAGACGGTCGACTTTCCGTACCGGAGCCTGGCCCGTCCCCGCTACGCGCCGTTGCTGCCGGTCTTCCGCCTCGTGCGGTTCGGGAGCCGCATCCGTGGAAACTCGGCCGCGATGAAGGACGCACTGCGCGTGTCGCCGTTGCTCGCGGCCGGGGCGATCGCGTGGTCCACGGGCCTCGTCCGCTCGCGCTAGAAGAACCTGACGAGCGCGACGCCGACCGCGACGAGCGCGATCCCCAGCAGGCGCCCGGGCGTGATCGGGTTCTCCTCGAAGCCGACCCAGCCGAAGTGGTCGACGAGGAGCGACGCGAACGCCTGGCCGGCGAGGATCACCGCGACGAGCGTCGCCGCACCGAGCTTCGGCGCGGCGACGACGCTGCCGAGCACGTAGAACGCCCCGAGCAGGCCGCCGACCCAGACCCACCAAGGGGCGCCGGCGAGCGAGCCGGTCGAGGGCCAGTCCCGGTAGGCGGCCAGCATCACGACGAACAGGGCGGCCGTCCCGACCGCGAACGAGACGAGGGTCGCCCGGAGCGGGCTGTCCACCCAGCTCGCCAGCTGGGCGTTGATCCCGAACTGGATCGGCAGCATCGCGCCGGCCACGAAGCCGAAGGCCAGGTAGGGCCAGATCGCCACGTGGCAGGATTCGGGAGACGATCGCGGTTTCCCTGCCAGCTCGGAGGTCACATGCTCACGTTCGGCGTCACCGTCCTGCCCGACCCGCCCTACACGCGCCTGATCGAGCTGAACGTCCTCGCGGAGCAGCACGGGTTCGAGTACGGCTGGACCTACGACTCGCACATCCTCTGGCAGGAGTCGTACGCGACGCTTCCGCTCGTCGCCGACCGCACGGACAAGATCAAGCTCGGCCACTTCGTGACGAACCCGGGGATCCGCGACCCGACGATCACGGCGAGCTGGTACGCGACGATGCACGACCTCTCGAACGGACGGATGGTGATGGGGATCGGTCGCGGCGACTCGTCGCGTCGCGTCGTCGGGCTGAAGCCGGTCAAGGTCGCGGAGTTCGAGGCCGCGACGGCGATGATCAAGGACCTGATGAACGGCCGGCCGGTCGTCTGGAACGAGAAGGAGCTCAAGCTGGAGTGGGTGCGGCCGGAGCTCCCCGACATCGAGGTCTGGGTCGCCGGCTACGGGCCGAAGGCGCTCGCGGTCGCGGGCCGCGTCGGCGACGGCGTGATCATCCAGCTCGCCGACCCGCAGATCATCCAGTGGATCATGGACACCGCGCGCGCGTCAGCGGTCGAGGCGGGCCGTGACCCGAGCGCGCTGAAGTGCATCGTCGGCGCGCCGAGCATGATCAGCGACGACATCGCCGACGCGCGCGAGCAGGTGCGCTGGTTCCCGGCGATGGTCTCGAACCACGTCATGGACCTGATCGAGCGCTACGGCTTCGACTCGGAGATCCCCGTCCGCGCTCACCGACTTCGTCAAGGCGCGGAAGTTCTACGACTACAAGGACCACAGCCGCGTCGGCGCGGCGCACGGCGAGTTCGTCACCGACGAGATCTGCGACCGCTTCTGCGTGCTCGGCAACACCGAGCAGGTCTTGGAGAAGCTGCGCGAGCTCGAGTCGGTCGGCGTCGACCAGTTCAACATCTACCTGATGACCGGCCAGCAGGAAGCGACGCTCGAGGCCTACGGGTCGGACATCATCCCGAAGTTCGCGAGCGTCGCGGCCTAGCTAGCTCTCCTCGAGCTCGAGCGCGGCCGAGTTGATGCAGTAGCGCTGACCCGTCGGCTGCGGGCCGTCGGGGAACACGTGCCCGAGGTGGCCGCCGCACGCGGCGCACAACACCTCGGTGCGGACCATCCCGAGGCTGACGTCGCGCTCCTCCTCGATCGCGTCCTCGCTCGCGGGGGCGGAGAACGCGGGCCAACCGCAGCCGGAGTCGTACTTCGCGTCCGAGCTGAAGAGCTCGGTGCCGCAGCCGGCGCAGCGATAGGTGCCCGGCTCGAAGACGTGGTCGTACTCGCCGGTGAAGGCCGGCTCGGTCGCCTTCTCGCGGAGGATCCGGTACTGCTCGGGCGTCAGCTCCGCCCGCCACTGCTGCTCTGTCTTCTCGATCTTCTCCATGCGTCCATTGTGCCGGGGCGCCTAGCCTGGTCGGCAAATCTCGTTCCTGCGAAGGAGGCACCGGGGGGCGGCGCGTTCTACCGTTGGCCGTGTGACGCGGCTTGCGCGGATTCCGCCCTTCGTCGCCGACGGCGCGCTTGCGCTCGTGCTCACGGTCCCGACGGTCGGCGGCCTGCTCGCCGACGAAGCTCACGTCACTCGCCCCTGGTGGGTGGTCGGTCCGCTGGCGGCGCTCACGGCGCTTCCCCTCGTGGTTCGGCGGTCTCAGCCGCTTGCGGTGTTCACGACTACGACCCTCGCGTGGCTTGGGCTCGCGCTCGCAGGAGTCGACACGTTCGCGCCCGGCGTGGCGGTCGCGATCTACACGGTCGCGGCGTACTGCGAAAGGCGGGTCGCAATCAGAGCCGCAATTGCCGCGCTCGTCGCCGTTCTCCCCATCTACCTCGCGACGAACGGGGACAAGCCGGGATCCGCCATCCCCACGGTCGTCTTCCTCGCCGCCGCCTGGATTCTGGGCGACAACCTCCGGACGCGCCGTGCGTACCTGCGCGAGCTCGAGGAGAAGGCGGAGCGACTCGAGCGTGAGCGCGCGGAAAGCGATCAACGCGCGGCTGCGGAGGAGCAGGCGCGGATCGCACGCGAGCTCCACGACGTGATCGCTCACAACGTCAGCGTCATGGTGCTGCAGGCCGCCGGCGGCCGGGAGGTGTTCGATGCCGACCCGGCGCGGGCGCGAGCTGCGCTCGCGTCGATCGAGACCACCGGCCGGGAGGCGCTCGCGGAGCTGCGGCGCCTGCTCGGCGTCGCGCGTGCGGGCGAGGATGGTGCCTCGGTCGCGCCGCAGCCTGGGCTCTCCGGCCTCGAGCTGCTCGTCGAGCAGGTGCGCGCCGCCGGTCTCACAGTCGAGCTTGTGTTCGAGGGTGAGCGCCACGGAGTTCCCGCGGGCATCGAGCTTTCGGCGTACCGCGTCGTGCAGGAAGCGCTGACGAACACGCTTCGGCACGCGTTCGCAAGTCGTGCCTGGGTGTTCGTCCGCCGCACGGAGCATGAGCTCGAGTTGGAGGTCCTGGACGACGGTGCCGGGCCGTCGCGCACCAGCTCAGGCGACGGTCGCGGGCTCGTCGGGATGCGAGAGCGCGTCGGTCTGTTCGGCGGCGAGTTCGAGGCCGGACCACGGCCGGACGGTGGGTTCCGGATCCGTGCACGCTTCCCGCTGCGTGAGGGGACGACGTGATCCGGGTCCTGCTCGCCGACGACCAGGCCCTCGTGCGCAGCGGCTTCCAGATGATCCTGTCGGCGCAGCCCGAGATCGAGGTCGTCGGGGAAGCCGAGTCACGGTCGTCAGGCGATCGACCTGGCAAACCGACTCGCGCCCGACGTGATCCTGATGGATGTTCGGATGCCGAATCTCGACGGCACTCGAGGCGACCCGACGACTCGTCGAGCTCGGCACGACGGCGAGGATCGTGATCCTCACGACGTTCGACCTCGACGAGTACGTCTACGCCGCGATCCGTGCCGGAGCGAGCGGCTTCCTGCTCAAGGACGTGCGCCCGCAACAGCTCGTCGAGGCGATCGAGGTCGTCGCTGCGGGCGATGCGCTGCTCGCTCCTTCCGTGACGCAACGGCTCCTCGCTCGCTTCGCGGAGGCGCTCACGCGTCCCGAGGAGCGTGCCTCCGAGTTGTCGCTGCTCACCGAACGTGAGCTCGAGGTGCTGAAGCTCGTGGCGGCCGGTCTCTCGAACGCCGAGCTCGCGGAGCGTCTCTTCCTGAGCGAGACGACGGTGAAGACGCACGTCTCGAGCGTCCTACAGGAAGCTGAGCCTGCGTGACCGCGTGCAGGCGGTCGTGCTTGCGTACGAAGCAGGTCTCGTGCGGCCCGGAGCGACCCCCTAGAGACAGAGATCCTCCCTGAGGAGGAGGCGGTCGGTCCTCGGGACCGATGGATCGCCGAGCTCGCTCGCCGTACCTTCGAGAGCGACCATCTGTACTCCGAAAGGACTTCCATGAACGACTTCATCGTCGAGACGCAGGCGTTGACGAAGCGTTTCGGCTCGACGCGTCGCAGTCGACGGTGTCGACCTGCGCATTCCTCGTGGCTCCGCCTTCGGCTACCTCGGCCCGAACGGTGCCGGCAAGACGACGCTGATCAGGATGCTGCTCGGACTCACCCCCGCCAGCAGCGGGACCATGCAGCTCTCGCGGGTTGCCGGTCCCGGAGCGGCGCGCCGAGGCACTCGCCCGTGTCGGCGCGATCGTCGAGGAGCCGCGCTTCCATCCCGTTCCTGACCGGTCGCGAGAACCTCGAGATCGTCGCTGCCGCCAGAGAGCCGGCCGCGCACGCCCGGATCGAGGGTGCGCTCGACCTCGTCGGGCTCGCCGCCCGAGCAGACCAGCGTGTGAAGCAGTACTCGCTCGGCATGCGGCAGCGGCTCGGCGTCGCGCGGGCGCTGCTCGGGACCCTGAGCTCCTGATCCTCGACGAGCCGACCAACGGCCTCGACCCGGCGGGCATCCTCGAGTTCCGGGGCCTCGTCCGGCGACTCGTGGGCGAGGGTCGAACCGTCGTGCTCTCCTCGCATCTGCTCGACGAGGTGGAGAAGATCTGCGACGCCGTTGCGATCGTCGACCGTGGCCGCGTCGTCTGGCAAGGCCCGATCGACGCGATCCACGACGGCACGCGCACGGTGCTCGTCGCTGTCGACGACGAGCCCGCCGCGCTCGCGCTGCTCGATCGACACGAGGTCGAAGTGACGGAGGACGGACTCCTCGTACGTCTCTCCGCCGAGGCCGGAGCCGCCGTCGTCGCGGATCTCAACCGGCGGCTCGTGACGGCGGGCATCGGCGTCCACCGGCTCGAGCTCTCCCGAGCCTCGCTCGAGGAGCGGTTTCTCGAAATCACGTCCCGATTGGAGGAAGCAGCATGAGACTCGTTCGCGCGGAGTTCCTGAAACTGCGGAAGCGCCGCGGCCTGGTCGCCGCGGCGACTGTTCTGACCATTGCCCCGATCGTCGTCGGGTTCGCCGTCCTCGCGGTCCTGCACGCGGCGAACCCGGCGAAGTACGAGCCGGCCGGCAGGCATCGACAACTTCACCGGGCTCGATCGAGCTGCTGACGCAGATCGGCATCGTCGCGGCGATCCTCGTCGGCGCGACCGCCGGAGCGGGAGATCGCGGCGCGGGCGTCTTCCGCGAGCTCGTCGTGACCGGACGCTCCCGGCTCGCGCTCTTCGCGGCGCGCGATTCCGGGCGGCCTCGCTGTTCCTGCTCCCGCCCGTCGCGGTCGCGTTCGCGATCGCGGCGGTCGCGGCGGTGGCGCTCACCGGTGAGCGGCCAGTCACCGGTCGCAGGTCGCACGATCGCCGAGGCGGCCGGCTGGGTCGGCCTCGGCATGGTCGCGCGCCTACCTGCTCGCGCTCGGCGTCTCCTCGGCGTTCGGCTCGCGCGGCACCGCGATCGGGATCCTGCTCGGCTGGCAGCTGGCCGCGGCTCCGATCCTGCTCGCAACCGGAAGGCTCGACAACGTCCTGCCGAACGCCGCGCTCCAGGCGCTCCGCTCCTGCCGAGGAGGCGGAGCTCGTCACCACGTCCATCTCGACCGCAATCGCGATCCTGGTCGTCTGGACGCTCGTGCCGCTCGCGGCCGGAGCCTGGCGGACGAGCACGGCCGACGCCTGACGGCTCACCAGAGAGAAGCCCGTAAAAGGGGGGCTGCTAGCTTCACGTCGTGGGCAGCAGCTCCCCTCTGATCGAGGCCAGAGGCCTCACGAAGCGCTTCGGCGAGTTCACCGCGGTCGACGGGATCGACTTCGTGGTCGAGCGCGGCGAGACCTTCGGCTTCCTCGGCCCGAACGGCGCCGGGAAGACGTCGACGATGCGGATGATCAGCGCGGTCTCGCCCGTGACGGGCGGGACGCTCCGGGTGCTCGGGCTCGACCCCGCGGTCGACGGCGCGACGATCAAGGCGCGCATGGGCGTCGTCCCGCAGCAGGACACGCTCGACTTCGAGCTGACCGTCTACGAGAACCTGCTCGTCTACGGCCGGTACTTCGGGATCCCGAAAGACGTGATCAAGTCGCGTGCCGAGGAGCTGCTCGACTTCGTGCAGCTTCAGGAGCGCCGCGACTCGCGCGTCGAGCCGCTCTCGGGCGGGATGAAGCGGCGGCTGACGATCGCGCGCGGGTTGATCAACGAGCCCGAGCTGCTGCTCCTCGACGAGCCGACGACCGGTCTCGACCCGCAGGCGCGGCACGTGCTCTGGGACCGCCTCTACCGGCTGAAGCAGCAGGGCGTCACGCAGGTGCTGACGACGCACTACATGGACGAGGCCGAGCAGCTGTGCGACCGGCTCGTCGTGATGGACCAGGCGAAGATCGTCGCCGAGGGCTCGCCGCGAGAGCTGATCGAGCGCTACACGCAGCGCGAGGTCGTCGAGCTCCGCTTCCCGGAGGGCGTCGAGCTGAACGGCAAGCTCGACGGCCTCGGCGAGCGCGTCGAGGTGCTCGCGAACCGGGTGCTGATCGGCACCGACAACGGCGACGCGACCGTGCACGCGGTCCACGAGCGCGGCATCGAGGCAGAGAGCGTCCTCGTTCGGCGCAGCACGCTCGAAGACGTGTTCCTGACGTTGACCGGCCGGACGCTCGTCGACTGATGGCGACCGTCGCGGTCACCAGCTCGTCGTTCGAGCGCGCGCTCTCGGTCACCGAGTGGCACGCGCGCTCGTACAAGCGCACGTGGCGCGCGACGATCACGACGGCGTTTCTCAACCCGATCTTCTTCCTGCTCTCCGTCGGCGTCCTGCTCGGCAAGCTGATCGACGACGACCAGGCGGCGCTCGGCGGGCTGTCGTACGTCGAGTTCGTCGCCCCTGGTCTTCTGGCTGCGACGGCGATGCAGATGGGCGCGAACGACGCGATGTGGCCGGTGATGGCCGGGATCAAGTGGCTGCGCACGTACCACGCGGTGCTGGCGACGCCCGTGCGCGTCGCGGAGCTCGTGCTCGGGACGATGGGCTGGGCGGCGATCCGCGTCTTCTCCGCGGCGGTGATCTTCACCGCCGTGGCAGCGATCGGCGGTGCGATCACCTCACCGCTGGCGGTGCTGGCGCCGTTCGCCGCGCTGCTCTGCGGGCTCGCGTTCAACGCGCCGATCGCGGCGTTCTCGGCGAGCCTCGAAGGCGGCGACGACGGGTGGTTCCCGGCGCTGAACCGGTTCGTGCTGATCCCGATGTTCCTGTTCGCGGGGACGTTCTTCCCCGTCTCCCAGCTGCCGGACTGGCTCGAGCCCGTGGCCTGGGCGACGCCGCTGTGGCACGGCGTCGAGCTGTGCCGCATGCTGACCACCGGAGACGTCGACGCCCTGCTCGCGGTCGTCCACGTGGTGTACCTCTCGCTGTTCGTGGTCGTCGGCGCCGTCGTCGCGATCAGGCGCCATCAGAGGGCATTGCTGAAGTGACCGACTACGCACTCACCGGCCGGGTCGCCCCGTGGTTCACGTTCGGCGCCGACCGGTCGCTCCGCCTCGTCTACCGGAACCTGAAGGCGGCGCGCCGCTACTGGCTCGTCATGGTCTCCGGCTTCTTCGAGCCGCTCTTCTATCTCGTCGGGCTCGGGGTCGGCGTGGGGGCGCTGGTCGGCGACATCACCTACGGCGGCCAGACGATCTCGTACCAGGAGTTCGTCGCGCCGGCCCTGCTCGCGGCGTCCGCGATGAACGGCGCGATCTACGAGACGACCGGCAACGTCTTCTTCAAGCTGAACTACGCCAAGACCTACGACGGCGTGCTCGCGACGCCGATGGGCGTCCGCGACGTCGCCGTCGGCGAGACGATCTTCGCGCTGATGCGCGGAAGCGTCTACGCGGTCGCCTTCGTGACGATCATGCTCGTGCTCGGGCTGATCGAGTCGTGGTGGGCGCTGCTCGCCGTGCCCGCGGCACTGCTGATCGGCGCAGCGTTCGCGGCGCTCGGCCTCTCCGCGGTGACGCTGATGCGCTCGTGGGCCGACTTCGCGTTCATCGAGCTGCTGACGCTCCCGATGTTCCTCTTCTCGGCGACGTTCGTCCCGCTCGAGGAGTATCCGAAGGCCGTGCAGTGGGCGCTTCCGCTGACGCCGCTCTACCACGGCGTCGACCTGATGCGCGAGCTCACGCTCGGCAACGTCGGCTGGGAGGCGCTGATCCACGTCGCGTACCTGCTCGGCGTGCTCGCGCTCGGCGTCTGGTTCACCGCGCGCCGGCTCGAGCACAAGCTCCTGAAGTAGGCGTCGCCCCTCCCCGAACGGGGGACTGACGTCTCGCGGCGCCTGACCTACGCTGCGCGTCCAGAACTGCGGAGGGTCTGAAGCGCATGAGTGAAGCAGGGGTCGTACGCCGAGGTCGTCAGCTGTGCGGTGAGGTCGCCGAGCGGCTGCGTTCGCATGGGATCGAGCTCGTCCCGTTCCTGACCGTCGGCTGCCTGGTCGCCTGCTTCTGGTGTGCGCTCAGCATCCCGACGATCGTGGAGGCGACGGGGCTGCGCGCGGAGCCCGCTCGGACGTCTGCGCTCGTCGTCCCGAAGAGCGTCCGGCCGAACGCGCAGCTTCGCGTGATCGCGAGCATCGGCGGAGCGACGATGCCCGAGCTGCGGCTGTCGGGGTCGTCGAACGGCCCGACCAAGGGCTCGCGCGAGCGGGGAGAGACGCCGGTTCCGGCGACGCTCTTCGTCGCAGCCCGCTAGGCCACCCTCTACCTCGACTAGAGCTTGAGGGTGACGCGCGCAACGGGTCGCTCGCGCCTACACGAATGGGGGAGTGGGCCTACGCCGTTTCCGGGCGATGGTTGGAACAGCGGTCCCGATGCGGCAGGAGCAGTAATGGCGAAGACACCACGGCGAGACGACGAGCCGACCCGTTCACGGCGGGTTCGCGGCGCATTGGCGCCGCTCGGCCGTGCCTCCGCAGCAGCGACCGCATGCATCCTCTGGGTCGGACTCGCGCTTCCCGGCTTGCAGCTCCTGCCGGGCGCGGGCGGCTTCGGCGACCGGAGCATTGCGATCTCGCTCCAGAGCGCGCTGCTCGGGATCGACAACGGCTACGCATCGACGCCGGAAGCACGCGCGGCGATGCGCGCCCTCGGACTGGCGGTGATCAGCCAGACGCCGGTTCCGGGGTTGCAGACCGACAGCCCGGTGACGCTCGCGGTCGACCTCGCCGAGAGCATCCGCTCCGACACGGTCGACACGACGGTCGCCCCGACACTCATCTCCGACGGACCGCACAACCGACCGAGCGCCGGCACCGACTCGCCGGCCGGCACGCCGCCGTCGCACGGACATCCCGCTGCTCCTGCCGAGCCGACCGGACCGACACCGCCCGGCGGCGGCGCGACGCCGCCGACCGCGCCGAAGCCTCCGTCGGCTCCGACGAAGAGTCCGCAGTCGATCACCTTCACCACGTCGCCCTGGGCCGCCGTTCGTCGGCGGCACCTACGCGGTCGGCGCTTCCGCGAGCTCCGGTCTGCCGGTGAGCTTCTCGCTCGCGCCCGGCAGCTCGGGCGTCTGCACGATCTCGGGCGCGACCGTCAGCTTCGTCGGGCTCGGAACGTGCACCGTCCGGGCGAACCAGTCCGGGAACGCGAGCTACCTGCCGGCGCCGCAGGTCACGCAGTCCGTCGACGTCGACGACGGGGTCGCCGTCCAGACGATCAGCTTCCTCTCGACGCCTCCGTCCGGCGCCCATGTCCACGACCCCCCGTACAACGTGAACGCGAAGGCGACCTCGGGGCTGCCCGTCGAGCTCGGCACGGAGGACGAGAGTGCCGGGATCTGCAAGGTGACCGGCGTGAAGGTTCACCTCATCGGCGAGGGCACGTGCACGATCAACGCGACCCAGCGCGGCAACAGCAAGTTCAAGCCGGCGCCTCCGGTGCAGCAGTCGTTCTCGATCGGCACGGATGCCGCCTCGCAGAGCGTCCAGTCGATCAGCTTCACGTCGACGCCGCCGATCGGGCGCGGTCGATCGGCGGCCCGACCTACGTCGTCTCCGGCGTCGGCGAGCTCCGGGCCTGCACCGTCGCGTTCTCGGTCGACCCGTCAGCGCCGGCGTCTGCACCGTCGTCCGGCTCGACGGTCTCGCTCGTCGGTACCGGCACCTGCACCGTCCGCGCCGAACCAGGCAGGCAACGCGAGCTACCTCGCCGCGCCGCAGGTGCAGCAGGCGTTCCTCGTCGGCCTCGTCGGCCAGACGATCACGTTCTCGAGCACGCCGCCTTCGGGCGCCGCCGTCGGCGGTCCGTCCTACACCGTCACCGCGACATCCTCGTCCGGCCTTGCCGTCGTCTTCAGCGCGAACCCGAGCAGTGTCTCCGTCTGCACCGTCTCGGGCTCGACCGTCTCATTGACGGGTGCGGGGACCTGCACGGTCGACGCCGACCAGCCCGGAGACGCGACGTACGGGCCTGCGCCGCAGGTCCAGCAGTCGTTCACGATCGGCGGCCCGGCCGCGCCGAGCGTCCAGTCGATCAGCTTCACCTCGTCGCCGCCCTCCGCCTCGGTCGCCGGCGGGTCCGCGTACGCGGTCTCCGCGTCCGCGAGCTCCGGCCTGGCGGTCACCTTCTCCGTTTCGCCCTCGAGCGCCGGCGTCTGCACCGTCTCCGGCTCGACGGTTTCTCCCGTCGGGGTCGGCACCTGCACCGTCCGTGCAGACCAGGCGGGCAACGCGAGCTATCAGGCCGCGCCGCAGGTCTGGCAGTCGTTCGCGGTCGGTCTCGCACCGCAGACGATCAGCTTCTCGACCTCGCCTCCGTCGAGCGCGACCGTCGGCGATCCCGACTACGTCGTCGGCGCATCGGCGACCTCCGGCCTCCCGTCGTGTTCTCGGCAGCCGCTTCCAGCGCCGGATCTGCACCGTGTCCGGCTCGACCGTCAGCTTCGTCGCCTCGGGCACGTGCACCGTCAACGCGGATCAGCCCGGCAACGCGACGTACGGCGTCGCGCCTCGCGTTCAGCAGTCGTTCACGATCGGCGGCCCGTCGGCGCCGAGCGTCCAGTCGATCAGCTTCACGTCGTCCGCTCCGTCCGGCGCCGTCGTCGGCGGCCCGACCTACGGCGTCTCCGCGTCGGCGAGCTCCGGCCTGCCCGTCAGCTTCTCGATCGACCCGGCAAGCGCCGGCGTCTGCACGCTGTCCGGCGCGACGGTGTCGTTCGTCGGTTCCGGCACCTGCACGATCCGCGCCGACCAGGGCGGGAACGCGAGCTACCAGGCCGCCTCCGCAGGTCTCCCAGTCCTTCGCGGTGAACATCGCCGGCCAGACGATCAGCTTCACCTCGACGCCGCCGGGTGGCGCCGCCACCGGCGGGCCGACGTACACCGTGACGGCCGCAGCGAGCTCCGGTCTCTCCGTCACCTTCTCTTCCGGCAGCCCCTCCGTGTGCGGAGTGTCGGGCTCGACGGTCTCGTTCCTGGCGCCGGGGACGTGCACCGTGCTCGCGAACCAGGGGGGCAACGGCTCCTACTCGGCCGCCCCGCAGGTCTCGCAGTCGTTCGCCGTCGCAACGGGCCCGCAGACGATCACCTTCACGACGACGGCGCCGAGCGGTGCGTACGTCGGCGGCCCGGCGTACAACGTCGCCGCGAACGCCAGCTCCGGTCTCGCCGTCTCGTTCTCGTCCGGCAGCCCCTCGGTGTGCAGCGTCTCCGGCTCGACGGTGTCGTTCACCGCATCGGGAACGTGCATCGTGCGCGCGAACCAGTCCGGGAACGCGAGCTACCAGCCCGCACCGCAGGTGCAGCAGTCGTTCACCGTCGTCCCGCCGCCGTCGGCCCAGACGATCACGTTCACCTCGAGCGCGCCCGGCAGCGCCATCTACCTCGGGCCGAACTACAACGTCTCGGCTACGGCGAGCTCCGGCCTCCCGGTCAGCTTCACGGTGTCGGGCACCTGCACGCTCTCGGGCTCCTCGACGGTCGTGATGGCGGGCGCGGGGACGTGCACCGTCTACGCGAACCAGAGCGGCAGCAGCTCCTACCTCGCCGCGCCGCAGGTGCAGCAGACCTTCTCGATCGCGAAGCGGTCGCAGACGATCACCTTCCCGGACCCGGGGAACTTCGACAAGAACGACCCGCCGTTCCCGCTCTCGGCGACGTCGACCTCCGGTCTCGCCGTCACCTACACGGTCGACCCGAGCAGCGCCTCGATCTGCTCCGTGTCGGGCAACATGGTCACGGCGTTCGAGCGCGGCGACTGCGTCGTCCACGCGAACCAGGCGGGCAACGCGAACTACCTGGCCGCCTCCCAGGTCACGCAGGTGATCAGGATCAAGAACCACACCCCCGGGTGACCCTCGGCAGACCTCACTCCTTCGGGGGAGTCCTCGCGGGAGTCCGGGAGCCGATGCTGAACCACGTTTCCTCCTCGGAAGGCTGGCACATGAACGAGGTTCTGCGGCATGCAACGGAGCCGCCGGCGACGGCGGAGCTTTCGTCTTCCCTTCACGAGGGAGGGAGTCGATGATCGGCCGCGCACCACGCGAGTTCCGCGCACCGCACGTCGGTCGTGCGCTATGCCGTCCTCGTCTTCCTCCTGATCGCCGCCCTCGTCGCCACGGTGAGCTGGACGCTCGACCGCAACGGTCGTCGCAGCAACTGGCAGGAGCACAGCACCGCGCTCAACGCGGGCGCCCGCGTCGCAGCCTCGACGTTCGGCACCCTGCGCGCCGACCTGCGCGTGCAGGCAAGCGAGCTCGCGACGTCGCTGCGGCTCCAGCGCGCGGTCGTGATGAACGACCAGCGGGCCCTCAAGGAGATCGCGGCGACCCGTCACGCGCGGATCGACCTGCGCGACGGGCGCTCGATCGGGAAGCTCGCCGCGAAGCCGCGCATCGCATCGACCGCCACGATCAGCAACGGTCGCGCGATCCTCGCGAAGGTGACGGTCTCGCTTCCCCTCGGCAAGGACGTGCTCACCGTGCTCCGCGAAGCGACGCCGCTTCCTGTGGGTGCCTCGCTCGCACTGATGCAGAACGGCCGTCTGCTCGCCGGCGGCCCGCGTGGAGTCGAGGTCGAGCCGCGCGACGGCCGTGCCGTCCTCGGCGGCACGGCCTTCGCCGCCCAGTTCGCGCCGCTCGCGGTCGCGGATGCATACGTGGTCGCTCTGGAGCCGGTGGCCGCGATCGACGCGCTGTCGACGGGCTACCGCCGGCTGATCATCCTCGCCGCCCTGTTCACGCTCGCGCTGGCCGCGGCTCTCGCCACGCGCCTCGCTCGCCCGGTCGCGCAGATCGTCGGCGACGTCGCCCGGCTGAGCCGCCAGGCGCAGACCGACGGGCTCACCGGGCTCGCAAACCGCCGACTGCTCGCGGAGCGGCTCGAGGACGAGCTGGTGCGTGCGACGAGAAACGGCACGAGCGTCTCGCTCGTGATGTGCGACATCGACAACTTCAAGCAGATCAACGACAGCTTCGGCCATCAGACGGGCGACTCCGTTCTGCGCGCGTTCTCGGCAGCGCTCGAGCGGTCGGTGCGCGAGACCGATCTCGCGGCGCGCTACGGCGGCGAGGAATTCGTCGTCCTGCTCCCGGGCGCGAGGCTCGCGAACGCGAACCGTGCCGCCGAGCAGATTCGAAAGACGGCCGCGGGGCTCAAGGTCGCCGGCCGGAACGGCCAGATCGCCACGTTCACCGTGAGCTTCGGCGTCGCCGAGTTCCCGACGTACGCAAACGCCGAGGCGTTGATCGCCGCGGCCGACGCTGCGCTCTACCAGGCAAAGCGCGGCGGCAAGGACCGGGTTGCAACCTCGACGGTGCAGGGGCAGGACGTCACCCCCGAGTCACCGCCGCGGCTCGTCTCGCTCGGCTGATCGCCGCGCGGCCCCTTGTACCAAGGGGCAAGTGAATTCGAGGCTCGGCAGGCGCGCGGGATCCGACGTACGCTGCAGTCGTGTCGCACGAATCGCACCCGCCCCTGACGGCCGACCAGAAGGCCCAGCTCGAAGCAGAGCTGGCCGACCTCGAGGGCCCGACGGCGCGCGGAGATGGTCGAGGCGATCCGCGTCGCGCGCGGCTTCGGCGATCTCTCCGAGAACTTCGAGTACCACGCCGCGAAGAACGAGCAGGGGATGCTCGAGCGCCGGATCACGCTGCTCCGCGACCGGCTCTCGAGGTCGGTGCTCGTCGACGAAAACGAGACTCAGAACGGACGCATCGGCGTCGGCTCGCACGTCGAGCTCGAGGACGAGGCAGGCGAGCGAATGAACGTCGAGATCTCGAGCGTCGGCGGGGTCTCGCCGGACTCGCCGCTCGGCCGCGCCCTCTACGGCGCAAAGGCCGGCGACAAGGTGACGATCGCAGCACCGGGCGGCTCGTGGGTCGCCCGCGTCGTTTCAGTCGGCCCGTAGCCTCAGTCCGCTCGCGCGTAGAGGCGCGCGAGCTCCGGCGCGAGATACGGGATGCCGTCGACGACGACCCCGATGTCGGCCACCGGCCGCCGAACGGAGTGGTCGCGCCGGTACAGCCAGTCTCCGTCCTCGACGGCTTCGATCTTGAAGTCGATGTGCCACTCGTCGTCGGGCGTCGGGCGCGCCCACACCGTGTTCTCCGGCGGGCCGACCGGCCCACCGGTCCAGGGACGCAACGTGTCCGCGGTACGCGATCCAGAGATCCCAGTCGGCGAGGTACTCGCGCAGCACCTCGTGGTCGGGCCGCAGCACTGCGACGTCGACGTCCTTGTGCGGCTGCTTCCCTTCCAGGTCGAGCGCCCAGCCGCCGGCGATCCACCAGTCGATGGGCAGTCCTGACAAGAGACGTGCCACCAGAGCGGGCGTGAGCTGTGCCCACGGGTGGTCGAGAGCGCTCGTCACGGGTCGAAAGGAGCTTTCCACACGCTCCGGATCCCTCGGAAACGGGGTAGCCGAGGGCCTCGGACGCACCTACGGTGAGCAGGTCGGATTGCGGCTCCGGCGCCTCCATGACTGCTCCGAGCCGAAGAACACTGCTCCGCATCCTCCCGCTCGCCCTCCTGGCGGTCGTGCTCGGCGCGCCCGGTGTGGCAGCGCCCGCCTCCGGCGCGAAACCGAAGGCGAAGGCGATCCCCGGCGAGCTGATCGTCGGCTTCAAGGAAGGCGTCTCCGACGCAGACCGGCGTCAGCTGCTCCGCCGAGTGGGCGGCGGCGAGAAACGTCGATTCGCGCGGATCCGCGGCTCGCTCGTGGGCGTGTCACCGAGCCGTCGGGACGCGGTGCTCGCCGAGCTCCGCGCTGACCCGCTCGTCCGGTACGCGGAGCCGAACTACGTGCTCGAGACGACCGCCGTCCCGAACGATCCGCTGTACAACCGCCTCTGGGGGTTGAGCAACACCGGCCAGTTCGTCAACGGCTGGCCCGGCACCCCCGACGCGGACGCCGACGTGGACGCAGCCTGGTCGGTCACGACCGGAGATCCCGGCGTGGTGGTCGCCGTGATCGACACCGGAGTCGACCAGTCGCATCCCGATCTCGCCGCGAACACCTGGGTCAACCCCGGAGAGAACTGCGACGGCTGTCGCACGGACACGTCGACAACGACGGAAACGGCTACGTCGACGACTGGCGCGGGTGGGACTTCATCAACGGCGACAACAACCCGGCAGACGACCAGGGGCACGGGACGCACGTCGCCGGCACGATCGGCGCGGTCGGAGACAACGGGGTCGGCGTCGTCGGCGTGAACTGGAACGTCCGCCTGATGGGCCTGAAGTTCCTCGGCAGCGACGGATCCGGGACGACCGCGGACGCCGTCAGCGCCATCCTCTACGCGGCTGCGAACGGTGCCGACGTGCTCAACAACTCGTGGGCGGGAGGCGACTTCTCGCAGAGCCTCCTGGAAGCGATCCAGTTCGCGGACGCTCGCGACTCGCTCTTCGTCGCCGCGGCGGGGAACGACGGCACGGACAACGATTCCGCACCGACGTATCCGGCGTCGTACGACGTCCCGAACGTGCTCGCCGTCGCAGCGAGCGACAGCAACGACCGCCACGCGTTCTTCTCCAACTTCGGGAAGCATTCGGTCGACGTGAGCGCACCGGGCGTCAACATCTACTCGACCTGGCCCGGCGGCTCGTATCAGTACGCGAGCGGCACCTCGATGGCGGCGCCTCATGCCGCCGGCATCGCCGCGCTGGTCGAAGCTGCGCAGCCCGGCGCGAGCGACGTCGGCGTCAAGACGCTCCTGCTGCGCACCGCCGACACGATCGCCGCGCTCGCGTCGATGAGCGCGAGCGGCGGCCGCCTGAACGCGGCGTCGGCGGTGAGCTGCGCGGGAAGACCGTTGGTCTGGCTCGACGCACCGTCGCCGGACTTCACGCTCGAGACCGGAGAGGAGCTCGCGATCAGCCTGTCGGCCTCGGCCTGCGCCGACCCGGCCGGAGCGCATGTGTCCGCGAACGTCAACGGGGTCCCCGTCACGCTGCTCGCGCAAGGCGACGGGCACTACACCGGCACCTACACGCCCGCCTCCGTGGGCAGCCTGGAGTTGACGGTGACCGCGACCGCCGGCGGGGCGACGGACACCCGCAGCGTCCAGGGATCCGTGCGGCAGGTCTTTCCCATCGTGGTCGGTGGTGAGCCGGTGACGGTGAGCACCACCGCGCCCGGACAGGATGTGCAGCTCGAGTTCGAGGGCGACGCCGGCGACCGGGTCGCAATGCAGCTCCGTGACGTGACCCTCGCGCAGTCGACCGTGACGATCTACGAGCCCGACGGAACCCGACTTGGCGCCGAGGCGTTCGTCGGCAAGTTCGGGCTGTTCGTCGATCCGAGAACGCTGCCGGAGACCGGGACCTACACGATGGTCGTCGACCCGTATCGTGACGCGGTCGGTGCGATGACGCTCGAGCTCTACGACGTGCCTCCCGACCCCGAGGCCACGATCGCGCCCGGCGGATCGCCGGTCAACCTCGTTACGACGGCTCCGGGGCAGAACGCCCGCGCCACGTTCAGCGCACCGGCGGGCATGCGTGTGAGCGTGCGTCTCTCGGGCGTGACGATCAAGTCCGCCAAGGTCGCGCTGCTGAAGGGGAGCACCAGCCTGGCGAGCACGATCGTCGGGACCCCCGGGGGCTTCCTCGACGTCGAGGCGCTCACGAGCGCGGGCGAATACACGCTCGTCGTCGACCCGCAGACGTCCTACACGGGCGCGATCACGCTGACGCTCTACGACGTCCCGGCCGACCTGGGTGGACCGATCGCGTCCGACGGCTCCGCGGTCGTGCTCGCGCTGGGCACGCCCGGGCAGAACGCGAGACTCTCGTTCGACGGCCTGGCAGGCGATCGCTTCGCCGTCAAGGTCGGCAGCGGTCTCCCCGGCAGTGCGTACGTCTCGATCGTCGGGCCGACGGGAGCGACGGTCGGCAGCCGCACACTGGTCGGCTCGAGCGGCGGTCTGCTCGATCTGCGGACGCTCGAGCTGAGCGGGCGCCACGAGCTGCTCGTCGACCCCCAGGGAGCGGCCACCGCCTCGTTGACCGTCAATCTCTACGCCGTTCCGCCCGATCCCTCTCCGGCGATCGTCCCCGGCGGTCCTCCCGTGACGATCTCGACGACCGCGCCCGGGCAGAACGCCCGTCTGACGTTCGAGGGAACCGCAGGCCGCGCGATCAGCCTCCAGCTCTCGAACGTGTCGGTCGCGAGCGCCTACGTGTCGGTGCTCGCGCCCGACGGCTCGGCGCTCGTCAAGAACACGCTCCTCGACACCAGTGGAACGTTCGTGGACACGAAGCTCCTGCCCTCGAGCGGGACCTACTCGATCGTCGTCGACCCGACCGGCGCCAACACCGGCTCGGTCACGCTGGCGCTGTACGACGTGCCCGCAGACGTCTCGGGCGAGCTCGTCGTCGGAGGTCCGCCGCTCGCCGTTTCGCTCGGCACTCCGGGACAGAACGCTCGCCTGACCTTCCAGGGCACCGCCGGCCGACGTGTCTCGCTCGTCCTGTCCGCGATCTCGATCTCGTCGTCCCAGGTGACGATCCTGCGACCGAACGGCACGACGCTCGCCGCCGTCATCGCCAGCACGACCGGGCGCACGGTGACGCTCGACCTCAACGCGACGGGCACGTACGTCGTCCTGCTCGACCCGCGCGCGGCGGCGACCGGTGGAATGACCCTCCGGCTGGCGTAGAGCCTCGCCCGCTCAGTCGCAGGGCGCGGTGCCGGCGACCAGTGCCGTCACCCGACCGCCTCGAACGCGCGCGAGCAGGCCGGGATACGGAATCGCGCCGACCTCGGCGCAGGTGCGCCGCGTGACCAGCCAGTAGCCGGTCCACGGAGGAGACGCGGGGTGGAAGGTGGCGCGCGGAAAGAGCCGCCGGATCCGCGCGATTGAGTCGCCGACCCGCAGGCCGAGGGCAGTCCGCCACGCGCTCCGGCTCGTGATCGTCGCGGTCACGAGCACGCCGTCCTGACACGCGCGGCCGGAGAAGTCGAGAAACGCCAGCCTCAACCCGATGGGGTTCCAGACGGCGTTGCACTCGACGCCGGAAGCCCGGGATCGCACCGTCGAGGGCGGCCCGAATCGTTGGCGCGCCTGTGCGAGCGTGCCGTGGGCGATCCGGAGTCCGCCGACCGCCCGGTCGCCCTGAATGACGTACGGAGGCGAGGCGGCAGAGGCAGGCACCGCCAGCAAGACGGCGGCGGTCGACGGCGACCACGAGAGCGCGCACCGGCGACAGGCTAGTGGGTCCGGCGGCGGCCGGT
>CAWFVN010000031.1:0-66957 GCA_963819225.1 uncultured Actinomycetes bacterium | reverse complement strand
ATCCTCGCGGTCGCCTCGGCGATCGATCTCGACTTCCGGTACGGCTGCACGCCGGCGTGGTGGCAGCTGTGGAAGGGCCTCTACGAGGTCGGCGTCGACCTGATCGTGACGCCGTACCGCGGCCGCGCGGTCGAGTCGCCGTGGTGGCGCACCGCGCCGAACCCCGCGTACCTCGAGGGCGAGAGCTTCGCCCGCGCGCGCGGCGCACTCGCGCGGCTCAAGGGCGATCGCTACCTCCGCCGCGAGGAGTCCGACCCGGGCGACACCGATCGGCTCGTCAGGGAGGTCGTCTGGCGCTGGGTCACGCCGCGCTGGCAGCGGCACATCGAGCGGATCCTCGAGCGCGAGGGCGACGTCGACGCGGTCCTCGTCTTCACGGTGCCGATGTCGCACCTGCGCGGGATCCCGACCAACCTTCGCGAGCGGTTCGGCGTGCCGTTCGTCTTCTACGACGGCGACGTGCCGATGAGCCTGCCCGAGTTCGGCGGCATGGACACCGGCTTCAACTACTACTACGGCGCCGACCCGGGCGAGTACGACCTCGTCGTCTCGAACTCGGAGGGCGGGCTCGACCGGCTGCGCGAGCTCGGCGCGCGCCGCGCCGAGGCGCTCTTCTGGGCTGCCGACCCGGAGCTCTTCAAGCCGCTGCCGGTCGAGAAGGAGCACGACGTCTTCTTCTACGGCTACGGCGACAAGTTCCGGCGCGAGTGGATGCGCGAGCTCGTCGGCGAGCCGTCGCGACGCCTGCCCGACGTGGACTTCGCGCTCGGCGGCGAGGACTTCCAGGGCGACGTCGGTCGCGCTCGCTCGCTCGGCGTGATCCCGTTCAACGCGTTCAACCGCGCGATCTCGTCGTCGCGCGTCGCACTCAACGTGACGCGCCGCGCGCACGCGACGGTGCGGGCGTCGTCGACCGCTCGTCCGTTCGAGCTCGCGATGGCGGGCGCGGCGATCGTCTCGAACCCGCACGACGGCATCGAGACGTGGTTCGAGCCGGGCCGCGAGCTCCTCGTGGTCGAGGACGCCGACGGTGCGACCGCCGCCTACCGAGAGCTGCTCGGGGATCCCGGCGCCGCGGAGGAGCTCGGCGCCCGCGCGCGCGAGCGAGCCCTCGACGAGCACACGTACGCGCATCGCGCGCGTCGCCTCCTCGAGCTGATCGGCCTCGGCGTGCGGGAGACCGTCGCGTGACCGAGGTGCTCGAGTCGCCGACCTCGGAGGCGGAGCGGCTGCGCGCGCTGCGGCGCATCGCGATCGTCCCCGCGTTCAACGAGGAGGCGTCGATCGCCGCGCGTCGTCGGCGAGCTCCTGGCCTACGACCCCGGGCTTCGCGTCGTCGTCGTCGACGACGGCTCGACCGACCGCACCGCGGAGATCGCGCGAGCCTCGGGGGCAAAGGTGATCTCGCTTCCGTTCAACCTCGGCATCGGCGGTGCGGTGCAGACCGGCTTCCGCTACGCGTGGGAGCAGGGATTCGACGTCGCCGTCCGTGCCGACGGCGACGGCCAGCACGACCCGGCCGAGCTCGACGCGATCCTGCGCCCGGTGCTCGCCGACGAGGCGGACGTCGCCGTGGGGTCGCGCTTCATCGGCGGCGACGGATATCGCTCTTCGCGGTCCCGGCGCGCGGGGATTCGCCTGCTCGCGTGGATCGTCTCGGCGCTGACGCGGCAGCGCATCACCGATCCGACGTCGGGCTTCCAGGCCGCGAACCGGCTGGGCATTCGCCTGTTCGCCGCGGACTACCCGCACGACTACCCCGAGGCCGAGGCGACGGTGATGGTCTTCAAGCATCGCCTGCGGCTGCAGGAGGTCCCGGTCAAGATGCGCGCGCGCGAGAGCGGCCGCTCGTCGATCACGACGGTGCGCTCCGTCTACTACATGGTCAAGGTCGTGCTCGCGATCTTCGTCGCGCTCTTCCGGCGCAAGGCGGTGCCGCTCGATTGACGCCCCTTCGAGTCTCGATCGCGGCGGCGATCGCCTCGGTGCTCCTGCTGCTCGTCGTCTTCGAGCTGATCCGCTCGCGGCGGCTGCGCGAGCGCTACGCGCTGCTCTGGCTGCTGACGGGCGTCGTGCTGCTCGTGCTCTCGCTCTGGCGCGGCGGGCTGAACACGATCGCCGGCTGGTTCGGGATCAGCGGCTATCCGCCGGCGATCCTCTTCGCGGTCGGGATCCTCTTCATCCTGCTCGTGCTGCTGCACTACTCGACCGTGATCTCACGGCTCTCCGACCAGAGCACGATCCTCGCGCAGCGACTCGCGCTGCTGGAGGAACGATTCCGCGAGGAGCGGGATCAGCACCGCAGCGCTTAGCACGACCGGGTCGATCACGCGGTACGCGGACGTCGCGAGCACGTAGCCGATCTCGTCGCGGTCGATCCAGTACGCGACGAGGACGACCGCGAGCAGCGCTCCCGGCGCGAGCAGCACCTTCGGCTTTCGCGCGATCACGGCGAGCAGGATCGCGAGCGGGACGAGGACGAGCCACTCCGTCGGGTCGAAGAGGTGCTCGGCGACCGCGCGAGCCGCGTCGGGCACGCGCTCGACGCGCGTCAGGTCGAGCTCGGCGCGACTCGGCACGTCGTGCAGCCATCGCCACGCGAGCCACGGCAACGCCGCCACGAGTGCAAGGCCGAGCCAGAGCAGACGCCGCGCAAAGAGCGCTCCGACCACCACGAGCGCCGCCACCTCGACGAGCGCCTCGGTCTTGATCTGCAGGGCGACGGCGAGCGCGAGGCCGGCGAGCGCGAGCAGGAACGGCTCGCGCGTCTGCAGCCACCGCGCGCCCGCGAGCACGGCGAGCGCGAGGTAGATCGCGAGCGGGAGGTCGGCGACGCCTCCCTGAACGTGCCGCCACAGCTCGGGGGAGAGGACGAGCAGGAGGAGCGACCCGGCCAGCACCTGACGGCCGGACGCAGTCCCAGAGCAGCCGCGCGACGGCTCCGACGAACGCGACCGTCAGCAGCGCGAGCTGCGCGCACACGACGCGCACGTCGAGGCCGCCGACGGCCTGCACGTCGAGGCTCGTGACCACCGACCACCAGAGCGGATAGTCCGGCACGCCGAACGTCACGTACTCGCCGCTCGGCGCGAACAGCCGCTCGTCGAGCCCGTGGTGCCAGAGCGCCAGGCCCTTCGGCAGCCAGATCCCCCACACGTCGTCGAGCCACGGCGCGGAGCGAAAGCCGCCGACGACGCCGACGACGCAGACCGCGGCGATCACGCCGAACGCGGCTGCGGTCAACGGGTCGAGCGGCCGGCCGCTGGCGCGGCGGCGCCTCGGCCGGGTTGCGTCGCCAGAAGAGGAACCCACCGACGACGACAGCCGCCGTCACGGCCGCGGCGACCGGAAGGCTCGCGTGCAAGCCGAGCGATCGTCGCGAAGAAGACGAGCGTCCCGACGCTGCCGGCGCCGACGAGCAGCGCGACACCCGCCCAGGACGGGCGCCAGCGCGCGGGGCCGAGCAGCGCGTAGCCGGCGGCGAGGAACGCCGCGTTGACGACGAGAACGCCGGCGACGAGGCTCATCGGCGACGTATGAGCGACGACGCGCCCGTCGCGGACGCGCGACGATCCACTCGGCACGCTGCGCGCTCGAGCACCGGGAGCCCGCGGGCGAAGTAGAGCTGCCCGGCCGCCTTGAGGTTCCCCTGTTGCAGCGGCGAGCCGCCGGGCCACTCGGTCACGTACTCCGAGTCGCCGACGAGCGGCGCAGCAGCACGCAGAGCAGCTGCGTCGAGCTCGACGTCGAACGTCGGATCGCGGCCCGTCGCCGTCCCCGCCCGCCAGACGCCGTAGCGGGCCGTCGGACCACGGCACGGCCGCGACCGCGAGCACCGCGGCGGCAGCGGCGGCGAACGCGGCCCTACTGGACACTGACGTTGAGCGGCCGCGAGATCAGGAACGGATCGCCGCGCGCTCTCGTCGTCCAGCCAGTTCGCCGCGGTCCCGATCCGGTACGTCCACTGCCCGGGGCCGACCCGGTCGACGAACCGCGACGTGCGCGTGCGCCCGACCTCCTCCATCTCGATCGTGCACCGCGGCGCATGTCCGGTCGGCTCGCAGAGCTTCCCCTGGCGGATCACGCGAGGGTCGCCCTCGGACAGCGTGTACTCGAGCGGCGAGCGGTAGACGATGAAGAAGGAGTCCGCGGAGCGCGGCTTCGGCGCGTCCCACGTGAGGTCGAGCCCGCCCTCGACCGGGAGCCACCGCGAGGTCGACGTCCTGGTCGACGGGGAGGAAGAGCGACTGCAGCGGCAGCTTCGCGGCCCCCTGGCCTTTCGACGGCGGGAGCAGCGCCGAGCCGATCAGGGGGATGGCGAGCAGGATCGCGACCGGGATCAGGGCGCGGCGCGGCCAGCGCACCACGCGCAGCGGCGCGGGAAACCGCTCCGGGAGACGCGCGCCCCACACGGGCACGAGCAGCGGGATCGAGATCGCGAGGAAGAAGTACGCGGGCCAGGCAGGCATCAGCAGCCGCCAGATGGTCGCCGTCTCGACGCTCACCGAGGGCGACGAGCCCTTGACGACGAAGAACGCGGCGAGCCAGACGACGAAGAACGCGGCCTTCGGGATCGAGCGCCGCGCGACCGCGATCGCGCCGGCGACCGGGATGAACTCGAGCAGCCGCGCGCTCCAGAAGTACTCGCGGAAGCCGAGGAACTGATGGTTCAGCTGGTGGATGTCGAGCGGCACGAAGTCCCGAACCTGCTCCCACCACGTGAGCTGCGTCGGGTGCGGCGGGGGCTCCGCCGCGGCGGCGAGCACCGTCGGGTCGAGCGCGAGCACCGAGATCCCGGTCCCCCGGTACTTCCACACGGCGAGCGTCAGCAGCGCAGGGATGAGCGCGACCCCGAACTCGAGCACCGCGCGCCACCGGCGCGCGAGTGCGAAGGCGACGAGCGGCGCGAAGATGAAGAGCCCGTTCGCCGGCTTCAACGCGATCGCGAGCCCCGCCACGAGCCCTGCGGCGACGACGTCTCCCCGCGCTCGCGCCGTCGAGCGCGCGCAGCACGAAGACCGCGGCGACCAGCAGCAGCACCATCGACGGGAAGTCGCCGAGCGCCGTGAAGCCGAGCGCCTGCGGCAGCGTCTGCTCGTTCCAGCGCTCGTGGTAGCGCCCGACGAAGAGCGGCTGCGCGGCGAACGGCGCCACGATCCAGGCCGCGGCGGCGAAGTAGCCGAGCAGCCGCCCCCCGATGCGGGCCGCGATCGCAGTACGCGCAGAGCACGGCGAGCGGCACGAGCACGAGCAGCTGCAGGAGGATGATCACCGGCAGGCCGTCGAGGAAGTCGGGCCCGGCGAGGAAGGCGAGCGGCGCGAGCAGGAACGGCCAGAGGTAGCCGACGAGCGTCTCGGGGACGCGGCCGTGCGCGAGCTCCCAGGCCGAGGTGTAGAACCACGTCTGGTCGCCGCCCTGGTAGAAGAGCCAGCCGTTCCGCTGCACCGTGAGCGCGAACACGGCGAGCACGACCCACTGCGCCACGACGAGCGGCGCGAGGACGATCCAGGGCTCGGAGCGCGCGAGCGTTCGGAGCCGCTCAGCGGCCTGCATAGGCAGCGGCGTGCTCGCGGTACCACGCCACCGTGCGCGCCACCCCTTCGCGGAACGGCGTCTTCGCCTCGAACCCGAACAGCTCCTTCGCGCGGGTCGTGTCGAGCTTGCGCCGCGGCTGGCCGTTGGGCTTCGTCGTGTCCCAGACGATCTCGCCCTCGTACCCCGTGGCCTCGCCGATCAGCTCGGCGAGGTGCTTGATCGAGACCTCCTCGCCCGTGCCGAGGTTGACGGGCTCGGGCTGGTCGTAGCGGAGCGCCGCCAGCACGATCCCTTCTGCCGCGTCGTCGACGTAGAGGAACTCGCGCGTCGGCGAGCCGTCGCCCCAGAGCACCACCTCGCGCTCGCCGCGCGCCTGCGCGTCGCTCATCTTGCGGATCAGGTCGGGGATCACGTGCGCGTTCGTCGGGTGGAAGTTGTCGCGCGGGCCGTAGAGGTTCACCGGCAGCAGGAAGATCGCGTTCAGCCCGTACTGCTCGCGGTAGCCCTGCCCTCCGACGAGCAGCGTCTTCTTCGCGACGCCGTACGGCGCGTTCGTCTCCTCCGGGTAGCCGTTCCAGAGGTCGTCCTCGCTGAACGGGACCGGCGCGAACTTGGGGTACGCGCAGACCGTGCCGAGCACGAGCAGCTTGTCGACGCCGTGCAGGCGCGACTGCTCGATCACGTGCGCGCCCATCATCAGGTTCGAGTACCAGTAGCGGCCGGGGTTGTCGCGGTTCGCGCCGATGCCGCCGACCTCGGCGGCCAGGTGCAGGACCAGCTCGGGCTTCGCGTCGGCGAAGAGGCGCTCGGTGTCGTCCCAGCGCGTCAGGTCGTACTGCCGGCGGCGGGCGACGATCGGCTCGATGCCCTCGGCCTGCAGGCGCTCGACGACGTGCGTCCCGAGGAAGCCGCCGCCCCCGGTGACGAGCGTCCTCACCCGTTACCCCGTCTTGACGGTGGGCGCGGTGTACGGGAGCCAGTCGACGCGCCCGAGCCAGCGCTCGCGGTTCTCCGCGTACCACTGGATCGTCTTGCGGACACCGTCCTCCCACGAGACCTGCGGCTCCCAGCCGGTCTCGAGGTTGAGCTTCTCGTAGCCGACGCGGAGCGCCATCACGTCCGTCGCGCCGGGGCGGAAGCGCTCCTGGTTCGTGACGATCTCGCGCGGGCCCCAGTGGCCGTCCTCCTCGCCGATGCGGAGGATCATCGCGGCCCAGTCCGCCATCGAGATGTTCTCGCCCTGGCCGTACACGTAGACGTCGCCGGGCGTGCCCTTCGCGGCGACCATCAGGTGGCCGCGCACGCCGTCGGTGCAGAAGCAGAAGTCGCGCAGCGGGTCGAGCGCGCCGAGCTCGATGTGCTCGCGCTCGAGCGCCTGCGTGATGATCGTGCCCGTCACGTAGCGCGGGTTCTGGCGCGGGCCGTAGTTGTTGAACATGCGCGTGACCACGCCGGGAACGCCGTAGGCGTCGTGGTAGTTCATCGTCAGGAAGTCCGCGGCGACCTTCGCGGTCGCGTAGATCGACTTCGGGTTGATCGGCGAGCGCTCGTGCAGGATGAGCGAGCCCGCGTCGTCGAAGTCGTGGTGGTGCGAGACCGACTCGCGCACGTTGCCGTACTCCTCCGACGTGCCCGCGGTGTCGAACTTCTCGAGCTCGAGCTCGTGGTCGACGACCGACTGCAGGAGGTTGAGCGTCCCGATCGTGTTCGCCATCACGGTCTCGTACGGGCGGTGCCACGACTCGCCGACGTGCGCCTGCGCGCCGAGGTGGAAGACGTACGGGCGGTCCGGCGCGGTCTTCAGCTGGCGCACGAGCAGGTCGATCGAGTGCTTGTCCGTCAGGTCGGCCCAATGGACCTTCAACCGGTCGCGGATCTGCCCGATGTTGTTCAGGGCGCCGCTCGAGGTGGCCCGGACGAAGGCGTGGACGTGGGCGCCGAGGTGGCAGAGCCCCTCGGTCAGGTGCGAGCCCATGAAGCCGTCCGCGCCCGTGACGAGGACGGTTCGGTCCTCGTAGTAGGGGCCGAAGTCCTCGCGCAGCTGCGCGAGCGACTCCTCTGTCCAGACCGAGTCGTTTCTGTTCGCCATGATCGGAAGGATGCGGACCAGCCGCAGCGGAGAGACTACCGCCCCCGACCGCCGCAGCGCCCTGGCTAGCGGAATCCTTACAGGGCTCTCGAGCCTCGTCCTCAGCGCGTCCGGCGCGATCGCCGCGGCGATCCTGGCGCAGAAGTTCGGGCGCGACGCGGGCACCGACGGACTGCTCGCGGCGTACGGCGTCTACGTCACGCTCGTGCTCGCCGCGCAGGCGCTCCGGCTGACCGCGGTGCCCGAGCTGACCCGCACCGAGGGGGCCGTTGCCGGCTCGTACGCGGCGGCGATCCTCGTCGTCGGCGTGCCCTCGACGATCGTCGTGTGGCTGTTCGCCGAGCCGTTCGCGGAGCTGCTGACGGGGAAGCTGCCGCAGGAGGCGGCCGATCTCGCCGCGTCGGCGCTCCCGTGGCTCGTCGCCGCGGCGTTCGTCCAGGTGCTCGCCGCGCTCGCTGCGGCGACGCTCGCGGCGCGCAATCGTTTCGGTGCGGCCGCGCTCGGGTTCTCGGTCGGCGGCGTTGCCGGGCTCGTCGTGTTCGTCGTGCTCGCGGACGAGCACGGCCTCGTCGCGCTCGCGTGGGGGCTCGCCGCGAACGCCGCGATCTCGCTCGGCGTGCCGCTCGCCGCGCTCGGCGGGACGCTCGGGCGGCTGCGGTTCGAGGGAGTCGTCAGACGGCTCGTGCTGCTCGCCGAAGCGGCTGCGGTGCCGCTCGCGCTGCAAGTCCTCTACCTGATCGCGCTCCGCGGGGCCTCGGGGATCGGCGTCGGCGCGGTCACGTCGCTCTCGTACGCGTACTTCTTCGCCGCGGTGCTCGTCGCGGCGACCGCGACCTCGCTGTCGATCATCTCGACCGCGGAGCTCACGCGACGCGGGGTCGAGGCGGAAGCCGCCGTCGAGCACGTCGTCCACGGCTCGTGGCTCTGCCTGCCGCCGATCGCGGCCGCGGCCGGCGTCTTCGCGCTCGTCGGCGACCGGATCGCCGAGGTGGTGCTCGGCGACGCGTTCTCCGGCGACGTCGGCGACGGAGCTCGCACGGCTCGTCGTCGTGCTCGCACCGTGGACGGTCGCGGCGGTCGGCTTCTCGCTCGCGTTCCCGCTGCTCTACGTGCTCGAGCGAAGCCGCGTGCTCGTGCCGGTCGCGTTCGCGGCGCTCGTCCTCGACGTGGTGCTCTCGCTCGTGCTGCGCGAGCTCTGGGGGCTCGAGGGACTCGCGCTCGCGCTCGGCCTCACGACGCTCGCCGTGCTCGGCGCCCTGCTGCTGGCGCTGTCGCGGCGCGCCTTGCTCGCGGCCGTCGTCTCGCTCGTCCGCGTCGCGGTCTCGGTCGGCGGGCTCGCGGTCCTCGCGTTCGGTGCGTTCGCGCTCGTGACGAGCGACGCGCTCGCCGCGGCCGGTGGGCTCGCCCTCTACGTCGCGCTGCTCGCGCTCGTCAGGCCCCGCGGCCTACGCGAGGCGTGGGGCTACATGCGCGAGCTGCACTAGCCCTTCCGGCGGAAGCGCAGGCCCGTTCGCCGGCGGGCGAGCTCGACGGCGCGCAGCCCGAGGCGCGTCGAGAACACGCGCTGCCGCGCGGACGCGACGACGCGCGTGCGCGGCGGGAGGTACGCGAAGCTCATGTGGCCGCCGCCTTCCCAGTCGAACGACGGCGGCGCCTCGGCGACCTTGCGCACCACGGCAGTCCGGAAGCTCGCGGGCGCGTCGAGCTCCCACGACGGGTCCGCGCGGAGCGCGTCGACGATCGCGCGAACGGGTGGCATGTACGCGTCGTCGAGCAGCACCCGTCCGCCGACCTTCACCCGCGGCGCGACGTGCCACCAGTCGAGCGTCGGGTACGGGAAGCCGTGCGCGCCGTCGACGAGCACGAGGTCGAGCGGGCGCTGCTCGAGCCTCGGCAGCACGTCGTGCGAGAGCCCGATGCGGAACGTGACCCGCGACGCGTCGATCCCCCGGGCGGCCGCCTGCGCGCGGAAGCGCTCCTCCTCGTCCGCCGCGGGCGTGACCGCCTCGTGCTCCGCACCCGCCGCGGCGAAGACGAGCGTCGAGGCGCCCGACCCGGTCTCGAGCGTCGCCATCCCGGGCCTGACCTCGCGCTCGAGCCACTCGAGCGCCTCCCACGCGAGGCCCCAGTACTCCGAGCCGCCGGCGTGCAGGCCCGGCGGATCGCGGCGAAGCTGGTCGGTCAGGGCGCCCACGCGCCTATCATCGCCGCCGAGTGAACAAGCGCGCGCTCATCACCGGGATCGGCGGCCAGGACGGCTCGCTCCTCGCCGAGCTGCTCCTCGACCAGGGCTACGACGTGTCCGGGATCGTGCGGCGCTCGGGCGCGAGCTACCCGAACCTCGAGCCGCTCCGCGAGCGGATCGACCTCGTCGAGGCCGACCTGAGCGACCAGCTCGCGCTCGTCCGCGCCCTGCGCGCAACCCGGCCGCACGAGGTCTACAACCTCGCGTCGGTCTCGTTCGTGCCCGCCTCCTGGGAGCACCCGGTGCTGACCGCCGAGCTCGCCGCCGTCGGCGTGACCGCGCTGCTCGAGGCGATCCGCGAGGTCGACGCGACGATTCGCTTCTACCAGGCCTCCTCGAGCGAGATCTTCGGCGAGCCTCGCGAGTCGCCGCAGACGGAGGAGACGCCGCTCTCGCCGCTCACGCCCTACGGCGTCGCCAAGGCGTACGCGCACTTCATCGTCCGCTCGTACCGCATCCGCTACGGGCTGCACGCCTCGGCCGGGATCCTCTACAACCACGAGTCGCCTCGACGGCCGCTCGAGTTCGTCCCGCGCAAGGTCGCGCATGCCGCCGCTGCGATCTCGCTCGGGCTCGAGGGCGAGCTCTGGCTCGGCGACCTCGACTCGCGTCGCGACTGGGGCTACGCGGGCGACTACGTGCGAGCGATGTGGCTGATGGTCCAGCAGGACCGAGGGGACGACTACGTCGTCGCGACGGGCGTCACGCGCTCGGTGCGAGACCTCGTCGAGACCGCGTTCGAGCACGTCGGGCTCGACTCCCGCGAGTACGTGCACATCGACGAGTCGCTCCAGCGCGGCACGGCGGAGCTCCACAACCTCGTCGGCGACCCGGCGAAGGCGAAGCGCGAGCTCGGCTGGGAGCCGACGGTCTCGTTCGAGGGGCTCGTCCAGCTGATGGTCGACGCCGAGCTCGAGCGGCTCCGCGGCGAAGTCGCACGGGCCACCTAGTGTCCGAGTTCGACCGGTACGGCGAAGGCGGCTACGAGCGCGCCCTCGAGCGGTCGATCTCGTTCGGCGGCCAGGAGGCGAGCTTCTACAGCGAGGTGAAGGCCCGCCGGCTCGTCGACCTCGCCTGGCGGCGGGTCGGCGACCCGTCGTCGCTCGAAGCGCTCGACGTCGGCGCGGGCATCGGGCTCGTCGACGAGCACCTGACGGACGACTTCGGGCGCGTCGTCGGCCTCGACGTGTCGAGCGCGATGGTCGAGCGAGCGGCCGAGCGCAACCCGGGCGTCGAGTACGTCGCGTACGACGGCACGACGTTCCCGTTCGAGCGGCGAGCTTCGACGTCGTCTTCGCGAGCTGCGTGTTCCACCACGTGCCGGTCGGCGAGCGGGCGCGGCTGGCCGGGGAGATGGCGCGCGTCACGCGTCCCGGAGGTCTCGCGATCATCCTCGAGCACAACCCGCTCAATCCCGCGACACGCTTCGCCGTCTCTCGCTGCGAGTTCGACGAGGACGCCGTGCTGATGCGGATGTCCGAGTCGCGCAGCCTGCTGGCCGACGCGGGGCTGCGCGAACGAGAGCGCGCGTACATCCTCTTCTTCCCGTTTCGCAACACGATCGAGCGGCGTCTCGGCCGCCTGCCGATGGGCGCGCAGTACTACGTCGCGGGCTCGCGGTAGCCGGCCCGAGCGAGCGCCTCGGCCGTCGAGGCGATCAGTGCGGGGTCGCCCTTTCTGAGCCGAAGCGCGAGCGCACGCTCCAGTTGCTCGACGCCCTCCGGTGCCCGGCCGGCGTCGACGAGGCACTTGCCGAGGTGCTGGAGCGCGAAGTCCTCGAGCTCGGGCGCTTCGACGCGCGCGAGCGGCGGCGGCCTCGCGCAGCACGGCGATGCCTGCATCGTGCTCGTCCCTGCAGCGATGCGTCTCGCCGATCCGGATCATCGCCTTGATCCGTGCGGTCTCGTCGGGAGCTGCGTCCAGGCTCCGTCGCAGGTAGTCGAGCGACTCGTCGGTCCTGCCGAGGATGCGCGTCGCGTTGCCCAGATAGCCCAGCAGCCTCGACTCGGCGCTCGGGTCGCCCTGCGCCAGCTGCGACTCGGCAGCGGCGATCGCGGCTTCGACCGCCTCGGGGTCTGCCGCGACCTCGCGCAGCCGTTCGTCCCACTCGGTGAACGCCGAGAGGTCCGGGAGGCGCTCAGGCACTCGTCAGCTCGCGGTAGACCGCGTCGTGCTTTCGCGCGCACTCGTCCCACGTGAACGCCGACGCGCGCTCGGGACCCGAGGACCCGCCGCGCGCGATCGCCTCGAGCGCCGCCGCCGCGATCGACTCGGGGTCGAGCGGGTCGAAGTAGACCGCCGCGTCGCCCGCGACCTCGCGGAGCGGCGGCAGGTCGGAGCACGCCACCGGGACACGCGCACGCGAGCGCCTCGAGCACCGGCTGGCCGAAGCCTTCGTACAGGCTGGGGAAGACGAGCGCGGACGCGCGGCGGTAGAGCTCGACGAGCTCGTCCTGCGACACGCGACCGCGAGCGTCCACGAAGTCGGGGACGTCGTCGTGCTCGCCCGTCAGCACGAGCCGCAGGTCGCGGTGCTCGCGCCGCAGCAGCGCGACCGCTTCGAACAGCCGCTCGTGGTTCTTGTGCGGCCACGCGTTCGCCGGGTAGAAGAGGAACGGCTCGCGCGGCACGTCGGCCGGCGAGAAGCGCTCGAGGTCGACGCCGAGGTGGATCGTGCGCACGCGGTCGGGCTCGAGCGACAGCCGCTCGACGAGCGTCTCCCGGGCGTGCTCCGAGATCGCGATCACGATCCGCGACCTGCGCGCGCTCGCGCCGTAGAGCGCGACGCCGGTACGCCAGCTCCCAGCGCGGGAAGTTCTCCGGCAGGAACTCGTGCTGGAGGTCGAGGATCGTCGTCGCGGCGGGCGGGCTGGAGACGAGCGGCAGCATCACGCTGAGTGGGAAGTGGATCGCGTCGAGCTCGTCGAGCCCGAGCTCCCGGCGGAGCCTGCCTCCCAGGAGGAGCGCGCGGCCCATGGCGCGCGACCCGGCCCGGCATCGAGGAGCTGGCCGGATAGCCCCGCACGACCCGCGACTCGAGCCCGTCCGGCGGCGTCCTCGGCGATCGTCGGCACGAAGACCCGGTAGTCGAGCTCCCCGACGCGGGCGAGCCCCCGGCAGAGCTCGCGGGCGTAGGTCTCCGAGCCCCCGACGACCCCGGGAACCAGCGTGAGGAGCGAGATTCCGATCACAGGGGCATCTTCGCGCTAACAGCGCCGTAACCCGCCCTCCTTACACTTTCCGCAATGCCCGCTCCACCCACGGAGCAGGTCGACGTCCAGGCCCTGCTCGAACGACTCCGCGACGAGCTCCGCTGGGGGGCGAACGGCTCCCAGCTGAGCACGCGCGCCCGCGCGCGGTCCGCGGCCGAGCAGTTCTGGGCCGTGACCGCCGAGCGCCCGCCGCACGGCAGCCCGCCCGTTCAGTTCCTGAAGCGGCTGCTCCGCAAGGCGATGCGCTGGTACGTCGAGCCGCTCGCGCAGCAGCAGCGGAGCTTCAACGACGCCACCCTCAAGCTGATCGACGCGCTCTTCGAGGAGCTCGACCGGGTCTCGGCCGACCGCGACACGCGAGGGCGCCTGATCGCGGAGCTGGAGGAGCGGGTCCTCCGGCTCGAGCGCCGCCCTGCCGGGTCGCAGCAGACGGTGGCCGCGCAGCCGGCCGCCGCGGCCCTCCCCGACTACTTCGCCTTCGAGAGCCGCATGCGCGGCTCGACCGAGCTCGTCCGCGAGCGGCAGCGTCCCTACGTCGACGACCTGCGCGACCACGCGCCCGTGCTCGACGTCGGCTGCGGCCGCGGCGAGCTCGTCGCGCTGCTCCGCGACGCCGGGGTGGAGGCGCGCGGGGTCGACGCCGACGGCGACATGGTCGCCTACGCACGCGGCGAAGGGCTCGACGTCGAGCAGGCGGACCTGCTCGCCCACCTCGAGGCGCAACCGGACGGAAGCCTCGGCGCGATCTTCGCGGGCCAGGTCGTCGAGCACCTCCCGCCTCCCGCGCTCGTCCGCTTCCTCGAGCTCGCGCGCGCGAAGCTCCGCGACGGCGGTGTCCTGATCGCCGAGACGATCAACCCGCTCTCCCCGTTCGCGTTGCGCAACTACTTCGCCGACCTGACGCACGCGCAGCCGCTCGTCCCCGAGACGCTCGCGCAGCTCGTCCGCCACGCCGGCTTCCGCGACGTCGAGACGCGCTACCTGCACGAGCCCGACCGCGGCGACGCGACCGGGCCTGTCGCCGACGTGCTCTTCGCGCCGCTCGACTACGCGATCCACGCGCGCCGATGAGGATCGTCGTCACCCATCCGCAGGTGCCGTTCGCGCACGGCGGCGCAGAGGTGCTCGCCGAGCGCCTGACGGAGGAGCTGAACGAGCGCGGGCACCAGGCGGCGCTCGTCACCGTGCCGTTCAAGTGGTACCCCCGCGAGCGCGTGCTCGAGAGCGCGTTCGTCTGGCGCATGCTCGACCTCGACGGAGGTCGAGGGCCGCAAGGTCGACCTGCTGATCGCGACGAAGTTCCCGAGCTACGCCGTGCGCCACCCGCGCAAGCGCGTCTGGCTCGTGCACCAGTTCCGCCAGGCGTACGACCTCGACCGCACCGACCTCGCGGAGTTCGGCGAGAGCGCGGTCGACCGCGCGACGCGCCGGGCGATCCACGAGCTCGACCGGCGGACGCTCGGCGAGGCCGAGAAGCGCTTCGCGATCTCGCAGAACGTCGCCGACCGCCTGAGCGCGTCGCTCGGGCTCGACGCGGAGGTCGTGCTCCCGCCGCCGCAGGAGCTCGACTACCGCTTCGACGAGTACGGCGACTTCGTGCTCTCGGTGGGGAGGCTCGACCGGGCGAAGCGCGTCGACCTGCTGCTCGAAGCCGCTGCGGCCGACCCCGCGCTCCGCGTCGTCGTCGCCGGCGCGGGCCCGGACCGCGAGCGCCTCGAGCAAGTGGCTCAGAGCCACAAGCTCAACGGGCGCGTCGAGTTCCGCGGCCGCGTCGACGCCGCCGAGCTCGCCGACCTCTACGCGCGCTGCGGCGCCGTCTACTACGCGCCGGTCGACGAGGACTTCGGGATGGTCCCCTACGAGGCGTTCCTCTCGGGCAAGCCCGTCGTGACGACGACGGACGCCGGCGGCCCGCTCGACGTCGTCGCCGACCGCCGCACCGGGTCTCGTGACCGCGCCGCGCGCCGACGAGCTCGCCGCGGCGCTGCGCTACCTGCGCGACCACCCGGCCGAAGGGCAGGAGTGGGGTCTCGCCGGCAAGGCGGTCGCAGAGCGCGTGACCTGGGACGCCGCGATCGAGCGGCTGCTCGGATGAAGGTCGCCTACTACTCGCCGCTGCCGCCCGAGCGCTCCGGCATCGCGGACTACAGCGCGCTGCTCCTCCCGGCGCTTCAGGAGCGAGTCGACGTCGTCGTGCCCGCGCGCGGGCAGACGAAGCCGCCGCGCGGGACCGAGCTCTCGGTCTACCACGTCGGCAACAACCCCGACGTCCACGGCTGGATCGTCGACGCGCTGCGCAGGACTCCCGGCGTGGTCGTGCTGCACGACTTCGTGCTGCACCACCTCGTCGCCGGGCTCACGCTCGCGCGCAAGGACGTCGCGGGCTACCTGAACGCGATGGAGCGCGACGCGGGCCTGCCCGGCCGCCTGCTCGGGCTCGGCGTCGTCGACGGCTGCGTCCCGCCGCTCTGGTCGACGCGTCCGGAGGACTTCCCGCTCGCGGGTGAGGTGCTCGATCTCGCGCGCGAGCACGGCCTGATCGTCCACTCCGACCACGTCCGCGAGCGCGCTCGCTCCGCGGGCTTCGACGGGCCGATCTGGAAGATCCCGATGCCGGTCTGGCCCGCGCCGCCGGCCGAGCCCGCTCCGGTCGACGGCGAGCCGGTGATCGGCAGCTTCGGCTTCCTGAACGCGAACAAGCGCATCCCGCAGCTGCTCGAGGCGTTTGCGGTCGTCCGCGCGCGCCACCCGCGCGCCCGGCTCCTGCTCGTCGGCCCCGAGGCGCCCGGGCTCGAGCTCGAGCGCCGGATCGACGCGCTCGGGCTGGCGGACGCGGTCGAGCGCCACGGCTACGTCGACGAGGAGCGCTTCTGGTCGCTGATCGCCGCCTGCGACGTCGCCGTCTCGCTCCGCTGGCCGACGATGGGAGAGACCTCGGCCGGCGCGATCCGCGTCCTCTCGCTCGCCAAGCCGCTGATCGTCAGCGACGTCGACGCCTACGGCGAGCTTCCCGACGGCGTCGTGCTGAAGGTCGCGCCGGACGAGCGCGAGGTGGAGTCGCTCGCCGCGTCCTTGCTCCTGCTCGCGGACGATCCCGCGCGCCGCGCGTCGTTCAGCGAGGCCGCACGGGCGTACGCGTCGAGCGAGCACGGGCTCGACCGCGTCGCCGACCTCTACGTGCGCGCGTTCGAGGAGGCCGCCGGCGGGCCTGCGGTTCGCGAGCAGCTGCTTCGCGACGTCGCGCAGGGCGCCGCCGAGGTCGGGCTCGAGGACTCGGAGGCGATCGGCTCGGCGCTCCGCGAGGTCGGGCTTGGCCGTTAGGGCCGTCGCCGGCTCACCGGCGCGGTCGCTGGTCAGGGCCGTGCCCGTGTGGGCGTGGCTGACGGCGATCGTCGCCGTGTCGGCGGTCGCGCGGCTCTTCTTCGCGCTTCGCATCGACGCCCCGTGGATCGTCGTCGACGAGCTCATCTACTCGGAGCTCGCGCGCGGGCTCGCGGCGGGGGACGGCTTCGCGATCCGCGGCGTCGCGACGCACGGGTACGGGCTGGTCTACCCGCTGCGTGATCGCGCCGGCGTACCTGCTCTTCGACTCGCTGCCGCACGCGTACGCCGCCGTCAAGACGATCAACGCGGTCGCGATGTCGCTCGCGGCGCTCCCCGCGTACTTCCTCGCGCGGCGCGTGCTGCCGGTGGGGCTGTCGCTCTTCGCGGCGGTGCTCGCCGTCGCGCTCCCGTCGCTCCTGTACGCGGGCGAGGTGATGACGGAGAACGCCTTCTACCCGATCTTCCTCGCGGTCGTGCTCGTGTTCGTGCTGACGCTCGAGCGGCCGACGCCCGCGCGCCAGCTGCTCCTGCTCGGCTGCTGCGTCGTCGCGTACCTGACGCGCGCGCAGGCGCTCGCGTTCTTCCCGGCGATCGCCGTCGCGCCGGTGTTGCTCGGTACCTGGCGCTCGTTCCGGGTTCTGTACGGAACGCTCGGCGGCGCCGCTCTCGTCGCGCTGGTCGCCCAGCTCGTGCGCGGCGAGTCGCCGCTCGGCCTGCTCGGCGCGTACTCCGTCGCCGGCGACTACGCCTACGAGCCGGCCGAGGTGCTGCGCTGGCTCGTCTACCACGTCGCCGAGCTCGACCTCTACGTCGGGCGTCGTTCCCGTTCGCGGCGCTGCTCGTGCTGCTTCGCGCTCTGGAACCGCCTGCCGCGAAGCCTGCGCCCGTTCCTCGCGGCGACCGCGTCGCTCTCGGCCTTTCTGCTGCTCGAGGTGTCGGCGTTCGCGTCGCTGCCGTCGGTGCAGCGGATCGAGGAGCGCAACCTCTTCTACCTCGCGCCGCTGATGCTGATCGCGCTGCTCGTCTGGGTCGACCAGGGCGCGCCGCGGCCGCCGCTCACGGCCGGCGCGGCGGCGGTGCTCGCCGCGGCGCTCCCGGCGGTGATCCCGTACGAGCGGCTGATCGGCGTGCCGAGCCAGTCGGACACGTTGCTGATGCTCGCGCTCTGGCGCGTGCACGAGCGGTGGGTCGAGCTCGACGAGGTCGTCGCGGTGGTCGTCGCGTGCTCGATCGTCGCGGCGCTCGCGTTCCTGCTCGTGCCGCGGCGGTTCGCGATCGTGCTCCCGCTCGTCGTGCTCGCGTTCTTCCTGGCGATCGCGCGGCCGATCTCGGCGCGGATGGAGTACGCCGCCGCGGGCGCGCTCGCCGAGGGGATGCACAAGCAGGACCGCGAGTGGGTCGACAAGGCAGTCGCGGGTCGGGGCGACGTCGGCGTGCTCTGGACCGGCAACGGCTCGCGCTTCTCGGTCTGGCAGAACGAGTTCTTCAACCGCAGCGTCGGCCCCGTCTTCTACGCGGGCACGCCGATGGAGGGCGGGCTCCCGGCGACGAAGGTGACGCTCGACCGCAGCACCGGCGTCCTCCACGGCGCTCCCGACGTGCCCTTCGTGCTCACGGACGGCTCGGCCGAGCTCGTCGGGGACGTCGTCGCGAAGGACGGCGCGCGCAACGTCTTCCTGTACCAGGTCGATCGCTCCGCTGCGGCAGGCGGCGCTCGTCGAGGGGCTGCACCCCGCGGACACGTGGTCCGGCCCGAGCGTGACCTACACGCGCTTCGACTGCACGGGCGGAACGGTCGCCGTCGCGCTGCAGAGCGACGCCGCGCTCTACCAGGAGCCTTCGACGCGTGCGGGTGCTGGGAACGAAGGTCTCGGCGACGGTTCCGCCGGACGGCACGCCCGCACGTGCTCGTCGCACCGCTCACGCCGGTCGACGGCCGCTGCGTCGCGCGCTTCGCCGTCTCGCCGACGAAGGTCCCCGGGCCGAACGACCCACGGCCTCTCGGCCTCCACTTCAACTCGTTCACGCTACCGCACCCTGAGGATCGTCGTCGACGTCTCGCCGCTCTCGCACCCGCGCACCGGGATCGGCAACTACATCCGCGGAATGCTGACCGGCCTGGTCGAGGCAGGCGCGGACGACGTCGTCGCGTTCGCGCCGGCGAGCGAGCGCGGGGCGCGGATGATCGACGAGTCGCTGGACGGGATCCCGATCGAGCGCCACCTCCGCACGCTGCCGGTGTCGTACGCGTGGCGCGAGGCGTGGTCGGCGGTGAAGCGACCGCGCCTCGAGCGCATCCTCGGCGACTTCGACGTCTTCCACCTCTCCGACTGGCTGCACGTCCCGCAGCGCGGCGGTCTGCGCGCGATGACGATCTACGACCTCGCGCCGCTCCACTTTCCGGAGTGGTCGCACCGGCGCACGCGCAGGCTCCACGGGCGCAGCTACCGCGAGGCGAAGCGCGCGGACGCCCTGTTCGCGATCTCGGAGTTCACCGCGAGCGACGTCGAGCAGCGGCTCGGCGTGCGGCCGCGCGTCGCGTATCCGGGCGTCGACGAGCGGTACACGCCGGACGGGCCGCGCGCGGACGGCGTCGACGTGCTCGCGATCGGCACGCGCGAGCCGCGCAAGAACCTCGAGGTGCTCGACGGGCTCGGCGTGCGGGTCGTCGACTACGTCCCCGACGACGAGCTGCCGCGGCTCTACCGGGGTGCGTCCGTGTTCGTCTTTCCGTCGCGCTTCGAGGGCTTCGGGATGCCGGTCGTCGAGGCGATGGCGAGCGGGACGCCCGTCGTCTGCTCGAGCCACGCCTCGCTCGACGAGGCGGCGGGCGACGCCGCCGTGCGCGTCGACGTCGAGGATCCGACGGGCGATCGCGCAGGGGATCGAGGAGGCGCGCGAGCGGAGCGAGGAGCTCGTCGCGCGAGGTCTCGAGCACGCGCGCAGGTTCACGTGGCGCTCGACCGGCGAGTCGCTGCTTCGCGGCTACCGCGAGGCGGCCGCGTGAAGGTCGCGCTCGACGTCTCGCCGCTCCGGCTGACCCGCGCAGGCTCCGCGCGCTACGTCGAGGGGCTGCGGCGGGAGCTGCCGAAGCACGTCGAGCTCCGGGAGCTCGCGTGGGGCGGCACGGGCCGCGCGACGGCCGCGATCCGCGATGCCGGCTGGTATCCGCTCGGGCTGCCGCGGGCCGCGCGCGGCGCCGACGTGCTCCACTGCCCGACGTTTCGCGCGCCGCTGCGCAGCTCCGTGCCGATGGTCGTCACCGTCCTCGATCTCGCCGTGCTGCGGCACCCGGAGCTCTTCAACCGGTGGAACCGCACGTACAGCCGGCTCACCGTCCCGCGCGTCGTGCGGGCGGCGCGCCGCGTGATCGCGATCTCGGAGTTCACGAAGCGCGAGCTCGTCGAGCTGCTCGACGTCGACCCCGGCCACGGTGACCGTGATCGGCGTTCCGCCGCTGCGGAGGTCTGTCGCCGGACGGCCCGAGCGCCGAAGGCGACTACGTGCTCGCGGTCGGCACGCTCGAGCCGCGCAAGAACCTGGAGCGCGCGGCGGAGGCGGCGTCACGCGCCGGCGTGGAGCTGCGCGTCGTCGGCGCGCGCGGCTGGGGCGGCGTCTCGCCGAACGGCGTCCGCTGGCTCGGCGAGGTCGGCGACGACGAGCTCGCGCGGCTGCTCCGGGGCGCGCGCGCTCTCGTCTACCCGTCGCTCTACGAGGGCTTCGGGATCCCGATCCTCGAGGCGATGTCGGTCGGCACGCCGGTCGTCACGTCCCGCGGCGGCGCGACCGAGGAGGTCGCGGGCGGCGCGGCGGTGCTCGTCGACCCGCTCGACCCGGCCTCGATCGCAGCGGGGATCGACGACGCGGACCGGCGGCGCGACGAGCTTCGGGCGCTGGGCCTCGCGCGCGCGCGGTCGTTCTCGTGGGACGACGTCGCCCGGCGAACCGTCGAGGTGTACGAGGCGGCGCTGTGATCGTCGTCGACGCCGACGTGCTCGGTCGCGACCGGACGGGCGACGAGACGTACGTCGCGAACCTGCTGCAGGCGCTCGCCGACATCAAGGGCGACCTTCGCATCGCCGCGATCACGCGCGACGCGTCGCTCGTGCCGGACGGGATCGAGCCGCTCGTGCTGACGACCGGCTCGCAGGAGCTGCGGATGGCGTGGTCGGTGCCGAGGCTCCTTCGTCGCGTCAAGCCCCGCCTCGTGCACTTCGTCCACGCGCTTCCGCTGCGCCTGGACTGTCCGGCGGTGCTCACGGTGCAGGACCTGAGCTTCGAGCGCGACCGCGCGCTGATGGGGTGGAAGGACCGGGCCGTCTTCCGCCGGGTCGTGCCGCGCTCGGTGCGTCGCGCCGGACGCGTGCTCGCGATCTCCGAGCGGACGAAGCGCGACCTCGTCGAGCTCTACGACGTCCCGGAGGAGAAGGTCGTCGTCACGCCGCTCGGCGTCGACCCGGCGTTTCGCCCCGGCGTCGAAGGCCGCGGCACCTACCTCCTCTTCGTCGGGGCGATCCAGGAGCGCAAGGACCCGCTCGCGGCAGCGGCGGCCGCGTCGGCGAACGGGCTCCGGCTCGTCGTGGTCGGGCCGGAGAAGGACGCGAGCCTGGCGAACGAGCTGCGGCTCGCCGGCGCCGACGTGCGGGGCTACGTGCCGAAGGAGGAGCTCGCAGAGCTCTACCGCGGTGCCGCCGCGCTCGTGCTCCCGTCGCGCTACGAGGGCTTCGGCCTGCCCGTCGTCGAGGCGATGGCGAGCGGGACGCCGGTCGTCGCCGCGCCCGACGAGGCGCTGCGCGAGGTCGCGGGGGACGCGGCGCTCTTCGCGGAGCCGTCCGAGCTCGGCGGGGCGGTCCGGGCCGCGCTGGACGATCGCGACCGGCTCGTCGCGGCCGGGCTCGAGCGCGCACGCCTGTTCACCTGGGAGGAGACCGCGCGGCGCACGCTCGACGTCTACCGGGAGCTGCTGTGAGCGTCTCCGCGATCGTCGTCTCGCACGGCCACGCCGACGACGTCGAGCGGCTCGTGCCGGTTCTGCGCCCGCAGGTGGACGAGCTCGTGCTGGTCGAGAACCTGCCGGGCAGCGTGCGCGGCGAGCCCGACGGTGCGCGCGTGCTGCGCAACGCGCGGCCGCTCCCGTTCGCCGCCAACGTCAACCAGGGCATCGCGGCGACGAGCGGCGAGCTCGTCCTCGTCGCGAACCCCGATGCCGTGCCTGCGCCTGATGCAGTGTCGGCGCTCGCTGCGTTCATGGAGTCGCACCCGCGCGCCGGGATCGCGGGGCCGCAGATGCACTGGCCCGACGGGCGCTGGCAGCCGTCGCGCCGGCGCTTCCCGACGGTCGGCGGGACGCTGGTGCGCCGAACGCCGCTCCGTTCGCTCTTCGGCGGGACGTACGCGCAGCGCGGGCACTACCAGCTCGACGAGCGGCCGACCGAGCCGGTGCAGGCCGACTGGCTGCTCGGTGCGTTCCTCTTGATGCGGCGCGCGATGCTCGACGAGCTCGGCGGCTGGGACGGAGGCTTCCGCCACTACGGCGAGGACATCGACCTGTCGTACCGCGCGTTTCGCGCCGGGTGGGAGCGGTGGTACGTGCCGGCAGCGCGCGTGACCCACGACTACGCGGCGGTGATCGACCGCAAGTTCCTCACCCGGCACACGCTGGTGGCACCTGCGCGGGATGGCGCGGTTCGTGCGCAAGCACCCCGAGCGGCTGCTTCGCCTCGGCTAGCACCGACTTCGTGCCAAGAGCGTGACGATTCCGTAACGGACACTTTCGCGCCGGCTCGCCGGCGGCTACCACGGGCGGACACATCTGTCCCCGTCACGAATGGAGCCGCCGATGACACGTGTCCGTCTGCTCGTCCTGCTCACCCTGCTCGTTCTCTTCGTTCAGCCCGCTGCCGCGAGCGGGACGACCGCGCTCGTCGATCAGCCAGGTGTACGGAGGCGGCGGGAACGCCGGCGCGCCGTACGCGAACGACTACGTGGAGCTCTTCAACTCCGGGACGACACCCGTCAGCGTCGCGGGGTGGTCGGTGCAGTACGCCACCGCGGCCGGCACGAGCTGGTCCGCCACTCCTTTGTCCGGAACGGTCCAGCCGGGCAAGTACTACCTCGTCCAGCTCGCGGGCGGAACGGTGGGCAGTGCGCTTCCGGCACCGGACGCGACGGGCACGACGAACCTGAGCGCGACGAGCGGGAAGATCGCGCTCGTCCGCGACACGGCCGACCTCACGTGCGGTGCGACGGCGGGAAGCTGCAGCGCCGCCGCGCTCGTCGAGGATCTCGTCGGCTTCGGCACCGCGGGCGACTACGAAGGCAGCGGCGCGGCGCCCGCGCTGAGCAGCACGACGGCCGCGATCCGCGGCGGCTCGGGCTGCTCCGACACCGACGCGAACGCCGCCGACTTCGCCGCCGCGGCTCCGGCGCCGCGCAACTCCGCTTCGGCGGCGCACGCGTGCTCGACGACGCCGCCCGCAGGCCCGAGCGCCACGCAGACGGCCGCCGTCGAGGTGCAGGTCGAGGCCGCGCTCTCGCTCTCGCTCGAGAAGGCGACGCTCAACTTCGGCACGACGACGGCCGGCGCAGCGCCTGCTCCGGTCTCCGAGCGCGTGACCGTGCTCAGCAACCATCCCGCGGGCTACGCGCTCACCGTCCACCGCAGCGCGTTCGCGCCCGCAGACCTGCCGCTGGCGATCCAGGCCACCGCGCCTTCGGGCGGCACGCTCGGGTCGGCGCTCGCCGGCGGCGCCCTGGCACCGGTGCCGATCGGGCCGTCGGTGCTCACGATCGGCCAGACGAGCGCGATCAGCGCGCCGAGCGGCGACATCTGGCCCACGAACGTCGGCTTCGCCGCGCCGTTCCCGACGGTCGCGCCGGGCCGCTACACGGCGACGGTCACGTTCACGGTGATCGGCCGGTGATCCTCGCGCCGGGCGCAGCGATCGCCGCTCTGGCGCTCGTTGCCGCCGGCGCACCGAATGGGACAGGCCGGGAGCGGCCGCTCGCGTCGCTCTCGGCCTCGCCCACGCGGATCGCGCTGAGCGGCTCGAGCCGGGCGTCGGTCACGCTGACGAACTACGGGGCGACCCGAGCGCAGGTGAGCGTCGGTCGTGGCAGCTTCACCCTCGACCTGCGCGGCCGACCGGCGGTCGGGCGACCCGGCGTGCGGAGCGCCCAGTCGTGGCTGACCTTCCGGCCGTCGGCGCTGTCGATCGCGGCGGGCGGGAGAGCGGAGCTCGAGGTCGCGGCGCGCGTTCCCGCACGCGCGCGGCCGGGAGACCACCACGCGCTCCTCCTGCTCGTCACACGACCGAGCCGCGTCGGCGGAGTCGGAGTTCGGATGCGGCTCGGCGTGCGCGTCGCCGTCCGCGCGCCCGGGAAGGTCGTTCGACGCGTCGCCGTGCGAGGTCTGCGCGTCCGCCGGAGCGGTCGCGTTCGCAGCCTCGACGTCACGCTCGAGAACCTCGGCGACCTGATCGAGACCAGGGTCGTGGACGTCGTGCTGTCCGCTCGTGGACGCGTCGACCGGGTCCACGCCGAGACACGCGAGGTGCTGCCTCGGACCCGCGCGATCCTGACGGCCCGCTACGCGGGGCAGCTCCGCGGACGCGTGCTCGCGCGCGTCGAGGTCGACGGCGTCGCGAGGCGGAGCTTCAGGCTGCGGCTGTGAGCCGGCTCAGCGGCCGGGACCGCGCAGCCCGGCGGCGCAGCCTCGGAGCGACGGGTCGACGTTCGCCGCCGGCGAGAAGCTGTAGCCGACCTGCGCGCCGAGCTCGCGCGTGTCCGGGTCGCGCGGGTCGATCTCGCGCGGAACGAACGTGGGGTCGATCCTGACGTCGACGTGGAACGGCGGAGGCGGCGTCTGGAGCAGGAACGTCCGGTCCTCGAGCCGGTTGATCTTGAACGTGCAGCGAGCGGTGACGCGCCCGAGCGCCGGCTGCTTGTCCTTGCGGACGAGCTCGCCGACGCGGATCACGACGCGGGAGCCGCCCTTCGGCACGTCCTTGCCGCCCCAGCCGAGGCGATGGACCCGCACGACCGCGAACCCAGGCCGGTTCCCCGGCGTCGAGAACTGCGTGTAGTCGGTCTGATCTGCAGCCCACCCGTCCTGCGTCACGCCTCGCGTCGAGTTCTGGAGCCGCAGCGGCGGGACGATCTTGACGAGGCGCCAGAACGTCTTCGTCCCCGCCGCGTAGTGCGTGTGGCTTCTCGACGGGCGTGCCGACGATGTCGATCCCGGGGTCGACGACGACGTACTCGACCGCCGTCGGCGGTTGCGTGATCTCGCCGGTCGCAGCGTTGACGAGGTCGGGCGAGAGCGTCGGGCCGGGGCCGGGAGCGCTGCCGTCGGTCGACCAGACGTGCTTGAGCGACCGGTTCCAGAACTCCATCTGCCAGATGCCGTTGTAGTCGGTGAGCCGTTGCCCGAGGTAGAGCGTCGGCGCGCCGCCGGTCGCGCGGTCGATCCAGTCGAACGGCGGATCGATGTCCGCGGAGATCTCCTCGGAGAACGTGTTCGAGGCGCTCGCGGCCGACATCTGGCCGGCGATCCCCCAGGCGAGGAGCAGCATCGCGACGAGCGCGAGGACCTGACGCGTTCCCCACGGGAGCACGCGCGGCAGGACGATCACGAGCGAGGGACAGCACGACGAAGCCGATCAGCACGTTGCGAGCGCGATCCGGCGTCCACGAGTACGTCCGGTTCGCCGCCTGAAGCAGTGAGAAGCCCGGCGCGTCCGAGTAGATGCGGACGTCCATCTTGTACTGGTAGGCGAGCAGCAGCGCCGCCAGCGTGAGCCCGGCCGCGCCGGCGACCGCCCACCAGCGCGTGAGCGGACGCTCGAAGAACATGGCGGTGCCGACGAAGAGGAGCGGCGCGACGTAGATCAGGTTCCGCTCGACGACGAGCGTCGAGAACGTCGTCGAGATGTACGCAGCCTTCACCGCCGTGTACCAGCCGAACCCGACGATCAGCGATCCCATCGTCGCGACGACTGCGCGCCGCTCGGCGGTCCACTCCTCGCCGCGCGGACGGACGAGCCCGGCGAGGCCGGCGATCATCGGGAAGACCCCGACCCCGACCGCGAGCGCACCGACGGCCCAGAGCCCGTTCTCGAGCATGCGGTCCTTGTAGTGCTGCGTCGCGACCAGCCAGGCGAACGAGACGTGCGAGACCGCCGCGTTGACGACGATCACGAGGCCGACGAGCAGCAGGACGCCGCCGACCCAGTCCCAACGCGACCAGCGCGCGTACTCCCGCTTCGCGCGAGGGCTCGTCGCCACGAGCGCGAGCGCCGCGATCACGAACGCCGCAGGCACGACGGCGAGCTGCTCGCGAACGAGGGGAGCGACGAGCGACGCCAGCACGGCGCCGCCGATCCACCACCGGGTCCGTCGCGCGAACGCCTTCGCGATCAAGTACGCGCAGAGCGTCGCCCACGGGTAGGCGACGCGGCTCTTCGACGAGGATCGACGAGTAGTAGAGCGCCGGGATCACGCCCGCGCCCGCCGCGGCGAACAGCGCCCACGGCTTCGACACGACCATCCGCGCGAGCCCGTAGGTGGGAAAGACCACCGACGTCATCAGCAGGACGTTGAGGAGCTTCGCGACGCCGTACGCCTGCCCGACGTCCTGGATCCACCAGACCGGAGCCAGCACGTAGGGATAGAGCGCGTGCGACGGGTACGGCACGCCGCGGCGCGCCGTCTCGCCCGTCTCTGCGACCGCGCGCGAGAGCTGCGCCATCTCGAGCTCGTCGCTGTTCAGCCAGATCGTGACGTGCCCGGAGGCTTCCCAGCCGTAGAGCACGCAGAGCCAGAGGTAGATCGAGAGGATCGGCACGGCCGCGAGCAGCCGATTGACCCACGGCCTCGGGACTGCCGCGGCGCGTGCGCTCGCGACGCTCACTCTGCTGCCGACCCGAGGACGACGACGGGATCGAGGTCGAGATCGCGTCGCACGAACCGGCACGTCACGCCTGCCGCCGCGCACGCCGCGACGACCGCGTCGAGCCGCTCGCGCCCTGCCTCCGGGATCGTGACCAGCACGATGTCGGGGTGCGTCCGCTCGAGCACGCGGGCGATCTCCCCGGTCCCGCCGACGACCGGGACGCCCTGCAGCCGCCGGCGCCGCAGGCGCGGGTCGTCGTCGACGAAGCCGACGACGTGCTCGCCCGGCGTCTCGCGCAGCTCGCGGAGCAGGCTGCGGCCGCCTCGTCCAGCGCCGACGATCAGCGTCCGGCGACGCGTCGTGTGGAACGACGAGAGCCCGCGCGCAGCCGCTCGCTCCCAGAAGCGCGACGCGCCGACGAGGACGATGCAGATGAGCGCGTCGATCACGAACACGCTCTTCGGGAAGTCCCCGAGGTCGCGGGTCGCAGCGAGCACGCCGAAGGCGACGAACTCGGAGGTCACGACCGCTGCGACGACTGCGACCGCGTCGCGGGCGCCGGCGTAGCGCCACACGCCGCGGTAGAGCCCGAACGGGATGAACGCGAGGTAGCGCGAGACGAGCAGGATCGGCAGCGCGGTCGTGAAGATGAACCGCTGCGTGACCGTTCCCTCGCCTTCGACGCGCAAGAGATACGCCGCGAGGAACGCCGCGCAGATCAGCGCGAAGTCGACGACGACCTCGACGAAACGCCTGCGGTGCACCGCGAAGAACGACGTTCCCGACGACCGGTCGCGGTCGGCGTCGGAGAGCAGGCTCGCGAACTGCACGAGCAGCGCGAACGTCAGGAGCACGCCGAACAGCGTCACGAGCGTGTTGTTCAGGACGGAGTACGCGAAGCTCGTCCCGCCGAGCGCGGCCGCGACGAGCGCGAGCAGCACGACCGAGCGCTTCTCCGACAGCCCGTGGTACACGAGCCGGTGCGATGCGTGGTCGCGGCCGCCCTGGTGAACCGGGCGTCCTTCGAGCAGCCGCACGACCGTGACGAGCGTCGTGTCGAGGATCGGCACGGCGAGGATCAGGATCGGCAGCAGGAGCGTCGCGGCGGTCGAGCCCGCGACCTTGTAGCTCGTCAGGAGCCCGAAGCACGCGACGGCGAAGCCGAGCACCTGCGAGCCGGAGTCGCCCATGAACGCCTGGGCGGACCCGCGCACGCTCAGGTTGAAGCGCAGGAAGCCGACGCACGCGAGCGCCAGCGAGAGCGCGAGCACGAGCACCGTGTCGTTCGGATGGACGGTGACCGCGTCGAGCGCGAAGTACCCGGCCGCGATCGCGGCGAGCGTGGCCGCGAGCCCGTCCATGTTGTCGAGCAGGTTGAACGCGTTCGTCATCCCGACCAGCCAGATCACGCCGAGCGGCACCGCGATCCAGTCGCTCCCGACGATCTCGACCGTCAGCCCGCTCGCACAGCGCGATCGCCGCGGCGCCGAACTGCGCCCCGAGCTTCGCCCAGGCGGGAAGCGCGTACAGGTCGTCGACGAGCCCCGCGAGGAAGAGCACCGCGCAGCCGGCCAGCACGCCCCACAGCTCCGAGCTCGGCTCGAGCGCACCGGTCGCGACCGCGACCAGGGCACCGGCGAGCAGCCCGGCGAAGATGCCGAGCCCGCCGACGAGCGGGGTCTCTCGCTCGTGCCAGCGATCGGCGCTAGGCGCAGCGGAAAGGCGGCGGAAGATGGGGGAACGGAGCGCCGCCCAGATCACCGCGTATGAGGCAGCCAGGGCGGCGATCGCAGCGAGCGCGATCACGAAAGGAAAGGGTAAAGGAGGGCTGTTAGCGCGTTGTGTGCCTAACCTAGCTTCGTGCGGCCTTCGCTCCTCGAGGTTCTCCGCTGCCCGGTGTGCTCCTCCGAGCTGACCGTGGACGGCGACGGCCTCGCCTGTCCCGGCTGCGGCGGCGCCTTCGAGATCGAGGGCGGCGTCCCGCGGATGCTCGACGACCGCCTCCCGGGCATGGCGGAGAAGCGGCGGGAGATCGACGCCTGGCCGGCCAAGGCCAGGGAGGAGGGTTGGTACGCCGAGGACGACGCGACCGACCTCCTCCTGCCGGCCGTTCCCTGGGACGACCCGACGTGGTCGGCGAACGAGCACTCCTTCAACCTGCTGCTCCGCAACTACGTGAAGCCGGGCCAGCGGGTGCTCGAGGTCGGCGCCGCCCGCTGCTGGGGCGCGCTCCACATGGTCCCGCGCGGCGTCGACTACGTCGCGACCGACATCCTCGCCGACCCGGTGATCGGGCTCGGTCGCGGCGAGTTCTACGAGCGCCACGTCGGGCCGTTCGAGCGCGTCCAGGCCGACGGCGAGAACCTCCCGTTCGCGGACCGCTCCTTCGACCTCGTCTACTGCGTCGCGAGCCTGCACCACGCCGTTGACGCTCGCCGGATGGTCAAGGAGATGGCGCGCGTCGCCCGTCGCGGCGGCATCGTCGCTGCGCTGAACGAAGGGACCCGCGCGCCGGGGGCGAGCGACGACAACCCGCAGCAGTCCTCCGAGAAGGCGTACGGGATCAACGAGCACGTGCACACGATGTGGGCCTACGTCGGCGCGTTCCTCTCCGCGGGTGTCGCGATCACGCGGCTCGAGCAGGCAGAGGGCTACGACGTGATCCGTCAGCGCCGTCGGCTGCGCCACGTCATGCGCGTGCCGCTCGTCGGTCGCACGGCGGCGACGCTCGCGACGCAGAACCTGAGCGAGTACTCGGGGCTCACGATCTTCGGACGTCGACTCGTATGAGCACGTACACCGACGTCCTGCGCTACCGCGAGCTGTTCGGCTCGCTCTTCCGCCGCGATCTCGAGGCGAAGTACAAGGGCACGGCGCTCGGCGTGCTCTGGTCGCTGGCGAACCCGCTGCTCCTGATGGGGATCTACCTCGTCGTCTTCTCGCTGCTCTGGCAGGTGATCGACCAGGCGTATCCGGGACTGTTCCTGCTCAGCGGGCTCGACGCTCTGGGTCTTCTTCGCCAACTCGGTGCAGGCCGCGTCGAAGAGCCTGCTCGAGGCAGCGGCGCTGATCCGCAAGACGCGCTTCCCGCGCCAGCTCGTCCCGTTCTCCTCCGTTGCGACGAACCTCGTCGCGTTCGTCGTGATGTTCGTCGTCGTGCTCGTGCTCAACTTCGCGTTCCTGCCGCGCGTGCGAACGACGGAGTGGGTCGCGATCCCGCTCGCGGTCGTGTTCGTCCTGCTCGTCGTCGGGCCTCTCGCTCGCGGTCGCGTGCGCGACGGTCGTGTTCCGCGACGTCGAGCACCTCGTCAGCGCGCTGCTGCTGCCGTTGTTCTTCCTGACGCCGATCCTCTACACGATCGAGAACCTGCCCGGAGCGGCAGCGGACTACGACTGGCTCGCCGAGATCCTGCGCTATTGGGTGAACTTCCTCGCGCCGCCGGTGAACGCGATCCGCGACCCGCTCTTCTTCGGCGAGTGGCCGGCAGTCGGCGACGTCGTCTACCTCTGCGTCGCCGCGGTCGCGGCGCTCGCGCTCGGCGCGTGGGCGTTCAGCCGCGTCGACGACCGGATGGCAGTCGAACTGTGATCCGCCCGTCGTAGAGCGCCGGCTCGCCGTCGAGCGGAACGGCCGCGGGGAGTCCCGCCACCTCCGTCCAGCGCACGGCTGCACCTTCGAGCACCGAAGGGCACACGAGCGGGTGCGCGAAGCCGGGCACGCGCCCCGGCGGGGCATACGCCGCGAGCTCGGCCGGACGACGACGGCCTTCCACCGAGCCCCCGACGACCGCGTAGCCCTCGCGGTGCGCGGCGAGCACGCGGTCGTGCCAGTCGGGGGCGGCGATCGCCTCGCCGAGGTGCGCGACCGGCGTGCCCTCGCGCTCCAGCACGTCGACTTCGAAGTCGAGCGTCTGCTCGCCGAGCTCGCCGAACCAGAAGCGGCTCTCGTCGACGAGATCGATCGAGAGCCGGTAGTGCCCGGGCGGGATCGGCGCGCGAACGGCGACGTCGACCGTCGCGCTGCCGCCGGGCTCGGCGGCAACCGGCGTGCGCAGCCCGTCCCAGACGATCGCGTTGCCGAGCTCGTCGAGCCAGTGGTACGAGACCGTGAAGCGATCGCCGCGCCACGGCGTGTCGCCGGCGTTCTCGAGCTCCACGCGCACGCTCGTCAGCACGCCTGCGTGCAGCTCGGGCAGCTCGTGGGCGCCCCATCTGACCGCGAGCGGCCGTCCCATCCGCCACTAGTCTAGGGCGCTATGGAACCGCTCCTCGTGCGCGCCGCCCGGCGCGAGCCGGTCGAGCGCACGCCGGTCTGGTTCATGCGTCAGGCGGGGCGCTCGCTGCCGGAGTACCGCGAAGTCCGCCGAGGGCGCACGCTCTTCGACGTCGTGCGCGACCCTGACCTTTGCGCAGAGGTGACGCTGCAGCCGGTCCGCCGCCACGACGTCGATGCCGCGGTGATGTTCGCGGACATCATGCTGCCGGTGCTCGGGATGGGGGTCGACGTCGAGCTCGTCGAGAACGTCGGGCCTGTCGTGCAGCAGCCGATCGCGAGCGCCGCGGACGTCGAGCGCCTGCACATCGGCGAGCCGGATGCGTCGATCCTGGAGGCGATCGGGATCGTTCGTCGAGAGCTTCGCGACGACCAGGCCGTCGATCGGCTTCTGCGGCGGCGTCTTCACGGTCGCGGGCTACCTCGTCGAGGGAAAGCCGAGCCGCGACTTCACCAAGGTCAAGACGCTGATGTACCAGGAGCCGCAGGTGTGGCATGCGCTCTGCGACAAGCTCACCGACACGTTCGCCACCTACGTGCGCGCGAAGGCAGACGCCGGCGCAGACGTCGTGCAGCTCTTCGATTCGTGGGTGGGCGCGCTCTCGGTTGCGGACTACGCCGAGTTCGTGGCGCCGTACTCCGCGCGCATCCTCGCAGCGCTCGACGTGCCGACGATCCACTTCGGCACCGGGACCACGCACCTGCTGCGTGCGATGTCCGACGCGGGCGGCGACGTGATCGGGCTCGACTGGCGCGTACCGCTCGACGAAGGTTGGTCGCTCGTCGGGGAGGACCGCGGCGTCCAGGGCAATCTCGACCCCACGCTCCTGCTCGGCCCGTGGGAGCGGATCGAGGCGGGCACGCGGGACGTGCTCGACCGTGCGGGAGCGCGGCCCGGCCACATCTTCAACCTCGGCCACGGAGTCCTGCCGGGAACCGATCCTTCGGTGCTGTCACGTTTGAGAGAGCTCGTGCACGAGCTGACGACCGAGGTCCGCGTCTGAGCTCCGCGGTCGTCCTGATGGCGTACGGGTCACCGGAGCGTCTGGAAGACGTGCCGGCGTACTACGCGGACATCCGCGGGGGACGCTCCGATCAGTCCGGAACGCCTCGCAGACCTCGTCGAGCGCTACCGGCGCCTCGGGATCGACGACGGCTCGCCGCTGAACGCGATCACGGAGGAGACGCGCGCCTCGCTCGAGCGGGAGCTCGGCGTCCCCGTGTTCACGGGCATGAAGCACTGGACGCCGCGGATTGCCGAGGCGGTGGCGCGCGCGCTCGAGACCGGTGCGTCGACCGTCGTCGGCCTCGTCCTCGCGCCGCACTACTCACCGCTCTCGATCGCGGGCTATCGGCGCCAGGTCGAAGCAGCGCTCGGCGACGGCGCGGAGCTCGCGTTCGTCGAGCGCTGGGGAACCGAGCCGGGGTTCGTCGACCTCCTCGCCGACCGGGTGCGCGGGACCGAGGCACACGTCGTCTTCACCGCGCACAGCCTCCCCGTCGAAGGCGCCGGCGACTACGAAGCGCAGCTGCTCGAGACGTCCTCGGCCGTCGCGGAGCGTGCGGCGCTCGGCGACAGATGGTCGTTCTCGTTCCAGTCCGAGTCGCCGACCGGCGTGCCGTGGCTCGGCCCGGACATCCTCGACCACCTCCGCACGTTGCACGCGGGAGGCGTGGAGCACGTGCTCGCATGCCCGGTCGGCTTCGTCGCCGACCACCTCGAGATCAAGTGGGACCTCGACGTCGAGGCCGCCGAGCTCGCACAGGAGTTGGGCCTCGAGTTCGAGCGGATCGAGATGCCGAACGCCGATCCCCGCTTCGTCGGCGTGCTCGCGGGCCTGGTGCGACGGGCCCTTGCGGTACCTTCGAGAGCGTGATCCGCCCCGGCGAGATCCGCATCGACGAGGTCTCGCGACGCTTTCGCGTCTACCCGAAGGATGCGCGGACGCTCAAGGAGCTCATCGTCACGCGTGGTCGTGGGCGCGGCGAAGACGTCTGGGCGCTCTCGGGAATCGCGCTCGCGGTCGAGCCGGGCGAGGCGGTGGGTCTGGTCGGGCGAAACGGCTCCGGCAAGACGACGCTCCTCAAGCTGATCGGCGGGATCATCAAGCCCAGCATCGGCCGCGTGGAGGTCGGCGGGCGCGTCGCGTCGCTGCTCGAGCTCGGCGCCGGGTTCCACCCGGAGTTCACCGGCCGCGAGAACGTCTTCCTGAACGGCGCGCTGCACGGCCTGTCTCGCGCCGAGATCCGCGAGCGGATGGACGAGATCGTCGAGTTCGCCGGCATCGGCCACTACGTCGACCTGCCGGTACGCACCTATTCGGCGGGGATGTACATGCGGCTCGGCTTCGCGGTGGCCGCGCACGTCGACGCCGACGTGCTGCTGCTCGACGAGATCTTCGCCGTCGGCGACGAGGAGTTCCAGCGCAAGTGCTTCGGTCGGATCTCGCAGTTCAAGCAGCGCGGCGGAACGATCGTGTTCGTCTCGCACGATGCTGCGTCGGTCGAGCGTCTCTGCGAGCGCGCGGTCTTGCTGCGCGACGGGCTGGTCGACTTCGACGGCCCGACGCACGAGGCGATCCTCCGCTACCGCTCGCACCTCGCCGAGGACCGCGATCCCGCGGAGCGTGGCGCGGGGCTGACCGAGTGGGGGAGCGGCGAGGCGCGCATCACCGAGGTCTCGCTCCAGGGCGCCGACGGGGAGGAGCGGATGCAGTTCGTCGCGGGCGAGCAGCTGACCGTTCGCCTGCGCGTCGTCTCCGACAGCTCGGTTCCACCACCGCAACTCCAGTTCGAGCTGCGCGAGTGGGGCGGCGCGCTGATCGCCGGCGGCTCGCACGACACCTCTGCTCTCGGCTGGGACGGCGCAGGCGAGCAGGTTTTCCGCTTCGACGTCGACGAGCTGCCGCTCGCCGAGGGGCGCTTCAAGCTCCGGTTCGGGCTCGTCTCGGCCGACGGCGTGCACCTGTACCACTGGCTCGACGACGCGCTGCGGCTCTACGTGATCCCGCAGGAGCGCGACGCCGGGCTCGTCAGGCTCGAAGGGCGCTGGACGAGGGAGGAGATCGGCGCGCCCGCCGAACTCCACTCCCGATGAGCTCCCGCACCTGCCCGGACTGGCCACGCCTGATGGAGCTCGCACCCGAGCTCCAGTTCAAGCACTACACGCTCGCCGAGGCGAAGCTGCCGAGCGAGGCGGTCGTCGACATCGGCGACGTCTCGCAGGACACGGTCGCGATCTGCTGCGACCTCGAGCGCCACGTCTTCTACGGCGAGCACACCGACCCGGGCGTCGCGGCCGCGCTGCGTGAGACGCACTGGTACGACCTCGCGGAGTGGTCGACGTCAGGCCAGGGCGAAACGGGCCCCTCCTGATCCAACCGTCTCCCCACCCCTTGGGGTGGGGAATGGTGGATCCACCCGCCTCCCGGCGCTGACGGTACCCCCGCACTCGTGCCGTGTCTGTGCCGGCTCGTGCCGGCTTCGTGACGATCGTTCCCCGCCACCGCGCCGGCGCTAGCGCTTCCGCAGCGCGAGCACCTGCTCGAGCGGCTTCGTGTTCAGCACGTCCCCGAGCTGCGCCGCGCCGCGCCGGGCGGTTGCGACCGCGAGCCGCATGTTCCCGAGCCCCTGCACCGAGTGCGCGTCCGTGTTGACGCAGATCTGCGCACCCGCCTCGACCGCGAGGCGCACGTGCTCGTCGCGCAGGTCGAGCCTGGGGGGCAGCCCGTTCACCTCGAGCGCGACGCCTTCCTCGACCGCGACCTCGATCGCACGCTCGATGTCGAGCGCGTTCGGCGGGCGGTGGTTGATCAGCCGCCCGGTCGGATGCGACAGGCAGCGAACCGCCGGGTGGCGCATCGCCTCCGTCACCTTTCGCGTCAGCTCGGGCCCGGCCTGCCGCTGGCCCGCATGGAGCGAGAGCTGCACCCAGTCGAGCTCGGCGAGCACGTCGTCGGGCAGGTCGAGCGAGCCGTCGGGGAGGATGTCGCACTCGATTCCGCGCAGCACGCGGAACGGGGCCAGCCGCTCGTTCGCCTCCGCGATCTCCTCGCCCTGGCGTCGCACGGCGTCCGCGTCGAGCCCGGGCACGACGCGCACGTTCGTCGTGTGGTCGCAGATCGCGACGTACTCGTACCCGAGCGCGATCGCGGCCTCGCCCATCTCGAGCACGCTCGCCTTGCCGTCCGACCACGTCGTGTGCACGTGCAGGTCGCCGCGCACGTCGTCGAGCCGGAGCAGGAACGGCGGCGGCTCGTCGCGATGCGGACGTTCCCGGAGCTCGGGCGGGCACCACGGCACGCCGAGCGCGGCGTACACGCCGGCCTCGTCCGCAGCATCCGGCAGCGGCTCGAGCGCGCGCACGTAGTCGGCCGAGCCGGTCGCGCGCACGAGCGCGGTCCCGAAGGACTCCGCCGGCGAAACGACGAGCTCGACCGGCACACCCTCGACGGTGACGCCGATCGCGCGCCGCTCGTCGCGCTCGACGACCGAGACGATCTGCGTCAGCGCCTCGAAGGCTTCGAGCATCGCCTCGGGCTCGTCCGCGACCACGACGACGGCGAAGTCCTCGCACGAGTCCTTCCAGCGCCGCGGGTCGCCGGCGACCTCTCCGCCCAGCGCTTCGGCGACCCCAGCCAGCGAGCGCCCACGCGCGGTTGAGGAGCAACCCGCGGCGCGGCTTCGGCTTCCCTGCGCGCTCGAGGCCGGCACGAAGCTTCGCCTCGGTCTTCGGACCGACCCCCGGCACCGAGCAGCAGCCGCCCCTCGGCGACGGCCGCTCGGAACTCGTCCGTCGTCCGCACGTCGAGCGCCTGCGCGAGCTCCCGCATCCGCTTCGGGCCGACGCCGAGGAGCTGGCCGAGCCCCACGAGCTCCGGCATCAGCGTCTCCTGCAGCTCTCGGAGCTCCTCGAGCTCGCCGGTCTCGACGAGCTCCCGGAGCCGCGTCTCGATTCCGGGCCCGATCCCCCGCAGCTCGCGCGCGCGGCCCTGCTCCACGAGCTCCGCGACCGGTGCCCGCGTGTCGCGGATCAGCTCCGCGGCCCGCCGGTAGGCACGCGCCGTGTAGTAGCTCGCGCCGTTCAGCTCGAGCAGCGCGGCGAACGCCTCGAGCTGCGCGGCGATCTCTGCGTTGTCCACGCGGATAGTGTCCACGAGCGATGGCCGCGATCGTCGTTCCCTTCCGCGGGGCGGGTGGCAAGCAGCGGCTCGGCTCCCTCCCCGACGATGAGCGCCACGCGCTCGCCCTTGCCATGCTCGCGGACGTCCTCGCCGCCTGTCGCGGCGTCGGGACGACGGTCGTCGTGACGCCCGACGACCGAAGCCGCCGGCATCGCGGCGGAGCACGACGCGGAGGTCATGGACGACCCGGGCAGCGGCCAGGGCGCCGCTGTCGCCGCCGCGCTGCGGAACGTCGTCGGTCCGGTGCTCGTCGTGAACGCAGACGTCCCGTGCGTCGTCCCGCGCGACCTGCGCTCGCTCGAGGCGGCGACGCCTGAGCACGGGCTCGCGTACGTCGCGGCGAGTGACGGCACGACGAACGCGCTCGGCCTCTCCGCGCCGGCGCTGTTCGCGCCGCTCTACGGACCGGGAAGCGCCGCGCGCTTTCGCATGCACGCACACACGATCGGCGCCGACGTGGTCCCCGCGGCGATCCCGAACCTCGCCGACGACGTCGACTCGATGGCCGACCTCGACCGGCTCGAGCTTCGCGTCGGACCGCGGACGCTGGCCGCACGCGGCGCGGTGAAGGTCACCGTCCTCAGCGGCGGGGTCGGCGGCGCGCGCTTCCTTCGCGGCCTCGTCGACGTCGTCGACCCCGCCGAGCTCACCGTGATCGGGAACGTCGGCGACGACCTCGAGATCCTCGGCCTGCACGTCTCGCCGGACCTCGACAGCATCCTCTACGCGCTCGCCGGGCCTCTCCGACGAGGAGCGCGGCTGGGGTCGCGCCGACGAGAGCTGGCACGCGCTCGAGTCGGCCGCCGCGTTCGGCGGCGTCGACTGGTTCCGGCTCGGCGACCGCGACCTCGGCCTGCACCTCGTCCGCACGGAGCTGCTCCGCGCCGGCACGCCTCTCTCCGCGGTCACCGCGCAGCTCGTCGAGCGCGCGGGCCTCGAGCTGACGCTGCTCCCCGCGACCGACGACGAGCTCCGCACCTGGCTCGACACGCCGGCGGGCAGCTTCCACTTCCAGGAGTGGTTCGTCGCGCGAGGGCATCGCGACGAGGTCGACGCCGTCCGCTACGTCGGCGCGGACGCCGCGACGCCCGCGCCGGGCGCGGTGGAAGCGCTGCGCGACGCCGAGCTGATCCTGATCGCGCCGAGCAACCCCTACGTCAGCATCGGCCCGATCCTCGCCGTCGCCGAGCTCGAGGCGGCGTTGCGCTCGCGCACCGCACCCGTCGTGGCCGTCAGCCCGCTGATCGGGGGCCGCGCGGTCAAGGGCCCGGCCGACCGCATGCTCGCCCGGCTCGCAGGCGGGACGAGCCCCGCACACGTCGCCTCCTGCTACGCCGGGTTGATCGACGCGCTCGTTCTCGACGAGGCCGACGCCCACGACGTGGAGAATCTGGCCGTGCGGCCCGTCGTCACGAAGACGCTGATGTCCGACGCCGACGCCCGGCGCCGCCTGGCCGAGGCGGTGCTGGCCGCGTGAAGGTCGCCATCGTCGGGGGAACGGGCAAGTTCGGCACCGCGCTCGCGCGCCGGCTCGCCGAGCAGGGTGACGAGGTCGTCATCGGCTCGCGCGACGCCGAGCGCGGACGTGGCCGCCGGTGCCGAGCTCGGCGTGCAGGGCGCGAGCAACGCGGACTCCGTCGCAGGGGTCGACCTCGTCGTGCTCGCGTGCGACGCGGACGGGCTGGTCGACATCGCGCGAGAACTTGCGCGCTGCGATCGGCACGACGCCGGTGCTCTCCGTCGCGAGCGAGCTCACCGTGAAGGGCGAGCGTTCGCTCGCCGAGCGGATCGCCGATCAGCTCGACGCGCCCGTCACCGCGGGTCTGCACACCGTCGCGGCGAGCACGATCGGCGAAGAGCAGGACGCACTCGTCTGCGGCGACGACGACGACGCGAAGGCGCTCGCGCTCGAGCTCGCGGGCCGCGCCGTCGCCGGCCGCGCGATCGATGCGGGCAGGCTCCGAAACGCGCGCGCGCTCGAGGGCCTGACGGGCGTGATCGTCGCGGTCAACAAGCGCTACAAGGCGCACGCCGGGATCCGGCTCACCGGCATTTGAGGATCTTCCCCGTCACGGGTCTCCCCGAGATCCGCGAGGGCGACGACCTCGCCGCGCTCGTCACCGACCGCGTGACGCTCGAGGACGGAGACGTGCTCGTCGTCGCGCAGAAGGCAGTGTCGAAGGCCGAGGGGCGCGTCGTCAGGCTCGACGACCTCGAGCCCTCGGAGCGCGCGCTCGAGCTGGCGGGTGAAGGCGAGGATCCTCGCCGCACCGAGGCGATCCTCCGCGAGGCGGTCGAGATCGTCCGCGTCCGCCCGCCGCTGCTGATCGTCGAGACGCGCCACGGCTTCATCTGCGCGTCGGCCGGAGTCGACGCCTCGAACGCGCCGGAGCCGGGGACGCTCGTGCTCCTGCCGCTCGACCCCGATGCGTCCGCGGCGCAGATCCGTGAACGCGTGCGCGAGCTGACGGGCGCGAACGTCGGCGTGATCGTCAGCGACTCGTTCGGACGCCCGTGGCGGCAGGGGACCGATCGATGTCGCGCTCGGCGCGGCAGGCATCCGCGTGATGGAAGACCTCCGCGGCACGCGCGACCGCATCGGCTACGAGCTCAAGTCGACGCAGATCGCGATCGCCGACGAGCTCGCGAGCGCGGCGCAGCTCGTGATGGGCAAGGCCGACGGGATTCCCGTCGCGGTCGTCCGCGGCCTCGACGTCGCGGGGGAGGGCACGCGCGAGCGAGCTCGTGATGCCTGCGGAACGCGACCTGTTCCGCTGGTGACGTACTAGCCTTCTCGCCGTGCGGGACGAGCTTCCTCGCGGCGATCAAGGACGGAAACGGCGCACGCGTGCGCGAGCTGCTCGCCGCCGACCCGAGCCTCGCCGACGCACGCGACGAGAACGGCGTCTCCGCGCTCATGCTCTCGCGCTACCACGGCGCGCACGAGGCGACGGCGGCGATTCGCGAGGCGCGCGCCGAGCTCGACGTGTTCGAGGCCGCGACGCTCGGCGACGCCGACACGCTTCACGACCTGCTCCACGACGATCCGTCGCTCGTCGACGCACGCTCGCCCGACGACGCCACCGCGCTCCACTTCGCAGCGTTCTTCGCGCAGCCCGAGACCGCGCGCCTGCTCGTCGACCACGGCGCGGACGTCCACGCAGTCTCGCCGACGTTCGGCAACGTCACGCCGCTGCACAGCGCCGCCGCGGGAGGCTCGGCCGAGATCGTCCACCTCCTGCTCGCTGCCGGCGCCGACGCGAACGCTCGTCAGAACGGCGGCTTCACGGCGCTCCACGCCGCCGCGCAGAACGGCGACGCGGCGATGGCGCGCGACCTGCTCGACCACGGCGCGGAGGTCGACCCGTCGACCGAGGACGGCCGCACCGCGCTCGCGATCGCGGAGGAGCAGGGCCACGACGAGGTCGCAGCCCTGCTCCGCGAGCGAGCCTAGGTCGCGTCGACGAGCTTGCCGAGCACGACGTCCCAGCCCTCGTCGTAGCTCGTCCGCTCTTCGGGCTTCTCCCAGCCGCGGTGCTCGAGCTCGACGCGGGTCGCGTCGCCGTCTGCGGCGAACCGCACCTCGAGCTCCGTCTCGGGCCGCGTCGGGTTGACGCGCCAGTTGAGCAGGAACCGGTTCGGGGGCTCCCAGGCCACGATGTCGGCCCAGTCGTGCTCCGACCCGTCGGCTTGGCGCTCGTACAGGCGCTTCGCCTCGACGTCGAAGACCGCCGACTCGGTCTTCTCGCCGCCGATCGAGTGCGACTCGAACGGCCACCACGTGTCGATCCCGGCGGTGAAGAGGTTGAACGCCTTCTCCACCGGAAGCGGGACGGTCACCGTCTTGCGGATCGCGTCGGTCTCGGTCGCGTGCATCGTCATTCGTCCTCCTTCTCCGCCTCGGCCTCCGCAGCAGCCTCGAAGGCGGCCAGCACGTCGGTCCAGAAGCTCTCGAGATAGTCGCGCACCTCGGCCAGGCCGTCGGTGTCGACCCGGTAGAGGCGTCGCGTGCCGTTCCTGCGCTCGGTCACGAGCCCGGCCTCCTTCAGGACGCGCAGGTGCTGCGAGACGGCGGGCCGGCTCACCGGCAGCTCGGCCGCGAGCTCGCCCACGGCTCGCGGCCCGCCCCGCAGCCGCTCGAGGATCAGGCGACGTGTGCCGTCCCCGAGCGCGTCCATCGCGGTTGCGTAAGTTACCACTTACGTAAGTGTACGCTTACCATTACGTCGTGTCAAGGTCTGACACGACCACCTGCGGCGGTACGTGGGCGGCCGTACCTTCGCTCACGGCCGCCCCGGTACCTACGCTCGCGTCGTGGAGTTGCTCGAGGACCAGGTCGACGCCGACCCGCTGCGCCAGTTCGCGCGCTGGCGCGACGAGGCCGGCGAGGAGCTCGGCGCCGTCGCGCTCGCGACCGCGACGCCCGACGGCGCGCCGTCGCTCCGCATGGTCCTGCTGAAGGGAGCCGACGAGCGGGGGCTGACGTTCTTCAGCAACTACGACAGCCGCAAGGGCGCCGAGCTCGCGGCGAACCCGCGGGCCGCGCTCCTCGCCTACTGGCCCGGCTCGGGCAGGCAGGTCCGCGTCGAGGGCGACGTGACCCGCCTCGACCCGGCCGAGTCGGACGCGTACTTCGCGACCCGCCCCGCCGGAAGCCGGCTGAGCGCCGCCGCCTCGCCGCAGAGCGCGGTCGTCGCCGACCGGGCGGAGCTCGAACGCCGTGTCGCCGAGCTGCGCGGCCGGCACGGCGACGACCCGCCGCGTCCCGAGAGCTGGGGCGGCTACCGGCTCGCCCCCGCGACGTGGGAGTTCTGGCAGCACCGGGAGGACCGCCTGCACGACCGTCTGCGCTACCGCCGCGACGGTACGACCTGGCTCGTCGAGCGTCTCGCTCCGTAGAGTCCCGGCGTGGCCGAGCAGAAGTCGAAGGAGGATCTCGACCGCGAGCTGATCGAGCTCCTGAACGAGCTCCGCGTCACGCTCCCCGGTGTGCAGGTGCTGTTCGCGTTCCTGCTCATCGTGCCGTTCTCCCAGCGGTTCGAGATGATCAACGACCTCCAGAAGTACGCCTACATCGTCGCGCTCACGTTCACCGCGCTCGGCTCGGCGCTCCTGATCGCTCCGACGCCGTACCACCGCATCCGCTGGCGCGACCAGGACAAGGACGCGATGCTCCGCCTCGCGAACCGGCTCGCGCTCGCCGGCACGGTCTGCGTCGCGATCGCGATGCCCTGCGCCCTCTTCTTCGTCACCGACTTTCTCTTCAAGTCACCCGTGCCGGCGTTGCTGGCGGCGCTCGTCATCGGCGTGATCGTGACGTTCTGGTACGCGTTGCCGCTCGAGCGCGAGCTTCGCGAATAGCCGCGTGCGCTTCTGCGACGAGCAGGACTTCGGGTTCGGGTGGCACGACGACGAGCGCGATGCAGCGCACGTCGCACGCGCTCGTCGCCGACGGCGGCGTGTGGGTGATCGACCCCGTCGCCTGGAGCGACGCGGAGGAGCGTGCGCGGGCGCTCGGAGAGCCGCGCGGCGTGCTGCAGTTGCTCGATCGCCACGACCGCGACTGTGCGGCGGTCGCCGAGCGCCTCGGCGTACCGCACCACGTCGTCCCGACGGGAAAGCTCGACGGTGCGCCGTTCGAGTTCCTTCGCATCTCGCGAAACCGCTTCTGGCGCGAGGTCGCGCTCTGGTGGCCCGAGCCGCGCGTGCTCGTCTGCGCGGACGCGCTCGGGACGATCGCGTTCTTCTGCGCGCCGGGCGAGCGTCTCGGCGTGCACCCGCTCCTGCGCCTCCGGCCGCCCCGCGCGCTTCGGCGGGTCTATCCGGAGCACGTCCTCACGGGACACGGCGAGGGAGTGCACGAGAACGCGTCAGCCGCGCTCCACGAGGCGCTCAGGACGTCGCGCCGCCGGCTGCCCGGCGCGCTCGGCAGCGTGTTTCGCAGCGGCTAGCGCTTACGGCGCTCGCCGCGCGCGGCCGCGACGACGCGCTCGACCGCCTCGACGAGCTCCTCCGGCACGGGGCGGCCGCCGCTGAAGCGCCGGTAGGCGCGTTCCGGCTTGCGGCTGCGGCGGCTGCGCGGCTTCAGCCCGATCACGCTCTCGAAGTCCGGCGCGAGCTGGACGACGCGCGCGCGCCCGGCGACGTCGGCGATCGCCTGGTTCGTCACGCGCTCGGACTCGTTCGGCGGCTTGCCGCGCGGCGCGTCGCGGTCGTGCAGGACGACGTACGGGATCCCGCACTCGTTGCAGATCCGCGCGAAGAGCGGCATGTTGGCCTTGCCGCCCGTCTCGAGGACGAGGATCCCTTCGCTGTCGGGCTCGTAGCCGAGCGCCTCGAACACGAACGGCAGTGCGAGCTTCTCGGTCAAGCCTTCCACGAGCAGCACGGCGCGCGAGAGGAACATCTCGGCGCGCTCCGCGTCGAACTCCGCGAGCGCGCGGAAGCTCTCGTCCGACGGAAGCGGCTCCGGCTGCAGGAGCGCCATGCCCGCCGCGTTCCCCTGTCGCACGAGCGCGAGCTCGTCGAGGTGCGCGACGCTGAGGAACGTCGACGCGTGCGTCGAGTAGAGCACCTGGTTGCCGCGCTCGGCGAGCGATCGAAGCAGGCGGTAGACGTGCCGCTGGGCCTGCGGGCTGAGGTAGAGCTCGGGCTCCTCGATCAGCACGACGAGCCCGCGCACGCGCGCCTCGACGAGGCGCTCGACGGCGCCGCTCAGGTCGGTCGCCGAGTGGATCAGCTCGACCGGCCTCGCGGCCCGCGGGTGCGTGGCGACGGAGACGAGGTCGCCGCCGCGACGCGAGCCGTGGGCAGGAAGACGACCGGCGGCGCGCCCTCCCGGTTCAGGTTCAGGGTCGCGGGCGGGCGGGCGTCGAGGAAGAACGTCTTGTCTCCCGCGAACGCCTCGAGCCGGATCCGGCCGCTGTTCGCCCCTTGCGTGACGTCGCTCGCGTTGGGAACCGGCGCACCGGACTCGAGCAGCATCCAGATCGCCGTGAGCACGGTCGACTTGCCGCCGGAGGCCTCGCCGACGAGCGCGCAGATCCGCTGCGGCGCGAGCTCGACGTCGCGCGCGCTGCGGAAGCCGTGGATGGAGACACGGTCGAGGAGGGCCACGAGTGCTGTGTACCCCCGCGTGCGGGCTCTATGCTCAGCGACGTGCGCGCGCTGCTCGCCCTCGCGCTTCTCGGCGCGCTCGCCGGCTGCGGTGGAGCTGACGAAGCGGCCCGCCCGACCGGCCCGCTCGAGGTCGTCGACCGCCTGCGAGACGGCGGCTACGTGGTCTTCCTTCGGCATGCCGAGACCGACCACTCCCAGAAGGACCGCCTCGGCGTCCCGTTGACCGACTGCGACGGACAGCGCAATCTGAACGACGCGGGCCGGGCTCAGGCGCGCTCGATCGGCGAAGCCTGGCGCGCGCTCGAGCTCCCGCTCGGCGACGTGCTCTCGAGCGGGTACTGCCGCACGCGCGAGACCGCGCAGCTCGCGTTCGGCCGGGCAACGATCGTCCCCGCGCTGACGGGAATCCCGGCGGAGATGGTCGGGACGTACACGGGCCGCGTCCGCGCGCTGCGCCGGCTGCTCGGCGACGAAGCCCCCCGACGGAGAGAACACCGTGATCGTCGGGCACATCGCGAACCTCCAGGCGGCGACGGAGGTCCAGATCGAGGAGGGCGACGCGGCGATCTTCGTGCCGCTCGGGCGACAGCCGCTACCGGCTCCTCGCGAAGCTTCCCGCGTCGGCGTGGCCGCAGCTGGTCGAGCACTGATGCAGGTCGCCGACGAGCTCCGCGCGCTGCTCGGGGACGCGAAAGGTCTCGACGAGCGAGTCGGTGCTCGACCTGCACGCGGGCGACCTGAGCTATCACCCGCGGCGCGCGCCCGTGGCGGTCGTCTTCCCCGAGTCGACCGAGGACGTCTCCCGCGTGCTCGCGTGGGCGAACGAGCACGGCGTCCCCGTCGTTCCCTTCGGCGCCGGGACGTCGCTCGAAGGCCACGTGATCCCGGCCGACGGCGCGTTCACGCTCGACCTCGCGCGCCTGAACCGCGTGCTCGAGGTGCTCCCCGGCGACCTGCAGGCGCGCGCGCAGCCGGGCGTGCTCCGCAGCGAGCTGAACGCCGCGGTCGCCGAGCACGGGCTGTGGTTCCCCGTCGACCCAGGTGCGGACGCCTCGCTCGGCGGGATGGCCGCGACCAACGCGAGCGGCACGACGACCGTGCGCTACGGCGGCATGCGCGCGCACGTGCTCGCGCTCGAGGTCGTGCTCGCCGACGGAACGGTGATCCGCCCGGGCTCGCGCACGGTCAAGACGTCCGCGGGCTACGACCTGCGCTCGCTCTTCGTCGGCTCGGAGGGAACGCTCGGCGTGATCACCGAGCTCACGCTGCGCCTGCACGGACTGCCCGAGCGACCGGTCGCGATCCGCGCCGCGTTCCCGGACGTCGGCTCCGCCTGCCGATCCGCCGTGGCGCTCGTCGGCGCCGGCTTGACGGTCACGCGCTGCGAGCTGCTCGACGAGGCGACGCTCCGGGCGGTGAACGCGTACAAGGGAACGTCGTACGAGGAAACGCCGAGCCTCTTCGTCGAGCTCGACGGAGGCGACGAAGAGGTCGCGTCCACGCGCGAGGTCTGCGGCTGGGAGAACGTGACCGCCTTCGAGGCAGTGACGGCGGCCGAGGCGCGCACGCAGTTGTGGGACGCGAGGCACAACGCCGCGTTTGCGGTCGCCGCGGCCGCTCCGGGCAAGCGCTGGTTCGCGACGGACGTCTGCGTCCCGCTCTCGGTCCTCCCTGACGCGGTGGAACACGGCCGCGCGTGCGCCGACCGGCGGGGCATTCCCGCCGCAGTGATCGCGCACGCCGCGGACGGAAACTTCCACCTGGCGCTGATGGTCGACCCGGAGGACGCGGCCGAGGTCGGCGCCGCGCGGGCGCTCTACGCCGAGCTCGTGGACTGGGCGCTCGAGCGGGGCGGCACCTCGACCGGGGAGCACGGGATCGGCCTCGGCAAGCTCGACTACCTCGAGCGCGAGCACGGCGACCTGCTGCCGTACCTCCGGGCGGTGAAGGACGCGTTCGACCCCAAGGGGATCCTGAACCCGGGCAAGGTCGTGCGCTGAGCCGGGAAGAAAGCTGGTGCCCTCGCTGCGTCGAGAGAGGACCATGTATCCAGCACAGAAACAACTCGACACCAGAGTCCGCGAGCTGATCGAGGAGATCAACGAGATCAAGCTGTACCTCGACGCCCTCGAAGAGCACGACGTCAGCCCCGAGCCGGAGCCTCCACAGCTCAGCTGCTAGCTACGCTGCCGGGCCATGCGGACCCGCTCGCTCGGCACCGGCGGTCCCGACGTCTCCGTCGTCGGGCTCGGCTGCAACAACTTCGGCTCGCGCGTCGACGAGCAGGGCACGCGCGCGGTCGTGGACGCCGCGCTCGAGGTGGGCATCACGCTCTTCGACACCGCGGACGTCTACGGCAACCGGGGCGGCAGCGAGGACCTGCTCGGCAAGGCGCTCGAGGGGCGTCGCGACCGCGTCGTGCTCGCCACGAAGTTCGGGCACGCGATGACCGACGACGCGCCGCCGAACCGCGGCTCGCGCGAGTACGTGCGCACGGCGATCGACGCGTCGCTGAAGCGCCTCCGCACCGACGTGATCGACCTGTACCAGTACCACCGGCCCGACGGGGTGACGCCGATCGAGGAGACGATCGGCGCGATGAGCGAGCTCGTCGACGAGGGCAAGGTGCGCTTCATCGGATCGTCGAACTTCGAGCCCGAGCAGATCGAGCAGGCGGACGCGTTCGCGCGCTCGAGCTCGTTGCATCCGCTCGTCAGCGCCCAGAACGAGTACTCGCTGCTCGAGCGCGGCGCGGAGCAGGAGCTGCTGCCGGTCTGCGAGCGGCTCGGGATCGGCGTGCTCCCGTACTTCCCGCTCGCGAGCGGCCTGCTCACCGGCAAGTACCGCCGAGGCGAGCCCGCCCCGGCCGGCACGCGTCTCGCGATGCGGCCCGAGCGTCTCACCGACGAGGTCTTCGACGAGCTCGAGGCGCTCGAGGCGTTCGCGAAGGAGCGCGGTCACACGCTGCTCGACCTTGGGTTCGCGGGACTGCTCGCCCAGCCCGCGGTCTCGTCGGTGATCGCCGGGGCGACGAAGCCCGAGCAGGTGCGCGCGAACGCCGCTGCGGGCGAGTGGGAGCTCGGCGAGCAGGACGCGCAGGCGCTTCGCGCCTCTGCTAACGCGGGATCGCGTACCGCTTGATGAACGCGAGGACGCGGTTCCACGCGTCCTCGGAAGCGTCGGCGAACTCCGCCTGCTTGCGGTCGAAGAAGCTGTGCGGCGCGCCCGGGTACGTCACGAGCTCGTGCTCGACGCCTGCCTCCTCCAGCGCCTGCTCGAACGCCGAGACGTCCTCCGGCGGGATCATCGGGTCGTCGCCGCCCATCAGCCCGAGGATCGGCGCCTGCATCTCGCCTGCCAGGTCGATCGCTCCGGCGAACCGTCCTGGCCCGTGCCGGGACGCCCGTAGAACCCGATCGCGCCGTGGAGGTCGTGGCCGCTGGCGGCGGCGATCCACGAGTGGCGCCCGCCGGCGCAGAAGCCGACCGTGAAGATGACGCTGCAGGTCTCGCGCAGCTTCGCCACGACCGCCGCGAGGTCCGTCTGGACGGTTTCGGACTTCGTCTGGCGCGCGTGCTCCATGTAGTCGAAGTCGTCGTCGCGCTTGCCGACGCCCGCGGTCCGGCCGAAGTAGTCGAACGCGATCGCGGTGTAGCCGCGCTCGGCGAAGCGGAGCGCGAGCTCCTCGTAGAAGCGGTAGAGCCCGCGGACGTCCGGGAGCACGACGATCCCGATTCCCGTCGCCTGGTCCGGGTACGCGCCGAACGCCGCAAAGCGGTTGCCGTCGCGACCCTCGAGGACCAGGTCCTCGTGAGAGACGGCTGCGCCGCGGATCACCGGGATCGGCGGCGACGAGTCGAGCTCGAAGCACACGCCGTGAAGATACTGGCTTAGGTCTCGATCGCGAGCCGCAGGCGAAGCGTGTACGTCAGCCGAACGCCCGTCGTGCTGACGAGCCGCGCGCTGCACTCGCCGGGGCCGAGGTTCGGGACGTTGATCGTGCGCGTCGAGCGGCCCTTCGTGAACAGCTGGGTGGCGACGCGAGTGCCGTTGCACGTGACGTCCATCCGGGCGCGGGTCCCGGCGCGGGTCGCCTTGTTCACCGTGGCCGTCAGCGTGACGCGTCGACCGGGCCCGAGCAGGCCGAACGGAACGACCTGTGAGCGCTTGGCCGCGAGCGTGCCGCTCCGGTTGATCACGAGCGGGCCCGCCGCGGGGATCTCGGGCAGCTGCGCCGCCGGCTGGCCGCCGAGCTCCGCGAACAGCGCGGTGCGAAGCGCCTCGTCGGGCGGCGAGAGCCACGGGATCGCGTGCTGGTACGGGATGTGGATCCAGGCGTAGTCCTCGGCGAAGATCTCGCCGACGCTGCGGTTCCAGCCGCGCGAGTAGTCGAAGGCGACGGCGCCCTGCGCAGCGAGCGCGGCCATGCCGCGAAGCTGCCACCACACGGGCGTCCCGTTCAGCTCGGGCACGCCGTCCACGCTCCACGAGCGGTCGAGGTGGTGCCCGTACTCGTGCAGGAACGTCGCTGCGACCCTCAGGTCCTTGCCGGCGGGGACGACCATCCTCCCGCCGTTCCTGCCCGGCGAGTAGCAGGCGGCCGCGGCGGCGCCGCAGAGCGCCGGAACGTCCTCTTCGCGGACGATCCGGATCGTCACGCGGGAGATCTCGTCGCCGTGGGCGGCGGCCCGGAGCACCGCGGCGTACCAGTCGACGTCGACGCTCGGCGCCTGGACGTCGAAGGTGATCGTGCGGCCCTCGGTGTCGGCCCTGGTGACGATCTCGGCGCCGGCGGCTGTCGCGAGGGCCAAGGCAGCCACGAGGGCGACGAGGAGGGTGGCACACCGGCGCCGAGACGTCATCCGGACGCAGTATCAGCGGCCTCCCTAAGAAGATGCTGGGAAACCGGTAAAGAATCGGGGGCCGACCGACCCTCGTTGCCGGGCGCTCAGGAGAGGAGTAGCGTCGGCCGGACCAGTCTTCCAAGGAGGGGGCTCCCTTGCGTATTCTCCGCCGCGCGGCGCTGCTCGCAGTCCTCGCGCTCGTCCTGCCCACAGCCGCGCTCGCCGCCTCGGCGGGCCAGCCCTTCCCGAGCAACCTCTACTCGACGCCGGACGCGACGCAGGCGACCGGCCTCCGCGTCGACCTCGAGAAGCCGAACTGCGCCGTCCGGCCGTCTGACTGCGCCGACATCGACGTTCTGAACACGCTCGACGGGTTCAACATCCAGCCGCGGATCTCGGTCCCGTTCTCGGGCCCGATCGACCTCGCGACCGCCACGAGCGACAACATCTTCCTCGTCGGGCCCGGCTACCACGTCGTCGGGATCAACCAGGTGGTGTGGGAGCCCGCGGCCAACACGCTGCACTTCGAAAGCGACCAGCAGCTCGACCAGAGCTCGACCTATCTGCTCGTCGTGACGAACGGCGTCCACGACGCGGACGGCGCGCCGCTCGACACGACGACCTTCCGGCACGACCTGAACTTCGGCCAGACGAAGGACCCGGCGCTGAAGGCGTACCGCAAGGCGCTGCTCGACGGTCTGTCGATGGCGCGTGCCGTCGGCGTGCAGTCCGATGACATCGCCGCGGCGAGCCTCTTCACGACGCAGACGATCACCGCGATCTCGAAGAAGATCCGCGCGCAGATCCAGGCGTCGGCGCCGGGGCCAGTGTCGTTCACGCTCGGCGCTGGTGGCGTGCGAACGGTCTTCCCGCTCTCGTCGTTGACCTCGATCTCGTGGCGTCGGCAGATCGGCACGTCGACCTTCTCGCCGACCAACCTCTCGCTCGCTGCGCTCTCCGTCTTCCCTGGGAAGGTCGCGTCGGTCGCGTTCGGGTCGTACGCCTCGCCCGACTACGAGAACGCGAGCAAGGTGATCCCGCGCCTACGGGACGGCGACCGGCACGCCCGGCGCCGCTCTCGACGAACACGATCGGCCTGACGCTCTTCACGCCCTCCGGGACGAAGCCGGCGGGCGGCTGGCCGGTCGCGATCTTCGGCCACGGCTTCGGCGACAGCCGGAACGGCGCGCCGTGGGCGATCGCGTCGTCGCTCGCGAACGCGGGCATCGCGACGGTCGCGATCAACGTCGTCGGCCACGGCTTCGGCCCGGCACGGGACGTACGTCGTGACGACGCCGACGGGCACGGTGACGCTGCCGGCCGGCGGCCGCGCGATCGACCAGAACGGCAGCGGCACGTTCGACTCCACGGAGGGAGTCAACGCCGCCGCTCCGCAGACGCTGATCGGCAACCGCGACGGGCTGCGCCAGACCGTCGTCGACATCATGCAGCTCGTCCGGCAGCTCCAGGCGGGCGTCGACGTCGACGGCGACGGCACGACTGACCTCAGCACGTCGAGGCTCTACTACGGCGGCCAGTCGTTCGGCGGGATCTACGGCACGCCGTTGCTCGGCGTCGAGCCTGCGCTTCGCGCGGGTGTCGTGAACGTGCCCGGCGGCCCGATCATCGAGATCGCTCGGCTCTCGCCGAGCTTCCGGATCCTCGTGGGCCTCTCGCTCCTCTCGCGGGTTCCGGTCGCTCTACAACGCGGTGCCGAACGCGTCGTTCACGAACTTCAACGAGAACATCCCGCTCCGCAACCTGCCGCTCCTCGTCGACACGGTTCCCGGCGCGTCCGCGATCCAGCAGGTGATCGACTGGACCGAGTGGGCGCAGCAGTCGGCGAACCCGGCCGCGTACGCGCCGCACCTGACGAACCCGATCATCCTCCAGTTCGCGCGCGGCGACCAGACCGTGCCGAACCCGACGACGAGCGCGATCATCCGCGCGGGCGGCCTGGCGCTCCGCACGACCGTGTACCGCAACGACCTCGCGTTCGCGGCGAACCCGGCGGTGCCGAAGAACCCGCACGCGCTTCATCACGAACATCGCGAGCGCATCGGCGGGCGCGTACGCGCTGATGGGCCAGGCGCAGATGGCGACGTTCTTCGCGACGGACGGCGCGACGACGATCGACCCGGACGGCCTCGCCGGCCCGTTCTTCGAGACCCCGACGTCGATGGTCTGGGAGGACCTGGCCTACATCCCGTAGCGCGCTTTTCGCCCGAACGGGTGATGCACACGGAGCCGGCTTGGGCAACCCTGAGTCGGCTCCTGTGGCTTCTGCGGCCAGACCTGTGAGCAGCGCCATGCTGCTGCAAACCCTCGACCTGTCCGGGTGGTTCGTCGACGTCCGCGAGTCCGGGAAGGCGTACTCGGCCTTCGCCGATCGCGGGAACGACCGCCTCGCGGCGTGGGGCTTGTCCTACTCCGCCGTGGTCACCCTGCTCTACGAGCAGGCGCTCGCCGCCGCGCAGCCCGAGGGCCGCGCGTCGCTTTCCTGAAAGCCAGAAGGCCCGGCGCCTCGCGGCTGCCGGGCCTCCGGTAACGAGCGCTCCTACGCCGCGTCTGCGAGCTCGTCGGCGATGCCGGCCAGCTCGTTCTGCAGACGTGCGAAGGCCTGGGTCTCGAGCTGCCGCACACGCTCGCGCGTCAGCCCGACCTCCTTGCCGATCGCCTCGAGCGACTGCGGCTCGCCGTCGAGCCCGAAGCGGAGCGACACGATGCGCGCCTCGCGCTCGGGCAGCCTTCCGACCGCCTTGCGCACGAGGTGGCGACGGTACGAGTCCGCGGCCTCGTCGGACGGGTCGGCCGACGTCTGGTCGGCGAACAGGTCGCCGAGCTCGCCGTCGTTGTCGCCGCCGACCGTCTGGTTCAGCGAGACGTTGGCCTGCGCCGCGTCGAGTGCCTCCTCGACGTGCTGCAGCGGCAGCTGCGTCGCCTCGGCGAGCTCCTCGCGAGTCGGGTCGCGGCCGAGCTTGGCCTCGAGCTTCCCGCGCTCGCGTGAGATCTTCACGCGCCGCTCGTGCACGTGCACGGGGACGCGGATCACGGTGGACTGGTTCGAGACCGCGCGCTGGCAGGCCTGGCGGATCCACCAGGTCGCGTAGGTCGAGAACTTGAACCCGCGCCGCCAGTCGAACTTCTCGACTGCGCGGTTCAGGCCGATCACGCCGTCCTGGATCAGGTCGAGCAGGCTCAGGCCGTGGCCCTGGTAGCGCTTCGCGATCGAGACCACGAGGCGGAGGTTCGAGTTGATCATCAGCTCCTTGGCAGCAGCGTCGCCGCGCTCGATCCGCTTCGCGAGCGCGACCTCTTCGGCCGCCGTGAGCAGCTGGTACTTGCCGGCCCGGTTCATGAACAGGGTCAGCGCGTCGGCCGTGCCGGTGGTCGGCCCAGCCTCATAGACGACTTCCTCGGCGGGAGCCGGGGTGAGGATCTCGACGTCGCGGGAATCGAGCTCAGCGCGCAGCGCAGCGACCTCGTCTTCATCGAGGTCGTGCTCGACCGCGAACGCCTCGATCGCGGCCTCGTCGATCTGTCCACGCTCCTCGGCTTCGTCCAGGAGCGCCTGAAACGGTGCTTCAAGCAGGGTGCTCAGTTCGGTTCAACTCCTTACGTTCGTAGAGAGGAGGCGCGCGCCGTGGGCGCACTGCCCCGTACAAAAGGGAACGCCGGGGGCTCCTGCGGTATTCCCGGCCCCAGCTCCTTGACCTTCCCGAGTCTCTAGACGCAGACTCGCAGGCAGGCGTAAAGATTCCGTGGGATCGAGGCAGACTTGGCGTTAAGGGGGGAGGGATCCGAGGAGATGCGGCCGATCCCCAAGGGACTCGGAGCAGGCGTGGAGCGCGCGCTCGGAAGCGTGAGCGTGCCCGCCTACGTGATCGACCCCGAGGGGATCCTCATCTGGCTGAACCCCGCCGCGGAGCGGCTCGTGGGGGACGCCCGCGGGCGCCGCTTCACCGAGGTCGTGTCCGCCACCGACCGGCCCAGGGCGAAGGACGAGTTCACCAAGAAGATCATCGGCACCGTCCCCTCGACCGATGCGAGCGTGCACGTCCTCCGGCCGGACGGGAGCGAGGCCCGAATCGAGATCAGCTCGGCTCCGCTCCACAGCGGGCACCGAATCGTCGGCGTCTTCGGGCTCGTCTCACGCCCTGCGGAGACGCCGGCGCGGGCGGCCAAGCACCCGAAGCTGACGCCTCGCGAGGTGGAGATCCTCCGCCTGATCGCCGAGGGGGAGTCGACCGACCAGATCGCCGAGGAGCTCCACATCGCCCGCGAGACCGTCCGGAACCACGTGCGCTCGATGCTGAGCGAAGCTGGACGTGCACTCGCGCATCGAGGCGATCGCGATCGCGCGGGCGGAGGGCATCCTCGACGATTGACCCAGACGGGTCATGGAATCGCACGTCGCTCGGTGGAAACGATGGTGGCGTCGGGACTGGCCTCCCTAGCCTCCGACGCGGGCTCCCAAGCTGCGGCTATTTGGGTAGCAGCCCACTACCCCAAGCCGGCCGAGCAACGTCGCCCCCCGCGACGTGCTCGGCGGTGGACTGACCCAAACGCGCTACAGACGTGCGCGCTCGAAGCGAAGACGATCACGGCGCGTACGGCGTCTTCGAGTCTTGTGTGACGGCACTCGGGGGCGCCGTACCGACGTCGACCGCGGATAATGGAGGCGTGACCGCGATCCGCAGCATTGGGAGGCGGGACGTGGTCCGCATCCTCGACAGCAACGCCAGCCTGCTCGTCCTGCTGCTGGCGAACTTCTTCCTGCTCGAGCTCGTCGACGACCAGCGCTGGGGCGCGCTCGGGAGCACGCTGCTCGCCGCACTCGCGCTGATCGTCGCGATCAGCGACCCGGAGTCCGGTCACCGGCTCAGCCGGCGGCACTGGTTGCAGGTCGGCGCGTGTGTCGCCCTCGCGCCGCTCGTGCTGATCGTCAACTCGACCTCGGTCGTCGGGCTGACGTATCTGCTGCCCGTCGGCCTGCTCGTCACCGCGACGCTGCCCGTCACCTTGAGGCGGATCCTCAAGCACCGTCGGGTCACGCGGGAGACGGTGCTCGGCGCGCTCTGCGCGTACGTGCTCGTCGGCCTGCTGTTCGCGTTCGTCTATCTCGCCGTGAACGAGTTTCGCAGCGAGCCGTTCTTCGCGCAGCCGGGGCCGCATCCGCAGTCCGAGTTCCTCTACTTCAGCTTCGTCGCGCTGACGACGCTCGGCTTCGGCGATCTCTCGCCCGCGGTCGGGCTGCCGCAGGCGCTGACCGTGCTCGAGGCGCTGTTCGGTCAGGTCTTCCTCGTGACGCTTGTCGCACGCCTGGTCACGCTCTGGGTGCGCCAGGACGAGCAGAGGTGAGAGACTAGGCGCGTGGAGCCGGCGCGCGGGCGTCTGGAGGCCGACGTCGAACGCGCACTGATGGACGTGGGCGTCATGGCGTACGCGATCGACCGCGACGGCGTGATCTTCTGGCAGAACCACGCGCACCGGCGGGTGATCGGCGAGGCCGGCGGCTCGCATTTCAACGAGTTCGTTGCGCCCGGGGATCGCCGGCGTGCGCAGGAGGCCTTCGTGAGCAAGGTCGTCGGGACCGTTCCGTCGACGCAGTACGACGTCGAGCTGCACTCGGTCAGAGGCCCGGTCCAGGTCGAGGTCAACTCGGTTCCGCTCGTTCGGGACGGCCAGGTCGTCGGCGTGCTCGTGCTCGTCGCGAGCCCACCGCTCCCGGCAGAGCCCAAGCCGGTCAAGCTCACCCCGCGCCAGCGCGACGTGCTCCGACTGCTCGCGAGAGGTGCGACGACGGATCAGATCGCGATGGAGCTGCACATCGCTCGCGAGACGGTGCGCAACCATGTCCGCGCGGTCCTCGCAGCGCTCGGCGCGCACTCGCGGCTCGAGGCGATCGCAGCGGCTCGAGCCGCGGGCCTGCTCGACTAGGGAACGAGCATGCGGTGGTCATAGCCGGAGGCGGCCCGACGGGGCTGATGCTGGCGGGCGAGTTGGCGTTGGCGGGAGTCGACGTTGCGATTTTCGAGCGGCGCGCCGGGCAGGAGCGCCCCGGCTCGCGCGCAGGCGGTCTTCACGCACGGACCATCGAGGTTCTCGATCAGCGCGGAATCGCCGATCGGTTCCTCTCGGAGGGGCAGGTCGCGCAGGTCGCGGGATTCGCCAGCGTCCGCTTGGATATCAGCGACTTCCCAACAAGGCATCCCTACGGGCTCGGCTTGTGGCAAAACCACATCGAGCGGATCCTGGCCGGCTGGGTCGCCGACCTGAAGGTGCCGATCCACTTTGGTACCGAGGTCACCGGTTTCACGCAGGACGACACCGGCGTCGACGTGGAGCTCTCCGACGGCCGGTTGCTGCGGGCGCACTATCTCGTCGGGTGCGACGGAGGACGCAGCGTGGTCCGCAAGGAAGCGGGCATCGAGTTCCCCGGGTGGGATCCGACCACGAGCAGCCTGATCGCCCAGGTCGAGATGACCGAGGAGCCGGAGTTGGGCATTCGCCGCACTCCCTCGGGCATGCATGCCCTGGGCAAGGTCGAGTACGAGATCAAGGACGGCGAGGTGGTCTACGAGAAGGGGGAACGGTCGGGGTCATGCTGACCGAGTCCGAGGTCGGCACGAGCGAGCCCACGCTGCGCGATCTCAGCGAGGGCCTCATCGCCGTCTACGGGACCGACTACGGGATCCACAGTCCCACCTTCATCTCCAGGTTCACCGACATGACTCGGCAGGCCGCGACCTACCGCGAGGGACGAGTCCTGCTGGCCGGCGACGCGGCGCACATCCACTCTCCGGTCGGCGGGCAGGGCCTCAACACCGGGGTGCAGGATGCGGTGAACCTGGGCTGGAAGCTGGCCCAGGTGGTCAAGCAGACGTCGCCGGACAGCCTCCTCGATACGTACCACGCCGAGCGCCACCCGATCGCTGCCCGCGTGCGACGAGCTCGGTCCGGAGCTCGTGGCTCTCGTCGGGCAGCCGCGCCTCGTAGTAGATGCGGTAGCCGCCTCCGGGAAGCTGCACGACGTCGAGGTAGCGCGCGTCGTAGACGGCGTCGTCGGATGTCTGCTCGATGTGACCGTCCGGTTCGAGCTGCGCGAGCCCGATGCGCTCGAACCAGTTCTCCTCCTTGGAAGCGCGCCCGTCGTAGGCGACGCGCCCGTCGGGCAGAACCGCGGTCACGCGGGCGCCGCGCTGGTCCCAGGTTCCGGGCCGAGGCGTCATCACGGTTCCGTGCCATTCCCACTCGAGCCCGTCGGCGCTCGTCGCGTAGGCCGTCGTCATGCGGTCCTCCTCGTCGGGCTCGTCGAGCGGGTGGCAGCAGATCCACGCGCGCCAGCCGCCGTCGACGCGTTGCACGAGCGGGTCCTTGACGCCGACGTGCTCGTCGCCGGGGAAGACGGTGCGTGCCTCGGCGTCGGCGAAGCTCGGCAGGGTCGTCGGCCTCGAGCACGTCGATCCACCAGTGCTTGCTCGGCGCCGGCGTGGCGGCGCAGACGTAGATGCGCCAGCGGCCGTTGTCGGCGCGGACGAGCGACGGGCGCTCCATCGACGCAGCGCCGAAGCGCGCCTGGTCGATCTGTGCGACGGTCGTGAACCGTTCGCCGTCCTCGGAGCGCGCGACGACCGTCGAGCCTCGTCCCTTCTCGCCGGTGCGAACGCGGTAGGCGATGACGAACGTGCCGTCGTCGTCGAGCGCTGCGCTCGACGATCCCGCCCAGTAGCCGACGCCTTCGCCCGGCGCCGGCACGGCGACCACGGCGTTGCTCGACCCGGGGAGGGGGAACCCGTTCACGGCCGGACTTCTTAGCAGGGAGTCGCTAACGCGAGCCGCGCCTGCGGGCGCGGCGCGGCGAGATGTCTTCGACGAATCGCGTGGACTCGGCGAAGCGTCCGCCGGGGCCTTCGACGATTCGGAACTCCACGACGAGCCCGGCGACGGGGCCTTCGGGCGGGTCGGCGACGAAGCCGGTGCCCTCGACGTACAGGCGCTCGCCTTCTTCGGTCTCGATGTAGCCGTGGCCCTTGTCCTCGTTGAACCAGAGCATCTTCCCGCGAGGGTTCTTGCTGAGCATCCTCACGAAAGCCTGTAGACGATTCGGCCGCGCTCCAGGTCGTACGGCGACAGCTCGATCTTCACGCGATCGCCGAGGCCGATCCGGATCCGGTATCGCTTCATCTTCCCGGCCATGTAGCCGAGTGTCTCATGTCCGTTGTCGAGCTGGATCCGGTACATCCGGTTGCGGAGAGCCTCGATGACCTCGCCCTCCATCTCGACCTTCGCTTCCTTCTCTGCGATGGCTGCCTTTCGGTATTCGGTATTCGGATGGCTGTGGCCGCCGAAGCGGCCACAGCCTGAACTCCACGCTCCTCTTACGAGGAGGCGAGGACGACGTTGGTCGCCTCGGGGCCCTTGTCGCCCTGGCGCGACTCGTACTCGACCTTCGCGCCTTCGGCGAGGGTCTTGAACCCGTCGCCGCTGATGCTTGAGTGGTGGACGAAGAGATCCTTGCCACCATCCTCAGGGGCGATGAACCCGTATCCCTTGCTGTCGTTGAACCACTTAACGGTTCCGCTTGCCATATAAAAACACCTCCTTACATCACTCCACGAACAAGTAAGAGAGGCGCACAAGCGCACAACCGACTCGCTCTTGATCTTGGTCATACGGTAGCACGCGTCGGGTGAGGCCGCTTTACTCCAGCAGCTTCCCGGCGCGCTCGAGCGGAAGCCCGAGTTCTCGCCACTCGTCCTTGCCGCCGGGATAGTGGCGCACGTTCGTGAAGCCGAGGGCGAGCAGGCGGTTCGCGGTGTCGATCGAGCTCTCGCACTCGGGGTTCGCGCAGTACACGACGATCTCGGCGTCCTGGTCGGGGATCCGCTTCGGGTCGACCCGCTCGGGCGGCATGTTGATCGCGCCGGGCAGGTGCGAGTGCGCGAACGACATCGGCGGGAGCGCGTCGACGATCACGAGCCGCTCGTCGCCCTCGAGCTTGCGCTGGAGCTCGTCGCAGGTGATCGTCGGAAGCGCCACGCCGGAACCCTAGACTCGGCGCGGATGGACGTGCTGGCGTTCCTCGTCGTCGCAGCGGTCGTGATCGTCACGCCGGGTCAGGACACGGCGCTGACGATCAGGAACACGCTCGCGGGTGCGCGGCGCGCCGGCATCGCGACCGCCGCGGGCGTGTCGGCGGGGCAGGCCGTCTGGACGCTCGCGACGAGCGTCGGCCTCGCGGCCGTCGTCGCCGCTTCGGAGCCGGTGTTCCAGGCGATCAAGCTCGCGGGCGCGGCCTACCTCGTCGTGCTGGGGCTCCAGTCGCTTCGCGACGCGCTGCGCAAGCGCGCCCGCGTCGAGCGCGCGGCGGCGAGCGCCGGAGCGCCGCGTGCGTTTCGCCAGGGCCTGCTCAGCAACCTCGGCAACCCGAAGATGGCGGTCTTCTTCACGAGCCTGCTGCCGCAGTTCGGGGGCGAGTCGTTCGGCGCGCTGCTCGGGCTCGGGCTCGTGTTCTGCGCGATGACGTTCGTGTGGCTCTCGGCGTACGCGGCGGCCGTGGCCAGGGCGGGAGACGTCCTGCGCCGTCCGGCGATCAGACGCGTGCTCGACGCGGTCGTCGGCGTCGTTCTGGTCGTCGCTGGGCCTGCGCCTGGCGACCGAGCGGCGCTAGCTCTCCCCGTATGCGGTTAGATGCGCGGCGTGAACGAGCTCGAGGAGCGGTTCAAGCGTCAGGCGCGAAACGAGGCGCTCTTCCGCGAGGTGAACGAGCGGATCGCGCAGCTCGGGGAGTCTGCGCAGGCGTGGTCGCCGGACGGAGGCGTGGAGTTCATGTGCGAGTGCGGGGTCGAGGGAGGCTGCGGCGAGCGAGTCCGGGTGCCGCTCGACGTGTACGAGAGGGTCCGGGAGCAGGACGACCGCTTCGTCGTCCGCCCGGGTCACGAGACGATCGAGCTCGAGCGCGCCGTCGAGTGGACCGACGAGTACGTGATCGTCGACAAGATCAAGGCGGCGGAGCCGCTGGTCGCGGACGACCCGCGCGGCGCGCCCTCGTCCTAGAGGCTCAGACGCGCGACAATCCCCTCGTGGTCGATGGGGCCCGTGAGCTCGAGTCCGGTCGTGAGGCGTACGCGGCACGGGCGTGGCTGGATGCCTACACGGCTCTGTCGAACGCCGATCGAGCGAGGCCGTTGGAGGCGGACGACGTGGTGCTGCTCGCGATCTCGGCCTCCATGGTCGGCCGCATGGATGAGCTGCTCACCTTCCTCGAGCGGGCTCACGACTTGTTCATCGATGCGGGCGAGTCGCTTGGCGCCGCGCGCTGCGCGTTCTGGCTCGGGATGAACCTGGCGCTCCGGGGTGAGGTCGGCTCAGCCGGGGGATGGTTCGGCCGCGCCGAGCGACTGGTCGAGCGCGAGGGGAAAGAGTGCGTCGAGCAGGGCTATCTGCTGATCCCGGCCGCGATCCAGGCCGAGATGAGCGGGAACTACGAAGGTGCGTACGACACTGCGACCGCGGCCGCTGCGATCGGCGAGCGGTTCGGTGACGCAGATCTCTTTGCGGTTGCGGTGCACATGCAGGGCCTGGCCCGAATCAGCCAGGCGCGCATCTCCGAAGGACTTCGTCTCCTGGACGAGGCGATGGTCGCGGTCACCGCCGGCAAGGTTTCGCCGATCTTCACCGGCATCGTGTACTGCGGCGTGATCGCGGGCTGTGAAGCGGCGTACGATCCGCGCCGCGCGCACGAGTGGACCAACGCCCTGGCCCGTTGGTGTGAGGAGCAGCCGCAGCTGGTCGCGTTCAGCGGCCGCTGTCTCGCACATCGCGCGGGGATCATGCAGCTCCACGGTGAGTGGCGCGACGCGCTCTCGGAGGCGCAGCTCGCGCGGGAGCGCTGCGAGCAGGCGATGAACCGCGCGGCAACAGGGCAGGCGCTCTACCAGCAAGGGGAGCTCCATCGCCTGCAAGGTGACTTCGAAGCGTCCGAGGCTGCGTACCGCGACGCGAGCAAGTACGGGCGCGAACCGCAGCCCGGCCTTGCGCTGCTGCGGCTTCGACAAGGCGATCACGAGGCGGCCGCTGCGGCGATTCGACGCCTCGTCGGTGAGACGAGCGAGCCCATGCCCCGCGCGGGGATCCTTCCGGCCTACGTGGAGATCGTGCTCGAGGTCGGAGATGTCGTGGAGGCGCGCAGCGCTGCCAGCGAGCTCGCGGGGATCGCGGCGGCGAGCGAGAGCGCGATGCTGCGCGCGATCGCTTCACAGGTCGAGGGGGCGGTAAGCCTCGCGGAGGGTGATGTTCAGGGCGCGCTCGCCTCGCTGCGCCGAGCGTGGCACGTGTGGGAGGAGCTCGATGCGCCGTATGAGGCTGCGCGTGTGCGGGTGCTCGTCGGACTTGCCTGCCGAGCGCTCGGCGACGAAGACAGTGCCGTGCTGGAACTGGACGCTGCGCGCAGCGTGTTCGAGGAGTTGGGTGCGATGCCGGACCTGACCCGGGTGAGCTCGCTGACGCCGAGCGCAGTGCGGAGTGACACGCACGGGTTGAGCGAGCGGGAGCTCGAAGTGCTTCGCTTGGTCGCGGCTGGAAAGACGAACCGCGAGATCGCCTCGGCGCTCGTCGTCAGTCAGCACACCGTCGCGCGGCATGTGCAGAACATCTTCGGCAAGCTCGGCGTGTCGTCGCGAACTGCGGCGACCGCGTTCGCGTTCGAGCACGAGCTCGTGTGACGCATCGCGTGGTCAGAAATGACCACGCGCTTTCGGCTTCAGCGTGGTCGATCCACGCGATGCGGGGCCGGCAGGCCCGTTCCTAGGGTGGACCACGTGGCGATCGCGATGATGGTCGACAACCCGGAGGGGTCGCAGGAAGTCTACGAGCAGATTCGCGCGCAACTGGGCGTCGAGAAACCCGCGGGCGGGGTCTTCCACTTTGCCGGGCCGAGCCCGAACGGCGGCTGGCGCGTGATCGAGGTGTGGATCTCCGAAGAGGACGCGAACCGCTTCTACGAGGAGCGGTTCATGCCGGCTCTTCGGGCTCTCGGGCTCATGGGCCCGCCCCCGGCGCGGGAGCTGTGGCCCGTGCACAACGCCATGTTCTGAGTTCTCGCGTGGTCAGAAATGACCACTCGCGCCCCGCGGCGAATTGGTGGATCCGTGCGATGCCGACGCCGTTTCGCACTCCTAGCGTGCTCGGTATGGATCCGACGCACCAAGGAGGGAAAGCGATGCGCAACGAGGACCAGGCGGAGCGGTTTGAGACCGTGATCGTCGGCGGCGGGCAGGCCGGCCTGACGGCCGGTTATCACCTGGCGAAGCGTGGACGGCAGTTCGTGATCCTGGACGGGAACGAGCGGGTCGGCGATGCCTGGCGCAAGCGCTGGGACTCGCTTCGTCTCTTCACTCCCGCTCACTTCAGCAGGCTGCCGGGCAAGCGACTCCCCATGACTACCTGGTCGTTCGCCACGAAGGACGAGATGGCTGACTACCTCGAGGACTATGCCGAGCAGTTCGAGCTCTCGGTGCGAACCGGCGTCCGCGTCGACGGGCTCACCAAGACCGACGGCGGGTTCGAGATCTCCGCAGGCGACGTTCGCTTCCAGGCCGAGAACGTGGTTGTCGCAACCGGGGCGCACCAGATCCCGAAGCTGCCGGTCTTCGCGTCGGAGCTCGATCCCAGGATCGTGCAGATGCACTCCAGCGACTACGTCTCTCCGTCGCAGCTGCAGGAGGGCGACGTTCTCGTGGTCGGCGCAGGCAACTCCGGAGCCGAGATCGGGTTGGAGCTTTCGCGCACACATCGTGTCTTGCTGTCCGGTCCGAGCACAGGTCAGATCCCCGTTCGCCACGGCACACTGCCGGCACGGCTCGGGTTTCGTGTCTTCCGCTTCTTCGGCCACCGCGTGCTCAGGGTCGATACGCCGATCGGGCGGAAGCTGGGCCCGAAGCTGATCGCGAGCGGCGACCCGTTGATTCGGACGAAGCTGAAAGACCTTCTTGCGGCCGGCGTCGAACGTGTTCCACGGGTTGTGGGCATGCGGGACGGCCTGCCGGTGCTCGAGGACGATCGCGTAGCCGAGGTGGCCAACGTCGTTTGGTGCACGGGCTTCCGCACGGACTTCGGCTGGATCGACCTCCCGGTGTTCGGCGACGACGGGCAGCCGAAGCACTACCGCGGAGCCGTCGAATCCGAGCCGGGGCTGTACTTCCTCGGCTTGGTCTTCCAGTACTCATTCTCGTCCGACGTGCTGCCGGGCAGCGGCAGGGACGCCGAGTACATCGCGAAGCACATCGCTTCGCGGTCGGCGCGCACGAGCGTGGCGAGAGGACGGCCCGTGCTGGCCGGAGCATGACCCCGAACGAGTGTGGGCGCCCCATGAGGTCGCTAGCCTTCGAGCGTGACGCGTTCAGGGGCTGCACTCCTGGCCGCCGCGACGCTCGGGCTCGCCGCGCTCGTCGGTTGGGCCGGTAGCGGTCTCGCCGCCGCGCCGGATCGGCCCACGGTGCGCGAGTACCCGGTCCCGGCCGGGTCTCACCCACACGACGTTGCGCCCGCGCGCGACGGAACCGTCTGGTACACGGGCCAGCACACCGGCGAACTCGGCCGGCTCGACCCGCGCACCGGCCAGATTCGTCGCGTGCCGCTCGGCGCGGGCTCGTCGCCGCACGGCGTGATCGTCGGGCCCGACGGCGCAGCGTGGGTCACCGACGGCGGGTTGAACGCGATCGTCCGCGTCGACGCAGGCACGCATCAGGTCCGGCGCTTCCCGCTCCCGACCTCGAGGTACGCGAACCTCAACACCGCGACGTTCGACCGGCGCGGGACTCTCTGGTTCACGGGACAGAGCGGCGTGTACGGCAGCGTCGATCCGCGCACGGGGCGAGTGCGCGTGTTCTCCGCGCCGCGCGGGGGGGGTCCGTACGGCATCACCACGACGCCTTCCGGCGCGGTCTACTACGCGTCGCTCGCGGGAAGCCACATCGCGCGGATCAACGTCGTCACCGGCCGCGCAACGGTGCTCCAGCCGCCGAGGCGGGGCCAGGGCGCGCGCCGAGTCTGGTCGGACTCGCGCGGGCGGATCTGGGTGAGTGAGTGGAACGCCGGCAGGGTCGCGCGCTACGAGCCGAGCGCGCGACGCTGGCGCGAGTGGCGGCTGCCGGGGACGAACGCCCAGCCGTATGCGGTCTACGTCGACAACCGCGACGTCGTGTGGCTCACCGACTTCGGCGCGAACGCGATCGTCCGCTTCGACCCGCGAACGTCGCGGTTCCTCGTCGTGCGGCTACCGACTTCGGGCGCAGCCGTGCGCCAGCTTCTCGGTCGACCTGGTGAGGTCTGGGGTGCGGAGTCGGGCGCCGACAAGCTGGTCGTCGTTCGCACCGGATGAGTCGTCGGGCCCTACCCGCGAACGAGCGACGCGAGCAGCTCGATCCCCTCGTCGATCTGCTGCTCGTCGACCATGCTGAACGACAGGCGCACCTTGTCCGCGCCGCTTCCGTCGGCGTAGAAGAGCCCGCCGGGGACGATCCCGACGCCCTTCTCGACCGCACGCTGCGCGAGCACGGCCGAGTCGACGCCGTCGGGAAGCGTGAGCCACGAGAAGAACCCGCCGTGCGGCGTCGTCCACGAAGTGCCGGAAGGCATCCACCGATCGAGCGCGTCGAGCATGCGCTCGGACTTGCGCCGGTAGAGCGCCCGCGACTGCGCGAGCTGCTCCTCGATCCAGCCGCGGCGCACGTACTCCTCGAAGAGCCGCTGCCCGAGCGCGCCCGCGCACTGGTCGGTGTTCTGCTTCGCGTTGACGAGCTGCGCGGAGATCTCCGCCGGCCCGACGGCCCACCCGAGCCGCACGCCGGGGAAGAACGTCTTCGACGTCGTCCCGAGCTGCACGACGACGTCGGGCGCGAGGCTCCAGAGGCTCGGCAGTGAGTCGTCCTCGAACGCAAGCTCGCGGTAGGCGACGTCCTCGACGATCACGAACCCGTGCCGCGCGCGCGAGCTCGACGAGCCGCTCGCGGCGCTCGGTGGACATGCTCACGCCGGCCGGGTTCTGGTGGTCGGGGATCGTGTAGAGCAGCTTCGGGCGCACACCGTCGACGAGCCGCCGCTCGAGCTCGTCGACTTGCAGCCCGTGCTCGTCCATCGGTACTGCGACGAGCTCGGCGTCGTAGCCGCGGAAGGCCATGATCGCGCCGAGGTACGTCGGCGCTTCGATCACGACGACGTCGCCCGCGTCGAGGAACGGTCTTCGAGACGAGCTCGAGCGCTTCGATCGCGCCGCTCGCGATCAGGAGCTCGTCGTCGGCCGGCCTGCGTCCCTGCGTCGCCTCGAGGCGCGATGCCAGCGCGTCGAGCGATCCGGGCAGACCGCGCGTCGGCGCGTACTGGAAGGCGCTCGTCTCGCCGCTCGACGCGAACTCGGCCAGGAGCTCCGCCGCGCGCTCGCGCGGGAACGTCGCGGGATCGGGAAAGCCGCCGGCGAACGAGATCAGGCCGGGGAGCCCGAGCAACGAGAGGATCGCTGCGATGCCCTCGCCGACGTCGCCCCCGACCCGTCGGGCGAAGCGCTGGGCGTCGGGCGTGACGGCCATGACGCGAATCTAGCTCGCCGGAAGCACGAGGCGAAATCTCGCCCCGCGCGTGCCGTTCTGGTCGAGCACGAGCTCGCCGCCGTGGGCATGCGCGTACGAGCGCGCGATTGCAAGACCCAGACCGCTCCCGGGCAGCCCGGCCGAGCGGGCACTGCGCGAGAACTCCTCGAAGACGCGCGCCCGGATGTCTTCGGGGACGCCGTCGCCGGCGTCTTCGACGACGAGCTGAAGCTCTCCGTCGGCTTCGCCGACGGTGGCGGTCAGGTGAACGGGTGCCGATCCGTGCCGAAGCGCGTTCGAGACGAGGTTGGACAGGATCCGCCCGAAGACGGTCGGGTCGGCATCCACCTCCAGGCCGGGGTCGACCGTCACCGCGATCTGCGCGCGTTGGTCAGGAGCGACCTCGGAGAGCGTCTGCTCGACAAGCTCCTGGACGCGCCACCGTTCACGTCGTATGGGCACGGCCTGTGTGCTGAGCCGTGAGAGGTCCAGGAGCTGCTCGATCAGCGCGGCCAGTCGCTGCGCTTGCTGGGAAAGCGTCGTCCTGAGCGCGGACTCGTCCTCCGCGCTGAGACTGTCTCTTCGCGCCTCGAGCGTGAGCGCGCTGCCGAGGATGGCCGCCGCGGGAGTTCGGAGCTCGTGTGAGGCAACGGCGACAAACCGATTACGCACATGGTCGAGCTCCATCAGGCGGTCGTGCAGCTGTGCACGCTCGATCCCGAGCGCTGCGCGTTCCGCAGCCGTCTCGAGGAGCTCCGCCTCGTCGCGGCGTGAAGTGACGCGGCAGCGAGCGACCCCACGTGGATCACGCCGAGGACGCGCCCGCGAGCGAGGAGCGGTGCGCCGAGGAGCGACTTGATCCCCTTCTCACGGAGGATGGGGTTGAGCACGTTCGAATGGTCGACGTCCTCGATCGCGATCACCTTTCGCTCCGCCGCGAGACGCCCCGCGAAGCCCTGGCCGACCGGGATGCGAACACCGGCTTCGACCTCCTCCTCGAGACCCGCCGCGGCACGTGCGACGAGCTCGTCTCGGACTTCGTCGAGCAGGAGGATCGCGCACGTGTCGGCTTCGAGAATCTCGCGCACGCGGACCACGAGCTCGTCGAGCAGCTCGGCTGACGAGAGGTGCGTGAGCGCGACGTCGGTGACCTCCTGGACCCGGCGGAGTCGATCCGCCAGCGCTCGCTCGCTCTCGAAGAGTCGGCCGTGCTCGATCGCGAGCGCTGCGCGGTCGGCCACGAGCTGGAGCAACTCGGCCTCCTGCTCGGTGAATTGACGCGGCGTCAGGGTCCCGACGTGGACGACGCCGATGACGCGGCCGCCGACGAGCAGCGGCGCGCCGAGGAGCGACTTGATCCCCTTCTCCCGCAGGATCGGGTTGAGCACATCGGCGTGATCGACGTCCTCGATGTCGATCGTCCGCCGCTCGGCGGCGACTCGGCCCGCGAAGCCGAGGCCCATTGGGATGCGTGTCCCGCGCTCCACGGCCTCCTCGAGCCCGCGCGCAGCCCGCGCCACGAGCTCGTCGGTCGCCTCGTCGAGCAGAAGGAACGCTGCGGTGTCGCTACCGAGCGCGTCGCGGATGCGGATGAGCAGCTCGTCGAGCAGCTCGTCGAGCTCGAGGTGCGCGAGTGCGGCATCCGCGACCGACTGGATGCGCCTGAGTTGATCCTCGTGTCCCCGCCCCGCGACGTCCACTTCGTTGGGCCCCCTCGGAGAATCGTAAGGGCACAGCTTATGACGGTGTAGCTCGATTGCTACTCCGTGAGAGGCTGGGGGCCTCGTCTACGCCGGCCTACGGCATGCGACACTCGAGCCGGTGGACACCCCGGAGACGCTCTACGCCCGCAGCGGCGACGTCAACATCGCCTATCAAGTGGTCGGCGAGGGCGAGTTCGACCTCGTCTACGTCCCCGGCTGGGTGTCCAACGTCGAGTACATGTGGATGTACCCGCCGTTCACCCACTTCTTGCAGCGGCTCGCATCGTTCTCCCGGCTGATCCTCTTCGACAAGCGGGGCACCGGTCTTTCCGACCAGGTGCCGCTCGACCGCCTGCCGACGCTCGAGCAACGGATGGACGACGTCCGCGCGGTGCTCGATGCGGTCGGCTCCGACGCGGGCAGCGCTCTTCGGCCACTCCGAGGGCGGTTGCATGTGCACGCTCTTTGCCGCGACGTACCCCGAGCGCGTTCGAGCGCTCGTCCTGCTTGCGGTGTACGCCAAGCGGCTGCAGAGCGACGACTACCCGTGGGCGCCGACGGCCGAAGCGCGTGAGGCCGAAGCACGCGAGATCGAGGAGAACGGCTGGAGCGAGATCGACCTGGGCTTCTACGCTCCGAGTAAGCGCGAGGATTCAGGGTTCGAGCGGTGGTTGCGCGGGTGGCTGCGCAACGGCGCGAGCCCGCGTGCAGCAGCCGCCCTTCTGCGCATGAACAGTCGGATCGACGTCCGCGAGATTCTCCCGACGATCAGCGCGCCGACGCTGATCCTCCACCGCGTCGGCGACCGCGACGTCAAGATCGAGGAAGGTCGCTACATCGCGGAGCGGATCCCGAGCGCGCGGTTCATCGAGCTCCCGGGCGACGAGCACGTGATCGCGGCGGGCGAGGTCGACCGCCTTGCGGACGAGATCGAGGAGTTCCTCACCGGCGAGCGCCCGGCGCCGGAGCCCGACCGCGTCCTGACGACGGTGCTGTTCACCGACATCGTCGGCTCGACCGATCGTGCGGTCGCGCTCGGCGACCGCGAGTGGAGCGAGCTGCTCGAGCGGCACCACGTGCTTGTTCGCGCAGAGCTCGAGCGCTACCGCGGCCGCGAGGTCGACACGGCGGGCGACGGCTTCCTCGCGACGTTCGACGGGCCCGCTCGCGCAGTGCGCTGCGCATGCGCGATCCGCGACGCCGTCCGGACGATCGGGCTCGACGTGCGCGCAGGCGTTCACACGGGCGAGGTGCAGCTCCGCGGTGACAGCGTCGCCGGCATCGCGGTGCACACAGGCGCGCGGATCGCCGCGCTCGGCGCCGCGGGCGAGGTCCTCGTGTCTCGGACGGTCACCGACCTCACCTCGGGCTCGGGAATCGTCTTCGAGCCGCGCGGCGAGCACGAGCTGAAGGGCGTGCCGGGGCCCTGGCTGGTGTACGCGGTCGCGGCGACGTGACCGCCTAGAGCGGCTCGCCCGGAAACGTCAGCTCAAAACGGCTGACGAGCTCGGGAATGCTCTGTGGGTCGACCTCGAGCCCGTACCTTGCGGCGAGCGCGGCCAAGTCCTGCGGTGCGGCTCGAGTAGAGCCTCCAAGCTCGACGAGCTCCGCGAAGTACCGCTCGAAGCCTGCCGGGGAGATGATCTCGAGCATGCGGGCGGGCGTGTCGCCTGCATTCCAGAACGTGTGCCACTGGTTGCGCGGCTTGAAGATCAGATCGCCGGGGCCGCCTTCCGCCACCTCGTCGCCGAGCAGTGCCCCGACGCGTCCCTCGAGCACGTAGCTGTACTCGTCCTCGCGACTGTGCCGGTGCAGCGGCGCGCCGAGAGCGCGTGGGGACATCGGGTGCTCGACCAGCGAGAACCCGCCGCCCGAGTCGGGGCCGTCGATCATGAACCGCACGCCGATGCTTCCGAGGAAGCCGGCTTTGCCGTCCGTCGGCCCGAGAAC
>CAWFVN010000030.1:0-24889 GCA_963819225.1 uncultured Actinomycetes bacterium | reverse complement strand
CTCGAACAGGCGTCGGAAGCGCCCCTCGACCCGCGCCTCCACCAACCGGAAGCTGGGGACCCACGAGTGCCTCCTCGCTCGTCAGGTCGAGCAGCAACTGGAACAGTGCCACCGTCGCGATGACGAGGGCGAGCCGGCCGAAGTCCGTGATCCCGAGGACGTTCGCTGCGACGAGCGTCCCTGCGATCCCGAGCGCCGTGGCCCCGTAGCTCCCCAGCGCGGTCCAAGCCGCCGGCGCAGAAGGTTCATACGGCCCACGGTACTGAAGGTTTGTGTTGGACTCGTGACAGTGCCGCGCTCTACCCCGTCCTCTTCGCGCTCTGCGTGCCGCTCGTCTTCCTGCACGCCGAGTACCAGCCGTCGCTCACGGTCTCGTTGGGTGGAGCGACGCGACCCTCTTCCTCTCCGACCTCGCGGTGCTCGCGATCGGCGCGGTCGGAGCCGCGGCCGGCTTCCGGCTCGGCTTCGCTCCCCTTAGAGCCGGTCGCGCGATCTGGATCTCGTCGGCAGTGTTCCTGGCCTTCGTGCTCGCGGGCACAGCGGTCGGTGCCGCGACCACCGACGGCTACCCGTTCGCGGACAACCTCCTCACCGCGGCGAAGCTCGACCGAGTACGCGCTGCTCGCGCTCGCGGCGCCGCTCGCGATCCGCGGCGTGCGGGGCTCTGCCGCTGCTCGTCGTCGATCACCGCGTGGAGCACCGCGGCGACGTTCGGAGCGCTCCTGCAGTTCCTCGGCGTCCTGAACGAGTTCGAGGGCCGTCGGCCCGGACAGCGCGAGCCGTCGTTCCTCGGGATCCACGACCTCGCGGCGCTCTCCGGCGCGACGCTCGCGATCGGCCTGCTCGCGCTCGCGCTCGGGGAGCCGAAGCGGCTCGGGCTCGTCGCGGGGATCGTCGGCGGGCTCGGCGTGATCCTCTCGGGGGCCACCGCTGCGGTCGTCGGGGTCGCCGCCGCCGGTGCAGCTGCCTGGCTGCTCGGGCGCCGCCGCGCGCTCGCGATCGCCGCCGTCGTGGCGCTCGTCGCGGGCGGGACGATCGCGATCCGGGCGCTCGACACGCGGCCGCTCCTCGACGCGCTGGGCATCGAGCGCCCGCGCGACGTCGCGACCGACCCGGAGGCGAGCTGGCAGCAGCGCGCAGCGCTCGCCTACATCGGCGGGCGGATCTTCCTCGACCACCCGCTCGTCGGCGTGGGCTGGCAGGCCTCCTCCGAGGCGGAGCACTACGAGCCGTACCTCGACGACGCGCGCGCCCGCTTCCCCGACCTGCCCGAGCGCGCGCTCCCGTCACCCGAGCACCAGTGGGGCGTCCAGAACGCCTACGTCCAGGCGGCGGCCGACCTCGGCGTGTTCGGGCTCCTCGCGTGGCTCGCGTTCCTCCTCGTCCCGCTCGCCGTCGCCTGGCGCACGGGCGCGAGCGCGGGCGTCCCTATCCTGTGGCTGCTCGTGAGCATGGGCATCTGGATCGGACTGGGTCTCGTGGCGGGGATCCCGCTCGTCGGCCTGACGTGGCTGTCGATCGGGCTCGCCGCGGCCTCGGCCTCCTGGCGTGAGCTCGGCTAGCCGGCCCGGCGAGGCCCGCCGGAACCCGCCGCCCGGCACGCCGACGTCCGCACTGCTCAGGCCGCTCTCGGACTGGATCCGCGCCGAGGCGCAGTCGTTCCACGCCGAGCGCGGGCCGTACCGCGTGCTCGACGTCGGCTGCGGCGTCAAGCCGTACTACCCGTGGTTCGAGCCGTACGTCTCCGAGTACGTCGGGCTCGACATCGGGGGGAACCCCAACGCGGAGCTCCACGGGACGATCGAGTCGATCCCGGCCGAGGACGCGAGCTTCGACCTCGTGCTCTGCACGCAGGTGCTCGAGCACTGCGACGACCCCGCGCAGGGCGTCCGCGAGCTGCGCCGCGTCATGAAGCCGGGCGGGCACGTGCTCGCTCTCGACCCACGGCGTGAAGGTCTACCACCCTGCCCCGCACGACCTCTGGCGCTGGACGCACGAGGGGCTCGAGCGCCTCTTCCTTACGAACGGCACATGGACGAGCATTAGCGTTGTCCCCGCTGCCGGAACGGCCTCGACCCTCGCGCTCTTGCTCTCGATCTACGTCGACCTCGCCTCTCGCCGCGCGCATGTCGCGCCGCTCGGCCGACTCGTGATCCGCGCGCTCCAGGCGATCGGGCGCGGCGTCGACGGGCGCGCCGCGATCCTGCGCGAGCCCGGCCCGGGCACGCTGCACGCGAACTACCACGTGACGGCGGTCGCGTGAGCAGGCGCGTCCTCGTCACCGGCGGCGGCGGCTTCATCGGCTCGAACCTCGCGCGCCGCGCTGCTCGAGCAGGGCGACGACGTGCGCGTGCTCGACAACTTCTCGACGGGCAACCGACGGAACCTCGCCGACGTCGTCGAGGAGATCGAGGTCGTCGAGGGCGAGCTGCGCAGCTACGAGCGCGTGCACAACGCGATGCGCGGTGTCGAGGTCGTCTTCCACCAGGGCGCGCTGCCGTCGGTGCCGCGCTCGGTGCAGGACCCGCTGACGACGGGCGCCGTGAACGTCGAGGGCACGCTCAACGTGCTGCTCGCCGCGCGCGACGAGGGCGTGCGGCGCGTGATCATCGCGTCGTCGTCGTCCGTCTACGGCAACACCGGGACGCTGCCGCGCTTCGAGACGCAGTTCCCGGACCCGCTCTCGCCGTACGCCGTCTCGAAGCTCGCCGCCGAGCGCTACGCCGTGTCGTTCGCGCGCGTGTACGGGCTCGAGACGGTCACGCTCCGCTACTTCAACGTCTTCGGCCCGCGGCAGGACCCGACCTCGCAGTACGCCGCGGTCGTCCCGCGCTTCATCGCCGCGGTCGACGCCGGCGAGCCCGTCTCGATCTACGGCGACGGCGAGCAGTCCCGCGACTTCACGTACGTCGAGAACGTCGTCGACGCGAACATTCGCGCGGCCGACGCGTCCGAGGCCTCCGGCCACGTGATCAACGTCGCCACCGGCGAGCCGCGGAGCGTCAACGCGCTCGCCGACACGATCGGCGAGGTGCTCGGCAAGCGCGTCGAGAAGGAGTACCTCCCGCCGCGCACCGGCGACGTCCGCGACTCGTGGGCCGACGTCGCGGAGGCGCGCCGCCTGCTCGGCTGGGAGCCGTCCGTCGGGCTCGAGGACGGCCTGCGCCTGACCGCCGACGCGTTCCTCGCGCGTGCCTGAGGAGCGAACGAAGGTCCTCCGCGTGATCGCGCGCCTGAACATGGGCGGGCCCGCGCTGCACGTCGCGTATCTCTCAGCCGGGCTCCGCGAGCGCGGCTACGACACGACGCTCGTCGCCGGGAGCCTCGCGCGCGGCGAGGACTCGATGGAGTTCGTCGCGGACGAGCTCGGCGTGAAGGTCGAGCGGCTGCCGGGGCTCCGGCGCGACATCTCGCCGATCCGCGACGTCGTCGCGGTCTTCCGGCTCGCGCAGCTGATCAAGCGCGAGCGGCCGACGATCCTGCACACGCACACCGCGAAGGCCGGAGCGGTCGGGCGCATGGCGGCGCTCGTCGCCGGCGACGCGCGGCCGCCGATCGTCGTGCACACGTTCCACGGCCACGTGCTGCGCGGCTACTTCGGGCCGCTGCGCACGCTCGGCTTCCGGCTGCTCGAGCGCTGGCTCGCGCGCGGCACGACTGCGCTCGTCGCGGTCAGCCCCGAGGTTCGCGACGACCTCGTCCGGCTCGGCGTCGCGCCGCGGGAGAAGTTCACGGTCGTGCGGCTCGGGATCGAGCTCGAGCAACGGCTCGGCGGCCGGAACGGCAGGGACGAGACGCGGCGCGTGCTCGGGATCGCGCCCGAGCGGTTCACCGTCGGCTGGATCGGGCGCATGACCGGCGTCAAGCGCACCGGCGACGTGCTCCTCGCGTTCAAGGAGCTGCGCGAGCGCGGAGTCGACGCGTGCCTCTGCATGGTCGGCGACGGCCCGGAGCGCGACCAGGTCGAGCAGCGCGCGCACGACCTCGGGATCATGCGCGACACGCTCTTCCTCGGCTACCAGGAGGACGTCGCGCCCTTCTACGCGGCGTTCGACGCGATGATCCTCCCCTCCGGCAACGAGGGGACGCCGGTCAGCGCGATCGAGTCGCTCGCCGCGGGACGGCCGGTGGTCGCGACGCGCGTCGGAGGCGTTCCCGACGTCGTGCGCGACGGCGAGGACGGCTTCCTCGTCGAGCTCGGCGACGTCGGCGAGCTCGCGGGCGCGCTCGCGCGGCTCGCGGAGGATCCCGAGCTGCGCGGGCGGATGGGCGAGGCCGGCCGGGCGCGCGTGCTTCCGCGCTACGCCGTCCAGCGCCTCGTCGACGACGTCGACCGGCTCTACCGCTCGCTGCTCGCCGCGTGACGACTCGCGTCGCCGCGGTGTGGGCCTGCCTCGCGCTCGCGCTGCTCTCGAGCGCGTTGACCCTGCCCGACACCTGGCGCTGGCTCTCCGACCAGCGCACGGAGCTCGCGGAGCTCACCCCCGCGGAGCGCATCCAGGCGCCCGGGTTCAACAACCGGCTGCCCGTCGGCGGCTACGACCTCTTCCGCGCGAACGTCCGCCGCGGGGACACGGTCTACGTGCTCGCGCGGCCGGGGACGACCGTCCGCGGCGTCGACTTCCCGACCGGCGCGCGCACCTTCGGGCGCTACTACCTCCTGCCGGCGATCGTGGTCGACCGGCCGGAGGACGCGACCGTGATCGTCGGGATCGGCCGCGACCCGCGCGAGCTCGGGCTGAAGTACCGGAGCGAGCAGCGCGAGGACCCCTTCTACGTCGCGCGCGTCAAGGACCCGTCGTGATCGGGCTCCTGCTCGCGAACGCGCTCTTCTTCGCGATCGGCGCGGGGCTGCTCCCGCTGCTCCGCATCGCGCCGGACCGCGCGTCGCTCGTCGAGCGGCTGCCGCTCGCGTACCCGGTCGGCGTCGCGGCGACCGGGATCGTCGCTGCGCACCTCGCGCTGATCGACGTGCCGCTCGGGCTCGTCGAGCTCGTCGTGATCGCCGCGGTCGTGCTCTTCTTCGGCCTCCGACGTGGCGCGAGGGCCGAGCGCAAGTAACAGACTGTTACTTGCCGAGCCGCGCTGGAGCCGGCTCGTCGGCGCCGGCACGCTCGCCGTCGCGCTCGTGCTCCTCGCGCACGCGTGGGCGACGTACGAGATCCGGCCGCTGCTCGAGTGGGACGGCTGGGCGATCTGGGGGACGAGGTCGCGCGCGCTCTACGAGTTCGGCGGCGCGACCGGCCCGGTCTTCACGAGCGACGTCTACCTGCCGCTGCAGCATCCGCTGCTGCTTCCGTCGCTCGACGCGATCGACTTCCGCGCGATGGGCACGTACGACCCGACGCTCGTCCACGTCCAGCTCGCGCTGCTCGCGTTCGGCTTCCTGCTCGGCTTCGTCTCGCTGCTGCGCGACCGCGTGCCGTTCGCGCTCGTCGGCGCGACGGCGCTCGCGGTGCTGAGCGCCGAGCCCGTCCTGAAGCAGCTCTCGACGGGTCTCGCCGACGTCCCGCTCGCGTTCTTCGTCGCGCTCGGGCTGCTCGGTACGGGCCGGTGGCTCGCATCCGGGGAGCGGTGGGCGCTCGTCGCGGGAACGCTGTTCCTCGGCGCGGCCACGCTGACGAAGAGCGAGGGCCTCTTCTTCGCGCTCGCCGCGCTGCTCGCGCTCGCACCGTTCGCGTGGAGCCGGCGACGCGAGCTCGGGGTCGCCGCCGCCGCGGTGATCGCGATCGTGCTGCCCTGGCGGCTGTTCGTCTCGCTGCGCGACCTGCCGCTCGTCGAGTACCGCTTCCGCGACGCGGTGTCGCCCGCCTACCTGTCGGACCACTCGGACCGCGTCGGCCCGGCGGTTCGCGGGCTCGGAGGCGAGCTGCTCTCGGGCGACTGGGGGCTGCTCGTGCCGCTCTTCCTCGTCGCGGTCGTCGCCGCGGTGCTCGCCCGCCGCTACGCGCTCGCCGGCTTCGCCGTCGTCTGGACGGCGCTCGCGTTCTGCGGGCTCGTCCTCGTCTACTGGATCTCGACGATCCCCGTCGACCTGGCGCTCGTCTGGTCGGGCGACCGCACGATCGTCACCGTGGTCGTCGGCGCCGCTGCGCTCGCACCGCTCCTGGCCGGAGCGGCCTGGTCTAGCCGCGGGGGAGCAGGCGAAAGACGTTGAACGAGGGCTTCTTCTGGCCGGTGCGCGTCAACAGCCCGGACTGCCAGCCGCCGAGGCGCGGCTCGTCGCGCAGCAGGAACCAGAGCATCATGTCGATCCGCGGGTTCTTGCGGGCCATCGCGTAGGCCTGCTTCATCCACGCGGCCTGCTGGGCGTACGAGACGCCGAAGGCGCGGTCGGGCGGGTTCGTCTGGTAGCCGTACTCGGTGATCCACAGCCGCTTGTTGCCCCAGAGCAGCGTCAGCTCTGCGATCAGCGTGTTGATGTTCCCCATCGTCACCGCGGTCGACGACGGCTTCGTGCTCGGCGACTCGGTCTTGCGGCCGTAGTACGGGTGGTGGGCGTACGCGTCGAACTTGCGCAGGCCCGCGGTCTTGAGCGCGCGCATGAAGGCGAGCGGCGAGATCGTCGGCCTGGACGACGTCGGCGAGTTGTTACCGCGAGGTGCGGTCGCTCCGCACGCGACCTTCTCGCCTCTGATCAGCGTGCGGTGCACGCCGCCGTAGATCGCGTTGCAGATCTTGGTGTAGTCGATCGCGCTCTGCATCACCCAGCGCCCGCCGACTCGCCGGTACTGCTGCTTGAGCCCGATCGGGAGGTTGGGCTCGTTCCACGCCATCCAGAGCTTCACGGCGGGAAGCGCGCGTCCGTCCGAGGCCGGGTAGAGGCCGCTGTAGCGCTTCGCGGCCGCGTACGCGAAGTTGTTCAGGTCGGCGATCGCGCGCGGCGGGACGTTCAGGCCGGCGCCGCCGTTCGCCCACCCCGGCGTGCCGTAGATCGAGAAGAGGACCTTGATCTTGTGCTGGGCCGCGAAGTTGACGGTGCGGTCGTAGAGCGTCCAGTCGTACGCCGGGTCGGCCGGGTCGGTCGCCCGCGCAGGGCGCCTGTCGGCGACGCCGATGCGTCCGCCCCAGTAGAGGTTGAGGCGCAGCACCTGCGTGCGCGCCTGCTCCATCAGCGGAAAGACGGAGGTCGGCTCGTCGTAGAGCGCCGCCTCGTCGAGCAGCCCGACGAGCATCCCGCGCGCGGCGCCGGCCGTGGGCACGCAAAGCAGCGCGACGGCGAGCGCCGCGACCATGACCCGCAGACGGTTAGACACGCGCCGGCGCTCGTCCAGGCACGGGTTGGTTCGTGTCCAGCATGCGCCGGAGACCGTCCTCGAGCTCGATCTTGGGCTCCCAGCCGAGCAGCTGCTTCGCGCGGGTGATGTCCGGCCGGCGCACCTGCGGGTCGTCGACCGGAAGCGCCTCGTGCACGATCTCGCTCGACGAGCCGGTGACGCGGATCACCGTCTCCGCGAGCTCCTTCAACGTGAACTCGCCCGGGTTGCCGAGGTTGACCGGGAGGTGCTCGCCGCTCGTCGCGAGCAGGTAGAGCCCGCGGATCAGGTCGTCGACGTAACAGAAGCTCCGCGTCTGCGACCCGTCGCCGAACACCGTCAGCGGCTGGTTCCCGAGCGCCTGGCGCACGAAGGTCGGGATCGCGCGGCCGTCGTACGGCCGCATGCGCGGGCCGTACGTGTTGAAGATCCGGACGATCGCGGTGTCCACGCCCTGCTGGTTGTGGTACGCCATCGTCAGCGCCTCGGCGTAGCGCTTCGCCTCGTCGTAGACGCCGCGGGGGCCGATCGGGTTGACGTTGCCCCAGTACGTCTCCTTCTGCGGGTGCTCCTCCGGGTCGCCGTAGACCTCGCTCGTGGAGGCCAGCAGGAAGCGCGCGCGCTTGAACTTGGCCAGGCCGAGGGCGTTGTGGGTGCCGTACGAGCCCACCTTGAGCGAGTGCAGCGGCATCCGCAGGTAGTCGATCGGGCTCGCGAGGGCCGCGAAGTGGAAGACGAAGTCGACCGGCTCGTCCAGCTCGAGGTGCTCGGTCAGGTCGTGGTTCACGAAGGAAAAGCCCTCGTCGCCGATGTGCTCGATGTTCGTCAGCGAGCTCGTGACGAGGTTGTCGACGCAGACCACGCGCAGCCCCTGCCCGAGCAGGTAATCGCAGAGATGGGAGCCGAGGAAGCCGGCGCCGCCAGTGACTACGGCGGTGGGCATCGCGCGGATGATACGTATGGGTCCACGATGTCAGGCCCGGTCTTACGAACTCCTTACCCTCGTTCGAGGGATGAAGAAGCCCGGAACTCACCCGAAAGGGGGGTTGCCGTTCCGGGGCATCGGGGTCAACTTGTACCCATGGCGTCTCTGCGGACACTGTGGATCTCTCTTTTGGCTGCCCTCATGCTGGCGGCCGCCCCGACCGCTTCGGCGATCGTGGACGGAAGCGTCGACGTCGAGCACGACTACGTGGTCTTCGTCGGCCAGCAGGTGCGTCGTCCCGGGCGGGCCGACGGTCAACACCGTGGCCTGCAGCGGCGTGCTTGTCGCGCCGACGGTCGTCGTCACGGCCGCGCACTGCTCGCTGATCGGGCCCCCGGTCCCGCCGTCCTGGATCCGCTGGGTCGTGATCCAGGGGCGAGGGCATCCGGCGCCTGATGCGGTGCAGGTTTCGGGCACGTTCGTCATCCATCCGGGCTTCTGCATCGGCTGCCCGGGCGCACCCGAGGGCTTCGCGAACAACGATCTCGCGGTCGTCCTCCTCGACAGCCCGCTGCCCGGCCCGTACGCGAAGCTTCCGAAGGCCGACTTCGTCGGCAAGCACTTCGACAAGGAGAAGCAGCTCGTCGCGGCCGGTTACGGCATCACGGGCCCGGGCCTGCGCGGACGTCGGCACCCGCCGCTCGGCTCAGGCCGGCGCGGTGGTCGCGCCCGAACGCGCCGAACTTCCTGCTCCTGCCGGTGCCGAGCAAGAAGAAGTACGGCACGGTCTGCGCGGGTGACTCCGGCGGCGCGGCGCTGCTCGGCACGATGGTCGTGGCGGTCCACTCGATCGGCGACGACGCAGTGCGGCGGCCCGAGCTACGCCTACCGGCTCGACACGCCGGACGCCCAGAGCTTCCTCTCGAACGTACCTCGACGTTCGCGGCTAACCGCGGTCGGTCCGCCGCCGACCGCGCCCGCCGAGGTCCTTGTTCGACTCCATGTCGAACCACATGGCGAAGAGCATGAACTGGGACCCCGAGATCAGCAGGAGCGCGACGAGGACGATGGTCGGCGTCGTGATCGCGTTCCCCATCAGCCGCAGCACGACCTCGACGATCCCGAGCACGAGCCCGAACGTCGTCATCAGGAAGCCGAGGAAGTAGAAGAAGACGAGCGGGTGGAAGTCGCGGATCACGTACTTCTCGCGCATCCGGAAGAAGAAGCCCTTCAGGAGCAGCCACGAGATGCGAGGCACGACCTTGCGCAGGCGGATCCCGGAGCGCTCGCCGACGTTGTAGATCGGCCGCGACGGGAAGTCGCGCACGCGCGCGTTCCAGATGTTCAGGTGCACGAGCATGTCGTTCGGCATCCCGTAGCCCCGATAGATGCGGTCGAGGTCGAGCAGCTGGAGGTACTCGAGCGAGATCGCGGTGTAGCCCGTCTGCGAGTCGGCGACGTGCCAGTAGCCGGACGCGACCTTCGTCAGCAGCGAGAGCACCGCGTTGCCGAGGTAGCGCGTGCGCGGGATCAGGTCCCACGCCTGGCCGGTGAAGAGCCGGTTCGCCTTCGCGTAGTCGACCTCGCCGCGCGCGACGGGCTCGACGAGCGTCTGGAGGTCGGCCGGGTCCATCTGGTTGTCGCCGGCCATCACGGCCGTGACGTCGATCCCCTCGTCGCGGGCGCGCTTGTAGCCCGTGACGATCGCGGCGCCGACGCCCTGGTTCCGCTCGTGGCGGATCAGCTCGACGCGGGAATCGTCGAGGGCTTCGACGGCCGCGGCGGTCCCGTCGCTCGGAGCGGTCGTCGACGACGATGATCCGGTCGACGAAGCCGGGAATCGCCCGAGATCGTCTCGCCGATCAGCTTCTCCTCGTCGTGAGCCGGGATCACGACGGCGATCGACTTCTGCTCGAGCATGCGTGTGAGGCTAACTGGGCGGTCGGGTGAACCGGACCGCGACCGCGCCGGCGACGATGTACGGGATCAGGTTCACGGCGTGGAGGGTGAAGGCGTAGGAGAGCGCCTCGGAGGCCGAGATGTCGTACGCGGCGAGCGCGACGACCGTGGCGGCCTCGAAGACGCCGAGTGCGCCGGGAGCGGCCGGGAGGATCACCGAGAAGCCGACGGCCGCGAGGATCAGCACGCCCGACACGAGCGGCAGCTCGAGGTCGAAGGCGAGCGTCAGGAGCCAGAACGACACGCTCGTCAGAAGCCAGCCCACGGTGGTGAGGACGAAGGCCGTCAGCGCGAGCTTCGGGTCACGCAGCGCGACGAGCCCGCGGCGCAGGCTCGCACCGACGTGCTCGACCCACGCGTGGTGCCCGAACGGCAACCGCCGGAGCAGCCGGTCGAGCGCGTGGAACGGCCGGTCGCCGTAGACCGCGAACAGCAGCGCCGCCCCGCCGAGCATCAGCGCGAGCGCCAGCGCGATGGCGGCCGCCGCGCCGACCCAGTCGACCTCCGGGAGCCACGGAAGCGCCGCGAGCAGGAGCAGCAGGAGGCAGAAGACGTCGAGGATGCGTTCGAGCGCGACCGTCGCGGCGGACTCGACGGGCGACGTGCCTGCACGCCGGTTGAGCGCGATCACGCGCGCCGCCTCGCCCGCGCGGAGCGGCAGCAGGCTGTTGACCGCGAGGCCGACGATCGTCGCGGCGGCGGTCGCGCCGTAGGGCGGGCGCGTCTCGCGCTGGAAGAGCAGCTGCCAGCGCAGCGCGCGGACGGCGACGGCGACGGCGAGGACCGCGAACGACGGGACGACCCACCAGATGTTCGCCTCCTGAAGCGCGTCCCAGACCTCGTCCGGGTGCGCGTCGCGGATCGCCAGGTAGCCGAAGCCGATGGTGGAGGCGAGCGCGACCGCCCAGATGAGGGCTCGCCGCATGTGCGTCAGCGGCGGCGGAGCGCCAGCGCCGACTCCCAGAGCAGCGCAGCCGCGAGCCCGAGCAGCAGGCCGAGGAACGCGCCCACGACGACCTGGTTGCGGCGGCTCTGCGCGGTCACCTTCCGCGCGACGGCTTCCTCGACGACGCGCGCCCGCTCGACCTCTTGCGCGAGCGCGAGGTTCTGCTTCTGGGTGACGAGCTGGTCGAAGAGCTCGCCGCGGCGCAGGACGAGAAAGCCCGCCGATGCGTCTGCCGGAGCGCTGTCGAGCTGCGCGTCGAGTCGCGCGAGCTCGGCGTCTCCCTGCTCGATCGCGTCCTCGAGCACGGCGATCTTCGCGTCCGCGTAGCCGGAGACGCGCTTCACGACCTCGCGCGCGAGCGCGGTCGCCGCCGGCGCGACCTTGCGCGAGTCGCCTTCGACCCGGACGCGCACGAGCGGGTTCTGTCCGAGCCGCGAGACGTTGCCCTTGACCGCTGCGACGGACACGCGACCGCTCAGCTCGCCGCGGCTCAGCCCCACCTCGCGCTCGACGCGCCGCTGCGCGGCGGCGGAGCCCACGATCTCGCCCGCGGTCGCCGGGTTCGTGCTCAGGCTCTGGACCTGCGCGCCCGAGGGCGTGACGGGCTGGCCGAGGTAGACGAGCGCGTTGCCGCGCCAGACGTCGGCGCCGCCGAGCGAGACGGCGTACCCGATCGCGGCGCCCACGATCAGCCCGAGCACGGGCAGCCACCACCGCGCGGCGATCGCCGACCAGTAGCGGCGAACGTCGATCTCCTGCGTCGCGTCATCGCGCGGCGACTCTATCGACGGCCCAGGCCCACTGAGCCGCGAGCCCGTCCTCGAGCTGCGTCGTCGGCGCCCAGCCGAGCTCCCGCGCGATCAGCGAGACGTCGGCTGCGGTTCGTCTGGCGTCGCCGCGGGCTGCGGGCTCGGCGCGGACGTCGAGCCGGCGCCCGCTCACGCGCTCGAGCACGTCGATCGCCTCGCGCATCGTCGCCTCCTCGCCGCCGCCGACGTTGTAGATCGCGCCGCTCGTCCCGCGCTCCATCGCGCCGATCGTCGCGGCCACCGCGTCCGCGACGTAGGTGAAGGAGCGCGACGCGTCGCCGTAGAGCTCGAACTCGCGTCCCTCGAGCGCCGCCTCGACCAGCCGCGCGAACGCCATGTCGGGACGCTGACGCGGGCCGTAGACGGTGAAGTAGCGAAGGCCGACCGCGTCGCCGCCGTACGCGCGCGCGAGGTGCTCGCACGCGAGCTTCGTGACGCCGTACGGCGAGATCGGGCTCGGCGTGCGCGGACTCCGGCGTCGGATATGCCTCCGCGTCGCCGTACACGGACGACGACGACGCGTAGACGACGCGCACGTCCGACTGCTCGAGCACGCGCTGGGTCGCGAGGACGTTTCGGCGCAGGTACACGTCGAGGTGCTCGAAGCTCGCGCGCACGCCCGGCTGCGCGGCGAGGTGGAAGACGCCGTCGACGCCGTCGAGCGGGAGCTCGTCCTCGGCGACGTCCAGGCGCACGACCTCGAACGCGCGAGCGTTCTCCTCCTTCAGCGAGGGGTCGTAGTAGTCCGTGAAGAGGTCGACCGCGACGACCTCGTCGCCGCGGGCCAGCAGCGCCTCGGTGAGGTGCGAGCCCATGAAGCCTGCGGCGCCGGTGACGAGGTAGCGGCTCATGTGCCTCGGCGAATGTAGACCTGGCGGGCCCGCCAGAGCGGCGACTTCCGCACGAGCGGCAGCGCCTTCGACCAGAGCGCCAGGCGCGTCGAGTACGCGGCGCGCTCCGCCGAGCGCCCTCCCGCGATCGCCCCGGCCGGGGATGCGCGCGGTCGTAGCCGAGCTCCGCGAGGAGGTCGCCCGCGATCGCCTCGAAGAGCGCCGCGTCGTCGGGTCGCATCTCCTTGCGCCAGGAGCGCGTGTCGCGGACCGGCGGCTCGGCCAGGCGCGGATGGTCGGCGTAGAGCGACGGGTCCTCGCGGCGGTGGTACTCGAGCATGCCGGGCTCGTACTCGAGGTCGAGGAACGCGCAGACCTCGCGGAGGTGCGACTCCGGCTGCTCGACGAGGTCTTCGTAGCGGAGCTCGTGGTACGGGTGGGTGCGGCCGAACGCCTGCGCGCCCCGCACCTCACGCTGCCACGCGACCGCCAACTCGCTGACGAGGTGCGCGCGCGACCGCGTCGCGCGCCGCCGCGGGAGAGGTTGAAGCGCGGCTTGCGCGTCATCGCGAGCAGCGAGACGGCAGCGTCGCGGCCGTCGCGCACGATGTGCGACGTAGCGCGCGTCCGGGAACGCCCGGTCGAGCACGTCGAGGTGCTGCATGTAGAGCGGCGTCTTGTCGCCCGAAGCGCGGCTTGCCCCGCGACTCGGCGTAGAGCTGGAAGATCGACTGCACCGCCTCGGCGAAGCGTCGGCTCGCTCGGGCAGCCGCGCACGCGACTGGCCTCGGGGTCGACGCCCCACTCGCGCGAGACGCTCGAGCCGGCCGAGGTCCTCGACGAACGCGTCGCGCTCCGGCCGCTCGCCGTGCCGGTCCCAGAGCTGCGGGAGGAAGTACGACTCGCTCGGGATCGCGAGCTGCGAGTGCGCGTCGAGCATCGCCTTCAGGAGCGTGGTGCCGCTCCGGGAGACGCCGAGGACGACGGTGGCTGCTCATCGCTCGTCGAGCGCGTAGACGCGGTGGTAGCCCGGTCAGGTACACGCGGTCCGGGTCGGCGACGACCGGCGTGTACTTGCCGTCCGGGAACTGCCAGACGAGCTTCCCGGTGCGAGCGTCGAGGCCGTACGTCCGCTCCTTCAGCGTCGAGAAGTAGACGATCCCGTTCACGACCGTCGGAGAGCCCGAGATCTTGCCGTTCGCGCGAAACCGCCAGCGCACCTGACCCGTCGCGGCGTCGAACGCGTAGAACCACCGCGAGTAGGAGCCGATCAGGACGAGCTTGCGCCAGATCGCAGGCGACGCGTACACGTAGCCGCCCGTCGAGTGCGACCAGCGCAGCTTGCCGGTCGTCGCGCCGAACGAGTACACCTTGCCGTCCGTGCCGCCGATGTAGACGCGGCCGTACGCGGCCGCGGGCGTCGAGTAGAACTGGCCGCGCTTGCCGAGCCGCTGCTGCGCGGACGCGCGCCAGAGCAGCTTGCCCGGTCTCGCGGTTCAAGGCGTAGAGGTGGTGGTCGTACGAGCCGACGTAGACGCGGTTGCCCGAGACCGCGACGCCGCCTTTGATCTTGTCCTTCGTCTTGAAGGACCACTTGAGCTTTCCGGTGGCCGCGTAGAGCGCGTACACGCGGCCGCTCCAGTCGCCCGAGGTAGACGACGCGGTCGACGACGACGGGCGACGACTCGCTCGGCGCGATGCGCGCCTGCCAGCGGAACTGGCCGAAGCCCGCGAAGCGCGCGACCACGAGGCCCGTCAGGCCCTTCTGCTTGCCGCGGTTGCACGGATGCTTCGCCAGGTACGTCTGGATCACGAGGTGCTCCCAGACCGCGGGCGAGCTCGCGACGCAGCGCCCGGAGTCCTTCTTCCACGCGCGCTTGCCGGTCTTCGCGTTGACGGCGTAGAGGCGGCCGTAGTTGTTCGTGAAGTAGAGGCGCCCGTAGCCGATCGCGGGCGGGAACTCGACGAGCGTGCGCGCGCGGAAGAACCAGCGGATCTTGTACGGCGGGCGGTGCGGTAGTTCGCCACGTGGTGGCGCTCGGGATCGAACCCGTACGCCGGCCAGAAGACGCCGGGCTCCGCCGGTGCCGGGGGCGCAGCCTCGGTCGGCGTGAACTCCTCCGTCGAGGAGCCGCGGACGTCCTGGCCCTGCCGGTAGCGGAGGCCTCCGTAGATCCCGGCGGCCACGAGCCCGAGGAGGAGCAGCGCGGCGCCCCCGAGGAGCGCGCGCTTCATCGCGCCCGGCGTTTCGGGTCGACGGCGTACAGGCGCGAGTAGCCGTGCAGGAGGAGCCGCCGTCCGTTGCCGGAGACGGGGACGTACTCGCCGTGCGGGAAGCGGAGGAGCACGCGGCCGGACAGCGCGTCAGCGCCGACGATGCGCCCGCGCGTCGACCCGGCGTACGCGACGCCGCCGACGACCGTGACCGCGCCGGAGATCGGCCCGCCCGCGCGCACCGACCAGAGCACGCGTCCCCTCGACGCGGAGACCGCGTACATCCGCCCGTTGTACGAGCCGAAGAAGACGCGGCCGGCCCAGACGGCCGGCGACGAGTAGACGTACGAGCCCGTGCCGACGCGCCACAGGTAGCGGCCGCCGGTCGAGAACGCCGTCAGCGAGCCGCCGGTGGACGAGGGCACGAACACGCGCCGGCCGAGCACGGCGGGCGTCCCGTACACCTTCCCGTTGACGCCGCGCGTCCAGAACGTCCGCCCGTTGCGCGAGCGGACGGCGAGCACCCTGCCGCAGTAGTCGCCGATGAAGAGCATCCCGCCGCTGATCGCCGCGCTCGAGGTGATCTTGCAGTTGCCGCCGCGCACCCAGCGGAACTTCCGGCGCTCGAGGTCGAGCGCGTAGAGGCGGCCGTTGTGCGCACCGAAGTAGTCGACGCCGTAGCGGACGATCGGCGACGACTCGATCGCGCGTGCCCACGTACTTCGACCACAGCACCTTTCCGTTCGAGCGCTGGAGGACCCAGACGCGCCCGCGCATGGTGTGCAGCACGAGCTTGTCGCCCCAGATCGCGAGCGACGACGCGTTCTTCTGGTGCAGGTTCCGCCGCCAGCCGACCTTGCCGTTCCGCATCGAGATCGCGCGCACGGTGCCTCGGTAGTTCGCGATGTACGCGACGCCTTCGGAGACGACGGCCGGGAACTCGATCAGCGCGCCGAGCCCGCGGGTCCAGGCGACGCGGAACGGCGGACGGATCGCGATGTGCCGCTGCGCCTGCGTCCGCTCGGGCGTCGCGCCGTACATCGTCCACTGGAGCGAGCGCCGGTAGACGCGCACGACGACGCGGCGGCGCTGCTTGAACGGCGGGCGGGCGAGCTTGGCGAGATACCCCTTCGCCGTGATGTGCACCGGCACGGAGCGTCGGCACTTCAGGCGATGCCAGACCTGACCTTTCGCGTTCGACTCGACGACGCGGTTCGCGACGGAGACGCGCGCACCGCGTACCGGCTTGTGCGTGTCGCCGTTCATCACCGTGACCCGCACGAGCGCCGGCTTGCAGGACGCCGCGGGCGCGACGGCCTCGTCGCTCTGCGCGTCGCCGCACGCCGTTGCCACGGCCGCGAAGGCCGCAAGGAGAGCGATGCGGCGCTTCACGCCTGGCTTGGTTCCGAGACGCCGTCGAACGGTTCGAGGGTACCGTCGGCGTCGGCGAGGAGGGTCAGGCCCGAGAAGTAGCGCGTCATCACGACGCCCTCGCGGAACTCGCCGAGGCGCGGCTCGGGCCGCTCGCCGCGGGCGAGCGCGAGCGCGAGCTCCGGGTAGCGGCTCCCGGCGGCCGTCGGCAGCGGGAACCCGCCGCCGAAGCGGGGGTTGATGTCGGTGACGTAGTGCATGCCGTCGCTCTCCCGGAAGCACTGGATGTTCGCGGGCCCGACGAGGTCGAGCGTCTCCGCGACGCGGCAGCCGAACTCGATCAACGGCCAGTCCTTGATCGTCTGCACCCTTGATCGACTCGCCGCCCTTCGACTCGATCATCGTGCGCGGGATCGCGTTCAGGCAGCGGCCGTCCCAGTCGCAGAAGACGTCGATCGAGAACTCCTCGCCGAGGCAGAACTGCTGCACGCACGACTCGACCGGCGTGTAGCGGAGGAAGAACTCGAGCTCGCTCGCGTTCTCGCAGCGGTAGATGTGCCGCGAGCCGAAGCCGTGTCGCGCCTTCACGAGCACGGGGAAGCGAAGGTCGGCGGGCACCTCCGTCGGCAGCCACGTCGGCGGCGAGGCGAGCCCGCGCTCCTCGAGCAGGCCGTGCGCGAGGTACTTGTCGCCCAGCCGCTCGACGACGTCGGCCTCGGGGAGCAGCACGAGCGCGTGCAGCTGGTCGCGTGCGCGCGCGAGCGCGAGCTGGTCGAGGTCGGTGAGCGGGATGATCAGCTTCACGTCGTGGCGCTCGACGAGCTCGCGGAGCGCCGGGACGTAGGCGGGGTCGTCGACGCGCGGGACGAGCTCGAAGGCGTCCGCGAGATACGGCGCGGGCGCGAGCCGGTTCGCGTCTGCGGCGATCGTCGTCGCGCCGGCGGCGCGGAAGGCCTGGATGATGTCCACCCGCTGGCCGGCGCACGTGAAGAGAACCGCTGTCACGGCGGGTCAGGTTAGCTTCGGTCTGTGCTGGAGCGTTCCCTCTACCCCATCTTCCGCCGCGTCGACTTCCGCGGGAAGGGCCGGCTGCGCCGGATCCTCCCGGTGCGGGCCGAGGGGACGGCCGATCGCACGGTTTCCGGGCGGCTTCCGGCTGAAGCTCGACCTGCGCGAGTCGCTCCAGCGCGACTTCCTCTTCGGCCTCTACGACCGGCGCGAGCTCGACCTCGTGCGCCGAGCACCTCGGCGACGGCGACTTCGTCGACGTCGGAGCCCACGTCGGCCTCTACACCGTGGCTGCCGCGCTCCACGGGCCCGGCCGCGTGCTGGCGTTCGAGCCGAACCCGTCGGCGCGCGAGCAGCTCGGCGAGAACCTCGCGCTGAACGACTGCGCGAACGTGCTCGTCGTGCCGAAGGCCGTCGGCGACGCGCCGGGAACGGCGCTCCTCCACGTGCCGACGACGCCGGACCCGTCGTTCTCGAGCCTGGCGGGAGGGCGCTTCGCCGAGGGCGAGCCGATCGACGTCGAGGTGACGACGGTCGACGCGGAGGTCGAGGCGGCCGGCCTCGCGCCGAGCGTGGTCAAGATCGACGTCGAGGGCGGCGAGCTCGCCGTCGTCGCCGGGATGCAGCGAACGCTCGAGCGACATCGGCCCGTGCTGCTCGTCGAGGTGAACGAAGCGAGCGCGCGCGAGCTCGCGGGGAAGCTCGACGGCTACTCGGGCTTCCGCGTCGGCAGAGGGCTCGAGCCGTTGGAGTCCGGCCGCGGGCTGTTCAACGCGCTCTTCTTGCCCCAGCCGCCGGTCTGACCCTTGTACGTGCCGCCGAGGAGCGCGCGCGGCGTCTTCGCGATGATCTTCAGGTCGAGCCAGGGCGAGCGGTTCTCGACGTACCAGACGTCGAGCTCGATGCGCTCGTCCCACGGCAGCGCCGCGCGGCCGTGCACCTGCGCCCAGCCGGTGATGCCCGGCCGCACGTCGAGCCGCTTCCGCTGACGCGGCGTGTACTGCTCGACCTGGTAGCGCAGCGTCGGCCGCGGGCCGATCAGGCTCATCTCGCCGCGCACGACGTTCCAGAGCTGCGGCAGCTCGTCGATCGACAGCCGGCGCAGCACGCGGCCGACACGCGTGATGCGCGGGTCGCCGCGGTCGACGGCGTAGCCCGCCCCTTCGCGCTCGGCGCCGACGATCATCGTGCGGAGCTTCAGGAGCTCGAACTCCTCGCCGTCCTGCCCGACGCGACGCTGCCGGAAGAGCAGCGGGCCGCGGTCCTCGAGCTTGATCCCGATCGCCGCCAGCGCGAGCGCGGGCGACGCCACGACGAGCCCGACGGCGGCGCCGATCACGTCCCTGAGCCGACTACCCACGACGCGAGCGAGCGTAGACGCTGTCCGCGACGAGCGTCAGCGGCTTGACGGTCTCCGACACGCGGCGCAGCGTCTCCGAGGTGCGCACGACCGCGCGGTAGCGCGCGGGCAGGAGCGCGAGGTCGGTCGGCTGAGGGTTGAGCGTGAAGAAGCCGTCGACCGACAGCTCGGTCGGGCCGACCCGCCGGGCGAGCTCGTGCTGCAGCTCGCGCGGGCCCCAGTAGCGGACGTCGAAGAGCGTTCGCGGCTCGCGGAAGCGGCGCTCGCGCGCCTGGTTCCAGAGGCTCTTCGCGCCGTAGAGGTTCGCCATCTGGATCAGCGACTCGCCTCCCGGCTTGAGCACGCGTCCGATCTCGTCGAACGCCGCGAGCGAGTCGCGCTTCGAGAAGTGCTGGAAGACGCTGTACGAGAACACGACGTCGACGCTCTCGTCCGCAAAGGGAAGATGCCGCGCGTCGCCGACGACGTACTGCGCGTCGACGCCGAGCTGGTCCGCGACGCGCCGGGCGGCCTGCACGCCCTTGAGCGACGGGTCGATCCCCGTCGCGGCGTACCCGCGGCGCGTCGCGGCGACGCACCAGCGGCCCCAGTTGCGACCCGAGCTCGAGAAAGCTCCTGCCCTCGCCGGGCGGAAGCCGAAGCTCGGGGATCGGGTACTCGGGCAGGTCGGCGATCAGGTGCTCGTACAGCCGCCCGCACGTCGCGCCGATCACCTCCTGCACGAACGGGTCGATTCCCTCGCGCACCGGCGGCGGCAGCTGCTCGACCTTGCCGCACGCGGCGTGCGTCGGCGCCTCCTCGTCGACGAGGAAGACCGGGATGCCGTCGACGACCGGGTACTCGTGCCCCTGCTCGCACACGCCGTCGCGCAGCGCGCTGCGGTCGCGCGGGCAGACGAGCTCGAGTGCCACTACGACTTGATCGGACCGGATGTTCACGCTGTCGGCGAGCGTCGTCGGCGCGTGAACGGCCTTCAACCCTTCCGAGACGCGCACGAGCGCACGGAAGCGCGGAGGCAGCAGGTCGAGGTCGCGCTTCTGCGGGTTGAGCGTGAAGAAGCCGTCCGTCGAGAGCTCGGTCGGGCCGATCCGCCCGAAGACGCGCTTGAGCTCGGACGGCTTCCAGTAGCGCACCTCGAACTCGTCGCCCTCGCGGAACCGGCGCTGCGCGAGGCGCACGACGTTGAGCGCGCCGAGCGCGTTCGGCATCTGCACCCACGAGTAGCCGCCGGGCTCGAGCACGCGGCGGATGTCGACGACCGAGAGCGCGACGTCGGACTTCGAGAAGTGCTGCAGGACGCCGTACGAGAAGACGACGTCGAACGTGCCGTCCGCGAACGGCAGCTTGCGCGCGTCGGCGACGACGTAGCGCGCGTCGTCGACGCCGAGCTGGCGCGCGATCCGCCGCGCGGCGACGATCGCCTCGAAGGACGGGTCGATCCCGATCGGGCGGTAGCCGCGCTGCGCCGCCGCGATCGTCCAGCGCCCCCAGTTGCAGCCGATGTCGAGCAGCAGCTCGCCGTTGCCGCGCGGGAGCGGGAAGTCGGGGATCGGGTAGCGCGGCATCCCGCCGGAGAGGTGCTTGTAGAGGTTCCCGTGCGTGCCGAGGATCAGCTCGGCGACGTACGGGTCGACCGCCTCGCCCTCGACCGGCGGCGGCTCCGCGGCGCGGACGCGCTCGATCTGCTCGGGGTTCGACCAGTAGCCGGGCTGCGTCGGCGCGATCTCGTCGTCGACGACCATCACCGGGATGCCGTCGACGAACGGGTACTCGTGCCCCTGCTCGCAGACGAGCGTCTCGCCGCGCGGCTCGAGGCGCGAATGGTCGCGCGGGCACGCCAGCTCCTGCCAGAGCTCGACCGCGGTCTGCGTCACCGCGTTCCCGCCGCTTTCTCCCAGACCGCCGGCACGCCGGAGCGAAGATAGCCAGCGAGCGCCTCCACCGTCGCCCAGGTCACGAGCACGTAGTAGCGCGGCAGGCCGGGCCGAACCGCGGCGAGGCCGAGGAACGCGAGCTGGCCGGCGAAGAGCGCGCGGTAGACCGTGCCCTCGCCGAGCAGCGCCGCGTTCGCCCCGAGCGCGACGAGGTGGAGCAGCCCGCGACGCGTAGCGCAGGTGCCGGTGCGAGACGATCTCCGCCAGGTAGAGCGGCCCGAGCCCGCGCAGCATGTCGCCCTTCGAGCACGATCGCCCAGCAGTGCTCGAACATGCGCACCTTGCGCCGGTACTCGTCGCCGATGTTCGGCGTCGGCTTCTCGAACGCGACTGCCTCGGGCTCGTAGACCGCGCGCCGGCCGCGCTGCACCATCAGGTACGGGAACGAGAGGTCGTGGCCGAACCGCGGGTCGACGTCGACGTAGTCCGAGCGGCGCACCGCGTAGATCGAGCCGTTGCCGCCGGTGACGGAGTGCAGCTGCGACTCCGCTGCTCGCACGCCGAGCTCGTAGCGCCAGTACGCGCCCTCGCGGTTCGTGCCGTCGGCGTCGTCGAGCCGGAGCTGCCCGCAGACGTACGCGACGTCGGGGTCGGCGAAGTTCCGCACGAGCTCTCGCAGCGCGCTCGGCGCCCAGGTCGCGTTCGCGTCGGAGAACGCGACGATCTCGCCGCTCGTCTCGCGCACGGCCTGGTTCTGCGCCGCGACCTTGCCGCCGCGCGGGCAGCGGATCAGGCGCACGCGCGGCTCCCGCTCGACGAGCTCGTCGGTCGCGTCGGTCGACGCGTCGGACGCGACGGCGAGCTCGAGCTTGTCGTCGGGGTAGTCGAGCTCGAGCAGGTTCTCGAGCCGCCGCTCGATCACGTCTTCCTCGTCGTGCGCCGCGACGATCACGGACACGGACGGCAGGTCGTCGCCCTTGCGCACGGGACGCGGGCGCAGCCGCGCCGCGGCGACGGCGGCGGCGGGGTAGGCGACGTGGGTCCAGGCGAGCGCGGCGAGCGCGCCCCAGAAGAGCGTCTTCACGAGGAACAACGGGCTCGATGCTAGTCGCGGAGCGACCTGCGGACGTGGAGGTAGTCGCCGAGCGTCGGCGTCGTGCGGTGGTGCCCGCCGGACGGCTGGGGCTCGCCCTCGAAGGCGGCCGCGTCGAGCACGGCCTCGAGCGCGTCGAGGCTCGCCTCGTGCAGGCGCGGGAATCGTCGCGGCGAGCGTCTCGGCGAGCGTCGAGCGCCGTTCGATCGGCACGTCCCCGCGCGCCAGCACGGGCCCGGTGTCGATCCCCGCGTCGATCAGGTGGATCGTGAACCCGACCCGGTCGAGCCCGTCGCGGAGCTCCCAGAACACCGGCGGACCGCCGCGGTAGCCGGGCACGGCGCCGTGGTGGACGTTGATCGTCCCGTGCGCGGGCAGCGAGAACGTCTCGGGGCGGATGATCGCGTTGTCGAGCGAGATCGCGACGTCGGCCCCGAGGCGGCGCAGCGCGTCGCGCGCCTCGTTCCCGTTCAGGCTCGGGACGCGCACGACCTCCGTCGCGACGGATTCGAGCGTCGGGCCGCTGCCGGCGTCGGCGTACGCGCGTCGCAACGCGAGGCCGACGGGCGCCGCCGTGAACCCGACGCGACGCAGCTTGCGGAGCGTTCGACGCACGTCGCGGCGCCCGACCGCCTCGTCGAGGATCACCGGCCCGGGACGCCGAGCGAGGAACCGGGACGCGATCCCGTGCGGGTTGCGCGTGAGCACGACGACGTTCACGCGAGGAAGTACCCGAGCTCGCGAAGCGGCCAGGACGCGCTCAGGTGATGGCGGTGCAGCGAGTACAGGTCGAGCGCGGAGCGGTTGACGCCGCGGATCGCCGACGCGCAGCTCTCGTACCCCGCGCTTCGCGCCGCGTCGGCGACCGCCTCCGAGAAGCGCGCGCGGTCGCCGTAGGGCGCGCTGACGTGGCGCACGGCTCCGAGTCGCTTCGAGAGCTCCTCGCGCGAGGTCGCCAGCTCGTCGAGCAGGGCCTCCGGCTCGCAACGACGTCAGGTTCGGGTGCGAGCGCGTGTGCGACCCGATCTCGTGCCCGAGCTCGAGCAGCCGCGAGGCGCCGTCCCAGTCGAGCGGCTCGACGGGCAGCGGCAGGTGCAGCTTGTCGCGCGAGAAGGCCCGCGCCTGGTCGGCGTTCGCGTCGAGCAGGTCGGTGACGAGGAAGAAGCACGCGCTGAACCCGTGCTCGGCGAGGAGCGGCGCCGCGTTGTCGAGCTGGTTGCGGAAGCCGTCGTCGAACGTGACGACGACCTCGTCGCCGGAGGTCTGCCCGAGGCGGAGCCGCTCGACCGCCTGCGACAGCGACACGGGACGGAACTCACGCGAGAGGAAGCGCAGCTGCTCCGCGAAGCGCTCGCGCTCGTCGTCGAAGACGTAGTGGTAGTGGACGATCCGCACGCCCGGGCCCGACCCGCGCGGCAGCCTCGACAGCGCGCCGAGCGCAGCGCCCCGCGCGACGGCGCGGATGCGGGCGGGCAACGGCCGCGCCCGCTCGAGCGCGCGGCCTTCAGTGGCGAACGAGCTCACGCGCGCGCGACTCTAGCCCCGTCCGCCAGAGCGAGAGCATCGTCAGCGCATACGTCTGCGCGGGAGTCGCACGCTCGGCGAGGCGGCGGTCGACGAGCCCGTCGAGCGAGGCGAGCGCGTCGCCGGCGAGGTCGCGCAGGTCGGTCTGCAGCCAGCGCTCGACCGGCGGGTCGAAGCCCTGCTTCGGACGGCGGGCGATCGAGCGGCCGAGCCGCCGCTCGACGATCCGGCGGATCGCGACCTTCGTGCGCACGCCGCGGACCTTCTCGGAGTCCGGCAGCGCGAGCCCCGCCTCGACGACGTGATGGTCGAGCAGCGGGACGCGCAGCTCGAGCGAGTGGGCCATGCTCAGCTTGTCGGCCTTCAGCATCAGGTTGTCGGTCACGAACGACTCGAGGTCGACCCACTGCAGCCGGCCGAGCTTCGTCAGGCCGTCGGGCGCCTCCTCGAACAGCCGCTCGAAGACGTGCGCGCGCGCGTCGCCGTCCATCAACGCGAACCACGAGAGATAGCGGGACGCTTCGGGCTTCGCGGCGTGCTTGAGCAGCTTCGACGCGCGCCGCACGACGTTCTTGCGGCCGCCGCGCTCCGGGAGCAGCCGCGCGAGCGGGCCGAGCGCGCCGAGGCGGGCGGCGACCGGGTCCCACGCGTAGCGCGAGTAGCCGCCGAAGACCTCGTCGCCGCCGTCGCCGGCGAGCGCGACCTTCACCTCGGACGCGACGGCGCGGCAGAGGTACCAGAGCGGGATCGCGGCGGGGTCGGCGAGCGGCTGCTCGAGCTGCGCGGCGATCGCCGGCAGATCCTCCGCGACGTCGGTCTCGACCATCAGCTCCTCGTGCTGCGACCCGATCGCGCGCGCGATCTCGCGCGCCGGCTCGCGCTCGTCGTACGCGGCGTCGGCGAAACCGACGGTGAACGTGCGCAGCGGCAGGTCGAGCTCGTGCGCCGCGAGCGACGCGATCAGCGACGAGTCGAGGCCGCCCGAGAGGAGCACCGCGAGCGGGACGTCGGAGCGCAGGTGCAGCCGCACGGCCTCCGCGAGCGTCTCCTCGAGCGGGTGCTCGCGCGGCTCGGGGCGCCACCACTGCTCCTCGCGCGTCCGCCCGTCCTCGTGCACGAGCAGCGCGCCGGGCGCCGAGCTTCCGCGCGCCGAGGATTCCCGTCCGCGTCCCGGGGACGTAGCCGAGCACGAGGTAGTCCGCGATCGCCTCGAGGTCGGGCTCCGACGACGCGCCGAGCGCGAGCAGCGGCGCGAGCTCCGACGAGAACGCGAGCCCCTCGCTCGACGTCGGCGAGGTAGAGCGGCTTGATCCCGAAGCGGTCGCGGGCGAGCACGAGCCGTCGCGTTCGACTCGTCCCAGAGCGCGATCGCGAACATCCCGCGCAGGTGCTCGACGAAGCGCTCGCCGTGCTCCTCGTAGAGGTGCGGCACGAGCTCGACGTCGCCGACGCCGCGAAACGTGTGGCCCTTCGCCTCGAGGTCGGCGCGGAGCTCGCGGTAGTTGTAGAGCTCGCCGTTGACGACGGCGACGACGTCGCCGCGCTCGTTCGAGACCGGCTGGTCGCCGGTCTCGAGGTCGATGATCGCGAGCCGCCGCATCGCGAGCCCGGCGCGCGTCGCCGAGCCAGCGGCCCTCGCCGTCGGGCCCGCGGTGGCGCAGCAGCTCGACCGCGTCGAGGCGCTCGGGCGCGGGCGTCCGGCGATGCCGAGGATCCCGCA
>CAWFVN010000029.1:0-73272 GCA_963819225.1 uncultured Actinomycetes bacterium | reverse complement strand
CGATGGAGGCAGGAGAGGGGCGTCGCCGCCCCTCTCCTGCGGTACTGCGTTACCGCCTCTTGATCGTGACCGTGGCCGAGCCGACGCCCGTTCGCGTCAGCGTGTTCACGGCCTCGACGTACGCCGTGTACGTCCCGCGTGAGCCCTTGCCGTACTCGTGCGTCACCTGCGGGCCGGTCGTCTCGACGATCGGCGAGCCGTCGCCGAAGTCCCAGCGGTACTTCGTGATCGCGGCGCCGCGAGCCGACGCTGCGCTCGCGACGAACGCGACGCGGTCGGCGGTGACCTTGTGCGTCACCGACACCGACACGCTGTCCGCGACGAAGTCGTACATCAGCCCGAGCGCGGACTGCGGCGAGAGCTCGCCGCGGTTCGCGTTCAGCCCCTCGAGCCCGACGTGCACGAGGGCGGCGCCCCACGTCACGCGCGGATCGAGCTGAGCCAGCGTCGGGTCGGGCGCCACGCCCGTCGCGACGTTCTCGGTCACACGCGACACGGTGGTGCCGTCCTTCTTCGTCGTCGTGTAGCTACCGAGGGCCCGGACGTGCGGGAGCACCTGCGGCGTGGGATACGCCTCGACGCACCGGTCGAGCCAGTCCGAGTCACGCAGCGGCCGCCCGGAGTCCGGGAACCGCTGGTTGTTCGCGCCGGTGCCGCCCAGGTTCGTGCTCACGTCGCCGGTCTTCCCGAACAGCGTGAACGCCGTCTCCAGCTGGGCGGTCGCCGGGTTCGCAGCGCCGGTGCCGTAGAAGTCCCGGTCGCTGCGCGTGAACGCACAGGCCGGCGGCGCGGTCTGCTCGGCCCCGTCCTGCCACCCCGCCATCGTGGCGAGGTTCCAGTCGCTGCCCGAGTTCTGGGTGGCGGCGGCCTGGGTGACGAACGAGTTGAAGTCCTGCCCCGTCATGACGATCCTGCCGCCCGCGACGAGGTAGTCCTGGAGCGGGAACGACCCGCCGACGTGCGTGAGCGCCCAGCTCAGCGTGTTGTTGCCCGTGAAGAACACAATCGAGCGGTAGTTCTGGAGCTGTGCGTACGTCGGAGCGGCGTTGGTCGCGACGTTCAGCGTTCCGCCGTCGAACACGTCGTAGCTCACGCCGAGAGCGTCGAGCGCGGCCGTGTACGTCGGCCGGAAGTCGACGCCGCCGAGGTTGCGGTCCCAGTCGATCAGCAGGACGTCCTTCGCAACCGCCGGATCCTGGACCCGCACGAAGTACGGGATCGTGTAGGTCTGGCCGCCGCCCGTGATCTCGAGGAAGCCCTCGTAGTCGCCGGGCGGAGCGGACGCGACCGACAGGTCGACGTCGAACGACGCGCTGCCCGCAGCCGTCGTCGTGAACGTCGGCGTGGGCGTGATGCCGACGGCCGCGTTGCCGACGATCTGGCGGACGTTGAGCGAGTAGCCCGCAGGCCCGCCGCTCTCACGCATGTCGGTCGCCGTGATCGTCATCCGCTTCGCCTGGCCCGGGCGCATCAGCCCGAACGACAGCGACGGCGGATCGAACGTCAGCAGCGGGTTGACGAGCCGCGCCGCGTTGACGCGTCCCGCACCCCGGTGCTTCGCGAGCGCCGGGATGTTCCCCTCGAGGTCGAGGGACATGGACGTGCTCGCGGTGTTCATCAACGCGCTCTTGATCTGCGCGGGCGTCCACGTCGGGTGCTTCGCCTTCGTGAGCCCGGCGAGCGCCGTGATGTGCGGCGTCGACATCGACGTGCCGCTCAGCTGGTCGAAGAGCCCGGCCGGGTTGACCGCGCCCGTCGCGTCGTTCACGACGGACGACAGGACGCTGGACCCCGGAGCCGCGATGTCGGGCTTGATCGCCATCGTCAGTGCCGGGCCACGGCTGCTCGAGGCGGCGACGACGTCCGGCCAGCCGGTCGTCAGCCGCGTGAGCGGCCCCTCGATGTCGAGCGTCGCGCCGGGATGTCCGGCCGCCCACGCCACGATTGCGCGGCCGTCCGCCTGCGTGACCATCACGCCCGGAATCGCGGGGGCGGTGATGCCGCCCATCGAGATCGGTGCGTCAGGCCCGTTGTTGTGGACGATGTACGCGACCGCACCTGCGGCCAGGGCGTTCTGCTTCTTGATGTCGAAGCCGCAGACGCCACGGGCGGCGAGGAGGATCTTCCCCGCGAGGCTCCCGGGCGGGAGCGGATCGCAGGCGAGGCCCGCGTTGCCGTCGACGCCGCCGGGCGCCACGACGTACTCGGCCGAGATCGTCGACGCGATCGGCGGCGTGGGGGCGCCGCCCGGAACGCCGGGCCGCGTCTTCAGCGACGCGGGGACACCGGCGCCCGTGACGGTGACGGCGTTCGAGAACACCCGCGCGTGCGAGCTGTTCGCGACCGTGATCACCTTCGGGCTGAGCTTCCACGAGCCGGTGACGCTCGTGTCGCCGTTCGTGCCGGCGTTGCCGGACGACGCCGCGACGACGATCCCCGCGTCCACCGCGGCGTCGAGCGCCTCGCGGATCGGGTCGGTCGACGGGTCGGTCGTCAGCCAGCGGCTGTGGCCGAGGCTGATGTTGAGCGCGTCGGCATCGTCGGCGACGACGTCCTCGATCGCGGCGAGGAACTCCGCCGAGTCACCGTCGAGGCGGTAGCTCATGACGTACGCGCCCGGCGCCATCCCCGAGAACTTCAGGGCGAAGGTCGCCGGACCGGACGTGTAGTTGTAGGTGCCTTCGACCCCGGCCATGATCCCCGCGACGTGGGTCGCGTGGAGCGAGGCCGGCCCCCACGGTGTCGCCGTCGTGTTGCCGGGGTACGGGTACACGTTCGCGACGATCACCTTGTTGTTCGTGTACGTGGCGAGCGGCATGTCCGTTCGCACGCCCCCCGAGACGCGCTGCGACTTCGGGTATCCCGCGGGCGCGGTGAAGCCGCTCGCGTTGAAGAACGGGTGCAGTGCGTTCACGCCCGAGTCGATGAGCGCGAGGCGCAGGCCCGCGCCGGCGCCGAGCGGGTTCGACGGCAGCGACTGCCAGAGCGTCTGGAGGTTGAGCAGGTTCTTGCTCTCGTCGAGCTCCGGCTCCAGCTCGTACGTCTCCGTCACGGAGACGACGTGCGGGAGCTTCCGGATCGCGTCGATCCGGTCGCGCGACACCTCGATCGCCACGCCGTTCAGCGCGGTGTCGTAGTCCCACTGGACCGCCGCGCTCGGCACGGCGTCGCGGAGCGTGTCCTTGAAGTCCTTGTGCTTGCCGGCGAGGTGCGCAAGGTACGCGCGGCTCGCGGGCGCCTTCACGTCGAGGTTGCCCTTGGCGGTCCGGGCCTCCAGGACGCCTTTCAGTCCCGGGAACGTGTCGCGGTACTTCGCGAGCGCCGGGTCGTCGAGCTGGACGATCACGCGGACGACCTCCGCCTGGTCGGCGCCCGACGCCGGCCCGGCTGCGAAGACGCCGATCGCGATCAGACAGCCGAAGAGCAGGGCCGCAGCGCGCGACCCGCGAATCGATGTTCGAAACACGTTGACTCCTCTCCCGTTTCCGCGGCCCCTCAGCCGCCCCGCGGCAGGTTGACAGGCTCGAGGCCGCTGGTCAAGTGTCGGATATATCAGTGACGGTTTTCCAAGCCCACAGCGAACTCTTAGCCTCGACCCAGCCCCGTCCCAGGCCGCGCGTGCTGAATGAGCGTGACCTGACTCGACGGAAGGAGCACGATGAAACCCGACCTGATTCGACGGAAGGAGCTCGATGAAACGCAGGATCGTGGCAACGAGTGTCGCCGCCCTGACGGTGGCTGCCGGCGGAGCCGCAGCGGTCGCCGCAACCGGCGGCTCGCAGCAGGAAGACAGCAAGGCGGTGATCGACGACGCGGCCAAGGACCTCGGCGTCCAGCCGTCCGAGCTGAGCGACGCCTTGAAGAAGGCGCTCGCGAACCGCGTCGACGCGGCGGTTGCCGCCGGTCGGATCACGAAGGCCGAAGGCGACGCGCTGAAGGAACGGATCGCGTCGCAGGAGTACCCGCTGCTCGGCGGGCTCGGCCACCACGGCGGCCCGGGCGGCCACGGGTTCCACCACCTGGCGGCTGCGGCGGCGTACCTCGGCCTCTCCGAGGCGGAGCTGCGGACGCAGCTGTCCGGCGACAAGACGTTGGCCGACGTCGCGAAGGCTCGCGGCAAGACCGTCGCGGGGCTCGTGGCTGCGCTCGTCGCCGACGAGAAGAAGGAGCTCCAGGAGGCGGTCTCGTCCGGCCGAATCACGCAGGCGCAGGCGGACGAGCATGCTCGCGAACGCGCAGGCGCGGTTCACCGACCTCGTGAACGGGACGATGCCCGAAGGTGGCCGGCACGGGTTCGGCGGCCCCCCGGCGGCGAAGCGTTTCGCCGACGCGTAGGCAAGTCGCGCCGCAGCCGTCCCGCCCGGGGCGGCTGCGGCGAACGCCTCAGGCGGTCGCGCGGGCGCGGTCGAGGCCGTCGAGGATCAGGTCGAGCCCCAGCTCGAACCCGCTCGTCTCCTCGTCGTGCGGCTCGATGTGCTGGTGGATGTGCTCGACGAGGTCGGGGTAGTCCTCGACGGGGATCTGCTTGAGGAAGTCCGCCGCCAGGCCCGCGAGCTCCTCGCCCTTGTACGGGAAGTTGAGCTGCTGGAGCGTGTAGCCCGAGGACGTAGCTCTCGAGGATGTGAAACGCGTGGTAGATCAGACTCGGGCGAGAAGCCCGCCTCGCGAAGCGTCCTGAGCATCCAGTCGCCGTTTCGCAGCCGTGCCGGCCCGCCACCTTGCGTCATCCAGATGCTCGTCGCCCAGCGGTGACGCAAGAGGACGTCCCGCGAGGAGATCGCGTTCCTGCGCATCGCGACCTTCCAGTCGCTCTCGTCGGAGGGCAGATCGAACTCGCCCGCGACGAGGTCGATGATCCCGGCCAGGATCTCGCCCTTGTTGGCGACGTGGTTGTACAGCGACATCGCCTCGACCCCGAGCTCCTTGGCGAGCCTCCGCATGCTGAGCGCCTCGATCCCCTCCGCGTCGGCGAGCTCGATCGCGGCGCGCAGGACGCGCTCCTTGCTGAGAGGGGTACGAGGTGTTGCGTGCGCGTCGGTTTGCCTGGCCATACGCCGTAAGCGTACGCGCGTCAGACGGTGATGACGATCTTCCCGCGGGCGTGTCCTTCGCCCAGGTACCGGAGCGCGTCGGGCACCTGGGCCAGCTCGTAGCGCCGGTCGATGACGGACTTCACCGTTCCGTCCGCGAGCAGCTCGCTCATGAACGCGAGGTCCTCCTTCGTGATCTTGGCGACGAAGTTGACCACGCTCTGGCTTCGACCCAGTGACGTCAGACGGCTACCGATGAGGTGCTTCAGCGGACCGAGCCCGCGCGCCGACATCGGCGCTCCGACGGCCACGACGATCGCGTCCGGTTTCAAGACGCGTCGGAACTCGAGGAACGGGCGGCTGCCCGCGATGTCGAGCATGAGGTCGTGACGCTCGCCGCTCCGCGTGAAGTCCTCGCGCGTGTAGTCGACGACGTGGTCTGCGCCGAGCGATCCGGCCTGGTCGACGTTCCTCGTGCTGCACACGGCGGTCACGTCGGCACCGAACGACTTCGCGAGCTGGACGGCGAACGTGCCGACACCTCCGGACGCGCCGTTGATCAGAACCTTCTGCCCGGCCTGGACCTTTCCGTGGTCGCGCAGAGCCTGCAGCGCGGTGAGGGCTGCGACCGGCACGGCCGCCGCTTCCTCGTACGACACGTTGGCAGGTTTCTTGACGAGACGAACCTCGCGGGCAGGCGTGTACTCCGCCCAGGCGCCGCCCGCCGTGCCGAACACCTCGTCACCCGCCTGGAACTCGGTGACGTCTCTGCCGACGGCTTCCACCGTTCCTGCCACGTCGCCGCCGATCGAAAGGCTCTTGGGTCTGCGCAGCCCGCTGTCGATCCGGGCGAAGAAGGGCCCGTGAACCCGGTACCACTCCGCGGGGTTCACGGAGGATGCGTGCACGCGCAGCAGCACCTGGTGGTCTTCGATGACGGGCAGGTCGACGTCGCGGAGCTCGACCCCGTCGGGCCCGTACGTGTGGTGGACGATCGCCTTCATGGTCAGGCCGTCCGCGCCGCGAGGGGGGCGGGGTCGAGGCGGTTCGCGAGCCGGCGCAGGGAGGCCGCGAGCTGGCGGGTTCCCGCTGAGCTGCGAAGACGCGCAACCGCCGCTTCCTGGCGGAGGTCACCGGCCCGCTGATGGGCGACGGCGAGCAGATCGAGGGGATGGGCGAGGAACATCGTGACCTCCAGGTTGACTACAGCGTAAGCGTACGCCGTAAGCTACACGTACGCCGTAAGCTTGTCAAGCCTGGAAGCCGATCCGGCGGTGGCTTCCGTCGCAGAACGGCTTGTTCCCGGAAGCGCCGCAGCGGCAGAGCGCGACGCGCGTGTCCTCGCGGATGAGTCGTCCGTCCGGATCGACGATCCGCACGTGGCCGCGGACGAACAGCGGGCCGTTCGGCCGCGGCTCGACGGTGGGAGGCTCGGCCGCTGCCTCCTGCGGCCCGCCGTCGAGGCGTCGGAAGTGCAACGCGCCGGTCGGGCAGGTGAGGACGGCCTCGGCGACCTGATCCGCGCTTGCTGCGTCGACGATCACCCACGGGCGTGCGTCCGGGTCGAAGACCTGCGGCAGGCCGCGGACGCAGTTGCGCACGTGGATGCAGAGCTTCGGCTCCCACTGCACCTCGATCGTCTCGTTCGCGTAGACGCGCCGAGGGCCGCGCTCCTGCTCCGGCGAGGGGTCACTCACTCGACGAGGTCCTCGTACTCGGGGTGGCGCCGAAGGTACGCGGCCGACGAACGGGCACACCGGAACGATTCGAAGACCGCGGGCGCGGATGTCGTCCAGTGCGTGCGCGACGAGCTGGTCGCCGAGCCCGTGTCCCTCGAACTGCGGAGCGATCTCGGTGTGGATCAGCGTGACGACGCCGTCCCTCGCTCGGTAGATCAGCTCACCGACGACGCTCTTCGTCGACGAGCAGCTCATAGCGGTGAGCTGCCTCGTTGTCTCGAACCGTCGCTGTAAGCGCGGTCATCTCACGACCTTAGCGACGCGGGTTCAGGCTACGTGTCGCCGAACGGGCTGACGCTCGTGTACTTGAAGCCGGTGTCGACCGCGAGCGTGACGATCACCGCCTCGGGGCCGAGACGATCCGCGAGACGGTGTGCGCCGACGACGTTCGCGCCCGTGGAGATGCCGGCGAAGATCCCCTCTTCCGCAGCGAGGCGCCGCGTCATCGCGATCGCCTCGTCGTCACCGATCGGTTCGACGTGGTCCACCTTCTCGGCATCCCAGTGCGGCATGACCAGGCCGGTCCAGCCCTGGATCAGGAACGGCCCCGGTGCGCCGCCGCTGATCGCCGCCGACGAGGCGGGCTCGTGCGCCTGGATGAACACGCCGCGAGGCCGCAGCGCCTCGGAGACGCCGATCACCGAGCTCGCCGTGCCCATCCCGTGGCAGAACGCGGTGACGCGGCCGTCGGTCTGCTCCCAGATCTCCCGGCCGAGGTTGTCTCGATGGTCGGGGATGATGTACGGGTTGTTGAACTGGTCGGTCGCGTAGTGGCCGGGCTGCGCCGCGAGCTCCGCGGCGCGGGCGACCATGTTCTGGATGTCCTTCGGCGTGACTTTCGGACGCCCCTCGACGGACTTCACGACGTCGAGCTCCGCTCCGAGCGCCCGCATCAGGTGGAACCGCTCCTCCGTGAAGCAGTCGGCGATCACGATCAGCGGCCGATAGCCCTTCGCCCGGCACACGAGCGCCAACGCGGGGCCGGTGCTTCCGCCGGTGTACTCGACGATCGTGTCGCCGGGCGAGATCAGACCGTCTCGCTCTGCGCCCTCGATCATCGCGAGCGCCATTCGGTCCTTCATCGACCCCGTGGGGTTGCGGTACTCGAGCTTCAGCCACAGTTCCGCACCGTTCTCCGGCGCGCAGCGTCGCGCGCGGATCAGCGGGGTGTCTCCGATCGTGTCGAGGATCGACGGCATGCGTCCGAGGGCCTCGCGAACGTATCCTGTTCCGATGCCGGCTGGAGACGCTGACCGGGACAAGGCCGTCAGTCACATCAGCCAGGCCTACCCCGACAGGGTCGAAGTGCGCGGGCGCGACCTCTGCGGCGACCTGATGGGCAGGTTGAGCTTCACCGAGTACTTCCACCTGCTGCTCACCGGGCGCGAGCCGACCGACGACCAGCGCTTCTTCCTCGACCTGCTGCTCGTGTCGATCGCCGAGCACGGGCTGATGCCGAGCAACATCGCCGCGCGCATGACGCTCGCCGCCGACCCCGAGTCGCTGCAGGGCGCGGTCGCGGCGGGGATCCTCGGCGCCGGGCCGGTCGTGCTCGGCACGTCCGAGTCCTGCGCGCGGTTGCTCGAGGAGGCGCAGAAGGAAGTGGCGGCCGGCGGCGCGCCCGCGACCGTTGCCGGCGACGTCGCGCGTGCGATCCACTCGGTGGGCGGCAAGGTGCCGGGGTTCGGCCACCCGGTTCACCGTCCGCTCGATCCTCGCGCCGAGCGGATCCTCGTGCTCGCCGACTCGCGCGACGTGAGCGGGCCGCACGTTCTGCTCGCGCGCGCGCTGCGCGAGGCGGTTGCGGAGGTCTGGGGGAAGCCGCTCACGATGAACGTCGCGATGCCGATCGCCGCGGTGATGCTCGACCTGGGCTTCTCGTCCGACGTCGTGAAGTCCGTTCCGATTCTCGCGCGCACAGCCGGGCTGCTCGCGCACCTCGCCGAGGAGCAGGAGCAGCCGCTCGGGTTCCGGCTCGCCGCGACAGGCGGAGGAGGCGGTCGAGTACGAGCCCGATGCTCGCGCCTGACGTCGAGAGCCGCCCGTGGGCGGAGCAGCTCGCCGTCGACGATGCGAGCTACCGCACCCAACTCGCCTACCTCTTCGATCGCTCGGCCTTCTACCGCGAGAAGCTGACGGCCGCAGGGTTCGCCTCCGACGAAGCCGCGGGCGGCCTCGCGGAGATCGCGCAGCTGCCGCTCACCGAGAAGCACGAGCTCCGCGCGACGTGCACGCCCGACAACCCGGTCGGCGCGCATCTCTGCGCGACGCCGTCCGAGATCGTCCGGATCTACTCGACGAGCGGCACGACGGGCGCGCCGAGCTACGTCCCGCTCACGGCCGGAGACCTCGACAACTGGGTGACCGGCTCGGCGCGAAGCTACGCAGCCTCCGGCGTGGCGGCCGGCCAGCGCATCGTCTCCACCTACAACGCCGGTCCGTTCGTGGCGGGCGCGGCGCTCGCCTCGTTCGAGCGCATCGGGCTCACGCACGTTCCGGTGGGGACCGGGAACACCGAGCGGCTGATGCTCGCGGTCGAGCTCCTCAGGCCGGACGCCGTGGTGCTCACGCCCTCGTACGCCGCGTACCTCGTCGAGTGGGCGGCGGAGCGCGGCGTCGAGCTCCGAGGGTCGAGCGTCGAACGCGTGCTCGTGGCCGGCGAGCCCGGCGGCGGCGAGCCCGCGTTCCGCGCGAAGCTCGAGGAAGGCTGGGGCGCGCAGGTCACCGAGGCGATGGGCATCGGCGACATCGGCGTGTCGCTCTGGGGCGAGTGCGAAGAGCAGGACGGGATGCACCTGGGTGCGCGCGGCTTCGTCCACCCCGAGCTGATCGACCCCGAGACGGCGCGCCGCGATCGCGCTGGACGACGGCGCAACCGGCGAGCTCGTCTTGACGCACCTTCAGCACCGGGCGGCGCCGCTGCTGCGCTTCCGCACGCGCGACCACGTGCAGGTTCGGATGAGCCCGTGCGCGTGCGGCCGCACGGGGCCGCGCGTGCGGTGCATCGGGCGGACCGACGACATGCTGATCGTCCGTGGCGTCAACGTCTTCCCGTCGGCGATTCGCGAGGTCGTGAGCGCGTTCGCTCCGGCCGTCAGCGGCCACATCGTCGTCAAGCCGGAGACGCGAGACGTGCAGCAGCAGCCGCCGCTTCCCGTGAGCGTCGAGCTCGCGCAGGGCGCAGCCGCAGACGACGCGCTCGCAGAAGCGATTCGGCAACGGCTGCGAGAGGCGCTCGTCGTCCAGACGCGCGTCGAGCTCGTGGCGTGGGGGAGCCTGGAGCGCAGCGAGTACAAGTCGAAGCTCGTCGAGCACTCGTGAGCGGCGTTCTGCTCACGTCGGTCGTCGGGAGCTATCCCCAGCCCGACTGGCTGATCGACCGGGAGCGGCTCGGCGAACGTCTGCCACCGCGCGTTCGAGCGCGCGAGCTCTGGCGCGTCGAGGAGTCGTTCCTCGAGGAGGCGCAGGACGACGCGACGCGCGTCGCCGTGCGGGACATGGAGCGCGCCGGCGTCGACGTGATCACGGACGGCGAGATGCGCAGGGAGAGCTACTCCAACCGGTTCGCGACGGCGCTCGACGGTGTCGACCTCGACGAGCCCGGCGTCGCGCTCGACCGCACCGGTCACGAGAACCCCGTCCCGAGAGTCGTCGGGCCGATCCGACGCACGCGGCCGGTCGAGGTGCGCGACGTCGAGTTCCTCCGCTCGATCACCGACCGGCGGATCAAGATCACCGTCCCGGGGCCCTTCACGATGACGCAGCAGGCCCAGAACGACTACTACGACGACGATCGGAGCCTCGCGCTTGCGTACGCGGAAGCGGTCAACGAGGAGCTACGGGACCTCAAGGCCGCCGGGGCCGACGTCGTGCAGATCGACGAGCCGTATCTCCAGGCGCGACCCGCGTCGGCGCGCGAGTACGCGGTCGAGGCGATCAACCGCGCGCTCGAGGGCATCGAGGGAGAGACGGTCCTCCACACCTGTTTCGGCTACGCGCACATCGTTCACGATCGGCTTCCCGGCTATCCGTTCCTCCGCGAGCTCGCGGACTGCCGTGCGACGCACCTCTCGCTCGAAGCTGCGCAGCCGAACCTCGACCCGCAGGTGTTGCGCGACCTTCCCGACAAGACGATCGTGCTCGGCGTCCTCGACCTCGGTTCGAGCACCGTCGAGACGCCGCAGGTCGTCGCCGACCGAATCCGTCGAGCCCTCACGGTGCTGCCGCCGGAGCGGCTCGTGCTCGCGCCCGACTGCGGGATGAAGTACCTCTCGCGCGAGACCGCGTTCCGCAAGCTCGAGGCGATGGTCGCTGGTGCGCACATCGTTCGTGAAGAGCTTCAGCGCGCCGGACGTAGTCCAGCTGCAGCCGGTATCGCACCGCTTTCCGGCTCGACACGCGAAGCGAGTAGATCCCGCCGGCGAGGTTTCGCTCGAGGCGAAGCGGCGCCCTGCCACTCACCGAAGCGAGCCGTCTCCCCGTGGCGTCGAGGAGCGCGAGGGTCATCGCGCTCGTCCCGGAGCCCGTCAGCACGGCTCGCGCCGGCCCGGCGCCCGCGACGAAGGTCTGCCGAGCGCTGCTTCCCGGCGCTGAGGCGGTTCGACGTGATCGTCCGAACCGACGCCGGCGCGAACGCAGCGAGCGTGCGCGCGGCGTCCACGCGTCCGAACGCACTCCCAGGTCCTTCACTGCGGAGTGATCGAGTGCCTGTTCGATCTCCGCGCGCGTGCTGTCCGGATTCGCCGACAGAGCGAGTGCGGCGATCCCGGACACCATGGGCGTCGCGGAGGAGGTGCCGCAGAAGTAGGCGCGCTTGCCGTGTAGAGAGCGGCGCGGTGTTGCAGCCGGGTGCCGCCAGCAGCACCTTGGCGCCGTCGTTCGACCAGGAGTACAGCCTGTCTCCTTCGTCCGTGGCCGCGACGCTGATCACTCCCGGGTAGGCCGCCGGATACATCGCGTCGTCCAGTCCGTCGTTTCCCGCTGCTGCGACGAGGACAGCGCCTCGGTCGAGCGCGTAGCGAACTCCGTCGGCCATGGTCTCGGTCGTCCCGGTCGAGCCGACGCTGAGATTGAGCACGCGCGCGCCGCTGTTCACCGCCCGGACGATCCCCGCCGCGATCGTCGACGTCGTGCCGTAACCCTTCGCGTCCAGATCCGGATCGCCATCATCGAGCAGGCCGGTCAGAGCCCGGCCTGAGCCCCGACGATCCCGCAACCGCGGTGCCGTGGCCGTGCGCGTCGTCGGGCACTGCGTCGCCGTCGACGACGTCGTAGCCCGCGACCAGCGAGCCTCGGAGTCCGGGTGGCTCGAGTCGACACCGGTGTCGAGCACCGCGATCACGACCTTGCTCGATCCACGGGTCACGTCCCAGGCACCTCGTGCGCGATCAGTCGTGGCCCCCAGTGCCGTCGACGACGTCGCTCGCCGTGAGATCGATCAGCGGACGAGTCGTTCCTGCTCCGCGCGTACGACGAGATCCGAGCGCCGAAGCTCGAGCAGAGCGTTCTGAGCTGCTCGGGCTCGACGTGCAGCGACCGGATGTCGAGCTCGGGGATCGTCGTGCACGATCGTCGCTCGATGCGGTCGAGTAGCGCAGCGACGTCGTTGCCGCGGGCGCGCCTCGTGCGAATCTCGCCGTGATCAGATCCGGAGCCAGCTCGTCGCGACGCCGCTGCTGCGCGGTCGCAGTCCCCTGTAGTGCTCGACGCCTGACTCGACGGAGATCCAACGGGGCACTGCCGTGCGGAGCGGGGAGCCGATCAGGTGGTCGACGACGCAGATGACGTCACCGACGTTGTGCGGAGGACCCGAGAGCGCGGGCGGAGCGGCGACGAGGAGTGCACCAGCTTCCTGCCAGAGCTGTCGCGGCCATTGCCAGCCGCCTCAGCGTGCGCTCTCGGGTCCTGGGGGATGTCACCTGCGTCGGAGAGACGCTTCACGGGTGCGCGTACTTGCTCGCGCGTGCGAGTTCCCTCGAAGGAGTGTCTCGCTCCAGCGAGCTGTCGTGCTGAGGCTTTCGCAGACTCCGGCAGGTTTGACTGCCGAAATCGACGTCTGTCTAGTGTCAACGTTCACTCGCGCGAGGGATTGCTGGCGCGTCAGAGCAGCCGTCATATGAGAGGGCAACGCGCTGTTTTGCGGCAGTCCAACTCGTCGGAGGTTGCGTGCCCCTCGTCAAGCCGGCTCACCCGTTCGTGTCGCTCTCGTGACGGCCTGCACCCGCGTCTACAGCCGCCGGCGCTCGAGAGCGCCGAGGCCGCGAACGAGCTTTACGAGCGCTATCACGACCGCATCTACGCGTTCTGCATGAGTCGGACGCGCAACCCGACCGACGCGGAGGACGCGACGCAGACCGCGTTCATGCACGCGCTGAACGGGCTACGCCGAGGCGTCGTCCCGCAGTTCGAGCTGACCTGGCTGCTCAAGATCGCTGAGAACGTGTGCCACTCGATGCATCGCCGCGCGTATCGCCGCTACGAACGCGACGAGCTCCCGGTCGACCTTGCGAGCCGGCAGGATGACCTTGGTCCGTCACCGAACGCTTCGACGCACTCTGCGTCGCGCTCTAGTCTCTCCCGGACAACCAGCGCCGGGCGATGCTCCTGCGCGAGTGGCGTGGGCTCTCGTACAACGAAATCGCCGACGAGCTCGAGTTCGCACGCTGCCGTCGAGACGATGCTCTTCCGTGCACGCCGTCGCTCGTCAAGCAGCTCGGGTCGCTCGCAGCGTTCCCGTTCCCCGCGCTCGGGAGGTTCGCGCAATGGATGCCGGGCCTGCGGGCGCGAAGGCCGCGGCGGTCGCGGTTGTCACGATCGGCACCGCCACAGCCGTCGTGTCGAGCGCGCCTGCGGAGGCTCCGCTTGCTCGCTCGGGGCTCGCGCCTCTCACGACGCCCGCCGTGACCCACGCGGTGCGAGTCGCGACCACTCCGGGCGTCCGGGCTCCTGGGGCTCCGACCTCTACTCCGGTCGAGCCAGGCCTCGGCGCCGCCGAGAGCCGACCGTCTCCTCGCCGCCTAGCGGACCTCACGTCGAGCCGTCCGCGTCGGAGCCTACCCTCGCCGTCTAGCCGCCGATCGCGCCTCCGCCCGTGCTGCCGCTTCCTTCAGCGCCCGTCGATCCGACCGAGGTCGTTTGCACCGGTGTCGAGCTGACGGACGAGGTCGAGCAGGCACTGCCTGTCGACCTTCCTCCGCTCGTCCCGCAGCTCCCGCAGCTCTCTTCTCTCGTCCCGTAGCTCCCGCTTCCGTAGCGGGGCCGCCGGCGCACGCCGACGGCCCCGTACGAGACGAGCTTCAGCTGCGTGCGAGTTCCGCGGCGCAGCACGTAGCCGGCGACGCCGAACGCGATCGCCAGCAGTGCGACGAGCCAGAGCGCAATACCGGTGAACGGCAGCTGTGAAAGCGTCGCCGTCGAGCCGAGCGGCTGTTCCAGCTCATCCCGAGCGGCAAGACGCCCTGATCGTCGTCTAGCGACTGCCCCTTCGTCGGCAGATCCTGTGTACCGGCGGCCGCCGGTGCCGTCGTCGGCGCTGCAGCGTTCTCCGTCGAGAAGAACGTGCCCGTCGGGTGCCGCCGCCGGTGTCACCACCACCGCCGCTGCCGACCGTGCCGCCGAGCGCGCGCACTCCGACTTGCGCGGTGCCGGTCTAGTCGGTTGCCGTCGCGAGCCTCCGCCCACCTGTAGCGTGCCGGTCGAGCCGTCGGCCGTCTGCGAGCCGCCGCTCGGCGTCACCGTCACCGATCCCTCGGGCGCCGAGTCGGTCGAGCCACCTGCTCCGTCCGAGGAGTCGACCGCGACCGCGATCTGGGCGGTCCCGGTCGAGTTCCGGGCGGTCTGCGTGCCGCCGCCCCTGCATCGTGCCGGTCGACCCGTCCGCTGTCTGAGGTCCACTCGCCGCCGGGTCGATTCCTGCCGAGGCTTCGGCTTCAGGCGTCACGGCGCCGTCCGGCATGTCGGGCCGGAGCGGGCCCTGACGGACCTCCGCATGGTTCCCGCTGCGCCACCTGCCGTGCCGAGCGAGCCAGCCGCGGTCTGGGAGCCGGCGCCGCCGATCTGCGCGGTCCCCGTCGAGTCGTCCGCCGTCTGCGCCCGCCCGTCGCGGCGTGTGCTCGCCGAGAACGATGCGTTCGGATCGACGCTCGTCCCGTCCTGCGCGGGCGACGCACTCGCGCCGCCGCTGACGCTTGAACCACGGCCTGCACGGTCCCCGTCGACGCGTTCGCCGTCTGGCTGTCACCTGCCGGTGTCGTGGCCGAGGCGGTTACGCCGGTGCCTCCGGGTGTGGGGTCGACGTGGATGTCGAGTGGCGGCACGTGATCTGCACGGTGCCGGTCGACCCGTCGCCCAGCTGACCAAACGCTGTTCCGGTCCCCGCCACGAGCGCTATGCTCGCGACCGCGACCGTCAGTGCTGTGAAGCGACTCATCCGACTCACATCCCTTCGTTGTCGTTGTGCTGCGGGTCAACACCTGCCGGTGCACTCGGATACCGGCGTGAGAAGTGCACTCGTCCGAGGTCACTCGTGTGAGGGAGTGACGAAGCCGCTAGTCGACCAGCGCGCGGCGCAACCCGACCGCACCGCGTACGTGCGGCTGTGCGCGCCGAGCTTCTGAAGGATCCTGCGCACGTGCGACTTGACCGTTTCCGTCGAGATGAACAGCTCACGTGCGATCGCCTCGTTCTCGAGCCCGTCGGCGATCAGCTGGAGAATCTCGATCTCGCGCGCAGAGAGCGAGTCGTGACTTCGCGCGCGAGACGAGCGCGGCGCCGTCGACGCGCGCGGCGACACCTGGCGGGTCGTCGCAAGCCAGACCGCGAACGGCGCGTCGCCGCCGTTCAGCGCTCGCACCTGGTACCTGACCACGACCTTGTTGCCCTCGCTGTCGCGCAGTTGCGCAATTCCGACAGCGGAGCCTCCTTCGAGCGAGGCACCGTCGGCACCCCACGCCACGTCGGCGAGTCGAAGGTTCAGCAGTCCTCGCGATCTCGTCCGAGCATCCTACAGGCGTAGCGGTTTGCCGCGACGAAAGCGCCACGCTCGTCCGTGACGAACACCGCGCGCGCAGCGTCGACTGCTCGGCCGAGGATGCCTGCCTGCACCTGTTGCTGGAAGAGCTCGGCATTCGTGGGAGAGACACGGCGGCACGCGAAAACTTGCGGCCGTCCCTCGATCGAGTGAATCGCGAGGTCCGGCGCAAGTCCTGCCTGCCTGTCGCTTCTCTCCGCATGAACACCACGACAAGGCGACCACGCTGAGGCTCGCCTCATCGCAGAGGAGTGATCCCGCCGCGCGCCGGCTTCGATGTCCGGCGCTCGACCCCAACGATCCGTTCGCCGGACGACATTCTCTGGCGGAGGAAGACTGGCCACTGGCGCGGACGACGCTCGTGCTGACGTTCTCCTACGCTTGACGCTCGCGTGATCGCGTCCGCGTTCCTCTGCTCGCCATCGCCGGCTCCGTCTTCTTCGTCTACCGGCTCCTCGCTAGGGCAGCCGTTGGTCGCCGCGCGGCGCCCGTCCCTCGATCGAGGGGTTTTCACGAGCGCGTCGTACTTGAGCGGCATACTGAGAGCACGGTGTTTCGCTGCGGCTCACCGTGTGATCGACGTGAGTCCGCGACAGCGAGAGGAGCCGTAGCGAGATGCCGAGTTGGGCGACGTGGGTTCTCGTCGGCGTCCTGCTGTGGTTCGTCGTCTCGGTGCTTGTCGGGCTGATCGTCGGAGCGATGATCAGGTTCGGCGCCGGCGGCGTCGACCGCGCCGAGCGGGCCAAGGCGCTGCGCACGGCCGCTTCGAGGCGCTCGCGAAAGCCGACGCCGATTACCGCCGTCGCTGCGCCCGAGCCCGAGCGGGAGCGGGTCCTCGTGGTCGACGACGACCCCGGCCTCCGGCTGCTCCTCCGAACGACGCTGCCGGCGAGCGAGTTCGACGTCGAAGAGGCGGACTCCGCCGAGACTGCTGCGGAGACGCGCGAAGTTCTTTCGCCCGGAAGTCGTCATCCTCGACGTCACCCTCCCGGGGAAGGACGGGCTCACGTTCTGCCGCGAGCTCAAGCGGTCCGCCGCGCTCGCCCCACGTGATCCTGCTCACCGGCGGCGACATCGAGAGCGATGATCTGCGCAGGGCGGGAGCCGACGCGGTCCTGCGGAAGCCGTTCAGCCCGGTCGAGCTGCTCATGCTCGTGGACAAGGTCAGCCACGAGATCGTCCCGGTTGGCGGCAGCGCATCGGGTTCGCAGGACGAGCAGCTCCTGATCTACGCGCGTGACCTGAGCCGCGTCGTCGAGGTCGAACGGGGGCAGCGCCGACTCTTGCAGCACGCCTACCGCCAGACCGTCACTGCTCTCGCCGACGCACTCGAGGCGAAAGACCGCTCGACGGGTCTTCACGGTCGCCGCGTGCAACGGTACGGGCTCGAGCTCGCTGCGGCGTACGACGAGTCGCTCGTCGCCGATCCCAGTCTCGAGTACGGGTTCCTGCTCCACGACGTCGGTAAGATCGGAATCCCGGAGACGATTCTCCGCAAGCCGGGCCCGCTCGACGACACCGAGCGGCGGCTGATGCAGCGACATCCACTGCTGGGCGTCGAGATTCTCGACGGCATTCCGCTGCTCGAAGGCGTAGGCCTCGAGGTGGTTCGCTCGCACCACGAGCGCTGGGACGGCACGGGCTACCCGGACGGTCTCGCAGGCGAGGAGATTCCGGTGGCCGCCCGCATCTTCGCGCTCGCCGACGCGCTCGATGCGATCACCACCGATCGTCCGTACCGCAAGCGGCTCTCCTGGGAGACCGCGATCGACGAGATCCTCGGGAACAGCAACGCGCAGTTCGACCCCGGCGTCGTCGCGGCGTTCGCGCTGCGCGAGGGCAGGCTCAGGCAGATCGCGACGGAACTGACCGAACGCGCCGCGTGAGTCTGGCTCACTCGAGCGCGCTGATCGCGAACGCGACCGCGAACCCGAGCGTCGTCGCGAGCCCGACGAGCTTCCCGCCGTGGTCGAACGCCTCCGGCATCATCGTGTCGGCGAGCATCGTCAGGATCGCCCCGGCCGCGAACGAGAGAACGAAGGCGATCGCCGAGCCGCTCGCGTCGTCGAAGAAGACGTAGCCGGCGAGCGACGACAGCGCGGTCACCAGCGCGACGAGCAGCCAGAGCATGATCGTGTTCCGCGGCTCCAGCCCGCGCGCGTCAGGCCGCTGGTCGCCGCAATCGCCTCCGGAAGGTTGGAGAGGAACACCGCGGCCAGCATCGCGGCACTGACGACGCCGCCCTGGACGATCGTCAGGCCCAGCACGATCGACTCGGGAATCCCGTCCAGCACGGTTCCGAGGAGGATCGCCAGCGGAGAGCCCGACGCCTGCTCGCCGGACGAGCTCTTTCGGTTGTCGCCGCCGTAGCGGTCGATCAACGTGTCGCCGACGAAGAACGTCGCCTGCACCGGCGAAGAGGCCGAGCGGGACCGCCCAGGGCCCATCCGCCGTGTCGAAGGCCTCGCTGACGAGCTCGTACGCGACCGCGGAGATGAGCACGCCGGCGCCGAACGCCATCACGAGGCCGAGGACCCGCATGCTCACCGGCGTGAACATCGCGATCAGCGCGCCGAGCACGAGCGACGAGCCCGCGACGGCTCCCCAGAACAGGGCGGCCCCCATCAGGCGGTGCCGGCGTCGAGACGTGATCGGCCGAGCAAACAGGCGCTCAGTATCGCCGGGCAGACACCACGCATAGGATCACTTCGTGTCCCGAGCCGAGGCCCTGCCTCTGACAGCGCCCGCGCCCGCGGCGGCGTATGCGACCTGCCGGCGGATGCTCCGGCGGCACGACCCGACCTATTACCTCGCGGTTTCCCGGCTCCCGAAAGAGCGCCGCTCCGCCGTCTACGCGCTCTACGGCTTCGTCCGGGGCGCCGACGAGATCGTCGACGGGGCCGGTTCCGACCTTCGACCGGACGAGCGCCGCGCGGCCCTCGACGAGTGGCAGGGCGAGCTCGAGCGCGGCGTGGCGACCGGAGTGTCCGACCACCCGGTGATCGCCGCGCTCGTCCATGCGGCGGACGCGCATCAGCTTCCCGTCGAGGAGCTCCGGCCGTACATGGCGTCGATGCGGATGGACTGCGGACGTCTCAGGATCCAGACGCGGGAGGAGCTCGAGCGCTACATGGACGGCAGCGGAGCGTCGGTCGGCCGGATCATGGCCGTCATCCTCGGCGCACCGGACGGAGAGCGAGCGCCTCGGGCGTCTCGGCGTCGCGTTCCAGCTGACGAACTTCCTCCGCGACCTGCGCGAGGACTACGCGCTCGATCGGATCTACCTCCCGGCCGACGAGCGCGAACGGCACGGCGTCGGCGAAGGCGACCTCGCGGCCGCCTCCGCGAGCCCCGCGCTCAGGGAGCTCGTCGCGTCGGATGTCCGTCGCGCGCGCGAGCTGTTTCGCGAGACGACGCCGGCGCTGCTCACGGCGATCCCGTCGGCGAGACGGGGGATCAGCCTCGCGCGCGCCGTCTACTGCGCCGTCCTCGACCGGATCGAGCGGAACGGCTTCGACGTGCTCGGCCGGGCGAGCCGACCGCGGATCGTCGACCTGGCGCGCGTCGCGGTGAGCTCGCGGTGAGCCGGCGCCCCGAGCAGCCGCTCGTCGACGAGCACGCCGACGTGGTCGTCTGCGGCGCGAGCTTCGCCGGGCTCGCGGTCGCGCGCGAGCTCGCCGGGACGGGAGCCGACGTGCTCGTCCTCGACCGCGACGAGATCGGCGCGCATCCGACGTCGGCCTGTGCGGCGCCGATGCCGTGGCTCGAGGCGCTCGGGCTCGAGGACTCGGTGAAGCAGGAGCTTCCGTTCATGCGCTTCACGACCCCGCACGGCTCGTTTCGCGTTCGGCTCCCTTGGAGCTGGGGCGCGTTCGACTACTCGGAGCTGTGTCGGCTGCTGTGGGACCAGTCGGACGCGCGCTTCGAGCGCGCGCTCGTGAAGGGTCGCGTCGACGGCGGCGTGCGCACCGACCGCGGAGTCGTCAAGGCACCGCTCGTCGTCGACGCTCTCGGCTGGCGTCGCGTGCTCGGGTCGCAGCCGTTGGCGGGGACCGGCGGTCCGCTCTCGCGGGGCCTCGAGGTCCACCCGACACGGCGGGGGCGACGAGCTCGACGTCGTCATCGATCGCTCGCTCGTCCGCCGGGGCTACTGCTGGCGCGTGCCTGCAGGAGACGAGGTGCGCGTCGGTGCGGGCGCGTACGACCCGCGCGTCGCCGTCAAGCAACCGACGGCCGAGATCGCACGGCGTTTCGGCGTGCCCCCGGTGCGCCACCAGGGCAACCTCATCCCGCATCGGCTTCGGCCGGCCGCCGAGAACGGCAGCTTCTTCGTCGGAGACTCCGCCGGCCACTGCTTCGCGCTCTCGGCGGAGGGGATCCGCGGCGCGTTCTACTTCGGGATCGCGTGCGGCCGCGAGCTGCGCAGCGTGCTGGCGGGCGACGCGACCGTGGGCCAGGCGCTCGCGTCCTACAGCGCCTTCAGCGCGCGTCATCGCAGCGGGTTCTGGATCACGTACCTGCTGCAGCGCGTCATCCCCGAGCTTCCGCCGCGCGCGCTCACCGTCGTGATCCGGTCGCTCAGCGGTCAGCGCCTCGCCGACGCGATCTTCAACTGGTACCTCGGGCTCCTGCCCGTGCCGCCCTACTCGTCGGGCTCGAACTCGCCCGGCCCGAAGGTCAGGACGTCCGCGCCGCTCTCGTCGGCCCGGACGACGTAGAGCGCCATCGGGCTCGCAGTCGCGTTCGCGTTTCCGTACAGGTAGCGCTCGACGGCGACCTGCTTGCCGTCCGGCGACCAGCTGGGTGCACCCGCGTCGCCGAGCAGCGTGGTGAAGGCACCGCTCGCGAGATCGGCGATGCAGAGGCTGCCGGCGCACTGGTACGCGAGCTTGGAGCCGTCGGGCGACCACGTCGGGTCGTAGCCGGCTCCGTCGGTCGTGACCGTCTCGCGGTCTCCGGTCGCGACGGTGGCGAAGTAGACGACGCCTTCGTTGTTGTTGTACGCGACGCGCTTGCCGTCCGCCGACCACGCCGGCGTCAGCTCCGACGCGGTGAGGATCGACCAGTTGGGGTCGTCGGGGTCGAAGGCGGGCTCCAGGAGCCGTCGCGACACTCCGCCGCGCCGCGGGACGACGAAGATCACGTACGACCCGTCGGAAACCTCGCGGACGAACGCGATTCGCTTGCCGTCCGGCGACCACGCGGGAGCCATGCTCTGCTCGCCCGTGCTGCGAGACGCGGGCGATTCGGTGCTCCCCCTTGCCCGTGACCGCGACGACGCGGAGGCCGTCGGGAGCCTCGAACGCGATCTCCTTGCCGTCGGGAGACCACTCGGGCGCCTTCCCCTTCGTGGCGGTGACGCGGCGGATCCCCTTTCCGTCCGTGCGACGACGAAGATCCCGCCCCCGTCGCGGTTGCTCGCGAACGCGATCTGCTTTCCGTCCGGCGACCAGTCCGGGGTCGCGTCGGCGGTCGCGAAGTCGACCTTGATCCCGCCCCAGTCGTCGGGATCCGATCCGCACGCCGCAAGCGAAAGCACCGCGGCGGTGACGGCGGCCACCGTGGCGATTCGGCTCATGACGGTCGTAGACGGAGAAACGGGCGGTCTTGTTAGTACGCGATCAGCGCCAGTCGGGGGCGTGGTCGCCCTCGTGGCTGCGTCAGCCGGACCGTCCGTCCCGACCTCACGTTGGTCGCGTGGATCCCGAAGTTGCGCTCCGTGTTGCCGACCCAGGCGACCCGCGTGCCGTCGGGCGACCAGGAGAGCGCGAGGTCGTGCGGTTGGCTGACGAGCCGTCGCAGCCCGCGGCCGTCCGCGCGCATCACGTAGACAGCCTCCTCCGTCGCGAACGCGATCCGCGTTCCGTCCGGCGACCAGCGCGGGTTGTACGCGTCCTCGTGGAGCCTGGACGTCAGGTTCCAGCGCTCTTCCGCCTTCGCATCGGTGAGCCAGACGTCGAACCCGAACTGGTGGGCGGCGGAGTAGACGATCGCCTTGCCGCTGGGCGACCACTCGGCCGAAGCGGTCTCCACGAGCACACGCTCGTCGTCCACGTAGATCGAGCCGATGCCGTCGCGCACGCTGCGGTACGCGAGGCGCCCGTCGGGAAGCCACGTCGGGTCTTCGTCCGGGCCTGACGTTTCGGTCACGCGGACGACGTCGCTGCCGTCGACGCGCATCGTGTAGACGTCGAGCTCCGAGCCGCCGTGGTTCGCGGTGTACGCGATCCGTTTCCCGTCGGGTGACCAGGCGGGGCCGCTCTCGTGCTGGTCGGTTCGGGTCAGGCGACGCAGACGGCCCGTTGCGACGTCGAGCGCGTAGAGGTCGGCGGTGGGACCGATCCGACGCTGGAGCACGATGCCGAGGCCGCCCGCGGGACTCGCGCCGGGCTGCGGCCTGGCCGCCGCGACGAGCTCCGCCGGGGGCCGCGCCGCGCTCTCATGCCAACGCGAGCACCCGTTGGAGAACGCCGCGAACTCTTCGCTGATCGCGATGCAGTACCGCTCGTCGCGAAGGGCGAGCTCGACCTGCCAGTGCTCGCAGCCCTTGCACCAAAACTGCACGCGACCGCTGATCGGCTCCGCCCTGACGACCTGGATGCGTCCACGGGGGTAGTCGTGGGCGTCGAGGAACCCCTCGATCCTGGCCACCGCCCCCGAGACGGCTTCCTGTCGGGTCAGCCCCGCGTGCTCCTTGCCGGGCGTCGTCGCGTCGTCGACCCAACGCCAGAACCGGACGTTGCCGAGCTGCGAGATGCAGCAGGACCATTCCCGCGACGAGCACCACGATCCTCAGCGGGACCCCGGTCATGTTCCACATCCCAGCGTTATCGGACTCCGGGCCCCGAGCCTCGTGAGGACGGCCGTACGATCGATATGGGTTCGACGTTGTAACCTTGGGCAACACGTACAACCCCAACCGGGCGCCGTAGAGTTCGTCCTACCTTTCATGGGGGGTCGCCTGAAACGGTCTTCAACTGATCGCGCTCGTCGCGGTGCTCGGGCTTGCGCTCGTCTCGGGTCTCGCCCGGGCGGCGAACACGCCGACCGCCCCCAAGCCGCTCCGCGTGCTCTTCATCGGGAACAGCCAGACGTCGACGAACGACCTGCCCGCGTTCGTCGCGGCGATCGCGAAGGCGTACAAGCAGAAGATCGAGTACCGCACGATCGCGCCGAGCGCCGTGACCCTGCAGGGCAACTGGAACAGCGGCAGCGCGCGCGGGTCGCTGCTCGGCGGCGGTTGGGACGCGGTCGTGCTGCAGCAGGGGCCGTCCGTCCTCCCCGAGAGCCGCGCGAACCTCTGCTTCTACGCAAAGGCCTTCGCCGACGAGGCGCGCGAGTGGGGGGCACGGCCGTTCCTGCTCATGGTGTGGCCGCGGCGCGGGTCCGGCGTGGCCGAGGTGATCGACGCGTACTCGGCGGCCGCCGCCGGGGCCGACACGGGCCTGCTGCCGGGCGGCGTCGCGTGGGCGGCGGCGCAGCGACGGGCGCCGGACCTGCCGCTCTACCGGTGGGACGGCATCCACCCGGCACGGGTCGGGACGTACCTCGCCGCGCTGGTCGTCTACGCGGGGCTGCGCGGCGTCGCAGCCGTCGCGCCGAACTCCCTCGTCGTCAACGGCAACCCGTTCTGGATTCCCCGCGACACCGCGCGCCTGCTCCGGGACTCCGCCAGGGAAGCGTTGTCCATGCGCTTCTCGGCGCCCGCCTGCTCGCAGCTCTAGCGCGCCGGCCCGGCTACCCTCGGGCCGTGGCAAAACCTGACGAGAACGGGAACGCCGCCCGACTGCGGGAGGCGATCGAGGCGCTCGAAGCGGTCGTTCGAGACCGCGGCCTGCTCGGGGACCTGCCGCTCGAGGATCGGCATCGGCTGCTCGCCGCGGCCGGGGACGTCTTCAACCCGGACGTCGTCCAGCGGCGCCAGTGGGGGAAGGCGCTCCGTCGCCGGGAGAAGGCGGCGAAGCAGCGGCACGACGAGAACGTGCTCGCCGAGACGGGCATCCGCGTCCTGCGCGAGAAGCCGGTGTTCACGACGCCGAACGTGTTCGCGCCGGACGACTTCGTGCAGCGCGAGGTCGACGACGCCGAGCGCCGAGAGGTGATCGATCTCCAGCACTGCTACGTCTGCAAGCAGCGCTACGTCGAGATCCATCCCGTTCTACGACCAGCTCTGCCTCGTCGTGCGGCGACTTCAACTACGCCAAGCGGACCGAGACCGCCGACCTCACCGGCCGGGTCGCGCTGCTCACGGGCGGTCGGGTGAAGATCGGCTACCAGGCCGGGATCAAGCTGCTGCGAGCCGGAGCCGCGCTGATCGTGACGACGCGGTTTCCGCGGGACGCGGCGGCCCGGTACGCGCAAGAGGCCGACTTCGACGTCTGGGGCGATCGGCTCGAGATCTTCGGCCTCGATCTGCGTCACACGCCGAGCGTCGAGGAGTTCTGCCGGCACCTGAACGAGACGCGCGACCGGCTCGACTTCATCGTCAACAACGCGTGCCAGACCGTGCGCCGGCCGCCGGACTTCTACCGGCACATGATGGAGCTCGAGACCGCCGCAGAGCACACGATGCCGGCCGCAGTGCGCGGCCTCATCGGCGCGTCGAACGGACGCGCGCTCGCGCGGAGCGGTGGAGTGCTCCCTGCCGCGGAGCTGTCGCAGGTGCCGCTCCTTCCGGAGGACCTCGTCGGGCGCAGCGAGCTCTTCCCCGAGGGGCGCCTCGACCAGGACTTGCAGCAGGTCGACCTCCGCGAGCGGAACTCGTGGCGGCTCCTGCTGGCCGAGGTCCCGACGATCGAGCTGCTCGAGACCCAGCTCGTGAACGCCGTCGCGCCGTTCGTCCTGAACGCGCGCCTGAAGCCGCTGATGCTGCGCACGCCCGAGCGCGACAAGCACGTCGTCAACGTGTCGGCGGTCGAGGGGCAGTTCTACCGCCGGTTCAAGACGACGCGCCATCCGCACACGAACATGGCGAAGGCCGCGCTGAACATGATGACGCGGACGTCAGCCGCGGACTACCACGCCGACGGCATCCACATGAACAGCGTCGACACCGGCTGGGTGAGCGACGAGGACCCCGTTCACATCGCGGTTCAGAAGACGGCGGAGCACGGGTTTCGCCCGCCGCTCGACATCGTCGACGGCGCCGCGCGTGTCGTCGATCCGATCATCGACGGCTTCAACACGGGCGAGCACCTGTGGGGCCAGTTCTTGAAGGACTACCGGCCGACCGACTGGTAGAGCTCGTCGGTCTTCGCGGCCATGATGAAGTCGTTGCGGTGGAGGCCCTTGATCTTGTGCGTCCACCAGCTGACGGTCGTCCGGCCCCACTCGGTCAGCAGCGCGGGATGGTGGCCTTCGGCTTCCGCGAGCCTCGCCGACCGCTCCGCGTGAACTCGAGCGCCTGAGCGAAGTCGTCGAACGGGAAGACGCGGCGCAGGCGCTTGATCCCGTCGAGCTCGACGAGCTCCCACTCCGGGATCTGCGGTTGGAGCTCGGCGATCTCGGCGTCGGTGACGGTCGGCGCATCCCGTCGGCACGCGACGCACTTCTCCGCGGTCAGCGCTTCGGTCACGCTAGCGACAGGGCAGCGTGCGCGCCGCCGACGGCTTCTTGCCCGCGAGCGCCCGGATCTTCGCGGCCTCGGCCTTCAGCCGTCCCGGGCTGACGTAGCGGAAGCACAGGTTGGCGGTCATGCCGCCGACCTGCTCGTGCGGACGCGTTCCCGGGTCGTGCGGATGGTCGTCGTCGAAGCTGATGCGGTGCGCCGCTCTGAAGGCCTTCGTGCCGAGGAAGGTGGCCGGCGCAGGCGCGGTCACGAGGACGGAGGCCGCTCCGCCGGGGCTCAACCCGTCGAGATCGCCGGCCGCGATCCCGTGCCCGGTGCGGTCACACCCCTTGTCGGCGGCCGCCGCGGCCGTGCGGGCCGCGCGGCCGGCCTGGACGACGAGCCGGGTGGCGTCACCGGCTGGCAGAGCGCACGAGGGCGCGGGACTCGGCCCTGTAGGTCGTCGTCGTCTGGCTCTTGTTGCACTTGGCGATGTACTTGTAGGTCTGGTCGGGAAGAACCTCGCCGATCTCGTTCTTCACCTGGGCCTTCCCGAACGCGACGCCCGCACCGCCGTTCGCCCGGCGAAGCGTGCCGTCCGCGGAGAGCACGAGCAGCTCGACGCTGCGGTACGTGACGAGCGCCTCCTGATGCCCGACCATGCCGCCCACCCGGGTGCTGTTGAAGATCGTGTCGAGCTCGGCCTGAACGAGGGTGTCGACGCGGAAGCAGCACCGCGAGGCCGCGGGTGCGCTCTCGGCGGCGAACGTGTCGCCCGCGAGCGCCAGCACGCCGACCAGCGTTGCGAGGGCAACCCGTGCAGCGAGGCGGAGTTGCCGCGCGCTCATCGAGGCGATGGTAGCCGCGGTCGGTGGAGTTGCCAACCGAGCTAGGACAGGCGCCTGGTGCGCGTCGCCTTGCGCAAGATCGCGCGCAACGCGTCCGGCTCGGGGCGCCTGGCGACGTCGTCGTCGGTGCCCGCCGGGGTGGTCGAGGCGGGCGTGTCGCGGTAGCGGGACCGCGCGGCCGAGAGAATCCGTTCCGCGTTCATCGGCATGTTCTCGCTGACCCACATCAGGGCGAGCTGGGGCGGGGGGACGCGACGCTCGCGGATCTCCGAGCCGACGAGCGAGTAGACCTGGCCGGCGCCCTGCGCCCCGAGCACGCCGACGAGGGCGTCGTCGACCGCGTGGGCCAGCCGGTCGGTGTCGGCGCTCGGTGCGACATGGGTGTGCAGGTTGCAGACGCTCGCGGAGCGTCTCGACCTGCGCCTGCCGGTCGAAGACGTCGAGGCGATAGCCGCAGAGGAGCGCGAAGCGGCGAGTACGTGCGAGGCGGTTCCACAGCTCCTCGAGCGCGACGGCCGCGTTCTGCTGTCCGCGCTGGCACAGCACGTCGACCATCTCGCCGTAGACGCGGACCCGGGTCTCGGGGAAGCGCGACGACGAGCTCGTCGAGCAGTCCGCCGGTCACCCGCTCGAACGCGGCCTCGGCCGGCAGCGGGCCGTCCATGATCTGCTCGAGCGTCGCGTCTGCGTCGGCGCTGACCAGCAGTCCGAGTGTGTCGATTCGCTTCGCGTCCCAGCCGGCAGCGGCGAGACGCTCGAGCACGAGGCTCGTGTGCGTCGCGGTCGCGACGAGGATCGCGGGCTCACCCTCGTCGAAGCCGGCGGCGAAGTAGGCGGCGACGGACTCGGCGAGCTCGTCGGACTCGGTGTAGATCTGCGCCGCGTGGGCCGCAGGAGCTTCGGTCCAGGTCAGGCTCACCGAGGCAGTGTAGGTGGCCTTCCCGACGGCCGCGGTCCGGCCCCGTGCGCTAAAAGCTCAGTCGTGGGGACGCTGATCGAGCGACTCGAGGAGCTCTACGTGCTCGGAGGGGGCCGTGGAGCGAATCGCCCGGCCGGGAGCGCCGCGGAGAGCGAGGCCTGTGCGCTCGCCGAGCAGTGGATGGCGGAGGCGGGTCTCGCGGTGACGCGAGACGCCTTCGGGAACGTGATCGGCCGGCTGCGTGGGTCGCGGCGCGAGCTGCCCGAGGTCTGGGCCGGCTCTCACCTCGACAGCGTCCCGGACGGAGGCAAGTACGACGGTGCGCTCGGCGTCGTCGCGGCGATCGAGGCCGTCGCTGCGGTCGGTGCGAGCGCGCGCACGCTCGGCGTCGTCGCGTTTCGCGACGAGGAGCGCGGCTGCTACGGAAGCTTCGCGCTCGCGCAAGACGGGCCCGCTGCCCGGACGCTACGTCGAGCTGCACGTCGAGCAGGGGCCGGTGCTCGAACGCGCGGGCGCCGCGCTCGGCGTCGTGACGGGCATCGTCGGCTCGACCCGGCGCGAAGTGGTCTTCGAGGGCACGGCCGGGCACGCCGGCACGTCGCCCATGGACGCGCGCTACGACGCGCTCGTGCAGGCCTCGGAGTACGTGCTCCGCGTGCGCGACGCGGCCAAGGCGATCGACGGCGCGGTCGCGACGGTCGGCGTGCTCGAGGTCGAGCCCGGCGCCGTGAACGTGATCCCGGGCCGCGTTCGGCTGACGGTCGACGCGCGCGCGCCCGACGAGGAGCGACTCGCGCGCCTCCTGGACGCGCTCGACCTCGACCCCGGCGTCGACCTGGCGCCGGTTCAACTCGACGAGTCGATCCGTTCTGTTCTGCGCGAGGAGATCGAGAGGGTCGCGGCTCCGGCGGTCGAGCTGCCGTCGGGTGCGGGACACGACGCCGGCGTGCTCGCCGCAGCGGGCGTCGAGACGGGGATGCTCTTCGTCCGCAGCCTCAACGGCGGCGTGAGCCACTCGCCCGAGGAGCTGACGAGCGAGGACGACATCGCGAAGGCCGTCGAGGTGCTGACGGCGACGCTGCGGCGGCTCAGCGCTCGGTGAAGGAGATCTCCTGCGCGCCGTCCCAGAGCGTGCGGCGGCCGAGCTCGCGCAGGTGCTCGTGCCCCTCGGTCATCGTCGCGAAGTGGTTGCCGGCGAGCGGCCCGGCCTTGCTCGCGAACGCGCACGCGCCGTAGGGGAAGAGCAGCTCCGTCTCGCTGACCCCGCCCGGATAGAGCAGCAGCTCGCCCGGAGCCGGGTAGCACGTCGCGTTCTCCGGCCCGATGCCGAGCTCGAGCTCGCCGAACGGGATCCAGTTGGACTCGCCGCTCCAGCGGCAGTGGATGATCTTCGACTCGAGCGGGAGCAGGCGCCGAAAGGCCGCGACGGTCTCGGGTGCCGCCTCCTCTTCGAAGCGGGCGACGAAGCGGAACTCCCCTGCGGTGATCTCGATCACGGCGCGACCTTAGCGCCCTGCGCGATCCAGCGGCCGAGGAGCTCGCGCTCGGCGTCGGTCATCTCGGTGACGTTCCCGAGCGGCATCGCGTGCGTGCGCACCGCCTGCTCGTCGATCGCGGCGGCGCGGGCGCGGATCTGCTCCGGCGTGTCGAACGCGATCCCCGCGGGCGGGGACGAGAACGACGGGTTCGTCGGCGTCATCGAGTGGCAGACGGCACAGCGCTGCTCGACGATCGCCGCGACCTGCGCGAACGGCACCGCGGCGGTGCCCGCGGGCTCGGCGTCGTCGGGGCGGATCGCGATCGCGATCGCGAGCACCGCGAGCGCGGCGCGTCGCCGGGATCCACCAGACCGTCCGGCCGCGGTGGCGGAGGTTGAAGTAGAGGCGGATCCACGCGCCGACGAGCATCAGCGCGACGAGGACGAGCCAGCCGTGCTCGCCTGCGAAGGCAAACGGAAAGTGCGGGCCGAGCATCGCCAGCACGACGGGCAGCGTCAGGTAGTTGTTGTGCACCGAGCGCTGCTTGCCCTTGATCCCGTGCACCGGGTCGGGCTCGCGACCGGCGCGCTTCGCGTGCACGAGCTCCCAGTGGCCCGGGATGATCACGAAGAGGACGTTGCCGACCATCATCGTCCCGAGCATCGCGCCGACCTGGATCGGGAGCGCGCGTGCGCTGAAGAGCTCGCTGACCGTGTACGCGGACGCCGCGACGAACGCGACGAGCGCGGCGGCGAGCAGGAGCTCGCGGTTGCCGAGCAGGCGGCAGAGCCCGTCGTAGACGAGCCACGCCAGCGCGAGCAGCGCGATGCTGATCGCGATCGCGGTCCCCGTGCCGAGGTCTCGCACCGACGGGTCGACGAGGTAAGCTGTCCGCGTCGAGGTAGTAGAGGACGACGAGCAGCGCGAAGCCGCTCAGCCACGTCGTGTACGCCTCCCACTTGTACCAGTGCAGCGGCTCGGGAATCGTCTCCGGCGCGACGCGGAACTTGTGGATGCGGTAGAAGCCGCCGCCGTGGATCTCCCACGACTCGCCGCCGACGCCCTCGTCGGAGTCGCGCGACTTGCGCGGCGGGAGCAGGTGGCTGTCGAGCGCGACGAAGTAGAAGGACGTCCCGATCCAGACGATCGCCGCGACGACGTGCAGCCAGCGGATCAGCAGGTCGAGCCAGTCGACGAGATACGCGTCGACGAAGATCACGGACGTTCCCAGCGGTCGCGTGCGATCGCGACGAGCTCGCGCACGGCGGTCTCGAGCTCCTCCTCCCGCGAGTGCTCGAGCCGCGCGCGGAGCGCGTCGGCGATCTCGCTCTTCGGCCGCCGGTTGACGAAGACGACGAAGCGGAACCCGAACTTCTCCTCGTAGACCTGGTTCAGGTACGCGAGCTCGGTCTCGATCGCGGCGTCCCCCTCGGGCCCTTGCTCGCGGGCCGAGCGCTCGGAGAGGTTCTTCGCGCCGATCTGCGGATGCGCTTCGAGCGCCTCGACGAGCTCGTCCTCCGGCACCTCGCCGATCAGGTCGAACGCGGCGTCGAGCGGGTCGGGAAGCTCGGCGAGCCGTTCGACGAAGCGCGAGCGGCCCTCGAACAGCTCGGCCAGCTCGTCGACGCTCAGCTGCCGCGGTAGCTCGCGCACCCGTAGGACGAGACGAGAAGCGGAACGTGCGTGTGCCCGTCGCCGAGCTCCACCTCGAGCTCGACGCGCCGGAAGAACGGCGACGGCGGGTGGAAGACGATCCGGTAGACGCCCGGCTCGAGCTCCGGCGCGAGGTCGGCGATCCGGCCGTCGGCGTCGGTCGCCCCGTCGGCGATCTGCTCGTCGCCGCGGTAGAGCTCGACGCGAACACCCTCGGCGGGACGGCCGCGCTCGGTGTCGAGGACGTGCGTGGAGAGGCTCATGCCGCGAATCTTGTCGCTTCGCGGCGCTGCTCGCGCGCGATCTCGTCCTCGTCGGCCCTGACGAGGTGCCCGTCGCGCACGACGTCCTCGCCTCCGACCACCAGGCGGTCGACCCGGTGCGGGGCCGAGAGCACGAGCCCGGCGACGAGATCCTCCGCGCCGCCGAGCTCGAGCCCGTCGACCCTCCAGACCGCGAAGTCCGCGCACTTGCCCGGCTCGAGCGAGCCGATGTCGTCTCGACCGAGCACGGCGGCGCCGCCGCGGGCGCCGAGCGCGAGGGCGTCCCGGACGGTCATCGCCTCCGGCCCGCCGCGGCCGCGGGCGACGAGGAGCGCCTGCTTGACCTCGAAGAAGAGGTCGCTCCGCTCGTTCGAGGCGGAGCCGTCGACGCCGAGCCCGACGCGCACGTCCGCGTCGAGGAGGTCGCGCACCGGGGCGACCCCGGCACCGAGGCGCAGGTTGGACGTGGGGCAGTGCGCGACGCCGGTGCCGGTCTCGCCGAAGCGGCGGATCTCGTCGTCGCGCAGGTGCACGCAGTGCGCGCACCACACGTCGCCGGCGAGCCAGCCGAGCCGCTCGAGGTACTCGACCGGCGAGCAGCCGTAGAGCTCGCGGCAGTACGCGTCCTCCTCGACCGTCTCGGCCAGGTGCGTGTGCAGCGGCAGGCCGAGCCGGCGCGCGAGCGCGGCCGACTCCTCCATCAGCTTCCCCGTCACCGAAAACGGTGAGCAGGGAGCGACTGCGAGCTGCACGCGGGCGCCGGGTCCCTGCTCGTGGAGCTCGCCCGCGAGCCGCTCGGTGTCGGCGAGCACGGCGTCGAGGTCCTCGACGAGCTCGTCGGGCGGAAGCCCGCCGTCCGACTCGCCGAGATCCATCGAGCCGCGCGACGCGACGATGCGGACGCCGAGCTCGCGCGCCGCCTGCACCTCCGCCTCGACGAGCCCGGTGCGCCCGCGCGGGAAGACGTAGTGGTGGTCGAACACCGTCGTGCAACCGGAGAGCGCGAGCTCGGCGAGCCCGGTCCGCGCCGCCGCGTACTCCGCCTCCGCGTCGACGCGCGCCCAGACCGGGTAGAGCTCGCGCAGCCACGAGAAGAGGTCGGCCTCCTGCGCCCGCGCGCGCGTCAGCGTCTGGTAGAGGTGATGGTGGGTGTTCACGAGCCCGGGCGTGACGACCTTGCCTCCGAGGTCGACGCGCTCGCCGCTCTCGGGCTCCGCGCCTGCGCCGACGTCGCGAACGAACCCGTCCTCGACGAGGAGCCAGCCGCCGGCGTGCTCGCTCCGCGCGTCGTCGAGCGTCACGACGTGCGCGTTGGCGTAGAGCGTGCTCACACCTCGAGCGGCACGAGCTCGAACGCGTCGACGTCGACGAGGCCGTGGTCCGTGATCTTCAGGCTCGGGATCACCGAGAGCGCCAGGAAGGCGAGCGACTGGAACGGCGAGGGCAGCGTGCAGCCGAGCTCGCGCGCCGCCTCCACGCACGCGCGGCTCGCCGCGACCACCTCGGCGAGCGGCCGGTCGGAGAGCAGGCCGGCAACGGGGAGCGGCAGCTCCGCGCGGACCTCGCCGTCGGAGACGACGACGATCCCGCCGCCGAGCTCCACGAGCCGCTCGACCGCGCGCTGCAGGTCGTCGTCGTTCATCCCGACGGCGACGATGTTGTGCGCGTCGTGCGCGATCGTCGACGCGAGCGCGCCGTCGCGCAGCCCGAACCCGCGGACGAGACCGAGGCCGATTCGGCCGGTGCCGAGGTGGCGCTCGACGACGGCGATCTTCGCGAGGTCGCGCTCGGCGTCCGCGACGACCTGCCCGTCGCGAGTCGTCGGCTCTTCGACGAGCGCCTCGGTGACGATCTGGTCGGGCACGACGCCGATCACGCGCACCCGGCCGCCCGCCGAGCGCAGCGCGAAGTCGCTCGTGGAGGTCGGCGCGGCGCGGACGGTGTGCTTGACCCACTCCGGCACCGAGGGACGCTCGATCTCGCCGACGGGCAGGCCGCGCTTCAGCACGAGCTCCGGCTCGAAGCGCTCGAGGTCGGGCAGCAGGAGCAGGTCGGCCTGATAGCCCGGCGCGATCGCGCCGAGATGCGAGAGGCCGTGCCACGACGCGCCGTTCCGGGACGCCATCACGAGCGCGTCCTCCGGCGCGATCCCCTGCTCGACGCTCGCGCGCACCATCGAGTTGATGTGACCTTCGTCGACGATGTGCTCGGGCTCGCGGTCGTCGGTGCAGAACGCGATCCGCGCCGGCCCGAACTCGCGGACGACCGGCAGCAGGGCGTGGAGGTTGCGCGCGGCCGACGCCTCGCGGATCAGCAGCCACATCCCGGCGCGCAGGCGCTGGCGGCCCTCCTCCGCCGAGTACGCCTCGTGGTCGGAGCGGATCCCGGACGCCGCGTAGGCGTTCAGCTGCTTGCCGAGGACGCCCGGCGCGTGGCCGTCGACGTGCGACGCGCCGTCGAGCCGGAGCTTCGCGAGCTCGCGCTCGTCGCCCGCGATCACGCCGGGGAAGTTCATCATCTCGGCGAGCCCGATCACGCGCCGCCGGCGCAGCAGCCCTTCGAGGTCGCCCGGCGTCAGCTCGCGCCGCGGCGACTCGAACCGCGACGCGGGCACGCACGACGACGCCATCACGAAGACGTCGAGCGGCACCTCGTCGCAGGCGTCGAGCAGCCAGTGGACGCCGTCGGTGCCGAGGACGTTCGCGATCTCGTGCGGGTCGGCGACGACCGCGGTCGTCCCGAGGGGGAGGACGAGCCGCGCGAACTCGTCGACGAGGAGCTTGGAGGACTCGAGGTGCATGTGCGCGTCGACGAAGCCGGGCACGACCCAGCGGCCGGTGGCGTCGAGCGTCTCCCGCCCCTCGTAGTCGCCCAGGCCGGCGATGAAGCCGTCGGCGATCGCGACATCCGTCTCGAGCCACTCCCGCGTGAACACGGAGAGCACGCGTCCGCCGCGGACGACGAGGTCGGCCGGCTCGTCGCCGCGGGCAACGGCCAGTCGGCGCGCAAGGTCGGCCATCGGCTCCTAACGTACTACCCTAGGCGCCGTGGACGTCCTGAGTCCGCTTTCGCTGGAGGAAGCGCTGCGGCTGAAGGCGGAGCGCAGCGACGCCGTGCCCATCGCGGGCGGCACCGACGTGATGGTCGCGATCAACTTCGACCGGCTCCGGCCGGGCGCCCTCCTGAACCTGAACGAGGTGCCCGAGCTCCGCGGCTGGTCGCGCGAGAACGGGACGCTGCGGCTCGGCGCGGGCCTCACCTACGCGGAGGCGATGGAGGAGCCGCTCGCCGGCCTCCTGCCCGCGCTCGCGGAGGCGTCGCGGACGGTCGGGTCGCCGCAGATCCGGAACCGCGGCACGATCGGCGGGAACCTCGGCACCTCCTCGCCGGCCGGCGACGCCCTGCCGCCGCTGCTCGTCTCCGGCGCGCAGGTCGAGCTCGCGAGCGTCCGCGGCACGCGCGTCGTCGCGCTGACCGACTTCCTCGTCGGCCCGAAGCAGAACGTCCTCGCGGACGACGAGCTCGTCGTCGGGCTGCTCGTCGAGACCGGCGGCAGGCAGACGTTCATGAAGGTCGGCCCGCGAAACGCGATGGTGATCGCGGTCGTCTCGCTCGCCGTGCGCGTCGACGGCGACCTTCGTGCGGCCTTCGGCTCCGCGGGGCCCGTGCCGACGCTCGTCCGCGCGCCGCTCGGCGACGCCGAGTCGTTCCCCGACCTCGTCGCGGAGGCGGCCAGCCCGATCGACGACGTGCGCGGGACCGCCGCCTACCGCAGGCACGCGCTGCGCGTGCTGACGAAGCGCGCACTGGACCGGTGCTTCGCGTGAAGATCGAGCTCAAGGTCAACGGCGAGCAGCGCGAGGCGGACGTCTGGGAGGGGGAGAGCCTCCTCTTCGCGCTTGCGCGAGCGGCTCGGCCTTCCCGGCTCGAAGAACGCGTGCGAGCAGGGCGAGTGCGGGTCGTGCTCGGTGCTGCTCGACGGCACGCTCGTCTGCGCGTGTCTCGTGCTCGCCGTGCAGGCCGACGGCCACGAGGTCGTCACCGTCGAGGGGCTCGCGGAGAACGGCGAGCTGCACCGCGTGCAGGAAGCGTTCGTCGAGGCAGGCGCGGTGCAGTGCGGCTTCTGCACGCCGGGCCTCGTCGTCGCGACCGCGGACCTCCTCGCGCACAACCCGAAGCCGAGCGACGACGAGATCCGCGAGGCGCTCTCCGGCAACCTCTGCCGCTGCACGGGCTACTCGAAGATCTTCGACGCGGTGCGGCTGGCGGCCGAATGAGCAAGACGCTTCCCCTCGGCCGGGTCGGCGAGAGCGTCAAGCGCGTCGACGGGATCCCGAAGACGACGGGTGAGTTCGCCTACTCGAGCGACCTCGTCGCCGCCGGGATGCTCTGGGGCCACACGCTGCGCAGCCCGCACGCGCACGCGCGCATCGTCGAGCTCGACCTGAGCGAGGCGCTGACGTCGCCCGGCGTGCACGCGGTGCTGACGCACGACGACGTCCCCGGCCAGAAGCGCTACGGCCTCGAGTTCCCCGACCAGCCGGTGCTCGCGCTCGACAAGGTGCGCTACTTCGGCGAGCCCGTCGCGCTCGTCGCCGCCGAGCACCCCGAGCAGGCGCGGAGAGCAGCGGAGCGGATCAAGGTCGACTACGAGCCGCTCGAGCCCGTGGTCGACATGGAGCGCGCGATGGAGCAGGAGCCGATCCACGACCAGCGCTGGACGCACGGTCACGGCTACCTCGACGACCCGCGCCCGAACGTCGTGCGGCACCTCGTGATCCGCCACGGCGACCCGGACACGAGCGGCGACGTGTCCGTCTCCGGCGTCTACGAGCTCGGGATCCAGGACCAGGCCTTCCTCGGCCCCGAGTCCGGCCTCGCGATCCCCGACGGCGAGGGCGGCGTCGACATCTACGTCGCGACGCAGTGGCTGCACGTCGACCGCGACCAGATCGCGCCGTGCCTCGGCCTCGAGCCCGCGCGCGTGCGCATCCACCTCGCCGGCGTCGGCGGCGCGTTCGGCGGGCGCGAGGACCTCTCGATGCAGATCCACAGCGCGCTGCTCGCGCTGCACACGAGCCGGCCGGTGAAGATGGTCTACAACCGCGAGGAGTCGTTCGTCGGCCACGTGCACCGGCACCCCGCGAAGATCTGGGCCGAGCATCGCGCGGACCGCGACGGGAAGCTCGTCTGCGTGCGGATGCGGATCCTGCTCGACGGCGGCGCGTATGCGTCTTCGTCGACCGCGGTGACGTCGAACGCGGCGGCGTTCGCGTGCGGTCCGTACGCGGTCGCGAACGCGCTGCTCGAGTCGACGTGCGTCTACTCGAACAACCCGCCGTGCGGCGCGATGCGCGGCTTCGGAGCGGTGCAGACGTGCTTCGCCGCCGAGGCGCAGATGGACAAGCTCGCGGACGCGCTCGGGCTCGACCCGGTCGAGCTTCGGCTGCGGAACGCGCTCGCGCCGGGCGACGTGCTCCCGACGGGCCAGCGGCTCGAAGGGTCGCTGCCGGTCGCCGAGGTGATCCGTCGCGCCGCCGAGCTGCCGATCCCCGAGCCGGAGCCGCTGCCGAGGGAGGCGATCGGGCTGCCCGGAGGCGCGGGCAACACGACGCGCGGCGAGGGTGTGCGCCGCGGCGTCGGCTTCGCGGTCGGGTTCAAGAACATCTGCTACTCGGAGGGCTTCGACGACTACTGCGCGGCGCGCGTGCAGCTGCGTGCGGACGGAAGCGCCGAGGTGCACTGCGCGGCAGCCGAGGTCGGCCAGGGCGTGACGAACGTGATCCTGCAGGTCGCGCGGACCGAGCTCGGCACGGACGACGTCACGCTCGCCCCGCACACGACCGCGACCGTCGACTCGGCCGGCTCGACGTCGGCGTCGCGCATGACGTGGATGGCCGCGGGCGCGGTGCAGCTCGCGTGTCGCGCCGCAGTCGAGGAGCGCGAGGTGACCGGGGGAGAGGTCGACGTCGAGCGGATCTACCGGCACCCGCGCACGAGCCCGCTCGATCCCGAGACGGGGCAGACGACGGGCGACCGCTCGCACGTCGCGTTCGCGTGCGCGGCGATGCGGGTCGTCGCCGAGGTCGACGTCGACCTCGGCCTCACGCGCGTCGTCTGGATCGGAACGGCGCAGGACGTCGGCTCCGCGATCAACCCGGTCGCGGTCGAAGGCCAGATCGAGGGCGGCACCGCGCAGGGCCTCGGGCTGGCGCTGATGGAGGAGATCCAGACGCGCGGCGGCCTGATCACGAACGCGAGCTTCACCGACTACCTGATCCCGACCACGCTCGACATGCCGCCGGTCGACTCGGTGCTCGTGGAAGTTCCGGAGCCGAGCGCGCCGTACGGCGTCAAGGGGGTCGGCGAGCCGCCGACCGTCGTCTCCACCGCGGCGATCGTCGCCGCGCTCCGGGACGCGACCGGGCGCCCGCTCGTGCGCGTGCCGGTCCGGCCGGACGACGTCGTCGGGCTCTAGCCGTGTTCGACCACGTCACGATCCGGGTCGTCGGACCGCGACGCCTCTCGGCGGTTCTACGACACGGTTCTGCGCACGCTCGGGATCGAGCAGACCGGAGCCGACGACACCTACACCGAGTGGGACGACCTCTCGTTCGCCGTGGCCGGATCGGCGAGCCCGGTGACGAGCGGGCTGCACGTCGCCTTCGTCGCGCCGACGCGCGGCGACGTGGACGAGTTCTGGCGAGCCGGCACCGAGGCCGGTTACCGCGACGACGGCGCGCCGGGATGGCGCCCGCAGTACCGCGAGGACTACTACGGCTCGTTCCTCCTCGATCCGGACGGCAACAGCGTCGAGGCGGTGCACCACGGCGCGATGCGGGGCGGGGGGATCGACCACCTCTGGATTCGCGTCGCGGACGTCGCCGCCGCGAAGGGCTTCTACGAGGTCGTCGCGCCGTTCGCCGGCTTCCGGCTCAAGGACGACACGCCGAGCCGTGTGCGGTTCGTCGGCGGGAGCGGTTCGTTCTCGCTCGTCGACGGGACGCCGACGCGGCCGTTTCACCTCGCGTTCCCAGCCGAGGACGACGAGACCGTCAGTGCGTTTCACCGCGCTGCGACCGCGGCGGGGTACCGCGACAACGGAGCGCCCGGCGAGCGCCCGCGAGTACCACGAGGGCTACTACGGCGCGTTCGTGCTCGACCCCGACGGCCACAACGTCGAGATCGTGAACCACAACCGCTAGCGCCCTCCGACCCGGTCGCCGCGCCGGACGTCCGCGTTCGTCCGTGGGTGGGCGACGTCGTCGCGGATCACGATCGTGTCGCGGAAGAGGATCGGGAACGTCTCGAGGTCGTCGTCTCCGATCTCGAACGACGGCGAGCTCTGCACCTGGATGTGCAGGTGCGGCTCGTCCGAGTTCCCCGAGTCGCCGACGAGGCCGATGTCCTGTCCGGACACGACGCGGTCGCCGACGCCGCACGCGCGCGCTGCCCTGCTTCAGGTGCGCGTAGAGGACGTACCGGCCGCCGCCGATGTCGATCACGACGATGTTCCCCTCCGGGTGCTCGAGGTCGCTGTCCCCGACGGGCGCGTCCGGCCGCGAGTCGATCACCGCCGTGACCTTGCCGTCGCCCGGCGACGGCAGCCGCTTGCCGTAGGTGTAGTAGTTCGTGAGCAGGTCGGCTCCGCCGCGGTGCGTCTTCCCGTCGACGACCTGGAAGAGGTCGAGCGCGTGCCGCTGCACGCGCAGCGGGTAGTGGCCGTTCACGAGCGTGCTCCGGCCGCCCGAGGCGACGAACCACACGCCCTCGAACGGCAGGTCGATCGCGACGGCGTCCTCCGGGCCGCGCTCGAGCTGCACGAGCTGGACGACGAGGAACAGCGAGCCGAGCGCGACGAGGAGGTTGAACGCGAGCGAGATCCGCCTGCGCGGGACGAGCGCGAGCAGGGCGAGCGCGGCGAGCCCGATCCAGAACGCGAGCACGATCGTCCGATGCGAGTCGGGAAACATGAGCTCGTAGAGCGCGAACGTCCCGGGCAGGCTCGCAACGCCGAGCAGCGCGGCGAAGAGCCAGACGTTCGCCGCCTGTGCGGCGTACGGGAGCCGGCGCAAGAGCCCGGGCTCGAGGTCCTCCGTGCGTGCGTGCCGCACGCGCTGGGCGAGCAGCACGGTCGGCAGCACGACCGCGACGGCGACCATCGCGAGGAAGAGGTCGCCCGCGTGGTAGGACGCGACGAACGCGAGCAACACGGTGAGCGTGAGGACGAGCTCGCGCTTGCCGAGCCGCGCGCGGCGCGTTCCCTCCGCCGTCTCCGCCGCGAGCGCGAGCGCGAGCACGACGGCCGAGAGCACGCCCGCGAGCGTGAGGACGAGGTCGACGTCCATCGTCCCGAGCAGCAGCCCCGGCCCGGCGGCGAGCGGGACGAACGCCGCGAGCGCGGCGAACCCCAGCACGACGTTCCGGCTCGAGGCGACGACCGTGCGGTTCGGCGCGCTGCGTCGGGCGGGAGCGTCTTGAACGCGAGCAGCCCCAACACGAACACCGCGACGAACGCCGGCAGCCCGAGCAGGCCGAACACGCCGAGGAGGAGCCAGCAGAGCGCGAGCGCGCCGAAGAGGACGCGTCGCCGGGTCGCCTCAGTCCAGGCGGAGGGCACCGAGCTCGAGCAGCTCGTCGCAGAGGTCGAGCACGTCGCGCCGAAACTCCCTCAGCTCGTCGTCGTCGAGCTCGCGCAGGTCCGCGACCTCCTCGACGGCATCCTCGAGAGGCGTCTCCCCGTCGAGGAGCTCGAGGATCTCGAGCGCGTCGGGCGTCGTGTCCACGACCGAGTTCGTGCCGGCTCGCCAGGATGGCGACCGCGTCCGTCGGGACCGGAGCGTCGACCGTGGGCTCGAGCTCGTGCTGGATCCGGAGCGGCATCGCCACCGACAGGCTGATCTCGAGCAGGTCGTTGCGCCCGAGCTCCTCGAGTCGCGCGCGATTCTCGAACGCGACGCTCGATCTGCTCGCCCGACTCCTCGACGTCGTCCTCGTCGACCGAGTCGACGCGGACGGTCGGCTCGCCGCCGGAGCGCCGCTTGAGGATCACCGCGCCGTCGCTCACCCAGCGCACGCCGAGCTCGTCGAGGTAGCGCGCCCACTCGTCGAGTGCGGCGCCGTACGCCTCGGGGTCGCCCTGGAGGTGCGAGTTCCACGCCGCGGCGTGACCGAGCGGGTCGGACTCCTCCGCGACGAGGATCCAGCTGTCGCAGCCGGTCCGCTCGGCCCAGGCGACGACGCGCTCGTCGGGCTCGTCCTCGTCCTCGGCGACCCAGCTGACGAGCATCGTTGCGAACCCTCCCTCGGCGAGGTGGGCCGCCGACTCGGCGACGACGCGCTCGGAGACCTCGTCCGCGGTCCCGCCGGCGTCGCGGTACGTCCAACGGCGCTCGGGCGACACCACGTACGGCGCGTTGCACGTGATCAGGTCGAACTTCTCGCCTGCGACGGGCTCGAAGAGGCTGCCGATGCGGGTCTCGATGTTCGTCAGCCCGTTGAGCGCTGCGTTCAGGCGCGTGAACTCCAGCGCGCGCGGGTTCACGTCCGTCGCGACGACGTGGTCGGCGTGAGCGGCCGCGCGGAGCGCGTGGATGCCGCTGCCCGTGCCGACGTCGAGCGCGCGCTCGACGCGGCGGCGGGGCGTCAGCGTGTCGCAGCAGCCGCGCCGTCGGCGTGTAGGCGGCGACGTAGTCGTGCGGGTCGTCGAGGTCGCGGGAGAAGCCGTCTGCCGCGACGTAGAGGTCGTCGACGGGAAGGATCCGGGCGCGGGGCACGACCTCGTCGCCGACGTCCGCGAGCCCTGCGGCCTCGAGCGACTCCACCGCGTCGCGGCCGAGCGCCGCGACCGCATCGTCCATCGGGACGGGGCGCAGGAGGAAGAACGCCCGCACCACGGTCGCGAGCTTCGTCTCCGGAAGCATGCGCTCGTTGACCGGGACGTCCTCCGCCCCGCCGGAGTACGCGTCCTCTCCGAGCAGGTCGACGATTCCCGCCTCGGAGTAGCCGACGCTCCGCAGCGCGTCCCCGACGGTCGCCGCTGCGTGCTCGATCGTGCGCGTGTCCGTGGCCATCGTCGCGAAGATCATGCCGATTCGACGGAAGGGACGAACAGAGAGCCCGGCGGGGGCGGCCGGGCTCTCCGTCCGTTCGGCTAGCGGCCGGACTCGACGCTGACGACCTCGAAGTCCGCGTTCACGTAGACGGTGACGCGGCTGCCGTCGGCGTTCGTCATGTGCGCCTCGTACTTCGCGTTGCCGTCCGCGTCGGTCTCGACGCGCTCGATCGTGCCGCCGGGAACCCTGGCGAGGGCGGCTGCGCGGACCTTGCTCGCCGCGTCGCCGGTCAGCAGGGTCTCGTCGGCGCGCTGCCGCGGCTGCGCCTTGCGTTCGAGCGGCCGCCGAGCTGGAGGTGCTCGCCGAGTTGTCGTCCGAGGCGGCCCCCGCGATCGCGGAGCCTCCGAGCGCGAGGGCCGCCAGCGAGGAGACGACCAGCGCGGTGTTCTTCACCTTGTCCGTCATGACCATCCTTTCGTCGTGGGGTGTTGCCGGACGCTTCGAGGAGACCACCCCGGCATCAGGAGGGCCTGTGGGCCGTCTACGAATCGTCTGTGCGCTCTCACAGGCGATTCACAAGAACCGCTGCCACCATGTGGCACATGAGCACCACGAACGACAGGCACCGGATCCTCGTCGTCGACGACGAGCCCTCGATCGTCGACGCGGTCGCGACCGCCCTGCGCTACGAGGGCTACGAGGTCGAGGAGGCGTACAACGGCCGGCAGGCGCTCGACGCCGTGACGCGGGAGGAGCCGGACCTGATCGTGCTCGACTGGATGCTCCCCGACATCGAGGGGATCGAGGTCGGGCGGCGCCTGCGAGCGCGCGGCTTCAAGAGCGCAGTCCTGTTCCTGACCGCGAAGGACGAGACCGAGAACAAGGTCGAGGCGCTTCGGGCCGGCGGCGACGACTACGTGACGAAGCCGTTCAGCCTCGCGGAGATCGTCGCGCGGACGCAGGCGATCCTCCGCCGCACGATCGGCGCGCTCCCGGGCGACGTCCTGCGCTTCGACGACCTCGTGCTCGACGAGGCACGGCACGAGGTGCACCGCGGCGGGACGGCGATCGAGTTGACCGCGACCGAGTTCAGCCTCCTGCGCTACTTCATGCTCAACCCACGGCGTGTGCTCTCGAAGACGCAGATCCTGCAGAACGTGTGGCGCTACGACTTCGGCGGGAACTCGAACGTCGTCGAGACGTACGTCAGCTACCTGCGCAAGAAGCTCGACGCCCACGGCTCGCCGCTGATCAAGACCGTGCGGCAGGCGGGCTACATGCTCGACGCCGGGACGGACTAGGTGCTCGATCGGCTCTCGTTGCGGGCGCGCCTCGTGCTCGGGGTGATCGTGCTCGGGGCGATCGGGCTCGCGGTCGCGAACGTCGCGACGTACGCGTCGCTTCGGTCGTTCCTGATCGACCGAACCGATGCGACCCTCGAGCAGGCCCAGCCCCGGAATCGAGCACGAGCTCGAGCATTCGGGCTGCAGCGGCGGCCGGCGGCCGCCGCCCGGCGTCGCTCCCGGAGACTTCGTCCAGGTGCGGACGGCCGACGGCGCCGTGGCCTGCAGCTGGCAGCTGACGCCGCTCGGCGAGTCCGCGCCGTCGCCGCCGGCGCTCCCCGACACGATCGACTCGGGCGACGCCGGCCAGGCGTCCTTCTTCACCGTGTCCGCCAGCGAGGGCGGCGAGCGCTACCGCGTGCGCGCGGCGACCGTGCCGGGCACCGTCTGCGACGCTGATCACCGCGACGTCGCTCGCGGACGTCGACGCGACGCTCCGCCGCCTGCTCGCGATCATGCTGCTCGTCACGCTTGCCGTGCTCGCCGCGCTCGCCGTGCTCGGGCTCTGGGTCGTCCGGGTCGGGCTGCGGCCGCTCGACGAGATCGGCACGACCGCCGCGGCGATCGCCGACGGCGACCTCACGCGCCGAGTCGAGCGCGCGGAGCCGCGAACCGAAGTCGGGCGGCTCGGACTCGCCCTGAACGCGATGCTCGCGCAGATCGAGGCGGCGTTCGACGCGCAGGCGGCGTCCGAGCGACGCTTGCGACGGTTCGTCGCGGACGCGTCGCACGAGCTGCGAACGCCGCTCGCCGCGGTGCGGGCGTACGCCGAGCTCTTCGGGCGCGGCGCCGATCGCCGGCCCGACGACCTCGAGCGCGCGATGACGGGGATCGGCCGCGAGTCCGAGCGGATGACCGTGCTCGTCGAAGACCTGCTCCTCCTGGCGCGGCTGGACGAAGGCCGGCCGCTCGAGCGCGAGCCGGTCGAGCTCGACGAGGTCGTCTCCGAAGCGGTCGACGCCGCCGTCGCCGTCGACCCGGATCGGCCGGTCGACCTCGAGGCGGACCCCGTCGTCGTGCTCGGCGACCGCGACCGTCTGCGCCAGGTGCTCGACAACTTGCTCAGCAATGTCCGCGCGCACACGCCGCCGGGATCGCCGGTGCGCGTCCGCGTCGGCGCCGAGAACGGGCTCGCGGTGGTCGAGGTGGCCGACTCCGGGCCCGGGATGACGAGCGAGGAGACGGCGCGGGTGTTCGAGCGCTTCTACCGCTCCGACTCGTCGCGCTCGCGCGCGACCGGCGGCGTCGGGCTCGGCCTGTCGATCGTCGCAGCAGTGGCCGAGGCGCACGGCGGAGCCGTCAGTGCGCACTCGACGCCGGGCGACGGCGCGACGTTCCGCATCACGTTCCCACGAAACGGAGGCACTCCCGATGACTGAGCACGAACTGACCCGGAGGCGCCTGCTCGCCCTCGGGCTCGCGATTCCGCCGCTCGCGGCGCTGGCCGGCACCGACCTGTTCGCCGGCGAGCTCCTCGCGGCGACGCCCGCGATCGCCGACGACGACGACCCGACGCCCGCGCAGACCGAAGGCCCCTACTTCACGCCGAACTCGCCGCTGCGGCGGTCGATCGTGCCCGCGGGCGCGGCCGGTGTCCGGCTGACGCTGACCGGCCGCGTGCTCACGACCGCGGGCAAGCCGGTCGCGCGTGCGCTGATCGACTTCTGGCAGGCCGACGCGGGCGGCGCGTACGACAACAGCGGCTACCGCTTCCGCGGCCACCAGCTGACGGACGCGAAGGGCCGCTACGCGCTGACGACCGTCGTTCCCGGTCTCTACCCGGGTCGCACGAAGCACATCCACGTCAAGGTGCAGCCGCGCGGCGGGTCGATCCTGACGACGCAGCTCTACTTCCCCGGCGTCGCGCGGAACCGCTCGGACTCGATCTTCCAGTCCGCGCTGCTCGTGCGCAACTGGCGGAAGGTCGGCGCGAGGCGTGCGGCCCGCTTCGACTTCGTGCTCGGGTAGAGGCATGGCTATCGTGCGGCGATGCGGATGCGCATCGCCGTGCTCGCGCTCGCCGTCCTCGCGCTCGGCGGGAAGGCGCAGGCCGCCGGCCCGCCGCCGCTCCGCGTCCTGTTCGTCGGCAACAGCCTGACCGCGACGAACGACCTGCCGGGCATGGTCGCCGCGCTCGGCAAGGCGTCGCGGTTTCGCGACGTCGAGGTGCGCACGCATCGCTCCCGGCGGCTGGTCGCTCGAGGATCACTGGCGGCTCGGCGAGGCGCCGCGGGTGCTCGCGTCGCAGCACTGGGACGCGATCGTCCTCCAGCAGGGCCCGTCGGCGCTGCCGGAGAGCCAGGTCAACCTGCGCACGTGGGCGACGCGGATCGCGGCGGACGCGCGCGAGCGCGGGACGCGGCCGGCGCTCTTCACGGTCTGGCCGGAGAGCTACCGCTTCGCGGTGTTCCCCGACGTGCTCGCGTCGTACCGCAACGCCGCCCGCGCGGCTCGCGCCGAGCTCTTCCCGGCCGGCGACGCGTGGCGCGCAGCCTGGCGGCGCGACCCGAAGCTCCCGCTCTACGGCCCGGACGGCTTCCACCCGAGCCGGCTCGGGAGCTATCTCGCGGCGGTCGTGATCTACGCCGGGCTCGTGAAGGCGTCGCCGGTCGGGCTCCCGCGGCTCTGGGTCTCCGCGAAGCGCGCACGTGTGCTCCAGGCCGCAGCGGCCGAGGCCCTCCGCCGCACCTAGACTCGGACGCGTGCGGAAGGCCGTCGTCGCCGCGGTCCTCTCGTTCCTCGTTCCGGGAGCGGGGCAGCTCTACCTCGGCGAGCGGCGCCGGGGGGCGATCCTGCTCGGGGCGTGGGCGGGAGTGCTCGTCGCGACGCTCGCGCTCGTCGCGATCGGTCGCGTGCCCGACCTCGGGCGAACCTTTCTCGCGCTGCTGCTGCTCGCGAACGCCGCCGTCCTGGCGCTCCGCCTGTTCGCGATCGTCGACGCCGGGAGAGGTGCGTTCGCGTCGCGCGTCGCGGCCGCGCTGCTCGCTGCCGTCGTCGTCGCCGCGGTCGTTCCGCACGTCGCCGCGGCGTACGTCGCCGTGCGCGGGTACGGCGTCCTCGAGTCGGTGTTCGCGGACGAGGAGCCGACCGACGTGCTGGGCGGCAGCAGTCTCTTCCTCGCGTTCCCACCACAGGGGCGCCCGCCGCTCGACCTCGACCCGCCGGCGTTACGGGGGCGGCGCTCCACCGCAGGAGCCGCACCCGCGCCGTTCCGCGGCGTCGCGAAGCCGCTCGCGGACTCGGCGAAGATCCTCGCCGACGAGGAAGCGGCGCTCGAGCATCCGTGGGTGACGATCCTCCTGCTCGGCAGCGACGAGGGCCCGCGCCAGGCGGGCGACCGCACGGACACGATGATCGTCGCGGCGATCCAGCGGAAGACGCACCGCGCGGTCCTGTTCGGCGTGCCGCGCAACCTCGTCGGCGTGGACGGCTTCGGCGAGCCGCTGAACGCGCTCTACCAGCACCGCGGCGCGACCGGGCTGAAGCACGCGATCTCGCGCCTGCTCGGGCTGCGCGTCGACTACCACGCGATGGTCAACCTGGACGGCTTCGTGGAGATGGTCGACGCGCTCGGCGGCGTTCGGATCACGGTGAAGGAACGCATCGTCGACGAGGTGACGCGGCCGGCGTGGGGGGAGACGAAGCCGAAGATCGACGTGTACCCCGGCCGCACGTATCGGTTCACGGGACGGACGGCACTCGCCTACGTGCGGTCACGCAAGGCGTCGAACGACTACCGCCGCATGGCTCGCCAGCGCTGCTTCATCAGCGCGCTCGCGAACCAACTCGACGTCGGCGCAGTCCTGCGGCACTTCAGCTTCGCTCGCGAACGCGGTCGAGTCGAGCGTGCGCACCGACATCCCGCTGAACCGCGCACCCGACCTGATGCGCCTCGCAGCCGGCGTCGACCGGAAGGAGACCCTGACGGAGACGTTCGGCCCGCCGTACTTCGCCGGGCGCCGCGCCGACCGCTTCCCCTATCCGAACGTGAAGAAGATCCAGGCCGCAGTGCGCGACGCGATCCTGCATCCCGAGCTCGCGAAGGCGCGGCGCGGGATCGCCTCGACGAGCCAGTCCTGTTAGAGCTCGACCCGGATAGGATCGTGCCAATGCCGTGCCCGGGGGGAACCGTGAGTGAGCGGCTCGATCGCAGACTCGTCGCGGTGATGTTCACCGACATGCTCAGGTACACGGCGCTGATCTGGAGGACGAGCGCCTGGGACTCGACGAGCGCGACCGGTACATGGGTGCGATCGAAACGCCACCACGACGCCTTTGACGGGACGATCGTGCAGCGGCTGGGGGACGGCACCTTGAGCATGTTCCCGAGCTCGCTCGCTGCCGCGCTCGCAGCAGTCGCGATCCAGCGGGAGCTCGCGGTGCATGAGTTCCGGTTCGCATCGGCGTCCACGTGGGCGAGGTGATCATCGAGCTCGAGCGGCTCACCGGCGACGCAGTGAACATCGCCGCCCGAATCGAGTCCTTCGCGGTACCGGGCGGAGTGATGCTTTCCGACACCGCGTACAAGCAGCAAGAACCGGAGCGACGTGGTCGTGCGCCTGGGACGCTTCAGGCTCAAGAACGTCGGACGCCCGTTCGAGCTCTACGCGGTATCGGCAGACGGCATCGTGGTGCCGGATCCAGCGAGCGCTGGAGGGCAAGGGCGAACGGTTCGCCAGTCTGCCGAGCAACTTGCCCGATCCGACCGGGCCACTGGTCGGCCGGCGCCCCGATCTGGCGTCGCTCGTCGAGTTGGCGCGCGAACATCGGGTCGTCACGATCACGGGCCCCGGCGGTGTTGGAAAGACACGGATCGTCGTCGAGCTCGGCCGGATGCTCGCGCCAGAGTTCCTGGACGGTGTCGCGTTCATCGCGCTGGCCGACGTCACCGACCCCGCACAGTTCCTCCCCGCTCTCGCGGACGCGCTGGACGTGAAGGAGGCTGAGGGGCGGACTCTCGACGAGGGGGTCGCCGCACTGATCGGTGACAAGAAGGCGCTCTTGCTGCTGGACAACCTCGAGCAGGTCGTGTCCGCCGCTTCGGAAGTCGCCGTTCTGATCGAGCGCTGTCCTGGCCTGCGGGTCGTAGCGACGAGCAGGACACCGCTGAAGATCGCCGCCGAACGGGAGTACCCGCTCGCCCCGCTCGCACTTCCCCCGCCGTCCGATCCGGGCTCGACCGAGTCGCTCAGCTCGTGTCCGGCGATCGCGCTGTTCGTCGAACGCGCGAGGACGACCAGAGGCTCGTTCGAGCTGACGCCGGAGAACGCCGGGGCTGTCGCGGAGGTGTGCCGGCGCCTGGACGGTCTGCCGCTCGCTCTCGAGCTCGCTGCCGCCCGGCTGAGGCTCCTGTCACCCGAGGCGCTGCTCGAGCGTCTAGATCACGCACTCCAAGTGCTCATCTCCGGCCCTCGCGACACTCCCGAACGGCAGCAGACGCTGCGTGCCACGATCGACTGGAGCCACTCGCTCCTCACGGAGTCGGAGCAGCGGCTGTTCCGGCGGCTCGCCGTCTTCGCAGGAGGGTGCACGTTCGTCGATCTCGAGGCCGTTTGCACAGATCCAGGTGAGGCGATCCTCGACGACCTGGAGTCGCTCGTCGACAAGGCACTCGTGCAGGCCGACGGCCAGGGTGACCGGCTTCGGATGCTGCAGACGATCGGAGAGTACGCTCGCGAGCGCCTCGAGGCTGCAGCCGAGACGCGTGGCTTCGTGATACGGCATGCCTACCGTTATGCGGAACTCGCGCGGGAGGTCCGCGATGGCATCGAAGGCACCGATCAGATCGGATCCCTCGAACGCGGCATCACCGAGGAGGGGAATCTCCAGGCCGCGCTCGACACGCTCCTGGCGGCGGCGAGGGGCGGCGATGCAACTGCGTCCGAAGCTGGTTTGCAGATGTGCGGCGATCTGTGGATGTACTGGCACATCCGCGGGAAGAACCTCACCGCCCGGGAGTACGCCACGTCGTTCCTCGACACCGACACCGGTGGCTCTCCCACCCGAGGGAGGGCGGGCGCATTTCTCACCGCGGGACTGGCGTCGGACATGCTGGGTCAGTTCGAGCGGTCGAACGATGAATGGGCCGAGGCGTATCGCATCGCAACAGCGCTCGAAGCAGATCGCGAGGTCTGCCTCGGTGCGTTCTTGCAGGGCCTCTGCGTCGGGCTGCACCGATCCGATCTCGAAGCCGGGCTCAGGTGGATGAGCGAGAGCATCGAGAGGAGCCGCGCCCTCGGCTTCACCTGGGCTCAGGCGTTTGCCTCGAGCCTCGACGGCATCCTCCACGCCGTCGCGGGCGACCTCGACACGGCGGAGACGAGATACACCCAAGCGCTCGAGATCCAGCAGCGAATCGGCGACGAGGAAGGAGCGGGCCTCTCGCTCGGCGGCCTCGCCCAATTGGCATCCGGTCGCGGAGACTTGGCTGGCGCCCTCGAGCTCTACCGCCGGTCTCTCGCCGCGTACGAAGCGATCGGTGACCGAGCAGAGGAAGCCCGGATCCTCTCCGAGATGGCCTGGACGTACCTCCGGCACGAAGACCCTGTGCTCGCGCGCCGGACCTTCCTCGACTCAGTGCAGGCCTACACCGACGTGGCGAGCGTCCGTGGTGTCGGGATCTCGCTGATCGGGCTCGCGGCCGCGGAGGCCGTCGAGCATCGGCCCGAGACGGCTGTGCAGATCGCCGCTGCGGCGGAGGTCTACGCCCAGCAGGAGGGCATCGTCAACGTCTACTCCGACGACACCCCTGGGCGGGAGTTCGTCGACCAGGCACGAGCGGCGCTTTCGGCCGACGAGGTCGCGCAAGCAACCGAGGCCGGCCGCATGCTCACCATCAAGGAAGCACTCGACTTGGCCAGGTCGCGACGGCCTCGGTGTAGACGCGCTTAAAAGACGAGGTAAACGGCCTCGCCGACCATCGCCGGCTTCTCCTGGCCCTTGACCTCGATCTGCACGGCGACGTTGTAGAGGACGCCGTCGCCGCGCGGCTGGCTCGAGACGATTTTCGCGTGCAGGCGCACGTCGGAGCCCGAAGGAACCGGTGACGTGAAGCGCACCTTCTCCGTCCCGTAGTTGATCCCCATGCGCGCGTCGCTGATGTTCAGCACCTGCGAGAGCAGGAACGGGAGGAGCGACAGCTGCAGGTAGCCGTGCGCGACGGTCGTGCCGAACGGGCCCTGCTTCGCCATCTCCGGGTCGACGTGGATCCACTGGTGGTCGTGCGTCGCCTCGGCGAACTGCTCGATCTGCGGCTGCTCGATCGTCGTCCAGTCGCTCGTGCCGAGGTCGAGGTCCTCGGCGGCGGCGAGCTCTTCGAGGGTGAGGGTCGTCGTCATGCCCCAACCTTCTCATGCAGGCGCGCGCGGAGTGCCTTGCGGTCGACCTTGCCGACCGGCGTGAGCGGGAGCGCGGGCACGACGTGCACCTCGCGCGGGTACTTGTAGCCGCCGATCCTCGTGCGCGCCCAGGCGACGAGCTCCGCGGGGTCGAGCTCGCTCGCGGAGCGCGACGAACGCGACGACCTCCTCGCCGCACTTCGGGTCCTGGCGGCCGACGACGGCCGCGCCCTCGACCGCGGAGTGCTCGAGGAGCGCCTCCTCGACGTCGCGCGGGAAGACGTTGAAGCCGCCGCGGATGATCAGGTCCTTCTTGCGGTCGACGACGTAGAGGTAGCCGTCCTCGTCCATGCGCCCGAGGTCGCCCGTGTGCAGCCAGCCGCCGCGCATCGTCTCCTCGGTCTGCTCGGGAGCGCGCCAGTAGCCGCGCATCACGAGCGCGGAGCGGCAGCAGATCTCGCCGACCTCGCCGGTCGGCACCTCCGCGTCCTCGTCGTCGAGGATCCGCACCTCCATCCCGGTAACCGGCTGGCCGACCGCGCCGGGCTCGACCGTGCCCGGGACGCGTCGTCGAGACGAGCGCGGACGTCTCGGTCAGGCCGTAGCCCTCGCGGATCTCCGCGCTCGGCAAACGGCGCGCGAGCTCGTGCACGACTTCGGGCGCGAGCGGCGCCGCGCCCGACGCGATGTAGCGGAGCTCGTTCAAGTCGTACTCCTCCAAGGGTTGCGCGAGCAGCAGGTGCAGCATCGACGGCACCACCGCGACGATCTGGCTGCGGTGCTCCTGCGCGAGCTCGAGCCAGCTCTCGGGGTTGAACCAGCGCATCAGCACGTGGCGGCTCGGCTCGGTCGAGTGCAGGCCGACGCACGTCACGAGCAGCCCGAACGCGTGCGAGAGCGGAAGCGACGTGAGGCTCCGGACGATCCCCGGCACGTGGCCCGTGTCCTCGGCGACCTTGCCGCTCAGCCAGAGGTTCTCGTGCGAGAGCATCACGCCCTTCGCGCGGCCGGTCGTGCCGCCGGTGTACATCAGCGCCGCGAGGTCGTCGTCGGCGCGCTCGACGATCGGCGACTCGCCGCCGGACTCGAGCTCCTCGAACTCCTCGGTCGAGATGACGCGCGCGCCGGGTGCCGCCTCGCGTGCGGTGTCGGCGAACTCGGGCGTCGTGATCACGACGCGTGCCTCGGAGTCGTCGACGATGTGCCGGAGCTCCGGCGGCGGGAGCAGGAAGATCGCGGGCGTGACCACGGCGCCCGGCGCGCCAGAGCGCGTTGTAGGCGATCCCGACCTCGGGGCAGTTCGCCATCAGCACGACGACGCGGTCGCCCGGCTCGACCCCGGCGTCGCGAAGACCCTGGGCGAGACGGCGCGCCCGCTCGTGCAGTCGAGCCGACCTGTGCCACTCGCCTTCGAAGAAGAGCGACTCGTGGTCGCCGTGCCGCTCGAGCGTCTGCTCGGCGAGCCGGGCGAGGTTGTGCTCAGCCAACGCGCATCGAGCGCCCGCCGGCCTTGCCCATCTGCTCGACCATCGTCTCGGGCGACGCGCCGTCGGGGAAGCGCTCGAGCAGCTGCGCGAGGAAGTCGTCCGCGTCCCAGCCGTTCTCCGAGGCGAAGAGCTCGCCCGACTCCCACGGTCGGAGCATGTTGATCGAGCCGCCCCAGACGAAGAAGCACTGGCCGGTGATCCCCTGGGCCTCGTCCGCGGACAGGGCGACGACGAGCGGCGCCATGTTCGCGGGGTCGAGCGGGTCGAAGCCCTCTGTCGGGCTTCGCCAACTCGCCGAAGGTGACCTCCGTCATGCGCGTGCGCGCGTTCGGCGCGATGCAGTTCACCGTGACGCCGTAGTTGGCGAGCTCCTGCGCGGCGATGATCGTGAACGACGCGATGCCCGCCTTCGCGGCGCCGTAGTTCACCTGGCCGACGTTGCCGAAGACGCCCGAGGGGCTCGACGTGTTGATCACGCGGCCGCGCACCTCCTCGCCCTCCTTCGAGCGCGCGCGCCAGTACGCGGCGGCGTGCCGCGTCGGCGCGAAGTGGCCCTTGAGGTGCACCGCGATCACCGCGTCCCACTCGTCCTCGGTCATGTTCACGAGCATGCGGTCGCGGAGGATCCCCGCGTTGTTGACGAGGATGTCGAGCCGCCCGTAGCGCTCGAGCGCACGGTTGACCATGTGCTCGGCGGCGCCGAAGTCCGAGACGTCGTCGTAGCTCGCGACCGCCTCGCCGCCCGCCGCGACGATCTCGTTGACGACGCTCTGCGCGGGCGTCGCGTCCTGGCCCTGGCCGTCGAGCGTGCCGCCGAGGTCGTTCACGACGACCTTCGCGCCGGCGCGAGCCAGCGCGAGCGCGTGCTCGCGGCCGATCCCGCGCCCGGCGCCGGTGACGATCGCGACCTTGCCCTCGAGCGACGGCACGTCGCCAGTCTAAGCTCGTCGCGTGGACAAGGGAATCGTGGTCGAGGAGCTCGGTGGGCTCGAGCTCGTCGAGATCGAGGTCGAGGATCCGCACGAGCACGAGGTGCTCGTCCGCGTCGAGGCGAGCGGCGTCTGCCACAGCGACCTGCACGTGCTCGAGACCGGGTTCTCCCACCCGCCGCCGATCCTGCTCGGGCACGAAGGCGCGGGCGTGGTCGAGGCCGTCGGGCCCGGAGTCGAGACCGTGGGCGTGGGCGACCGGGTCGTGATCGGCTGGCGCGCGCCGTGCGGCGAGTGCCGCTGGTGCGCGCGCGGCGACCTGCGCCGCTGCCGAACGCCGGCCTCCGCCGGGCCCCGCGTGCGGCTCCCCGACGGTCGCGCCCTGACCCGCACGCTCGGCGCGGGGACCTTCGCCACGCGCACGGTCGTGCACGAGCGCGCCGCGGTCCGCGTCGACGGCATTCCGCTCGTCCAGGCCTGCCTGATCGGCTGCGCGGTCGCGACCGGCGTCGGCTCGGTGCTCGAGACGGCGAAGGTCTGGCCGGGCGCGCGCGTGGGGGTGATCGGCTGCGGCGCGGTCGGGCTCGCGGTGATCCAGGGCGCGCGCATCGCCGGTGCGGCCGAGGTGCACGCGCTCGACCTCGACGAGCGAAAGCTCGAGGCGGCGAAGCGCTTCGGCGCGACGCACACCGGCGAAGCCGGGCGGCTCGACTTCGTGTTCGACGTCGTCGGCCGGCCCGAGACCGTCGAGCAGGGGCTCGGGATGCTCGGGCACGCGGGGACGCTCGTCTACATCGGCCTGCCGCAGCCCGGCGCGCGCGTCGACTTCCCGCTGCAGAAGGCGTTCGACCGCCGCGTCCGCTTCCTGGTCTCGCACGGCGGCGACCACGTGCCGCGCCTCGACTTCCCGGCGCTCGTCTCGCACGCCCGCGACGGCCGGCTCGACCTTGCGGGAATGGTGACGAAGACGATCGGGCTCGACGACGTGGCGCAGGCGTTCGAGGAGATGCGCTCCGGCGACGTGATCCGCTCGGTGATCCTGCTGTGAAGATCCCGCCGCCGGTCGCCGAGCTGATCGGGTTCGACGTCGTGAGCGCGGGCGAAGGGCGCTGCACGATGAAGCTCGAGGCCCAGGAGCGCCACGCGAACCCGATGGGCACGCTCCACGGCGGGATCCTCTGCGACCTCGCCGACGGCGCGATGGGGATGGCGTTCTTCACGACGCTCGAGCCGGGCGAGTCGTTCACGACGCTCGAGCTGAAGATCAACTACCTGCGCCCCTTCTGGACCGGGATGCTCTTCGCCCACGGGAAGGTCGTCCACCGAGGCAAGACGGTCGGGATGACCGAGTGCGACATCGTGGACGACCAGGACCGCCTGATCGCCCGGGCGAGCAGCACGTGCCTTGCCCTCCGCGGCGAAGCCGCCGAAGGGCGATGATCCCCGGATGATCGACCCGGGCCTCGACGCCGACCTGAAGCAGCGGCTGCACGAGGTCCTCGCGCGCCGCCCGGTCACCGAGGCCGAGCTGCGAAAGGTGCTGGACGAGGGGCGTGCTTGCGCGTCAGCTCGTGCGCGGGCGGCTGGAGCGGGCCGAGCAGCGGCTTTCGGAGCTGGCCGCCGACCCGGAGAGCCCGCTCGCGGAGGTCGCCTCCGCCTTGCGAGTCGTGAACGACCTCCGGCCGCGGCTTCAGGAGCTGGAGTCGGCCCTCGCCGAGCTGCGCGAGCGGGCGCCGGAATACCGGCGGTCGTGGCTCACCGGTAGACCGGCGCCCTGAGCAGTGGTTCAATAGCCACATCGACCTTCGCGACACCCCAGACGAAGCCGAGTTCCGCGCGGGCGTTCGCGCCTGGCTCGAGGCGAACCTGCCGGCCGGCGATCCGCGCGAGTGGTCGCGGAAGATCTTCGACGCCGGCTACGCCGGGCTGACCTGGCCCGAGGAGTACGGCGGGAAGGGCGCGCCGTACAGCCACCAGGCGATCGTGCTCGAGGAGTTCGCGCGCGCCGAGGCGCCGCCGCACATGGGCGTGATCGGGCTCGGGATGGCGGGGCCGACGATCATGTTCCACGGCACCGAGGACCAGAAGCAGCGCTACCTCTCGAAGATCCTGTCGGCCGAGGAGATCTGGTGCCAGGGCTTCTCCGAGCCCGGCGCCGGCTCCGACCTCTCGGCGGTGCGCACGCGGATCGACGACCAGGGCGACCACTTCGTCCTGAACGGCCAGAAGGTGTGGTCGTCGTTCGCGCACATCGCCGACCACTGCATCCTCGTCGGCAGGAGCGACCCCGACTCCGAGCGGCACGCGGGCCTCACGTACGTGATCGTCGACATGAAGAGCCCGGGCGTCGAGGTGCGGCCGCTGAAGCAGATCACCGGCGAGGCGGAGTTCAACGAGATCTTCTTCACCGACGCGAAGGTTCCGAAGGAGAACCTGCTCGGCGACATCGGCGGCGGTTGGCAGGTCGCGATGACGACGCTGCTGCACGAGCGCGGCACGCTCGGCTTCGCGCTGAGCGGCGTCCTCGAGGCGCAGGTGCAGAAGGTCGTCGCGCTGGCGAAGTCGCGCAACGGCCACGACGAGATCGTGCGCGACCGGCTCGCGAACGAGTGGATCGTGCAGCAGGCGCTCAAGCTCACGAACTACCGCGCGCTGACCTCGCTGATGAAGACCGGCATGCCGGGACCCGAGGGCTCGGCCGTCAAGCTCGCGTGGTCGGAGGCAAACCAGCGGCTGACGAAGCTCGCGATGGAGATCCTCGAAGGCGAGGACGACGGCTACTGGCGCCACCAGCAGCTGCGCTCGCGCGGCAACACGATCGAGGCCGGGACGAGCGAGATCCTGCGCAACATCGTCGCCGAGCGCGTGCTCGGCCTACCGAGGAGCCGCTGATGCAGTTCGCGTTCACCGACGAGCAGGAGCTGCTCCGCCGCGAGGCGCGCGAGGCGCTCGGCAACGGCGGCTGGTCGCGCGACGAGATCGCCGGCGCGGAGCTGTCGTTCCTCGACCGTGCCGTCCTCTACGAGGAGGGCGGCCGCGCGAACGTCGGTGAGTCGCTCTTCGACGACTCGCGCCCGGAGGACGAGCAGCTCGCGACGCTCTCGCTCGAGGCCGTCGGGATCGCGGCGAAGGCGCTCGAGCTCGGCGTCGAGTACGCCTCGACGCGCGAGCAGTTCGGCCGCAAGATCGGCGTCTACCAGGCCGTCTCGCACCCGCTCGTCGACATCTACGTCGAGACGGAGCTCTCGCGCTCGCTCGCGTACTGGGCGGCCTGGTGCGTGTCGGAGGGCGACGAGCAGGCGCCGGTCGCCGCCGCGGCCGCGAAGGCGTACGCGAGCGACGCAGCGGTTGCGGCCTGCGAGCGCTCGATCCAGGTGCACGGCGGGATCGGCTTCACCTGGGAGCACGTGCTCCACACCTATTACAAGCGCGCACTCGCGATTCAGGCGTACGGCGGCTACCCGCGCGCGCAGCGCGCCAAGGTCGCCGCTTTCCTGCTCGACTGACGAGGAGGTCGTGATGAAGGGCCAGATGATGGACTTCCAGCTGACGCTTCCGCCGCTGCTGCGGCGCGCCGAGACGTACTTCGGCGACAAGGAGATCGTCACGCGGCTTCCGGACAAGAGCTTCCACCGCTACACGTATCGCGACATGGCGAAGCGCGCGAAGCAGCTCGCCGTGGCGCTCGACAAGCTCGGCCTGCAGAAGGGCGACCGCGTCGCGACGCTTTGCTGGAACCACTACCAGCACATGGAGGCCTACTTCGGCATCCCGTGCGGCGGCTTCGTCCTGCACACGTTGAACCTGCGCCTGCACCACGACGACATCGGCTACATCGCGAAGCACGGCGGCGACAAGGCCGTGATCGTCGACAAGAGCCTGCTGCCGCTGCTCGACGCGTTCAAGGGCGCGACGGACATCGAGCACGTGATCGTGATCGACGACTCGTACGAGGAGCTGCTCGCGACGGCGGACGCGGACGAGTGGCGCGACCCGGAGCTCGACGAGAACGACGCCGCGGCGATGTGTTACACGAGCGGCACGACCGGTCGCCCGAAGGGCGTCGTCTACTCGCACCGCTCGACGATCCTGCACGCGCTCGGCGTCGCCTCGCTGTCTCCGCTCGGGCTGCGCGTGTCGGAGGAGGACGCGCTGCTCCCGGTCGTGCCGATGTTCCACGCGAACGCGTGGGGCTATCCGTACCTCGCCGCGATGATCGGCTCGAAGCTCGTCTTCCCGGGGCCGTACCTCGACCCGGAGAGCCTGCTCGACGACTTCGTCCAGGAGGGCGTGACCTGGACGGCCGGCGTGCCGACGATCTGGCTCGGGATGCTGCAGATGCTCGACGCGACCCCCGACAAGTGGGACCTCTCGAAGATGAAGGGGATGCTCGTCGGCGGCTCCGCGGTGCCGCGCTCGATGATCGCGGGCTACAAGGAGCGCCACGGGCTGAGCGTCGTGCAGGGGTGGGGGATGACCGAGACCTCGCCGGTCGCGTCGGTGACGGACTTCACCGGCGACCTGCGAAGCGCCGACCAGGACACGAAGTTCGACTTCGTCGCGATGGCCGGCATGCCGCTGCCGCTCGTCGAGCTCCGCGTGATGGCCGAGGGCAACGAGGTTCCGTGGGACGGCGAGTCGATGGGCGAGCTCGAGGTCCGCGGCCCGTGGGTCGCGTCCGCGTACTACGACGACGACGAGCTGAAGGACCGGTGGACGAGCGACGGCTGGTTCAAGACCGGCGACATCGTCGCGATGCATCCGCGCGGGTTCATCCAGATCAAGGACCGCTCGAAGGACGTGATCAAGTCGGGCGGCGAGTGGATCTCGTCGGTCGAGCTCGAGAACAAGATCATGGGACACCCGGCCGTCGCGGAGGCAGCGGTGATCGCGATGCCGCACGAGAAGTGGTCGGAGCGGCCGCTCGCCGTCGTCGTCCTCAAGGAAGGACAGCAGGTGACGGAGGAGCAGCTGCGCGAGCACCTCTCCGGCCAGTGCGCGAAGTGGTGGGTTCCCGACCGGTTCGAGTTCGTGGAGGAGATCCCGAAGACCGCGGTCGGAAAGTTCAAGAAGACAGCGCTGCGCGACATGTTCGCCGACGTGACCGCAGAAGCACCCGCGGAAGCCCCCGTCGCGACCAGTTGAGAGCCGTCCTCCTGCGGGAGACCGGCGGCCCCGAGCGGCTCGAGCTCGCCGAGGTCGACGAGCCCGTGCCCGGCGACGGGCAGGTGCTGGTGCGCGTGCGCGCCGCGGGGATCAACTTCCTCGACGTGCTGGTCCGCCAGGGCCGCTACCCGCAGATGCCCGAGCTGCCGACGGTGCTCGGCTCGGAGGTCGCAGGCGAGGTCGACGGGCGGCGCGTCATGGCGCTGCCGCGCGCGGCCGGTGGCGGGTACGCGGAGGCGGTCGCCGTCGACGAGTCGCTGCTCGTGCCGCTGCCGGACGGCGCGTCGTTCGAGGAGGGCGCGTCGTTCCTCCTGACGTTCCTGACGGCGTGGATCCCGCTGACGCAGCAGGTGCGCGTCGCCGACGGCGCGACGGTGCTGGTGCACGCCGGCGCGGGCGGCGTCGGCTCTGCGGCGATCCAGGTCGCGAAGCACCTGGGCGCGCGCGTCGTCGCGACCGCCTCGTCGGAGGAGAAGCGGGCGCTCTGCGTCGAGCTCGGCGCGGACGAGGCGCTTGCCGTACGAGGGGTTCGAGGAGCACGTGAAGGCCGACGTCGTGCTCGACCCCGTCGGCGGCGAGGTGTTCTCGCGCTCGCTCGCCACGTTGAACCCGCTCGGCGCGGTCGTCGCGCTCGGCTTCGCGGGAGGCTGGTGGGAGCCGCTCGACCCTGCGCCGCTCGTCGGCCGCAACGTCGGGATCCTCGGCTTCTACCTCGGGCGCCTGATGCGGTTCCGTCCCGACGTGGTCGCCGACGCGATCGCGGAGATCGTCGCGCTCTGGGAGTCCGGCGCGGTGAAGCCGCTCGTCGGCGCGACGTACTCGCTGGACGACGTCGCGGACGCGCACCGGCTCGTCGAGGAACGTCGCAGCGTGGGCAAGGTTGTCCTCGTTCCGTAGCGCGCTCGTCACGGGCGGGCGCTCCGGGATCGGCGCGGCGATCGTCTCGGCGCTCGAGCGCGACGGGGTCTTCGTGCGCTCGCTCGACATCGCGGACGGCTTCGACGCCGCCGACCCGGAGGCGTGGGAGGCGGTCGACCGCGTCGACCTCGCGTGCCTGAACGCCGGCGTGGTCACGGGCGAGCGGCTGATCGCCCGCGTGAGCGACGAGCAGTACCGGCGCATCGTCGGCGTCAACGTCGACGGCGTCGTGTTCGGCGTACGACGGCTCGCGCAGGTGATGCACGAGGGCTCGATCGTCGTCACCGCCTCGCTCGCGGGGCTCACCGCGATGGAGAACGACCCGCTCTACGCGCTGACGAAGCACGCGCTCGTCGGCTTCGTCAGGTCGGCGGCCCCGCAGCTCGCAGAGCGGGGCATCCGGCTGAACATGGTCAACCCCGGCATCGTCGACACGCCGCTGCTCGGCGACGAGGGACGCGACACGCTGCTCGAGGCGGGCTTTCCGCTGCTGCAGCCCGAGGACGTCGCGGCGGCGGTGCTGCTCGCCGCGGAGGACGACGAGGTCGGCCAGGCGTGGGTCGTGCAGCCCGGCCGCGAGCCGCTGAAGTTCCGCTTCCCCGGCGTCCCCGGGCCGCGCGTCGAGGGGGCGGAGGGGATGGTTCCGAAGCTGTGAGCGACGAGCCGGTCGAGCGCCGGCCCTGGGAGGACGTCGCGCCGGACGTCCCGCACGTCTGGCGCACGCTCGGCTACCGCCGCACCCTCGCCGAGCCCGGGCACATCGTCGTCGAGTGGGACGCCTCGCCCGACTACGCCTTCCCGGCCGACTCGGGGCACATCGTCCACGGCGGGCTCGTCGCGACGATCCTCGACACGGCGATGGGCGGCGCCTGCTGGACGCTGCTCGAGGGCGACGAGACGTTCCTGACCGCCGACCTGCACACGGAGTTCCACCGCGCGTCGCGGCCGGGTCTGCTCCGGGCCGACGGCAGGGTCGTCCACCGGACGAAGCGCGTGATGTTCTGCGCCGCCGAGCTCTACGACGCCGAAGGCACGCACCTCGCGAGCGCGCGCTGTACGCAGGTCCTCCGCAGCGCGCGGTAGCCGAACTACCCAAGTAACACGGTGTTACTTGCCCTGCGAACCCTCGAGCGCGCGGAGGCGCGGGCGCTTGTAACACAGTGTTACTTGGAGAGAACGGCACGGAGTTGACACACGCGCGGTTGCCCGGTCGCGACCATTTCCACGTGCTGTCGTTCGCGCCGCGGTTGTCGCCGAAGCTGCTCGAGGCAATCGTGCGCTACGACGACCGGAAGGTGCCGATCGCCGAGACCTACCGACGGGTCGGCCGCGAGGCGGAGCGCCTCGGCCTCCCGCGGCCGAGCTATCAGCGCGTTCGCGTGCTCGTCCACGCAGCTCGTCGAGCGCGGCGCGGCCCGACCGCCGCCTCCCTTCTCGTCGACGCCGCCCTCAACGTCCGCCATCCGACGCACGTCCTCGAGGAGTTGACCGGGTCGGTCACCCCGCCGAGACGCGGACTGAATCTCAGGAGCGATCGGCGACCTTGACGAGCGCCTTGCCGCGGTTCTCGCCGCGGAGCATCCCGAGGAACGCGCTCGGTGCGTTCTCCAGTCCGTCGGTCACGTCCTCGCGCCACTGCAACTTGCCCTCGGCGACCCAGCGCGCGAGCCGTCGCGCCGCCTCGTCGAAGCGGTGCGCGTAGTCGCTGACGAGGAAGCCCTGCATCTTCGCGCGGAAGACGATCAGCAGGCCCGGGTGGAAGCTCGGCTCGGGGCGAACGGCGTTGTACTGCGAGACCTGCCCGCAGATCGCGATCCGGGCGCCGACGTTCAGCCGCCCGTGCACGGCGGCCGAGATCTCGCCGCCGACGTTGTCGAAGTACACGTCGACGCCGTCCGGGCACGCCTCCTTGAGCGACGCGCGCACGTCGTCGTTCTTGTAGTCGATCGCGACGTCGTAGCCGTAGAGCTTGCAGTCGGTGGCCTTGTCGGGCCCGCCGGCGATCCCGACGGTGCGGCAGCCCGCCAGCTTCGCGATCTGGCCGACGATCTGACCCGACGGCGCCGGCCGCGCCGGAGACGACCACCGTGTCGCCGGGCTTCGGCTCGCAGACGTCGAGCAGGCCGAAGTACGCGGTGAACCCCGTCGCGCCGATCACGTGCAGCGCCAGCGTCGGCGGGTCGAGCTCGCGCGGCACCTTGCGGAGCGAGCCGGCGCGCACGACCGCGTAGTCCTGCCAGCCGAGCTGGCCGACGACGAGATCGCCGGGCGCGAACCGAGCGTCGTTGCTCTCGACCACCTCGCCGACCGCCTGCGCCGTCATCACCTCGCCGACCTCCACGGGCTTCGCGTACGAGCGCGCCTCGCTCATGCGACCGCGCTGGTACGGGTCGACCGACGTCCAGAGGACGCGGACGAGCACCTCGCCCGGGCCCGGCTCGGGCGCCGGCTGCTCGACGAGCTCGAAGTTCGATTCGTCCGGGACGCCGGTCGGCCGCGAAGCGAGCGTGACGACGCGGTTCACTCGAACCGCCACACGCCCCCGTTTTCGAACTTCTTGAGGATGCGGCGCGAGACGACCATGCGGTGGACCTCGTCCGGGCCGTCGTAGATCCGCGCGGCGCGCGCCATCGCGTACATGGCGGCCAGCGGCGTCTCGTCCGTCAAGCCCCGCGCGCCGTGCACCTGGATTGCGCGGTCGATCACGTCGTGCAGCACCTGCGCGGCGAAGAACTTGATCAGAGAGACCTCGACACGCGCCTCGTCGCCCTCGTCGATCTTCCGCGCGGCGTCGAGGGTCATCAGCCGGCAGGCGTGGATGCCGGCGGCGGAATCCGCGATCCAGTTCTGGACGGTCTGCTTGTCGGCGAGCCGCGAGCCGAACGCCTCGCGCTCGAGCGAGTAGGAGCACATCAGCTCGAACGCGCGCTGCATCTGGCCGAGCCAGCGCATCACGTGGTGGATGCGCCCGGGGCCGAGCCGCTTCTGCGCGATTTGGAACCCAGCCCCCGGCTCGCCGAGCACGTTCTCGACCGGCACGCGGACGTTGCGGTACCAGACCTCGCAGTGGGTCGACCACCCGCTTCCGACGTGACCCATCACCGGCACCGGCCGAACGACGTCGACGCCCGGCGTCTCCGCCGGGACGACGATCTGCGACGCGCGTGAGTGCGCGGGCGCATCCGGGTCGGTGACGGCCATCACGATCCCGAACGCCGCGCCGTCGGCGCCGGAGGAGAACCACTTGTGCCCGTCGATCACCCACTCGTCGCCGTCGCGCACGGCCCGTGTCCGAAGCGTGGTCGGGTCGGAGCCGGGCACTTCGGGCTCGGTCATCGAGAAGAACGAACGAATCTCTCCGGCAACGAGCGGGAAGAGCCAGCGCTCCTTCTGCTCCGGCGTCCCGAACATGTGCAGGATCTCGGCGTTCCCGGCGTCGGGCGCCTGGCAGCCGAAGACGAGCTGCGCGTACGTCGAGCGCCCGATCTCCTCGTTCAGGTGCGCGTAGGCGAGAAAGCCCTTGCCGCTCCCGCCTGCCTCCGGGGGAACGTGCGGCGCCCAGAGGCCCGCCTCCTTCACCTTCGCCTGGAGAGAGCGGATCAGCTCCTGATCGTCCGTCGAGAGCGCGCGCTCGTTGGGGTAGACGTGCTCCTCCATGAACGCGCGGTAGCGGGCGCGCAGGCCGACGAGCTCGTCGGTGGGAACAAGGTCCGCGATCGCCACGCGGTTAGCATCGCAGGTCATGCGCCTCGGCTTCTACATGGGCTACGCACAGCCGGGGACGAACCCGCTCGAGCTCGTCGAGCTGGCCCAGGAGGCGGAGCGGCTCGGCTACGACTCGGCCTGGGCTGCGGAGGCGTGGGGCACCGACGCGGTCAGCGTGCTCAGCTGGCTCGCCGCGACGACGACGACGCTGAAGATCGGCTCCGCCATCCTGCAGATCCCCGGCCGCACCCCGGCGAACGCGGCGATGACGGCGGCCACGCTCGATCTGCTCTCCGGCGGCCGCTTCCTGCTCGGCCTCGGCACGTCGGGCCCGCAGGTCGTCGAGGGCTGGCACGGCGCAGCCGTGGGGCAAGCCGCTGACGAAGACGCGCGAGTACGTCGAGATCGTCCGCACGGTGCTGCGGCGCGAGCTGCTCGAGCACCACGGCGAGCACTACGACATCCCGTACACGGGGCCCGGCGCGACGGGCCTCGGCAAGCCGCTGAAGCTGATGGCGCGCCCGCTCCGCGCGGAGATCCCGATCTACCTCGCGTCGATGGGGCCGAAGTCGGTCGAGCTCGCGTTCGAGATCGCGGACGGCTGGATCCCGCTCTTCTTCCAGCCGGAGCGCGCGCGCGAGATCTTCCCGATGGGCGGCGCACGCGACGGCTTCGACATCGCGCCGAGCGTGCCGGCCGTGCTGCTCGACGACGTGCAGGCGGCACGTGACGCGCTCAAGGCGTACTACGCGCTGTACATCGGCGGGATGGGCGCGCGCGGCAAGAACTTCTACAACGAGCTCTTCGCCCGCTACGGGTACGAGGACGACGCGCGGAAGATCCAGGATCTCTACCTCGACGGGAAGCAGCGCGAGGCGATCGCCGCGGTGCCGGACGACTTCGTCGACGCGGTCGCGCTCGTCGGCCCGAAGGAGCGCTTCGCCGAGCGGCTGGACGCGTTCCGCGAGGCGGGCGCGACGACGCTGCTCGTCTCGACGCGGGATCCCGCCGCGCTGCGCGCCGTTGCCGAACTGACGCAGTGAGAGAGGCGCTCGAGGCGAAGCTCGGCCCGATCTCGTCGGCGCACCTGCTTGCGGGCGGCGCGTCGAAGGAGGCGTGGGCGGTCGACCTCGCCGACGGGACCGAGCTGCTTGTGCGCCGCGCGAGCGTCGGCGTGATCCACCGCGACACCCTGACGCTCGAGCAGGAGTTCCAGGTGCTCGAGGCGGCTCTCGCCGCAGGCGTCGCCGCGCCGCGCCCCATCCAGTACCTCGGGGACGTCGACGGGCACGAGGCGTTCGCGATGGAGCGCGTGCGCGGCGAGACGATCGGGCGGCGCATCGTCCGCGACCCGCCGTCCGCGCTTCCTCTGCAGCTCGCGGAGCAGCTCGCGCGCATCCACTCGATCGAGCCGCTCGACTTCCTGCCCCGCGGGAGCGCGATCCAGCGCTTCTACGACGAGCTCGACTCCGTCGACGAGCCGCACCCCGCGATCGAGTACGGGCTCGCGTGGGTCCGCGAGCGGCTCGCCGCTCCCGACGCGCCGACGTTCTGCCACGGCGACTTCCGCGTCGGCAACTTCGCCGTCGACGCTGACGGCCTCGTCTCCGTGCTCGACTGGGAGTTCGCCCACGTCGGCGATCCCGTCGGCGACGTCGCGTGGCCGATCGTTCGCGCCTGGCGGTTCGGCGCCGACGAGCGCCGGCTCGGCGGCGTGGGGGAGGTCGAGCCGTACCTCGAGCGCTACAACGAGCTGAGCGGGCGCGACGTCACCCTCGAAGAGCTCGACGTGTGGGAGGTCTTCGGCAACGTCAAGTGGGCGGTCGGCTGCCTGACGCAGTGCCGCCGACACCTGAACGGGCAGGATCGAAGCGTCGAGTACGCGGTGCTCGGCCGGATGGCCGCCGAGATGGAGTACGAGCTCCTCGACCTGATCGAACATGCCTGACCGCCCGAACGCGTCCGAGCTGATCGAGGCGGTCTTCGAGTTCCTCGCGGGCGAGGTGCTCCCGACGGCCGACGATCAACGTCTGAGGTTCCGCACGCTCGTCGCGATGAACGCGCTCGGGATCGCCCGGCGAGAGCTCGAAAGTAACACTGTGTTACTTGACCAGGGACAGCTCGCGGACCTGGCCGCCCGGATCAGGGCCGGGGAGCCCGCCGACCTCGCCGAGCTGAAGGAGCACGTCGCAGACAAGCTCCGCATCTCGAACCCCGCCTACCTCGAGAAGTACGAGTGAGGCGCCGCCTCTACGTGATGCGGCACGGCGCGGTCTCGTACTTCGACCACGGACGGCCGCTGAAGCCCGAGGACGTGCCGCTGACGGTCGCCGGGCGCGACCAGGCGTACGCCGCCGCGTCGATGCTCCGCGGCATCGAGTTCGACCGCGTGATCACGAGCGGCCTGCCGCGAACGGTGGAGACCGCGCGCATCGTCGCGCCCGACCTCGAGCCCGAGGCCTGGCCTGACCTGCGCGAGCTCGAGACCGGCCGCCTCGCCGACATCCCCGAGGACGAGCTCGAGCACGCCTTCACCCACGCCTTTCGCGACGTCATTCCCGAGGACGCCCGCTTTCTCGCGGGCGAGACGATCGGCTCGCTCTTCGACCGCGTCCTGCCCGCGATCGACCGGCTGCTCGCGGCGGACGACTGGGACATCGTGCTCGCCGTCCTCCACGGCGGCGTCAACCGGGCGATCATCTCCCGCGGGCTCACCGGCGGGCGCACGTTCCTCGGGAACCTGGAGCAGTCCCCGGCCTGCGTCAACATCCTCGACGTCGGCGACGAGTGGATCGTGCGCGCGGTCAACGTGACGCCGTACGATCTGGCACACCTGGAAGGCAGGTCAACGACGATGGAGGAGCTATGGCAGCAGTTCCGGAGCACGTAGAGCGCGACCAGGTTCTCGAGCTGATGCGGCGCGAGGTCTCTCCCGAGGAGCACGAGGAGATCCGGGAGCTGTGGAAGAAGCACTCGAAGGCGGAGGACGACCGCGACCTCCCGGGGCTGATCTCGACCCTGACCCCGGACTGCGTGTACGAGGTGCGCCCCGACGGCGCGCGCTGGGAGGGCCACGACGGAGCGACGCGCTTCTACATGGAGCTGCTCGGCGCCTTCCCCGACATCCACTTCGACCTGACCGACATCGTGATCGGCCCGCAGGGCGTCTGCGAGTGGGCGCGCGTCAGCGGCACGCACGAGAACAAGTGGCTCGACTACGAGCCGACGGGCCAGTTCCTGACGTGGAACGTCGTGATCCTCTTCCCGTGGGACCGCGAGCAGCGGCTGTTCAGGGGCGAGAAGGTGTACTCGGACGCGCAGATGCTCCTGCTTCCACGCGGCTGAGAAAACGCGACACGAGCCCCGCGAGCGCGTCGGGGATCTCGAGCGGCAAGTTGTGGCCGTGGCCGGCGAGCTCGACGTACTCGACGTCGGGGAGCCGTGCCGCGAGCATCCGCCCGTTCTCGACCGGGATGATCAGGTCCTCGTCGCCGTGCACGACCAACGCGGGGACCGACATGCGCTCCGCCTCGCAACCTTCCCGGTAGAACGCGTAGCACGCCTCCGCGTGCGTGAGGATCGTTCTCGTACGACGTCGGCTGCGCAGCGCGGAGCGCGACGATCTCGTCGAAGCGTTCCGGGTTGGCCTCCGTCCAGCCGGCCGCGAACGTGAAGGGCATCGTGCGTCGCGCGAACTCCTCCTGCGGGCTCCCCATCGCCTCCTGGAACGCGCGCGCGACGTGGAACGGCCGATGCACGCGTCCCGGCCCGCCGCCGCCGCTGCCGACGAGCACGAGCGAGCGCACGAGCGCCGGCTGCGCGAGCGCGAGCGTCAGCGCGACGTACCCGCCCATCGAGAGCCCGACCACGTGCGCAGGCGCGTCGAGGAGCGCTGCTGCGTCCGCCGCCATCTCGTGCACGCTCCCGCGCGCGGGCTCGTCCCGAAGCGCGCCCGTCCCGCTGGCCTCGAAGAGCACGACCGGCCGGTCGCGCTCCAGCAAGGACGCCACGTCCCGCCAGACCCAGGCGCCCTGCCCGAGCCCGGCGATCAGCAGCACGGGTTCGCTCAGAGGCGCTCGATCGAGCATCGCCATGCCCTGGCCGCCGCCGACGCACATCGTCTCGAGGCCGATCGTCTCGTCGCGCGTCTGGAGGTCGTTCAGGAGCGTGCACATGATGCGTGCGCCCGTCATCCCGTACGGGTGTCCGAGCGCGATCGCCCCGCCGTGCGGGTTCAGCTTCTCGCCGAACGGGTCGACGCCGAGCTCGCGGCAGACGGGGATGACCTGCGCGGCGAACGCCTCGTTCAGCTCCATCACGTCGACGTCGTCGATCGTCATGCCTGCCTGCTTCAAGGCGTTCCGCACCGCGTTGATCGGGCCGACGCCCATGATCTCCGGCTCGACGCCCGAGACTCCCGACGCGATGATCCGCGCGAGCGGCGTCAGGCCGAGCTCGCGCGCACGCGTGTCGCTCATCACGACGACCGCGGCCGCGCCGTCGTTCAGCGGGCACGCGTTTCCGGCCGTCACCTTCCCGCCGGGCTTGAAGGCCGGCTCGAGCGACGCGAGCTTCTCGAGCGTCGAGTCCGCCCGCGGCCCGTCGTCCTTCGCGACGCCGTCCCACGGCGTGAGCTCGCGCTCGAAGAACCCTGACTCCTGCGCGGCGACCGCGCGCTCCTGCGAGCGCTGCGCGAACTGGTCCATCTCCTCGCGCGAGACGTCCCACTGCTCCGCGACGTTCTCGGCGGTGAGGCCCATCGGGATGTAGACGTTCGCGATCGGGGCGTCGTCGCCGAACAGCTTGGGATGGAGCTCCTCGGTGTCCTTCGGGTAGCCGTTCACCTGCGTGATCGACTCGACCCCGCCGGCGACGAACGCGTCTCCCTCGCCGGCCCGGATCGCGTGGAACGCCATCCGGATCGTCTGGAGCGACGACGCGCAGAAGCGGTTGACCGTGGTGCCCGGAACGGATGCGGGCAGGTCGGCGAGCAGCGCCGCGCGCCGCGCGAGGTTCATGCCCTGCCGGTCCTGCGGGAACCCGCAGCCGATCATCACGTCGACGATCTCCTCCCGTGGGAGCGCGGGGACCTTCTTCAGCGCCGCGTCGATCGCGAAGGCGGCGAGGTCGTCGGGACGGGCGTCGACGAGCGACCCCTTGCGGGCGCGCCCGATGGGCGTGCGCGCGGCGGAAACGATGACTGCTTCAGGCAAAGGCGGACTCTCCTGTCAATGCTCGGCCGATGATCAGCTTCTGCACCTGGCTGGTGCCCTCGTACAGCGTAGTGACGCGGGCGTCCCTCAGGTACTTGCCGACCGGGTACTCGTCGACGTAGCCGTAGCCGCCGTGCACCTGGACGGCGGCGTTCGCGGCCCGCACCGAGGCCTCGCTCGCGTAGTACTTCGCCACGGACGACTCGAGCGTGTGGCGCTCGCCCGCGTCGGCGAGCGCCGCCGCGCGCCACGTGAGGAACCGCGCGGCCTCCAGCTCGACGCCGATGTCCGCGATCAGCTCCTGCACGAGCTGGAACCGCGCGATCGGCTGCCCGAACTGGGTTCGGTCCTTGGCGTAGGCGACCGAGGCGTCGAGGCAGCCCCGCGCGATCCCGACGCAGCCGGCCGCGAGGGAGATCCGGCCGTTGTCGAGCGCCGACATCGCGACCTTGAAGCCTTCGCCTTCCGCACCGAGGCGCGCGGAGTCCGGGACGCGGACGCGCTCGAGGAAGAGCTCGCCCGTGTCCTGCGCGCGCAGGCCCAGCTTCCCCTTGATCGGGCGGGCCTCGAAGCCCTCGGAGTCGGTCGGGACGAGGAAGCACGTGAGCCCGCGCGCGCCCTCGCCGCCCGTGCGCGCGAACACGAGCGCGACGCTCGCCCACGTGCCGAGCGTGATGAAGATCTTCGAGCCGCTGATCAGCCAGTCGTCGCCGTCGCGCTCCGCCCGCGTCGTGAGCGAGGCCGGATCCGAACCGGAACCGGGCTCGGTCAGCGCGTAGCAGCCGAGCCCCTCGCCCGAGCCGAGCTTCGGGATCCACTCCTCGACCTGCGCGTCCGTGCCCCACTGCTTGATCGTCTTGCCGACGAGCCCGACGGTGACCGACACGATCCCGCGCACCGACGAGTCGGCGACGCCGAGCTCCTCCATCACGAGGCAGTAGGAGAGCGTGTCGAGCTCCCAGCCGGCGAGGAAGCCGACCTCGGCGAGCTTGCCGACGAGCTCGCGGTCGAGCTCCTCGTCGCGGTCCCACTCGCGTGCGTGCGGCGTGACCTCACGGTCGCAGAACGCGCGCGCGGTCTCGCGGACGAGCTCTTGCTCCGGGGTCAGCGTGAAGTCCATGAGAGAAACGGGGGCCGGCGAAGCCGGCCCCCGTTTGTCGATGTGGTCTAGCGACCCTTGATCAGCGGGCCGAACTCCGACCAGGTGCCGTTCGTTGTAACGGATGAGCTTCATCTGCGAGATCGGGAAACGATCCTGCGGGCCGGTCTTCACCTTGATACCCGCGAGCAGGAAGGGGTTCACCCAGTTCATCTTCGCCGTCGCAGCCATCAGCGACGCCCGCGTCGGGTTCTTGCCCGCCAGGTAGAGCAGGCGGATGACGTCGGACGCCTTCGCGACGCCGTAGTAGTGGAACGTGTTGTTCGCGTCGGCCCCGCCGCTGAAGCGCGCCATGATGCTGCGGTAGCGCTTCACCGCGGCGTCGTTTGCGTACTTCGGGTTCGTCGGGTTCTTCGTGTACGACGAGCTGACCGAGCCGTTCACGAAGTCGGCACCGGCGCTCCGCGCCGCCGCCTGCATGACGGAGTCCGTGTTCGACACGGAGTTGATCACGATCTGGTCGGGCTTCCAGGCGAGTGCCTTCGCCGTTGCGATCGCGCGAACAGTCGGGGTCGGCGTCGTGAGCAGCACCCACGTGTCGGCGCCGGACGCCTTCTGGCGTGCGATCTGCGAGGCGTAGCTCGTGTCGGTGATCTCGTAGCCGAGCTCAGAGACGATGAGCGTCCGCTTCGCCGCGAGCCCGATCTTCAGGCCCTTGAGGTAGTCCTTCCCGTAGTCGTCGTTCTGGAAGAACACGGCGATCTTCGCGGTTCGGTGCGTTCTGGGCGATCCAGCGCCCGTACGCGATCCCCTCGGCGATGTAGTCGGGCTGCCACCCGCTCGTCCACGGGTACTGCTTGTACTGGAGGCCCCAGTAGCTCGCACCTGTCGAGACGAGGATCTGCGGGATCTTCCGCTGGTTCAGGATCGGCCGGATCGGGATGTTCGGCTCCGTCCCGAGCGTGCCGACGATCGCGAACACCTTGTCCTGCAGGATCAGCTGGTTCGTCAGCTGCACCGTGTTCGCGGGGTTGTAGGCGTCGTCGTAGTACTTCCAGACGATCTTGCGGCCGTAGACGCCGAGCTTGCCGTCGGCCCCCTTCCGCTGGTTCGCCCAGTTGAAGTACGCGTCCATGCCCTTCGGGATGGGTGCGTACAGCGAAGCCGGACCGGTCAGCGGGAACGTGCCGCCGATCGTGATGGAGTTCTTGGTGATTCCTGGTACCGCAGCCGCCGACTCCGACGCACGTGTGGCGCCGAGAGCGGACTGAAGGCTGATCGCGGCATCGACACGAACGTTGCCAGTAGGAACAACACTTTTTTCATGCCTTTCCTCCTCTCTCCTGTGTGACTGGCAAAGCCTCCAGCCGCACCGCGTAGTCAAACGTGTTACCGGGGGTAACGTCAAGGGTCCCTCAGGGCCGGCAACCCCTCCCAGAGCACGGCCGTGAGGTGTCGGGCGAGTTGGTCCCGCGGGAGCGAGCGTGATTCGAGCCACCAGATCCCGACCGAACGGATCATTCCGGAGACTGAATGCGCCCAGAGCTCGCTCAGCGCGGGGTCGAGCCCCGCCCGGCGCAAGCTCTCCGCTGTCGCGAACGCGCAGGTCTCGACGTTCCGGCGACGGAAGTCGGCGACGAGCTTTCCGCCGCCCGGCTTGTTCGCGGCCTGCAGCAGGAATCGATAGCGCTCAGGCTCATGCTCGACGTAGCGGAGGTACGCGTAGATCGTCGCTTCGAGCCTCGCGCGGCCGCGCGCTCCCGTCGTCGCGCCCTGCAACGTCTGCTCGAGCTCGTCGACGTACCGCTCGGCGAGTGCATCGTGGAGTCCTTCCTTGTCGCCGAAATGTCGGTAGAGAACAGGTTTTGTGATTCCTGCTTCTGCCTCGACGTCTTCCTTCGAGACGTCCGAGCCGAGACCGCGCACGGCGCGATCGGCCGCGTCGAGGAGCTCCTCTCGGCGTCGCTCCTTTTGGCGCGCTCGCTGCGTGTCGGTCGCCGTCGCCATGTGCAGGAACCTAGCGCCCCGTGGAGGAGGGGAGCAACTGCGGACGTCGCAAACGGCGCACGACCGGCGCGTCAAGCGCCGGAGTAATCCGGCGACCCCGGCGGGCATGAGCACCATGATCAGGATCAGGATCACGCCGAAAACGACGGTCGGCGACTGCTTCGAGAGCTCGAACGGGAGCAGCGGCGGGTCCTGCGCGTAGATCGGCAGGAACTCCAGGAGGAGCGCCCCGAAGATGACTCCGGACAGCGCGCCCAGCCCGCCGACGACGACGCTGGCGAGCAGCAGGATCGAGAGGCTGAGGGGGAACGTGTCCGGGTTCACGTACGAGACCTCGATGGCGAGCAGCGCCCCCGCCACGCCGGCGAAGGCGGACGAGACACCGAACGCCATCGTCTTGTACGTCGCGAGGGCTCACGCCGGATGCCGTCGCGGCGATCTCGCCGTCCCGGATCGCCCGCCACGCCCGGCCGGTTCGCCCCTTGACGAGCAGCCAGGCCACGAGGAACAGGACCCCGGCCGTCACCCAGGCCTCGTAGTAGAGCCAGTGCCGCACCGAGATGTCCCAGCCGAACGGCGTCGTCGGCAGGTTGAGCACGACCCCGCCGCCGCCGCCCGTCAGGTCCTCGAGCCGGTGCCACTTGGCGAGCTGGGGCAGCGAGACGGCGACCGCGAACGTCGCGAGGGCCAGCGACACGCCGGCGAGCCTGAGCGCCGGAATCCCGAACAGGACGCCGACGATCCCCGTGATCAGCCCGGCGATCGGGATCGTGAAGATCGGGCGCATCCCGTCGCCGATCGGCAGCCAGTCCGGCGGCTCGAACAGCAGCGCCTCGAGCCCCGGCCTGCCGAGCGACAGCACGGCGCCGACGTAGGCGCCGATCATCATGAACGCGCCGTGCCCGAGCGAGATCTGTCCGTTGTAGCCGGTGAGGATGTTCAGCCCGAGCAGCGCGATGAAGTAGATCGCGACGAACGTGAACTGCGAGAGGCGGAACTCGCCCATGAACCGCGGCAGGACGACGATCACGAGCGCGGCCGCCGCGAAGACCGCGACCTTGGCGATCGTGAGCAGGTGCCGGCTCACACGCGCCTCACGGCGAGGTGGCCGAACAGGCCCTGCGGCCGGATGATCAGGACGAGCAGCAGGATCGCGAGCGCCGTGGGCAGGCGCAGCTCCGCGGGGACGACGTAGGCGCCGAGCACGTTCACGATCACTCCGAGGAGCAGCCCGCCGACGACCGCGCCGATCGGGCTGTCGATCCCTCCGAGCACCGCCGCCGCGAACGCGTAGATGAGGATGATCAGCATCATGCTCGGGTCGAGGAACACCGTCGGCGCGGCCATCATCCCGGCGACTGCGCCGAGCACCGCTGCGAGGCCCCAGCCGATCGCGAGCATCCAGCCGACGCGCACGCCGAGCAGGCGGCTGGCGCCGGGGTTGACCGCCGACGCGCGCATCGCGAGCCCGATCGTCGTGAAGCGGAAGAACGTCCAGAGCAGCGAGCACGGTCAGGAGGCAGACCCCGAGCGTGCCGAGGTCCTGCACCGACATCGTCACGCCGCCGATGTCGAACGTGCGGTTCGGGAACGGGCTGTCGAACACCTTCGTCTCGCCGCCCCAGATCCAGCCGACGAGCCCGTTGATCGCGATCAGGAGCCCGATCGTCACGATCACGATCACGATCTCGGGCCGGTGCTCGACGGGCCGGATCGCGATCCGCTCGACCGCGACGCCACCGAGGAACGCGAACGCGAGCGTGAGCGCGAACGCGGGCCAGTAGGAGACGCCGTGGTTCATCAGCGACCACGCCACGTACGTCGTGAACGTCGCCATCTCGCCCTGCGAGAAGTTGACGACGTCCGTCGCGCGGTAGATCAGCACGAGCGCGAGCGCGAGGCTCGCGAAGATCGCGCCCGAGGCGAGGCCGCTCACGACCTGCTGGAGAAATTCCGCCACTAGTAGCCCAGGTACGACTTTCTGACGCCTTCGTGCCGGCGGAGCTCGTCGCTCGTGCCCGAGACCGCGATCTTGCCGACCTCGAGCACGTAGGCGCGCGCCGACGCGTCGAGCGCGATGTTCGCGTTCTGCTCGACGACGAGCACGCTCAGCCCCTCCTCGGCGTTCAGGTGCTTGACGATCCCGAAGAGCTCTCTCACGACCGTCGGCGCAAGGCCGAGCGACGGCTCGTCGAGCATCAGCAGCCGCGGCCGCGAGACGAGCGCCCGCGCGAGCGAGAGCATCTGCTGCTCGCCGCCGCTCAGCGTGCCCGCCTGCTGGTGCTTGCGCGCCTCGAGCCAGGGGAAGTAGCCGAGCACGCGCGGCGCCTCCTGCTTGAACGTCTTGCGCTCGCCGCGCACGTACGCGCCCATCCGCAGGTTGTCCCAGACGGTCAGCTCTGCGAAGAGCCCGCGGCCCTCCGGCACGTGCGCGACGCCGAGGCGCGCGACCGACTCGGGCGCGTGCCTGGCGATCGACTTGCCGTCGAAGGTGACGTCGCCGGTCTTGCGGACGGCGCCGGAGATCGCGCGGAGCGTCGTCGTCTTGCCTGCGCCGTTCGCGCCGAGGAGCGACACGACCTCGCCCTCCTCGACCGAGAGCGAGACGCCGTGCAGCGCGCGGACCGCGCCGTAGCGGGCCTCGACGTCCCGCAGCTCAAGCAGCGGCATCGTCGGCTCCCAGATACGCCTCGATCACGGCGGGGTTCGCCCGCACCTCGGCGGGTGTCCCCTCGGCGATCTTCTGGCCGAAGTTGAGCACGTGGACGCGGTCGGAGATCGACATCACGAGGTTCACGTGGTGCTCGACGAGCAGGATCGTCAGGTCGTAGTCCGCCTTGACGCGGCGGATCAGTGCGCCGAGCTCCTCGACCTCCTCGTGGTTCAGTCCTCCCGCGGGCTCGTCGAGCAGCAGCAGCCGAGGACGCGACACGAGCGCGCGCGCGAGCTCGATCCGCTTCAGCGTGCCGAACGGCAGCCCGGCGGCCGGCCTCGGGGCGAGCGCGGAGAGCCCGAGATACGCGAGCACCTCGTCGGCGTCGCGGCGGGCCGCGCGCTCCGAGAAGAACCACCTGCGCGAGTGCGTTCCGACGAGCACGTTCTCGAGCACGGTCATCAGCGGGAAGAGCACGACGTTCTGGAAGGTGCGCGCGACGCCCAGGCCGACGACCTTGTGCGCCCGCGTGCGGAGGAGATCCTTGCCGTCGAAGACGACGCGGCCGGAGTCCGGCTTGTAGAGCCGGGTGATCACGTTGAAGGCAGTCGTCTTGCCCGCGCCGTTCGGGCCGATCAGCCCCGCGATCTGTCCTGGGTCGACCGCGAGCGACACGTCGTCGAGGGCCACGAGGCCGCCGAAGGTCCGGGTGACGTGCTCGACGGAGAGAAGGGGCGCCACGGGGGAGGCACGATCCTAAGCCGGAACCCCTCTGGCGCAAAATGACGTCCGTACCGGCGGTCGTGCTGGGTCGGCGGCGGGTTTCAGTCCGGCGCTGGGCCGCAGCGCTCCACG
>CAWFVN010000028.1:0-72451 GCA_963819225.1 uncultured Actinomycetes bacterium | reverse complement strand
TCCGTCACAAACCGCCGGCGTCCCTGTGGCTCGGGTCGCCGGCGGCCGTCGTGCCGCGAAGAACATGCTCGGCGAACGACGAGCACGTTGCACTGTGCGTGATGCATGACCGCGACTCACCGAGCCGACCAACCAGCTTTCCCTCTTAGCGCTGGCGGGCGACCCACCAAGCGGTTCGAAGGCCAAGGCGGGGACCTCCGTGAAGGAGGCCGTGGCCATAGATGCGGCCCGCGAGCCGGACGAGCGCGTATGTCGCGCTGAGGACGAGCACAACCGCGAGCGCGTGCTCCCAGAGAGGCACCCCTACGAGGGCGCTGCGCGCGGGGAGCACGAGCGGTGCCGTGAGCGGAAAGATCGTGAGGAGGTTCGCGAGCAGACCATCCGGGTTCTGGTTGAGTGCTATGTATCCGGCGAAGTACGCGGCGACGATCGTGTAGGTGACGGGTTGTCCTGCTGCGTCGGCACTTTGCTGTCTGGAGGCCAGCGCACCTGCCGTCGCGTAGGCGACTGCGTAGAGCGCGAAGCCGAGCACGAACCAGGGGATGACAAGCGCGAGGCTCCCACCGAGCGACGCAGGGGCGTCGAACAAGCCGGCCGCCAGCAGGGTCGCGCCGAGACCCGCGACGATCGCGAGTTGAGCCAGTCCGAGTAGGCCGATCCCGATCACTTTGCCGGCCAACAAGTGGCGCGGCGTTACCGTTGAGAGCATTAGCTCGACGACGCGGTTGTTCTTCTCCTCGACGACGCCGGTGAGTACCCACTGGCCGTATACGGCGAGGGAGAGGAACAAGAGGATGGAGCCGGCATACGCGACGAGGGTCGCAGCGTCGGTCGTTTTCTCTTCCGGAGGATAGAGCGTCGCCGTGGTCAACTTGGCGCCGGCGGCAGTTGGTTGCGGAGCGAGCGCACGGCGGTGTCCGCTACAGACGCCGCCTTCGCGTCAATGCTCGTTCGGAAGATGAGCTGATCGGTCGACAGGAGAAGGAGCGCGTCGACCTCCTTGGCATCGAGCGCTTGACGCCCAGCTTCCTGAGAAGAGACAACGCGTACGCGGACAGTTGCGTCGTCGAAGGGTGTTGCCGCGCGTTGCAGGGCGGAGGCGAGCCCCTCCGGTGCGGGCGCCGTCACCGCGACTCGGTAAGTCTTCTCCGGATTGAGTACGTGCCCGAGCACGGCCGATCCGCCGACGAGCGCGAGCATGAGAACTGTCGAGATGAGATAAGCCCGGCCGCGCAGCCGCTCGCGGATCTCGCGCCGCGCGACGAGGCTGATCGCGCGCCGGCCGTTCACTGGTCGACCAGCTCGAGGAAAAGCTCGGCCAGCGTCGGCGGTCCGTAGTTGAACTCGACGACGCGGGCCGACCGTTCGGCGTCTGCGAGCACGCGCTCCGGCAGGACATCCCTCTCCGCCAGCAGCCGCAGGTTCCCATTGCGACGCTCGACGAGCTCGACGCCTGCGACGTTTGGCATCCATGCGGAGGGCGCGCCCTCGAGCTCGAGCTCGATTCGGCGCCGTTGAGACGTTCGTCTGAGCGAGTCCACGTGCCCTGTCGTGACGATGCGGCCGTGGTGGATGATCGCAACCGCCTCGCAGATGTCTTGAACGAGCTCGAGCTGATGGCTCGAGAACAGGACGGCGGCCCCCCGAGCGGCTTCTGCGCGCAGTATCCCCGCGAGTGTTTGGACTGCGACTGGGTCCAGGCCGGCAAACGGCTCGTCGAGGACGAGCAGCTCCGGCTCATGCAACAAGGCGGCGGCAAGCTGTACGCGCTGCTGATTTCCGTGGGAGAGTTCCTCGACCTTCGCGCTCGCACGATCGTCGAGGCTGAGCCGCTCAAGCCACCGGGTCGCTGCTGCGCGCGCCGTACCGTCGTCCAGCCCGTGCAGAGCGCCGAAGTATGCGAGCTGCTCGCCTACAGGCATTCGCGGGTAGAGCCCACGCTCCTCCGGCATGTATCCGAACCGCAGCCGCTCGGACAGCCCGATCCGCTTCCCGTCCCACAGAACCTCGCCGGCGTCGGGCCGAACGAGTCCGAAGATGGCACGCATCGCAGTCGTCTTCCCGGCTCCGTTCGGACCAAGGAAGCCGAGCATTCGCCCACGCTCAACCGAGAACGAGCAGCCGTCGAGCGCCTGGTGTTGTTGCTCACCGAACCGCTTGCGTATGTCGACGAGGGCTAGCACGCGGGTCTCATCGCTATTGCTGTTCTTGATGCCGCTTTACGATCGCCCTTGTCGGCCTGGAGGACATCGGGGCCGCCTCCGATTCGGCTGACGGAGAAGTACCGATCCGGCTCACTGCGCCCGCCGGGTGGATCGGCGGGTCGGATCGCCTCGATCTGATTCGATCAGGGAGCGCTCAACCCGCAGCGCTCCACGAGCGCCTGCCAGTCGGTCTCGACCTGCTGCTGGATCCGCTCGACGACGTCACGGTTCTCCGGTCGAAGCAGGTGCGCGAAGCGCTTCTGGAGGGAGAGCCAGTGCTCGACGGGAACGACCTTCTCCGGGCGGTACGTCAGCCGGTAGTCGCCGTCCACGACCTCGTAGAGAGGCCAGAAGAGGCAATCGACCGCGGCGTCCATCACCTGCGCGAACTGCCGCGGCTCGTGACCCCAACCGAGCGGACAGTCCGTGAGCACGTTCAGGAACGCCGGTCCGTCGGCGGCGGCCGCGCGTTCGACCTTGACGCTCAGGTCGTGCCAGTGAGTCGCCGCAGCCTGAGCGGCGTAGGGCACGTGGTGGGCAACGGCGATCGCCGTCATGTCCTTCCGCTGCTGTGCCTTGCCGAAGCTGTCGAGGCCCGCAGGCGTCGTCGTCGTGTTCGCTCCGAACGGCGTCGCGCCCGACCGCTGGATGCCCGTGTTCATGTACCCCTCGTTGTCGTAGCAGACGAACAGGAACCGATGGCCGCGCTCGAGTGCTCCGGAGAGCGCCTGCAGTCCGATGTCGTATGTGCCTCCGTCGCCTGCGAAGACGACGATCGCTACATCTTCGTCTTCGGGCAGCGCATGCCGGCGTCGGAGAGCGCGCTGTGCCGCCTCGACGCCGCCGGCGACGGCGGCCGCGTTCTCGAACGCGACGTGCAGCCAGGGAACGTTCCACGCAGTGGTCGGGTAACGAGTCGTGGCGACCTCCAGGCATCCGGTCGCGTTCACGACGACCGTCGGCGACGTGATCGTGCTGAGCACCGTCCGGACGACCATCGGGATCCCGCAGCCCTGACACAACGAGTGCCCGCCGCGCAACGGCTGCACGCCGTCTTGGTTGCGAACGAGGGTCTTCAGACGTGACACGGCTCACCTCGTACGTCCGACGTACGCGGTCGAGGGACCGGTGAGGATGGCGCGGATGTCCGCGGGATGGAGGTCCCGACCGCCGAGGCCGTAGACCGCACCGGTCAGGTCGACGCCACTGCCGTACAGGGCGGCGGCGAGCTCCGCGTGGAGGGCAGGCGTGCCGCCCGGCGAGTCGGAGCGGTCGAGAACCGTGACGGAGTCCACGTCGGCCAGGGCGGATGCGACCGCCGAGCTCGGGAAGGGCCGGAACGAGACGAGCTTGAGCAGCCCGACGGGCATCCCGGCGTCGCGCAACTCGTCGATCACATCCTTGATCGTGCCGGCGGTCGAGCCGAGCGCGACCAGCACTCGCGAAGCACCCTCGAGCCGATACTCCTCGAGGTCCGAGTACAGGCGGCCCGTGAGCAGCGCGAACTCGCCGGCCGCTTCCGCGAAGACCTGCGAAGCCGCTCGCAGCGCTGCGGCCTGCTGACGTCGTAGCTCGAAGTAGTAGTCCGGCATCGCAAAAGGCCCTTGCGTCGTCGGCTCGCGAGCGTCGAGTACGGAGTGGGGGATGCGGTACTCGCCGACGAACGTCCTGACGGTGTCGTCCGGGAGGAGCTCCACCGGCTCTGCCGAGTGAGTGATCGTGAAACCGTCCTGGCAGACGAGGACCGGCAGCAGCACATCGGGATGCTCTGCGATGCGCGGTGCCAGCACGGTCAGGTCGTAAGCCTCCTGGGCGTTCTCGGCAAACAGCTGCACGACGCCGGAATCGCGGACCAGCATCGAGTCCGAGTGGTCGCAGTGGATGTTGATCGGCCCGGAGAGCGCGCGGTTGCCGACTGCCATCACGATCGGTGCGCGCATCGAAGCGGCGATGTAGACGATCTCGGCCATCAGTGCGAGCCCCTGCGACGAGGTCGCCGTCATCGTTCGGGCGCCCGAGAGAGCGGCGCCGATCGCCGCGCTCATCGCAGAATGCTCGGACTCGACGTTCACGACCTCTGTGTGCGCCCTGCCATCGGCGACGAACTTCGCGAACGTCTGGATGATCGGGGTCTGCGGCGTGATCGGATAGACCGGCACGACGTCGGGATCGATCTGACGCATCGCGTGGGCGACTGCCTCGCCGCCGGTCAAGAGCTCGCGCGTCACGGGGTGTCCTCCGCGACCATCACGATCGCACCGGTAGGACACACCTCGGCGCAGATCTCACAGCCCTTGCAGAAGTCGAGATCGAAGCCGGTGAACGTCGTCCCCTCGAGCGTGACGGCCGAGTCGGGGCAGTAGAGCCAGCAGAGCAAGCAGTTGACGCACTGCGTCACGTCGACGCTGGGCTTGAGGCCCGTGCGCCAGCTTCCGGTACGCGGTTGTGGCGCGTCGTCCGGGGTGACGACTCCGGCTGCAGGCAGCTGCTCCCAACGTGTCAGCTCGCCCATGCGTATCCCTCCGCGACGGCGTCGCGCACGGCTTCGGCCGAGACCTTCTTGCCGAGCGTCGCGACGGCCGCATCCTGGAGCTCGGCGAGCGACGGCTCGCCGAGCGCGGCGGCGACGGCGCCGAGCATGACGACGTTGACGAAGCGCGAGCCTCGGGCCGCGGCGAGCCTCGTCGCCGGGACGCAGCGAACCGCGAGCCCGGCGAGCTCTTCCGGCACTTCCTCGGCATTGACCAGCACGAGCCCGCCCGGGGAGAGGCCTTCGCCGACGGCGGCCTCGTGAACGAGCGAGGGCTCGAGCACGACGACCACGTCGGGGTCGGTCACCGTGTCATGGCGGCGGATCGGATCGCTCGACACGCGCGTGAACGCACGCAGGGGCGCGCCTCGCCGCTCGGGCCCGTACTCCGGAAACGACTGCACGCTCTTGCCGCTGTGGAGCAGGGCCAGCGCGAGCACCTGGGACGCCGTCTTCGCGCCCTGGCCGGCACGGGCGTGCCAGCGGATCTCGGTCAGCCCGCTCATCGCAGCGCCTCGTCGATCGCGTTCGCGGCGCGCTTCGCCTCGGCCACGGCCTCGACGACGCTCGCACCCCCGTTGACGGCGTCTCCTCCGGCGAAGAACTTCGGGTCGGCCGTGCGGCCTGTTTTCGCATCGACGGTCGCGATCCACTCGGTGAACTCCGACCGCGCCCTCTGGCCGATCGCCTTGACGGCCGTATCCGCCGCGAGTGCGAACTCGCTGTCGGGGAGCGGCTGTGGACGGCGCCGTCCGCTCGCATCGGGCTCGCCCAGGCTCATCAGCTGGCACACGACGCTCTCGAGTCGTCCGGCTCCCGCGAACCGCACAGGGGAAGCGAGCCACTGGAAGTGCACGCCTTCTTCCTCGGCTTCCTCGATCTCGTACGGGTAGGCGGGCAGCTCGGCTCGCGTCCGCCGGTAGACGACCGTCACGTGGTCGGCGCCGAGTCGCACCGACTCGCGCGCGACGTCGATCGCGGTGTTGCCGCCGCCGATCACGACGACGCGCCGGCCGACGTTCGGAGCTCGCCCCGTCTTGAGGGCCTCGATGAACGCCAGCGACTCCCAGACGCCGGGCAGCTCGTCTCCGGGATAGCGCACGTCGGCGTCGTCGCCCATGCCCACGCCGAGGAAGACGGCGTCGACGTCCTGCGCGATCATGCGCAGGGCCTCCGGGCCGTCGATTCTCGTCGCGAGCCTGAACTCGACACCGAGCGCCCGCAGCGCACGCGCCTCGGCGGGGAGGGGATGACGCTGCTGACGGTAGGGCGCGATCGCGTAGCGAACGAGCCCTCCGACTTCCTCGCGCTCGTCGTAGACCGTGACGGCGTATCCGCGCGCGGCCAGTTCGCCGGCGCACGCGAGCCCCGCAGGCCCGGCGCCGATCACGGCGACGCGGCGGCCGTTCGGTCGCTCGCGGTCCCGCAGCGGCTGACTGCGCGCGAGAGCCCAGTCGGTCGCGAAGCGTTGCAAGGCTCCGATGGCGATCGGACGCCGCCCCTCGTGCGTGAGGACGCAGGCTCCCTCGCAGAGCATCTCGACGGGGCAGACCCGCGCGCACGTGCCCCCGAGGAGGTTCTCGTCAAAGATGGTCGCGGCGGCTCCGGCGGGGTCGCCGACCGCGATCCCGGCGATGAAGCCGGGCACGTCGACGTCGGCCGGACACGCCAGGGTGCAAGGGGCGGCTGCGTATGGCCCACCGCACTCCAGACACCGGTCGGCTTCCAGGATCCCCTCCTCGGCGCTCAGCGGGGGGCGGAGTTCCAGGAACAGCGGATCGGCGAGAGTGCCCATCGACCCAGTCTCGCGCCGGCCGTCGGCGTAGCCATCCGCGGCCTTGCGGAAGCCGGGCGCGGCATTCCCGCAAGCTGATCAGCGGCCCCGCTGATGGCGCGTGCGCCGCCCACGACTACCGTCGGAGACATGGAGCTCTCGTCGCTCTCGATGTCCGTCGCCGCGGTTTGTCTCGCAGCCTGGCTGATGATCCAATCGGGTCTGCAGAAGCGGCGGCTCGAGTGGCGGTTTCCGCAAAAGCGCTGTCTCTCGTGCTGGCACCTCCAACGTGACTGCCGCTGCCGTGGCCACTGAGCGCGCAGCGGGTGCTCGTGGCGTACGCCTCGAAGCACGGCTCGACGAGAGAGGTCGCCGAGGTGATCGCGACGACGATGCGTTCGCTCGGGCTCGACGTGGACGTGCATGCAGCCGAAGAGGTCGAGGACGTCGACCCGTACGACACCGTCGTGTTGGGCACGGCGATCTACATGGGGCGCTTGCACGACCAGGCCCGGAACCTCCTCGGGGCGCACCGCGACGAGCTGGCCGGCCGGCGGCTGGCAGTCTTCGCCCTGGGACCGCGGACACTCGCCGACGACGATGTGGAGTCCACCCGTGCCCAGCTCGAGAAGGGCCTCGCGAAAGCCTCGGTGGAAGCGGATCTGACGGCGATCTTCGGCGGTGTCGTCGACCCGACCAAGCTTCGGTTTCCGTTCAACCGGATGGATGCGTCCGACGCCCGGGACTGGGATGAAATCCAGGCTTGGGCACGTGAGGTCGGCGCGTGCGTCAGGGGGCGCGCATGGGTCTGACGGCCACCGCACGTTGGATCCCGGGGACGCTTCGCCAGGACGTGCTGGTCGACGGGCGTCACCGCCTGACCACCGACGAGCCGATCCGGATCGGTGGCGAGGGAAGCGCCCCGGCTCCCCACGAGCTGTTCCCTGCGGCGCTCGCCGCGTGCGCCTCGACGACGCTCGTCAAGTACGCGCAGACCAAAGGTTGGGACCTGGGGGACGTGACGGTCGCGGTGCAGTACGACCATCGCTCGACGCCGAGGAGATTCGAGCTCGAAATCGAGCTCACCGGTCAGGTCACCGACGAGCAGCTCGTGCGGCTGAGGAAGGTGGTCGCGTCGTGTCCGGTGCGACGCGCCGTCGAGACCGGGTTCGAGTTCTCGGAGCGCTTCAAGCTGACTGACGGATCAGACTGCGAGATCGCGTCGCTCGAAGGCCACGATCGCGAGGCCGGCCGCGGCGAGCGCGACCAGCACGAGGAAGGCGACGTGATCCAGCGCGAGCCCCTGACGCAACGGGTCTGACGCAACGTAGTGATAGAAGGGCGACAACGCCCTGCGCGGGCTCGAGAAACGTCACGATCGCCGCGAGTGAGTTGACGAGATAGGCGGCGACGGCGCCGGCGGCGGCGAGGCCGATCGCGACGCCTCGGTGCCCGCTGTACGCCCCGACCATGAGAGCGATCGCGCCGAACGCGAACGCGAGCAACGCAGCGCTCACAGTCGCCGCGGCCAGGTGTGCCGCCGAGACGTTCATCCCGACGACCGCGACACCGACGACGAGCGCCGCGATCAAGACGATGCTGAGAGCAGCCACCTCGACCGCGACGGCGGCGAGCTTGTCGAGAACGAGTCGGCGTCGCGAGAGCGGGTTGGCGAGGAGGAGGTCGAGCGTGCCGCGCTCTTCCTCGCCGGCGATGGCGCGCGCTCCCGCACCGATGGCGGCGATCAGCAGGAGCAACGGCACCATGAACGCGAAGAGCTCGCTGCCGAGATAGCCGGCGCCGGAGACGTAGTCGAGGTCGCCTCCGAAGGCGATGAACGCCTTCAGCGCCTCCGGGTAGTCGCTGACCATCTTGTTCAGGTCGGGGTTGTCGCGAACGGTCGGGTAGACGGCGATCATGAGCGTCGACATGCCGATCAACCCGAGGCTCCACCAGATGAGTGCCCGTCTCGCATCCAGGAGCGTCTTCAGGAAGACGTTACGCCGCATCCTGCGCCCCCTGTGACCGGTACAGGTTGAGGAAGATGTCCTCCAAGTCGGCCTCGTGGCTGTCGATCGCGACGACACGTTCGCGCGCCAGCGCCTTCACGAGCGCGTCGGCTTCGCCCTCGAGCGAGAAGAGGACCGTATTGCCGTGGCGTTCGAGCTCGCGGACGCCCGCTATCCCTGCGAAGGCTGCGGCGGGAGGCAGATCGTCGAACGTCACCGCGACGCGCGCGACGGCGTGAGAGCGCAGCTCCTCGACGCCGGCGACCAGGACAAGGCGTCCCTCTCGGATGAGGGCGACGCGGTCGGCGACGTGCTGCACCTCCGGCAAGACGTGGGAGGAGAGGAAGATCGTCGCCCCCGCCGACTTGGCCTCCGTGACGAGCGCGTAGAACGTCTGCTGGATCAACGGGTCGAGTCCGACTGTCGGCTCGTCGAGGACGAGCAGGTCGGGTCGGTGCATGAATGCCTGGACGAGTCCGACCTTCTGGCGGTTGCCCTTCGAGAGCGACTTGACCGGGCGGTCGATGTCGAGCTCGAGCCGGGACGCGAGCGCGCCCGCATCGCCGAGGTTCTTCATCCTGCGAAGCGCGGCGAAGTAGGCGAAGGTCTCGCGCGCACTCATGTTCTCGTACAGGCGGAGGTCTCCCGGCAGGTACCCGACACGACGGCGCAGCTCGACGGAGCGCCGGGGGTCGCGACCGAAGAGCTCGATCCGACCGGAGCTGGGGCGGATCAGGTCGAGCAGCAGACGGATCGTTGTCGACTTGCCGGCGCCGTTCGGGCCGAGAAACCCGAAGACCTCGCCTGCCTCGACGGTGAGGTCGAGATCGATCACGCCGCGGTCGCTGCCGTAGAACTTCGTCAGCTTCTCCGCGCGAATGACGCTCACGCCGACACCGCAACTGGCTCGAGTGCCTTGCGCAGCTCGAAGAGGGCTTCCTGACCTATCGCCTGTGTCCGGCGCGGCGACAGTCCAAGCTCCGCAGCCAGCTCGGTCCCGCTCGCGGGTTTCTTGCCCCCGAGACCCCAGCGCGCGCTGACGACGCGTCGCTGTCGCTCCGACAACTGCGCCAGGGCCAGCGCGAGGACTTCGGCCTGCTCGTGTGCGATTGCCTGAAGCGCCGGGTCGCTGACAGCGGGATCGGCGACCAATGCGGCTAGCGTCGAGCCGTCCGGCAGAACCGGCTGGTCGAGTGAGAGCGGTGTGTGCGATGACGCCTGTGCCTCGAGGACGGCGCTGACTGATAGTCCGGTCGCAGCGGCCAGGTCCGTAACTGTGTGACTCTTGCCGCCGGCGAGGAGATCCGCTTCGGCGCGGTCGAGCGCGCGCCGTCGTTCGACGATCTGCTTCGGGTTGCGAATCAGACGCGCCTGCTCGGTCAGCGCGTTGCGAATCGCGCGGCGGATTCGGAACCGCGCATACGGCTCGAACGCCGCGCCGCGGTCGGCGTCGTAGTGCTCCACGGCGTCGAGCAGGCCGATCGAGCCTTCTTGCATCAGGTCCTCGAGCGGCAAGCCGTAGTCACGGTAGCGAGTCGCGACGAGGCGGACCAGCGGAAGGTGAGTCGAGAAGAGTCGGTCGCGCGCGCCACGGTCTCCGCGGTCGGCAGCAGCCACCATCTCTCGGTTCACAAGCGGCGGACCCGCTCGGACGTCCTTTGTCGCGCCCATGCGCCTCCCTTCCCGCCCGATGCTAGGAGCGCTCCCGTGGCCGCACATGCGGAAAAACCCGCCCGTCGTGGGCGGCGGACTACGGAACGCCTCTTGTCCTTGCGTTCGGACGCGCGGGCGGCCCCCAATGGAGGCCGCCCGCAGTGCAAACCCTTGCTTCAGTCAGCCTTCCGGCCTTGCCCGAAGCCGTACTTTGCGACAACCCACGTCGCGAGGAAAGCGAACAGCGCCACGACAACTGCTGAGGGAACGGTCGCGCGCTCTCCGATATCTCCGACGCCGTTGTTGGTCACGATGTCGGGACCGAAGATCGCGGTGCACAACACCGAGAGCCAGATCACGCTGATCGCCAACGACGTCCACATCTCCCGGACGAGGAACTGTGAGGCTGAGCCAGGCCTTTCCCCGACAACTCGGGGCGGCTCGTGCGGAATTGCGGTCATCACACACCTCCTTCCACTTGCACTCTCACCGACCGCGTCGCGAGGGCCATCGGGGACGGCCCGGACCTGTGATGAGTAGAAATGCGCGCAAGCTCAGCTGCCGGTAAGACCGAGTTCGCGCGCCCGAACCCGAGCGCGCCAGAGCTCGTCGGCGCCCCAGACGATCACGGGGAACGGAAGAAGAAGCAGGAGCGCGTCCCACGGCGGGACGGCCATCCCGAGCGGCGCAGCGAGCGGCGTCGCGACGACGGCGGCCGCGAAGACGAGCTCGAACGCGATTCCCCAGAGCAGCAGGCGGTTCGTCGTCCAGCCCGACCTCGCGCAACGAGCGGCGCTCCGTGCGCGCAGCGAGCGCGGTGCCGACCTGGCACGCGACGATGCCGAGGAAGGTCATCGTCGTCGCCTGCAGGTAGATGTGGTGGAGGTCGGCGCCGCTGTCGGTTGGGTCGCCGGCGACCAGCCGGCGCGAAGGAGCACGTAGAAGAATCCCGCCATCACCAGCGCGGCAGAGATGCCGCCGAGGAAGAGCCAGGCTCGCACGAGCATCCGCTTGCGAATCACGCCCTCGCTGCGCGGCCGCGGAGGCTGGTCCATGAGGCCCTGCTCGGCCGGCTCGCGGCCCAACGCCAGAGCCGGCAGTGTCTCGGTGCCGAGGTCGACTGCGAGGATCTGGATCACCGTCAGCGGCAGCGGGATCAAGCCGCCCGAGAGTGCGAACGCGAGAAAGGGGACGACCTCGGGCGTCGCGTGGGCGAAGATGTAGAAGACGAACTTGCGGATGTTGGCGTAGACGCGGCGTCCGCCTTCGATCGCCTTCACGATCGAGGCGAAGTTGTCGTCGGTCAGGACCATCGTCGCCGCCTCGCGCGCCACCTCGGTTCCGGCGACTCCCATCGCCACGCCGATGTCCGCGCGCCTCAGCGCCGGCGCGTCATTGACTCCATCGCCGGTCATCGCCACGGTCTCCCCCTGTGCCCGCAACGCGTCGGCGATCCTGAGCTTCGTCTCCGGCGACGAGCGGGCGAAGACCAGTTCACGGCGCTCGCAGAGCAGTGCTCGAGCGCCGCGTCCGACATCTCGTCGATGCGTTCGGCCGCGACGACGTCGTCGGTGTCGACGTCGACCCCGACGCGGCGCGCGACCTCGAGTGCGGTCAGCGCGTGATCGCCGGTGATCACGATGATGCGGATCCCGGCTCGGTGGCAGGCTGAGACGGCAGCTGCGACCTCAGGCCGCGGCGGGTCGAGCAGAGCGACGAGTCCGACGTAGTCGAGGTCGCGCTCGACGTCGTCGCGCGCGCCAACGGACTCGACGTCGCCCCGTGCCAGCGCGAGCAGGCGCAGACCCTTGGCGGCGAAGGCATCGGCCTCGCGCGAGCGCTGCTGCAGCGTCCGAGGCGTCGATCGCGCAGCGGGCCAACACGAGCTCTGGGGCACCCTTGGTGTAGGCGACGAGCCGACCATTGTCGTCGTCGACGGTCGTCATCAGCTTCCGGCCGGAGTCGAACTCGAACAGCGCGACGCGGCGGCGCTCGCGCGTCGAGGCGCGTACGTCGCGCCCGCGCGACTGCGCGAATGCAAGCAGCGCGACCTCCGTCGGGTCACCGGAGACGCGATTCCCGGCGTCGTCGACCTCGGCCGTGGCGCATGAGGCTGCGACCGTCGACGAGATCGTCGTCGTCTCCCGACGTCTCGACGACGCGCATCCGGTTCTCGGTCAGCGTGCCCGTCTTGTCTGTGCAGATGACCGTCGTCGAGCCGAGCGTCTCGACCGCGCTCAGGCGCTTGACCAGCGCTCCGTCGCGAGCGAGCGCGCGGACCCCGACGGCGAGGGCGAGGGTGATCGTCGGCAACAGGCCCTCAGGGACGTTGGCGACCAACAGCCCGACGGCGAAGACGACGGCGTCGCGGAACGGGAGCCCGGCGAGGAGACCGAGCGGCAGAAACACCATGCCGACGCCGATGGCGACGATCGCGATCAGCTTGGCGACGTGTCGTACCTGTTGCTCGAGTGGGCTCTCCTCGCGTGCAACCCGCTCGGACAAGGCGGAGATCCGGCCGAGCTCGGTCTGCATGCCCGTTGCGTAGACGAGCGCGCGTGCATGGCCCCCCGTGCAACTCGTCCCGCTGAAGACGAGGTCGCGAGCCTCGAGGACGATGTCCGTCTCCGGTTCGCCGGCCTCCCGCGTCACCGGCACCGACTCCCCTGTCAAGGCCGACGTGTCGATCTGGAGGCGTCCGTCGATCAGTCGCGCATCGGCCGGGACGCGGTCGCCCTCGTCGAGGAGGATGACGTCGCCCGGCACCAGCTCGCGGACCTCGATCAGTTGGCGTCGGTCGTCGCGGAGGGCGGCGACTTGATCAGGAAGGAACGCCGCCAGCGCCTCGACAGCGCGCTCCGCCTGGCGTTCCTGGAGCAGCGCGACCACCGCATTCAGGACGATGACCGCGACGATCGCCGCCGCCAGCACCGCCGTCCCGGCGAACCACGCCAACACGCAGGCGGCCCAGAGGAGCAGTGCAAGTGGGTGGGTCAGCTGCGGGCCGACCTCGTGCCACCAGCGGCGGCGGCCGCGGCGAACGATCGCGTTCGGACCGTACTGGGTCAGGCGCCGCTCGACCTCGCGACTCGAGAGCCCGTTGCGGTGTGACCGGAGGTGACGAAAGAGGCGCTGCTCCGGCTCCAGCGGATCGGGCGGCGTCATCGTGTCGGCAGGCGTGACGGCAGTGCCGTTCCGACGACCGTTCGTGGCGTGCATCATGCGACCAGGCTCGCGTGGCGAGCGAGTGCGCGCGACCCCCTCCTGTCGAAGGCGTGGGCCGCGCGCCGCTTCATCAGCCGCCGCGCCTCACGACGCAACCAGCGCCGCAGCTCCCGACCGGTCTTCACCGAGACTGCAACGTGGACCGGCACGTCGAGCGCATTCGCGATCAGGCAGCGCTGCTCCGCCGCCTTCGCTGCAGCCTCGACCTTGGCCTCGCCGCCGGGAATCGTCTCGAGCTCGGCGTTGATTTCGATGACCGTGAAGCCGAAATGGCCGTCGTCGCGATGGCTCAAGTGGCCGGTGGCACTGACCCTGGCGTCGAGGATTGGCGCCTCGCGCCACTCAGCATGGCAGCGAGTGCCAGGACGAAACCCGATGCCGCCGAGACGACGAGCAGGTCCTCCGGGCTCCAATAACCCGGCAGCCCCATCTCGAACTTCGGCGGTGTTGCCAGCTCGAGCAGCTTCTCGTCGCGACCATCCGCACGGGCGACCGAACCGCCGCGCCACCTGACCGAGACCGGAAGCTGGATCTCCTTCATGACCGTCATCGCTGGACCTCCTTGGTCGTGGGACTCCTGGTGATCTCAGATCTCCTGCGGTGCTGCAGCCGCGCTCAGAAGTCGCCCGCTACATGCGGTGGGAAACTGCTGAGCGGCGGTCGCTGCGACGAGGACGGCGATCGTCGTACGAGTACGGCGCGTGTTCGCCGCTCCTGCTCCAACGTTGGTCATCCCTCGACCCTCAGAGCGGAAGCGGAATGCGGAGCTGGCGGCTGGCATGCCTGCGCCGCCGGTCGCTGATCGGCCCGAGGACGATCATCTCGTCGACGGGGTCGAGCTCCTCGACGGCGCGCACGGGCACTCGCATGGAATGCGTGAACTCGTTCCCGAACCTGACGACGAGCGCCTCGGCGTCCCCCTGCGGCGTGAGCTCGACGGCGTCGACGAATCCGGTCTCGCCGTCCTCCGTCGCCACGCGGAATCCCTCGCAATGGCGGAGCCAATAGTCAGTGCCCCAACAGTTGTCGAGCGTGCTGGTCATTGGGCTTTCCTCCCTCGCCTTCGGAACATCACGGCTCAGCGCGAGACCGTGTGGCGGCCGATCGCGTCGCTGCCGGGGTAGAAGAGGGACTCCTTCCCGTCCTCCCAGCGCACGCGGAAGTGAGGCCGTCCAGGGTCGCCGAGCACCTCGATGATCTCCGCGGTCCGCTCGGACTCGCCGACGCGGTGGGCTGCGACGACGACGACGTCCCCGGCCACGACCGACCGGACCGGCACCTGCTGTTGCTCGCTCATGTCACTCCTTTCTCGTTTCTCGCCCCAGCCTGCGCCGCGCGCGCTCGCTCCCCATCGGGGCGACCACTGATCCGGGATCGGGGTTCGCCGCGGACCGAGCAGGCGCAAGAGGAGGAGGGGCCGCGAGAGCGGCCCCTCCCTCGTCGTCACGCTCCCGAGCCGATCGTGATCTTCTTCGGTTCCAAGCCCTTCTGCTTGGGGGCGGCCACCTTGAGGACGCCTTTGCTGAAGTCGGCGTGGAGCTGCTCGAGATCGACCTCCGGCGGGATCTCGAACCGGCGCTCGAATGACTTCTCGAGCCGCTCGTGGAGGCGGAAGGCCTTCTCCGCCTCCTCCTTCACCGTCTCGAGCCGGCCTTTGACCACCAGCTGGTGGCGGCTGAGCTCGATGTCGAGATCCTTCTGCTCGTAGCCCGGCACCTCGAGCTCGACGACGAACGTGCCGTCGGTCTCGTAGACGTCGGCCGCAGGCAGTGGAGAGGGCACGACTCCGACCTCGTCGAAGAAGCGGCGCATCCGTCGCTCCATCGTGTCGAGGTCGGTCCACGGCGTCCACTTGACGATTGCCATGGATCCTCCTTTCCGTTACCAAGACGATCGTTGCCCGACGGCCGCGCGTTCGCATCGGGGCGCGCGCCGACCAGCGTGGGTGAGAACTACGCACGCAGGCCCTCGTCTTCCCCGATGCCGAAGGCGTGCGGTCCGCGGACGATCGTGGGGACACCACATGAAAGGGGGCAGTTGTGAAACGGATCGTCGTCGGGGTGGACGGGTCGGACGCATCGAAGGCCGCGCTCGCGTGGGCCGCGGACGAGGCCGAGCTCCGGGGGACGGATGTCCTCGCGTTGCTCGCCTGGATGCCGACCGTCGCAGTGGGAGGACCGTGGCCCGCGCTGGTGCCGGTCAGCGCGTCTGAGGAGGCCGACGAGTCCGCCGAGACAACGCTCGCAGCCCTCGTCGAGGGGGTGTTGGGCAAGGAACCGAAGGTCAACGTCGTCGAGCGGGTCGTCCACGGCCCGGCCGCAGCGGCGCTCGTGGAGGCGGCCGGCCACGCGGAGTTGCTCGTCGTGGGGTCGCGCGGCCTTGGGGGCTTCACCGGGATGCTGCTCGGGTCGGTCAGCCACCAGTGCGCACACCACGCGCGTGCCCGGTCGTGATCGTGCGGCAGACGCCTAAGGGCGACGGCTAGGCCTCGCCGACGCCGGCCGGCGTTGCGCCGCGTCGTGCGGATCCGAGGCCGAAGTCCGGATCAGCCGCCGGCAGAGCTGCCGACCGGATCTCCGACGCCTTCGCGATCCGTCTCCGCCCCCAGCGCCGGGATCAGGAGCAGCGGGAGCCGACCTCGCTCGAGTGCCGCGCGGACGACCGCGGCGCGGCCCGGAGCGAGGCGCTGATTCCAGCCGAGCGCGATCAGGTCGACGCCTGCTTCCTCCGCGAACTGCACGATCGTCTGATCGGGCTGGCCGATGCGAATCGTCAGGCTGACCGACCGAAGCCCGGTCGGGCAGTACCGGGCCAGGAACTCGTTCGCCCAGGCTTCCGTCTCGTGCTGCGGTTGGTCGGTGAAGCGCGGCAGCGTCGCCTCGTCGAGTACGTGGAGCACGACGACGTCCACCGCTGCATCGTCTGCGACGCCGAGCACGGCAGCCGGCGCCAGTGACGTCTTGCGCGTGCCCTCGAGCGGCAGGAGCACGCGGCGGACGCGCTCGAGGGGCGCGGCGCGCGGCGGAATGAGCACGACCGGCTTCTCGACGCAGCCGACCAAGTCGAGCGCCGTCGACCCGAGCGGCCTCGTCCAGAGGACGTCTCCCGTGTGCCGAGCACGAGGGCGGCCACGTCGTGCCGGCCGCCGACGTCGACGAGCGATTCCAGGACGCCGCCTTCGACGATCTCGAGCGGTACTCCCGCCATGCGCGCGTGCTCCTCGGCGAGCTCGTATCCGTCGGAGTGGACGTGCACGGCCTCGAGGGTGGCGTCGAACAGCCGCGCGATGGCGGTGGCGCTCGCGAGCACGGCGCCGGCCCTCGGCGTGGCGTCGATCGCTGCGACGACCTTGGTCATGGGCTCATCACCTTCCAGTGGTCTTCGTCGGGAGTCCAGATGGTTCGTGTGCCGTAGACGGGCGGCAAGCCACCCACGCTTGCCGGGAGTGCGCGGTCCGACTCGACGATCACCTGCTCGTGCTCGAGGCGAAGACGCACGAGGCTGCCACGGAAGCGCAGCCGGAGCGCGAGCGCGTCCCAAGCGGCAGGGAGCTGCGGATCGATCGCCAGGACGGATCCTTCCGGTCGGAGGCCGGCGAAGCCGTAGGCGAGCGCCTGCCACAGGCCGCCCATCGTCGCGAGGTGCACGCCTCCGGCGGTTGTTCCCGTGAGGTCGTCGCGGTCGATGTGGGCTGCGAGCCGGAAGGGCTCGAGCGCTTCGTCGGGACGCCCCGCCCGCGCGAGCAGCGCGGCGTGGATCGCGGGGGAGAGTGAGCTGCCGTGCGCGCAGCGAGGCTCGTAGAAGTCGAGGTTGGGAACCAGCGAGTGCGGTTCGACCTCGTCCGGGACCAGATGGTGGAGCATGAGCACGTCCGGCTGTTTCAGCACCTGCGCCTGGGAGACGCGCTCGGGGCCGAGCAGGAGGTCCGCCGCGATCGGGCGACGGGGCGCGACGTCGGCGATGACCAGGGGCTCGAGCTCGTGGAAGCCGGCGAACTGCTCGTAGACGCCGGTTCGCGGGTCCCACCCGTCCACGAGCGCGTCGGCAGCGCGGCGCCATGCCGCGCGCTCACTCGGGTCCACGACCGCGAGCTCCGCAGCCCGCCGAAGGTTCCAGCGGGCCATCACGTTCGTGAACGCGTTGTCGTCGACCGGCTCGTGGTACTCGTCGGGGCCGATCACGCCGTAGATGTGGCCGCGGCCGTCGGCGTCGAACCGGATGCGCGAGGCCCAGTAGCGAGCCGTCTCGACGAGGAGCCCGCGGCCGGCGCCTTCCAGGAACGAGTCGTCACCGCTCCAGTCCGCGTAGCAGCTGGCTGCCCACGCGACGTCGGCGACGATGTGCTCTTCGAGCTCGCCGGTTCGGATCGGGACGAGGCGTCCCGTCTGGTCTCGGGCGTATCGGGGGGTGACGTCGAAGCCGTGCCGCGCGGACTCCCAGGCGAAGCGCGCGCCCTCGCGGCCGAGCCGGTGCGCGGCGGTGCGGGAGTCGTCGAGCCGCCGGATGCGGTACTCGAGCATCGCGCGTGCGGCGGCGGGATGGGTCGCGGCGAGGAACGGAAGGACGAAGACGTCGCTGTCCCAGAAGACGTGGCCGCGGTACGCGGATCCGGTCAGCCCGCGGGCACCGACGGCGGCCTCGCCCGAGATCGCCGACCGACGAGATCAAGTGGAAGAGCGCCAGGCGGACTGCGAGCTGCAGCTCCGGATCGGACTCGATCACGACGTCGGCGGCCTCCCAACGAGACGCCCAGGCGGCACGTGCTCGGACAGCAGACGTCTCGAAGCCGGCCGCCTCGAGCTCGCGGACGCCGCGGAGCGCCGACTGCTCGTCGGGCCGCCGCGAGGGATCGATGCGATACGCGGCGAGTCGCTCGAGCCGGCCGGGCGTCGGGCGCTGATCGTGCGCAGCGGCGACGACCACGCCTGCGCCCTGTGACGTGGTGTCGCGAATCCACAGACGACCGGGCTCGGCGCCGAGCTCGAGATCGCGGCGGCCCGGCCGGCGTGAGTGTCGATCCGGGCAGGAGCAGCTGCGGCGCTCCTTCGGCGCGAAGCGCGACCGAGCCCGGGCGCGCGAGCGAAGAGAAGCGCGTCGAACGAAGCGGGCCTTGCGTGGTGAGCAACGTGTCCTCGAGTAGGCCGGTGTGCAGGTCGAGCCGCCGCAGCCTGCCGCGACGAGCCCGCTCGGGCACGGGCAGCCTGTGCCAGACGGGACAGCGAAGAAGCGTCGTCTCCGGGCCGTCGCCTTCGTAGAGGCCGGCGGCGAGCACGGTGTCGTCGCTCGTGCCGATGCCGCCCGTCGGCGATCGCAAAGAGCGAGTCGTGGACGCGCTCGAGCAGAGGGTCGTCCTCGGCAGCCTCGAGCGTCCAGAGCGGGTCGTCGTCGAGCCTCGGCATCTCGCGCGAGCATTCGGCGCTCGAGCTGGTCGCTGAGCAGCGCGGCGAAGCCGGCGGGGCCGCCGCCCAGGACGATCACGCCCTGCGGCACGCCGGTCGGCTCGGCGCCGACCGAGACGACCGTCGCGCGCGCTCCCTCGGGCGACGAGCAGGAACGAGTCGCTGCCCGTCAGCCCGCCGAGCGGCCCGAACTCGTCGCCGGCGACGAGGACGAGCGCCGGGCGCGATCCCGCGCCGGCCAGCTCGTCGAACAGCCAGTGCGCGGAGTCGGCCTTGTCCGTCAAGCCGATCTCGACGTGCTTGGCGTCGCTCGTGACCCGAGGATCGGACAGCCCCGCGTCGCGCGCCGCGCGTCCGCGCGAGCTCGACCGCCTCGCCGAGCCCGCGGAGGCCGGCCGCATCGAGACGGGACTCGACCGCGTCGAGCAGCTCGGCGATGCGGGCCTTGGGCGGATCCTCCCACTCCGGCTCGGGGATCAGGTCGATCTTCCGGCGGTTCAGTCGCTGCGAGACGATCTCGGCGCGGAGGCCACGCTCGGCGAGCCGCGCCACGGTGAGCTCGGCGGCAGCGTCGAGTGCCTCGTCCTCGGCCGGCGTCGCCTCCCGGCGGGCAACCAGCCGCAGCCCATCCGCGTCGGCGACGAACACCTCGGAGCCGCGATTCATGCACAGGTAGAGGCGGCCGGGCCCTTCGGGACGTGCGCCGAGCTGGTCGTCGACGTTCTGGACGTGCGTCCCCGTGACCACGGCAAGGTCCATGCCGTGCGCGGTGAGCGCCTCCACGAGCTCGCGGAGCCTCGTCGCGTCTGCCTGCCGGTCGGGAACGGCGGTTCCGTCCCAGTCGAAGACGACGGCCTCGAAGCGGCGGTCGAGCGCCGCGGGCAGGTTCTGCCCTGGCGCTCGACCGGTCTCCACGACGGCCGTCACTCGTACCTCAGCGCCTCGGCCGGGTAGATCCGCGACGCCCGTACCGCCGGGGCCAGCGTCGTCGCGAGCGCGACGAGGTAGACGACCGTGAACACGATCCCGAGGTTCACCCAGGGCACGTGGAGCGTCACCATCTCGTAGGAGGGCTGGCTCGCGATGTCGGCGATCACCGAGTGGCTGACGATCAGGCCGAAGAGCGTTCCGACGAAGATCGCGGTCAGCGCGATGAACGACGCCTCGATCAGGAAGCTCAGCTGGATCATCCGCCGCCTGAACCCGATCGCGCGCAGGATCCCGATCTGCTGCCGCCGTTCGACCACCGCGCGGGCGCTGATCACGCCCAGCGCTGCGACGCCGACGACGAGGCCGAGTCCCATGAAGCCCTGGATCAGCCGGTTGAACGTCCAGCTCGCGGCCACGGCGTCCTCGAGCAGCTCGTCGAGGGCGTCGGCCTCGACACCGTTCGCCAGGAACGCCGACTCGAGCTTCCTCGCCTCGGCGCGGGCGTCGACGCCCGGCGCGAGGTCGAAGTAGAAGACCGTCGGCCTGACACGGTCGCCGAAGGACGCGCGGAGCGTGTCCTGCGACGTCGTGATCCCCGCCATTGCGAGCGGTGCCTGATCGGAGAGCACGCCGATCACCTTGAGCTTCAGCGTCGCGCCGGTCTGGGGATCTCGAACGAGGATCGGAACCGGGTCGAAGACCACGTCCTCGAGGTAGAAGCCCTTGAGCTGGAAGTCGGGAGGTACCTGGCCCGCGCTCCAGTTGTCACGGCGAGGGGCGACGAAGCCGTCGACGATGGCGAGGCCGGGCTCGGTCGCGAGCGCGCGCCACGGCGTCCGGGTAACCCCGCGCGTGCGCGGCGAGGAGGTAGGTCGTGTGCCTCGCGAATGCACTGTCCACGCCTCGAACCGGATAGTTCTCGAACGTGGAGGCATGCGCGCCCGTCTGACGCGCCTGCACCGGCAGGAACGACTGGGCGGAGACGACTCGGTAGTCCGAAGCTCGGAGCCCCGGTGCATTCGCGATCGCCCGTGCCGGGTCGTCGATCGGGCTGATCGCCGCGGAGCTTGCCCGGACGTCGAAGCCTCCTCCGAACATCTCCTCGTTGTCGAACGCGCGCACGAACGAGCCTGAAATCGTCCCGCCCGACGACGAGCGTGAAGACGACCAGCATGAACATCGCCAGCGTGATGCCGGTGCGGAAGCGATTTCGCAGGGGATACGCGATCGACAGGCGGAGGATCGGCGTGAGCGCCCGGATGCGACCGACGGTTGCCGTGACGGCCCCGAGGAGGATGTCCGCGTTGTAGACGATCGTCCACGACGCGCCGAGCACGATCAGGATGCCTCCGACGAGGAAGACCGAGAAGTTCTGCTGCAGATCGGTTCCGGCGAGCGCGTCGAGCCGGCCGCGCGGGCAGGAGGCAGAGGACGACGATTGCGAGTCCTGCGCTCGTGTACGCGATCCTTCGCGGCACTCCGACGGCCTGGCTGACCGGCACGAGCCCGATCACGAACATCGAGATGCCGAGGATGAACTGCGACGGCCTGCGCAGAGTTCACGCCTTGGAGGGTGAGCAGCGCCCCGAGCGTCATCGCAACGAGGCCGCCGATCCAACGACGCTTCAGCCGCTTGCGGGCGGGTGGCTCGGGCAGGTTGCGGATCGCGGTCACGATGTTCAGCCGGCTGACTCGCCAGGCCGAAACGACGACGACGACGAAGGTCAGCAGCACGCCGACGGTGTACGCGACGACCACGCTCTGCAGCTGGACGTCGTGCTCGATCGTGATGCCTTCGGCGCCGAGTGCGCTGCTGAGGACGAAGACCATGCCGAACGCCACCGCGACGCCGATGGCTGCGCCGACGGCGGCGGCGAGCAGGTCGTACGCGAGGCCCTCGTAGACGTACATCTGGATCAGGTGTCCGCGGCGTGTGCCGATCGCCCGGGCGATCCCGAGCTCTCCCGCGGCGCTCCGCTGCGAGCATCACGAAGATCAGGAAGATCAGCAGGAACCCGGCGAAGATCGAGAAGCTGCCGAACGTCGTGAAGAGCGACATGAACGCGTTGCCCTGTTGGTCGGCCGTCTCGAGCGCGTCCCGCTTGGCGGGGTCGATCTGGAGCCCGAGCCGCTTCAGCGTCGGCTGGAGCAACGTCGAGATCTCGTCCGTGTAGCGGACGCCGCTCGTCGGGTCCGCCGACGTTCGAGATCAGCACGTGCTTGACCTCGCCGGGATGGCCGAGCAGCCGCTGGGCCGTCGGCAGTCCGACGAGCAGCGCACCGCCGTCGGTGCCGGTTCCGTCGAACCGGACGATCGCGCGAACGCGTGCGACGAGCGTCCGGCTGCCTGCGAGCACGCGGATCGTGTGACCGCTCTCTGCGGCCAGGTCGTCGGCGGCATCGGCGTTGAGGTAGATCTCGCCCGGAGCGAAGATCGTCGAGTGAGACGACCAGCCCGCGCTCGGTGCGGATCTCACCGAACGCGGCAAGGTTCGGACCGGTGCTCGCGAAGAGCGTGACCCGCGGCTCGTTCTGTCGTGCCGTCAGGTTCTGCGCGGCGACGGGTTCGATGATCGCCGGCGCAACGCCGTCGAAGTGCGAGGAGCGCAGAAGCTCGTGCGTGATCAGCGGGACGACGTCCTCGTCGAAGTAGTCGACGCTCGTCGCCTCACCGAGGGGGACGGCAGTGCTCGCTTCGGCGCGTTTCACGGACACGATCTCGTCGGTCGAGCCGAGCGCCTCGATCGCCGAGATCCGGATCGTGTGGCTCATCGTGTCGCCGGACGCGAGCGCCGCCGCGATGATCGTCGTGCCGAGCATCAGCCCGGTCACGATCAGTGCCGTCCGCCCACGCCGCCGCCTGACGTTGCGCACGCCGAGCTTGAAGAACACGCGGTTGCGGAGTGCGAACGCGCTCACCACGCTGACCACGAGCGCGAGCGCGATCACGAGGACCACGGCGAGCGGCCCGATCGGGATGCCGAACAGACTCTGCATCGTCAGCCTCCTCTACGCGAGCACGGGCACGGCGGGCAGCCGGTCCGGCATGTCGGTCAGGGCTTCGTGCGAGACGATCTCTCCGTCGACCATTCGCACCAGCCGGTCGGCGCTCTCGCCGACGGTCGGGTCGTGCGTGACGATCACGAAGGACAGTCCGTGTTCGAGATTCAGTCGACGCATCAGCTGACTGATCTCCGAGGCGTTCTCGCTGTCGAGGTCGCCCGTGGGCTCGTCGGCCCAGACGATTGCCGGGTCGTTGACGAGGGCGCGCGCGATCGTCACGCGCTGTCGCTCGCCGCCTGAGAGCTCGTCAGGGACATGCTCGGCGCGGCCCGCGATCCCGACGAGGTCGAGGGCGGCCAGCGCCCTGCGTCGCGCCTCTTTCGCATGGACCCGCGCGACGAGGAGCGGCAGCTCGACGTTCTCGACGGCCGTCAACACGGGCATCAGGTTGTAGAACTGGAAGACGAAGCCCATCCGGCGAGCGCGGTAGTCCGTCCGCTCGCGGTCGGACATCTTCGAGAGCGCAACGCCTTCGATCAGGATCTCCCCTTCGTCGACGGCGTCGAGCCCGGAGAGGCAGTTGAGCAGGGTCGTCTTGCCGCAGCCGCTCGGCCCCATGATCGAGACCATCTCGCCGCGGCGAATCGTCAGGCCGACGTTCTTCAACGCGTTGACCTGCACGGTGCCGGTGTCGTACGTCTTCGTGACCCCGCGGGCCTCGATGATGGGGCTGCCGTCGGTGGTCACTCCCGGAGCTCTCGCGAACATCGTGCGCCTCCTCTGGTCGTCACGGAGATCCTCGACGCGGCACGTCGTTGCGGACATCCGGGCGTTCTCTGCGCGGCGATCCGCGGATCCGCTGATCTCACGCGGCTCGATCCAGCCGAGGGCAGGGAGGCGCCGCCTGCACGGCGGCGCCTCCACTCTCGATCACGCGTGCACGAGCTCCGCGTGCCCGGATCGGGTCATCGGCTCGAGGATCTCCTCCAGGGTCGGATGTCCGATCTCCTGGAGCTCGTACGTTGCATGCCGGATCGGGTGATCCGCCCGAACGAGCCGCGCGAGGTCGATCGGCGTTCCCGTGACGACGACGTCGCACGGCGTCGCGTTGATCGTCTCCTCGAGCTCGTGGAGCTGCTCGTCGCTGTAGCCCATCGCGGGCAGGACGCTCCCGATGTGCGGGAACTCCCTGTAGAGCTTCGCGATTGAGCCGACTGCGTACGCTCGCGGATCGACGATCACCGACGCGCCGCCCTCGAGGGCCGCGACCTTGCCGGCCCCGAACTCCATCTCACCGTGCGTGATCGTCGGGCCGTCCTCGACGATGAGGACACGCTTCCCGTACAGCGGTGAGCCGTGTCCGAGCGTCACGGGTGACGCTGCGGTGACGAGCCGAGCGTCCGGGTTGACGAGCCGCACCGCGTCGATCACGCTGTCCACCTGCTCCGGCGTGGCCGAGTCCACCTTGTTGACGACGACGACGTCGGCCATGCGGAGGTTCGTCTCGCCGGGGTGGTACCGAAGCTCATGCCCGGGCCTGAGGGGGTCGACGACGACGACGAACAGGTCCGGGGCGAAGAACGGGAAGTCGTTGTCGCCACCGTCCCAGACGATGACGTCCGCTTCCTCCTCCGCCTGCTTGAGGACCTCGCCGTAGTCGACGCCGGCGTAGACGGTCATCCCGAGCTCGACGGGGCGCTCGTACTCCTCGCGCTCCGCGATCGTCGGGTGGGTTGCATCGATGTCCTCGATGGTGGCGAACCGCTGCACGCGCATCGCCTCGAGGTCGCCGTACGGCATCGGGTGCCGCACGTGCGCGACCTTGAGCCCAGCGTCGAGCAGGATCTGCCCGATGCGGCGGCTCGTCTGGCTCTTGCCCGCGCCGGTGCGAACGGCGCCGACGGCGATGACCGGCTTGCGGCTCCGCAGCATCGTCGTCTTCGGGCCGAGCAGGCGGAAGTCGGCGCCGGTCGCGAGGACCGTCGACGCCTTGTGCATCACCTGCTCGTGGGAGAGGTCGGAGTATGCGAGCACGACCTCGTCGACCTCGTGCGATTCGACGAGGAACGGCAGCTCCGCCTCGGGGCGGATCGGGATGCCGTCCGGGTAGAGCGGGCCGGCGAGCGACGCGGGGTAGCGCCGGTCGTCGATCCCGGGGATCTGCGCTGCGGTGAACGCGACCACTTGCGTCGTCGAGTCGTTGCGAAAGGCGACGTTGAAGTCGTGGAAGTCACGCCCGCCTGCGCCCATGATGATGACCTTGCGCATTGCCACTCCTCTCACTTGATCCTTGATCAGCAGCCGGTCACGTCTGCGTGGAAACCGGGGATGTGGTGCTCGGCCGGCTTCTCCAGTGGCAGGCGTACCTCGAGCTCGATCACGAGCTCGCCGTCCTCGTCGCGCACGTCGTTGCATGCGACGTGGACGTCTCCGACCGTCGGAGACAGGGCTTGCACGAGCTGCGCGAATGTCTCGAGGTCGGCCGGTGCGGCCCGTCGGCGATCGATCGTTTCGAGCGTCGCTGTCATGGCTCTCCTTTCGTCTCCAGGAAGCGTCATGCCGGCGACCGTCACTTGGCATCGGCGGAACCGCCGAAGCAGCGTCCGTGGAACTACCGACGGCCCGGAAGGAACGCCTCGGACGTGATCGCGAGACCTCCGACGGCAAGAGCGGCGCCTGCGAGCGCGGTCGCGAAGATCACGGGGTCGGGCGCCGCCAGAGCGAAGAACTCCCGCGCGAACGGGATCGAGAGCACGAGCACGTAGCAGCCGGCGAGCGCCGCACAAAGCCCGACGATGGCGGCGCTCCTGCGCCGACCCCGCGGCCTCGAGCGCGACGATCAGATACAGGCCGACCGTCGACGAGCACGGTCGTCGCGACGGTCCGAGCCTCGATGAGCGGCAGGTCGAGGACGTTCAGCGCGAAGAGGTAGCTGGACAGCACACCGAGACCGGCTGCCGTGCCCGCGGGCACGGAGAACGACGCCACCTCGCGCAGGAAGCCCTCGATCCGGTAACCCCCCGAGCTCGGCGCGAGCGCAAGGAAGAAGGCAGGGCACGCCGATCGTCAGCGTCGCCGCAAGGGTCAGGTGCCTCGGAAGCAGCGGATACGCGGTCGGTGTCAGTCCCACCGAGACGATGAGCACGGACGCGAACACGGACTTCGTCACGAACAGCTTCGTGACGCGCTGCAGGTTGCGCAGGATCTTCCGGCCTTCCTCCACCATCGCCGGCACGGCGGCGAAGTCACCGCGCACGAGCACGACGTCGGCCACGCTCTTCGCCATCTGCGTCCCCGTGCCCTGGGCGATCGCCAGCCGTGCCGCCTTGAGCGCGGGAACGTCGTTGACGCCGTCGCCGATCATCGCGACGTAGCGGCCTTCGTCGCGGAGGGTCTCGACGACGCGACGCTTCTCCTCGGGCGAGATTCGTCCGATCACGCTCGTCTCCCGAAGGAGTGCCGCGAGCTCGGCGCTCGACTCGGGAAGCTCGCGTCCGTCGACCGGCAGCCCCACCGGGATGCCGACGTCGGCCGCGACCGCCGCGACCGTCGCCGGGCGGTCGCCGGAGAGGATCTTCAGCTCGACGCCCTGGCGTTGGAAGAACTCGACGGTCGCGCGTGCCTCGGGCCGCAGCCGCTCGCCGATGACGGCGAGGCCGAGCGCAGCGACGTCATGCGGTTCGTGGTCGGGGGAAATGCCGTTTCGGGGACGTTCCGAGCGCGACGACGCGCCGCCCAGACTCCGCTTCGCGCTCGGCCACCGCGACCGAGCGGCCCCAGCATGAAGAGCTCGGGTGCCCCGACGACGATCCAGTCCCCGCTCCCACGCACCGCACCGAACCTGCGGCGGGACGAGAACGGCACGTTTTCGCTTGGCCCGGTTGGCGCCGGCGCCGGGAACCGTTCCGCGAGTGCCTCGACGGTCGCGTTGCGAATCGGGGCGGAGGCCGCGTACTCGCCGACCCGGCTCTCGAGCTCGCTCTCGGCGACCCCGCGGGCCGGAATGAGGCGGAGCACCTCGAGCCTCGGCGCGGTCAGCGTTCCGGTCTTGTCGAGGCAGACGACGTCGACCGAGGCGAGTGACTCCACGGCGTTCAGCTGCTGCACGAGCGCGCCCCGGCCGGCCATCCGCAGCGCTGCGACGGCGAAGGTGAGGCTCGCGAGCAGGATCAGCCCTTCGGGCACGAGCGTGACGACAGCCGCGACGGACGTCGGGACCGCCTCGTCGAGCGGCGTCCGCCGCTCCCAGAGCGCCACGCCGAGCACGATGCCGAGGGGTGCGATCACCGCCACGAGCGTCAGCAACAACCGGTTGAACGCGCGCTCGAGCGGCGAGCGAGGATGCCGGAACGCGCGCGCCTCTCCGGCGATCCTCGCCGCATAACTCTCCTGCCCGATCGCCTCGACGACGAACTCGCCCGCGCCCTCGACGACGAACGAGCCGGAGCGCACGTGCGCGCCCGACCCACGGAGGACCGGCCGCGACTCGCCCGTGAGGATCGACTCGTCGAGGGTGACTCCGTCTGCGCGCACCAGCTCGCCGTCGGCGACGACCTGGTCACCCGGCTGGACGCGCAGCAGGTCGCCCGGCACGACCTGGTCGACGGCAACGGTTCGCGCGACCCCGTCGCGAACGACGCTCGCCGTCGGCGCGATGAGCGCGGCGAGGCGGTCGAGCGCGCGCTTCGCGCGGATCTCCTGCGTGATCCCGATCGCCGAGTTCGAGACGAGCACGCCGAGGAAGAGCGCGTCCTGCCACTCGCCGAACGCGAGCGTCGCAGCGCCGGCGACGGCGAGGATGAGGTTGAAGACCGTGAAGACGTTGGCGCGGACGATGCTCGCGTACGAGCGGCTTGTCGTCTGGACGTACGGCTCCCGTTCGCGGAGTAGACGCGCGGCCTCGCCCTCGGTGAGGCCGCGCGCCGCTTGTTCGGTCACGTCCTGACCGGGACCGCCGCAGGCTCGTTCACGACGAGAACCGGTCGATCTGCGTCGTGCAAGACGCGTTTCGAGACGCTGCCGAGGATCACCGAGGCAACGGCCCCGAGGCCGCGCGACCCGATCACGATCAGGTCGACGTCGCGCGAGCGGGCGAGCTCGAGGATTCGCTCACCTGGGTCGCCCTCGAGCAGGTCGTAGTCGGCGTGGATGCCGCGCGACTCCGCCTCGGCGACCGCTTCCTGCAACGCCGGGCGCAGCCGTGCGAGCTCGTTCGACAGAGACTGCTGCCAGTACGGGTCTCCGAACACCGGCATGGGCGGCTGCCGAATAGCGACGAACAGGACGTCCGCATCCGTCTCCTCGGCGAAGTCGAGCCCTTCGTCGACGGCTGCCCGCGCGCCTGCGGAGCCGTCGGTTGCGATGAGGATGGTCTTCATGATCGTTCCTCCGGTCCGTTTCGCCGAGCATCGCTCTGGACCGCGGAGACGGCATCCGCGGAGTGACGGATCAGCGGTGTGGGGAATCCGCGAGACTGCGGAGCTGCTCGGCCATCTCTCCGAGGCTGCCGGGCCGGTCGAGACTCGTGATCACGACTCGATCGTCTCCGCTGAGCTCGAGCACGATGCCGCGGCTGGCCGTTCATCCGGCTGACGTCGATCCGGTCGATGTCCTCGTAGCTGATCGTCCGCAGTCCCTCGCTGCCATCGGCGTCGCGGCCCTCGAGCCGCAGACCGGCAGGCTCGAGCCGGGCGTAGCCCACGAACCTGGTGTGGCCGTTGCGCCAAGCCACTGCATAGCTGGTCGGACTCGACATCCTGCGCATGATCGGGTCAACCGGGCCGATCGCCATCCGGATCGAGCCGCACCTGTCTGCGGAAAACCCGTACTCGTCGCAAGCTCGACGCGCGACACCCACAATCGGGTCACATGGACAGCCTGGGCCGAGCCATGGAGTCACCTGAACGACCAGCGTCCCGGGGAGCTCTCAGCCTCGGCATGCGCGCCGGGCTCGCCGCGATGAACATTGCCCACGGCGCTCCCGTGCTGACCTGCTCGTGCTGCGAACGGTGCGCTGGCGTCGCCTACTCGCGAGCGCGCCGGATCCTTCCTCGACCGAAACGTCCTAGGTCGATCTGCTGCGCGCAACCGCGCGCGCCGAACGCACCGCCGCCGTCGGCGTGAGCGTCCGGAACATCAGCATGAGCGCGGTGAGCCCAACGAGCGTGTTCACGAGCGCGACGCCCGCCTGCATACCGACGGAGAACGCGATCGCCTGGCTCACTGACACGGTGCTGTGGAGCGCATACGCGACGAGCACCTGCTGTGCTCCACCACCGCCCGGTATGGGAACCGCGGTCGAGATCCCGCCCGCGACGAGCACGAGCACGGCGGAGGTCGGCGTCGGTGGGATCCCGAACGCCGCGAGCACGAGCATCACGACGCCGATCCGGCACATCCAAGCGCCCAGCTGAACCAGCGCGACGCTCCCGAGGTATCGGCCCGGGCTGCGCACGATCGCGACGCCTGCCCAAGCCCGTGTCAAGAGTTGACGAGCGCGGCTCGAGCGCCGCGCGGCAAACGTGGTGCCGAGCGCGACGACGGACCCGGCCGCGGCGGCCGCCAGGAGCACGGGCGCTCCCGGTCCGGGAATGCCGGGCGCGATTCCGCCGGCCCACAGCGCGGCGACGAGTCCGCCTCCGACGATCGCGTCGAAGACGAGCACGACCGAGAGCGCAGCGGCGATCGTCGGCACCGCAGAGCCGGCGATGCGCGTCCGCACGAGCAGCACCTTCGCGAGCTCGCCCGCACGGCCCGGGGTGAACGTGTTGAGCGCGACGCCGGCGACGTACGAGCCGGCGACCGACAGGTACGAGACCCGCTGCTCCGGATAGGCGGCGGCGAGGACGTTGCGCCAGGCGAAGCTGCGCAGAGCGAGGTTCGACACCTGGAGAACGAGCGCCCCGAGCAGGAACCTTCCGTCCAGAGACTCGAACTGCTGGGCCAACACCGAGGCGTGATCGAGAAACGCAGCGATCACGAACGAGCACCTTCCGCGAGCAGGAGGTTCGGCGCGTCGCTGATCAGCCCGTCGACGCCGAGGGCAGCGAGGGCTGGCGGCGTCCTCGACCCGGTTCACCGGCCACGTGACGATCACCTCCGTCAGTTCGGCGCAGCTGCTGGACGACGCCCTCGTCGAGCAGGCGCGCATGGATCGACACGCCGTGCGCGGCGGTGCCGCGACGCAACAGCCGTCGGAGCTGGCGCGCGCTCCCGACGGACTCGAACCGGCGAACGGGCAGCTCGCTGAACGGCTCGAGCTGGCACGCGAGCGCGCACAGACGATGAACCGCCGAGCCCGGGAGATGCGGCTCGATCGCATCGGCGACCAGGCGACCGAGAGCGGGGTTGCGGCCCTTGAGGTCGAGCACCAGCTCGGTTTGCGGTCCGGACGCACGGAGGAGCTCCGCAAGCGCGAGACGCGGCACCCAGGGCGCCGCCACACGCCAGCGGTCCCAGAAGAGCGGCAATGGGCCGACGCTCTTCAGGTGCCGAACCTCGACCCGGCCGCGGAACAGGCGGACGTCAGCCTCGACGCACGGGACGCCGAGGTGCTCCGCGTCGCGCAGCGCGTCGAGGCCGTTGCCGAAGCGATGCGCGATGACGAAGGGGCGGCAGGAGTGGGGTTGCCCGTTCGTCTCTCGGCAAGTCCGTCCACGATAGCTGCACGGGGCGAGCTTCGCGCCATTGTCGCAACCATCAGCCCGATCAGCACGACGACGATCCCGGCCCCGACGTCCACGACGAAGTGGTTCGCGGTCGCGACGACCGCGAACGCCATCGCCAGCGGCCCCGCGACCGAGAGGAAACGCAAGACGCGCGACCTCGTCGCCGTGAACACGACGATTCCGAGCAGCACGTTCCAGCCGACGTGGAGGCTGGGGAAGGCTGCGTACTGGTTCGTCAGCCCGGGCGGCTGGAGGGCGCGGTACGAGCTCGACTGGCTCGTGACCGTGTCCACGAGCCCGAGTCGAGGAGCCGAGGCGGCGCGACCGGTAGGAGCGCGAAGAACAGGAACCCGATCACGCCGGACACGAAGAACGCGTTGCGGAGGAGGTAGTACCGCTCGCGGCGCCAGAGAAACAGCGCGAGCGCGGTGGAGAGGATGACGGGCCAGTGGCCCCAGATGTAGACCCAGTTCGTGAAGTTCACGAGCATGTCTCTGTCGATCACCGCGGCCTGGAGCCCGCGCTCCCAGTCGAGGTGAGCCCACTGCTCGAACCGCGAGATCCGTTCGGCGTTCAGGAACGCGATGTCCGCATTTCCCGCCGTGAGGTTTCGAACGCCGAAGTAGAGCAGCATCGCTCCGGCGATCAGCGACACCTCGCGGGCGAGCGTCCTTCGGGAGATCCGCTTCCATGTCGATCGACCCGAGTCTGCGCAGCGCGCGTCGGCGGCGAATCGGGGGCTTCACTGAAGCCGCCATCCGCGCGACCGCTCACGTTCCCACTCGTCGTTCGACGTGACTAGCGCGGCCGCGGTCCGGGCTTGCGCGCAACGCCCGAACGCTCGGCCGCGGCCGCGACCGCGGCGGCGACCGTCGGTGCGACCTCACGGTCGAACACGCTCGGCACGATGTAGTCGCGTGCGAGGTGGTCGGCCGGGATCACTGCCGCGATCGCCTTTGCCGCGGCGAGCTTCATCTCCTCCGTGATCTCGGACGCGCGAACATCGAGCGCGCCGCGGAAGATCCCGGGGAAGGCGAGGACGTTGTTGATCTGGTTCGGGTAGTCGGAGCGACCCGTCGCGATCACGGCGACGGCATCCTCGATGAGCTCGGGGGCGACCTCAGGGGTCGGGTTCGCCATCGCGAAGACGATCGCTCCGTCGGCCATCGTGCGCACGGCCTCGGGCGAGACCGCACCTGGGCCGGAGAGGCCGATGTAGACGTCGGCGCCCTCGAGGAGCTCGTCGGCGGTGCCACGCCGGCCGTAGCGGTTCGTGAGCAGAGCGTAGGCCGCCTTGCTCGGGGTGAGATTCTCGCGCTGGGGAAAGAGCGCGCCGTGCCGGTCGCAGCCGATCACGTCGTGGACGCCCGCGCGCGAGCAGCATGCGCGTCGTCGCCGTCCCAGCCGCGCCGACGCCCGTCAGGACGACGTGGAGATCCTTCAGCTCCTTGCCGACGACCTGCGCTGCGTTCAGCAACGCCGCGAGCACGACGACGGCGGTGCCGTGCTGGTCGTCGTGGAAGACCGGGATGTCGAGCTCGCGCCGCAGCCGCTCCTCGATCTCGAAGCAGCGCGGCGCCGAGATGTCCTCGAGGTTGATCCCTCCGAAGCCCGGGGCGATCGCCTTGACGATCGCGACGATCTCGTCCGGGTCCTTCGTCGCGAGGCAGATCGGCCAGGCGTCGATCCCGCCGAACTCCTTGAAGAGGAGAGCCTTGCCCTCCATCACCGGCATCGCGGCTTCGGGGCCGATGTCACCGAGACCGAGCACCGCGGTGCCGTCGCTGACGACAGCGACCGTGTTGTGCTTGATCGTCAGCGTCCAGGCCTTCGCAGGGTCGGCTGCGATCGCCTGCGAGACGCGTGCCACCCCCGGCGTGTACGCCATCGAGAGGTCGTCGCGAGTCTTCAGGGGACTCTTCGCGTTCATCTCGATCTTGCCGCCGAGGTGGAGCAGGAACGTCCGGTCGGAAACGCGGAGCACGTGGACTCCCTCGGCGCCGCGGACGGCATCGACGATGTGTTCCGCATGCGCAGCGTCGCCCGCGAGGATCGTGACGTCGCGGACCTTCGTGTCGTGCTCGACGCGGACGAGGTCGATCGCGCCGAGCAGCCCGCCGGCGTCGGCGATCGCGCGGGCGAGCCCGGCGAACGCGCCCGGGTGGTTCTCGAGCCGGACCCGGACGGTGGTGCTGAACGAGGCCGAGGGATGGATCGCCTCGACGGGCTCGGTGCGGGGGTCGGCGGTGCTCGTCACTTCACGAAGACTGCTGCGGCGGCGGCGCGCGGCCATCCGCGCGCCGCCTGATCTCTCCTCAGTAGTTGCCGCCTACGCGACGGCAGCCGCCAGCCTCTCCTTCGGCTTGAGAGGCGCCTTCTCACCCTCGAGCACGACCTTGAGCGCGTTCGTCTCGGCAGCTGCGCCGAAGACGTCGTACGCATCCATGGCCTCGCTCAGCTTGAACCGGTGGGTCGTGAACGGCGTTCCGTCGAGCCGGCCCTGCGCGATCAGCTTCAGCAGGGTGGGCGTCGAGAACGTGTCCACGAGCCCCGTGGTCATCGTGACGCCGCGGATCCAGAGCTTCTCCAGATGGAGCGTCACAGGGTGGCCGTGGACGCCCACGTTCGCGACGGTTCCGCCCGGGCGGACGAGCTCCGTGCAGAGCTCGAACGTCGCCGGCACGCCGACCGCCTCGATCGCCACGTCGGCTCCGAGGCCATCGGTCAGCTCCATGATCCGAGCAACTGCGTCCTCGGTGCCGTTGTTGATCGTCACGTCGGCGCCGAAGCTCTTCGCCAGCTCGAGCCGCTTGTCGGCAACGTCCAGCACGACGATCTTCGCCGGTGTGAACAGCTTGGCCGTCAGCACCGCAGCGAGGCCGATCGGGCCTGCGCCCACGATTGCGACGACGTCGCCCGGCTTCACTCGGCCGTTCAGGATTCCAACCTCGAACGAGGTCGGAAGGATGTCGGCGAGGAACAGCACCTGCTCGTCGGTCAGGGACTCGGGCACCTTGTACGCCGACGTGTCGACGAACGGGATGCGGGCGTACTCCGCCTGCACACCGTCGATCAGGTGGCCGAGGATCCAGCCGCCGCCGCCCGTGCAGAGGCCGTAGCGCGCCTCCTTGCAGAAGCGGCACCGGCCGCAAGAGGTGATGCATGAGATGAGCACGCGGTCGCCGGGCACGAAGCTCGTGACGGCGCTACCCACCTCCTCGATCGTCCCGACGGCCTCGTGGCCGAGGATCGTCCCCGGCGTCACCGTGGGCACGTCGCCCTTGAGGATGTGCAAGTCGGTCCCGCAGATCGTCGCGGTGTCGATGCGCACGATCGCATCGGTCGGGACCTTGAGCGTTGGATCGGGCACGGACTCCCAGGCCCGTTTGCCCGGACCGTTGTAGACGAGCGCTTCCATGAACGCCTCCTTTGAACTGTTGAAAGGAAGCGTCCGTCAGGCCCGAGGCGCAGGCATCGGAGCCTGCGCGGAGCAGCTGTGCGGCTTTCTACGAGACAGTTCAGGCCTCGGTGCGCGAAGATGCGCACCATGGCCACGATCGCCGGGGATCCCCTCGATGTCATCCTTCGAGACGGCACGACGCTGCGCCTGCGCGCGCCCGGCCCTGACGACGCTGGCGCGCTGCTCGAGTTCTTCCGCAGCCTCTCGCGGGAGAGCCTGTACCGACGGTTCCACGGGTTTCCGGAGCTCGGCCCGCGGCTGGTCGAGCCCCTGACGACCGCAGACGCGCAGGAAGCAGGTGCGCTCGTCGGTTTCATCGACACCCGGATCGTGGCCGTCGCGAACTTCGCGCGGCTTCGCGACCCGAAGGCTGCGGAGGTCGCATTCGCCGTCGCCGACGACTACCAGCGCAGGGGGATCGGCACACGGCTGCTCGAGCAGCTCGCGGCCCGCGCCGGCGAGCTCGGCGTCGAGCGTTTCGTCGCGGAGGTGCTTCCGGACAACCGGCAGATGCTCGGCGTCTTCGAGGCCGTCGGCTTCGCCGTCACGCGTGACGTGGCTGGGGGAGAGGTCGAGCTGACCTTCCCGATCGCGCCCACGCAGCACTACCTCGAGAGCGTCGAGAGCCGCGACCACGAAGCCGTGGTCGCGTCGCTCCGCCCGTTCTTCGAGCCGTCGTCGGTCGCCGTGATCGGCGCGTCGCCGCGACGCGGCTCGATCGGCGGCGAGCTCTTCCGGAACGTTCTCGCCGCCGACTTCACGGGCGCGGCCTATCCGGTCAATCGCCAGGGCGAGTCCGTTGCGGGGGTGCGCGGTTACAGAACGATGGCCGAGATCCCGGATCCGGTCGACCTCGCGGTGATCTGCGTTCCGGGCGAGCACGTGCTGGGCGCGGCCGAGGACGCGCTCGCGAGCGGCGTTCGCGCACTCTGCGTCATCTCCGCGGGGTTCGCCGAGGTCGGCTCGGAGGGCGCAGAGCGCCAGGACCGTCTGCTTGCCCTCGTGCGCGCGCGCGGCGCGCGGATGATCGGCCCGAACTGCCTCGGGATCGCCTCCGCCGGCACCCGCTTGAACGCGACCTTCGCCGGCAAGGCGCCGCGCTGGGGCTCGATCGGGTTCTCGTCGCAGAGCGGTGCGCTCGGTCTCGCGCTCATCGAGGCGGCCGACGCGCGCGGCATCGGTCTCTCGGCGTTCGTCTCGATCGGGAACAAGGCGGACGTCTCGTCGAACGACCTGCTCGAGCGCTTCGAGGACGACGAGAGCACGAACCTGATCGCGCTCTACCTCGAGTCGTTCGGCAACCCGCGGAAGTTCGCGCGCATCGCGCGACGAGTCTCGCGCACGAAGCCGATCCTCGCGCTCAAGAGCGGGCGTACCTCCGCAGGCGCGAAGGCGGCGGGCTCGCACACGGCTGCGCTCACGAGTTCCGACGCCGCCGTCGAAGCGCTCTTCCACCAGGCCGGCGTGATCCGAGCAGAGACGCTCGAGGAGCTCGTGGACGCATCGGTGTTGCTGTCGAAGCAATCGTTGCCGCGCGGCCGCCGCGTCGCCGTGCTCACGAACGCGGGAGGGCTCGGGATCCTCGCGGCCGACGCCTGCGAGGCAGCCGGGCTCGAGCTGCCGACGCTGGCCGACGAGAGCGTGGCGCGGCTTTCCGAGCTCCTGCCCGTCGAGGCGAGCGTTGCGAACCCCGTCGACATGCTCGGGTCCGCGACGGCCTCCACGTACGAGGCCGTCCTTCCGGTCCTGCTGGACGACCGCGGCGTGGACGCGGTGCTCGTGCTCTTCGTGCCGCCGGTCACCGCGACCGCCGACCAGGTCGCGCTCGCCGTGGCCCAGGCCGCCGATGGCGCGGAAAAGCCGATCGTCGCGGCCGTGATGGACGCCCGCGGCATTCCGCCTGTCCTCCTCCAGGCCGGCGTCGCCTCGTACGGATACCCCGAGTCCGCCGCGCGCGCCCTCGGCAGGGCAGCCGCGCGCGCCGAGTGGCTGCGCCGCCCGGCAGGCAGCGTCCCGGTGCTCGAAGGCATAGACCGCGGACGTGCGCGCGGGGTCGTCGCCGCCGCACTCGAGCGCGCGCCCGACCTCTGGCTCGACCCCGACGACTCCCGCGCGCTGCTCGAGGCCTACGGGATCCCCGTCGTCGAGCAGCGGGTCGCGGCGACACCTGACGAGGCCGCTCGCTTCGCGTCGGAGCTCGGCTTCCCGGTCGTCGTCAAGACCGCACTTGCGGGAGCGCACAAGACCGAGAGCGGCGGTGTCGTGCTCGATCTGCAGACGGAGGACGACGTACGCGAGGCGGCGGCGCGGATCGGAGGCGCGGTGCTCGTTCAGCCGATGCGGAGCGGGAGCGCCGAGCTGCTGGCCGGGCTCGTCCAGGACGAGTTGTTCGGCCCATTGATCGCGCTCGGCCCGGGCGGTGTGCTCGCCGAGCTGATCGGCGACGCCGGCGTACGGATCGCCCCGCTCACGGACGTCGACGCGCAGGAGCTCGTGCTCGAAGGGAAGACCGGCGCGCTCGTGCGCGGCTACCGGGGAAAGCCCGCGGCCGACGCCGATGCCGTCGTCGACGTCCTCCACCGGCTCTCCGCGCTCGGTGAGGACCTGCCGGAGGTCGCGGAGCTCGATCTCAATCCGCTGATCGTCGGGCCAGAGCGGCTGCGTCGCCGTCGACGCGCGAGTGCGTGTCGAGGTGACCGAGGTCCGGCCGCAGACGAAGACCTGGTAGTGCGTTCTCGCCGGTTGTCCGACGTCCTCGGGACGACGGTGATCGGCCCACGAGGCGAGCGCGTCGGAAAGGTTGCCGACCTTGCGGCGTCACTCGCCGACGCGCACCCGCTCGTCACGCATCTCGCCGTTCGAGGCCGTTGGTATCCCTGGAGTGCCGTCCAGGCGTTCGAATCGGAGGTGCGGCTGCGCGACACGACGTCCGCCGTATCGCAGCGCGACCTTCTCCTCGGGCGACACGTGCTCGATTCGCAGATCGTCGATCTCGACGGCAAGCGTCTACGACGCGTCGGAGACGTCGAGCTCGTCGAGGACGCCGGCGAGCTCCGGCTGGTCGCGGTCGACGTCGGAACGGGCGCGCTCGCTCGGCGGCTGGGCCTTCACGCGCTTGCGCGGCATCTGTCCAGCCGGACGGTCGACTGGCAGCGGCTGCACGTCGTTGCTCGTCCGGCGCACGCCCTTCAACTCGCCGCCACGGCGGCGGCCGTTCACCGGCTCGACGAGGACGAGCTCGCGACCCTCGTCGAGCAGTTGCCTCCGGCACACGGCGAGGAGGTCATTGCCAGGGTTCGACGGCCTGTGCACGTGCGCCGGCGCCGCCGGCGCCGATTCCCGTTCCGGCTGATCAGGCGGCATGCTGCGCCGTAGCGGGTTGGTCGCATTGGCCGCGGTCGCCGGCCCGGGCCTGCTCGCGGGTCTCTCCGATGACGACCCGGCCGGGATCACGACCTATTCGATTCTCGGCGCGGACTACGGCTACCAGCTGCTCTGGGTGCTGGTGCTCTCGACGGCTGCGCTGATCCTCTTCCACGAGCTCGGCGCGCGGATGGGCGTCGTCACGGGCGAGGGTCTCGCGGGTCTGATTCGGTACCGGTACGGAATCCGCATCGGTTTGGCGGCGCTCCTCGCCCTCCTGATCGCGAACATCGGAACGGCGGCTGCGGCTTTTGCCGGGATTGCGGCCGCGCTCGAGCTCGCCGGTGTCCCGCGCTGGCTCTCGGCTCCGACCGCTGCGGTCGCCATCGCGGTGCTCGTCCTGCGCGGGACGTTCAAGCGGATCGAGCACGTGCTCATCGCTGCCTGCTCGGTGTTCGTGGCATACGTGTTCGCCGCCGTGCTCGCTCACCCGGATTGGGGCGCCGCGGCACGTGGGCTCGTCGTGCCGACGCTCCCCGCGACGAACGAGGCCCTGCTGGCGGCAACCGCCGTCGTCGGGACGACGCTCGCACCGTGGGGTCTCGCGTTCATCCAGTCCTACGCCGTCGACAAGCGGCTCCATCCGCGCGATCTCGGCTACGAGCGCGTCGACGTGGTCGTCGGCGCGCTGTTGACCGGGATCATCGGGTTCTTCGTCGTCGTCGCCTGCGCTGCGACTCTGCACGTCCAGGGACGCTCGATCGAGGATGCGGCCGACGCGGCCGTCGCACTCGAGCCGGTCGCCGGTCGGTTCGCTTCGGTGCTCTTCGCGGCCGGGCTGCTCGGCGCAGGGCTGATCGCAGCGGCGATCCTGCCGCTCTCGACGGGATACTCGGTGAGCGAGGTGGTCGGGTCCGAGGCTGCGCTCGACGACTCGTTCCGCGACGCGCCGCTCTTCTACACGACCTACTTCGTGGTCATCGCCGCGGCCGTCGGGTTGGTCGTGGCGCCGGCCGTGCCGCTCGTGCAGGTGCTCTACCTGACCCAGGCGCTCAACGCCATCCTGCTCGTACCGTTGCTCGTGCTCGTGCTGGGACTCGCTCGCGACCGCGAGCTGATGGGAGTGCACGCGCTCGGACGCAAGGGGACCGTGCTGACTGCTGCGACGATCGTGCTCATCGGCGCCTGCGTAGCGGCGCTCGGCGTCTTCTCGGCAGTCGGCTGAAGGGCTCTGACTGCGTCAGGCTCCCGCCTGGCGAGCCCGCATCCGTACGCGACCGCATTCGGGATCCGTGTCGCCGCCGATTCGGAGACGCACCTCGCCTGGTCAGCTTCCAGGCGATGCGCGTTCGAGACGAGATCTTCGAGCGAGTTCTCTGCGGAGTCGACGACTCAGACGCGGGCGCCGATGCTGCGTGGATCGCGGCACGCGTGGTGGGCCAGGACGGCTCGCTCGTCCTTGCGACCGTGCACGATCCCTCCCTCGCAGTACACGCGGGGTGGATGGGGACGCCGGTCGCGAGCGAGCTCGCAGAAGCGGCAAGGCACGCCAACGAGCGCGGTCTGGCAGAGGCGGGTCCTTTGGCATGCGGTGGAGACCCGCCTTCTCGAAGGACATCCACTCGATGCGCTCCAGCGTGAAATCGGCCGCGTTGGTGCGACGCTCGTCGTCGTCGGCACACACGGTCACAGCCGCGCGGTCGGCATCGCGCTCGGTTCCGTGGCCACGCATCTGTTGCACGAGGCGCCCTGCTCCGTGCTCGTCGCGCGACCGCCGAGTGATCGGCAAACCTGGCCGCAGACGATCGTCGTCGGGGTCGACGGCTCGCGGAGCTCCGAAGCTGCCTTCGAGGCGGCAACCGGGCTCGCGGCGCGCCTCGGTGCGACGTTGCGCTCGGTCGTCGCGACGAAGGAGCCGTTCGTCGACCTCGAGACCGCGCGCGAGGTCGCACCCGGGCTCGAGACGATCGACGAGACCGCGGTGCATGCACTGCACGTGCTTTCGGAAGAGACCGACCTCGATCGTCGTCGGCAGCCGAGGGCTGCGCGGGATCCGTGCGCTGGGAGTGTCAGTGAGCGGATCGCGCACGAGGCGCGCTGCTCGGTCCTGGTCGTCCGAGAGTCGTCGAGTAGCGTCTCGGCCATGGCGCCCGACGCTCAGCTCGATCTCGGAGGAGCTCCGGCTCCTCGACGCCTACTGGCGCGCAGCGAACTACCTCTCCGTCGGACAGATCTACCTGCTCGACAACGCGCTGGTGCGCGAGCCCCTCGCGCTCGAGCACGTCAAGCCGCGGCTCCTGGGCCACTGGGGGACGACGCCGGGCCTGAACTTCCTCTACGCGCACCTGAATCGCGCGATCAAGGCCCACGACCTGAACGCGATCTTCGTGACGGGTCCGGGCCACGGCGGGCCGGCGCTCGTCGCCAACGCGTACCTCGAGGGCACCTACTCGGAGGTCTACCCGCACATCGGCCGCGACGAGGAGGGGCTGCGGAAGCTCTTTCGCCAGTTCTCGTTCCCCGGAGGCATCCCGAGCCACGTCGCGCCGGAGACGCCGGGCTCGATCCACGAAGGGGGCGAGCTCGGCTACGCGCTCGTGCACGCCTACGGCGCTGCGTTCGACAACCCCGACCTCCTCGTCTGCTGCGTCGTCGGCGACGGAGAAGCGGAGACGGGCCCGCTCGCCGCCAGCTGGCACTCGAACAAGTTCCTCAACCCACAGCGCGACGGCGTCGTCCTGCCGATCCTGCACCTCAACGGCTACAAGATCGCGAACCCGACCGTGCTCGCGCGCATTCCGGAGGACGAGCTGCGCGAGCTGCTCCGCGGCTACGGCCACGAGCCGTACTTCGTCGAAGGGCACGACCCCGAGGAGACGCATCGCAGGATGGCGGCGACGCTCGAGACCGTGCTCGCGGAGATTCGTGGCATCCGCGAGCAGGGCGGAGTCGAGCGCCCGCGCTGGCCGATGATCGTCTTCCGCACGCCGAAGGGGTGGACCGGACCGGGCGAGGGCACGCCCCGATCGCACCAGGTGCCGCTCGCGCACGACCAGCTGCCCGAGCTCGAGGCCTGGCTTCGCAGCTACCGCCCGGAGGAGCTCTTCGACGAGCACGGCGCGCTCGTGCCGGAGCTCGCAGCGCTCGCGCCCGAAGGCGAGCGTCGCATGAGCGCGAACCCGCACGCGAACGGCGGGCTGCTCCTTCGCGACCTCGACCTGCCGGACTTCCGCGAGTACGCGGTCGATGTTCAGGCGCCCGCGAAGACGTCGAGCGAGGCGACGCGCGTGCTCGGCGAGTTCCTGCGCGACGTCGTGCGTCGGAACCCCGAGACGTTCCGCCTCTTCGGCCCCGACGAGACGGCGTCCAACCGGTTGAGCGCCGTGTTCGAGGCGACCGACCGAACCTGGATGGCCGACGTCGAGCCGGCCGACGAGCATCTCGCGCCCGACGGCCGCGTCATGGAGGTGTTGAGCGAGCATCTCTGCCAGGGCTGGCTCGAGGGCTACCTCCTGACCGGAAGGCACGGCCTCTTCAACTGCTACGAGGCGTTCATCCACATCATCGACTCGATGTTCAACCAGCACGCGAAGTGGCTCAAGGTGACGCGCGACATCCCCTGGCGGCGGCCGATCGGGTCGCTCAACTACCTCCTCACGTCGCACGTGTGGCGACAGGACCACAACGGCTTCTCCCATCAGGACCCGGGCTTCATCGACCACGTGGTGAACAAGAAGGCGGAGATCATCCGCGTCTACCTGCCGCCGGACGCGAACTGTCTCCTCTCGGTCGCCGACCACTGCCTGCGTTCGCGCGACTACGTGAACGTGATCGTCGCGGGCAAGCAGCCGGCGCTCGACTACCTGACGATGGACGAGGCGATCGTCCACTGCACGCGCGGGATCGGGATCTGGGACTGGGCGAGCAACGACGAAGGAAGCGACCCGGACGTGGTGCTGGCGTGTGCGGGCGAGGTGCCGACGGTCGAGACGCTCGCCGCGGCGGCGCTGCTCCGCGAGCACGTTCCCGACCTGAAGTTGCGGGTCGTGAACGTCGTCGACCTGATGCGCCTGCAGCCCGAGAGCGAGCATCCGCACGGCATGTCCGACGCCGAGTTCGACGCGCTGTTCACGACGAGCCGGCCAGTGGTCTTCGCGTACCACGGCTACCCGTGGCTGATCCACCGTCTCACCTATCGCCGCACGAACCACCCGAACCTCCATGTGCGCGGCTACAAGGAAGAGGGGACGACGACGACGCCGTTCGACATGGTGATGCTGAACGACATGGATCGCTTCCATCTCGTGATCGACGTGATCGACCGCGTCGCCCGGCCTCGGAACGCGTGCGGCACATCTGCGGCAGCACATGGTCGAGGAGCGGCTCCGCCATCGCGCGTACACCCGCGAGGTGGGCGAAGACATGCCGGACGTCCGCGAGTGGTCCTGGCCGCACTGACGTGCGCGTGCTCGCAGTCAACGCGGGCTCGACCAGCCTGAAGCTGCCACCTCGTCGACGGCGAAGAGACGTTCGTCGTCGATGGGTGGGTCGACGCCGACGCCGTCGGCCACCGCGTCGTCCACGGCGGCGAGCGGTTCCGGGCACCGGTCGAGATCGACGACGAGGTCGAGTCCGCGATCGGGGAGCTCGCGTCGATCGCGCCGCTGCACAACACGCCTGCGCTCTCCGCGATCCGCGAGGCGCGGCGCGCGCTCGACGGCATTCCGCACGTCGCGGTCTTCGACACGGCGTTCCATGCGACGATCCCCGACAGGGCGTCCACCTACGCGATCCCGGCTCAGTGGCGCGAGTGGGGGATCCGCCGCTACGGATTCCACGGGCTGTCGGTCGATTGGGTGGCGGGCGAGGTGCCGCGTGTCGCGGCTCGTCGTCTGCCACCTCGGCGGCGGCTGCTCCGTCACCGCTGTGCTCGACGGCCGCTCGGTCGACACGACGATGGGCTTCACCCCGCTGGAAGGCGTTCCGATGGCCACCCGGTCGGGCAGCGTCGACCCCGGCGCGCTGCTCTACCTGCTCCGCGAGCGCGGGCTCTCGCCGGACGAGCTCGACCACTCACTCGAGCACGAGTCGGGCCTGCTCGGCCTCGGCGGCTCGAGCGATCCCCGCGACCTCGCCGGAACACCGGCGGTCGACCTCTACGCCTACCGCATCGCGACGGCCGTCGGGGCGATGGCGGTGGCGCTCGGCGGGCTCGACGCACTCGCGTTCACCGGGGGCGTCGGTGAGGGGTCGTCGGACGTCCGCGAGCGGGTCGTCGAGCGGTTGACCTTCCTGGGCGCGTTCGACGTCGTCGTCGTGCCGGCGCGCGAGGAGCTCGTGATCGCGCGCGAGGTTCGCCGAGTGCTGGGCGGCTAGAAGCCCAGACCGATGTGGGGGCGCGACTCCTGCTCGGCGATTCGTCCCGGCGAGGTCGCGCATCCCGACGACTCCGACCGGCCGCTCGTTCACGACGACGGGCAGGTGATGGAACGCGTGCTCGTGCATCAGCCGGAGCGCGGTCGTCAGCGAGGCGTCGAGCGGCGCGGAGACCGGCTCGGCCGTCATCCACTCGCGCACGCGGGCCTCACTCGAGTGCAGACGCGCGGCGAACGCCCGCACGAGGTCGCGCGACGTCAGGATCCCGATCAGCCGGCCTCCCTCTGTGACGAGCGCCGAGCCCATGTCGTACCTCTGGAGGCGCTCTGCCACCTCGCCGAGCGTGTCCTCCGGCTCGACGGTCAGAAACTCGGTCGTCATCACGTCGTCGACCGTCAGCTCGTCCTCGTCCGCCAACTCGTCGACCTCGAGACGCTGCGTGATGCGCGCGAGCTCGGGCTCGCCGAGCTCCACGTCCACCGCGACAGCCGTGTCAGGGGCAGTGGACGGCTCGACGTGCTCCGTTCCGGCAAGCTCGGCGAGGAACGGAGCGAGCCGGCGGCCGACGAGCTTCGTCGGCGGCCACCAGAGCGGCTCGGTCGTCGCTGCTCCATGCCCACCGGCGGCGATGTCGCGGCGAAGAAAGCGTGGCGCGGCGCCCGTCAGGAGCAGGCCGCGGAGGATGGGCCTGAACGGCGCGGGCTTGATCCGGGCTCCGGCAGCGGCTGCGATGGACTCCGCCGCGGCGTCCGCCTGCTGCGTTGCGATCCCGCCCTGCTTGACGGGGAAGTTCGTGATGTCGCCGGCCGCGTACAGGCCTTGGATTCCGTCGACTCTGCCGCTCGCGTCCGTCACGACGAATCCCTCGCGAGTCTGAGGAACTCCGTCGATCCAGGGCCCCCGGAGCGCCGGCAACGCCACGACGGCGTCCGCCTCGATCGTCCCCTGCGGGAACAGATGCAGCTCTCTCTCCTCGAACGCCGTCGCCGAGTAGCCGGTCTGGAGTGCGATGTGGTGCTCCCCGAGCAGAATGCGAATCGCGTCGGTGGCGGCGCCGCCGAACAGCAGGAGGGGCTCGTCCTCGGGCGTGACGAGCATGATCCGCACGCGGTCGAGCCCGCGCTTGCGCGCGTGCACGGAGAACAGCAGGGCAAGCTCGTACGCCGGCAAGGTCCAGACGGCGCCGCGCGGCACGGTGACGACGATGTGCGTCACCTCGCCTGCTTCGACGAGGTCGAGCAGCGCGCGCACGCGCTGCATGTCCTCGGGCCCGCGGAACGTCAGCGCACCGTGAACCGTCAGTTTTTGGGATGGTGCCGCACGCGAGCAGCAGCGCGTCGTACTCGAGCACGCGCCCCTCCCGAGTGAATGCGAGGCGCGCCGACGACTCGACCGCATTGACCGCGTCGAGGGTGAAGGTCGCGCCCGCACGGGACGCCAGGTCGGCGAGCTCGAGCGATGCGACTTCCCCTAGACCGAACGGCTCGGCCGTGGAGAGCGGTCGGTAACGGAACCTCGACTCTGGAGCGACGAGCTCGACGTCCACGAGCTCCCCGGCGAGTGCCTGCAACGTCAGCGCCGCCTCGAGTGCGGCGACGCCGCCACCTGCGATCACGATGCGCTTCGGGTCGGCCATCCCCTGAACGATCCTCCCCGAGCGCACCCAGGCCATCGGGGTACGTGCGGGCAGGCACTGTGGGCAACTACTGATCCGGCGCCGCGTCCTCCTCGAGCAGGCCGTGGGCGAGGGCATAGCGAACGAGCTCGGCTCGCGTCCCGAGTCGAAGCTTCTGCATGATGTGCGCCCGGTGCGACTCGGCTGTGCGGACCGAGATGTAGAGCAGCTTGGCGATCTCCTGGTTCGTGTGGCCGAGCGCGAGCAACCGCAGCACCTCTCGCTCACGTTCGGAGAGTGGGTCGGAAGCCTCCTCGTCTCGCTGCCGCGCCTCCGACTCCAGAAGCCGCGCGCCGAGGGCCGGGTGCAGGTACTGCTGACCGCCCGCGACCTGCCGCACCGCCTCCACGACCTCGGTGTCCGCGGCCTCCTTGAGCACGTAGCCGCTCGCGCCCTGCGCGAAGGCCTCGCGCACGTAGCGCGGGTCGTCCTGCATCGAGAGGACGAGCACCTTCGCGTCGGGCGCCTCGTGCAGAACGAGCGGCGTGCCTTCGATCCCGCTCGTGCCCGGCATGACGACGTCCATCACGATCACGTCGGGCTTCTGGGCGCGCACCTCGAAGACGGCATCGCGCACGTTGCTCGCCTCGCCGACGACCTCGATGTCCGATCCCGCTTCGAGCACGCGCCGGAGGCCCGACCGCACGACCGCGTGGTCGTCGACGAGAATGACGCGGATCGGCATCAGGTCACCGGGACCTCGGCCACGACCGACGTGCCGCCGCTCGACGACGACTCGACCGCGAGCCGGCCGTCGATCAGCTCGATCCGCTCGCGCATGCCGATCAAGCCGAGTCCCCCGTCGCGCGTCTCGTCGACGTCGAATCCCTGTCCGTCGTCCTCGATCACGGCTGCGACGCTATCCGGTTTGCGCCTCAGGAGCACGCTCACGCGTGACGCCCGGGAGTGCTTGATCACGTTCGTCAGGGCCTCCTGGACGATCCGGTAGAGCGCCGTCTCGACCGCCGGCGCAAGCCTCGTGTCGCCCAGCATCGCCTCGAACTCCACGGGAATCGCAGTCTGCTCGCTGAACGTCGTCGTCAGGCGCTCGAGCGCGGGAACGAGCCCGAAGTCGTCGAGAGCCTTCGGGCGGAGCTCGACGGCCAGGCGCCGCACGTCGTGCAGCGTGTCGACGATCTGCTCGCGTAGCCGATCCGTCGCTTCCTGCGCCTCGTCGGGAGTCTTCGCCTCCTCGATCGCGCGCAGCGCCAGGAGCATGGAGGTCAACGACTGTCCCGTCTCGTCGTGCAGCTCGCGGGCCAGGCGCTTGCGCTCGAGCTCCTGCGCATCGACGACACGCGCAAGCGCATCCCGCGCGACTCGCGTGGAGAGGTCGGCTGCGACGGCGGCGCGCTCCGCGAACGTCTCGGCGAGGCGGAGGTCCTGGTCGGTGAACCGTGGGTCCGTACCTTCCCTGTCGTGCGCCATCACGATCCCGATCGGCTGGCCTCGCACGATCAGCGGCACGAAGAGGCCCGTCCTCGCACCGAGCCGTCGCGTGAACTCCTGGTCGACCTCGGGGTCGTCGATCAGCGAGTCGACTCGCTCGCTGCGCCGTCGCTCGAGGACTCGCACGCTCTTCGCACTGCTGGGCAGCTCGGCACCGACGAACGATTCGGCCGTCTCTCCCGACGCCGCTTGGATCAAGAGTCGTCCGGATGAGGGCAACGCGATGAAGACCGATCTTGCCCCGATCAGTTCCCGAACCTTGTCCGTCACGAGCTGAAGGACTCGCGGCAGCTCGATCTCACCGGAGAGTGCATTCCCGACCTCGATCAACGACTCGAGCTGGCGTGACCAGCGGGTCGCCGACTCGTAGAGGCGCGCGTTCTCGATCGCCACCGCCGCCTGCGAGGCGAGCAGTCCGATCAGGTCCTCGTCCTCCTGCGTGAACTCGCCCTCCCGCTTCTCGGTCAAGTAGAGGTTCCCGTACGCGACGTTGCGGAGCAGGACCGGAACGCCGAGGAACGTCGTTCATCGGTGGGTGGTTCGCCGGGAACCCGCTGGAGTCAGGGTGCTCGCTGAGGCGGGCGAGTCGGAGCGGCTTCGCGTCCCGGATGAGCGTGCCGAGGATTCCCCGACCGCGCGGGAGCTCGCCGATCGCGCGGTGCGTCTCCTCGTCGATCCCCGTGACGAGGAAACGCTCGAGGCCGGTGCCCGACGGGTCGATCACGCCGAGCGCCGCGTAGCGGGCGTCGGTGAGCTCGGCCGCAGCCTCGACGATCCGCTGCAGCACCGCGTCGAGCGAGAGCTCGGAGCTCAGCGCGATGCCGGCTTCGACGAGTGCTTTGAACCGCGACTCCACGGCCGTACGGTACTTCGTCGGAGAACGACGAAGGGCGGCCTGAGCCGCCCTTCGGTCGCGAGTGGAGTCGCCACTCAGCCGACGGCCACAGCCTTGTGCTGTGACGCAACCCGAGGCTCCTTCGCCTCAGACTTGCTGGAGCGCCCCGCCGATCGCGAGCACCAGGAACCCGATGCCCGTCAGCAGGAGCGCAACTCCGACGACGATCCCGAACAGCGAGAGCTGCTCGGCCATGAACGACATGTTGAGCGCCGTCGTCAGGGCGGTCTCCGTCACCCACATGTTCCGAAGCCCGTTCTCGACGGGGCGGCCGTCCGGCGTCTTCGCCGCTGCGGCCTCGTCGCTCGTGGCCTCTCCGGTCGGCGTCAGGAAGCGGCCCATCTCGGCATACCGCTGGCCTTCCGTCGACTTGAGGGTGTGGAACTCCATCACCTTGGCGAACTCACGTGCTTTCGCCCCGGTGTTGATGAGGGCACCGTTCTGGAGCTTGCCGTTCGTGATCTCCGCGGCGTCGTCGCCGGCGGTGATCTTCTGTGCTGCGAGCGAGTCACGGACCTCGTTGCGCCCGTTGACGCCCATGGTGATCGCGACGATGCCGAAGACGATCAGCATGGCACCTGCGATCCATCCACCGTATTCGAAGAACTTGCGGGTCATGGCGACTCCCTTTCTCGCGATTCCCTGCGTTGACAGGGCTCAGTGTCGGCGCCGAGCGGCCTGGAGCCATCGGCAGGGCGCCGCACAGTCGCTGCGGGATTCCCGCAACATCGGGCGCGCCCGAGCCGGTCGCCGCCACCGGCCACGTGTGAACCCGAAGCGGCTCTCGTGGAACTCCCCGATGCCGGCGCGCCGCGAGGGCGCGAGTCTCGGGGCATGGACGTCCACGTCGAGCCGACCCAGAAGGAGGCGACTGTCATGAACGCAACCAGCCAAGAGCAGGAGCTCGTGGCGCAGAAGGTGTTCAGCCGGGTGTTGGTCGGCATCGACGGCTCGGAGGAGAGCCGCGAGGCCGCGCGCCAAGCGGCGACGTTGACCGACGGTGAGCTCACTCTGCTCTCCGTCTACGACATCGCTTCGGCGCTCGTCGGCGGTACGGGCTTCGGCGTGCCGGCCTACTGGGACGAGGACGTTCAGCGTACGTCCGCCGAGGATGCGCTTCGACATGCGCGGGAGGATGTCGAGGCGGCGCACCCCACCGGAAAGATCGCCAAAGGAGTCGCCTGGGACGCGCTGATCGATGAGGCCGAGCGCCGAGAGAACACGCTGATCGCGGTCGGCTCTCACGGTCGCGGCCGCATGGCCGGCATCGTCATGGGGTCGGTCGCCACCGAGGTGATCCACAAGGCCCCGTGCTCGGTGCTCGTGGCGCGCAAGCGCAGCGACGCGTTTCCGCACAAGATCGTCGTTGGCATCGACGGCTCACCGCAGTCGTTGGCCGCCTACGCCGTGGCGAAGGATCTCGCAGAGCGGTTCGAGACGGAGCTGGTCCCGGTCCAGGCCCACGGCGGGAAGCAGGTCGAACAGGGCGTGGTCGATCGGTTCGTCGGCCACTTACCGCGAGGAACTGCCCGACGAGCCCGTCACGGCGCTGATCGCAGCGTCCGCGGACGCCGACCTGCTCGTCGTCGGCAGTCGCGGCCTGCACGGGGTCAAAGCGCTGGGCTCTGTGTCCGAGCGAGTCGCGCATCAGGCGCGCTGCTCCGTTCTGATCGTTCGCGAGCCGAGCTCTCACCCGATCGATGAGGAACGGCACCCGTGACTAGCTCGGACAAGCACCCGACCGTCCGCGTTGCGCCCACCGTCGACGAGAGGCAGCTCGACCTTGCTCTCGCCTCCATTCATGCCTGTGCGACCCGACACAGCACCACGTCGTATTCCGTAGAAGCCGGCCCGTCCCGCGGACGCGGTCATCGCAGGTGAGAGGAGCTCAACATGAAGACCATCGTCGTCGGATATGACGAAACCGAGCCGGCGAAGCGCGCGCTCGCACGCGCCGCTGAACTGGCCACGCTTTGACTCCAGATTGATCGTCACGAGCGTCGCACGGCTTCTCGTCGGCGGAGCTGTGGCGCGCGGTGTCGGCCCGATCGATCCCCTGGATGAGCCCGAGCTTCACCGCGAGGCGCTCGAGCATGCCGAGACGTTCCTCACCGAGCGCGGGATCCACGGCCAGTACGAGGTACTGCTCGGCGACCCGGCTCTTCGATCGTCGACCTCGCTGAGAAGCAGGGAGCCGACCTGATCGTCGTAGGGACTCGCGAACCTGGATTCCTCGAGCGGTTGATGGGGCTCAGCGTGAGCGACGCCGTCGAGCACCGGGCGCATTGCGACGTGCTGATCGTGCACTGAGGAGCGCTGACCAGGAGCGAAAGGAGCAGACGTCTGCGGGGTTTCCGCAGCGGGGCTGCGGCTTCCGGCGGATTCGGCCTGTGGCCGCTCGCTCGACGATGAAGGCACGTAATCGAGAAGGAGTCGCAGACATGGCAATCAAGGGAATGCTCGCGCTCGTCCTCGTCGCCGTTTTCGCGGCGATCGGGGCCGTTGTCTTCTCGCTGGACTCGATGGCTGCTTCGCGAGACGAGAACGACACGCCGGCGGCGGCTGCGCCGGCGGCGACCCACAATCACAACGTCGCGCTCCCGCTCGCGAGCTTCGTCGGCGAGGTGCCGGAGAACGCGGACGAGCTGGCGAAGGCGCACAAGGCGACCGACGCGACCCTGCCGCCGCTTCAGGGCGGAGACCTCGTCCGGGTCCACATGACACTGAAAGACATGGCCGTCCAGATCGCGCCCGGCGTGACCTACAACACGTGGGCCTTCGACGGCCACGGCGCGCCGGGTCCGGTCGTGCACGCCCGAGAGGGCCAAACGGTCGAGATGACCCTCACGAATGGCGGCTCGATCCCACACTCGATCGACTTCCACGCTGCGCGCATCGCGCCGAATATTGCGTTCAGGGACGTCGACCCAGGAGAGTCGTTCACGTTCCGCTTCAAGGCGAACGACCCGGGCGTCTTCATGTACCACTGCGGCACGAAGCCCGTCCTCGCGCACATCGCGAACGGGATGTACGGCGCGATCGTCATCAGCCCCGCGAAGGCGCTCCCGAAGGCCGACCGCGAGTACGTGCTCGTCGCGAGCGAGTGGTACCTGAACGGCGACGGCATCGACGAGCCCGCAAGCCTCGACATGGCGAAAGCGCGAGCGACCGCGCCCGACTGGACGACCTTCAACGGCTACGCGAACCAGTACGTGACGCATCCGCTCGTCGCCGACCCCGGTGAGACCGTCCGCTTCTGGGTTGTCGCGGCCGGGCCGACGCTCGACACGAACTTCCACGTCGTCGGGACGATCTTCGACCGCGCCTGGGTGAACGGCGACATGACGCAGTTCCAGCGCGGCGTTCAGACGGTTGCCGTGCCCGCCGGCGGCGGCGCCGTCTTCGACGTGAAGATCGACGAGCCGGGTCTGTACCCGTTCGTCAGCCACGCGTTCGCGCACGTCGACCTCGGCCAGGTCGGGCTCCTGAAGGTCGGCAAGGTCGCCGGCACGATGAGCCACTGATGACGACGAGGCGAGTTCTCCTCGTGCTGATCGGCGCGGCGGCGCTCTCGGTCGGGCTCATCGCGACGAGCCAGCTCGGTGCGCGGGACCGCGAGCAGAAGCCCGCCGCGGCGCAGGCGACGCACAGCTCGCTGGCCGGGATCCCGCAGCGAGGGATCGTGCTCGGGAATCCGGACGCGCCCGTCACGCTCGTCGAGTACGTCGACCTGCAATGCCCGTACTGCGCCGAGTGGGCCGTGCGGACCTTCCCCGTCCTCGTCTCCGACTACGTGCGCACCGGGAAGCTCCGGATCGTCTTCCACGGGCTCGCGTTCATCGGGCCAGACTCGAGCACTGCGCTCCGCACGGCGCTCGCTGCCGGCCGCGAGGATCGGCTCTGGGACGTCGTCGCGGGGTTCTATGCGCGACAGGGCGCGGAGAACACCGGCTGGGTCACGAATGACCTCGTCGACGACGTCGTGGCCGAGGCCGGCCTCGACGGGGATCGCCTGCGCAGCGCGCGTGACGAGTCGTGGGTGACCGCTGAGCTTCGGAACGCTCAGGCTGCGGCCGACGCCGCCGGAGTGCAGGGCACGCCGTCGTTCCAGCTCGGCCGAACCGGCGGCGCGCTCGAGCTCGTGCAGCTGCGCTCGCTCGGGCCGGAGGGCATCACGCCGGCGATCGACGCGCTGCTCCGTCCGTGAGCGAGCGGTCGAACCGGATCGCGTCGGCCGCGCTCGCGCTCGTCGGCGTCGGGATCACGGCGTACCTGCTCTCCGTGCGGGCGTCCGGCGCGACGCTCTCCTGCACGACCGGAGGCTGCGAGACGGTGCAGAACTCGCCCTACTCCGAGATCTTCGGCCTCCCGGTCGCCGCTCTCGGTCTCATCGGGTACGTCGTCTTGCTGGGCGCGGCGCTCGCCCGCGGCGACCTCGCGCGACTCATCGGCGCGGTCGTCGCCCTGGCGGCGTTCGCGTTCAGTGCCTACCTCGTCGCCGTTCAGGTGGTCGTGATCGGCGCGCTCTGCGACTGGTGTCTCGCGAGCGATGCGGTGACGACCGCGCTCGCCGCACTCGCGCTCCTTCGGCTCAGATCGCCTGACGACAGGTCTCACGCGTGGAACGCGGCCAGGCGGTCGGCTTCGCCCTCGAGCTCCGCGCGTACGCCGCGCGGGAGGCGTCCGAAGGGCTCGACGCGGACCCGCCCGTCCTCGTAGCGCCACGTGCCCGCGACCTGGCCGTCCACGAGGAAGGTCGGGAACGAGTGGGGCGCCTTCGTGTGGAAGATGCGCTGCCGGTACTCCTCGGGGAGGATCGCCGTGCGGCGCGCGTGGACGAGCAGCGTCGCGTCCCAGGTCGGCAGGAACCGCACGGGTGCGGGCGTCTCCGGGTCGGGGAGCGGCGCGCGGGGGAGGTCCAGGAGCTCCTTGCCGGCCTCGTCTCGGAACCGCCGCAGCTGCATCCGCTCGAGCACGGGCGCCAGCCGCTTCGGGGAGACCTTCGACCAGCTCGCGATGTCCTTCGCGGCAGCCGGCCCGAACGCGCCGAGGTAGCGGCGCGCCAGGTGCTCGATGCCGTCGTCCTCGCTCGCCTCGAGCGGGCCGACCCACTCGGACGCGAGCCCGTACGTGTGTGCGCCGCGCTGCTCCCAGGTGCCGCACGGAGGCACGCGGACCAGGTTGACCCAGTGCCCGACTCCACCGGGGAAGGCGCCGAGCTCCTTGCGCGAGATCGTCCGCCCGCGCAGGTGCCGAGCCAGCTTTCGAGCAGCCGCAGCGACCTCCCGGTCGTCGGTGCGCTTGTCGACGCGCAGGCGCCACTCCTGGCCGGAGCGCCGGATCCCCGCGGCGAAGAGCGGGTAGTCGCGCCGCGAGACGAGGTGGATCGTCTCGCGCATCAGCGTCCCCTGGATCACGCTCCGCCGCTCGAGCGCGCGGGTCAGGTCGTCGCGCTCGAACCCCTCGACCGAGGACCAGAGCCGGATGTAGCCGTTCGGCGCGTACTGGTTCTGGATCCCGCCGATCCGCTCGAGCACGCGCGGGATCGGCAGGCTCACGCGCTCGAGGAGCAGTTGCCTGGCGAGGAGCGCCCGGTTCAGCTCCCGCGTCGTCAGGACGCGCTCGGCCAAGGCCCGCGACCGTACCGGACCACCTTTTCCGTCGTGTTGGTATTGACCACTTGCCGGTCGGCGCTGTACGATGCCGAACACGATGAGGTCGCGCTCGGAGAGGCACTGACCACTTGGCCATCCGGGTGACCAAGCAGACCGAGACGCGCGACAAGGTGCTCGAGCTGATCGAGCGGCTCTCGATCGGGGAGTCGATCCCCTCCGAGCGGCAGCTGAGCCTCGACTTCGGCGTCTCCCGCCTGACCGTGCGCGCCGCCCTCGACGAGCTCGTCCGCGAGGGGCACCTCATCCGCCGCCGGGGCAGCGGGACCTTCGTCAGCGAGCCGAAGATCGCCCAGGAGCTGACGATGACCTCGTTCACCGAGGACATGCGCCGCCGCGGCATGCGGCCGACGAGCCGGACGATCGAGCTGAAGACCGTCGCCGCGGGGGCGAGGCTCGGGCGCTTCCTCAACGTGTCGCCCTCCGAGCCGACGATGGTCGCGAAACGGCTCCGCCTCGCGGACGGCGAGACGATGGCGATCGAGACGCTGCACGTGCCGAGCCGGCTCGTGCCGGGGCTCACGGGCAAGGACCTCGAGACGCAGTCGTTCTACGAGCTGCTCTCCGAGCGATACGGGATCACGATCGCCGGCGGCGTGCAGCAGATCGAGCCGACGGTGACGAACGAGGAGGAGTCGGAGGCGCTCGGCGTGCCGCTGCACTCGCCGGCGTTCCTCTTCGAGCGGACGAGCCGCTCCGCCGACGGCAAGACGGTCGAGTTCGTGCGCTCCATCTACCGAGGCGACCGCTACGTGCTCGTCAGCGAGCTGACGCCGCAAACCCCACGCACCGGCGTGCCGGTGCTGACGGTGCGCGATGACGGCCGCATCCACTAAGCGGCAACGCGGGCTGCGCGTACTTCGGCGTGCGCATCGTGCGGCACGTCGAGCGCGACCTCGACGATCTCGTGCGGCGCGGGTTCACCGGCGTGCTCCACACCTTCTCCGAGAACGACCTCGCCTACTACCGCGACACGATGAAGCGCATCGTCGACGCGTCCCACGCGCGGGGGCTCGAGGTGCAGATGAACCCGTGGGGTCTCGGGCGCACGTTCGGCGGCGAGGCCGAGAGCCGGTTCGTGACGATGAACCCGGACGCCTGCCAGGTGCTCGACGACGGCCGGCGCGTCGCTGCGGCGTGCCTGAACAACCCGCGCTACCGCGCGTTCTGCGCCGAGTGGGCGGACGCCGCGCTCGACGCGGGTGCCGACCTCGTCTTCTGGGACGAGCCGCACTGGGTCGTCCCCGAGCACGTCGGAGTCGACGACGCCAACGCGCTGGAGCTGCAGGTGCGACGTCTGTCGCGAGCGCTTCGGGCGTGACTTCCCGGCGGATCTCGACGACGAGGTGCTCGCGTTCCGCGAGGCGTCGCTCGTCGACTTCCTCGGCGAGCTCACCGCGCACGTGCGCTCGCGCGGCGGCCGCAACACCGTCTGCCTGCTCCCGGCGGTCGAGGGAGCGCACGGCGTGCAGGACTGGGACGCGGTCGCCTCGCTTCCCGGCGTCGACGTCTTCGCGACCGATCCCTACTGGAAGAGCTTCGACGAGGAGGCCGGACCGTTCGTTCGCCGCTTCGCGAAGCTCCTCGTCGAGACGGCGAACCGCCACGGCGTCGCCTCCGAGCTCTGGGTCCCCGCGTTTCGCCTCACGGCGGCCGACATCCCCGACCTCGAGGACGCGGTGAGCGCCGCGCGGGCGGCGGGTGTCGAGCGCGTGTGGGTGTGGGGCTACGAGGCGTGCGCGCACATGAGCCACCTCGCGACTCCGGACTCGCTCGAGGTCTGGGAGCGCGCGTCCGAGTTGCTCGCCGCGCCGGCGGAGCGAATCACCGAGGCCGCGCGCGCGGACCACGCCGACCTCGATCTGCGCTCGTCCGCCGAGCTCGTCTCGTTGATGAGCGCGCAGGACGCGACCGTTCCGTGGGCCGTCGCAGCTGCGGGTGACGAGATCGCGGCCGCGGTCGACGAGATCGTGGAGCGGATGCCGCGCGGGGGACGCCTGATCTACGTCGGTGCCGGGACGTCCGGGCGGATCGCCGCGGTCGACGCAGCCGAGTGCGAGTCGACGTTCTCCATGCCTGCCGAGCGCGTCGTCGCGCTCGTCGCCGGAGGGACCGCGGCCTCGGCGCTCGAGCAAGAGGCCGCCGAGGACGACGACGGCGCCGGCTCGCGAGAGCTGGAACAGCTTGCACCCGGCCCGAACGACGTCGTCGTCGGGATCAGCGCGAGCGGCCGCACGCCGTACGTGCTCGGAGCCGTTCGGGCCGCGAGGGATGCCGGCTCGCTGACGTTCGCGCTCGTCTGCGCACCGGGGTCGGAGCTCGCCGCGCTCGCCGATCGTGCGATCGAGGTCGTCGTCGGGCCCGAGCTCGTCGCGGGGTCGACGCGGCTGAAGGCCGGAACCGCGCAGAAGCTCGTGCTCAACATGCTCTCGACGGTCTCGATGATCCGGCTCGGCAAGACGTACGGCAACCTGATGGTCGACGTCGCAGCGACGAACGAGAAGCTGCGCGAGCGCGTGCGCGCGATCGTGCGGGTCGCAACCGGAGCCGAGGCGGGGCAGGCCGACGAGGCGCTCGAAGCGGCGGGCGGGAGCGCGAAGGTCGCGATCGTCTCGCTGCTCGCCGGGGTCGACGCGGCGGCCGCGCGCGAACGCCTCGCGTCGTCCGACGACAACGTGCGAGCGGCGCTGCAATGAGACTGGGCGTCGAAGCCGCGCTCGTCGACGGGAAGCTCGTCCCGGGCGACGTCGAGGTGCGTGACGGGCGCATCGCCCGCTACGGCATTCGCCGAGGCAACGGGCGGAGCGGGATCGCGGCGCCGGGCTTCGTCGACCTCCAGGTGAACGGCTTCGGCGGCGTCGACTTCGCGACGGCCGACGCCGCAGGGTACGAGCGCGCCGGCGAGGCGCTGCTCGAGACGGGCGTCACCGCGTACCTCCCGACGCTGATCACCGCGCCGGAGCCTGCGCTTGCCGCCTCGCTGCGCGAAGTCCCACGCGAGTCGCGCGGCCCGCGGGTCCTCGGCGTGCACGTCGAAGGCCCGTTCCTCGCCGCGGCGCGCATGGGCACGCATCTGCTCGCGGGACGGCTCGACCCGGACCCCGACGTGCTCGAGCGGCTGCTCGACGCGGGACCCGTTCGCCTCGTCACGCTCGCGCCCGAGCTTCCGGGCGCGCTCGAGCTGATCGACCTGCTGCTCGCGCGCGGCGTCTCCGTCTCCTGCGGCCACACCGATGCGACGGCCGAGGAAGCCGAGGCGGCGTTCGACCGCGGCGCGCTCTCCGTCACGCACCTGTTCAACGCGATGCGGCCGTTCAGGCACCGCGACCCGGGCATCGCAGGCGCGGCACTCGTGCGCGACGACGTCGTCATCCAGCTGATCCTCGACGGGCACCACGTTGCGGACGAGACCGCGCTGCTCGTCTGGCGCGCTGCCGCGGGCAGGCTCGCGCTCGTCACGGACGCGATGGCAGGCGCGGGGCAGGGCGACGGCAGCTATCGGCTCGGCGACGTCGAGGTCGAGGTGCGCGACGGCAGCGCGCGGAGCTCGCAGGACGTGCTCGCCGGGAGCGTGCTGACGATGCTGCAGGCCGTTCGGAACCTTCACGCGCTCGGCGTGCCGCTCGCGGACGCGCTCTCCGCGGCGACGTCGGTCCCCGCGCGGGTCGTCGGCGAGCTCGAGGTCGGGCGGATCGAACGCGGCGTGCGCGCCGACGTCGTCGTGCTCGACGACAACCTCGAAGTCGACCGCGTGCTCGTCGGGGGCGAGGCGCTTGTCGCTGCCTGAGCCCGTGCCGCCGGAGCCGCCCGGCGCGGCGCTGCTCGACGAGATCCGCGAGCAGCCGGCGGCGCTGCGACGGCTGCTCACGCACGAGACCGAGTTCGCCGACGTCGCCGCGGAGGCCGGCCGCACGAACCGGACGCTCGTCAGGCTCGTCGCCCACGGCTCCTCCGACAACGCGGCGTCGTACGGCGTCTACGCGTTCGGCCTGCTGCCGGGCTGGACGGCGCTGCGCGACTCGATCTCGTTGACGGTCTACTCGGACGCGAAGCTCGACCACACCGGCTCGTGCGTGCTCGCGCTGTCGCAGTCCGGACGCACGCCGGACGTCGTCGAGTACGTGGCGCGCGCACGCGATCACGGCGCGTTCACCGTCGCGGTCACGAACGACCCGGACTCGGCGCTCGGCCTTGCCGCCGAGGCAGTCCTGCCGCTCGCCGCCGGGCCCGAACGGTCGATCGCCGCGACGAAGACCTACCTGAACACGGTCGCGTCGCTCGCGCTGCTCGCTGCGCACGCCGCCGGCCGGGGGAAGGAGTTCGCCGACGGGGTGGCTCGGGTGGCCGACCTGATCGAGGAGTCGCTCCCCGAGCTCGAGGCCGCCGTGGCGGAGCTCGCGGTCTCCTTCGCCTTCGTCGGGCGGATGTTCGTGATCGGACGCGGGACGGAGCTCGCGACCGCGCGCGAGATCGCGCTCAAGCTGCTCGAGACCTGCCGGATCGCCGCCGAGCCGATGACCGCCACCGCGTTCGCCCACGGGCCGGTCGCAGCGCTCGACGCGCTCTTCCCGGTCTGGGCGATCGCGTCGCGGGACGAGAACCTCCAGGCGGTGCGCGAGGCGGTCGCCCGCGCCCGCGCCGCCGGGGCCGGTGTCGTCGCGAGCGGGGCCGCCGCCGGCGAGCTCGACGCCTCGTTCCGGCTCCCGACGCCCGAGCCCCCGCTGCCGCTCCTGTCGCCCTTGCTCTCGGTGCTCCCGGGCCAGCTCTTCGCGCGGGCGCTCGCCCTCGCCAAGGGCTACGACCCGGACCACCCGCAGGGGCTCCAGAAGGTCACGCTGGCCCGCTGAGCGGGCTGGTCAGTACCATTCTTGGCGTCATGCGGGCGGTTTTCCCCGCTTTCGGAGCGGAAAGTGCAGAAGTGGTCTTGACAGGGAGGATCCGATCGTGCGATGCTCCCGCCGTGGCCTATTGGTACGAACCACTCGGCGCGCGGCCCGGCCACCAGTCGCTCGCCGACCTCGCGGGAGGACGGCAATGAAACTTCGTTACGTCTTCGCCGCGGCTCTCGCGCTTGCTGTTGCCGCCGGGGCGCCGACGGCAGGCGCCAGAACCGACGGCGCAAGTGCAACAACCCTCACGGTCTGGTTGATGACCGATGCACAGGGGCCCGACTGGGCTGCTGTGGTCAGCGCTGCGAACCGCGCGTTCGAGGCCTCGCACCCCGACGTCAACGTCAAGGTCGAGATCCAGACCTGGGGCGAGCATCTGACGAAGCTCGACGCAGCTCTTGCGGGCGGCCGTGCTCCGGACGTGGTCGAGCTCGGGAACACGGAGACGACCAAGTACATGGCGGCGGGCGCGCTCGCGAACCTGACGGCGAGCAAGGCACGCTTCCCGAACAACAAGACCTGGCTGAACGCGCTCAAGGGCTCGTGCACGTACCAGAGCCGGCTCTACTGCGTGCCGTACTACGCCGGTGCTCGTGCGGTCATCTACCGGAAGGATCACTACGGCGCCGTGGGCATGCGGAAGGCGCCCGCGTCGCTCGACGCGTTCGTCGCCGCCGGCAAGAAGGTCATGGCGCGGCACAAGAGCGATCGGAACTACTCCGCGCTCTACTTCCCGGGCAAGTACTGGTACGCCGGGATGTCGTTCGTCTATGACTACGGCGGAGCGATCGCGCGCTTCAAGAAGGGCAAATGGGTCGGAACCCTCAACTCTCCCCAGGCACTCGCCGGGCTGACGAAGCTCAAGTCCACGGTGCTCGCGCTCTCGCGGGCGAACCGCTCCGGCACCGAGGCCGAGCAGTGGACCGTGTTCTCCCAGGGCCACGTCGGCGCGGACATCGCGAACGGCTGGGAATGGGGCCTGATCTCAGACCCGAAGATCGGCGATCCTGCCCTCGCTCCGGTGCTCGGCGCGTTCCCGATGCCGAGCCACAACAAGGGCAAGTTCATGCCGACGTTCCTCGGCGGCTCGGATCTCGCGATCCCGGCCTCGAGCAGCAACCGTGCGCTGGCGATCGACTGGATTCGCGCCTACACGGCGACCCCGTCGATGCGTCAGCTGACGAGCTCAGCGGGCGTGATCCCCAACACGACCTCGCTCGTCAACATCAACGCCAGCAAGCCGACCCTCGCTCCCTTCGCCCGCGCGGCGACGTCGAGCTGGTTCGTGCCCACGGCGCCGAACTGGGTGAACGTCGAGAACGCCCAGACTCTGCAGAACATGCTCGCGGAGATCTTCACCGGACGCCGGACGGTCAGAGCGGCGGCCACGCGCGCGAGCGCGCAGATCACCCAGATCCTGAACGCACGGTGACGCGACACCCGGGGAGCGGCGGGCAATGAGCGCCGCTCCCCGGGCCGCGGCCCCGGCCGCCGAGATCGGGACTCCTACCTCCTCTCGGCGGCCGAGCCGCACCTTCGGCGAGGCCATCCGGGCGGTCGCGCCGCCGTACCTCCTGCTCCTCCCGACGCTGGTCGTGCTCGTCGGGGTGCTCGCGTGGCCGCTCTGGTGGCTCGGGCGCATCTCCTTCGAGCACTACGGGCTCGAGGAGCTGATCGCGCACCGCGGCACGTGGACCGGGCTCGACAACTACCGGCACATCCTCGGCGACGGTGAGTTCTGGCGCATCGTCGTGCGGACGGTCGTCTTCACCGCCGTGAACGTCGGGCTGACGATGCTCTTCGCGACCTTGATCGCCCTGCTGCTCGCGCGCATGGGCAAGTACATGCGCTCGGCGCTCCTCGTCGGGCTCGTCTGGGTCTGGGCGACGCCGGTCACCGTGGCGATCGCGGTCTGGCAGTGGATGGTCGACTTCGAGTTCGGCGTCCTCAACTGGACGCTGACGAAGCTGCACATCGTCGACCTCATTCACTACAACTGGTTCGACAACCCCTGGACCGGCTTCGCGGTGATCACGGCGTGCGTCGTGTGGGGCGCGATCCCGTTCGCGGCGATCACGATCTACGCGGGCCTCTCACAGGTGCCGCAGGAGCTCGTCGAGGCCGCCGAGGTCGACGGGGCTCGGGCCTGGGACGTCTTCCGGCGAGTGACCTTCCCGCTCGTGAAGCCGATCTTCATCATCGTCGCGAGCCTCTCGATCATCTGGGACTTCCAGGTCTTCAACCAGGTCTGGATCATGCTCCAGGCGCGCCCGAGCCCCGACTACTACCTGCTCGGCGTGTACTCGTTCGTCGAGTCGTTCCGGCTCAGCCAGTACGGGCTCGGCGCGGCGATCGCGGTCGTGATGGTGCTGCTGATGCTCGGCGTCAGCTTCGTCTACGTGCGGCAGATGATCCGCATCTCGGAGATCGATTGAGCGCCGTCGCCGCACGCGTGCGCACGTCCTTCGACGTGCGCAACCGCCGCAACCGCCAGCGGCTCATCGCGAACGCGATCGGTCTGGTCGTCCTCGTCGTGATGATCTTCCCCGTCTACTGGATGGCGGCGACGGCGTTCAAGCCCGGTCGCGACGTCCTGCGCTTCGACCCGAAGTGGATCCCGTCCCCGTGGACGCTCGACAACTTCGACGACGCGATCCACCGTCCGTACTTCTGGGACAACGTCAAGAACAGCGTGATCATCGTGAGCGTCGTCGTCGTGCTCTCGCTCGTGATCGGCTTCCTCGCCGCGCTCGCGATCGCGCGGTTCCACTTCTACGGCCGCAAGGCGTTCATCGCCCTGATCATCGGCGTCCAGATGATCCCCGCGACCGCGCTGATCATCCCGCTCTACGTGCTGCTCGCGCGCGTCGACCAGGTCGACCGGCTGAGCGGCGTGATCGTGACGTACCTGACCTTCGTCCTGCCCTTCACGATCTGGACGCTGCGCGGGTTCGTGATGGGGATCCCGCGCGAGCTCGAGGAGGCGGCGATGGTCGACGGCTGCACGCGCTTCGGCGCGTTCGTGCGCATCCTGCTGCCGCTGATCGCGCCCGGCCTCGTCGCGACGTCGGTCTTCGCGTTCGTGCAGGCCTGGAACGAGTTCATCTTCGCGTACGTGCTGCTGAGCAGCCAGGAGAACCAGACGCTGACGGTGTGGCTCGCGTCGTTCACGACGTCACGCGGCACGGCGTGGGGGCCGCTGATGGCCGCGGCGACGTTGACGTCGCTGCCGATCGTGATCTTCTTCGCGCTGGTGCAGCGCCGCGTCGCGTTCGGCCTGACGGCCGGCGCGGTTCGCGGCTAGCCGGTCACCGTCAGCGCTCGGCTGCTCGCCGCCGGAGCTCCGAGGACTTGCGGAAGATCGCGCGGATCGTGTGGCGGCCGGGTGGCACGACCCAGATCACGCGGCCCGCCACGTCCGTCGCCTGAACCCCAGCGAACCGCCAGCGCCCTCGGAACCGCTGCTCGAGCACGATCTGGCGCTGTCCGACCTTCACGTCCGGAGCGTTGGCGGCGAGCATCCCGATCACGACCGAGTAGCGCTTCCCACGCTCGGTGAACTTGAACGGCGTCAGGACCAACGCGGCCTTCGCCTGCCCGAGCGTCACGACCGCCCGCCCCGAGCGGGCGATCACCGCGCCCCCCGCATCGAGCGACTCGACGACGAACGTGTGCGTCACGCCCTTGGCGGCCTGGATGATCTGCGACGTCTCGGTGGTGCTCGGCACGAGCACCTTCTCCTTGCCTGCCGGGCCGAGCGAGAGGATGCGGTACGCACGCTCCCTGCCGGTCGTGCCGCGCCAGCTCAGGCGCGCGGTGTCGTTGAACTTGTCCGCCTTGAGCGAGACGGCGGGTGTGTTGCCCGCGACCACGACCGCGGCCGCGACGTTGATCACGCCGTACCCGAGCTCCGGGTTCCAGCTGCCTCCGCCCGACGCGGTCTGCTTGAGGATGTCCGCGACCTGACGCGAGCTGAGCGCGCGGTTCGCGGCCCAGACGAGCGCGGCGGCTCCGGCGACCTGCGGCGCCGCGAACGACGTGCCGCTGCTGTAGCCGTAGAGCCCCTTCGCCGAGCCGGGGAGCTTCACGCGCGGGTAGTCCAGCGGCGACGAATCCTTCGAGATCGCGCCGAAGACCTCTTCGCCCGGGGCGGCGAGGGAGATGTAGGAGCCGTGGTTCGAGAACTCGGCGCGCGCGCCGGTGCTCGTCGAGGCGCCGACGGAGAGCCCGTAGCCGCCCGCGCCGTTCGACCCGACCGGCTGCAGCTGCGCGGCGGGATACTCGACGGGGTTTCCCTTCAGCGCCTCGTTGCCGGCGGCAGCGACGAGGAGGACGTCCTTGGCGACCGCGTACTCGATCGCCCGACGCTCCGTCTGCGACGACTTGGTGCCGCCGACGCTGAGGTTGACCACCTTTGCGCCGGTGTCGACGGCGTACGCGATCGCGGCGGCCACCTCGAAGTCGGTGAACATTCCCTCCAGGCTCGCCTTGATCGTGGTCAGCTGTGCCTCGCCTGCCACTCCCGCCATGCCCTCGCCGTTCGAAGCCGAGCCGGCGGCGAGCGAGGCAACGAAGGTGCCGTGCCCGACCGGGTCGGCGACGTCGCGTGAGTTGTTCACCGCGTTGTAGGTGAGGGGATTCTTCGCCTGGAGGTCCGGCGCGCTGAGGTCGGCACCGGAGTCGACGATGGCGACCCGAACCCCGGCCGCCGCGCGGGCGATTCGGTCGGGCACGCGGTCGGCGCCCGTGAGCGCGTACTGCCACTGGTAGGACCCGCCGGGAACCGCGGCCGGCGCGAGCCCCGGCTCCACGAAGTGGCGACGGGGAACCGGCGCCTGGACGAAGTCGATGCCGCCTGCGCCCGCGAGGTCGGAGGCAAACGACGCGGCGTCACCCGAGGGGTCGACCGCGACGGTGTGGAGCGCGGGGACACGCGCGACGACGCGTGCGTTGCGTCCTCGCAGCGCCGTCTCGAGCGCATGCTCGCTCGAGTAGCCGATCAGCACCGTCTGCGACGGCCAGGTTCCGGGGCGAAATTCCGAGCGATGCGCCGATGCGCTGGTCGCGAGGACGAAGGCGAACATCGAAGCAACGACGACCAGCGTCCAGCCTCGGCGAACGTGCTTGAGAGTGACCACGAACGAGCTCCTCGGAGTTGGCGGGTTCGAAGGCGCGGCCGCTCGCCTGCCTTACCCTCCATCAGTCGTACTCTTGGCAACGTCGCTGCACCCTCGTTCGAGGGTCGCGGGCTAGGAAGGAACGGCGGGCACGTCGCTGCGCCTGAGGATCAGGAGCGTGACCGTGAGGCCGACGATCGCGAAGGCGCTGCCCACCCAGAACGCCCAGTTGAAGCCTCCGGTGAGCGCGGCTGCCTGATCGGTGCCCTCAGCGAGGAGCGTCTTCGTGTGCGTGTTCGCGATCGTCGCGGCGATCGCGACGCCGAGTGCGCCGCCGATCTGCTGCGAGGTGTTGAGGAGCCCGGACGCGACGCCCGCGACGCGCTCCTGGAGGTTCGCGAGCGCGGCGAGCGAGACGGGGATGAAGACGAACGCGAGCCCGACGCCGCTCAGCACGAAGGGCACGAACAGGTTGCGCCAGAACGTGCCGTCCGGCGGGAGCTGCGTGTACCAGAGGTACGCGAAGGCCGTCAGCGCGAGCCCCGTCGCCATCACCGGCTTGACGCCGACGCGGGTGATGAGCGCCTGCGCCGCTCCGGCCGCCGGGATCGTCGTGCCCGCGGTCGCGAGAAACGCGACGCCGGCCTCGATCGGCGAATACCCGAGCACCTGCTGCATGTAGAGGCTGAGCAGGAAGAAGCCGCCGAAGATCGCGCCGCCGATGCAGAAGCCGACGAGGTTGGCGACCGCGACCGGACGAACCTTGAACAGCTCGAGCGGCAAGAGCGGCGAGTCGGTTCTGGCCTCCTTGATGAAGAAGATCGTGATCAGGACCACCGCGAGGATCGTCAGCCCGATCGTCTGCAGCGAGGCCCAGCCCGCTTCGGGCGCGCGGGACATCGCGTAGACGAACGACACGAGCCCGGCCGTCGCGAGCAGGGCAGCGAGGGGATCCGTGTGCGGGTCGACGTCCTCGGCGCGTCCCTCCGAAACCAGTCGAGAGGTGAGCGCGATGATCGCGATCCCCACCGGCACGTTGACGAAGAAGATCCACTGCCAGCCGAAGTACTCGGTCAGCACGCCCGCCGAGGAGCACGCCGACCGCCGCGCCGCTCCCTGCGACCGCGCCCCAGATGCCGAACGCCTTGTTTCGCTCTGCGCCGCCGTGCCGGAAGGCGGCGTTGATGATCGAGAGCGTCGCGGGCGACACGATCGCGCCACCGAGCCCCTGCAGCGCCCGGAACGCGATCAGCCAGGCGCCGCTCTGCGCGAAGCCGCACATCAGCGAGCCGAACGTGAACAGCGCCATCCCGGCGATGAACACCTTCCGCCGGCCGAGCACGTCGGCCGCGCGCCCGCCGAGGAGGAGGAAACCGCCGAACGCGAGCGAGTACGCGGTGATGATCCACTGCAGCGTCGACTGCGAGAGCTCGAGGTCCTCGGCGATCGAGGGCAGCGCGACGTTGACGATCGAGACGTCGAGCACGACCATGAAGAACGCCGCGCAGACGAGCACCAGGGCCTTCCAGCGGCGGGGATCCGGGGTCAACGCGGCCTCCACCGGCGGGAGGCTACAAGGTGCCCGCCCTTGACCCGGCCGCTTCGATCTGGCATAAGACGAGACCTGAATCGGGTCTCAGTTTCCGAAGGGAGTCTCATGCATCGGAAGGTCTGGGCGGCGTTCGTCGTCGTCCTCGTGCTTTCACTCGCGGCCGTTGCAGGCACTGCGGGCGCAGGCACACGGAGCACGGAGGGCACGCAGGCTGCTGCCCCCGTCAAGATCGGCATCGTCTACTCACGCACGGGCCTCCTCTCGGCGTACGGCGCGCAGTTCCGCCAGGGCCTGACGCTCGGCATGGAGTACGTCACGAAGGGGACGGGCAAGATCAACGGTCGTCGCGTGCAGATCCAGTACGTCGACGACGCGGGCGATCCCGCGAAGGCGGTCTCCGCAGCACGCGATCTGATCGGCCAGGGCTACAAGATCATCGGCGGCTCCACGTCGTCCGGTGTCGCGCTCCAGGTCGCGCCGCTCGCCGCGCAGAACAAGGTGCTGTTCATCAGCGGGCCCGCGGCGACGGACGCGGTCACCGGGCTCAACCGGTACACGTTCCGGGCCGGCCGCCAGAGCACGCAGGACGTGCTGGCCGCGAAGGGCATCCTCGGCAGCGGCGTCGGTCGCCGGGTCGTCGTCTTCGCGCAGGACAGCGTGTTCGGCCAGGGCAACGTCGCGGCCGTCCGCGCGATCCTCGGCGGGGCGGGTCACACCGTCTCCTCGATCCTCGTACCGCTGTCGGCGAACGACTTCACGCCGTTCGCACAGCGCGCGACGCAGGCCAACCCCGACCTGCTCTTCGTCGCCTGGGCCGGCACGACCGCGACCGCGATGTGGCGTGCACTCGAGCAGCAGGGCACGATCAGGGGCACGACGGTCGCCACGGGGCTCGCCGAGCGCGCCACGTGGGGCACCTTCGTCGCCGGGCTGAACTTCCTCTCGCACTACGTCGCGGAGGCGCCGAAGAACAAGGTCAACAACTGGCTCGTGGCGAAGATGAAGCGGCGAAACCAGATACCGGACATCTTCACGCCGGACGGTTTCGTGACCGCGCAGATGATCGCGCGGGCGGTCACGCGGGGCGGTGACGACGTCGAGCGGATGATCAGCGCGCTCGAGGGCTGGCAGTTCGCTGCGCCGAAGGGTGCGCAGCGGATCCGGCAGTCCGACCATGCCATGCTGCAGCCGATGTTCCAGGTGCGCACGCGCCAGGTGAACGGCAAGTGGCGGGCGGTGCCCGTGAAGACGTTCGCTGCCGGCAACACCGCGCCGGCGGCCAAGCAATTCCCGTAGGTCGTTGGCGGACTCCCCGATCCTGAGGACTCGAGACCTCGGGCTCGACATCGGCGGCGCAACCATCGTCGCCGGTGTCGGGCTCGAGGTGCCTTCGGGCGAGTTCCTCGGGATCATCGGGCCGAACGGGGCCGGCAAGACGACGCTCTTCAACCTGCTCTCCGGGTTGATGCGGCCGACCTCGGGGCGGATCGAGCTCGCCGGCCGCGACGTGACGGACGAGCCGGTGCACAAGCGCACGCAGGCCGGGCTCGGCCGCACGTTCCAGATCTCGAGCGTCTTTCCGCTGCTGCCCGTGCTCGAGAACGTCAGGCTCGCCGTGGAGGCGAGCCGCGGCGGCGCGCTGCGGATCTGGCGCCGCGCGTCGTCGCTCGGCGAGGCCATCGAGCGCGCGCAGTGGGCGCTCGGGCGGGTCGGGCTCGGCGATCGGGAGGCGGTCGCCGCGGGCTCCCTCCCGCACGGCGACAAGCGCAAGCTCGAGCTCGCGATGCTGCTCGCGGCCGACAAGGACGTGATCCTGCTCGACGAGCCGATGGCCGGCGTCAGCGCGGGCGACGTTCCGGGCCTCGTCGACGTGATCCGCTCGGTGCACAAGGAAGACGGCAAGACGGTGCTGATGGTCGAGCACCACATCGGCGTCGTCACCGGCCTCGCCGATCGCATCGCCGTCATGCACCACGGCGCGCTGCTCGCGATCGACACACCGCAGCGCGTGATGGAGAACGCGCAGGTGCAGGAGGCGTACCTCGGAGAGCCGCTGTGACGGCGGTCGCGGCAGAGCGCGCGACCGTGCTCGTGCTCGACGACGTCCACTGCTACCTGGGCGAGTCGCACGTCCTGCAAGGAGTCTCGTTCGAGGTCGCGGAAGGCACGGTCACGGCGCTGCTCGGCCGCAACGGCGTCGGCAAGACGACGACGCTCCGCGGAATCATGGGCCTCGTCCCGCGTCGCGGGAAGATCGAGCTCGACGGCGAGGACATCCGGAAGCTTCCGACGCACTCGGTCGTGCGGCAGGGCGTCGGCTACGTGCCCGAGGATCGCGACGTCTTCGCCGGGTTGAGCGTCGAGGAGAACCTCCGCCTCGCCGAGCGCGACGACGAGCCGCGCTACGACCTCGTCTACGACCTCTTTCCCGAGCTGCGCGAGCGCGGACGCCAGCGCGCCGGGACGCTCTCGGGCGGGCAGCAGCAGATGCTCGCGATCGCCCGCGCCCTGCTGAACGACAACCGTCTGCTCCTGATCGACGAGCCGACGAAGGGGCTCGCGCCGTTTCTCGTCACGCAGGTCGCCGACGTGCTCGAGCGCGCGAGCGAGTTCGCCACGATCCTGCTCGTCGAGCAGAACCTCGGCGTGGTGAGGCGGATCGCACGCGAGGCGGTCGTCCTCGACCAGGGGCGCGTCGTCCATCGAGGCGACGCACGTGCACTGCTCGCCGACCCGGCGCAGGTTCGCCGCTCGCTCGGGGTCGCCGGATGAGCACCTTCGTGCTGCTCACGATCACGGGCCTCGGGCTCGGCGCGATGTACTTCCTGATCGCGTCGGGGTTGTCGCTCATCTACGGGCTGATGGGCGTGCTGAACTTCGCGCACGGCGCCTTCCTCTCCGTCGGCGCGTATGCGGCGTGGTGGTTCTCGGACCGGCTGGCGGGGACGATCGAATCGGTGCTGCCGCGCTTCCTGCTCGCGAGCCTGTTCGGGCTGATCGTCGGCGGCGTGCTCGCCGTGCTCGTCGAGCTCGTGCTGATCCGGCCGCTCTACCTGCGCCACATCGAGCAGGTGCTCGTGACCGTCGGCCTGTCACTTGCGCTGGTCGCGCTGCTGCAGGGGATCTGGGGGCCGACGGAGCGGATCTTCGAGGTGCCGGGCTGGCTCTACGAGACGACGTCGGTGCTCGGCGCCGAGGTGCCGAACGACCGCTTCGTCGAGATCGGCGTCGCGGTCGCAGTCTTGATCGGCCTGCTCGCGTTCCTCCGCTACACGCGCTACGGGCTGATCATCCGCGCGGGCGTCGAGAACCGCGCGATGGTGACCGCGCTCGGCATCGACGTGCGCAAGGCGTTCACGCTCGTCTTCGCACTCGGCGGGATCGCGGCCGCGCTCGCCGGGGTGCTCTCCGGCGTGTACTTCGGCGCGATCGACCCCGAGCGCGGCACGTCGCTGCTGATCTTCGCGTTCATCGTCGTCGTGATCGGCGGCCTCGGCTCGATCGCCGGCTCTGCCGTCGCCGCAGTCATCGTGGGGCTGACGCAGCAGTACGCGAACTACTACGCGTCGTCCGGCGTCGGCGATCTCGCGGTGATCATGCTGCTCGCGCTGACGCTGCTCGTCCGTCCGAGCGGGCTCGCGGGCAAATGGCAGCTGGCGCATTGAGACGCGCGGCCGGCATCGTCTTCGCGCTCGCCGTGCTCGTCTTTCTCGCGGCGGTGCCGACGCTGTCGTGGGACACGCACGGGATCTTCTCGTCGCCGCTCGACAGCCCCGGCACGCTGACGCTGCTGGGCCTCTGCCTGATCTTCGCAGGCGTCGCGATGAGCTACGACCTGCTCTTCGGGCACACCGGCCTGCTCTCGTTCGGCCACGCGCTCTACTTCGCGGCGGGCGTCTATGTCATGGCGATCGCGCTCGAGCGCTGGGAGCTCTGGCAGGCGGTGCTGGTCGACGCTCGCGGTCGGGATCGTCCTGCCGATCGTCGTCGGCTCGGTCAGCCTGCGCGTGAGCGGGATCGCGTTCGCGATGGTCACGCTCGCGTTCGCGCAGGCGGGGGTCGTGCTCGTGCAGAAGAACCCGAACAACCTGACCGGCGGGGAGGAGGGGCTGCCGCTCGCGTACGAGAAGCTCCCGTCTGCGCTCGTCGGCGTCGTGAACACGAAGCACCTCTACTGGCTCGCGCTCGGCTACCTCGTGTTCGTCGTGCTCGTCGTGCGCTGGTCGCTCGCCTCGTCACCGGGACACGTCTGGCGGGCGATCCGCGAGAACGAGCAGCGCGTCGAGGTGATCGGTCTGCGGCCCTTCGCGTTCAAGCTCCTGTCGTTCGTGATCGCGTCGTTCCTCGCGACGCTCGGCGGGATCGTCTACCTGCTGCTGCTCGGAACCGGTGCGTCGCCGCAGGTCGTCTCCGCGTCCTTCACGCTGTCGCTGCTCGTGATGGTCGTGATCGGCGGCACGGGCACCCTCTGGGGGCCGATCCTCGGCGCGTTCCTCTACACCTTCCTCGACCAGCGCCTCCCGGCGTTCGTCGACAACGAGCGGATCCAGGATCTGCCTTCCGTGCTCCGGATCCCGCTCTCGGAGCCGCTCTTCGTGCTCGGCGTGCTCTTCATCCTGATCGTCTTCTTCCTGCCCGGCGGGCTCGCGGGAATCGGCGGGCGCGGTCGCCGGCGCGGCCTGCGGCTCCTCGAGCAGCGCGTCGGGCGCGAGGCGGAGGCCGGAGCGTGAGCGCGACGTTCGCGGACAGCGCCGGCGTGCGCATCGCCTACGAGTCGTCCGGCGAAGGGCCGGCGCTCCTGCTCATGCAGGGGATCGGGTACGCGCGCTGGAGCTGGGACCCGGTCGTTCCTGCGCTCGCCGAGCGGTTCCGCGTCCTGAACTTCGACAACCGCGGGATCGGCGAGAGCGACGTGCCGCCCCCTCCGTACACCGCGCGCCAGCTCGCCGAGGACGGCGATCGCCGTGCTCGACGACGCGGGTGTCGAGCGCGCTCACGTCGTCGGCGCGAGCCTCGGAGGGATGGCCGCGCAGGAGCTCGCCGCGGCCTTCCCCGACCGCGTCGACCGGCTCGTGCTCGCGTGCACGACGCTCCGGCGGCACCGGCGCGGTGCCGATGCCTGCGCAGACGGTCGCGCTGATGCAGGAGGCCGCAACGCTTGCGCCCGAGATCGCGATGCGGCGCTTCGTCGAGAACGCGCTCGCGCCGAACGCCGACGCGTCGCTCGTCGACGGACCTCTACGAGCGCCGTGTCGCCAACCCGCCCGACCCGATCGGGTGGCAGGGCCAGGCTGCCGCGGGAATGGGTTTCGACGGCTCCGGGCTCGAGATCGCCGCGCCGACGCTGATCCTCCACGGCACCGAGGACGCCGTCGTCGATCCGGGCAACGCGGCGCTGCTCGCCGAGCGGATCCCCGGCGCGCGCGTCGAACTCTTCCCGGGGTGCGGACACCTCTTCTTCTGGGAGCAGCCGGAGCGCTTCGCCGACACCGTCGCGGAGTTCCTGGCATGAGCGGGAGGCTGACTCTCGGTCGCTGGCTCACGGACCGCGCGCGCACGACGCCCGGCCGAGTGGCGATCGACTACCACGACCGCGAGCTCGACTACCTCGAGCTTGGCGACACAGCGACTCGCTTCGCCTCGTCGTTCGCCGAGCGGGGGCTGCAGCGCGGCGACCGCGTCGCGACGCTGACCGGGAACACGCCGGAGCACGTCGCGATCTTCTTCGCCTGCGCACGGCTCGGGCTGATCCTCGCGCCGCTCAGCTGGCGGCTTGAGCGCCCCTGAGCTCGCGTACCAGCTCGAGGACTCGGAGCCGGCGCTGTTCCTCGTCGAGTCCGAGTACGCGGAGCTCGCCGAGGCGACGGGCCGTCCCTTCGAGCCGCTGGCCGTGCCGACGACAAGTGACAGTCTGTTACTTGACTCGGCTCAGGACGACGACCCGCTGCTCCTCGTCTACACGTCCGGCACGACGGGCAAGCCGAAGGGCGCGCTCCTCACGCACGCGAACTGCTTCTGGACGAACGTCGGCTTCGACGTCGCGACCGGGATCTCGGGTGACGACGTCGTCCTGCAGGTGCTTCCGCAGTTCCACTGCGGCGGGTGGAACGTCCAGGCGCTGCTTTCGTGGTGGAAGGGCGCGCGCGTCGTGCTCGAGCGCACGTTCGAGCCGGACCGCTGCCTCGAGCTGATCGAGAGCAAGCGGATCACGACGACGATGGGCGTTCCTGCGAACTACCTCTTCATGTCGCAGTCGCCGCGGTTCGCCAACGCCGACCTCTCGTCGCTTCGCCGCGCGGTCGTCGGCGGCGCTGCGATGCCGGTCGCGCTGCTCGAGACCTGGCGCGAGCGCGGCGTCGAGATCGTGCAGGGCTACGGCCTGACCGAGGCCGCCCCGAACGTGCTCTGCCTGCCGCCGGAGGACGCGGTGCGCAAGGCCGGCTACGCAGGCAAGCCGTATCCGCAGGTCGAGGTCGCGCTCTCGGACGAGAACGAGCTGCTCGTGCGCGGCCCGAACGTCTTCGCCGGCTACTGGCGGAATCCCGAAGCGACCGAGGAGACGATGGTCGACGGCTGGCTGCGCACCGGTGACCTCGCGGAGCGAGACGACGAGGGCTACTACCGCATCAGCGGCCGGCTCAAGGAGATGTACATCTCCGGCGGCGAGAACGTCTACCCCGCCGAGGTCGAGGACGCGCTCCTCTCGCTCGACGGCGTCGCCGACGCTGCGGTGCTCGGAGTGCCCGACGAGCGCTGGGGCGAGGTCGGCGTCGCGTTCGTCGTGCTGGAGCCCGGGGCGACGCTCTCCGCAGATGACGTTCTCGAGGCGTGCCGCACGCGGCTCGCGCGCTTCAAGGTGCCCGCCTCCGTGCGCTTCCTCGACGAGCTCCCGCGCTCGGGGATGAACAAGGTGCTGAAGGACGAGCTGCGCGCGGGAGTCCCGGCGTGACCGAGACCGCGCTCCCGCTCGGTGCCGACGGCCGCACGCTCTCCGGCCGTGGAGTGCGCACGCGAGGCCGCCTGCTCGAGGCGGCGGAGCAGATCTTCGCGGACGTCGGCTTCCACGAGGCGTCGATCGTGAAGATCACCGAGGCCGCGGGCGTGGCGCAGGGCACCTTCTACCTCTACTTCGAGAGCAAGAAGCAGATCTTCGACGAGCTCGTCCGCGACCTGAACAGCCGCGTGCGGCACGCGATGAAGGAGGCGTCGTCCAAGGGCACCACTCGCGTCGAGGCAGAGGTGCTCGGCTTCGCCGCGTACTTCCGCTTCACGAGCGAGCACAAGGCGCTCTACCGAATCATCCGCCAGGCGGAGTTCGTCTCGCCCGAGATGCTCCGCTACCACTACGACCGACTCTCCGAGGGCTACGTCGAAGGGCTCCGCGAGGCGGTCGAGTCGGGCGAGATCGGCGACGTCGACCCGAACGTCACCGCGTGGGCGCTGATGGGGATGGGCGAGCTGATCGGAATGCGCTGGATCCTGATGGAGAACCGCGACAAGATGCCGAAGGCGGTTCTCGACGAGCTCGAGCGGATCATCGGCTGCGTGCTCGAGGCTCGCCCGTGACGGTCGGGATCGCGGCGAGCGCCGCCTACCTGCCCGAGCGGTGGATGACCGCGGCCGAGATCTCGGACGCGAGCGGGATCCCGGAGCAGGTGCTCGTCGAGAAGTTCGGCCTGCGCGGAAAGCACATCGCGGCGGAGGACGAGCACGTCAGCGATCTCTGCGTGTCCGCAGCAACTCGTCTGATCCAAGAGCACGGCGTCGATCCCGCTGGGATTGACGCCGTTGTCTACTTCGGCTCGATGTGGCGCGACTACGCGGTCTGGCAGGCCGCGCCGTGGATCGCGCACCGCCTCGGCTGCGTGAACGCGCTCGCGCTCGAGTACGCCAACGTCTCGTGCGGCGGCCCGATGGCGCTCCGGCTCGCGCGCAACTACCTCGTCGGGGACGACGGCCTGCGGAGCCTCTTGCTCGTCGGCGCCTCGCGTGAGTCGTACCTCCTCGACTACGAGAACGAGCGCTCGCGATTCATGTTCAACTTCGGCGACGGCGCGGTGGCGATGCTCTTGCAGCGCGACGCGCCCGCCAACGAGCTGCTCGCCTCGCACGCGATCACCGACGGCTCGCTCTCGCTTCAGGTGAAGGTGCCATCGGGCGGCAGCGTCGACATGAACGGCGGCTACCGGTTCCTCGACGTCGCCGACCCGTCCGCGATGAAGGAGCGGCTCGACGAGGTCAGCCTGCCGAACTTCGTCCGTGCGGCGGAAGACGCCCTCGAGCGCTCCGGCGCGACGCTCACCGACGTGTCGTTCCTCTGTGGTCTGCACACGAAGCGCTCGATGCACGATGAGCTCGTCCGGACGCTCGGGGTCGACCCGGGGCGGACGGTCTACCTCGACGACACCGGGCATATGAGCGGCGTCGACCCGCTGCTCGCTCTCGACCGAGCGGCCCGCGCCGGCGAGCTCGCGGACGGCGACCTCGTCCTCCTCCTCGCCGCGGGAACCGGCTACACCTGGGCGGCCAGCGTCGTCCGCTGGGGCCCGCGCTAGACCCGGACCTTTGGGGGTTTGACGCCGTCCGAAGGGCGACCTAGGATCCGAGTC
>CAWFVN010000027.1:0-248045 GCA_963819225.1 uncultured Actinomycetes bacterium | reverse complement strand
GACGCGGTCCGGGCACTGACTGGGCACCCGAAGTCGCCGCGCCTGTGGAAAACATCCGGCGACCAATCGGTAAAGATGGGACGTGCTCCTCGTCGAGCTGCTCCTCATCGTCGTGGCGGCCTGGCTCCTGCTCGACGTTCTGGTCGTCGTCGTTGCCCTGATCCTCGCCCCTAGGGGGCGTGGACCGGACCTCAGCCGGTCACCACAGCAACCACCCGGCTGATCGGCACGACGGTCTCGGGCGGCCGGATGAGCGCCGGCCCGGTTCGGCTCGCCTAAGTCCGAACAGCGGGTAGGCGCAAGGTTCCCTCCTCACGGGGATCTTCTGAGTAGGAGGCATCAGCCGACAGTCGGCGTCGACGTTGACAGTACGCGAGGACGAGGAGCGGGGACTCGAGACTCAGGGGAGTCTCCCGCCTGCGCTGCCACCGGAAGCAATCCCGGTTGAGGGCAACGCAACGGCGGCGCGTCACCCGCAGAAGCCGACGAAGACCCGCGTAGCCGTTGCCGTTGCAATGCTCTTCGTCGTTGCAGTCCAGCTCGTCTGGGTCGTCGCCCTCGTTGTCTGGGTCGTTCGCATCGTCGAGTAGCGAACTTCCTTCTCTCTGCCGTTGTCCTGACGAGGAGGCATTTGCTCTGCACCCAGCGAATAGGTCAGCGGGGGTCAGGTCTACCCCACAGAGGCGGATGCGCCGCAGGTCCGTCTCGCCATGGCCTGGCCCCCTTGTTCGTCGTCAGGGGCCCGGCTTGGGCGTCGCCGTTCCTCGCCGGCGCTTGACTTCGAGCGTCCGGAGGAGGACGCTCGAGCGGTGCGTCTCCGGGCTCTGGCGTTCGCCTTCCTGACAGCCCTCGCCGCCGGCCTCGTGAACGGCTCCGCCGCCGTTGTTTCGGATTCGACCATCTGCTCGATCGACCTCCACAGCCGGAACGGCAACCTCGACTGCGCCGTTGCGCTCCCCGGCGTGGAGATGACGCTGTCCGGCTCACTCACGTCGACCGTTTCCGTCCACGGCGGCGAGCCGACGTCGTTCGCGTACGACTCGCTCGGGCGGCTCGTCCGAGCACAGACCGGCGGGAGCACGACATCGTACGAGTACGACGCTGCAGGCCGGCTGGTCCAAAGCGTCGACCCGAGCGGTGGCGTGACGCGGTACGAGTACGACGGGCTCGGGAGGGTCGTCTCCGCCGGCGATACGCGCCTCGAGTACTCCGACGTGGGCCTGGTGACCGCGAGCCTCCCCGACTCCCGGGTCGTCCGGTACAGCTACGACGCGCGTGGAAACCTCGTCGCGGCGAACGACGGCACGACCGTCACACGGTACACCTACGACGAGCACCGCCGACTCACAGCCGCCGCGACCACGGGGTCGACCGTCGAGTACAGCTACGACAGCAGCGGTCGCGTCGTGCGCCGCGTCCTGAACGGTGAGGCGACGACCTACAGCTACGACAAGCGCGCGATCGTGGCGGCGAGCGTCCCAGACGGCCGCGCCATCGAGTACACGTACGACAACGACGGGTCGCTCCTGAGCGCGGTGACTGCAGGCGCGACCACGACCAGCTTCGGCTACGACGGGATGGGCCGGTTCGTCGAGGTGCGCGGGCTCGACGGCGCGCTCACCGTAATCCAGTACGACGCGGACGGCCTACCCGTTTTCGTCCTCCCCGAGGTGGGAGACGAAGTCCTCGTCAGCTTCGAGCACGGAGACGTCAGGGAGCCGATCGTGATCGGATTCCTGTGGACCAATGACGACGGCGACTCGTACGAGCTGACGCCCCGTGGTCGCCTCATCTCCTGCGAGGTGTGTCCCTGAGAGTTCACGCGGCCAGATGGCAAGCGTCTCGACGGCCGAGGTAGACCGGCGCGAGTCGCGTCAGCTCGTCTGGGGGACGTGGCTGATGACGATCGCGGGGCTGGCGTTCATCGGGTACGGAATCATCTTCTTCATCCGTAACTTCACGGCCGACTTTCTCGAGCTAGGCATCGGATCGGAACAGGTGGCGAGCAGCAAGGACGACATCAACGCCTTCGACAACGACTTGTACCACTACATCAGCCACCTACACATCGCCCTATCGGGGTTCATCGCCGCAACCGGCCTCGCGATCGTGTTCCTCAGCTGGTTCGGCGTCCGTAGGAGGTATCTCTGGGCTTGGGTCGGCGCGGTGTCGGCACCGGTGCTCGCACTGGCCGTCGCTCTGCCGGCGCACTATCCCTGGGGGTTCGACACACTTGGCCACCTCGGCCTCGTCTACCTGGCGACGGCGATCTTCGTCGTCGGTGCGCTCCTCACGCTCAGCGACCTGAGACGTCCCGCCTAGCGGGCGGCCTGGAACCTAACGCGTTGCGCCGCGCACGATGGCGGGTGTGTTCGGCAAGCGTTAGCCACGGCCACCACGCGGCACGCACCGAATGAAAAGAGCCTCGGGGACGCCGCAGCACCCCCGAAGCCCAGACAGATCATCAACCGTCGCAGCCGAAAGAACCCCCACCCAGAAGGCTCGTTTTGGCCCCGACGCGGCACGCGTACGTTCGGCGCTCCGAACCGACAGACCCCACACGAACGCCTAGAAAAGCTCGAAACCGCAGACGCTAGTCGCGGACAAGCCCGGCGTCGTTGATGTCGGCTCTTGGTAACGGGATCGGGAGCACGATCAGGGCTCCCAATTCATCGATCTGGATGTCCGTCTCGATTCCAGGTCGCTGGGCGCTCCACGCGCACAGGAAACGCCTCAAGTCGCCTTCGCCACCGTCCGCAAACGAACCCAGTACGCCGACGGTCACAACATCAGTTCCGACCGCTCCCAAGACAAAGTGAGCGCGCTTGGAGAGCGCGGTCACGAGATCCGGCAACGCCTCGGGATGGTTGATTCGAATGTGCAAAACCGCAGTTTCACGGGAGACACCGCAAATCGACCCGCTTGACAGCATCCTTACCCTCTGCGCTAGCAGTGCAACCCCCGAACGAGGAACTGCTTAGTTGGATCTGCCTACCTAACCTGCCGCGCGGACGGGGGCAGGACCGTCCGCCGCCAGGCTGAGCCCCCTGGAAGACCAGCCCGCCTAAATAGCTGTCTCTTCGGCCCAGAACCCACAGGAAGGGGAGCCGATCAGGTCTCCGCTTTGCGGCGCGAGTACGCGAGCTCAGTCAGCTTGCTCTTGCTGAGCATCTCCGACTCGAGCACGACGACGCGGCACGGCGTCATCGCCCGCAAGGTCGCAGTGCGCGCGCCGCCTTCGACGGCCGCGCGCTCACCCACGAACGCGCCCGGCCCGACCTCGGCCACGATCTCGCCGTCGACCTCAACGTCGAGGACGCCGTCAAGAAGCAGGAAGACGTCGTCGTCCTCCGCTCCCTGCTCAATCAGTGTCTCTCCTGCTTCGAGGCGGCGCCTCGGAAGCTTGGTGTAGATCTTCATCACCGACTCCGAGAGCGCGCGTTCAATCTCGGTCTCGACCGCCGTGACAAGTGCAGGGGTGTCCTCGCCACCCCACGGCGTCTGCTCTCCGTACGACTCGCGGTACCACTTCTCGAAGTCGATCGTTCCCGATTTTTCCACGAGTCGCCCTTCGTGGTCATAGACCCAGTGGCGGGGGAACGGGCTTGCGCCGACGAGCGATCCCTTTGATCGACCGTCCGCATAGAGGACGAGCTGGAGCGTCGTCCACGCCGAGGCCGAGGCGAGCTGGAAGTACGGTTTTCCCCGCACTCGCCGAGGAGCCGGCAAACCCATCCGTCCACCGGCAGTCTGGACAAATCGAACCCAGCCGTCACCGACCTCGGGCTCCGGCTGGATCAGCGGGAACGCCACGGCGGGAAAAGCGAGCCGACTCGGGCCGAGCCGTATGCGGGTGACGCCAATCAACCCGCGCCCCTCATGCCCGTAGTCGACGATTCGGGCGTCTTTCACCTCGATCCAGCCGCGGAGTTCGTTCGCTTCGCGAAACGCGTCCGCGTCACGGAGCTTGTCGAGGTCGCCGAGTGTGTCTGACGGCGGTTCGTCGTAGTGCGCGATGCCAAGCTCGAATGGCAGCTTCGGCATGCCCTCAATCGCTTCCGAGGGAATCCACGTCAGAGATGTCACCGCCGACTCGATCCGCACGTCAGCCTCCTTCGCTCGACTTCCGAGCCTACAACGACGGCGTCGGGATGCCTAGCTCGGTTTGCATTTTGCGAAACCGAACCTCGGCAGGACTGACGGGTCTGTGTCCGAAAGATTGGTGCGGGGGTCAGGTCTCGCCCATGAGGCGGATGGGCCGCAGGTCTGTCCTCAGCCTCTCCCCGGCCTGGCCCCCCACGTCGTTTCAGAGCAACGGGGCGTTCGACGGTGCTCGTTCTGCCTGCCTAGCCGATCGCACTTCGAGGGGTTTGTTCGCGGAGTGTTCCCGCCGCCCTCGGGTCAAGCGCGCGTCGCAACTCCGCTTGAATGCCGTGGTGCCCGCTGCTCAGGGAAAGGGGTCGCCGCCGACGGTCTTTCCGGACCTGAACGAGCTACTGCAGGAGCTCGTGGCGCGCGTCCAGTTGATCCTCGATGAGAACTTCGTGGGCGCCTACGTCGTCGGCTCGTTCGCTCTTGGAGGCGGTGACCTCCAGAGCGATTGCGATTTCCTTGTTGTTACCGAGGCGAGAGTAACGCCAGCACAGGAGCGAGAGCTACGCGAGCTTCACGCCGAGATTCCTTCCCGCAATGGGCACTGGCCACATGACCTCGAGGGTTCGTACGCCCCACGAGCAGACCTTGAGACCCTTGAGGCTCTGGAACAGAAGTGGTTGTACGTCGACCGCGGGCACCGGGAGATGAAGTGGTCGACCCACTGCAACAGCGAAGACGTCCGTTGGACTTTGCGCGAACGCGGGATTACGCTCGCAGGCACCGAAGCAAGGCAGTTCGTGGCCGAAGTCCCTGCTGATGTCCTGCGCAGCAAGATGCGCGTTCTGATCGGGCGCTTTCTGCCCGATCTGCTGAGCTGGACGACCTTCGACGAAGTCGCCTGGTCGCAGCGCTACGCAGTCTCGAGCCTCTGCCGGATGCTCTACACACTCGACACCGGCGAGGTCACCTCCAAGCAGAGCGCCCTCGAGTGGGCGAAGTCCGCGCTCCCCGTACGGTGGCACGGCCTTATCCAGCAAACGATCGACGACCGCCCGCTCCCTTGGAACGACCCGCCACGACCCGGGAGCGTTGAAGCAACCATCGCATTCGCCGAGTACGCGAAGAAGAGCGTGGCCTGACGACGCGGCCGCCGAGTTGTTGCGGCTAACCGGGCCTAGAGCCGCTGGCCCTTCGCAGCTACCCTGTCTTCGTCAGCGCCGAGGATGGGGACAATGAGAACGCTGATCGCAGCCATTGCGACCACGCTGGCGCTTGCGGGCGTGGCTCGGGCAGAGATGCCGCAGAACCACAGTGCGCCCGAGGTGACCGGCCGCGCGGCCGTTGGCTGGGGCGTCGTCGGGCACAACGGCACGTGGCTCTATGACGACGGGACGTCCTGCGGGCCGGAGTGTGCATACGCGTTTGCCTGGGAGCGATGCGACGCGCGCGGCTGCAACCCGATCGCCAGTGCGACGAGCCGCGTCTACAAGGTCCGAGCAGTGGACGCCGGCTACCGATTTCGCGTCATCGTCACCACGACGAAGTACGACTGCGGCGAGTGGAACTACGCGGAGGGGAGGCAGGAGTGCCGCTGGGTGACGCGAGCTGCGGCGTCGCCGCAGACGGAAGTGGTTCCGAAGCCGAAAGTCAAGACAAAGCCAAAGAAGAAGAGAGCGCCCCGCGCCTAGTGACTACTCTTGCGGGGAGGCTTGAGCTCACGCGGGCGAGTGTAGGGCGACCCGCGGTCTCACTTCGGAGGCAGCCGCGCCCAGCACGTTGTTCCCGGTGCGTTCCCAGACTCCGCTGAGAACGGCTTTGCGGATGAGAAGACTTGAACCTCCACGGGGTTCTCACGGGGGTTGCCGCGCACTGGCGGCGCGTGGCTGAACCCGTAACGTCAAGCCGATTGGAAGATCGTGGCATCGCCAGAAGAACGCCGACGCGATGCGGCGCAATGAGTGGCTCATGCGTCGAGTTTGGAGGCCCGTCGCGCGTCACCGCGACCCCCTTCGGACGACGCAGCAGCCGAACCTCCATGAGCATTCTCCGGACCTCCGTAAAGAATCCCGGAAGCGGATGTTCGGGTTTTCGCAGAGCGATACGGGGCCGGGCGGGGAGGGCGGTCTGAGGCTCGCGCCGCAGAGATACCCGGCCCCGCCGCGCAGCGTATGCGTTACGCCGACTGGCCACAAGCCATGACATCCGCCGCGGTCACATCAATCGGGCCTGCTCTCGAGGCACCCTTTACGCCAAGAGTACGATGCCCGCCGCAAGCAGCCAGAGCGACCAGGTGGTGAACGCGATCGGCACGACCATCCCGGCAAGCTTCCAGCCGTGTTCCTCGAAGCGGCCAACGAACTCAAGCGAGCATAGGACCAGTGCTGCGCCGATAAGCATCCCCGGCCAGGCCAGCCAGTCGTCGAATGACGACGACTGGAGCATGGCGATGGCGACGAGCAGCGTCCAGATGCCGGTGAGTAGATAGCCGAGGCATTCGCCGACAGCGACCCCGACGTACCGATGGAAGGAGTCGAACACGACCGCCGTCGCCTCGCGGGTGGCCGGGCTTGAGTTCGGATCTTCGTGGGTGCGCGCGAGTGCCGGGACGAGGAACGGCCAGCGGGCGAGGCCAAGGAATTGAACGATTGCGGCCAGTACGCCGAACGTGGTCGCGACGGGCACGAGTTGGAGCCCGTCGCGCGCCAGCACCTGGCCGAGTAACACCGCGAGCGGCGCGAGCAGGACGGCGGTCAGCATGAAGGCGTACCAGAGCAGCTTCAGCCTCAGCCCTCCCGCTTGAAAGCGGCTCAGGATCGTGCCGGCCGGACTTCGGAGGATGCCCGGGTAGTCGAAAAGGCGGCCGAGCAGGAAGAAGAACAGATTGAAGGCGATCGGGAGGCCAACCAGAAGTGCGCCGGCCGCCCGATCGATGTTCAACCGGCTTGCGTCTCGCGCTCGTTCGACCGAAGCAAGTACGTGAGTGCAATCCAGGTCAGCAGCGCGAAGACGAGCGCGCCGCTCGCACCGAAGACCGCGAACTGCTCCTTGACGTTCTTCGTGATTACGAACGTGGTCACGAACCAAGCGAGCGCCCAGGCAGGCACGTTGACGACGACCCACAAGAGTGCCCGCGCCCCGGAGCCTCGTCTGGCGAGCAACACCGCCTGGAGCCCCGCGACAGCGAGACCCGTGACGGCGCCCATCATTGCCAAGTCTCCGCGGCTAATGCCGTAGTCGACCAGCGCAGCCCCGGCGGTGAGGCCTACGGCCATTCCAACGCTCGTCGCCGCGATCCAGACCCAGGAGACGAACGACCTTAGCGCCCACCATTGCGCAGCCCCAATGATCGCGCCGGTGATCAGGCCGCTGAGCAGCGCTGCACTGACCGCGTCGACGTTGCCGACAATGATGTTCGACGCGTATCCGGCGATCGGAATGCCGAGGACGATCGCGACCGGCCAGGCCCAGCGCAACCGCTTGATGGCGGCTGCCTGCGCGTCCGGTGGTTGAAGCACTCGGGCAGGAAGACTTGCGGTGGTATCCATCACAGACCCTCTCTGTCGACTATCAGACGACGGGAATACACCCGAACGGCGAGTATAGTCTTATGATTCATGAAATCAAGTTCCCGAAAAAAGGATCATCAGTGGCGTTTTGTGACCAACCATGCGCACGTTCTTGCGTACATCGCGACTGATCCGAGCTGCCGACTCAGGGACATCGCGGCGACCGTTGAGATCACCGAGCGAAGTGCGGCGCAGATCGTCAGCGACCTCGAACACGCCGGGTACCTGACGAGGACCCGCAACGGACGGCGTAACACGTACGAAGTGCACGACGAGCGTCCGCTACGCCAGCCGCAGCATCGCCACCATACGGTCGGAGACCTCATCCGCTTCCTCGAGGACCGGGCGACCCCGAGACCTCGAAGCGGTACTTCGAGATAACCTCTGGCCGCCGACCCCCAACCGACAGGAAGGGGAGCCGCATGTTCACTTTCATCCTCGAACTCGAAACCGGCGAGGCCGCATGTGGCCGTTCTCGACCCGAACGAGGGGGTGTCGGAGATGGCCCTTGACGGGGGTTGGCGCGCGCCGTACCTCTGGGGCGCTGGGCGGGGTTGTACTTGCGGCGGCCGAGCTTGTTGGGGACTGGCGAAGGTCGCCGAATGGGGAGAGCCCGCTTCGGCGGGCTCGTCCTTGGTCCCTGCCCTTGACGCGGCGGTTGGGCCGCGGGATTCTGTTCGGGAGGAAACGAGGGGCGGGCGTTTGAGGGCGAGGGTCGCGGCGGTGCTTGTTGGAACTCGTCTCGGGTGGCTTCGGCTGCGGCCGCTTCGGCGGACCTCTGCGCGACTATAGGCAGCTCGACGCACTAGTACTCCTCCGACTGAGGCAAGTCGTCGGTGATCTCGAACCAGTCCGCCTTCGAACCGACAAAGATGTGTTCCGTCGGCCTGATGCTTGGGCTCTGTTCGAGCGAGCCCAGCGCCACGTGCACGTAGGCGCCGTCGCGCACCACCGAGTAGAGCAGCGAGCCGCAGATACCGCACCTCGTGTGGTTCTCCTTGTCGTCGCCCCAGACGAGCAGCCGGTCGGCTCCCTCGATGATTTCGAGCTTGTTCCGCTCGATGCCGGCAAACGGCTTGAACGCTGATCCGGTCCCCGCGCGGCAGTTCGAGCAATGGCAGTTGGCTGCGTAGAGGAACTCGTCTGCCACGCGATAACGAACCGCTCTGCACTCGCACCTCCCGCTCAGTACTCGGCTGCTCCCCTCAGCCAGATCGCGCTCCTCGCACTGCCGTTGATCGTCGGCCGACCACACTTCGTCTTCTCCTTCGACCGTTGAGCCGCACGAAACTCATCGGTGCCCTCAGCATGCGATCCGCGGACTGCCGCAGCCGATGAGAACTCTGAAACACCTCTGAGTACTGAGCATAAGGGCCAGGATGGATCGGCCTGTTCAACGGCTCACGGCGTGCCGTGATCTGTCTCCGGCCAGCGAGCCTGTGATCTGCCCGCGCACAGTGTCCGCGGCCACATCCTTCCGCCATCAAGGCGCGTGGCGGCTTCAAACACGGCTAGGCACCCCTTGCCGACAACATGGGACGTGCCGAGGTCGGTCTCGATGTCCCTGCCCTTCGTCTTGCCGACGCAGATCGCGAGCGGCCGACCGCCGGCCAGGCGTATCAGAGTCTCCTTTGCGGCCTTGTTGCCCTTCCACTCGATCAGCGCGTAGATCGCCCACTTCTGAGCGATGTAGAGCTCGACTGCTTCCGTGTGGCGTTCCCAGATTCCACTCAATCTGGCTATGCGGATGAGAGGACTTGAACCTCCACGGGGTTGCCCCCACACGGCCCTGAACCGTGCGCGTCTACCAATTCCGCCACATCCGCGAGAGGGCCAGTGTAGCGCCTGACTTTCAGGCCCCTTACACGTCGGACGTACCATGATCCGCCTGCGTATCGGGGTCTTCATCGCACTCGTCTTCGCGCTCGTCGCGCCGGGCTCCGCCTGGGCTCGGGACGTCGAGGTCGTCGTCCGGCTCGACTCGCCCGGAGTCGCCGAGGCGAACGCCCAGAGCCGCGTGCTCAGCGCGGCGGCGAAGCGTCAGCGCCTCGACCTCCGGAGCCCGACGAGCCGCTCGTACCTCGACGCGGTCGCGCTCTCGCAGCGGCGCTTCGAGGCGAGGCTCGCACGCGATCTGCCCGGCGCGGTCGTGCACCGGCGCTACCGCATCACCTTCAACGGGCTCGCGGTCGTGCTCCCCGCCGCGCGGCTGCCGCAGCTCGCGCGGCTCGCGAAGGTCTACCCCAGCACGACGTTCCGGGGAGAGCTCGACCGCAGCGTCGCGATGATCGGCGCGACCTCGTTCTGGCCGGCGCCGGGCGTCGATGCCGGCGCGGGGATGAAGATCGCGATCCTCGACGACGGGCTCGACCAGTCGCACCCCTTCTTCTCCCCCGCCGCGTTCGCGATGCCGGCGGGCTTCCCGAAGGGGCAGACCGCGTACACGACCAGGAAGGTGATCGTCGCGCGCGCGTTTCCGCCGCCTGGGCTGACCTGGAGGAACCGCAACCTGCCGTTCGACCCCGTGCACTCGTCGCACGCGACGCATGTCTCGGGGATCGCCGCGGGCAACGCGGGCACGCTCGCAGGGAACGTGCGCATCTCCGGCGTCGCACCCCGTGCGTACCTCGGGAACTACAAGGTGCTGACCGTTCCGACCGAAGGCTTCGGGCTGAACGGCAACGCACCGGAGATCGCCGCGGGGATCGAGGCCGCGGTCGCCGACGGCATGGACGTGATCAACCTCTCGCTCGGCGAGCCCGAGATCGAGCCGACGCGCGACCTCGTCACGCTCGCGATCGACGGCGCGGCAGCGGCAGGTGTGCCGACGGTCGCAGCAGCGGGGAACGAGTACGGCCGCTTGCAGCTCGGCTCGGTCGGCTCGCCTGCCAGCGCTGCGTCGGCGATCAGCGTGGCCTCGGTCTCGAACGGGCGCTCCGAGCCCGCCGGGTCGATCTCGTCGTTCTCGTCGGCGGGACCGACGCCGCTCTCGCTCCGGCTCAAGCCGGACGTCGCCGCGCCCGGCTCGTCGATCCTCTCGTCGACTCCCGAGGGCTCGTGGTCGCTGCTCAGCGGGACGAGCATGGCCGCGCCGCACGTCACCGGCGCGGTCGCGTTGCTCCGCAAGCGGCATCCCGCGTGGACACCGGCGCAACTGCGCTCCGCGCTCGTGACCACGGCCTCACTGCTTCCCAACGGGCCGCTGCGGACCGGCGGCGGCCTGATCGCCGTCGGGCGCGCGGACACGCCCCTGCTGTTCGCCGAGCCGAGCTCGATCTCGTTCGGGCTCGTGTCGTCGGGCCAGAACCCCGAGGTCGTGGTCAAGCTCGCCGACGCCGGCGGCGGCGCAGGCACCTGGACGGTGAGCGGCATCTTCGCGACACCACGAACGGTGACGGTGCCCGGTGAGCTGCGGATCGCGTTCGCCGACGTCGCGCGCACGGGAGCCGAAGAGGCCGGGTACGTCGTGCTGCAGCGCGGCGACCAGACGCGCCGGATCCCCTACTGGTTCCGCGTCACGACGCCGCAGCTGCCGCGTCCGACGCGCACGCTCACCCGGACGGGCACCTACAGCGGCTCGACGGTCGGCAAGCCGCGCCGCGTCCAGCAGTACCGGTATCCCGTCGTGGCGAACAGCACGCAGCCCGGGCCCGAGCAGGTCTTCCGGTTCGTGCTCGGCCGCCCCGTCGCGAACTTCGGCGTCGCCGTGGTGCGAGGAGACGTGCAGCCGCGCGTCGTCCAGGCAGGAGACGAGAACCGTCTCGTCGGCATCGCGGGCCTGCCGGTCAACATCAACCCGTACGTCGACGAGTTCGGCGACGCGCGACCGATCGCCGGCGCGATCCGCCCGGCGCCGGGAACCTACGACCTCGTGTTCGACTCGAGGGCTGCGACGGGCGACAGCTTCAGGTTCCGCTTCTGGGTCGACGACCAGCGCCCGCCGACCGCCCGGTTGCTCGGCTCGACCGCGCGCGCGGGTGTCGTGCGCGTTCGCGTCTCGGACGCCGGGTCCGGCGTCGACCCGCGCTCGATCCACGCGACGGTCGACGGGAACGCGCAGCGCGTCCGGCTGGCCGGCGGCGTCGCGACCGTCGACGTCAGAAGGTTCGGCCGCGGCACGCACGCCCTCGTGTTCACGGTCTCCGACTACCAGGAGGCGAAGAACATGGAGAACGTCACGCGGATCCTCCCGAACACGCGCGTCCTCCGCGCGACGATTCGCGTCCCCTAGGGCCGGTCGCGCTCCTCGATCGTCGGCAGGCGGTTGAGGTCTCGCTCGACGCTCGCCGCGAACTCCTCGCTCTCCGTGCGCACGAGCCGGAGGTGCGAGGCCTTGCGGCGCTTCGTGGCGCCCGGAAAGCGCCCGGAGACACCGAGCCGAGCCGTCAGCCGTGGCCACTCCGCAGCGACGAGCACGGCGACCGCCCCCGCGAGCAGCAGCGCGTAGATCCAGCCCACTGCCCGGCGATTCTACCGGCGGGCAGTCCTGGGCTAGATTCAGCGTGTGCGCAGGCTCGCCTTGACGATCACGGCCCTGGTCGCACTGGCCGCGCCCTCACTGGCATCCGCCGCGGTCGAGACGCTGGTGCTGCGCTCTCAGGCGTTCCCGATGAAGCCGTACCAGGTCGTCCAGGGCGTGACGGCGGTTCCCTCGCCACGCGTCGACGGCTACGTGATCGGCATGACGGTGGAGGTCGTGGACTCCGCCGGGCGAGTGCAGACGATGAACGACGTCATGCTCCACCACGCCGTCTTCGTGAAGGCGCTCGTGCCCGACTACACGTGCGGCCGCTTCTACGACTACGACCGGCGACCCTCACCGCTCCCGGCCGAGCGGTTCTTCGGCGCGGGCGAGGAGCACATGGAGCTGCACCTCCCGGCCGGCTACGGCTACGCGAACCGCGGCACCGACATCTGGGGTCTCGTGTACATGCTGATGAACCACCGCAACGCGGCGTCGACGGTGCACGTGCAGTACCGCATCCAGTACGTCACCGGGCGAGCCGCGGACACCTGTGAAGCCCGTCTGGCTCGACGTCGTCAACTGCTACGCGGACCCGATCTTCACCGTCCCCGGGACGGGCGGCCCCGGCTCGAGCTTCGTGCGCACGTCGGACTTCACGATGCCGGAGAGCGGCCGTCTCGTCGCGGGCGGCGCGCACATCCACGGCGGCGGTCAACGACTCGAGCTCCGCAACGCGACCTGCTCCACGCGCGAGCTCTTCACGTCACGGCCGAGCTGGCCGGAGAACTATCCGCTACCGATGATGCACGAGCCCGGCCCTGCGCACATGACGTCGTGGTCGGACGCCGCAGGCATCCCGGTCGCCGCGGGCGAGACGCTGCGGTTGCGCGCCGTCTACGACAACAGCAGACCGCACATGCGCGTGATGGGGATCATGATCGCCTGGCTCGCTCCAGGTGCAACGCCTGCCTGCGCACCGACGCCCGCGCTCTCCGACCCGCTCCACGACCCAGCGCCGACGCCGCGCATCTTCCAGCCGCTCCTCCGCAGCCCGGTCGGGAAGGTCGCGCGGGTCACGCAGACGGCGGTCTCCGACTTCAGCTTCCGGAATCAGCGCGTCGAGCTCAAGGCCGGCTCGAGGTTCCAGTGGCGCTTCCTCGGCACCGAGCGCCACGACGTCACGCTCGCGAACGGCCCGGAGGGCCTCGCCTCGGCGTCCGTGCGAGAGGGGAGCTTTGCCTTCCGCTTCCGGCGCAAGGGGACCTACAATCTCTACTGCTCGCTCCACCCCACTCTGATGACCCAACGGGTTGTGGTCCGCTAAAGCCTCTGCGAAGATTGCCGATAGAACCTCAATGAATAGGACGACCGTCCTCGTGGAGCTGATCGTGGTGCTGACGCTGATGCGCAGCCTGCTGGTCGCGGCCAAGGTCGTCCCGCCGAGCTGCGCCCGCTGCGGCATCCAGCTCGAGCGGCGCCAGCTCGGCGAGCCCGTCTGCCGCTGCGGCTCCTAGCCCGGTAGGACCGGGATCTCGGTCACGAAGGCCGCGACGAAGTAGCCGACGCTCAGAGCGAGCCCGAGGACGGCGAGCACGACCTGCTGCCAGGTGCTCGTGCGCTCGCGCGCGTCCTCGACCCGGTCGAGGATCTTCTCGAGCAGGCGCTCGGCACGGTCGAACTCGAGCGCCAGCATCCCGAGCCCCACCGCGACCAGCAGCAGACCCGGTCCGGGAACGCCGGGGAGGGCCAGCGCCGCCCCCACGACCATGATCAACATGCCGACCGGCGGCGAACGGCACGCGGTAGAGCTTGCTCCGCTGCTTGTGAAGCTCCTTGCGCCGGCGAAGGGACTTGATCACCGGGCGCGGCTCGGTCATCGCCGGCAACCCTAGCGACGGCCTTCGAATCTACGATGCAGGGGTGCAGGAGCTGCTCCCCTCCCTTCAGCGCTGGCTCGAGCAGGGCGAGGACGTCGCGCTGGCCACCGTCGTCGCGACGCGCCGCTCGGCGCCACGCCCGGTCGGCTCGGTGCTCGGGGTTTCCGCGGGCGGCGAGCTCGCCGGGTCGGTCTCGGCGGGCTGCGTCGAGAACGAGGTCTACGCGGAGGCGCAGGAAGTGCTCGCGGGCGGCGCGGCGCGCCGGCTGACCTACGGGATCACCGACGAGCAGGCGTACGGCGTCGGGCTTCCCTGCGGGGGCGAGATCGACATCTACGTCGCGAAGGCGGACGCCGGGCTGCTCCGAAGCGTCGTCGAGGAGATCGGCCGAGGCCGCGTCGTCACGGTCGAGCCGTCCGGCGACGGGCTCTCCGTCGCGTCGCGACCCGCTCCCCGCCTGGTCGTCGTCGGCGCGATCGACACCGCCGAGGCGCTCTGCCGCGGAGCGAAGTCGCTCGGGTGGACCGCGATCGTGGTCGACCCGCGCGCGCGCTGGGCGACAGCCGAGCGTGTCCCGAGCGCCGACGAGATCGTGGTCGAGTGGCCCGACGAGGCGCTCACCCGTCTCGCGCCGGACGAAGGGACCGCGGTCGTCGTGCTGGCGCACGAGGACCGGATCGACCTGCCCGCCCTCCAGCTCGCACTCGCGAGCGATGCGTTCTTCGTCGGCGCGATCGGGTCGCGGAAGACCCAGGCGCGGCGGCGCGAGGCACTGCTCGAGCTCGGGCTCGACGAAGCCGCGATCGACCGCATCCACGGCCCGGTGGGCCTCGACGTCGGTGCCGAGTCGCCGGCCGAGACCGCCGTTGCGATCCTCGCGGAGATCCTGGCCGTCCGTGCGGGGCGCGACGGCGGGCCGCTCCGCGAGCGCGCCGACCGCATCCACGTCTGAGAGCACTAGCCCGCGACCCTGAGCTTCCCGTCCCGGAGGCGGACGATCACCGCGTCCACCTCGGCGCGGTTGGTTTCACCCGGGAACGAGAGCTCGTTCAGGACGCCTCTCACCTCGAACCCCTTCTGCACCTCGGCCGCGACCAGGTCGGGCTTCGTCGAGGCCGCGAGCTCGATCGCCGCCGCGAGCGCGTTCACGGCGTCCGCGCCGAGGGCGGACAGGATCGTCTCGGGGCGACGGCCGTAGACCGCCCGGAAGCGCTCGTAGAACTCGTCGGTCCGGGAGCCCGGCTCGGGGAAGCCGAAGGTCGCAAAGAGCGTCTCCTCGGGCGCGCCTGGAGGGGCCACGACCCGCTCCGGCGCGTCCGGCGACACGATGCTCGCACCTCCCGTGTCCAGGCCGAGAAACGGCTCCACGCGCGTTCCCCGGGCGGTCTCCGGGGGCAGCTCGACGGCCCGCCTCGCCGTCCACGAACTCCGAGAGCGCCGCGGCTTGTGCGCGCGGCGAGAGGCCCGTGAAGGCGACCCGCGGCGACCCTTCGACCACCCCGTCGTCGCACGGCGCGACCGCGTACGCGCCGGCCTTCGTGACGGCCGAGGCGGCCGCCTCGAGCTCGCTCCGGCAGGGCAGTACGAACAGCCGGACGCCCCGGGCCAGCAGCTCGGGGACGGTGCCTCGCGCGAGCCTGATCGTCAGCGCGCCCCCGACTCCGCCGGCGTTGTTCACGCGGTTCGCCTCCACCCTGGCCCCCTCCGCGATCAGGCGCTCGCCGTCGACGATCCCGATCGTCACTGACCCGCCCGGCTGGAGCTCGCGCTCCGGCTCGTCTGCCCGTCCACAGCCTGACAAGAAAGCCGCGGTGACGAGGACAACCGCGAGCCGGGTCATGCCGCGAGTCTACGGAGGCGGGCTTCGGTCTAGACGAGCTCGCGTGAGAGCTCGTCGCGCTCACGCTGGATGACCCGCATCTGAGCCGCGATGCCGCGCACGCGGCTGTCGTCTGCGCGGATCGCTGCGCGCTCGGCACGACGGGTGGCCGCCGGGGGTCGACAGCCCGCGGAGCTCCTCAACGGCAGCAGTGGCAGCCGCTGTGTCGACGGAACGAGCGGCGTTGGCGAGTCTCCTCGTCAGCGCAGAGATCTCGCCGAGCTGACGGATGAACGTCGCGTGCGTCGGCTCGACGCAACGAGCTCCCCGGGTTGGACTCGAACCAACAACCCTCCGGTTAACAGCCGGATGCTCTACCAATTGAGCTACCGGGGATCGAGCGGCGGATTGTAGCCGCGCTCGTCTGTTCGTCCGGGACGAGCGAGCCCGGCGGCGCGGGATGCGGTACTGCTCGAGGACCTGCGCGCGCGCTCAGGCCCAGCGCGAGTTCCGGCGGCGCAAGGCCGCCTCGCCCGAGCCGGCGGCCTAGGCGAACTCTCGGATCGCGGTCCGGATCTCTGCGAGCTTGTGCTGGAGCTCGCTGAGGTCGGCTTCGTCCGCGCCCTCGAACTCCCGCCGCAGTCGCCGCTCGCGAAGCCGAAGCAGCATCTGCTTCGCAGTCTCCTCGTCGATGCCCTCCTTCTCGGCCAACGCGTCGAGACCGGCGAGCAGCGAGACGAGCTCGGGCTCCGGGGCCTTCGAAGGCGAGAGCAGCTCGTCGCGTGCCTGCCGGTGCAACTCGGAGTCGAAGTGCTCCGGGCCGAGCTCGGCGAGCACGCGGCCGAGGGCGGGGTGCGCACGCACGCCCGCGAGCGCGCTGCGCTCGAGCTTGTCGCCCACTTCGAAGAGTCGCGGCGACACCGCGTCCGCCCGCGCTCGCGGTGCCTCCCGCCGCGGCGCGCAGCTGAACGGTGAGCCCGAGCTGGTCGTTCGCGAGACGCCAGGCCTCGTGCCGCTCGGGCGATTCGGGCAGATCGTTGAGCACGTCCTGGACGCGCAGGTACGCATGCTGGCGATCGCGGGCCCTGGCCAGCTCCAGGCGCACGCGGTGCACGGCGTACGACTCTGCGTCGGCGAGCCGCGCCTCGAACGTCGCCGGCTCGTCGGCCGGGTCCTTGCCCTTGGGCAGTGCGACGACGCGAACGTCGAACCCCTGGCGAAGCGCGAGCTCCATGCCGCGCAGCGTCGCGTCCTCGCCGGCCGAGTCGGCGTCGAAGCAGAGGAACACGCGGGTGGTCAGCCGCGACAGCTCCGACAGCTGCCGCTCGGTGAGCGCGGTGCCCATCGACGCGACGACCGGCTCGAGCTTCGCCTGCCGCAGCGCGATCACGTCGGTGTTCCCTTCCACGACGATCGCGCGGTCCTGCTTCGCGATCGCCCCGCGGGCGAGGTCGAACCCGTAGAGGACGTTCGACTTGTGGAAGAGCTCGCTCTCGGGCGAGTTCACGTACTTCCCGCGCAGCGGATCGTCCTCGTGGAGCTTGCGCGCCTGAAACCCGATCACGCGTCCGCGCGCATCGGCGAGCGGGAACATCAGCCGACGCTGGAAGTAATCGGTGCCGCGGCGAGTGACGAGCCCCGCCGCGGCGAGCTCGTCGGCGGAGAACTTCTCGCGCGCCTTGCGGGCGAGCGTCGCGCCGGCGGGCGAAAGCCCGAGCCGGAACTCGCGGCACACCTCTTCTCCGAGCCCGCGCGACTCGAGGTACTGCCGCGCCGACGCGCCGTGCTGGGAATCCCAGAGCGTCCGCTCGTAGAACACCGCCGCCTGCTCGAGCAGCGCGCGCATCCGATCGCGCTTCCTCCGCTGCTCGTCGGCATGCGGTGATGCGTCCTCGTACTCGATCTGCACGTGGAAGCGGTCGGCGAGCCATTCGATCGCGCCGACGAAGTCGAGCCCTTCCGTCTCGCGCACGAACGAGATCGCGTCGCCGCCGACGCCGCAGCCGAAGCAGTGGTACGTCCCGCGGTCGGGCGACACGGAAAACGAGGGCGTTCGCTCCTCGTGGAAGGGGCAGAGCCCCGTGTAGCGACCGCCGACCTTGCGCAGGCGCGTCCGCGCCTCGACGAGGTCGACGATGTTCGCGGCCGCCTTGACCGCCTCGACCGACTCGTCTTTCAGCCGCGCCACGTCAGATCTGCTCGGCGTAGTCGAGTGCGAAGCGGTCGGTCATCCCGGAGAGATAGTCGACGACGGCTTCGGGCTCGTCGCCGCGCGCGACGAGGTGCTCGAAGATCCTGCGAATGACGTCGCGCGCCCGCTCGTGCTCGCCGCGCGTCTTCGGGCCGAGGTAGACCCGCTCGAACATGAAGCTGCGAAGGGAGAGCATCGCGTTTCCGAGCGCCTCGCTCTGGACGATGTCGCCGGCCGGAGCCGAGGACTCGATCAGGTCGTGCACGAGCGTGTCGATCCGCCTCGAGCCGGTCGGCCCAAGGACGGCGAGCTCCGCGGCAGGCAGGTCGTCGGCGCTCAGGATGCCGAAGCGGATCGCGTCGTCGATGTCGTGGTTGATGTAGGCGACGCGGTCGACGATCCGGACGATCCGCCCTTCCAGGGTCTCGGGCTCGTCCTGGCCGGTGTGCTTGAGGATCCCGTCGCGCACCTCCCAGGTGAGGTTCAGCTTCTCGGCGATGCGGAGCGACTGCTCGTTGTGGCGGAAGCCGCGCCCGAATCGCTCCCGCATGCACTCGTCGAGGGCCTGCTCGCCCGCATGGCCGAACGGCGGGTGGCCGGTGTCGTGCCCGAGGCCGATCGCCTCGGTCAGGTCCTCGTTCAGCTGCAGCGCGCGGGCGACGCCGCGGGCGATCGCGGTCGTCTCCAGCGTGTGCGTCATGCGCGTCCGGTAGTGGTCGCCTGCGGGATCGATGAAGACCTGCGTCTTCCCCTTCAGGCGGCGGAAGGGCTTCGAGTGGAGCAGGCGGTCGCGGTCGCGCTGGAACGGCGTCCGAACCCGGCACGGCTCCTCGTCGCGGACTCGCCCGCGGGTCTCGTACGACCGGACGGCGAGCGGCGACAGCCAGCGCTCCTCGTGCTCGCGCACGCGCTGCTCGAAGGCGTCGGCAACGAGTCCGGCGAGCTCCGGCATGGGCCTAGGGTAGTCGCTCATCCGGTTGTGGACCGAGCCGCGAGACCGGAGCCGGGCGCGGCCGCGCGCGAGCCGAGTTCCCCATCCCTAACCCCCTCCCACCCGGGGCTTCCGGCGGGGCTTCCAACGCTACCGCGCAGCTCGTGACGGGTGTGTGCCGGCTTCGTGTCGAGTTGGGAACGCTTCGTCCACAGGTCAGACGATGATCGGCACGGTGCCGCCGTCCGCGCTCCACGCCGCGCCGGTCACGTACGACGCGCGGTCGGAGCACAGGAACGCGATCACCGCACGCGATCTCCTCCGGCTCCGCGAGCCGGCCGAGCGGGCGTCCGGCGCCGACCGCCTCGAGCACCTCGTCACGCGGCTTCCCTGTGCGCTCGCCCTGCTGGTCGGCGAGGCCGCCCGCGCCGAGCCACGCATCGGTCGCGGTCGGGCCCGGGCGTCACCGCGTTGCAGCGGATCCCGTCCTTCGCGTAGAGGTCGGCGACGAGCCGCGAAAGCGACAGCACCGCCGCCTTGGTCACGGAGTAGTGCGGCATCGAGGTCGAGGGCCGCTTCGCCGCCGTCGACGAGACGTTGACGATCACGCCTTCCCCCCGCTCCCGCATCGGCGGGACGACGGCTCGGATCGCCCGGACGAAGCTCATCACGTTCAGCTGCCAGAGCTCTTCCCACTCCCGATCGGTGACCTCGAGGAAGTCCGCCTGGGTGGCGGCCCCCACATTATTTATTAGTGCAGTTACCGGCCCGACCTCGCGCTCGGCCTGCGAGAGCAGCTCTTCGGGGGCGCCGGGGTCGGCAAGATCGGCTACCACAGCCAGTTTTGCGCCCGTTTCGCGCCGCGCAGCCTCGGCCCGGGCGGAGTCTCGACCGGTGACCACGACGAGCGCGCCTTCCTCGACGAGCAGCCGTGCCGTGGCGAGCCCGATCCCGCCCGTGGAGCCGGTCACCACACAGACGCGCCCGCGGAGACCGAGGTCCATCGGGCTACGTTACCCGGCGTGACGACGCTCATCCTCGTGCGCCACGGCGAGACCGACTGGAACGCGCAACACCGCTGGCAGGGCCACTCGGACACCGCGCTGAACGACGTCGGCCGCGAGCAGGCGCGCCGGCTCGCGGAGGAGCTCGAGACCGGTCGACGCCGCTCTACTCGAGCGACCTCGCCCGCGCGAGAGAGACCGCCGAGATCATCGCCGAGCGCCTCGGCCTCGAGGTTCGGCTCGACCCGCGCCTGCGCGAGCGCGGCTTCGGCTCGTGGGAAGGCCTGACGACCGAAGAGATCGAGGTCGTCCTTCCCCGAGGAGCAGCGGCGCTGGCGGGCAAGGAATCGGCGCGGGCGCACGACGCCGAGCAGTTCGAGGCGTTCGCGGCCAGGGTCGGGAGCTTCGTCGACGAGGTCGTGCCGCGGCACGCCGGCGAGGAGGTTCTCGTCGTCAGCCACGGCGGGCACGATCCGGGTCGTCCACGCCCTCGCGACCGGGCCTCGACTACGTCCGCGACCACCGGTCGATCCCGGCCGTGGCCAACTGCTCCCCGTCCCGATTTGCCGTTCGGGAAGGAAAACTCGCGCCGATAGACTGACCGCCGGTGGAGGACTACACGAACAAGTACAAGGGCGAGCAGGTCGAGATCGCGCTCTTCGGGGGCGAGTACCAGGAAGGCGTGCTGACCGCCTACTGCTACATCGAGGACGTCGCCCACATCGAGCTGAACGGCCACATCCTCGTCCCGCTCCAGAACATCGCGTCGCTCCACTGCTCGAGCCGTTGCGACGCACCCGAGCCCGACTGGCCGCCGCGCGGGCTCGAGGACGAGCGCGAAGACACCTAGCGGGATGCGACTCGCGGCGACCCGGAACCTGCTCAAGGTCTGGGGATTCGTGCTCGTGCTGTGCGCCGGCCTCGGCCTGCTCGGCTGGTCGGGCGGCGGCTACCCCCTCCTCTCGAGCGTCGTGTTCTGCTCGCTGCTCGCGACGGCAGCGGCGTACTGGTACGCCGATCGGGTCGTCATGGGGATGGTCGGGGCTCGCGAGCTCGCTCTCGCGGAGGCGCCACTCGTCCACTCGACCCTCGAGCGGCTCGCTGCTCGCGCGAACGTCGCGAAGCCGAAGCTGTACGTGATCCCGGACGGCCACCCTCGCGCGTTCGCCGCCGGCCGCGGGCCGCGCGGCTCGGCGATCGCCGTCTCGCGCGGGCTGCTCGGCGCTGCGCCGCCGGCGGAGCTCGAGGGCGTGCTCGCGCACGAGCTCGCGCACGTTCGAGCACGCGACGTCGTCACGCAGGAAGGCGTTGTCGTCTTCGCCGCGGCGCTCGTCGAGGCGACGCGGATCGGCGGCGCGCTCCAGCGCCTCTTGCTCTTCGTGCTCGGGCCGATCGCCGCGGCGCCCGGTCCACCTGCTGCTCTCGCCGAAGCGCGAGTTCGCCGCGGACCGGTTCGCGGCCGAGCTCTGCGAGTCGCCGCACGGCATCGCCGACGCGTTGCTGCGCCTCGAGCTCGCGGGCGAGCTGGTCGAGTTCCGCGCCAATCCAGCCACGGAGCCGCTCTACACGATCAACCCCTTCGAGCCGACCGGGCTCGCAGCGATGTTCGGCACGCACCCGCCGACCGAAGAGCGCGTCCGGCGGCTTCGCGAGCTCGACCCTGACTGGCGCGAGAAGCTTCGCGCCGCCTAACCGCGGCGATGCGCGGCGGCGAGCGCGACCGCGCCGAGCCCGAGCAGAGCCGGAACGATCGCGTACGCGACCTGCAGGTCGCTGGCGTCGGCGAGCCCGCCGAGCACGAACGGCGCGACGGCGATCGCGATCCCCGCAGCGAATGCCGCGCGCGCGGCCGCCGAGTCGGTTCGCCCTCCTGCCGCGGCGATCCCGAGCGCGAGCGTGAGCGGGTAGAGCAACGACACGCCCGAGCCCGTGATTCCGAGCCCGACGACCGCGGCGGTCGACGACGGCACGAGCCAGAAGACGGCGAACCCGGCCGCGGCGACAGCCAGGGCCACGGCGATGAGCCGCTCCGATCCGAAGCGCCGGGTCAGCGGTCCGCCGAGCGCGCGACCAACGGTCATGCCGATCAGGAACGCACTCGATGCCGCCGCAGCACCGGAGTCCGAGAGACCGCGCTCGGTCTCGAGGTAGTCGGTGCTCCAGAAGACGACGCAGAACTCGATCGCGACGAAGAGCAGGAGCGCGAACCAGTAGAACCAGTATGGGCGCGGCAGTCCCGGCTCGTGGTCGTGCGGGAGCTCGGGCGCGGCGGGGAAGCAGACCGAGCCGTACGCGATCGCCATCGCAGGGACTGCGAGCAGCGCGGCCGCGATGAAGACCGCACGCCAGTCCGAGCCCGCCCAGATCGCGACCGCAACCGCGAAGAGCGCCAGGACGCCGAGCGCGGTTGCGATCGCGTTCGACTCGACGAGGGCGACAGGAGCCAACGGCCCATGGCGATCGGCGAGCGTTGCCTGAAGCGTCGCGACGACGAGCGCCCCTGCAATACCAAGCAGCGCGGCGGCCGGCAGCGTCACGGCGAGGGTGCCCCCTGCCGCGAGCAAGCAGCGCCCCGGACGCGATCCCACCTGCGGCGGTCCAGAAGGCGGCGCGGCGCCCGACGCGCACCACGAAACGATCGCCGGCGATTCCGACCGCGATCGCGCCGACCGCGATCAGGGTCGTGTGCAGGCTGACGACGGCACGCGAGACGTCGAGCTGCTCCCGAAGCGCGGGCAGCGCCGGACCCAGCGCGTAGAGCAGGAAGCCCCAGAGGCCGAGCATCCAGTAGCAGAGGCGCGTGAGCTCGTCGCGCTCGAGGCGGGGGGCGCTGCTCAGCGGAGCTCGCCGGGCAGAAGCGAGAACATGACCGAGTCGCGGCGGCGCCCGTCGGGATGGAGCAGATGCGAGCGAAGGACTGCCTCTCGCGTGAAGCCCACTTTCTCGGCCACCCGCTGCGAGGCGACGTTGTCCGGGTCGGTGATCAGCTCGAGCCGGCCGAGGCCGAGCTCCTCGAGTCCGAACCGCGCGACGAGGCGAAGCGCACGCGGGGTCAGCCCACGTCCGCGAGCCTCCTTGGCGCACCAGTAGCCGATGTGACCCGTTGCGAACTGGTTCACCCGCATGCCGATCGACCCGATCAACTCGTTCGACTCGACGATCGCGAACTGGTGGCCGAGATCGTCGGCCGTCACGAAGCTACGGGCGTCGGCTTCGGTGTACGGCCGCGGGATCACGGGGATCCAGTGCAGGATCTCGGGGTCTTGGCAGGCGCGCGTGATCGCCGGCACGTCGTCCAGCGAGAACGGCCGCAGCGTCAGATCACCGTCGCGGAGCTCCACGCTGCGAGTCTAGAAAGACGAACGCCCGCACGAGGCGGGCGTTCAAAGATTCGGCGGCGTCCTACTCTCCCGGGAGGTTGCCCTCCGAGTACCATCGGCGCTGACGGGCTTAACTTCTCTGTTCGGAATGGGAAGAGGTGTACCCCCGTCGCTATGACCGCCGAAAGTTGTCAAGGCGCGTGTCTCCACACACCTTCAAAACTCCATAGCGACTAGCACGAGTTCTCAAATCAAGACCTCGGGCAATTAGTACGGGTCCGCTGAGCATATTGCTACGCGTACACGTCCCGCCTATCAACGTGGTGTTCTTCCACGGCCCTTACTCCCTCTAGGGGATGGGGAGCCTCATCTCGAGGTGGGCTTCCCGCTTAGATGCTTTCAGCGGTTATCCCATCCAGACGTGGCTAATCAGCAACGCCCTTGGCAGGACGACTGATACACCAGAGGTCCGTTCGTCTCGGTCCTCTCGTACTAGAGACGACTCCTCTCAAGCTCCCAGCGCTCGCAGCGGATAGGGACCGAACTGTCTCACGACGTTCTGAACCCAGCTCGCGTACCGCTTTAATGGGCGAACAGCCCAACCCTTGGGACCTACTCCAGCCCCAGGATGCGACGAGCCGACATCGAGGTGCCAAACCTCCCCGTCGATGTGGACTCTTGGGGGAGATAAGCCTGTTATCCCCGGAGTACCTTTTATCCGTTGAGCGACGGCAATTCCACGCTTCACCGCCGGATCACTAAGACCTGCTTTCGCACCTGCTCGACATGTCTGTCTCGCAGTCAAGCTCCCTTATGCCTTTGCGCTCTACGCACGATTTCCAACCGTGCTGAGGGAACCTTTGTGCGCCTCCGTTACATTTTAGGAGGCGACCGCCCCAGTCAAACTACCCACCTGACGCTGTTCCTCCGCCGGATCACGGCCGGAGGTTAGAAGCCCAGAACCCGAGGGGTGGTATCCCAAGGGTGCCTCCACCGAGACTGGCGTCCCGGCTTCAAAGGCTCCCACCTATCCTGGACAACGAATCCCAGACTCCAACGTCAAGCTGTAGTAAAGGTTCACGGGGTCTTTCCGTCCAGCTGCGAGTACTCGGCATCTTCACCGAGACTACAATTTCACCGGATCCCTCGTTGAGACAGTGCCCAAGTCGTTACGCCATTCGTGCAGGTCGGAACTTACCCGACAAGGAATTTCGCTACCTTAGGACGGTTATAGTTACCGCCGCCGTTTACCGGGGCTTGGATTCGAAGCTTCGCCCGAAGGCTAACCTCTCCTCGTGACCTTCCGGCACCGGGCAGGCGTCAGCCCCTATACGTCGTCTTACGACTTCGCAGAGACCTGTGTTTTTGGTAAACAGTCGCTTGGGCCGTTTCACTGCGGCCTCCTCGGGCTGGCGGAGTAAATCCGCTTCACCCTACTGAGGCGCCCCTTCTCCCGAAGTTACGGGGCCATTTTGCCGAGTTCCTTAACGAGGGTTCTTCCGATCGCCTTGGTATTCTCTACCTGCCTACCTGTGTCGGTTTTGGTACGGGCACGCGCGACCTCCCTAGACGCTTTTCTAGGAGGCATGGCTTCGAGCACTTCGCGCTGTTCGCGCTCGGTGTCCCGTCTCAGGCTTAGTGGGTGACGGATTTCCCTATCACCCGCCCTACGCGGTTACCCCAGGACGACCATCGCCTGGGATGCTCTAGCCTACCCCGTCCCGCCATCGGTGATAGCGGTCGCTACGTGGTACAGGAATATCAACCTGTTGTCCATCGCCTACGCCTTTCGGCCTCGGCTTAGGTCCCGACTAACCCTGAGCAGATTAGCTTTACTCAGGAACCCTTAGGCATTCGGCGGAGGAGTTTCTCACTCCTCTTTCGTTACTCATGCCAGCATTCTCACTTCCCAGGCCTCCACGGCTGGCTTACGCCGCCGCTTCGCCGGCCTGGGAACGCTCCCCTACCACTCAGCAAAGCTGAGTCCGTGGCTTCGGTTCCATGCTTGAGCCCCGTTGAATTTTCCGCGCCCGACCACTTGACCAGTGAGCTGTTACGCACTCTTTGAATGGTGGCTGCTTCTAAGCCAACATCCTGGTTGTCTTTGCAATCAGACATCGTTTCCCACTTAGCATGGAATTAGGGACCTTAGCCGACGGTCTGGGCTGTTTCCCTTTTGAGCACGAAGCTTATCCCTCGCACTCTGACTGCCACGCTCTGGATTACCGGCATTCGGAGTTTGACTGAGTTCGGTAAGCTGGTAGGCCCCCTAGCCCAATCAGTGCTCTACAACCGGTAATGAACGCGTGACGCTATACCTAAATATATTTCGGGGAGAACCAGATATCTCTGAGTTTGATTAGCCTTTCACTCCGACCCACAGGTCATCCGCCCACTTTTCAACGTAGGTCGGTTCGGTCCTCCACGGGGTCTTACCCCCGCTTCAACCTGCCCATGGGTAGATCACTCAGTTTCGGGTCTACTGCCATCGACTAAATCGCCCTGTTCGGACTCGCTTTCGCTTCGGCTCCGTTTCCTTAACCTTGCCGATGACACGTAACTCGCTGGCTCATTATGCAAAAGGCACGCCGTCACAGCTTGCGCTGCTCCGACCGCTTGTAAGCACACGGTTTCAGGTACTATTTCACTCCCCTTCCGGGGTACTTTTCACCTTTCCCTCACGGTACTAGTTCGCTATCGGTCGCCAGGGAGTACTTAGCCTTACGGGGTGGTCCCCGCGGATTCCGACCGGGTTTCCCGTGCCCGGCCGTACTCAGGTACCTGATAAGGAAGGCTGCGCGCTTTCGCCTACGGGACGATTGCCCTTTGTAGTGCGACGTTCCAGTCGCTTCGGCTAACACGCAACTTTGTAACTTCCCGACCCGCCGGCAGACGGATCGAATCAGGCCCTACAACCCCCATACGACAACGCCTGCCGGCTGTCACGTCGTACGGGTTTAGGCTCTTCCCCTTTCGCTCGCCACTACTCAGGGAGTCGAGGTTTCTTTCCTTTCCTCGGGCTACTAAGATGTTTCAGTTCGCCCGCTTGGCTCTTCCCTGCCTATGTATTCAGCAGGGAGTACGCGCGCATTACCACGCGTGGGTTTCCCCATTCGGAAATCCCCGGGTCAAAGGTTGGTCAGCACCTCACCGGGGCTTATCGCAGCCGCCCACGTCCTTCATCGCCTCCTGGCGCCAAGGCATCCACCGTGTGCCCTTGTTCTCTTGATCAGAAGAGAACCCGTGTTTCATCGCTATGGAGTTTTCAAGGTGCGCGCGGGACGACGCCCACCCAGCAGATCGACCGCCCATGCCTCGCCGGCATCGCGGTCTCTCAAAACTCAACAGTGTTCTCCACCTCGAGGTCGACGTAGTTTCTAGGCGAGCCCGAGCATCGGACGGCAAACGAACAGCCATCAAACGAGTCGGGTGCCCACCGGAGTAAGAGCTCCGGTATTCCCTAGAAAGGAGGTGATCCAGCCGCAGCTTCCGCTACGGCTACCTTGTTACGACTTCACCCCAATCATCGACCCTACCTTCGACGGCTCCCTCCCTTGCGGGTTAGGCCACCGGCTTCGGGTATTGCCAACTTTCGTGGTGTGACGGGCGGTGTGTACAAGGCCCGGGAACATATTCACCGCGGCGTTGCTGATCCGCGATTACTAGCAACTCCGCCTTCATGGAGGCGAGTTTCAGCCTCCAATCCGAACCGGGACCGACTTTTTGGGATTCGCTCCCCCTCACGGGTTTGCAGCCCTCTGTATCGGCCAATGTAGCACGTGTGTAGCCCTGGACATAAGGGGCATGATGACTTGACGTCATCCCCACCTTCCTCCGATTTGTCACCGGCAGTCTCCCTAGAGTCCCCGTCTTTCACGCTGGCAACTAGGGACAGGGGTTGCGCTCGTTGCGGGACTTAACCCAACACCTCACGGCACGAGCTGACGACAGCCATGCACCACCTGTGCACAGGCCCCGAAGGGCTGCCGTATTTCTACGACATTCCTGTGCATGTCAAGCCCAGGTAAGGTTCTTCGCGTCGCGTCGAATTAAACCACATGCTCCGCTGCTTGTGCGGGCCCCCGTCAATTCCTTTGAGTTTTAGCCTTGCGGCCGTACTCCCCAGGCGGGATGCTTAATGCGTTAGCTTCGGCACGGACGGAGTCGACACCGCCCACACCTAGCATCCATCGTTTACGGCGTGGACTACCAGGGTATCTAATCCTGTTCGCTCCCCACGCTTTCGCGTCTCAGCGTCAGTACCGTCCCAGAGTGCTGCCTTCGCCATAGGTGTTCTTCCTGATATCTGCGCATTTCACCGCTACACCAGGAATTCCACACTCCTCTTCCGGACTCTAGCCAGACGGTTTCCGTCGACGTCTCGAGGTTGAGCCTCGAGTTTTCACAACGGACCTGTCTGGCCGCCTACACGCTCTTTACGCCCAATAAATCCGGACAACGCTTGCCCCCTACGTATTACCGCGGCTGCTGGCACGTAGTTAGCCGGGGCTTCTTCTGGAGGTACCGTCACCCTCTGGGCTATTAACCCGAGTGGCTTCGTCCCTCCTGAAAGCGGTTTACAACCCGAAGGCCTTCTTCCCGCACGCGGCGTCGCTGCGTCAGGCTTTCGCCCATTGCGCAAGATTCCCCACTGCTGCCTCCCGTAGGAGTCTGGGCCGTGTCTCAGTCCCAGTGTGGCTGATCGTCCTCTCAGACCAGCTACGGATCGTCGCCTTGGTGAGCCGTTACCTCACCAACAAGCTAATCCGCCGCGAGTCCCTCCTCGGCCGGAGGCCGAAGCTACCTTTTCTGACGAGCCCGAGAGCTCGAAAGGCCATCCGGTATTAATCCGGGTTTCCCCGGGCTATCCCGGTGCCGAGGACAGGTTACTCACGTGTTACTCACCCGTTCGCCGCTTTCCCCAGGGCCGAAGCCCTGGTTCTCGCTCGACTTGCATGTGTTAAGCGCGCCGCCAGCGTTCGTCCTGAGCCAGGATCAAACTCTCCGTGAAAGGTGTTTTGACCGGCAAGCCGGCCAAGCCTTCATCGATGAGCTTGTGCTCAAAGGTCGATCCCCGAAAGGATCGACGGGATTGTTAAGCCTCGACAGCCCGAAGGCTTCGAGGTCTCGACGTTTCGAACACTGTTGAGTTTTCAAAGACCGCGCTACTGGAGGTGGGCCGTAAAAAAGCCCCCGACTCGCGCCAGAGGCCTCGCAAGCTCGGAACTACGTCGTATCCGATTCTTAAGAGGCGCTCCAGTTGTCGTCGGGACAGGGACCTTCGAACGACCACCCTCTCGGGCAGCCGGGGAAGTGTAGCAGTGGGCCCTATGGTGTCAAGCGGGCAAATCGGCGCTTCCCCGCCTGCAGGAGCCGTCCCTCGAGCTGCTCCCGGGGCACGTCCAGCTCCGTCACGACCTCCCCGTCCAGGCGGACGGCACCCTGGCCGATCAGCCGGCGGGCCTCGCTCGCAGAGCCGATCCCGAGGCTGTCGACGAGCAGGCGCGGCAGGTGGACCGGGTCGGCCCGCGGCAGCTCGACCTCGACGACCTCGTCCGGCGCCTGCCCCTCCCGGACGACGCGGGTGAAGTGCTCCTCGGCGCCGCGCGCGGCCTCCGTCGCCGTGCGCGCGCGTGACGATGAAGCGTGCGAGCGCGAGCTTCGCCTCGAGCGGGTCGCGGCGGCCGGTCGTCCGACTCCATGACGAGCCGGTAGTAGTCGTCGAGCAGCTCGTCCGGGAGCCGCATCGCCTTGCCGAACTGCTCGCTCGGGTCCTCGACGAGCGCGATGTAGTTGCCCTTCGAGCCGCTCATCTTCGAGCCGTCCCACGAGTCGATCAGCGGCGTCGTGAGCACGACCTGCGGCTCGAGCCCGTACGCCTCCATCACCTCGCGGCCGGCGAGCAGGTTGTAGAGCTGGTCGGTGCCGCCGAGCTCGACGTCGGCCTCGACCGCGACCGAGTCGTACGCCTGCATCAGCGGGTAGAGGAGCTCGGAGACCGAGATCGGCGCTGCTGCGCGGCGAACCGCTTCGAGAAGTCGTCGCGCTCGAGCAGCCGCGCGACGGTCGTCGTCCGCGTGAGCCGCAGCACCCCGGCGAAGTCGAGCTCGCCGAGCCACTCGCCGTTGAACCGCACCTCGGTCCGCTCGGGGTCGAGGATCGTGTACGCGGACTCGAAGAAGCGCGCCGCCATGCGGTCGATCTCCTCGGGCGGGATCATCGGCCGCTCTGCGGAGCGCCCCGGACGGGTCGCCGATCCGCGCCGTGTAGTCGCCGACGATCAGGACGCCGGTGTGGCCCTCGTCCTGGAATGCGCGCATGCGCTGCAGCGGGATCCCGTTGCCGATGTGGATGTGCGGCGCGGTGACGTCGATGCCGAGCTTCACGCGCAGCGGTCGCCCGAGCGCGAGCTTGCGCTCGAGCCCGCCCTCGGGGAGGACGTCGACGGCGTTGCGGGTCAGGACTCGATCCCCACCGCGCGAGGTTATCGGGTCGCTCGGAGCGCGAAGACGACTCAGCGGAGCCGGAACGCGGACGGTGCGATGAACGTCGGGTCGAGCGAGCGCACTCGCGACGCGTATCGCGCAGCCTGCTTTTCGATTTCCGAGGCAGCGCTCGATCAGCGAACGGTGATACAGCGCGCCGGTGTCGGTGGGTGCCAGCGCGAGCGCACGATCCGAGTACGGAACCGCCTCTGCGCAGCGGCCGTTCTTGTACAGCGCCCACGCGTAGGTATGAAGACCCTCGACGCCCGGGCGGAAACGCAGGCCGACCCGCGCACGCTCGAGCGCGTCGGGGAGGTTGCGGTCGTGGTCGAGGTCGAACAGCGCCGTCTCGACCTGATTTCGCCCGCCGTAGCGGGCGAACGTCGTCTCGAGCGCGAGCGAGCGCCGGTACCAGTCGTTCGCCTCGTCCGTGCGCCCCTGCTCTGCGAGGACGTCGCCCAGCGTCGCGGACGCGCCGGGATCGTCGACCTGCGCCAGTGCCCGGCGAAGCAGCCGCTCCGCCCGTGCTCGTTCCCCTCGCCGCTGCGCGACGTCCGCAAGGCCGACGAGCGCAGGTGCGTACGCGGGAACACGCGCGAGCGCGGCACGGTACTGCTGCACGCCGAGCGCAAGCTCGCCCGTTCCCACCTGCAGGTTGCCGAGGTGGGTCAGCGCCCAGGCAGCCGGCTCGGAGTGGCCCGCCGCGTCGGCCGACATCTGCATCGCCTCGATCGCGCCGTCACGTTCGCCGAGCAGCTCGCGAGCGTAGGAGACCCGCGCGTAGCCGGACGGCGTCGGCTTCAGCGACATCATCCGGTCGAAGGCCTCGATCGCCTGCGGGAAGCGACCGAGCTCGAGGCTCGCGTCGCCGATCAGCCCGTAGACCGCCGCGTTCGTCGGGTCGAGCTTCCGGGCTCGCTGCGCGAGCTCGAGCGACTGGTCGAACCGATGCCGTGCTGCGGCGAGGCCCGCCAAGCCGCGGAGCGCCAACGCGTCGGCTCCGCCGATCCGCATCGCCTCGCGGAACCGGGCCTCGGCGACGGGGTACCGCGACGGGTCGACGCGGACACGCGCGAGCTCGAGCTCCGCGTAGCCGCGTTTCACCTCGGCCTCGGCGGCGAACGGCCCCGGTCGGGCGGCCGTGTCCTGTCCGAAGACGCCGCCGAACAGGAGGACGGTGGCGGCGATCGCCGCCACCGTCCCTGCCGCCAGAAGGCGGGTTCTGCTCGTGAGAGCTGCTCCGATCGTCACGGCTTCTGCTGGCCCTTCGTGTTGTCGAAGCCGCTGAACGGATCGGCCTGATACGGGAACGACGTCAGAAACGGGACGTCGTTCGCGTTCACGCCGTCACCCAGCGCGTCGGCGTTCGCGTTGCCCTTCAGCTTCCCGGCCACCGCACGCTCGGCGATGTCGATCACGTCGTCCTCGAGGCGCCGCCCGTTCGGGAAGCCCGCGAGGTCGTTGCCGAAGACTCCGAGGCGGTTGCCCGCTCCGACAGCCGAGGTCGGCGCGATCGAGAGGTTCAGGCGAAGCATGTCCGCCTGCGTCTGGCCGGTGAAGTTCAGGTTCGGCACGCCCGTGAGGAGCACCGAAACGAGATCGTCGCGGTTCTGCTCGGGCGCGTTGACGACACCGGGGTAGAGCTGGTTGATCAGCGCTGCGAGGACGGGCTGCGTGTACAGCCCGACGTACCGCGAGTCGCCGGTCGGAGCATTCCGGTTCCACGCGTCCTTCTGCGCGGTCGGGATGATCACCTCGTTGACGAGCGGGTTGCCGAGGCGGGAGACCTGCACCCACGGACGACCGACCGCCGTGCTCGTGACGCGCCTACCTCGCACCGTCTTGGTCACGGTCTGCACCCGAATCTGCTGGCGCTCGACCGAGGTCCAGACCCCGACGATCCCGTCCGGGTCGGCCAGGCTGGCGATCGGCAGTTGCAGCGAGATGGTGTGAACGCCGTAGCCGGCGAAGAAGTCCTTGCCACCGCCTGCGTTCCCCGTCCCGCGGCGGAAGCCGAGCGAGTCGAAGATCGCTCCGATGTCGCCGAAGAAGGCGTCGTCACGCTGGCCTGCGAAGACCAGGCCACCGCCCGCGAGCTGTCCCACGGCGTTCTGAGCGGCCTGCCGGTATCCGGGGGTCGTCCGCGAGCCGATGTTGTTCGGCGGCGTGTTCCCGGATGCAACGACCTGCGAACTGCCGTTCTCGATCCTCGTCACCGTGTACGGCTGCACGCGTGTTGCGCAGGAACGCGACGTTCGTGCTCGGGCGGAAGCTGAAGCGGTACGTGATCTCCGCGCGCCCGTCGCCGTTCCGGTCGAGATAGATGTTGTAGCGAGCCGACGGCGAGAACTCGTAGTACATCGGGCCCGCGGCCGGGATCCTCGCCCGGGATGACGTTCGAGATGATCGTGACCGTGTCGGGGCGATCCGGGCTGCGGAACGCGTACAGGTCGGTGTTGTCCGCCGTCGGGTCCTCCGAGATCGACGGCGCCTCGCGATGGCTCGAGGCCGTGCCGGCGGACGGCGCCGGGCCTCTGCACCAAAGCGGCGACGACTGCCACCGCCACGAGCGCGAGTACTGCGAGTGTGACTTTTCGCATCGAGGTGCTCCTCTCTCTGCGACGGCGCTGGGTCGATGTGGCGGCCGTCGTCGGGGGCGCATTCGCGGGACGCCCGCGAGCGGTTCATCCGAACGGGTGACGATTCGAACCGCTGGGGACCGCGTGGCGAACGAGCTTCGAGATGACCGCCACGGCCACCCTGCTAGCGTGGACCGGCCCTGCTCCGCCACGTAGCCGCCGCGTGCCGCCCGACGTCGTCCACCTCTCCGACGAAGCGCTGATCGCCCTGGCCGCCCGCGGCGAGGAGCCCGCGCTCGCGGCGCTCTACGACCGCTACGGGCGCGTGGCCTACGGGCTCGCGCTGCGCGTGCTGCGCGACTCCGCGCTCGCCGAGGACGCGGTCCAGGAGGCGTTCCTCGCGGTCTGGCGCTCCGCGCACCGCTACATCCCCGAGCGCTCGAAGCCGAGCACGTGGATCCTGACGTTCGTGCACCGCCGGGCGGTCGACCTCGTTCGACGCGAGGAGCGCCGGCGCGCAGAGCAGCTCACCGACGACGACGCGTTGTCCGGCGGATCCGTCGACGAGGAGGCGTGGCTGCGCCTCGAGCGAGAGCGCGTTCAGGCCGCCCTTCGACAGCTCCCGGACCAGCAGCGCGAAGCGCTCGAGCTCGCGTACTACGGCGGGTTCACGCAATCGGAGCTCGCCGAGCGGCTCGGGCAACCGCTCGGCACGATCAAGAGCAGGATGTTCACCGGGCTCGCGCGTCTGCGCGAGCTGCTCACCGAACCCGACCAGGAACCAGAGCGATGGCAGACGAACCGATCCACGACCTGACCGCGGCCTACGCCCTCGACGCGCTCGATCCTCACGACGAGGAGCGCTACGAGGAGCACCTGGCGACGTGCGAGCGCTGCCGCGAGGAGCTTGCGGAGCTGCGCGACCCGGTCGCGATGCTCGCGTACGGGGTCGAGTCGCCGGCGCCTCCGCCCGAGCTGCGAGACCGGATCCTCGAAGCTGCGCGCGCGGAGCGCTCGAACGTCGTGCCGATCCGCAGGCGGTGGCCGGCGGCGCTCGGCGCCGTCGCCGCAGTCGCTGCGACCGTCGCGATTGCGCTGGGCTTGTGGGGATCGTCGGTGTCGGACCAGCTCGACCGCGAACGCTCGATCTCGGCGATCCTGGCCGACCCCGGCGCGAAGTCGATTCCGTTGAAGGGCGCCAACGGCCGTGTCGTCGTGACCGACACCGGCGAGGCGGCGCTCGTCGTGTCGGGGCTTGCGACGGCGCCCGAAGGCAAGACCTACGAGCTCTGGGTCGCCGAGAACGGAAAGATGCTTCCGGCGGGGGTCTTCGACGCGCAGCACGAGCGCGACGTGGTGCGGCTGACGCGCCCGGTGCCGCCAGGCTCCGGTGTCGCGGTCACGGTCGAGGACGACGGCGGCACGGATGCGCCGACGGGCGATCCGATCATCACCGCCGGCATCTGAACCACTCGACCCCAGGCTAGAATCGGCCCTTCCGTGCTTCGTCGCAGACGCTCAACGGCTGCGCCTCCGAAGCCCCGGCGCAGGATTCGCAAGCTCCGTCTCCTCGTCCTCCTGGGGGTTCTGGCGCTGCTCTGCTCCACCGCCTTCACGTTCGGCTTCGTGACCGCGCTGGCCGGCGAGATCCCGAAGCTCGACCCCCGCTACCAGGTGGAGGCGGAGCGGGACGGCTACATCTACGCGAACGACGGCAAGACGATCCTGGCCGTCCTGCGAGGCGACGAGAGCCGCGTGCTGCTCGAGCCGGACGAGATCTCGCCGCTGATGAAGCACGCGATCGTCGCGATCGAGGATCGGCGGTTCAACGAGCACGACGGCGTCGATCTCCGCGGAATCCTTCGCGCTGGCTGGGAGGACATCACGAACAAGAGCGTCGTGCAGGGCGGCTCGACGATCACGCAGCAGTTCGTGAAGAACGCGATCGTCAAGGACGACCGCACGATCAGCCGCAAGGTGAAGGAGGCGGCGCTCGCGTGGCAGCTCGAGCAGCGCTGGGACAAGGACCAGATCCTCACCGCGTACCTGAACACGATCTATTTCGGAAATGGCGCGTATGGCGTGCAGCAGGCCGCGCTCACGTACTTCGGCCACGGCGCCGCCGAGCTGACGCTTCCCGAAGCTGCGCTGCTCGCCGCGGTGCCGAAGGACCCGTCGCAGTTCGATCCCGTGGCGAACCCGCGCGATGCTCGCGCGCGCCGCAACCTGATCCTGCGCCTGCTCTTCGAGCAGGGGAAGATCTCGCGCCGCGACTCGATCGCCGCGTCGGCCGCGCCGCTGCCCAAGCCGGAGGAGATGCAGCCGCCGTCGGTGAACACGCCGGTCGCTCCGTACTTCGCGAACTACGTGAAGCAGCAGCTGATCGACGAGTACGGCGCGGCCAAGGTGTTCGGCGGCGGCTACCGCGTCACGACGTCGATCGACCTCGCGCTGCAGAAGGCGGCGAGGCGCGCGATCGCGAAGTGGCTCCCCGACCCCGAAGGGCCGGCTGCCGCGCTCGTGGCGATCGACCCGCGCGACGGCAGCGTCGTTGCGATGGTCGGGGGAAGGAACTTCCGCGAGAGCCAGTTCAACCTCGCCGCGCAGGCGCAGCGCCAGCCGGGCTCGGCCTTCAAGCCGTTCGTCCTCGCGGCCGGGCTGCAGCAGGGAATCGCGCCGGGCGTCGACGTTCGTCTCGAAGCCGATCTCGATCTCGCTCGGCGACCGGACGTGGCACGTGTCCAACTACGACCACGCCTATCTCGGGGCGATCAGCCTCGACGACGCGACCACGCACTCGGACAACACCGTCTACGCGCAGCTGACCGAGATCGTCGGCCCGAAGGCCGTGAGCTCGACCGCCCGCTCGCTCGGCGTTCGCAGCAAGCTCAACCCGTACTTCGCGATCGGGCTCGGCGCCGAGGCGGTCAACCCGCTCGAGCTCGCGCGCGCGTACGCGGCGTTCCCGACCGGGGGTCTCCGCCTCGACGGGTCGATCTTCGGCAACGTTCCCCGCGCGGTCATCCGCGTCGAGCAGCCCGGGAAGGAGAAGCCGCTCGAGAACGAGGTGCGACCCGTCTCGGTGCTGCGCAAGACGACGGCGCAGACCGTGAACTCGCTGCTGCAGCACGTCGTGCAGTCGGGAACCGGCAAGCGCGCGGCGCTCGCCGACCGTCCGGTCGCCGGCAAGACCGGAACGACCGAGAACTACGGCGACGCGTGGTTCGTCGGGTACACGCCGCAGCTCGTCGTCGCCGTCTGGGTCGGAGACCCGGACACGCTGAAGCCGATGCTGACCGAGTACCACGGAGACCCGGTCGCCGGCGGGACGTTCCCCGCGCTGATCTGGAAGTCGTTCGCCGAGTCGGCGCTGCGCATTCGCGGCGACGAGCCCGAGTCGTTCAGCGCGCCGCCGTTCCTGTCGGGCACGACGAAGCGCGTCATCCGCAGGGACGGCCGCCTGCTGCTCGACAACGGGCTCTGCCGCGGCGCGCTCTCGATCGTCTACTTCACGACCTACGGGCCGAAGCGGACCGCGAACTGCAAGCCGAACGAGGTCGAGGTGCCGCGCGTCGTCGGCCAGAGGGTCGACCTCGCGCGGATCCGGCTCGCGGCGCAACCGCTCGAGTCCGTGATCGCCTACCAGCCCGCGAAGCCGCTGCAGCGCGTCGACCGCGTCGTCGCGCAGGTGCCGGCGCGCGGTCGGCTCTCGTCGTACGACACGGTGACGCTGATCGTGCCGCGCCCGCTGCACGGTGTGATCCCGAAGCTGACCGGCCTGACGCTGCGCGAGGCGCGCGCCAAGCTCCGCAAGCTTCAGCTGCGGGCGGACGTCGCCGGCTTCACCGACGGCACGGCCGGGCGGATCGTCGCGCAGGCGCCCGTCGCCGGGCTCGCCGCGAAGCCGGGCATGGTCGTCAGCCTGGTCGTAGGGCGCGGCTGAGAAAGCGCGAGCCGGCGAGCCCGTAGCGCCAGGGCTGCTCGACGGCCTTGCTGATCCCGATCCGCGGGCCGCGGACGATCTCGGGCTCGCCGTCCCGCGCCAGGAGCTCGAACGGTGGGCGGTCGAGCGGGAGGCCGTCGTGCTCGCCGGTGATCCCGAGCGCCTGCGTGAGCTTTCCCGGCCCGGAGCAGAGCGCGCGCACGTCGTCCACCTTTCGCCGCTCGCGCATCACGTCGATCCCCTGGGTCGGCTCGAGAGCGCGGATCAGGACGGCGGACGCCGACCCCTCCTCCTCGCACACGAAGTTCACGCACCAGTGGATCCCGTAGGAGCGGTAGACGTACGCGTGGCCCGGCGGGCCGAACATCGACGCGTTCCTGGCCGTGCGTCCGCGGTAGCCGTGCGCCGCCGGGTCCTCGTGGTCGTACGCCTCGACCTCGACGATCACGCCGCCCACGCCGTCGCAGAGGAACGTGACGCCGACGAGGTCCGGCGCGACCTCGTGCACGGACCGCGCGAAGAAGTCGCGGCCGATCACGCGGGCTTCTCGTAGCGGCGGAACGCGGGCAGCGCGAGCGCGACGACCGCCGTCCCGATGACGCAGAGAACACCGCCCGAGACGACGGACGCGCGGATCCCCACCAGCGACGCGAGCAAGCCGGCCTCGAGGTTGCCGAGCGCCGGCGTCCCCGCGACCTGCGCGAGCTCGATCCCCGACAAGCGCCCGCGCATCGAGTCGGGCGTGACCTGGAGCAGGATCGTCGAGCGCAGCACCGCGCTGATGAAGTCGGCGCCGCCCGCGAACGCGAGCATCACGAGCGCGAGCGGAATGCTCGTCGCGAACCCGAACGCCCCGATCGCCACCCCCCACCCCGCGGCCGCGACGCAGACGCCGAGCCCTTGCCTGCGTACGCGCGTCATCCAGCCCGAAAAGACCGACGCGACGAGCGCGCCGGCCGACGGCGCGGCGTACAGCAGCCCCACCGTCGAGGCGCCGCCCCCGAGCGCCTCGCCGAACGCGGGGAAGAGCGCGCTCGGCATCCCGAAGATCATCGCCACCGTGTCGACGGTGAAGATCCCGAGCAGCGCGGGCTCGCGAACGACCAGCCTGAACCCGTCGAGAATCGAACGCAGGCTCACACTCTCCGCGTCCTCGATCTTCGGCAGGCGCGGCAGGAGCCAGATCGCGACGAGCGAGGCGCCGAAGGTCGCGAGGTCGAACGCGTAGGCGCCCGCGAACCCGACGGTGCCGATCAGCAAGCCGGCGAGCGCGGGGCCGGCGACGCGCGAGAGGTTGAACACCACGTCCTCGACCGCGATCGCTGCGAGCAGCTGATCGTCCGGCACGAGCTTCGGCGTGAGCGCGTTCCTGCGCCGGACGCTGGAACGCGTACGCCGCCGTCGCGGCGGCCTCGCACGACGAACAGCAGCGGCAGGCTCGGGTCGTCGGCGAGCGCGTTGAGGAGGAGCACGACGGTGACCGCCGCGAGCCCGAGGTCGGAGACGAGCAGGAGGCGGCGGCGGTCGACCGCGTCGGCGACCGCGCCGGCGACGATCGAGACCGTGAGCAGCGGGATGAGCGCCGCGATCCCGAGCAGCCCGACCATGATCGTCGAGTGCGTCTCGTCCCAGACCTGGATCGGGATCGCGACGGTCGTGATCTGGCTGCCGATCGCCGAGATGCCGGTGCCGAACCAGAGACGGCGGAACGGTTGCGACGAGCGAAGGGGCCGGACGTCGACGGCGAGCCGCGACAGCCGTGCGAGGACGCCGGGACGCTCCGGGCCGGGCTCGGTCAGAAGAGCTGGCTGTCGTCGGACGACTGCGCGGTCGCCTCGAGCAGGCGGCGCGCGCGGCGGCTCAGGTCCTTCAGGTCGACGCGGCCGGTGTCCGTCTGCTGCAGCAGCCGCTCGGCGAGCTCGACGCCCTGGTCGACGAGCTGCGAGCGGAGCGCGGAGTCGCCGCCCATCTCCGAGACGATCGTCCGCTCCGTCCGCGAGGCGACGATCGGCTCGGGCACGCCCTCGACCCAGACGCGGGTGCGGGCGCCGTGCCCGCGGTCCTTGCCGGCGAGCGGTTCGAGCGCGTAGATCTTGTCGGCGCGGGCGAACTTCCCGAAGCCGAGAAACACCATCCGGGTCGGGCCGGTGGACACGCCCTGATTATTGCGCCGCGAGCGCTCCCGAAAGCGCGGAAGCGACGCGCTCCTGGTCTTCCCGCTCGAGCTGCGGGAAGAACGGCAGGGCGAGCGTCCGCCGGCTCGCGTCCTCCGCCACGGGGCAGAGGCCCTCGGCGAAGCCGTACGCCTCGCGCATGTACGGCTGCAGGTGGATGCACGGGAGGTACTCGCCGCACTCGATCCCCTGCTCGGCGAGCTCCGCCGCAACGCGCGTCCGGTCGATGCCCTCGTCGAGCAGGACGACGTAGACGAACCAGGAGCGGACGTGGTCGGCGTCGTCGGGCAGCGGCGTCTCGACGCCGTCCATTCCCGCCAGGAGCTCGTCGTAGCGCTCGGCCGCCGCGCTGCGCAGCGCGAGGATCTCGTCGAGCTTCTCGAGCTGCGCGATTCCCACCGCGGCCTGCAGGTCGGTCCAGCGGTAGTTGAGGCCGAGGTACGGGTGGTGGAACCAGCGGCCGCTCTCGTACGAGCGCCCCTGGTTGCTCAGGCTTCGGAGCAGCCGCGACTCGTCCTCCGAGTGCGTCGTGACGACGCCGCCCTCGCCCGTCGCGATCTGCTTGTTCGGGTAGAAGGCGAAGACCGAGCTCGGCCCGTGCGAGCCGAGCGGCGCGCCCTTGTACTCCGCGCCGAGCGCCTCGCACGAGTCGTCGATCAGGACGAGGTCGTGCTTGTCGGCGAGCGCACGCAGCTCGTCGAGCTCGCAGGGGTAGCCGAAGATGTCGACGGCCACGATCGCCTTCGTGCGCTCGGTGATCGCCGCCTCGACCGCGGCCGGGTCGAGATTGAGCGTGCGCGGGTCGATGTCCGCGAAGACGGGCGTCGCGCCCTCGACCACGAAGCAGTTCGCCGACGCCACGAACGAGAAGGTGGACGTGATCGCCTCGTCGCCCGGCCCGAGCCCGGCGGCCCGCGCGAGCAGGTGCAGGCCCGCCGTCCCGCTCGAGAGTGCGACCGCGTACGGCGCTCCGGTGCGCTCCGCGATCAGCTCCTCGAACCGCTCGATCGTCGGTCCGAGCGAGAGCCGTCCCGAGCGCAGGACGTCGAGCACGAGCTCCTCCTCCCGCTCGCCCAGGTACGGGCGCGAGAGCGGGATCCGCGTTGCGGCCTTGCTCAAGCGGCGGGCGTGCGCGTGGCCGTGTGGTCGAGCCACTGCGACCAGCGCTCGCTCTGGCCGCGCACGGTCTCCAGATACGCCTTCTGGATCTCGAGCGTCACCGGACCGACACCGAGCTCGTAGTCGTCCACCGACTTGAGCGGCGTCACCTCGGCAGCGGTGCCGCACATGAACACCTCGTCGGCGAGGTAGAGGTCGGAGCGGATCAGGTCGGTCTCGTCGACCGTGTACCCGAGGTCCTGCGCGATCTGGATGATCGTGTCCCGCGTGATCCCCGGGAGGATCGACGTCGAGAGCGACGGCGTGGCGATCGTGCCGTTCTTGACGATGAAGATGTTCTCGCCCGAGCCGTCCGCGATCGTCCCCTCCGCGGTGAGCAGGATCGCCTCGTCGTAGCCGGCGCGAATCGCCTCGGTGACCGCGAGCATCGAGTTGAGGTAGACGCCTGTCGCCTTGGCGACGTGCGGGATCACGTTCGGCCCGATCCGCTGCCAGCTCGAGATCTTGCCGCGGATCCCGTTCGCCATCCCGTCGTCGCCGAGGTAGGCGCCCCAGGGCCAGCTCATGATCACGGTCTCGACGGGATTGTCGCGCGCGGCGACGCCGAGCTGGCCGTAGCCGTAGAACGCGATCGGCCGCAGGTAGCACTCGGGCAGGCCGTTGACGCCGATCAACTCGTGGCACGCATCGCGCAGCTCGTCGATCGAGTACGGGAGCTCCATGTAGAGCAGGCGCGCGGAGTCGTGCAGGCGCTGCAGGTGATCGTGAAGCCGGAAGACCGCCGGGCCCTTCGAGGTCTCGTAACACCGGATCCCCTCGAACACGCCCGAGCCGTAGTGGAGTCCGTGAGTGCCGACGTGGACCTTGGCGTCCGCCCAGTCGACCAGCTCACCGTTCATCCAGATCTTCTCGGTTTCCTCCACCGCAGCGCCTCCTCTTGGGATCGACGGTCAACCCGAATGGTATGTGTGGTCCTCGACAGCGTCCATCTGTCGGGCCCTGGAGAGGCGCAGGAGCTCGGACGCCGGGAGCCTGGCCAGGTGGCGCTCGGAGCCCGCCCCGACCCAGACGTAGTCCCGGGTCAGCAGGGTCTGCTCCAGGAGGATCGTGTCGACCGCGGGGAGCGGAAACGGGGCCACGGCCCCTGGAGGAAAGCCGGTTGCCGCCACGACCTCGTCCCGGGTGGCGACCCTCGCCGACCCCGCTCCGACCGCCCTCGCGATCTTGGCTCCGTCGGCCCGCCGGTCGCCCGGGACGAGGGCGACGACGGGGCGGCCGTCGCAGACGAAGACGAGGGTCTTGACGATCTGGCCGGCGTCGACCCCGAGGGTCTTGGCCACGTCCCGGACGGTCGGGATCTCCTCGGGGAACTCCTCGAGCCGGGCCTCGGCCCCCGACGAGCGGAGGAAGTCGGCCACGCGCTGGACGGGCTCGGGGAGCACGCGCGAAACCGTATCGGCTCCTCCCGCGTTGTCTCTTCGATGAACGCCGAACTGCAACGGCAAGCCACGACCGAGGCGATCTTCCGCAACGTCAACGAGCGGATCGCCGAGAGCGCCCAGCGCTTCGATGCCGACGAGGCGGAGTTCGTGTGCGAGTGCGACGACCGTTCCTGCACGCATCGCCTCGAGGCGCCGCTGGACGACTACGAGCGCGTGCGGGCCAAGCCGACGCGCTTCCTGCTCGCGCCCGGGCACGAGAACGACGCGATCGAGAAGGTCGTCGAGCGGCGCGGGCGGTTCCAGGTCGTCGAGAAGTTCGAGCGCACCGTCGTCGCGACGGTCCGCAGCCTCAATCCGCGGAAGTTGCGTCGGGCCTAGGAACGAACGAGCCGCGCACGCGCGCGCGGTACTCGCCGTACTCCGGGTAGCGCTGCGCGAGGAGCTCCTCCTCCAGCGCCGCCTTGTTCCGCCAGAGCACCGCGAGCGCGGCGAGCGGGACGAGCGCGGCCGGGCTCGTCGCGAGCGCGTAGCCGAGGAGGAAGAGGAAGCCCGCGCTGTAGATCGGGTGCCGGACGTACGCGTACGGCCCGGTCTCGATCAACCGCGCGCCCTCGCGAGGCCGCGGGTACGGCGTTGCGGCACGGTCGAGCGTGCGCCACGCCCAGACGGCGACGAGCGCGCCGAGGAGCGAGGCGACCGCGCCGAGGGCCGGGAGGACCCACTCGGCCGCATCGGGCCAGCCGGGCGGCAGCCAACCCGCTGCGAGCACGAGCACCATCAGGATGAACTGCGCGACGACCCAGCGGCCGCCGCGATCGTCAGCCGAGGTCGATGATTCGTGCATCGTCGAAGCCCTCCGAGCGAACGGCCTCGACGAGCTCGGGCGGCGGAGTCGTGTCGAGGGAGAGCGCCATCAGCGCCTTCCCTCCCGCGACGGCTCCGAGAGACGGCCATGTTCGCGATGTTGACGTTCTGCTGGCCGAAGAGCGTGCCCACTCGCCCGATCACGCCCGGGACGTCGTCGTAGCGGAAGAAGACCATCAGCGGTGACAGCTCGATGTCGAGCTCGAAGCCGAGCGCGTTGACGAGCCAGAAGCGGTTGTCGCGCCCGATCGTCGTGCCGGCGACCGTCACCTCGTCGCCGTTCTCGCGCACGCGCACACGGATCAGGTTCGTGTAGTCGCGCGAGCTGCGCCTGCGCTCCTCGTTGACCTCGATCCCGCGCTCCGCGGCGATCAGCGGCGCGTTGACGTAGTTCACCGGGACGTCCGCGCGGCCCTGGAAGGCGCCGTTCAGCGCGGCGACGGTCAGCAGGCGGGTGTCGTACTGCGCGAGCGTGCCGTAGTACGAGAGCTCGATCCGCGCAGCGCGACCCGCCGCCAGCTCCATCGCGAGCCGCCCGAGCTTCGCGGCGAGCGGGACGTACGGGCCGAGCACGTCGAGATCCTCCGGCCGGATCGCCGGGATGTTGACGGCGTTCGTGACGAGACCGCCTTCGAGCGCAGCGGCGACCTGCTCGGCGACGATCACGCCCGCCCGGTCCTGCGCCTCTTCGGTCGAGGCCGCGAGATGCGGCGTGACGATCACGTTGTCGAGCTCGAGCAGCGGGCCCTGAGTACGGCTCGCTCGAGAAGACGTCGAGCGCGGCGCCGGCGAGCTTCCCGCTCCGCGAGCGCTTCGACGAGCGCCTCCTCGTCGATCAGCTCGCCGCGTGCCGCGTTGACGAGTCGCGTCCCGTCGCGCATGCGGGCGAACGCGTCCCGGTTGACGATCCCGCGCGTCTCCGGGCCGAGCGGCAGGTGCAGCGTCAGGAACTCGGCTTCCTCGAGCACGTCCCCCATCGACTCCGCGCGCTCGACTCCGAGCTCGCGGTAGCGCTCCTTCGCGACGAACGGGTCGTACGCGACGACGCGCATCCCGAGCCCGCTCGCCCGGCGGGCGACCTGCTGCCCGATCCTCCCGAAGCCGAGCACGCCGAGCGTCTTGCCCGAGAGCTCGACCCCGCCCCACTTCGAGCGCTCCCAGCGGCCTTGCTTGAGCGCGGCGTGCGCCTGCGGGATGTTCCGCGCGAGTGCGACGAGCAGCCCGACGGCGTGCTCCGCGGCCGAGACGACCGTCGACTCGGGTGCGTTCGCGACGACGATCCCGCGGCGCGTTGCGGCCTCGACGTCGACGTTGTCCACCCCGACGCCGGCGCGGCCGATCACCTTGAGCTTCGCGCCGCGTTCGATCAAGCTCGGCGGTCAACTTCGTCGCGGAGCGGATCACGATCGCGTCGTAGTCGCCGATCCGCTCGGCGAGATCGCCGTTCGTCTCGACGTCGACGTCGAAGCGGTCTTTCAGCAGCTTCACGCCCGCGTCGGCGATGGGCTCGCGGACGAGGACGCGCTGCCGGCTCAAACCGGGCGCGCCTTCGTAGACCTCGAGCGCGCGCGCCGTGGCGACGCCGCGCTCGACGTCCGCGCCCAGCTCCGCGAGCGAGAGCTCGACCGCGGCGAGCGCGGTCGTGATGTCGAACACGTCGAACCAGCCGATGTGGCCGATCCGGAAGATCTGCCCCTTGAGCGCGCCCTGGCCGTTGGCGATCGTGATCCCGTGCTTGTCGCGAAGAGCGAGCACGACGTCGCCGGAGTCGATCCCCTCCGGCGCGCGGATCGCGGTGACGACCGCGGAGCTGTCGTCGTCGGGCGAGAAGAGCTCGAGGCCCATCGCCTTCGCGCCCTCCCTGCAGGCGCGGCCGAGGCGCACGTGCCGCTCGAACGCGGACTCGAGGCCTTCGTCGAGCAGCAGCCCGAGCGCGACGTCGAGCCCCGCGATGATCGAGACGGCGGGCGTGAAGGCTGCGTCGAGCTTCTCCTGGGCCTTCCGCGTGCGCTCCCAGTCGAGGTAGAAGCGCGGCGAGGTTCCACGCGCGGCGTTCGCGGCGTCCGAGACGGAGGCGAACGCGAGCCCGGGCGGTGTCATCAGCGCCTTCTGCGAGCCGGAGCAGACGACGTCGATCCCCCACGCGTCCGACTCGAGCGGCACGGCGCCGAGACTCGAGATCGCGTCGACGACGACGAGCGAGCCTGCTTCCTTCGCGACGGCGGCCAGCGCGCGCACGTCGGCGACGACGCCGGTCGACGTCTCGGAGTGCGTGAGGTACACGACCTTCGCCGGCCGCTCGGCCAGTCGCGCCGCGAGCTCGTCGGCGGACGGCACCTCACCCCACTCGTACGCGAGCGCGTCGACGTCCGCGCCGTACGCAGTCGCGATCGCCTGCCAGCGCTCGCCGAAGTAGCCGCACGAGACGACCGTCACCCGGTCGCCGGGTGAGAGCAGGTTCGCGACGGCGGACTCCATCGCCGCGGTACCCGACGACGTGAACATCAGGACGGGCACCTCGGTGCGGAACACTTGCCCGAGGCGGCCGAGGCAGCGCTCGAGCACGACGCGGAAGTCGGGGCTGCGGTGGTGGACGACCGGCTCGGCCGTCGCGGCGAGCACCTCCGGAGGCACGGGCGTCGGCCCCGGGGTCATCAGGTAGCGCTTCTCCGGCACTCCCGTCTGAGCCTAGCTCAGGGGGTAGTCGTCGTCCGGATCTCCCAGGGCCGGAGCTCGAGCGTCTCGCCCCCGAGCTGCACCGTGCGCGGCTCGGGCGTCTCGTTCGCGACCCGCAGCCTCGTTCGGACGGAGCGCCGTCAGGACGACGCCGTCTCCCTCGAGCGTGAGCCCCTCGGCTTGCGCGAGCTCGCCCGCGCTCCCCTGCTCCTTCTGCGGTGAGGAACGGAAGCCGGTAGCGCTCGGCCTGCTCGAGGACGTCCGGGCCGGGCTGCACTCCCTCGTGCGGGTAGATCGCGAACGAGAACGAGTGGCGACCGCGCATCTGGGCGGCGGGGATCGCCAGCTCTGGGCCGGCCGGCTCCTCTCGGTACGGGTTCGTGTTGCGGCTGATCCAGCCCGTCGACCGCAGGACGGTCAGCGCGAGCTCGCGACCCTCGAGCAGCTCGTACTCCGACACGTGCTCGAGCAGCAGCGCGACGCCGCCGGCGGAGACGAACGACGAGGCCGGGAAGGTCGGCAGCGGCAGCTCGCCGTGCCCGCCCTCGGCGACGAGCTCGCGCTCGACGACCGCGTACTGGCCCTCGGCGTACGAGTGCGTGGCGTGCTGCGGCAGCGGGACGTGCATCCGCACACGCTGGTCGTCGGCGGGGTTGTCGAAGGCGACGCGGATCCGAACGAACGGCTCGCCGGCGCGGAGCTCGACGTGCGTCTCGACTTCGACGACGTGGTCGGGCGGCCAGGCGTACGTGCGCCGGACGACGGCCGACGCGCGCACCGGACCGCGCTCCAGCCACTCCACGCGCACGGAGTCCGGACGATCGACGAGCACGTCGTCCGCCGGCGGCGCGTAGTTGTACGAGTCGCCCACGTCGAAGCCGCGGACGATGCGGCCGACGCCTGCGAGCTCGCCGACGCGGAGCGTGCCGTCGTCTCCGACCTCGACGCGCAGCAGCCCGTTCTCGAGCACTCCGCCGTCGACCGCGGCCGCTTCGCCCGCCTCGACTCCCTTCGACCGCGCGCACGCCGGTCCAGCCGAGCGCCGGCGCCGAGACGCGCGCCGCGAGTCGTCGTCGCGGGCGCGTGCGGAACACGATCTCCCAGTGCTCGTCCTCCTCGGCCTTGGCGGCGACGAGCACCGCGGTCCGCAGCTCGACGAGGTCGATCGAGGGCGGGTCCTGGACCGTGTCGAGCTCGAAGACCAGCCGCGGCCCCGGCTCGACCGCGAAGCCGTTCAGCCACTGGCCGAAGAGCTCGCGGCCGTGCAGGCGCCGCCTCACGAGCTCGGGAATGTCGCGCCCGAGCAGCTCCACGCGGTGCAGGTGAGCCACGCTCCGCGACAGCTCCTGCGCGGCGAAGCGCGAGCCGTCGGCGCTCTCGAGCGAGACGTCGTCCCACTCCGTCGGGACGGGAAGGTCGAGCACGACGACGTCGTCGCGCGCGATACGGCGACGGGTTGGCGACGACGGCCGCGCCTCGCGGTGTCGCCGCGCGGGCCGGCTCGAGCGCCTCGGCGGCGAGATCCCGGCCCAGCTCCTCGGCCTCGGCGAAGCGCACGAGGACCTGCGCGGAGACCTCGTCGGCGGAGCAGCCGCAGATCGAGTCGTGCGCCGAGTTCTCGATCACCCGGCGCCACGCGAGCGCGAGGAACTCTGCGGGCCACGCAGCGCCGTGCAGCGCCGAGAGCGGCTCGGCATACCGCTCGAGCCATCGCTCGGCGCGCGCGGCGGCCGCCTTGATGTCGATCCGCGCGGACGTGACGTTCATCAGGACGTTCGCGCGGGCGCCGGAGCGCATCTCGCCCGTCCAGGTCGTGGCGGGAGCGGAACCGTTGCGGAGCGCAGCGCCGAGCGTCGTGAGCTCGATCCGCACGTGATCGTTCTCCGCGTTCGCGCGCTCGACCACGTCGACGAGCTCCGGGAGCGGCGCCTGGTGGTCGGTGCCGTACATCGCGAGCACCGGGTCGTCGCCGAAGAACGGCCGCATCGCCTCGATCAGCTCGTCGACGGCGTCACCGAGCTTGTCCGGCGCGATCAGGAGGTACGCGGCGTTGCCGTAGCCGGCCGGAAGGTACTCGGCGCGCACCGACGAGCCGTCGACGCCGCGCCACTCGAACACGTGGTGATCCACCGCGGCCGGGACTCCGCGCCACACGACGGCGTTGTCGAGCCCGTGCGCGCGCAGGATCTGAGGCATCTGGGCGATGTGCCCGAACATGTCCGGCAGGTAGCCGACGCGCATCTCGCCGCCGAGCTCGCGCGCGCGGGCGAGCCCCTGCTCGAGGTTCCGCCAGATCGTCTCGCCGGAGACGAGGAACTCGTCCATCAGCACCTGCCACGGCCCGATCGCGAGCCGACCCTCCTCGACGAGCGCGCGCAGCCGCTGCTCGTTCTCCGGGCCGGATCTCGAGGTAGTCGTCGACGGTCTGGAGCTGGCCGTCGAGCGTGAAGACGAACCGCTCGTCCGCCTCCATCAGCTCGAGCACGTCGTCGATCAGCCGCACGAGCTTCAGGCGGAAGCTCTGGAACGGCAGGTACCACTCGCGGTCCCAGTGCGTGTGGGGGACCAGGTTGACGAGCTGCGGGGGAGCTATTTGACCGAGCCTGCCAGCAGGCCTTGCACGAAGTAGCGCTGAAGCGCGAAGAAGACCATCAGCGGCACTGCCATCAGGAGGAACGCCCCTGCGCTCAGCAGGTGGAACTCGACACCGTACGTCGAGAGCATCTGGCTGATCCTGATCGTCATCGGCCACTGGTCGGACTCCTGGATGAACACCAGCGCCGTCAGCAGGTCGTTCCACACCCAGAGGAACTGGAAGATGCCGAACGACGCGAGCGCCGGCACCGAGAGCGGGAGGACGATGCTGCGGAAGATCTTCCAGTTCGTCGCCCCGTCGACCCGGGCCGCCTCGATCAGGTCGCGCGGAAGCGTGATGAAGAAGTTGCGGAGCAGGAAGACGCAGAACGGAAGCGCGAACACGGTGTGCGCGATCCAGATTCCGAAGTACCACCCCGTGATCGCGGTCTTGGTCCCGGTCAGGAACTCCCCGAGGTCCTGGAACTCGACGAGGATCGGGACGAACGCGCTCTGAACCGGCACGACCATCAGCGCGACGATGGAGAGGAAGATCGTGTCCCGGAGCGGGAAGCGGATCCACGCGAACGCGTAGGCCGCCATGGAGCCGATCAGCAGCGGCAGGAGCGTCGACGGCACCGCGATCAGGGCGCTGTTGAGAAAGCTCGAGCTCATGTGGTTCCCGTTCAGGACGAGGTCGTAGTTCTTGAGCGTGAAGTCGGCGTTGGTGAACGCCGTCCACCAACCCGACGAGGCGATGTCCGGCCTCGGACGGAAGGAGGTGACGAGCAGCCCCACCGTCGGGAGGAGCCAGAGGCCGGCGAGGACGATGAGCGCGATGTGGACCGGGCTGCGCCCGAGGAACGCAACGATTCGCGAGGAGGTCGACTCGCGCGGGCGAACGGCGATCGTCTCGGCGGCCGTCGTGCTGCGTCACGAGACCACCGCTTCGCTGCGGAACCGCCGGATCTGCCAGATCATCACGGGGATGATCAGGGCGAGCATCACCACCGCGACCGCCGCGCCGTAGCCGCCGAGGCCGTTCTCGAACGTCTCGACGTAGTAGCTGTACGCGATCACGCGCGTGGCGCCGCCTGGTCCGCCCTTGGTCATGATGTAGACGATGTCGAACACCTTGATCACGTTGATGATCATCCAGACCGAGACGACGGCGATCGGGAGCGACAGCAGCGGAAACTGAATCCGGCGGAAGATGTCCCACTCGGTCGCGCCGTCGGTGCGCGCCGCCTCGATCACTTCCTGCGAGATGCCCTTCAACGCCGCGGAGAGCACGACCATCACGAAGCCGGTCGACGCCCACACGTACGCGAGGATGATCGCGTAGTTCGCGGTGTCCCCTCGCCCGAGCCAGGAGACCGGGTCGCCTCCCAGCCCCGTGATCGTCGCGTTCAGGACGCCGATGTCGGGGTCCGGGCTGTAGACGAGCAGCCAGATCACGCCGACGGCGGTGGCGGAGATCGCCATCGGCACGAAGATGATCGCCTTGAACGCCGCTTCGTAGCGAACCCGTGTCGCCAGAACGGCCGTGAGGAGACCGAGGAACAGACAGAGGATCGGATAGACGATCAGCCAGCGGATGTTGTTGACGAGCGCGCCGGTCCACGGCCACTCGTCCCGGTCGAGGAAGCGGCTGTCGCGCGTGAGCAACCGCTCGTAGTTGTCGAGGCCGATCCACTCGGTGCCGAAGTTCAGCCCTCGGGTCTTGTTCACGCTGAGCAAGACCGTCCAGATGACGGGGATGATCAGGAAGAAGAAGACGAGGACGAGCGCCGGCGCGAGGAAGGGCAGCGCCTGCAGCCCGCCCTCGCGCATCGCGGACAACCGCCGCCCCGGGGGTTTCCCGACAACAGTTCCCGGGGCGACGGTGCCGCTACTCATTGGTTCGCGTTACCCGCTCTTCCTAGCCGCCGAACGCGTCCTGTGCCTGCTGCTGGAACTGATCCAGCTGGCTGTCCATGCTCGACGGATCCTTGAGCACGTTCTGGAGCAGCGTGCCCCAGTCCTCGCCGAGCGCGCCCGGGAGGAGGTCGGAGCCGTCGAAGACGAAGGCCTCGGCGCCGGCGACCTGCGCGGCCTCCTTCTTGACCAGCTCGTTCGGGTACGCGGCCGCCTGCACGCCCTTGTTCGGCGAGACGATGGCGCCCGTCGAGACCCAGATCGCTCCGGCCTCGGGCGAGGCGAGGTACTCGATCAGCTTCGCGACGTCCTCGTTGTTCACGAACGCTGCGGTGACGTCGCCGCCGCCGACGAGCGGATTGCCCTGCGCCTGGTCGATCGTCGGGAACGGGAAGAAGTCGATCGTCTTCCCCGGCTCGAGGTCCGGGTTGACGTCCGCCAGCGCGATGCCGCCGACGAAGCCGCCCTCCATGTACAGATGCGCGGTCGGGTTGGTGCTGAACACCTTCCCGATGCCGCCGACGAAGTCGGTGCCGAGAGCGCCGTCGATCCCGCCGGACACCGAGTCGTTGTTCAGCAGGTCGGTCAGCTGCGTCAGGGCGTCCTTCACCGACTGATCGGTGAAGTCGAGCTCGCCGCTGAACAGCTGGTTGTACTTGTCCACACCCGCGGTGCGGGCGTAGATGTTCTCGAACCAGTCGGTGAGCGTCCACGAGTCCTTCGCACCGAGCGCCCACGGCTTCATGGGGTCGCTCGTCAAGCTCGTGGTCAGGGTCTTCAGCTCGTCGAAGCTCGCGACGGGCTGCACCTTCGAGTCGTCGGGCCGGTACCAGACGACGCTCTTCGAGTTCGCCTTCGCGACGACGCCGTACGTCGTCCCGTCGACCGTCGTGAGGTTGGTCCACGCCTCGCCGTAGTTCTCGTTGATCGCGTCGGCGTCCAGACCCAGATCGTCGAGCGAGATCAGCGAGCCTTCCTTCGCCAGGTCGGCGACGATGCCCGGCCGCGGGATGATCGCGACCATCGGCGGGTTGCCCGCGGCAAGCCGTGAGCGAACGACCGGCAGGAAGTCACGTGCGGACTCGTACTTCGTCTTGATTCCCGTCTTGGCTGTGAACGCAGTGAGGACCTTCTGGAAGGCCTCCTGCTCCCCGCCGCCCCAGAGCGACAGGACGCTGACGGTGCCTGTCCCCGCTTCGCTTCCGCCGTCGTCACTACCACCGCACGCGGCGGCAGTGACTGCAAGCGAGAGCGCGAGGACGAGCGCACCGAAAGACAGCGCGTACTTCCTGATCACGTTCCCTCCTCCGTTGTTTTGTCGTAGATCCCCATTCCGCTTTCGGGGTCGAAAAAGTGCATGCCGTCCGTGTCGACGGCGACCTCGGTCTGCTGACCGGGACGAGCGTTCGACCGTGTGCCGAAACGCCCGACGATCGTTGCGCCCTCGCCGCCCGCGATGCCGGCGGCAGGCTCGATCGCGCCCGCGTCTCGCGCGAGCTCCTTCACCTCGTCCGTGTGCGCGGGCTTGGCGTCCGTGTTGACGTACACGATCAGCTCCGCGCCGAGCGCCTCGGTGAGGGCGACCTCACCCTTGAGCCGTCGGCCCTGCCGGGACGTCGGTCGCGAGCGAGGCGTCCTCGAGGTGCTCGGGCCGGATGCCGACGATCACCGTCTTGCCGTCGTAGGCCTTGAGCGCGGGCCGCTTGGTCAGCGCACCGTCACCGAGCTCGAGCTTCTGGCTCCCGAGCGCGACGGCCATTCCGCCGTTCGACTGCTGCAGCGTGCCCTCGAGCAGGTTCATCGACGGGCTGCCGATGAAGCCGCCGACGAAGAGGTTGACCGGCTCGTCGTAGAGCTCCTGCGGCGTCGCGACCTGCTGCAGCTCGCCCTTGCGCATCACGGCCACGCGGTCGCCCATCGTCATCGCCTCGACCTGGTCGTGCGTGACGTAGATCGTCGTCGTGCCCAGCCGGCTCTGCAGCTGCGAGATCTCCGCGCGCATCTGCACGCGCAGCTTCGCGTCGAGGTTCGAGAGCGGCTCGTCCATCAGGAAGGCCTGCGGCTGGCGGACGATCGCGCGGCCCATCGCGACTCGCTGACGCTGCCCGCCCGAGAGCGCGCGCGGCTTGCGGTCGAGGAACGGCTCGAGGTCGAGCACGCGCGCTGCGTCCTTGACGCGCTTGTCGATCTCCTGCTTGTCCATCTTGCGGAGCTTCAGCCCGAACGCGATGTTGTCGTACACGGTCAGGTGCGGATAGAGCGCGTAGCTCTGGAACACCATCGCGATGTCGCGGTTGCGCGGCGCGACGTTGTTGACGACGCGATCGCCGATCTTCAGCTCGCCCTCGCTGATCTCCTCGAGGCCGGCGACCATGCGGAGCGCGGTCGTCTTGCCGCACCCGGAGGGGCCGACGAGAACCATGAACTCTCCGTCTTTGATCTCGAGCTCGATGTCCGAGACCGCCCGCGTTCCGTCGGGATAGATCTTGCTGACGTGCTCGAACGTGACCTCAGCCAAGCCAACCCCCTTTTCCAGGTGTGTTCCTACCAGGCCTGACACCGGTTTGGCAACCGGCGCTCACCGCGGCCGATGCCCCGTGAAGGTCATGACCTGCTGGAACGTCGGCCTGTTCGCGAAGCGCATCGTCCGAGGCAGCAGGCCGCCGGCGAAACGCACGCGCTCCGCGGTCGCATCGGCGCGCCAGCGGGCGGAATCGGCTCCCTGAGCGGCCTGCAGCTCCGCCGCCGTGGCGTCGAGAGCGGCCCAGAGAGCGGTGCGGCAGGCGGCCAGATCGCCCGCGCCGCAGAAGCGCGTCCGGAAGGGGCCGGTCACCGGGCGTCCGAGCAGGGTCCGGAGATCCTTGTCGACGTAGCCGTACCAGCCGCTGCCGAAGCCGTTTCCGTTGGCACCCGGCTCGTCGTGGTCGGCGTTGACCTGGCGGAGGCGGAGACGAGCGGGCCGAGGACAGGGGACAGCACCGCGTCTCCGATCCTGCGCCAGCCGAAGTCCAGCACGGCGGCGCCTGGATGGTCGATCGAGCCGTCGAGGTCGCGGTCCAGGCGGCTCGCACCCTGCGCCCGCCAATCGTCCACGAGCTGGGCGGCGGACTGGGCGCGCGCGCTCGGCGCAGGGCCCGAGTCGAGGACCGCCCGGATCACCGGCCAGACCTCGACGGCGCGCAGGTCCTGCGTCGCGGCGGCGTTCATCGCCGAGACGACCGTGGCGAGCGTGTGCGTCCGTCCGGGCCGCGAGACCGTTCCGGAGCAGGTCGACGCGCTGAACCGAACCGTACGACCACTGGTCGTCGGCAGCGGTGAACCCGGGCGCCGGCTTGTTGTTCCAGTTCGCGAGCTCGCCGCTCGCAGGGCTGACCGCCTGCGGGTGCCGCGCGAACGGAAGCAGGCCGCGCCACTCGAAGTCGCCGTTCCCCGACGTCGGCAGCCCGGGGTCGACGGTGTCCGGCCGGATGGGGAGCCGTCCGCTCGAGAACGTCGCGATGTCGCGGTCGTCCGCGTAGACCCAGTTGAACGACATCTCCAGACGCGAGGCCGAGCGGAGGAACTCGGTCGCGTTGCGCGGCTTGTTCGTGTTCAGGTCCTGCCAGGCGAGCCCCGAGAGCAACTCGCGTCCGCGCGTCGCGCGCTTGCGCGCGATCGCAACACGTCGTCCGGCCACCGTCGCGTAGCCGATCACCGGGCCGTGCACGGTCGTGCGGAAGAGCAGGCGACGGTCGGGCTCGCCCGGCGCGCCCTTGAGCGTGCCGGCGTCGAAGCTTCCCATCTCCCGGCACGCGCCCTGGTGCCGGTAGTGCGTGTCGTCGCCGCACAGCTCCTCCGCGTAGTCGTCGATCAGGTCCGACGTCGACGACGTCAGGCTCCACGCGTAGTCCTTGCCGCGCCCGAGCAGCACGTAGAACGAAATCCCCGGGAACGCCGCGCCGCGCGCGTCGATGCCGCCGCCGTGCAGGTCGAGCTCGAGCAGGAGCTGCGGATAGAAGTGGCCGACCTGCGGCCCCGCGACGAACAGCGGGTGTCCGTTCGTGGAGCGGTTGCGTCCCACGAGCAGCGCGTTCGACATCAGCTTGTGTCGTGGCGCCACGAGCGAAGAAACCGCGCCGTAGGTGACGGGGACGAAGCTGCCGTCGTCGACGGTCGCGTTCCCCACTCCGGTGCGCGTGCCGTCCTCCCACGGAAACGCCTTCGCGATCGTCGTCGGCGTCTCCGGATCGTTTCGGTCGCGCAGGTCGTCGAACACGACCTTGCCGCGCTCGTCGCCGAGTGCGTGTCTGAAGCGCGTCGAGGAACATCGACCTTCGCGTCTCGTCGCCTCCGCCGGCGCCGAAGACCGCGCCGATCAGCGCGCCCATCGCGGCGACGTCGTTCAGCGTCCACGGCTCGATCGGCAGCCGGTTGGCCGCGTGGTACGCGTTGATCCCCGCGACGAACGCGCGCACGTCGGCGAGCAACTGCCGCCCGTCGCGCGTCGCTTGCAGGAGCCCGATCGTGCTCGCGAGCTGCTGCTCGGCCTGCGCGCTCGGTTGGAAGCCGCGACCGGAGAGCGCGAACGAGAACGCGTCGATTCCCGGAACGTCGAGCGCGGCGATCCTTCCCGCAGGACGGAGCAGCTGCAGCAGCAGGCCGCGGTCCTCGGCCGTGACCCAGCCGGCACCGAACTCGACGTCGGCGCGCGTGCGGCCGTAGACGTGCGGGACGCCCCAGCGGTCGCGCACGATGCGCAGACCCGCGCGCGGACGAGTTGTCCGCTCGGGCTTGCCTTCGACGCCGAACCGCGCTGACTTGTAGTAGCGAGTCAGGTCCCGCTGCGTGACGTTCCCGCCGAGCGGGGTCAGGCCGTCGTACAGCGCGATCTGGTCGACGCTGTGCCGCCCGACTCCGAGCTCGCCGGTCTGGCCCGGCGGAAGCACGTTCAGCGCGACGCCGGCGAAGTCGATGCGCGGCGCGGCATCGCCTGTGGCGGCACCGAGAACGAGCGCGCCTGCCGCAGCGGCGAGGACGAGCAGCACGCTTCACCGTTCGACCCTACTACGCTCCGCGCCGATGGAGGCGTTGCTCGCGTTCGGCGCCGCACTGCTCGCCTTCCGGCTGGCGGGGAGCCTGGCGCGCCGTTGGCGGACGACACGCGCGCCGCAGCTCGCCGCGTGGTCCGCCTCTCTGCTCGCCTACGCGCTCGCGTCGGCTGCGCTCGCGTGGGGCGCGGCGGCGGGTTGGAACGAGGCGTCGTTTCGCGTCTACTACACCTGCGGCGGGCTGCTGACTGCCCCGTTGCTCGGTGTCGGCTCGCTGCTCCTCACAGGACGACGCTGGGCCGCGCCGGTCGGGCTGCTCTACACGGGGCTCGCGATCGGGATCGGCATCGCCTCGCCGCTCACGTCTCCGGTCTCCGGCACGAGCATCCCCGAAGCGCAGCAGCACCTCGACCTCTTTCCCGAGCGCGTGCTCGCGATCGTCGCGAACTCGCTCGGCACGCTCGCCGTCGTCGCGGTCGCGTTGCTGACGATTCGCAGACGACCTGTTGGCAACACGCTCGTCGTTGCCGGTGTCGCGTCAGCGGCGATCGGCAGCGCGGTTGCAGGCCTCGGCGTCGCGCAGACAGCGGTCTTCATCGTGATCGGCGTTGTCTTGCTCTATTTAGGCTTTACGTCACAAGGTAAGAACTTTGTGAGTTTTCGCCTGGCTGGAAAACACCCCGGCTAACCTCGCCTTCGTCCGGCGGAGCTGTGGCCAGCTCTGTTCGCCGGCATGCGAAGGGGGAAAACATCTCGTTCCGAAGACACTTGGCGACAGCCTGTGTGCTGTCGATGGCTCTGATTGCGGGCGTGTACGCGCCGGCTTCGATCGCGGACGACGCGCCGCAGCCTCCACCCGTCGAGACGACCGAGCCGGAAACGGACATCGGGAACTTCCTGCTCGCGCAGATCGTCAAGTACCGCCGCGAGACGTGGCGGTGGGAGCGCTTGATGCGCGTTCCGCGCACGCGCGCCACGCAAGCGGCTGAGCGCTCGACCGATCGCGAGCAGCGCGAGCTGATCCTGAACGCGTGGCGAGCGAAGGCCGAGAAGCGCAGGCGCCAGGCCGCGCACCCGCCCCGCCGCGCGCAGTGGATGTGCATCCACCGCTACGAGCGTCACCCGCACCAGGGCTGGGCGACGGCGACGGGGAACGGCTACTACGGCGGGCTGCAGATGGACATCAGCTTCCAGCGCACGTATGCACCCGAACTGCTTCGGACGAAGGGCACGGCCAACAAGTGGACCGCGCTCGAGCAGATCTGGGTCGCCGAACGCGCGTACCGCAGCGGTCGCGGCTTCTACCCGTGGCCGAACACCGCGCGCGCCTGCGGCCTGCTGTAACTACCTGAACGCGGGAACCGGGTCGATCGCCGCGCCGCGCACGCGCAGCTCGAAGTGCAGGTGCGGTCCCGTCGCCGAGCCGGTCGCGCCGACACGCGCCGATCGGTTGTCCCGCGACGACGTGCGCGCCGGGCTTGACGAGGATCGCCGACAGGTGCGCGTAGACGGTGCTCGACGCCGTGCTCGTGCTTGAGCGCGACCGTGTTGCCGTAGCCCGTCGAGCCAGCGCGCTGACGGTGACGACGCCCGTCGCGCGGCGAGGACCGGCGTTCCCGTCGGCGCCGGGAAGTCGACGCCGGTGTGCATGCGCACACCGCGCGGCCCGAAGACGTCGGTGTACGGCACGTAGAGCGGCGGTGACATCGCGACCGGCGACGTCGCAGGCGGCCTCGCGAGCGCCAGCGTCGTCGCCGGCCCGGCGACACCGTCCGGCTCGAGCCCGACCCACTCCTGGAAGCGCCGAACGGCCGCGTCGGTGTGCTGGCCGAAGTCGCCGTCGAACGTGCCGGACGGGAAGCCTCGCAGCGCCAGCCGGAACTGCAGCGACGCGACGTCCCAGCCTCGCATGCCCGTCTCGAGCGTCCGCGTGCCGAGCCCGGGCCGGCCGAGCTTCCCGAGCGCCTTCCGCGTCTCGGGCCCGACGACGCCGTCGACGGTGATCTTGGCCCGCGCCTGGATCACGCGGACGGCCTCCGCCGTCTGCGGGCCGCTCAACCCGTCGATCGTGCCGTCGTAGACGCCGTTCGCGCGCAGGGCGACCTGGAGCGCGGCGACGCGCGCATCAGCCGCCGCTCCGGCCGCGGGGGCCGCGAGAGCGAGTGCGAGGAGCGGCGGAGCAATGAACGCTCCTAGACGCATGGGGCCGGAGAAGCTTCGCCCCTCCCGGCGGTTGTCCTACCTCGTGAGGAGCACGGCCACGACGGGGATCGCGAGCGTGGTCGCGAGGCTGGCGCGCCCGATCAGCACGAGCGGGCGGCGAGCGGACTGCTCCCGCCCTTCGCGGATCTGGCGCGCCAGGACGCCGCCGAGCCGGCTGTGCGCAACCGAGAGCGCGATCAGCAGCGCGACGAGCCCGACCTTCAGGAGCAGCAGCCGGCCGAAGCGCGTGTCGAAGAGCACGTCGCTGTCGAAGGCGTTCCAGTGGTCGGCGACGGGGATGCCCGTCGCGATCGCGAGCGCGAGCGCGCCCCAGCCGATCGGGCGCCAACGACGGCCGAAGTCGCGGAGCAGCTCGCCGCGCAGCGGGCCTGTCTGCCGCTGCGCAACGGGCACGGCGACGAACGTGAGCGCGACGACACCACCCACCCAGACGGCGGCGGAGACGACGTGGACCACGACGAGCAGGTCGTACACCGGCGGGATCGTAGATAGGCTCCATTCCATGGGACGCGGATCACGGCCGAAACGGCGCTGGGCGAACGATCGCCGGCGCAAGAAGAAGGAGCGCGAGAAGCGGCAGGTCGCCGCGGCCGCGCCTCCGGCGTCCCGCTCACGCTGACGTGAACCTGCCGGCGAGCGCGCGCGAGCTGCTCGAGTCCGACGCGCTCGCGCACCTCGTCACGCTGAACGCCGACGGTAGCCCGCAGGTCTCCTGCATCTGGGTCGGCCTCGACGGCGACGAGATCGTCTCCGGGCATCTGCGCTGGCAGCAGAAGCTGCGGAACGTGGAGCGCGAGCCGCGCGTCGCGCTGTCGGTCGAGGGAACGGTCGTGCAGCCGCCCGGGCTCAAGCAGTACCTGATCGTCCACGGGCACGCACGGATCGAGCAAGGCGGCGCAGCCGAGCTCCTGCAGCGCCTGGCGCACGTCTACCTCGGTCCCGACGTGCGCTTTCCGCCGATGGCCGATCCGCCGCCCGGGTTCGTCCTCCGCACGACCGTCGAGCGGATCGGCGGCGTCGGCCCCTGGGCGAGCTAATAGCTGCGCAAGTCGCGAATCCGCTTTCGCGGCCGCTGCCGCACCGACTTCACATCAGCCTCTAGCCCGCCAGCTTCTCGCGCAGCAGCTCGTTCACCGCGCGCGGGTCGGCCTTGCCACCCGTCTCCTTCATCACCTGGCCGACGAAGAACCCGAGCAGGCCTTCCTTGCCGCCGCGGAACGCCGCGACCTGACCGGGGTTCGCCGCGAGGATCGAGTCGATCAGCGGCCCGAGCTCGCCGACGTCGGTCACCGCGAGCTCGGCGAGGTACGGCTCCGCGCGAAATCCCTCGTCGCCGCTGCGGGCGATCGCCTCTGCGAAGACCGCGCGCGGGAGGCTCGCGCGCGCCTCGACGAGCTTGCCCAGTTCGTCGCCGTCGACGGCATCCGGGTCGATGCCCGCGCCGGCGAGCTCGTTCATCACGACGTTGGCGACGGCGCGCCGGTCGCCCGGCGTGCGCGCGTAGAGCCGGTCGCGGCCGCTCGTGACGAGCCCCTCGGCGAGCTCGAAGTCGAGCTCCGCCTCGAGCCGGCGCACGCGCGTGCCGGGCAGCTCCGGAACCGCGGCGCGCGCGCGCTCGACGAGCTCGTCGCCCGGCTCGACCGGAACGAGGTCCGGCTCGGGGAAGTAGCGGTAGTCCTCGGCCTCTTCCTTCGAGCGTCGCGGCGTCAGCTTCCCCGTCGCGGCGTCGAAGTCGAACGTCTGCTGCACGACCTCGCCGCCCGACTCCCAGACGCCGATCTGCCGCTCGATCTCCGCCTCCATCCCGCGCGCGATGAAGTTGAACGAGTTCATGTTCTTCAGCTCCGTGCGCGTGCGGTAGCCCGTCTCGCCGCGCTTGCGGACGGAGACGTTCGCGTCGGCGCGCAGCGTGCCCTTCTCCATCTCCGCGTCGGAGATGCCGAGCTCGACGATCGTCTGCCGCAGCAGCTGCAGGAAGCGCTTCGCGTCGTCGGCCGACCGGAGGTCGGGCTCCGTGACGATCTCGAGCAGCGGAGTGCCGCCGCGGTTGAAGTCGACGTTCGTGTGCGCCGAGCCGCCGATCCGCCCGCCGACGCCGCCGACGTGCACGTTCTTCGCCGCGTCCTCCTCGAGGTGCGCGCGCGTGATCCCGACTTCCCGGTCGCCGTCGGGCTTCGGGACGACGAACACGCCGCTCGCGCAGAGCGGCACGTCGTACTGGGAGATCTGGTACCCCTTCGGGTTGTCCGGGTAGAAGTAGTTCTTGCGGTGGAAGAGCGCGCGCGGCGCGATCTCGCACCCGAGCGCGAGCCCGAGCTTGACCGTGTGCTCGATCGCCAGAAGGTTCGGCACCGGCAGCGCTCCCGGATGCGCGAGGCACACCGGGCAGGTGTGCGAGTTCGGCGGGTCGGAGTACACGACCTCGCAGGCGCAGAACATCTTCGTCCGCGTCTTCAGGTGCACGTGGATCTCCAGCCCGATCACGGGCTCCCAGTCGGTGGTCATCGCAGTCGCTCCGGCACGTAGTCGAACGCGATCGCCTTCTCGAACGCGTGCCCGACGGCGAAGAGCGTGTTCTCGGCGAACTGCGGGCCGATCACCTGGAGGCCGACCGGCAGCCCCTCCGACAGCCCGCACGGCACGTTCAGCCCGGGCAGCCCCGCCATGCACGAGGGGATCGTCAGCAAGTCGTTGGCGTACATCGCGAGCGGGTCCTGCGTCTTCGCGCCGAGCTCGAAGGCGACCGTCGGCGAGGTCGGCGAGACGAGGACGTCGAAGCGCTCGAACGCGTCGGCGTGCTCGCGGCGGATCACCGTGCGCACCTTCTGCGCCTGGCCGTAGTACGCGTCGTAGTAGCCCGCCGACAACGCGTACGTGCCGAGCATGATCCGACGCTTCGGCTCGTCGCCGAAGCCCTCGTCGCGCGTGCGCATGACCATCTCGTGGTAGCCGGCGTCCGGCACGCGAAGCCCGTAGCGGACGCCGTCGTAGCGCGAGAGGTTCGACGACGCCTCGGCCGGCGCGACGAGGTAGTAGCAGGGCAGGCCGTACTCGACCGAGAGCGGCAGCTCGCACTCCCCCACCTCGGCGCCGAGCTCGCGCGCGAGCTCGAGCGTGCGCTCGAACGCTTCGCGCACACCCGGCTCGATCCCCTCCGCCTCGACCATCTGCTTCGGCACGCCGATGCGAACGCCCTTCAGGTCCTCGCGCTCGGGCAGCACGACCTCGGGAACGTCAGCGGTCGTCGAGTCGTTCGGGTCGCGGCCGGCGATGATCCGGTAGAGGAGCGCGCAGTCGCGCACCGTCTTCGTCGTCGGCCCGACCTGGTCGAGCGACGACGCGAACGCGACGATCCCGTAGCGCGACACGGTGCCGTAGGTCGGACGCAGCCCGACGATCCCGCAGAGAGCCGCCGGCTGCTTGATCGACCCGCCGGTGTCCGAGCCGAGCGCCCACGGCGCGAGGCCGCCCGCGACCGCCGCCGCAGAGCCGCCGCCGGAGCCTCCGGGCACGCGCGTCGGGTCCCACGGGTTGCGTCGACGGGCCGAACGCGGAGTTCTCCGTCGAGGAGCCCATCGCGAACTCGTCGGTGTTCGTCTTGCCGAGCGTGGCGAGGCCCGCGTCCTTGCACCGCTGCGCGACGGTCGAGTCGTAGACCGGCACGAACCCCTTCAGGATCTTCGAGCCCGCCGTCGTCTCGATCCCCTTCGTGCCGATCACGTCCTTCAACGCGATCGGGACGCCCTCGCCGTTGGGCTCGTCGACGAGCGTGAGGTAGCAGTGCAGCTCGCCGTCGCGCGCCTCGATCGCGGCCCGGTACGCGTCCCAGAGCTCCCGCGCGGAGACCTCCTTGCGCTCGAGCAGCCCCATCGCCTCCTCGGCGGTCAGGCGCAGCGTGTCGATCACGGCTCGCGCACCTCACCCGTCGGCGGGACGCGGAAGAAGTCGCCGTCGCGCTCGGGCGCGTTCGCGAAGACGTCCTCGAGCGGCAGCGACGGCCCCGGCTCGTCGTCGCGCCAGACGTTCACGAGCTCGAGCGGGTGCGAGGTCGGCGGCACGTCCGCGAGATCGAGCTCCGAGACCTTCGAGACGGCGTCGAGGATCGCGGACAGCTGCTCGCGGAACCGGTCGACCTCCTCGTCGGTCAGGTCGAGGTGCGCGAGCTTCGCGACGTGCAGGACCTGCTCTCTCGTGATCGCCATCGGGAAAATCCTTCCAGAAAGACCGACGGCCCCTTCCGGGGCCGACGGCGACTTAACGTGGTTCCGGAAGTGCTACGAAGCGGCTGCGGTGACGTTCGCGGCCTGAGCGCCCTTCGGGCCCTGCACGACCTCGAACTCCACCTTCTGCCCCTCGGTGAGGGACTTGTAGCCGTCCATCGTGATCGCGGAGAAGTGGACGAAGACGTCCTCGCCACCCTCACGCTCGATGAACCCGTAACCCTTTTCGTTCGAGAACCACTTGACGGTGCCCTGAGCCAACTACTTCCTCCTTACAGACAAGCGACGGCCCGGGCACCGAGCCGCCGACCCTTACTAAGCCGCCGAACGATAGCACTCGCTCAGGGAAACGGCAAGAGGCCACGGCGGTACCTGGCGGCCTTCACGGTGCTCGCCAGGAGCATGGCCCGGGTCATCGGTCCGACCCCTCCGGGCACGGGCGTGAGGAACGCCGCGAGCTCCGCGACACCGGGGTCCACGTCGCCCACGAGACCTGCCTCCGTGCGCGTGATCCCGACGTCGATCACCGTCGAGCCGGCCTTCACCATGTCGGCGGTGATCAGGCCGGGGCTGCCGACCGCGGCGACGAGGATGTCCGCGTCGAGCGTGTGCCGTGCGAGGTCGTCCGTGCGCGAGTGGCACACCGTGACCGTTGCGTTCGCCTGGAGCAGGAGCAGGGCCATCGGCTTCCCGACGATCGGGCTGCGCCCGACGACGACCGCGCGCGCGCCCGCGGTCGGGACGCGGTACTCCGCGAGGAGGCGCATCACGCCGAGCGGCGTCGCGCCCACGTGGCCGTTGCGCCCGAGGTAGAGCAGACCCGCGTTCCTCGGCGTCAAGCCGTCGACGTCCTTCACCGGCAGCACCGACGAGAGGATCTTGAACTCGTCCAGGTGCTCGGGCACGGGCGTCTGGACGAGCAGGCCGTCGACCTCCTCGTCGGCATTGAGCTCTTCGACGAGCGCGAGCACGTCGGCCTCGGAGGTGTCTGCCGGGAGCCGCTTGTCGATCGGCCGCATCCCCACCTCGTTCGCGTCCTTGTGCTTGAGGCGTCACGTAGACGTCCGAGGCCGGGTCGTCGCCGACCAGGACGTCGCGAGCCCGAGCGCGCCGAGCTCCTCGACCTCCTTCGCGACTTCGGCGCGGACCTTCTCGGCGAGCGCCTTCCCGTCCATGAGCGTGGCTGCCACGGCGCCTGAGGCTATAGCGTGACGCCGATGGAGCTCCGGCGCTGGCCGCGAAAGAACGACCCCGACTCCATTCGCGCCCGGCAGGAGGTCGTTCGCGAGCCTCACCGTCCGACGGGGAGGTGCTGTGGGACGACCTCGACCCGTGGACGGCAGGCGCAGCGAGTCGCTCACCGGCGTCGCGGTGATCCCGGTGTCGGTGTCGGCCACGCTCGACCGTCTCGAGCTCGGCGACTACGCGCTCGGCGAGCCCGACGGCGTCGTCGAGGAGCGCGGGCGCGCGACGGAGACCGTCTACGTGCCGCTCGCGCACACCGAAGGCGGGCTGTCGGCCTCGATGTACCGCGGAGCGAAGGCGGTGGCCGAGTCGGGCGGGTTCCGAACGTACGTGCTCGCATGACCGGATCACCAGAGCAAGTTGCTTCATCTGCAAGTCGACGGGCGACGCGGTCGACGCTCGCCCGCTGGATCGAGGCGGAGCTCGACGAGCTGCGCGAGCTGGCTCGCGTCGATCGACGACCCGTCGCTCTCGCGCTGGGCGCAGCTGCGCGAGGTCAAGACCCACGTCGTCGGGCCGATGTGCCACGTGCTCTGGCGCTGGACGACGGGCGACGCGGTCGGCGCGAACATGATGACGCGCAACTCGTACGTGCTGAACATGGGCTACGTGCTCGAGCGCTCGCCCGTCCCGATCGAGCGCTGCGTGCTCGAGGCGAACATGGGCGGCGACAAGAAGCCGTCGTTCGAGTACTTCCAGCAAGGGTCACGGCAAGACCGTGATCGCCGAGGCGACGCTCACCGACGACGCCGTGCGCCGCGTGCTGCGGACGACGATCGACGACCTGCTCGAGCTCGCGTGGGCGGGCACGCACGGAGCGGTGGCGTCCGGGATGCAGTCGGTCGCGTTCACGCCGGCGTCCGCGATCGCCGCGATCTTCGCCGCGACCGGGCAGGACCTCGGGATGATCGGGACGAGCTCGATGGCCCACGGCGTCGGCCGGCGCGTCGAGGGCGGCCTGAACGTCTCGATCCGGCTGCCCGGCCTCGAGGTCGCGACGGTCGGCGGCGGCACGACGCTCCCGTACGCGCGCTCGTGGCTCGCGCTGATGGGCTGCGCGGGCGCCGGGAAGGTCTACCGCTTCGCGCAGGTCGTCGCTGCGGCGACGCTCGCGCTCGAGATCAGCGCGTCGGCCGCGATGGCCACGGCCGGCTCCGAGAACTTCTTCCGCGCGCACCACGAGCGCGGTGGTCTCCGCTGAAGATCCCGCCGCACCACGACCCCGCGTGCTGGGGCTGCGGCGACAACCCGGAGGGCATTCATCTGCCGCACCCGGTCGAGGAGGGGATCACCTCGTACGAGGCGCGGTTCTCGTTCGACGAGCGCCACCAGGGCGGGCCGGGGCTCGTGCACGGCGGGCTCGTCTCCGCCGCGCTCGACGAGGCGTGCGGGCTCGTCGCGACCTGGCATCGCTTCCCGACGGTGACCGCACGCATCTTCGTGCGCTACCGGCGCCCCGTGCACATCAACCGCGAGCTGCTCGTCACCGCACGCGTGACGAGCTCGCGCGGTCGTCGCATCCACGTCGACGGCAACCTGCGCGAGGGCGACGAGGTTCTGGCCGAGGCGCGCTGCGCGTTCCTGCACGTCTCGCTCGACCACTTCCTGCGCACGCCCGAGGGCCGTGCAGCCGGTGAAGCCTGGAGTCAACGCCTGGGCGGCTAGCTGCTCTTTCGGGTGTCATCCGCATCGCACGCGCTGCCGATAACGAAGGCGGGAACGGAGCCAACATGTTCAAAGCCCTCACCGTCGTCTTGCTCGGCGTCGCCTTGCTGGTGACGATGAAGGACGGCCGGGCGCTCCACGACACGGGCCTGATCGCCACCTGCACCGCAGTGAGCACGCCGGCGGGCGAAGCCGGGTACTGGGAGGCGTGCCGCCCCGGCAAGCTCGAGGGGCGACCCAACCTGAAGCGCAAGTCGTGCGAGCCGGTCGGCCTGGCCGCAGGCGTCGAGTACTGGCGCTGCCCGTCGCCGATCGACTCCGCTTCCGCGGGTTAGCCTCCAGACACCATGGAGCCCTATGACCTGATCGTGATCGGGGCGGGTTCGGCTGCGCGCGACGCCGCGAACAAGGCGTCGCGGGAGTACGGAGCACGGGTGGCGCTCGTCGAGTGGAAGCGCTGGGGCGGTTCATGCCCGAACATCGCGTGCAAGCCCACGAAGGCCTATCTCGTCGCAGCCGAGCTGCATCGCGACCTGCGGACGTTCGGCGTCAAGCTCGGCCTGCCGGCCGCGCCGGAGCGTGCAGACCTCGCGCGGATCCACGCGTGGAAGGAGACACTCCGCAAGCCGCAGGAGAAATGGGTCGAGGAACTGAGAGAGCGCGGCTACGACACGCACGAGGGGGTGGCGACGTTCGTCGACCCCCGCACGATCCGCGTCGACGGACACGAGCTCGTCGGTGAGCGGATCTTGATCGCGACCGGTTCACGCACTGCCGTCCCGCCCATCCCCGGGCTCGACGAGCTCGACTGGCTCGACCACGTGACCGCGCTCGACCTCGAGCAGCTTCCGGCGACGCTGCTCGTGCTCGGCGGCGGGCCCGTCGGGCTCGAGTTCGCGCAGGTGTTCGCGCGCTTCGGCTCGCGCGTCACGCTCGTGCAGGGAGCGCCGAGAGTCTCACCGCGATCCGATGCCGATGCGACCGCGCAGCTCGAGGCAGCGTTCGAGGAGGAGGGGATCGACGTCCTGACGGGGACGACCGTCGAACGCTTCGAGCAGGGAACGGCGGTTCTCTCCGACGGTCGCACGATCGACGCCGAGCGTGTCCTGCTCGCCTCGGGGCGGGTACCGAACGTCGAGGAGCTCGGGCTCGAAGCGATCGGCGTGCGCACGCACCGCGCCGGGATCGAGGTGAACGAGCGCCTGCGCACGAGCGTCGACGGGATCTGGGCGGCAGGCGACGTCACCGGCCTCGTGCAGTTCACGCCGATCGCGCAGTACCAGGCGCGGATCGCCGTCGAGGACATGTTCGCCCCGAACGGGACCGTGGCGGACTACTCCGTCCTCCCCACCGCGATCTTCACCGACCCGGAGCTCGGCGCCGTCGGCCTGACCGAGCACGAGGCGCGCGAGCGGGGGCTCGACGTCGCGACCGCGACGCACCCGCTCGCGAACGTCACGCGCTCGCAGTACGTGGCCGAGCGGCACGGCCTCTACAAGCTCGTCTACGCGCCCGATACCCGCCGCGTGCTCGGCATCCACGTCGTCAGCCGCGGAGCGAGCGACATCGTGCAAGGGCTCTCGGTCGCGCTACGGCTCGGACTGACCGTCGACGACCTCGCGCGGTCGCACCATGTCTACCCGTCGTGGGGCGAGGGCGTGAAGTCTGCGGCCGAGCAAGCGCGCCCCGATCCGACGGTGTCGGCGCAGGCGTAAGGCGCCGAGCGGACTCGAACCGCTGTACGAGGCTTTGCAGGCCTCTGCCTAACCACTCGGCCACGGCGCCGCGGCGCGGACATGGTAGCCGGGTCGCTCTCTACGCTCGCTCCGTGGCCGACGCGGAGAAGTGCCTGCGCTGCAGCGCCGACATGGAATGGCGGCACGGAACCTGGCAGTGCCCGCGCTGCCGCTTCAAGCTCGGGTGCTGCGAGGGTCAGTCGCCGTGCGACGAGCCCGCGAGCGTGTCGTCGTCGGGATCGACCTCACGTTCGAGGTAGAACGCGAGGTGCCCGTCGACCTCGATCACCTGGACGAGCTGCCAGCCCTTCGCTCCGAGCTCGTTCAGCGGCCCCTCGGCGCGCGCCTTCGGGCCGAGGCGAAGCACCGTGTACTCCCAGCGCCGGTCGGGATCCAGGTCGCGGCGCGCGCGCTCGGCCTCGAGCTGCGCGAGTTCCTCGCGCTCGAGCTCTGACTTCAGAAACCGCACGCGCCGAAGGGTAGCGCGGCCGGGTCTGACGCTCTTACGGAGGCGGCGGTCCGCCGGGCGGCGGGCCGGCGGGATACTCCTCGACCTCCTCCTCGACGACCGTCGTCCGGGCAGGAGCGGCGACGGTGCGCTGCACGGGCGCGCCCTCGACGACCCTGACGCGACGTGCGCCGCCCCCGGGCATGCCTGCGCCCCAGCGGTCCCAGAAGATGAGCGAGAGGATGAAGCCGATGATCCCGACGACGATCAGGATCACGCCGATCGCGTCGACGTCGATTCCCGATGCCTCGCCGGTCACGCCCCAGATCAGGATCGCGCCGGCGGCAACGAGCAGTAGTGAGACTCCGAGTGTCATGGGCGGCTCATCCCCGCCGCCTCCCGCCCGGAAACCAACCGCTCGACTAGAACGGAAGCCTGAGCTCGCTGACGTCGAGCCCGAGCGACGACGGCGAGCCTGATCCCGTCGTCGAGATCCTCGCGCAGCCGCTGCGCGTCGCGAGTCTCCATCGCCGCAGCGATCCGCGCCCGCACCTGAGGGCGCCAGAGAGAATGCTGGACGAAGATCGGCATCATCTGGTTCGCGACCTTGATCAGCTGCTGCCTGGTCTTTCGGTCGGCGTCCTCGAGCAGCACGCGCTCGTACGCCATTCCTGCGCCGTGGTGGATCCCGTCGTCGATCGTCAGCCGGTTGCAGAGATCCTCGAGCACGGTGCCGCGCGACGAGCGCGCGATCAGCCGGAAGCGCGGGATGATCAACCGCTCGAAGAAGACCTGCATCAGGAACACCTTCTCCTCGAGCGTGTCGAGGTCGAGGAACATGCGCGCGAGCGCGTCGAGGTGCGGGTCATGCTCGCCGGTCCCCCCCGCCTCGTCGACGAGCTTCAGCCACGCCTCGACGTGGCGCGACTCGTCCTGCACCATCGTCGAGTAGTAGAGCTTGGCCTCGTGGTGCGGCGCGAGCTGGAAGAGCTGCGCCGCCATCTCGACCGCGAAGGCATCGGCCTGGAGCTGCTGCGTGATCACCGAGCGCCAGATGTCGCGTCTGCGTGCGAGCTTCTCGGCCGAGCCGCGTGCCTCCGGGATCGGCGGGATCTCGCCCCACTGCAGGTCGCCGACCTTCCACTCGGCCCGCTTCGCGAGCTCGTAGTAGCGGAGGACGCCGTCGTAGCGGCCGGACGGCGCCGCGTCCTCGGCCGGGAGCTGCTCGACGCTCATCGAGCGGAGTCTAACCGGGGCGGTTCAGGCTGAACCTGACGTCGCGGCCGACCGGCCGCGTGGAGCGTCATCAGGCGAAGCTGCTCTTGGCCCCGAGCACCTCGGGCGAGAGCGGAGGCGGCGGAAACAGCTCCGCGCGGCGAACGGACGCGACGTCGACTCCGCGGACGAGCAACCGGGCGTCCAGCGACGCCGCGTCGACGGAGTAGAGGTCGAGCTTGTCCCCGCAGCCGCCGGTCGCGACGAGCACGTGCTTCCGGTCGAGCCAGCCCACCGCACGCGAGCGCTGCTCGTCCGGCATCAGCTCGGCGCCTTTCGGATGTCGCGCCGAGATCACGACTGCGTACCGCGACTCGCACGAGCGGCCTGCGGTGAACGCGAGGTCCGGACCGCCTGGGGCGTCGACGAGATCCGTCACGTGTTCTTCCGGCCCGCCGCGCCAGACGACGGGCGCGGACGTCGCGCCGACGAGCTGCAGACGGTGGACGTCGACGCGACGGTCGACGTGACGCGCGGCGAAGTAGAGCTGCGTCCCTCCGTCGCCGAACGTGATCGCGTCGAAGCCGGTGTGCAGTCGTCCGTGCACGAACTGCCGCGGTGTCTTGCCGACGTTCGAGGACACCCAGATCGACGCGCGTCCGCCGCGGCGCAGCACGAACGCGAACGCGAGCCCGGACGGGTGGTAGACGACGCGCTCGTACGTCGCTCCGCGCACGGGCGTGACGTCCGTGAACCCGCCGCCTGCGGGATGCGCCTTGAGCAGCGCGCGGCCGCCCTTGCCGACGAAGACGATCGACTTCCCGATCGGCCGGCCCCACGAGGACGCGCTCGGGTCGACGCGTCCCGGAGGACGGGTCGGCGCGTTGCCGAGCCCCTTCACCTCGAGGTGGGCGAGCAGCGCGCGGTCGCCGCGCGGGCCCCACGCGAACGGCCCCGGATTCTGCACGCGGAACAGACACTGGACGCGCCCGGTGGCGGGGTCGAGAGCCCACGCGCGGCCCTCCGCGACGAACGAAGCGGTCGCGTCCGCGCTCGCGTCGCCATCGGCACACCCCGCGGGAAGCGGTGCGCCGGACGCGAGCTGCGCCTGCTCCGACGCGTCCTCTCCGCCGACGGAGCACGCCGCCAGCACGAGCACCACGGCAGCGAGACAAGCCCGACCGATCACTGCTGCCACAGTAACGCGGCGGTCGGTGACCTAGCCGTGAGACATCGGGTCCGGCTCGAAGACGCCGGTCTGGTACGCCAGCACGACCGCTTGAACGCGGTCGCGAAGGTTGAGCTTCTGAAGGATGTGAGTGACGTGAGTCTTGACGGTCGTCTCGCTGATATGGAGCTCGTTGCCGATCTCGGCGTTGGAGAGGCCACGAGCCATCATGCGAAAGACGTCTCGTTCGCGCTCACTGAGCTCCCCGAACTCCTGCGGAGGAGCCGGACGTGAGATGTGGACGAACTTCTCGATCACGCGTCTCGTGATCGTCGGTGAGAGGAGCGCTTCGCCCGCGGCGACCGTGCGGATCGCAGCGAGCAGCTGTTCGGGAGAGTCGTCCTTGAGGACGAAGCCGCTTGCCCCGGCTTTCAACCCTTCGAAGACGTATTCGTCCAGGTCGAACGTCGTGAGAATCAGGATCCGCGGGGTGTCGTCGGCCGCGAGAATGCGTCGAGTCGCCTCAAGACCGTCCAGCTCAGGCATGCGGACATCCATCAGGACGACGGAGGGACGAAACCTCGCAGCCTTGTCGACGGCCTCGAGCCCGTTGCTCGCCTCGGCCACCACTTCGATGTCGTCCTCGCCGGCGAGCAGCATGCGAAAGCCGGCGCGGACCATCGACTGGTCGTCGGCGACGAGCACGCGGATCGTCATCGTTCGTCCTGGTCGAGCGGGAGGCGCGTACTGAGGACGAAGCCGCCGTTGGTGGCCGTACCCGCACTCATCTTGCCGCCGTAGATCTTGACGCGCTCTCGGACGCCGATGAGCCCGTGACCGAGGCCGTCGGTCGTCGCGCTGCCGCGGCCGTTGTCACGCACCTCGATCTCCAGCTCGTCCGGCCGGTAACAGACGGTCACGTCCGCATCGCTCGCGTGCGCGTGCTTGAGCGCGTTCGTCAAGCCTTCCTGGACGATGCGATACGCAGAGAGGTCGACCCCTCGCGGGAGCGGAAACGGCTTTCCGTCGACATGCAACTGAACGGGTAGGCCTGCGCGGCCGATCTCGTCGAGCAATGAGTCGAGGCCGTCGAGACCAGGCTGAGGCAAGAGCTCGGCTTCGTCCCCTTCGCGGCGCATGGCGGCGAGGAGACGGCGCATCTCGGCGAGCGCTGTCCGGCCGGCCCGCTCGACACTCCTGAGTGCGTCGCGGTCCGCGGCCAACGCATCGGGAAGCTTGTGCCTGACGGCGCCGACCTGGAGCACCATCACGCTGACGGCGTGGGCGACGATGTCGTGGAGCTCACGGGCGATCCGCGAGCGCTCCTCGGCCACCGCGATGCGTGCAGCCGCCTCACGGTCGCGTTCGGCCTGCGCTGCTCGCTCTTCCGCCGCTTCGGCCTGCTCCGCACGCTCACGCAGGGCGTAGCCCGCGACCCACGCGACCACGAATCGGAGGGGAATGAAGACGAGGTCGCTCGCCGTCTCGCCCGGGATGTTGTAGACGACGACCACGATGCCAACGAGCGCGATGATCAGGCCCGCGCCTGCCTTCAGTGGGTTCCGCAGGTTCCCGAGCAGAAACGCGCTTGCCAACCCGACGATGCTGAGGCTGCCGATGAACGCAAGCAGCACCCCGTCGCCGAACGAGATCGCCATCGCCAGGAGCCAGTAGGCAGCCGGAGCGGCGAAGGGAAAGCGCCGGCGCGCGAGGAGGAGCAGTACGAGGACGACCACCGTCGGGTATCGCGATCCAGAGCGCCGTCGGCGGCGCGGCCGGCGAGTCGCGTCCGACCACGAGCTCGAGCACGCCCGCGATCGCCAGGAACGCTATGAGCAGCTCGAACCAGTATTCGTGCGCTACGTGCCTGATCCGACTCATGCGCTGAACGTACCGCACTCCCTCATGGTGCGCCTCCTACCCGAGTAGGAGTCGGAATCGTCGAGTCGTCGGAGTTCGATTCCGGCCTTCCGACGATGTGCTCGACGCGATCGCCTCCTAGCGTCGAGCACTGGAAGCCACCCCACGAAGGAGGACGCAAATGAGCGTCTCATATCCACTCACAGCCACTGCCCCCCGCTCCGACGTCGCCGTCTCGAGCGTCGAGATTCCGCAGCTGCGGATCCGCGCGATCTTCGCCGTCTGGGCGGCCGCCGCACTCCCGATGGCAGTGCTCGCCTGGCTCGTCGCGCCCGCGCTCGCCGACCGGTTCGCCGGCGCCGGCAACGTGCCGATGGCGAAGGCGCTGATCGTGTCCCTCGCGATCGGCATGATCTGGCAGTTCGTCCTCGTGGCGACCCTCGTCGGTCGCGAGCAGCGAACCCTCCGCTGGTCGACGGTCCGCGAGGCGCTCTGGCTTCGCTCTCCGCGAAGCCCCCGCAGCGGCCGCGTCGGCGGACGAGTTTGGCTGATCGTGATCCCGCTGATCGTCGCGTTCACCTTCGCGCAGGAGGCGGTCGCGCTGGTGGCGGCGCCCGACGACCGGAACTTCGCGACGCTCCTCGAGTCGGACGCCGGCAAGGCGTTCCTGGACGGGGCCGTCGGTTGGTACGCCCTCATCCTCGTGATGTTCCTCTTCAACACCGTGCTCGGCGAGGAGCTCCTGTTCCGCGGCTACCTCCTTCCGCGCATGAACGGCGCATTCGGGCGCGGCGACTGGGTGGCGAACGGCCTCCTCTTCGCCGGCTACCACCTGCACGTGCCGTGGGCGATTCCGGGGACGCTCCTCGAGATGTTCACCACCGCGTACCCGACGAAGCGGTATCGGAGCGCCTGGATCGGGATCGCGGTGCACAGCGCCCAGAGCGTGTTCCTCGGGATCCTCATCCTCACGCTCGTCGTCTGAGTTCCTTTGACGTCCAAAGCCCTGCGAGCCTTCGAGCTCGCAGGGCTTCGAGCGTCGGATCAGCGACGATGCCAACGTGGCCGCGACGCTCACCAAGGCAGAGCTCGAGGCCGCGCACTGCTGGGAAGCCGACGACCACGTGCCACGCAGACCGGAGCTGACGGCGTTCCGTCGGGCGCTGCGCTACCACCAGGCGCAGTGGCGCGAGGCCAACGGGCACCCGATCGGTTCGCAGCCAATCGTGCCGCGCCTGACGGGCCGACGCGACCCGTCGGGAGCCGACTGCCGTTCGACTACGCGAAAGAGACCGGCGCGAACTTCCTCGGCCGCAGGCGCACTCGACGCGGCGAGGGCGCGGACGTCGTTCGTCGAGCGTCACCAGAGCTTCGATCACCAGCGCCTGTGGGCAGATCTCCTGTCGTCGCCGGCGTTCTGCTTCAACCTGTTCGGCGACCTGGCCGCCGACCTCCGGCTTGCCGAACGGGCGCTGCAGACGTGGTTCCCGGACGTCCCCGGCACCGTGCGCGAGGTCCGCTTCGCGCACTCGCCGGGACGGCTCGATCCGGCCTACCTCGGCAACCTCGTCGCGTGGGACGCCGCGTTCGTGCTCGACCTCGGGGACGGCACCGAGGGGATCCTCGGCGTCGTGACCGCGTACCACGACGTGAACCGCCGGCAGCCGCCGAAGCCGACCCGGCTACCGCGGTACCGCGAGATCACCGAGACGTCGAGCAGCTTCGAGCCGGGAGCGCTCGACGCGGTCAACGGCACCGAGCTGATCCACATCTGGCTCGACCACCTGCTGGTGCTGTCGATGCTGCAGCACCCGAGCCGCGCGTGGCGCTGGGGCCGGCTCGTCGTCGTCCACCCCAGAGGCAACACCGACTTCGCCGACGCGTGCGAGCGATACCGAGACCTCCTCGTCGACGACTCGACGTTCGGCTCGGCGACCGTCGAACAGTTCCTCGACGCCGCTCCTCTGACGCCAAAGCCCTGTGAGCCGCCGGGCTACGCGAGCGGTACCTGGCCGGCTTGAGCGCTCTGACGTCGTACCCTCAACGGAGTGCACGCCGAGCTCCCGACCGGCACGGTCACGTTCCTCTTCACCGACATCGAGGGCTCGACGCGCCTGCTCCGGGAGCTCGGCCCGGACGCGTACGGCGAGGCGCTCGCCGAGCACCGGCGCGCGCTGCGCGAGGCGTTCGCGGCCAACGGCGGCGTCGAGGTCGACACGCAGGGCGACGCCTTCCTCGTCGCCTTCCCGACCGCCCAGGGCGCAGCCGACGCCGCGCGGGCCGGCGGCGAGGCGCTCGCGGACGGGCCGATCCGCGTGCGCATCGGCCTGCACACCGGAGCGCCCAAGCTCACCGCCGAGGGCTACATCGGCATCGACGTGCACCGCGGCGCGCGCGTGGGAGCGCTCGCCCACGGCGGCCAGACGGTCGTCTCTCCGACGACGGCCGCCCTCCTCGACGGCGAGCCGCTCCGCGACCTCGGCCTGCATCGGCTGAAGGACTTCGAGGGCGCGACCCGCCTTCATCAGCTCGGCGAGGGAGAGTTTCCGCCGCTGCGCACGCCGGGCAGCGTCGACCTGCCGACGCCCGCGACCCGCTTCCTCGGGCGCGAGCGCGAGCTCTTCGAGGCGATCTCGCTCGTCCTCGACCGCGATCCGCGTGTGCTCACGATCGTCGGCCCGGGCGGTACCGGCAAGACGCGCTTCGCGATCGAGCTCGCCAGGCTGCTGGCCGAGGAGGCAGACGGCTGCGACGCTCTTCGTCACGCTCGCGCCGCTCCGCGACGGCACGCTCGTGCTCCCGACGATCGCCGACCGGCTCGGCGCCCCGAGCTCGGAGCCGCACGGGCTCGCCGCGGCCACAGGAGGTCGCAGAACGCACCTCGTGCTCGACAACGCCGAGCACCTGTTGCCCGCAGCTGCGCCCGGCGTCGCGGAGCTTGTGGCCGCGGCTCCCTCGCTGCGCCTGCTCGTGACCTCGCGGGAGCCACTCCGCATCCAGGGAGAGCACGAGTTCGACCTGGCGCCGCTCTTCGGCGACGAAGCGGTGGCGCTCTTCGTCGAACGTGCGCGCGCCGTCCGTCCCGACACCGCGCCGACGCCTGCGATCGGCGAGCTCTGCGAGCGCCTCGATCGTCTGCCGCTAGCGCTCGAGCTCGCTGCCGCCCGGACGAAGCTGCTCGCGCCGGAGGCGCTCCTCGAGCGTCTCGGGCGACGGCTGGACCTCCTCAGGGGGACGCGGGACGCCGACGAGCGGCACGCGACGCTGCGGACGACCATCGCGTGGTCGTACGACCTGCTCGACGAGGGCGAGCGGACACTCTTCGCACGGCTCTCGGTCTTCGCCGCAGGGTGCACCCTCGAGTCCGGCGAAGAAGTCTGCGAGGCGGATCTCGACACGCTCGAGTCGCTCCTCGACAAGAGCCTCCTCCGCCGGCGCACGGGGCGGATCGGCGAGGAGCGCGTGTGGATGCTGGAGACGATCCGGGAGTTCGCCGCGAGAGCGACTCGACGAGTCGCCGGATGCCGACGTCGTTCGGCGACGACACGCGCGAGCGGATGCTCGTGATCGCCCGATCAGCGCATCTGACGGAGGAAGACGACGAGCCGTTCCAGCTGCCGCTCGTCCTCGCCGAGCGCGACGACATGCGAGCAGCCTTGGACTGGGCGTCGGACAACGACGCTGAGCTCGCGCTTGAGCTGCTCGTCTCGCTCGAGAACTTCTGGAACACCCATGCGCCCGAGGAAGTCCTCAGCCGACTCGATCGGTTGCTCCCGATGGCCGACGAGCTCTCGCCTGCCTTGAGAGCCAGCGCCCTCCGCGTCCGCGGCGGGGCTCTCCACGTCGCAGGAGACTTCGAGTCCTGCGACCCTCCCTACGAGGAAAGCCTCGCTCTCTTTCGGGACATCGCGGACGAACGCGGCATTGCGCAGCTAACCGAGCGTCTCGCAAACAGCGCATCGCAACGGGGGGATCTGGAAAGAGCGCAGGAGCTCGCCGAAGAGTCCTTGGAGCGTTCCCGCGGGCGGTTCCCGCTCATCGAGGTTTCCACGTACGCGTTGCTCGGCCGGGTTCGCGTGATGACCGGCGATGTCGACGGCGGCGCGGACCTCATACGGAAGAGCGCGACCATGGCGGGCGACCTGCACTGGGATTGGTGGCGCGCAGGTTGCCTCGGGCAACTCGCGTACCTCGCGCTCGATCGCGGAGACCTCGACGAGGCCGAGCAAGACTGCCACGAAGCGCTGCGACTCCTCCGGCCGGACGAGAGTCCAGGGGGCACGTTCATGCCACTGACGGCACTGGCCCGTGCCGCGCTGGCGCAGGCACAGCGTCGACACGCAGGTCTCCTCTGGGGCGCGGTCGAAGCGGAACGGGAACGCGGGCCGCACCACGCCTGGGAGCGTAGGCGCGCCGAGCGCGCCGGACCGCTACTCCACGAGACGGATCCCGAGTTCGTTGCAGGCGTCCAAGAGGGACGGCAGCTCGATGTCTGGGACGCCGCCACGATCGCGCTTGGCGACGACGAGAACGAAAAGAGCCGCGGCCGTTAAGACGGCATCAAGAGTCCACCACCTCCCGTAGAACATTCGTCAAGGGTCGCCGTCGCACGAAGCAGCAGCGCTATACCGGCAAGGTGCTCGACGTCCTCTTCATCGCGGTGGTGATCGCGTTCTTCGCGCTGGCCGCCCTCTTCGTGCGCGGATGTGCACGGATCGCCGAGCCGCCGGAGGAACGACGGTGACGCTCGGGGACGTCGTCCTGCTGGCGATCGTCGTCGCGGTCCTCGCGTATCTGCTCTGGGCACTGCTGGCGCCGGAACGCCTCGGATGAACTCGTTCCAAGACGGTCACGCTTGAGCAGCGCCGCCTGGCTCCAGATCGTCGCGCTCGTCGCGCTCGTCGTCGCCGGGACGCGGCTGCTCGGCCCGTACCTCGCGCGGGTCTACGGGGACGGCCCGGCGCCGGGCGACCGCGTGTTCCCGCCGGTCGAGCGCGCTGCTCTACCGGCTCGGCGGCGATCGACCCGCGAGCGCGAGCAGCCGTGGACGCTCTACGCGCTCTCGCTGCTCGCGTTCAGCGCCGTCTCGCGTCGTCGGCCTCTATCTCCTCCAACGCGTCCAGGGTGCGCTGCCGCTGAACCCGACGGACGTCGCTCGGTGCCGCCGGCGCTCGCGTTCAACACCGCGGTCAGCTTCGTCACGAACACGAACTGGCAGAACTACGGCGGCGAGTCGACGATGAGCCACCTCACGCAGATGGCGGGGCTGACGGTGCAGAACTTCGTCTCGGCCGCCGTCGGGATCGCCGTCGCCGTGGCGCTGATTCGCGGGCTCGCCCGCCGACGCTCGCGACACGATCGGCAACTTCTGGGTCGACCTCGACGCGAACGACGACCCGCGTGCTGCTGCCGCTGTCGGTCGCTGTCGCGCTCGCTGCTCGCGAGCCAGGGCGTCGTGCAGACCCTGCGCGGCCCCGCGCAGGCGCAGACGGTCGAGGGCGCGTCGCAGCAGATCTACCGCGGGCCGATCGCGAGCCAGGAGGCGATCAAGGAGATCGGGACGAACGGCGGCGGGATCGTGAACGCGAACTCGGCGCACCCGTTCGAGAACCCGACGGCCTTCACGAACCTCGTCGAGATGCTGGCGCTGCTCGCTGATCCCGTTCGCGCTCACCTACGCGTTCGGGCGGATGGTCGGGGACCAGCGACAGGGCTGGGCGATCTTCGCCGCGATGTTCGTGCTCTGGATCGCCGCCGCCGGGCTCGCGACGTACTTCGAGGTCGACGGCAACCCGCGCGTCGACGCCAGCCGCCGGCGAACATGGAGGGCAAGGAGGTGCGCTTCGGCGCGCCAGCGTCCGGCGCTGTTCGCCGCCTCGCACGACGGGCACCTCGACGGGCGCGGTCAACGCCGCCCACGACAGCTTCACGCCCGCTCGGCGGCGCGGTGCCGCTCGTGAACATGATGCTCGGCGAGGTGTCCCCGGGCGGGGTCGGCGCCGGGCCTCTACGGGATGCTCGTCTTCGCCCTGCTTGCGGTCTTCATCGCCGGGCTGATGGTCGGCCGGACGCCGGAGTACCTCGGGAAGAAGATCCAGGCGGCAGAGATGAAGCTCGTCGTCGCTGTACCTGCTCGTCGTGCCGCTCGCTCGTCCTCGGTTTCGCGCCGATCTCGCGTCGTCCTCGAGACGGGCAAGGCGTCGATCCTCAACCCAGGCCCGCACGGGCTCTCGGAGGTCGTCTACGCGTTCACATCGGCGTCGAACAACAACGGCTCCGCCTTCGGCGGGCTCACCGGAAACACGGACTGGTTCAACACGACGCTCGGCCTGGCGATGCTCGGCGGCCGCTTCCTCCTGATCGTCCCGGTGCTCGCGATCGCCGGCTCGCTCGCGCGCAAGCAGCCCGTACCGCCGACTGCCGGGACCTTCCCGACCGGCGACCCCGCTCTTCGTCGGCGCTGCTCGTCGCGGTCGTGCTGATCGTCGTCGGCCTCACGTACTTCCCCGTCCTCGCCCTCGGCCCGATCCTGGAGCAGCTCGACTGTGACGCGCGCCTCGACCTCATTTCTCGAGCCCGCAATCCTGCGACGGGCAGGCGCCGACAGCCTCCGCAAGCTCGACCCTCGACGAATGGCCCGCAACCCGGTCATGTTCGTCGTCGAGATCGGCGGCGTCGCTCGTGACGGTGCTCGTCGATCGCGGACCCGAGCGTGTTCGCCTGGCTGATCGCCGCCTGGCTCTGGTTCACCGTGCTCTTCGCGAACTTCGCGGAGGCGATGGCGGAAGGGCGCGGCAAGGCGCAGGCCGCGGCGCTGCGGCAGACGCGGGCCGAGACGGTCGCGCACCGCCGCGCGGGCCGACGGTTCGATCGAGGATGTGCCAGTCCAGCAGCCTCGCGGCAGGCGACGTCGTCGTCGTCTCGGCCGGCGAGGTGATCCCGGCCGACGGCGACGTGATCGAAGGCATCGCCAGCGTCGACGAGTCGGCGATCACCGGCGAGTCGGCACCCGTGATCCGCGAGTCCGGCGGCGACCGCTCCGCGGTCACCGGCGGCACGCGCGTGCTCTCCGATCGAGATCGTCGTGCGCGTGACGCGCGAGCCGGGTGAGAGCTTCCTCGACCGCATGATCGCGCTCGTCGAAGGCGCCGAGCGCCAGAAGACGCCGAACGAGATCGCGCTCGACATCCTGCTCGCCGGCCTGACGATCATCTTCCTGCTCGCGGTCGTCACGCTGCAGCCGTTCGCCGATCTACTCGGGCGCCGAGCAGGAGCGTGATCGTGCTCGTCGCGCTGCTCGTGTGCCTGATCCCGACGACGATCGGCGCGCTGCTCTCGGCGATCGGCATCGCCGGCATGGACCGGCTCGTGCAGCGCAACGTGCTCGCGCTCACAGGCCGCGCGGTCGAGGCCGCAGGCGACTGCTCGACGCTGCTGCTCGACAAGACCGGCACGATCACGCTCGGCAACCGGCAGGCCGCCGAGTTCCTCCCGCTGCCCGGGCGTGAGCGAGTCGGAGCTCGCCGACGCGGCACAGCTCTCGAGCCTCGCCGACGAGACGCCAGAGGGCCGCTCGATCGTCGTGCTCGCCAAGGAGCGGTTCGGTCTGCGCGAGCGCGACCTCGCCGGCGCGACGCTCGTCCCCTTCACCGCGCAGACGCGGATGAGCGGTGTCGACATGGACGGCCGCTCGATCCGCAAGGGCGCCGCCGACTCGATCCGCCGCTGGGTCGAGGAGCAGGGCGGCTCCGACGCCGCCGGAGCTCGACCGAGTCGTCGAGCGCATCGCGTCGTCGCGGCGGAACGCCGCTCGTCGTGGCCGAGAACGGCCGTGCGCTCGGCGTCGTCCACCTCAAGGACGTCGTCAAGGAAGGGCATGCGCGAGCGCTTCGACGCAGCTGCGGGCGATGGGGATCCGCACGGTGATGATCACCGGCGACAACCCGCTCACCGCGCAAGGCGATCGCCGAGGAGGCCGGTGTCGACGACTTCCTCGCCGAGGCGACGCCCGAGGACAAGATGGCGCTGATCCGGCGAGAGCAGGCGGGCGGCAACCTCGTCGCGATGACCGGCGACGGCACGAACGACGCGCCCGCGCTCGCCCAGGCCGACGTCGGCGTGGCGATGAACACCGGCACGCAGGCGGCGAAGGAGGCCGGGAACATGGTCGACCTCGACTCGAACCCGACGAAGCTGATCGAGATCGTCGAGATCGGCAAGCAGCTGCTGATCACCCGCGGCTCGCTGACGACGTTCTCGATCGCGAACGACGTCGCGAAGTACTTCGCGATCATCCCGGCGATGTTCGCCGGCGCCTATCCCGGCGCTCGACGAGCTCAACGTCATGGAGCTCGACAGCCCCGCAGTCGGCGATCCTCTCGCGCCGTCATCTTCAACGCGCTCGTGATCGTCGCGCTGATCCCGCTCGCGCTGCGCGGCGTGCGCTTCCGCGCCGCCTCGGCCGCCGCCGTGCTGCGCCGCAACCTGCTCATCTACGGCGCTCGGCGGCCTGGTCGCGCCGTTCGTCGGGATCAAGCTGATCGACCTCGTCGTCGCCGGGCTGGGGATCGTCTGATGCGCCGCCAGCTCGCTCCCCGCGTTCGTCGTCGTTCGTCGCGCTCACGGTGCTGACCGGGATCGTCTACCCGCTCGTCGTCACCGGCCTCGCGCAGGTCGCGTTCCGCGTCGCAGGCGGACGGCTCGCTCGTCGAGCGCGACGGCCGCGTCGTCGGCTCGAGCCTGATCGGGCAGAGCTTCGACGGGCCGCGGTACTTCCACCCGCGGCCATCCGCGGCCGGCGACGGCTACGACGCGATGTCGAGCTCGGCCTCGAACCTCGGCCCGACGAACCCGGACCTCCTCGACGACGTCGACGAGCGCGTCGGCCGCGTACCGAGCAGGAGAACGGCCTCGCCCGGACGCCGACGTGCCCGTCGACGCCGTCACCGCGTCCGGCTCGGGCCTCGACCCGCACATCTCGCCCGCGAACGCCCGCGCTCCAGGCGCGCGCGGGTCGCGCGCGCGCGCGGCCTCGACGCTCGACGCAGGTGCTGCGCGCTCGTCGAGGAGCACACCGACGGCCGCTCGCTCGGCTTCCTCGGCGAGCCGGGCGTCAACGTGCTCGAGCTCAACCTCGCGCTCGACGCAGCAGGCGTAGCCTTCTCCGCATGGCGCGCGGGACGCTTCGCATCTACCTCGGCGCCGCTCCCGGCGTCGGCAAGACGTTCGCGATGCTCAACGAGGGCCGCCGGCGCGCGCGAGCGCGGCAAGGACGTCGTCGTCGGCTTCGTCGAGACGCACGGCCGCGCGAAGACCGCGGCAGCAGGTCGGCGACCTCGAGGTCGTCCCGCGCAGCGCGATCGAGTACCGCGGCGCGACGTTCGAGGAGATGGACGTCGACGCGGTCGCTCGCGCGCCGGCCCGCAGGTCGCGCTCGTCGACGAGCTCGCGCACACGAACGTCCCCGGCTCGCGCAACGAGAAGCGCTGGCAGGACGTCGAGGAGCTGCTCGACGCCGGCATCGACGTCATCTCGACGCTCAACATCCAGCACCTCGAGTCGCTCAACGACGTCGTCGAGCAGATCACCGGGTCAAGCAGCGCGAGACGATCCCGGACGAGGTCGTCCGGCGCGCCGACCAGATCGAGCTCGTCGACCTGCGCCGCGAGGCGATCCGCGCGCCGGCTGGCGCACGGCAACATCTACCCGCGCCGAGCGGATCGACGCCGCGCTCGGCAACTACTTCCGCCCGGGCAACCTCGGCGCGCTGCGCGAGCTCGCGCTGCTCTGGATCGCCGACCGCGTCGACGAGGGGCTCGCCGACTACCGCGAGCGCGCACGGGATCGAGCAGCCCTGGGAGACGCGCGAGCGCGTCGTCGTCGCGCTGACCGGCTCGCCGGACGGCGACCGCCTCGATCCGGCGCGCGGCGCGGATGGCCGCAGCGCGCGAAGGGCGAGCTCGTCGCCGTCCACGTCGTCCCGCAGGACGGCCTCGCCGCGGCGTCCGCCGACGCTCCTCGACCAGCAGCGCGAGCTCGTCGAGCAGCTCGGCGGCACGCTATCGCGAGGTCGTCGGCGCAGACGTCGGCGAGGCGCTCGTCGAGGCGGCGCGCACGCTGAACGCCACCCAGATCGTCCTCGGCGCGACACGACGCTCGCGCTGGCGCGAGCTGACGCAGGGCTCGGTGATCAACCACGTGATCCGCGACTCCGGCGTCGGCATCGACGTGCACGTGATCAGCCGTCGAGGAAGGGCGCACCGACCGAGCCCGGTCGCCCGCCGCACGCGCCGCCCTCGCGGCGCTCCCACGGCGACGGGTGCCGCTCGGTTCGTCCTCGGCCGCGATCGGCTTGCCGCTGCTCACGTGGTCCTCTCCGCAGCTGCGCGACCACGTCGGCCTGCCGAGCGTGCTGCTGCTCTTCCTTCTGCTCGTCGTCGGTGTCTCGGCGGTCGGCGGCCTCTGGCCGGCGCTCGCCGCGGCGGTCGCCGGCTTCCTGCTCGTGAACTGGTACTTCACGCCGCCGCTCCACACGTTCACGATCGGCGAGGGCGAGAACATCCTTGCGCTGACGGTCTTCCTCGCCGTCGCAGCGGCTCGTCAGCGCGTTCGTCGCGCTTGCTGCCCGGCGGGCGGCCGAGGGCGCCCGCGCGCGCGCCGAGGCGGAGGCGCTCGCGCGCCTCGCCGGCTCGTCGTCCGTCGAGGCGCTCCTCGAAGCGCTGCGCCGCGCACTCGGACTGGACGCGGCCGGGATCCTCCACCGCAACGGGTCGAGCTGGACGCTCGAGGCGGCCAGCGGGCCTGCGCCCGACAACCCCGGCCGACGCGGACGCGACCGTCGACGTCGACCAGACTCACGTGCTCGTGCTGGCGGGCCAAGACGCCGCGGCCGACGGCGACCAGCCGATCCTCGAGGCGTTCGCGCGCGAGCTCGCAGCGTCGATCCAGATCGAGGAGCTCGAGGCCGAGGCGTCCACCGCCGGAACCCTCGCGGCGGCGAACGAGCTCCGAACGGCGCTCCTCTCCGCCGTCTCGCACGACCTGCGCACTCCGCTCGCGGCGATCAAGGCCTCGGTGACGAGCCTGCTGCAGCGAGACATCGACTGGACTCCGGCCGAGCAGCACGAGTTCCTCGCGACGATCGACGAGGAGACCGACCGCCTCGACGCCCTCGTCGGCAACCTCCTCGACATGAGCCGCCTGCAAACGGGAGCGCTCGAGCTGCACCCGCTCGCCGATCAGCCTCGACGAAGTCATCCCAGCCGCCGTTCGCAGCCTCGGCCCGCGCGGCACCAGTATCCAGCTCGACGTTCCCGAGACGCTGCCGCCTGTCATCGCCGACGCCGGCCTGCTCGAGCGAGCGATCGCAAACATCGCTCGCGAACGCCGCTGCCTACTCACCGGAGGGGAAGCCTCCGCGAGTCCTCGCCGGCGCCGTCGACGGCGGGGTCGACGTCCGCATCGTCGACCGCGGCCCAGGCGTGCAACCCGACGAGCGCGACCGGATGTTCCTCCCCTTTCAGCGGCTCGGCGACTCGAGCCACCGCGAAGGCGTTGGCCTCGGTCTCGCGGTCGCCAAAGGCTTCATCGAAGCAATGAGCGGGACGATCGAGCTCGAAGACACACCCGGTGGCGGGCTCACCGTCATCGTTCGGCTCAAGGCCGCGCAATGACAAGGATCCTTGTCGTCGACGACGAGCCGCAAATCCTCCGGGCCCTCAACACGAACCTACGCGCGCGCGGCTACGACGTCGAACTCGCCCCCACCGGCCAACGCGCACTCGACACTCGCGGCGCGAAGCCACCCGGACCTCGTGATCCTCGACCTCGGCCTTCCGGACATCGACGGCGTCGAGGTGATCCGGGGCCTCCGCGGCTGGACGCAGGTCCCGATCGTCGTGCTCTCGGTGCGTGAGCGCGAGGCGGACAAAGTCGCTGCCCTCGACGCCGGCGCGGACGACTACGTCACGAAACCGTTCGGCATGGACGAACTCCTCGCGCGCCTGCGAGCCGCTCTCCGACGTGCGGCACCCGCCGAAGAAGAAGCGGTCGTGGTCACCCCCCACTTCACCGTCGACCTCAGCAGCAAGCGCGTCACTCGTGACGACACCGAGATTCGCCTGACACCGACCGAGTGGCAGATCGTCGAAGTGCTCGTCCGCAACCCGGGCAAACTCGTGAGTCAACGACAACTCTTGCAAGAAGTCTGGGGGCCGAAGTACGAGCGCGAAACCAACTACCTCCGCGTCTATCTCGCACAGATCCGGCGGAAGCTCGAACCGAATCCCGCGAGCCCGCGCTACTTCCTGACCGAGCCCCGGATGGGTTACCGCTTCATCGGCGACGAGTAAGGATTTGCCTTCGACTTCTCGAGTGAGCGTTCAGCGTGTCCGCCACTCGACGAGCGGTGCAGCGACCCAAGTCGGATCGGGCGCTTCGTACAACCCCGCGGCGTCGGTGTACGTCATGTCGAGGATCGAGCCGTGCAGTTCTCCGCGGAGGTGGCGAAAGACGACCCCTGCATCGCGCGCGTCGCTCTTGGCCTCGACGCAGTGCGCGTCGTAGCCGGCGTAATCACCGCTGCCGAGTAGCGCGATTCCTTTCTCGATCGTCGCTCGAGCGAGCTCGAGCCCACCGTCGTCGGGCGCCAGTGCGCGCTCCGGAGGATCGCCGTAACCGATCCCATGATGGAAGGGGTCGGCGGTGGAGACGATCACAGCGTCCTCCGCGAGCGCGGCGAGCTCCTCGATACCCGGCAGCCGCTCGGGGTGGCCGCCTGCGAGATACGGGTACCGCTCGACGACTTCCGGGCCGCGGACCCCGCGCAGCTTCGTCTCCGCGGCCCAGAAGTGGCGGAAGCTGATCAACGCGTGGTCGTTCCGCCACTCGTCTCGTCCTTCGATACCCGGCCCCTGGATCCCCCAGAACGGCCACTCGGACGGATCGTCACCCGCCGAGACGCGCCTGCGAGCTTCCTCCATCTCGTCCGTGAACGCATGCAGGACGCTGATCACGATCACGCGATCGGCGCCGCTGTCGAGACAGCCGTGGACCGCGGCCGCGACCTGATGCCCGCAGTCCAACACACCGGCATGGGGAAAGACCACGACGCCTCCGGAAGCGAGCGTCGGCGCGAGGTCCCACTCCCGCCCCCGTTCCAGGCGTTCGAGCGTTCCGCGCTCTCCCATCGCGTCGTGGTCGGATCGATACAGCTCGTGAATCTGCTCCTTGAGCTTCTGACGATCGAGAGTCACTTCGGCCCGAATGCGTTCGCGATCGGCAACCGTCAGCGACGCGCTTCAGCGAGGCGCCACTCTCGCCGGGCCAGCGCCGCGGAAAAAGCGGCACCTGCGAGCAACGCAATCGCGATACCGAACTCCAGTGCGCCGCTGCCGCCATCCGGATCGACGCCGAAGGCGAGCTCGATCCACTCGCGTGAGAACAAGGTGAGCACGAAGAGTGCTGCACCGACGAGTGCGCAGAACGCCTCGATCCAGAACCTGCGACGCACGATGCGGGTATCCATCAGTGGGCTCCTTTCATGGCAGAGTGACGCGGGGGCTGCGAGCGCCGCGATCAGTGAGGCGGCTCTGGCGGCTCCTCCTGACGGGGCCGGCAGCCGTCCACCGCGGGATGGCAGACCCAGTTGTTCTCAGGCTTGTCTTGCTCCCTCTTGACCTCGGGATCCTCGGCATACCCGGTGTGCCGGCACCAGCGTTCCTTGATCTTCTCGAAGGCCTTGATCTGCGCCTCGTCGCTGCCCTCCTTCCAGGGCGGCCGCGGCTCTCCACTCTCGTCGATCTTGAGCGGGATCTTCTGCACGCTGCGGGAGGGATGCAGCTCGTTCCAGCCGGAGTGCCCGGCGTCGTAGCACCAGCGACCGTGGATGATGACGTAGTCGCCGCCCTTCTTGGTGTCGGGATCCATTGCATGCAGGTCGCCGTCGCCCGGATGCACCTCGGCGTCCTTCGCGCTACCCGGAAGCGCGTCGTTCCAGGCGTTGATGATCATTGCGCCCGCGATAGCCGCGCCGATCAGTGCGCCGGCGACTATCGCGATCAGGCACGCGATCCAGCCCACGACGGGGATGAAGCAGATCGCGACGCCGATTGCGGTCGCAGTGGCGAACACCGCGAGTGCCGCGGGCGCCGTCTCGCAGAAGTCATGGATGCGCGAGCCCTCGAACTCGGCATGAAACACCGGGATCTGATCGCCGGGGAAGTTGTCGGTGCTGTAGCCGCCGAAGCTCAACCCGGTCGTCTCCGGGTCCTGCTGCTTGATGAACGAGCCCTGCAGCCCGTCGTTTTCGATCTCCGCCTTCGTCGCATCAGGAAGATGCGGCGCGAGCAGGAGGTTGACGGAGAAGTCGTTGTCCAACCGCTCGAAGCCACTCTTGCCATAGCCCACCGGCTCGATCTGCGCGACCCTGCCGATCGCGCAGGCGTCGTCCTGGCCGAGGCAGATCAGCTTCCCGCCCAGCAGAAAGTGGCAAACGACCTGTATCGCCCACAGACCGCCGATCGCGGCGACGATGACCCCGACCGGACCCGTGAAGATCGCGGCGACGATTCCGGCGACGATGACCAACGCCGGCCCGATGAAGCTTGCTGCATCGAGCTCGTCGAAGTCGTGGCGCGTGACGCAGAAGGTGTACTGCTGGTAGCTCATGGTGCGCGCTCCACGACGAGCGTCACGCCGCCGACGAACTCGTCGCCGGCAAACGCGTTGACGTTGATCGGCCGCCGCCCGGTGAAGCCGTCGGGAGGTTCGACGGTCACGACGACCGCCTCCTCCTCGCCGGGACCCAGGCCGAATTCACTCTCCGTGATCGTGACCGCCCATCCGTCCGGCACGGGGAACCGGTTTCGAGCCTGCTCTTTGGCCAAAGCCGCCAACCGCGCCGCGCGCTCGCGCCGGCGTCGACGTCGCACCGCGTCCTCCTCGTGCCAGCGGCGCGGCTCGTCGCGCTCGGGTTCGCGCCCCTCGGTTGGAGGACACGGCGGTAGGTCGGGCAGCTCGTAGGCGTCTGCCTCTAGACGCAGGATCCGGCGCTTTCTCGCATCGTTTCGCACCGTGAAACGAAACTCCGCCGGCGACGAGGGCGCCCTGACATCCGTGTTCTCCTGACCGACGTTGTTGTGCGGATTGGCGTCGTCAGCCCACTGCAGTTTCGCCAGCAGGCAGTAGTGGCCCGGCGCAGCCGGCGTGCGCCAGGGAACAACCGCGACTGCGGGGTGACCCGGCGCGCCGTTGACCGGCAGATCGACGACCGTCTGGCCGATCGTCTGCTCGACGCCGCCGATGCCGAAGTCCATGTAGGTGAACTCGACCGGGAGATCGACAGCGGGTGCCTCGAACGACCCGTTCCAGACGCGCGCGGCGACCTCGTAATCGGTGTCCGGCTCGAGCTCGTGGGAATTGACGGCGACACCGCCCTTGAACAGCGTGATGTCCGGGTTGTCCCACGTGACCGCCAACCCCTGCTGCATCAAGTACGCCTGCGAGTAGATCAGAGGGTCTGGTTGGCGATACGTGCGTTCTGGCACGCCGATGCAAGGCGTGCGGCTACCACCCCGTCGACCCCAGCGATCCTCCCGGCGGGCCTCGTCGCGCGCACGCTTGCGTCGCAACTGCCGCAGGATGATCTGGATCCAGCCGCCCAGCACGGCCTTCAACAGCCGCCGCACAGCCCGCAGGAACTCACCGACCACCCAGGTCGCCTCCTACTCGACGCTGCCGGGGAAATGGCCGCCAGCGCTTGGTCGAACGTATCGCGCGCCCGAGTTCCAGTCAATCGCAGCACGTCGCCCTCCGCCGACCCTCGCCCGCATGGGAAGCCTGAGCAGCCGCCGCTGCGCTGGGTTGCAGGCGCCGATGCGGTCGTCGATGCCTGCCGTGACCTGTCATCGTCGCTCGCAGTCGACGAACCGCAGTTCGCCGCCGCCAACGAGATCGTAGGAGGAACGATGCAGAAGCGCACACTCGGAGAAAGGCAGCTGGAAGTGTCGGCCGTTGGGCTCGGCTGCATGGGGATGAGCCAGAGCTACCCGCCGTTCCCCGACCGAGGAGAGATGATCGGCCTGATCCGCGACGCGGTCGAACGCGGGGTGACCTTCTTCGACACCGCACAGGTGTACGGGCCGTTCACGAACGAGGAGCTCGTCGGCGAGGCGCTCGAGCCCATCCGTGACCAGGTCGTGCTCGCGACGAAGTTCGGCTTCGACCTGGAAGACGGCGGGAGCCACGGGATAGACAGCCGCCCGGAGACGATCGAGCGGAGCGTTGACGCGTCGCTGACGCGGCTCAGGACGGACACGATCGACCTGCTCTACCAGCACCGCGTCGACCCGAACGTCCCCATCGAGGACGTCGCCGGCACGGTGAAGGATCTGATCGCCGCAGGCAAGGTGCAGCACTTCGGTCTCTCCGAAGCGGGAGTGCAGACGATCCGACGCGCGCACGCCGTCCAACCCGTCACTGCCCTACAAAGCGAGTACTCCCTGTGGTGGCGCGAGCCGGAGGAGGCGATCCTGCCGACGCTCGAGGAGCTCGCGATCGGCTTCGTGCCCTTCAGCCCGCTTGGGAAGGGTTTCCTGACCGGGACGATCGACGAGTCCACGACGTTCGAGAGCTCCGACTTCCGCACGACGGTTCCCCGGTTCGACACGGAGGCGCGTACGGCGAACCGCGTTTTCGTCGAGCTCCTCGGGCGCGTCGCGGAGCAGAAAGGTGCGACGCGTGCGCAGATTGCGCTCGCCTGGATCCTCGCCCAGAAGCCGTGGATCGTCCCGATCCCCGGCACGACGAAGCTGCACCGCCTCGAGGAGAACGTCGCCGCAGTCGACGTCGAGCTCACCCATGAGGACCTGCAGGAGATCGAGACCGCTGCAGCGCAGATCACCGCGCAGGGCGCCCGCTATGCGGAGGCCCAGCAGCGGATGATCGACCGCTGAGAGGGTTCCGGCTAGCGGTGATCGGAGCGGGCGGTTTGAACGACGTCAGCAATAGCGCGACTCGTGATCGAGGCAAACCGTTGATCTTCGAGCAGCGCGCTGTGTGTAGAGCCGTGGGCCGTCTGGTGGACGCTGTTGGCGGAGAGGGCGGCGAGCTTGTCTTGCAACGCGGACCAGCCCGATTGCGTCTCCAGATCTGCCGTCAAGACGAAGAGCGGCTTTCCACCGAGCGTCGTGAGGGCTTTGGCTTGATCGAAGACGGTCCGTAGCTCTTTGAACTCATCGTGGTTAGCCTGCAGTTCTCTCGGTGAAGAAGCGAACGCGCGAGCTTCCTCGACGGGCGTCCTCAGGCAAACCACCGGAGCCCAAGCCGCTCGTGAGTCGGGCGATTCCAGCGCGCGCTAGCGATGGAAGGAGCGCGCCAACACGGCGCCACATCGAATAGAAGCCCGGATACGACGGGAGGTCGAACTGATGCGGGGACGCAGAGTCGATCAGCGCGACGCCGGCAGTTTCGTTTGGAAAGTCCATCGCGTAGACGAGGGCGTACGTACCACCGACGGAGTGACCGGCAAGAACGTAAGGGCCGGGGACGTGCGCAGCCGAGAGAAGCCCGTGGAGGTCGGTGGCGAGTTCGTGTCCGTCCTGCCGTTCCGGCGCTTCTCCGCTCCAGCCCTGACCGGCACGGTCAAAGGTGCAGACGCGAGTCTCGCGAGCGACCGCCGGTTGAACCCAAGCCCAGTTTGGTGTTCGCTCGCCGAGGCCGTTGAACAGCACCACCGTTGGAGATCCCGAGCCGACGCAGTTCAGGAAGAGACGGTGGCCATCGACGAGATAGCTGCGACCGGCCGAGGGCGAGTTGCTCGTCGTCGCCTCGGCGACGGTCTCGAAGGCTCCACCAATCGCGATGAGTCCCAGGACGAAGAAGGCTGGGTAGAGAAGAGCACGACGCGACCAGTTGTGGAGGGAGCGGCGCGCTCCCCGCACCGACCAGACAACCAGGATGGCGAGCAGCGGAGGCCACACCCACCCGAGCAGTCCGAGAACGTGATCGCTCGGCGTCAGTGCGATGAGCGCGATACCTACCACCCCGAGGCCCACGGCAGGAGCGAGCGCCCAACGCTGCGGCTGATCTGTTCGCCTACCAGAAGCGCGAAGAGGATCAGCATGCCGCAGGCGAGCGAGATCAAGGCCGCGCCCGTGATCACCGGCTCGCTTGCGCCGGCAAACACAACGAGGACGAGTACGAGGCCGAGAACGAGGCCTCCGACGATTGAACCGAGAACGATCAGTCCGATGTGCCCGCGGGACACTTCGTCCTGGTTCGCCAGGACGCTGGGACTGCTTGCTGAACTCGTTGGCTCAGACAAGAGGCGCTCCGATCGCGTTGATCGCAGTCCTGGAGTTGCGCGTCATCGGTCTTCGGCTGGGTCAACCCTGAAGCTGAACATCATCCCGCTCTCGTGATGCTCGGCGATGTGACAGTGCGCCATCCAAAGTCCCGGGTTGGTTACGTCGAGCAGGATGTCGACGGTCTCGCCGGTTCGCACGAGCACGGTGTCTTTCCAGACCAGATTGTCCTCTGCCTGGCTATCTCGCGCGAGAACGACGAACCGGCCGGCGCCATGGATGTGGAACGGGTGATGCATCGGGTGGTCTGAGTCCATCTCGTTGACCAGTCGCAGCTTGACTTGATCGCCGACGTGGAAACGCCAGTCGATCGCGTGATTGACGGCGCCGGTCTCTCGGTCGACGAAGCTCCAATGCATGTTCGCCGGTGTCGTGATCCGGTTGACGTCGACCATGTCGTCTTCCCACTCGATGCCGCCGGCCTCGTCGTGTTTCTCATGACCGTGCTTGGCCTGCGAATGGCTGTGTCCCTCACCATGCTGGGCGTGCTCGGTGCCGTGCTCAGATTCCGTGTCCATGCCCGTGAGCGTGATGCCCGTGCTCGTGTTGTCCATGCGCGCCGTGGCCATGGCCATGCCCGTGGTGAGCGCCCGCGCCATGCTCAGACGCTTGCGCGACGAGCGCAGCCGGCAGCAGCTTCATCCCGCACTTCGGGCAGTGGCCAGCCGTATCGCTGACGACGTCCGGATGCATCGGACAGACGTAGCTGCTCGCCGCCGTGGCGAGCAACTTCATCCCACACTTCGGGCAGCGGCCCGCCTCTTCGCCAACGACCTCAGGATGCATCGGGCAGGCGTAGACGACGGGTCCGTCGGGCGCGCCCATGTCCATCTCGGCGACGAGGGCAAGGGTCTTGTCCGGCGGTGCGTCGAAGTAGCGGGCGAGCCGCTCGCGCTCCGCCGCCCACTCCGGATTGCGGCGCAAGGTGTCGAACTCGTTTGCTAGATCCGGCTTCGCTGCCTCGTCGCTCACGTCGATCTTTGCCAGCGAATAGGTCCGCTCCGGAGTGCGGTGTTCAAGTGCCAGTTGCCCCGGCTGCTCGAAAAGCACGTCCACCACAACACGCTCCGACGGAGCAATGATCACTGACTCGACGAACTCTTCGCGCTCGTGGCGGCCGCTGTCCCCGCCGACGAGTTTGATTCGTGCGCCTGGCACCGTGACGTTGAACACGCGCGTGTTTGCGGTGTTGGTCAGATAGAACCGAACGACTTCTCCGCGCTCAGCGCTCAGCGAAGGATCGGTTTCACCGCCGATCAGCATCACGTTGCCGAACCGGCCCATCGCCGCATAGGTTGTTTCCTCGCGGCTGAACTTCGCGATCGTGCCGTCTTCGATCAGGACGTCGTCGAGCGTCAGCAGGATCTCGCGGTGCGTGGGAGGCCAGTAGTCGTGATCGTCGGGGACGACGAGGATGTTCCCGTAGAGGCCCATTTCCTGGCCGTAGTCCTCCCGGATGTGCGGGTGGTACCAGTACACGCCGGGATCGGGGAACTCGATCGTGTATGTGAACGCCCCTCCAACGGGAATCGGGGCTTGCGTTTCGTGCGTGCCGTCGTAGCGGTTGTCCAGGCGCAGTCCGTGCCAGTGCACAGTTGCTGGGAGGTCGGCTTCATTGGTGACTTCGACCACGAGCCGAGAGCCTTCGCGCACGCGCAGCGTTGGGCCGGGTATCGAGCCGTTGTAGGCGAGCATGCGCACCGTCGCATCGCCGATCGTCTTGGTGACAGGAGCGATTCGCAGGTCGAAGGTTTCCCCGTCGCCGAGGTCGAGCACCTCGGTAGCAACGGATTTAGGGAGCCCTGCGACCGCCGTTGAGAAGTGCTCGTCGGCCGTGGGCGTCGTGCTCGTGGCTATGCGTCGTTCATGAGTTCGGCCTTTCTGTTGTGCCCGTTGCGGGTGGAGTGTGTGGAGCAACGGTTTGCGGACGGTCAGCAGCGGCTGCGGCGTGCGCCGGTGCGGCGGCATCAATCTTGGTCGCGATGAACTCGGCGTCGTCCTTGACCCAGCCAAGCAGTGCCGAGCCGCGCGTGTGCTGCCACGACAGGCCGAGAAAGTAGAGGCCGGGAACATCGGTCACGCCACGGCGGTGGCGAAGGCCGCCATCGGTATGAAGCTCCGGGATGTGGATCCACGAGTGGTCGGGTCGATACCCGGTGGCCCAGATCACGGCGTTGAACTCCTGTTCGCTGCCGTCGGCGAACGTGACGGTCCGCCCCGAGGCCCGGACTGCGCGTGGCCTCAGCGTTACGCCATGACGCCGTTTCAGCTCCCGGGGGCTCGAGCCGATGAGCGTGTCGCGGTCGCGGGCCCGCCTTCCGATCCGGGAGTCGACTGTCTTCGTCAGCACTCCGAGCTTCATCAGCCACCAGAAAAGATCGCGGCCGAGCACCCTCTGTGGCAGTGGCGTCTGGCGAGAACCAACCGCGAGCTCGACGGCGTGACTCGCCGACAGCTCCTTGGCGATCTGGAAGCCGCTGTTGCCACCGCCGACGACCAGGACGCGGCCTTCTGGCACGTCGCCAGGTCGGCGGTAGCCCGAGCTGTGCAGTTGGAAGACTTCTGGTGCAAGCTGCGCCGCGACCTCCGGGATTCGCGGCTCGTGAAACGGCCCGGTGGCGACGACCACTTGATCGGCCACGACTTGCCGGTCATCGAGCTCGATCCGGAAGGTGTCATCTGCTGTTGTCAGCGAACGCACCGCGCTGTTGAACTCGATCGGGAGGTCGAACGCCGCTCGATACTGCTCGAGATATGCGATCACTTCGTCGCGTGTCGGGTAGCCGTCGGGATCACCGGGAAACCGAAGGCCAGGAAGAGCGTCATAACGACGAGGTGTGAACAGAACGAGCGAGTCCCAACGGTTTCGCCACGCCGTGCCGACAGCGTCGGCAGCTTCGAGAATCACGAACCGCCTGCCTTGGCGTGCGAGGAAGTGGCCGATCGCGAGGCCGGCTTGGCCGGCGCCGATCACGGCGACGTCCACGCGGTCCGGGCGCACCGATGTGGCAATTGATTCTTTTCGAACCGGGAACGACCTGCGGTTCGAAGCTGTTCGGCGCTGTGGTCAACTCTCTGTCCACGGTACTCCGCGAGGAGCTCAGCGGCGATGATCGCTGCGGCCGTCAAGTCTACGACGAGGGCACCGCGGACGGTAAGCCGGTGGCTGAGCGGAAGCTCGATGGCGCAGAGTTAAGGCGCGGAACGCCGCCGAACGTGTCGCAGACCAAGAGCGGGAGGCCGCCACGAGGGCGGCCTCCCGCGGTCCCTTGGGAGAGGAGGTCGGCGCTAGACGAGCGCCTTCCAGAACACCTTGACGTCCTCTGCGGGGAACGTCTCGGTCTCGAACACCTCAAGCTTCGCGATCCTGCCGAGGACACGGAACGCGGCCTCGAGATCGGGATACTCGAAGATCCCGAGATACTCCCACGGGCCCATCACGGCGAGGAAGCGCTCGACAGTACCGCCCTCGTCCTCGACGATCTTGTAGATCTTGTCGAAGTACTCGGGGGTCTTCTCGAGGTGCTCCCGCGCGATCGGCGCGAGCCTAAAGAGCCCGACATAGGTGAACATGCGAACCTCCCTACTTTGAGGGGCGTCGCTAAGAGCCCCACCAAGGGGAGTGTCTCTCCCACGGAATCCAGAGGCATCCGCGAGCTCTCGCATCGGGACTGCTCACAACTACGTATGTCGGCGGGCGCTTTCTGGTCAGATGGGTTCTTGTTTTCGTCGGCGCGGATGAGCGTGCCGGTCGGCGTGCAAGGCCAGGCGAGTGAGCTCGAGGCTCACCCGCCAGAGCCACCCCTTTCGCCCGTCGCCATCGAGACGCCAAGCGCTTAAGGCAAGTGAACCCAGAGTCCCGAGCGATGCCGGTAGTGCAGATGCGTGAACGGTCGCACCAGCGCATACGCGACGACGCCGAGAGTGAAGATCACGAACGAGAAAACCAAGATCGGCCCGACAACTGTCATGGCAGGTCACCTCCCACGGTTGAGGACTCCATCGTCGACGCAAGGATGTCTTGTGACATCCGCCACGACCCTGATCGAGAGTCGGTGAAAACCCGTAACCCTCGCGCACGTGAGCTGAACGAACAGGGCCCAGTTGCCCACGAGTCGCGGAGGAGCTCCAGGTCCCGTTCGCGACGGCGAAAAGCTGGGTCTGGCCGGACTCGCAGACCTGGGCGAAGCAGAAGGCGCTGACTAGAGGCTGACTATCCGCCGCGCGCCGAGCGTGCGCGCGCCTCCGGGCAAAACAAAACCCCCGTCCTAGCGGGGGCTTCTGAGGAGCGGATGATGGGACTCGAACCCACGACCTTCTGCATGGCAAGCAGACGCTCTAGCCAACTGAGCTACATCCGCGCGCCGGCCAGTATAGCCCTCACTCTGGAGCGTCGAGAGCCTCGTTCACGAGCCGGTCCGCGAGCTCGTTGTGCTCGCGGCGGACGGCCCTGTACGACACGTCGCCGATGCGGCGCGCCACCCGCTCCGCCTCGTCGTTGAGCTTCTTCAGCGCCTCGTTCTTGACGCGGTACTCGCCCGTCATCTGCTTGACGAGGAGCTCCGAGTCCGAGACGACGCCGACCTCGTCCAGTCCCGAGCTCGAGCGCCTTCTCGAGCCCGGCGATCAGCGCGCGGTATTCGGCGACGTTGTTCGTCGCGACGCCGATTCGCTCGCCGTGCGCTGCGAGCAGCGTTCCGTCGTCGGCCTCGAGCACGTAGCCGTACGCGGCCGGGCCGGGGTTGCCGCGCGCGCCGCCGTCGGTGAACAGCGTCGCCTTCACGAGTCGAGGGTGAGCAGCATCCTGCCGTTGCCGTCGTCGGGCTCGTACTCGATCCAGCCGAGCCTCGCGTAGAGGTGCTTCGCAGGGTTGGCCGCGTCGACGCTGAGCGAGAGGCGCGCGAGCCCGTCGCGCCGTGCGCGCTCGGCAGCGGCTTCCATCAGCGCCGCGCCGACTCCCTTCCCGCGGTGACCGTCCGCGACCGCGATCGCCAGCTCGGGCGTCTCGTCGTCGACGTAACCCTCGCCGTGGTCGTCCTCGGTGAAGAGCCGGTACCAGACGCAGCCCACCGGCTGCCCGTCGTCCTCGGCGATCAGCGCGACGTCACCCGCACGGCCCCACCCCTCGTGAAACCGCACCACCTCCGGGTGCGCGAGCACGAACTCGAGCGGATAGCGCTCCGCGTCGGGCTGCCACATCAGCGCCGCGTACAGCATCTCCCGGAGGAACGGCAGGTCCGCTTCCTCGAGCTCCCGGATCGCGACCGCCACCGCGCCGCTTCGGTTCACTCGTTGTCGATCTGCGCGCGCTGCAGCTTGCCCGAGTAGTCGACGTAGATCGCCTTCCACTCGGTGAAGACGTCGAGCGCCGCCTGGCCGGCCTCGCGGTGGCCGTTGCCGGTGTCCTTCGTCCCGCCGAACGGCAGATGAACCTCAGCGCCGGTCGTGCCGGCGTTGATGTACGTGATGCCCGTGTGCAGGTCGCGCATCGCGCGGAACGCACGGTTGACGTCCTGCGTGAAGATCGCCGACGAGAGCCCGTACTTGACGCCGTTCACCGCGCGCACCGCCTCGTCGAAGTCCTTGACCTTGATCAACGCGGTCGTCGGGCCGAAGATCTCCTCCTGCGCGATGCGCATCCCCGGGTCGACGTCGCCGAAGATCGTCGGCCGGTAGTAGAAGCCCTTGTCGAGGCCGTTGCCCGTCGCGACCTCGCCGCCGGTCAGCAGCGTCGCGCCCTCGTCCTTGCCGATCTCGGTGTACGCGTGGATCTTCTCGATCGACGCGCGGTTGATCACCGGGCCGAGGTCGGTGTCCGGCTCCCAGCCCGGCCCGAGCCGCATCCCCTCCGCCGCCGCGACGAGCCGCGACTGCAGCTCGTCGTAGACCTTTTCGTGCACGACGATCCGGCTCGCTGCGGTGCAGCGCTGGCCGGACGTGCCGAAGGCAGACCAGACGATCCCGTCGACGGCGAGGTCGAGGTTCGCGTCGTCCATGACGACGATCGCGTTCTTGCCGCCGAGCTCGAGGTGCACGAGCTTCAGCTGGTCGGCCGCCGTGTGCGTCACGCGGACGCCGGTCTCGCGCGAGCCGGTGAACGTGATCACCGGAACGTCGGGGTGCTTGACGATCGCCTCGCCGACCTCCTCGCCGTAGCCGTGCACGACGTTCACGACGCCTGCGGGAAGCCCCGACTCCTCGAGCAGCTCGACGAAGCGCTCCGCCAGGAGCGGCGTGTCCTCCGCCGGCTTGAAGACGACCGTGTTGCCGCAGACGAGCGCGGGCGCGATCTTCCAGCTCGGGATCGCGATCGGGAAGTTCCACGGCGTGATCACGCCGACGACGCCGATCGGCATCCGCACGCTCATCTGGAACTTGTTCGGCAGCTCGGACGGCGTCGTCTGCCCGAACATGCGCCGGCCCTCGCCGGCCATGTAGAGCGTCATGTCGATCGCCTCCTGCACGTCGCCGGCGGCCTCGACCATGACCTTGCCCATCTCCCGGCTCATCAGGTCCGCGAGGTCGTCCTTGTGCTCGACGAGCAGGTTCGCGAAGCGGTAGAGGACCTCGGCGCGCTTGGGCGCGGGCGTCAGCCGCCAGTCCTCGTAGGCCGCCTTCGCGGCTGCGACGGCGCGGTCCACGTCCTCCGGGGTCGAGCGCGGGAACTCGCCGATCGCGTCGCCCGTCGCCGGGACGATGCTCTCGAAGGTCTCGCCGCCGCCGGCGTCGACCCACTCGCCGCCGATGTAGTTCCGGAACTTCGTGGTGCCCGTGATCGCCACGGGCGCCATGCTATCCCTCGGTGGTGTCCGGGAAGGTTCCCGGGATGCGCGCCCGGCGGCGGTCGCGCGTCTCGCGCTTCTCGCCCTCCGGCGCGGCCTTGCCCTGCCGACGGTCGCTCCCCTCGCGCCGGTCGACGATCACCGTCACGTTCGGGTTGTCCTTGTAGTACTCGACCATCTTGTCGAACAGCTCATCCTTGAGCTCGGGCGGGATCACGCAATAGATCACGCTCTGATTGTAGGGAGGTGTTCGGGTAGCGCTAGAGGCGAGCGATGTCGGGGACAAGCCTTCCGTCCTCCTCGAGGTGCGCGTTCCAGTGCCCGAACGACGACTCGAGCTCCCGCGGATCCTGACCCCGCTCCGCGAGACGGACCGGCTGCGCCGAGTCGAGGCTGACGCGGTACTGGTACCAGGAGATGTCCCAGACGATCGTGACCACGAGCTCCGACTTGACCCCGGAGAGCGAGACGATCGAGGCGCGCGGCTGACCGAGGCTCTTCGCGATCCCGCCGACGGTGCGTCGGTACTGGCTCGCGTTGAACAGATCGGCGGCCTCGACCATCGCGAGCTCCGGCTCGGACAGCCGGCGGAGGATCGGCTCCGACGCGACCGGCGCGTCGTGCGGCGGGCGCCGCGTCTCGAAGATCGAGCCGAGCCGACGCCGCTTCCGGCGCGCCTCGGGAACCGTCGGGCTCGTCGGGCTGCCCTCCTTCAGCCAGCCGTACTCGACCGCCTGCTCCTGGCAGAGCGGGCAGACGTCGACGAAGTCGACGCCGTTCGGCGCGAATCGGATCGCGCGCTCCCCCAGCAGCAAGGAACGCTCACAGATCGCGCACGTCCGGGAGACGGTCGTGCTCGTGATGCGTTGCACAGCGGTCCGAGTGTAGCCCCGCTCCGGCCTGCCACCCGCGTGCTAAGGTCGTCCGATATATGTCTAATACATACGTCACGACGTGAAGCACCGGCGAGGCTTCCGGTTCCTCGAGCCCGGCCTGCTGGCGCTGCTCCGTGAGCGCCCGACGCACGGCTACGAGCTGATCGCCGAGCTCCCCGCGCTCGTCGGCACGGAGCGCGTCGACGTCGGGAACGTCTACCGCGCGCTTCGCGGGATGGAGGAGCGTGGGCTCGTCACCTCGGAGTGGAGCGACGAGCTGCCGGGCCCCGCGAAGCGGACGTACGAGATCACCGACGAGGGCCGACGCGCGCTGGAGCGCTGGTCGCACTGGCTGCGCGAGGCCCGCACCCGCATCGACGCACTGATCGAACGACTCGACGAGGGGAGGTGAACATGCACGGACATCGCCATCGCCGCGGAGGTGGACGCCTCGGCGGACGCTTCTACGAGCGCGAGCGCGTGCTCGAGCGGTTGGAGAACTACCAGCGCGACCTCGAGCAGGAGCTCGCCGACGTCTCCGACCTGATCCGACGGCTGAAGGACGCGAAGGCCGAGACGCCGACCGTCTAGCGAAGGTCTGACTCGGCCGGCTCGAGTGCAGCTCGAGCCGGCTCAGACCTTCGCCTCTTCGCGGTCCTTCCGGAACGCCTCCATCACCTTCTGCGCGACGTGCGAGGGAACTTCCTCGTAGCGCAGGAAGTGCATGTGGTAGTCGCCGCGTCCCGCGGTCATCGACGTGAGGGACTGGGCGTACGTGAGGATCTCCGCCATCGGCACCTCGGCGTTGATCGTCGTCATGCCGCCCTTCGGCTCCATCCCGTGCAGGCGCCCGCGCCGCGAGTTGAGGTCGCCGTTCACGGCGCCGACGGCTTCGTCGGGCACGGTGATCTCGACCTCCATGATCGGCTCGAGCAGGACCGGGTCGGCCTTCTCGTACGCCTGCTTGAACGCCATCGAGCCGGCGATCTTGAACGCCATCTCCGACGAGTCGACGTTGTGGTACGAGCCGTCGACCAGCAGCACGCGCACGCCGGACACGGGCGCGCCGGCGAGGTCGCCCGACTGCATCGCCTCCTGGATCCCCTTGTCGACGGCCGGGCGGTAGCTCTGCGGGATCACGCCGCCGACGATCTTGTCGACGAACTCGTAGCCGGTGTGCCCCTCGATCGGCTCGAGGACGATGTGGCAGTCGCCGTACTGGCCGCGGCCGCCGGTCTGCTTCTTGTACTTCCCCTGCGCGCGCGCCTCCTTGCGGATCGACTCCTGGTACGGCACGCGCGGCGGCTGCAGCTCGACGTCGACGCCGAAGCGCCGCTTCAGCCGGTCGATGCCGACCTCGACGTGCATCTGCGAGAGGCCGGAGAGGAGCTGCTCGCCCGTCCGCTCGTCGCGGCGCATCATCAGCGTCGGGTCCTCCTCGGCGAGGCGGCGGAGCGACGTCGCCATCTTCTCCTCGTCGCCCTTCGCCTTCGGCTTGATCGCGAAGCTCATCACCGGCTCCGGGAACGCGAAGCGCGGCAGCTCGACGGCCCGCTCGGTGTCGAGCAGCAGGTCGCCCGTCTGCGTCTCCTTCAGCTTCGCGACGGCGCCGATGTCGCCCTCGCCGATCTCCGTCTCGTTCGTGTGCTCCTTGCCCTGCATCACCATCAGCGCGCCGAAGCGCTCCTTCGAGTGCGCGCGCATGTTGGTGAGCGTCGCGTCGCCCTTCACTCCTCCCGAGAGCACGCGGAACACGTTGATGCGTCCCGCGAAGGGGTCGGCGATCGTCTTGAAGACGAACGCCGCCGTGCCGTCGCCCTCGATCTCGATCGGCGGGCCTTTCTTCGCCGGCGACGGCACGCCCTCGACGAGCAGGTCGAGGAGCGCGTGCGTGCCGAGATTCTTCGTCGCGACGCCGCACGCGACCGGGAACACCTCTCCGCGCGTGACCGCGGTCTTCAGCGCGCTCGCGACGTCGGCCGCGTCGAGCTCCTGCCCGTCGAGGTAGCGCTCCATCAGCGCCTCGTCCGTCTCGACGACCGCGTCGAGGAGCTTCTCGCGGTACTCGTTCGCCTGGTCCGCCATCTCCGGCGGGATCGCGACCGGGTCCCCCTCCTTCGCACCGTCGGGGCTCATGTACGCGCACATGTGCAGCACGTCGACGATCCCCGTGAGCTCGTGCTCCGAACCGATCGGCAGGTGCACGGCGACGCACTTCTCCGAGAGCTGCTCGTGGATCGAGGCGAGCGTGCGGAAGAAGTCGGCGCGCTCGCGGTCGAGCATGTTCACGAACAGCAGGCGCGCAAGCCCGAGGTCGGATGCGCGCGCCCACTGGCGGCTCGTGCCGACCTCGGTGCCCATCACGCCGGAGAGGACGAACAGCGCACCCTCGACGACACGCAGCGCGGCGATCGCGTCACCCTGGAACCCGGGATCCCCGGGCGCGTCGATCAGGTTGATCTTCCGCTCCTGCCACTCCAGGTGTGCGAGCGACGAGGAGAGCGACATCTGCCGCTTCTGCTCGTCGTCGTCCCAGTCGGTGACGGTCGTCCCGGTCTCGATCGTCCCGAGCCGGTTGACCATCCCGGTCTGGAAGAGCAGGGCCTCGACGAGCGACGTCTTGCCCACGCCGCGGTGTCCGACGACTGCGACGTTGCGGATCTTCCCGGGCTCGTAGGCCATGCGGCTCGTCCTCCTCGGTCGAAAAGGTCGCTGGGCGCCGATCCTACCGCCCCTTTCGAGGAGGTCAGTCGTTCAGGAACGGCCGCCCGGGCCCACTGGCGATGCGCGCCTTCAGGCGCAGGATCGCCTTCGTGTGCAGCTGGGAGACGCGCGACTCGGTCACGCCGAGCACCTCGCCGATCTCCCTGAGGGTCAGCTCCTCGTAGTAGTAGAGCGTGATCACGAGCTTCTCGCGCTCGGGCAGGCGCGAGATCGAGTCGGCGATCATCTCCTTCATCTCGGAGCGGTCGAGCGCCGTCGTCGGCGCCGGCCCCTGCGTGTCCTCGATCGTGTCGATCAGGGCGACCTGGTCGCCGGTACCGCCCTGCACCGTCCAGAGCTCGTCGAGCGCGGCGATCGAGGAGCGTGAGATCTCGGTGAGGCTGTCGTCGAGCTCGTCCTGGGTCAGGCCGAGCTTGCCCGCGATCTCCTCGTCGTTCGGTGCGCGACCGAGCTTCGCCTCGAGCTCGGAGATCGCGCGCTCGATGTCGCGCGCGCGGGCGCGCACGGAACGCGGCACCCAGTCCATCGCGCGGAGCTCGTCGATGATCGAGCCCTTGATGCGCGCGATCGCGTACGTCTCGAACTTGATGTCGCGGTCGGGGTCGAAGCGCTCGATCGCCCCGATCAGCCCGAGGAGGCCGTACGAGACGAGATCGCCCTCGTCGACGTGAGCGGGAAGGCCGGAGCCGAGCCGGCCCGCGACGTACTTGACGAGCGGCGCGTACGTGAGGATCAGACGGTCGCGAACCCCCTGGTCCTTCGTCCGGACGTACTGCCGCCAGAGCGTGCCGGTGTCTTCCTTGGTCTCCCTCGCCTCGGCCATACGTGGAGAATACGGCGCGAAGCGGAGGATTCCTCAGCGCGTCAGGCCGCGAAGGGCCATCGTGGCGAGCCAGCCCGACAGAACGGCCGCAGCAAAGGCGATCGGCCAGACCTCCGAGCGGAACGCCGCGACCGCGATCCCGGCGAGCCCGAGGGTCAGCACGAGGAAGAGAACGCCGAGCGCGCGCCGCTGCGACACGAGCCGAGCGTAGCGCCGCCAGGGCCGCGTCTACACTGAGCGGGCAACCTAGGGGCGTAGCTCAATTGGTAGAGCACCGGTCTCCAAAACCGGGGGTTGCAGGTTCAAGTCCTGTCGCCCCTGTTGTCCGTGGTCGTGCCGTCATCCACAGGTCTTGTCTGCGCGCTCGTAGGCGGGCTGCTCGCAGTCGGGCCGGCGATGGCGGCCCCTCGGGCCGCACCTGAGCCGCCGACGTACTCCGTCGTCGTACCGGTCCCTGCGGTCCCGAGGGCAAAGCGGCTCTTTTACGTCGCACCGAGCGGCTCCGACGCAAACCCCGGAACGAAACGGGCGCCGTGGCGGACGATCCAGCGTGCGGTCAACGCGCTCGGCCCGGGCAAGGCCGCGGTCGTTCGAGCGGGTACGTACACAGAACGAGTGGTCGCGCGAGTCGGAGGCCGGTCGACCGCACGGGCGACCCTCATCGCATACCCAGGCGAGCGACCGGTGCTCGCCGGCCGGTTGAGGATCACGGCACGCTACTTCCGCGTCTCGGGCTTCGCGTTTCGGTCGAACGGGATCGACGAGGCAGTGGTCTGGGTCGACGGCTCGCAACGTCGAGGTGTCGATGAACGAGATCCGCGACGGCACGACGTCGTGCGTCTTCGGTGGAGGAGACCGGGTCCGGAGTCGTGTCGAACTGGATCCACGACTGCGGAACCCATCACGTGAACGGGCTGCCACAGGATCACGGGATCTACTGGACCGGCGGCAACGACAGCCTGATCGCGAACAACGTGATCGAGCGTGCCTTCGGCTTCGGGATCCAGGTTCATCCGTACACGTTGTCGAACGCCCGCAACGTGATCCGCGACAACACCGTCCTTTCGAACGGTCGCCTCACAGGCGGCAGCTTGGGCGCCTCCGGAATCATCCTCGACGGGCCGGTGACTGCGTTCACCGTGGTGAAGAACAACGTTCTCGCCTGGAACTCGGCGAACGGGGTGCGTTCCTTCGGCACGGTCGGACCGGGCAACGTCGTCAGCGGGAACCTCGGCTGGCAAAACCCTCAAGGCGACTTCCCGACGGGCGGGCGGGCTCAGCTACCGGCTCAACACTGTCGCCCCGCCGTTCACCTCGAGATCTCGAACGTTCGGTAGCAGGCTGGTCCGGCCGACGCCCTGACAGCGCCGGGGTACGATCACCGGGCACCCCTCTGCGGTGCGGCTAACAGAAGAGGCCTGGCCCGGACCTTCTGCCGGGCCTTTCTCTTGCGCCGCAGAGGGGTTCTACGCAGTCAGGCGCTCGCTGTCGGGCCGCGCTCGAGACGTGCATCGGCGATTTCCAGTCCAACCGCGTGAGCGGCGGAGTGTCCGGTGATCGCTTCGAGGAACGCTGCACGTTCCAAGGCGTACAGGTCGGAGTCGACGACCGCCGTGACGGTCGCAGTCCGCGGCACGTCGCGCAGTAGCGCGATCTCGCCGACGTAGTCCCCCTCGCGGGCCGCCGAGTGCAGCCCCCCAACCTCGATGTCGAGCTCCCCGCCGCCGACGATGTAGAACCGATCCCCCACGTCGCCGGCTCGGATGACGATTTCGCCCGCCGCAACCGAAACCGGGGCGAGGCTTGCCGCAACGCGCTCCTTCAGAGCGATCGAGAGCGGTGCGAACATCGGCACTCGATCGATCAGCTCGAGCTCGGGTGCGGGGGCGACTGCTCGATCGATCTCGACGAGCCGCCGGTACGTCACAAGCGTCAAGAGCGGCAGAATCAGCCCGACGGCCACGAGTGCCGCCTGCGGCCCGACGATTTCGACAGCCACCGGCGCTGCAATCGACCCGATCGCGACGGCGCCCATGACGAGGCCCCACACGAGGCCGAGGACCCGGGTGAGCACGTCGTCTGGGATGGTCCGCTGGAGCAGGGTGAACAGCGCGACGTCTTCGACGCTGTTGGCAGCGCCGACGATCGCCAACAGGACGATCGCCGCCCCGAAGTAGTTCCCGGGGGCCATGAGCATGATCGGAAGCCCCCAGAACACCAGAGCAATGCCGAAGACCACGGCCAGTCGTCGTGCTCCGAGCGTGGTCGCCCCGGCAGCGCCGACCAAGCCGCCGACGCCCATGGCGGCCGTCAGGTAGCCCACCTCGGCTGCGCCTCTGCCAAAGACCTGGAAGACGGCGACCACGATCAGGACGTTCAGGCAGCCGCGGACGAAGGCCTGCGCGACGGTGAGCCCGACGAGGAGGCGAGGTCTCGGCGCCCGCGCAATCGTCTGGAAACCGGCTCCGATCATCCGCCGGACCGTCTCGGTCTCGCCGACAGGGGCGAGACTGTCGCGACCCTCGACCTTGACCCGCCCGAACATCGCCGCCGCCGCCAGGAGCATCGCCGCACCGACGATGAAGACGACGCCGACGTTCGCGACAGAGATGAGCACGCCTGCGAGCAACGGGCCGACGAGGGTTCCGAGACTCTCGACCGTCGATGTCGCGCCGTTCGACGCGATGAGCTCCTCCGGCGTTCGCGCGAGCGACGGCAGCAGCGCCTGCAGCGCCGGCCGCACGAGGGTCGCGGAGATCCCGACGAACATGGCGAACCCGAACACCAGGACGTCTACGCCGGCGAAGGACGCCGCCGCCGACGCTGCGAGCGCTCCTGAGCCGACGACGGCAACCGCCAGGAGAAACCGCTCTCGACGGAAACGGTCGCCGAGCGACGCGGCGAACGGGGCAAGCAGCGCCGCGGGCAACAAGCGCACGAGGCCGGCGACCCCGACGGCCGCCGCCCCGCCCTGCTCGTAGGCGAACACGCCAAGCGCGACGAAGTGCGCCCACTCAGCCGTGATCGCAGCGCCCCATGCGAGCTCGACGCGCCGGACGTTCTCGTTGCGAACAGCGGCGCCGAGAGACGAGAGCATCAGTCCCAGGCGCGTCATCCGCACGATTGAAGTCCTTTGCCGAGCGCGGAGCAAGCAGGGCCTGGCTCCCCTCTGTGGCGTCGTTCGCGGAAGAGGCCGGCCCGGACCTTCTGCCGGGCCTTTCTCTTGCGCCGCAGAGGGGTTCTACTCCTCGAGCTTCTCGGCCTTCGCTCGCAGGCGCTCGGCCTTCTCGGCCGCGCGCTTGGCGGCACGGCGCAGCTCGTCGACCTCGCGCTCCGCCTCGCGTGCGCGCGCGGCGACTGCTTCGGCCGCGGCGGTCGCGGCGTCGGCGTCTTCGCGGGCCTTTCGCGCGCGGCTCGTGTCCGGCGTCTTCTTCCGCGCTCTCGGCGCTGCGGGCTTCACGCCCGCCAGCGCGCCGAAGCCCTGCGGCTCGAGCTCCTCGCTCAGGCGTCCCTCGCGCAACACCGCTCTCCCCTCCTCCGTCGCGGAGCCGGCGCGAAGCGTGCTCGTCGACGCGCTCGAGCGTCGAGTCGTTCGCGGGGTGCCCGCCGGCTCGGAGCAGGTCCGCGGCCTGCGAGCGCAGGCGGCGCAGCGCGTCGCGCTCGGCCGTCTCGCGCGCGCTCGAACGCCTGCTGGTCGCCTCCCTCGACGGCCTGCTTCTGCGCCTGCTCGAGCTGCTCGCCTGCGCGGAGCAGGCGGCGGACGTCGACCTCGCGCGTGCGCGCGAGCTGGTTCACCGTCCACGCGGGCACCGTCGGCTTCTTCAACTGCTTGACCGACGTGTCGCCGAGCCGCTTGGCGAGCTCGTTCCGCGCCGCGGTGAACTCTTCCAGCGGGAGCTTGTAGAGCCGGTCGACCTCGTCGGCCACGGTGTCATTGTCGCGAACCTGTGTCACCCTGTGGAGGTGCGCGTCCTCTTCGGCGCGGCCGTCGCGGTCGCTGCGCTCCTCCTCGTGCCGGCGGCCCCCGCGGCGATCGCGCCGGTGCGCTGGTGCGGGAACGACCTCGCGCAGTCGGACCGCGTGCACGACCGCATGGGCGGCGAGCAGATCCACGTGATCTACGCCCTGCCCTCCGACGGCCCGGACCGGTTCGCGGAGCTCGCCTCGTCGATCGCGACCGACGTCGCCGCGATCGACGCGTGGTGGCGCCGCGAGGACCCGACGCGCGCGCCGCGCTTCGACCTGTTCGACTTCCCCGGCTGCGAGAGCCGCTTCGGAAACCTCGACCTCAGCTTCGTGCGCCTTCCGGACCCGACCTCGGTGTACCTCCCGGACCTCGATCGGTTCCAGCGCATCGCCACACAGCTCGCGTCGACGCCGTACGTGTTCGCGGCTCCCGACAAGAAGTACCTCGTCTTCTACGACGGCGTCGTCGCGGACAGCAGGGTGTGCGGGACGGGCTCCGGCGGCCGGACGACCGGCGGGCCGCTCTCGTACGGGATCGTCTACCTGCGCTCGGGCTGCGACCTGACGATCGGCGACGGCGGCGGCACCGCCTACGTCGGAGCTCACGAGCTGCTGCACGCGCTCGGCGCGCTTCCGCCGGGAGCGCCCCACCCGTGCTTCGGGCGACGACGGGCACCCGTGCGACAGCTCCCTCGACGTCCTCTCGACGTTCTACCGCGGCGGCCTGCTCGACGGCGCGACCCTCGACGTCAACCACGACGACTACTACGCGCACAGCGGGCCCTGGTTCGACATCCAGGACTCGCGCTGGCTCCTGCACGCGGCCGAGCAGGTCCAGCTGAGCCTGAGCGTCGAGGGCTCCGGGTTCGTGACGAGCGGCGTCAACGGCCAGGAGTGCGAGGGCTCGTGCACGACCGAGTGGGACGCCGGCACGGACATCGAGCTGGTCGCGGACGCGCTGCCCGGGTTCGGCTTCGGCTCGTGGACCGGCGCGTGCGCCGGGACGGCCGACTCGACGTGCTTCGTCGAGCTCGGGGCGACGACCGAGGCCGGCGTCGTCTTCCGGCCGCTTCGGCGGCTCGCGCTCCAGATCACCGGGCGCGGGACGGTCACGAGCTCCGACGTGCGCTGCTCCCGGTCGTGCTCGACGCAGCGGGTCGAGGGGACACGGGCCGTGCTCCGCGCGAAGGCGGCGAAGGGCTGGCGGTTCGTCCGCTGGAGCGGGGCCTGCCGCGGCGACTCGTCCCGCCTGCACCGTCCAGCTCGGCGCCGGCGGGGCAAAGGCCGGCGCCCTGTTCGCCCGGCGCGCGTAACCGAACCGGGGCTCCCGGCGTTGTGCTCACGGTGGGCACGGTGCGCGTGTTGATTGCGGACGACCATTCGCTGTTCGCGAAGACCCTCGAAGCGCTCCTGGCCGGCACCCGCGGGGTCGAGGTCGTCGGCATCGCCGAGGACGGTCTCGAGGCGGTCGGGCTCGCCGTCACCCTCTCCCCCGACGTCGTCCTGATGGACGTCGAGATGCCGCACCTCGACGGGATCGCCGCGACGCGCCGGCTGCGCGAGCTCGGGCTCGGGATCCCGGTCGTCGTGCTGAGCGCGTCGGACGACCCGACGCTCGCCGACGCGGCCCACGCGGCCGGCGCCAAGGGCTACCTGACGAAGGATCGAATCGTCGACGGGCTCCTCCCGGCCCTGCTCGCAGCGGCCGAAGCGCCCGCTAGGCTCAGCGGCGATGGCAGTGCTGAGCTCGCAGGTCGAGCGCGAGTCGGCTGACTTCGACCGGCGCAAGGCGCGGATGGCCGAGCTCGTCGCCGAGCTCCGGGAGCGCACGGCCCAGGTCGCTCAGGGCGGCGGCGAGAAGGCGGTCGAGCGGCATCGCTCCCGCGGCAAGCTGACGGCGCGCGAGCGCATCGACCGGCTCCTCGACCCCGACACCGCCTTTCTCGAGCTGAACGCGCTCGCGGCGTGGGAGCTGTACGACGACCAGGCGCCGAGCGCCGGCATCGTCACGGGAATCGGCGTGATCGAGGGCCGCGACTGCGTGATCGTCGCGAACGACGCGACCGTGAAGGGCGGCTCCTACTTCCCGCTGACCGTGAAGAAGCACCTGCGCGCCCAGGAGGTCGCTGCGCAGAACCGGCTGCCGTGCATCTACCTCGTCGACTCCGGCGGCGCGTTCCTCCCGCTGCAGGACGAGGTGTTCCCCGACCGCGACCACTTCGGGCGGATCTTCTTCAACCAGGCGAACCTCTCCGCCGCGGGGATCCCTCAGATCGCGTCGGTGATGGGCTCGTGCACCGCGGGCGGCGCGTACGTCCCGGCGATGAGCGACGAGACGATCATCGTGCGCGGCACCGGAACGATCTTCATCGGCGGGCCGCCGCTCGTGAAGGCGGCGACCGGGCAGGACGTCACCGCAGAGGAGCTCGGCGGCGCGGACGTGCACGCACGCCGCTCGGGCGTCGCCGACCACTACGCGACGAGCGACGAGCACGCCCTCGCCCTCGTCCGCCAGATCGTGCGCAACCTGCACACCGCGAAGCCGGCGCCGCCGTGGGACGTCGCGGAGCCCGAGCCGCCCGCAGCGAGCGTGCAGGAGCTCTACGGGCTCATCCCCGACGACCACCGAACCCAGGTCGATCCACGCGCGATCATCGCGCGCATCGTCGACGGCTCGCGCTTCGCCGAGTTCAAGGAGCTGTACGGCGAGACGCTCGTCTGCGGGTTCGCGCGGATCGAGGGCTTCCCCGTCGGGATCGTCGCGAACAACGGCGTGCTCTTCGCCGAGTCCGCCCAGAAGGGCGCGCACTTCGTCGAGCTGTGCGCCAAGCGGCGCGTGCCGCTCGTCTTCCTGCAGAACATCACCGGCTTCATGGTCGGCAAGGAGTACGAGGAGGGCGGGATCGCGCGCGACGGAGCGAAGATGGTGATGGCGGTCGCGAACGCGCAGGTGCCGAAGTTCACCGTCGTGATCGGCGGCTCGTTCGGCGCCGGCAACTACGCGATGTGCGGTCGCGCGTACGAGCCGCGGCAGCTCTGGATGTGGCCGAACGCGCGCATCTCGGTGATGGGCGGCGAGCAGGCCGCGACCGTGCTCTCGATGGTCGGCGACGCCGACCCGGACGAGATCCGCGAGAAGTACGAGCGCGAAGGGAACGCGTACTACTCGACCGCGCGTCTCTGGGACGACGGGATCATCGACCCGCTCGACACTCGTCGGGTCCTGGCGCTCGGGCTCTCGGCCGCGTTGAACGCGCCGATCCCCGAGACGACGTTCGGCATCTTCCGGATGTAGATGGGCTACTCGGTCGCACACGTGGACGAGCTGGCGCCGGAAGGGCCCGGCGGGATGGTCCGCTTCGTGCGCCGGGCGCTCGGCGTCGAGGCGTTCGGGGTCAACTGGTACGAGCTGCCGGCGAACGCCGAAGGGCGCCCGCACGACGAGCGCGAGAGCGGCCAGGAGGAGGTCAACGTCGTCGTGCGCGGCTCCGGCGTGTACCGGGTCGACGGCGAGGAGGTGCCCGTGCGCGAGGGGACGTTCCTGCGCTTCGATCCCGAGACGGAGCGTTGCCCCGTCGCCGGCCCTGACGGATTGACGATGATTGCGATCGGCACCCGCCGCGGAAGCTACGAACCGAGAGGACCGTTCTAGTGCAGCACACGATCGAGCTCGACGACGCCGAGCTGAAGCTCATCCGCAGTGCGCTTCACGCGTACCTCGACGACTTCGGCCACGACGAGGCCGACATCCTGCGCCAGTTGAAGGAGCTGCTCGCGAAGCTGCCGTACCACGAGCGCTTCTTCGAGCAGTGATCGTCCGCTTCGTTCTCTGGAATCTCGCGGACTCCATGACGACGATCGAGGAGCTGCGCCGCTACCTGCGCGACGAGTCCGTCGACGCGTGGGAGGAGGTGGACGGCCTGCGGTTCAAGGCGTGGATCTCCGACCCGGCGACCGACCGCTGGGGCGCGGTCTACTTCTGGGAGTCCGCGGAAGCCGCGGAGCAAGAAGTGCCCTCGCGCGCCCGCGAGCTGATCGGCAAGGACCCCGACGTGGTCGAGGTCTTCGACCTCGAGGCGACGGCCGAAGGACGCTTCCAGGACGAGAACCTCTCGCGGCTCGGCCTCGCGTTCGAGTAGCGGCTAGAGAACCAGCGTCTCCGGAAAGCCCGCGTCGCCCTCGAACCGCTCGAGGCGGTACGGGGCGAGGTCGAACGGCGGCTCGTCGCCGAGGAGCTCGGCTGCGGCGGCCTCCCCCACCGCCGGGCTCTGCATGAAGCCGTGCCCGGAGAAGCCGCACGCGGAGTAGACGCCGTCGGCGACCCAGCCGATGATCGGGTGCGCGTCGGGGGTCATGTCGTAGAGACCTGCCCACGCGTCGTCGATCGTCGTCCGCGCCGCCGGCGGATAGCGATGCGCGAGCCGCTCGAGCCGGTCGTCGAACACCGACTCGTCCACGACCTCGTCGAACCCCCAGCGTGCCTCCGCGTCGGTCATCGCGAGCACGAGCCGGTCGCCGCGGCGCCGGAAGTGGAACCCCGACTCCGCCTCGACGACCATCGGCAGGTCGGCCGGGAGCTCGAGCGCGCCGGTCAGCAGGAGCTGCCGGCAGAGCGGGCGCACGGGTAGCTCGACCCCGCGGGCAGCGGCGACGTCTGCGGAGCGCGGCCCGCACGCGACCACGAGCGTGTCGCCGTCCAGGGCCAAGGCGTCCGTGCGCTCCCGCAGCTCCACGCCGAGCTCGACCGAGCGGCGCACGAGCTCACGCGTGACCGCCGCCGGGTCGGCGCAGCCGTCGCTCCAGCACGCGACCGCGCCCAGGACGTCGTCGGCGCGCAGCCCGCCGATGCGCGCCGCGTCGACGCGCTCCACCGGAACGCCGAGCGACGCCTGCAGCTCGCGTCGCTCCTCGAGCGCGGCGAGCCCCGCCTCGGTCGTCGCGAGGAAGAGGTAGCCGACCTGGTCGAAGAACGGCGGCCCGAGCTCCTCGAAGAACCGGATCGACTCCTGCGCGAGGCGCACCTCCGCCGCGGTCGAGAACTGCTGCCGCACGCCGCCCATCGCCTTCGCGGTAGAGCCGGACGCGACCTCCGCGACGTCGGCGAGCACGACGTCGCGCGCACCGCGGCGCGCGAGGTGGTACGCGATCGACGCACCGATCGCACCCGCGCCGGCTATGACGACTCGAGCCACCGGTCGAGCTCCGTCCGCTCGTCGTCGGTCAGGCCGCGGAGCGGCGCGCGCACGTCCTCGCGGATCGGGACGCCGCGGCGCGCGACGATCCGCTTGAGCGCAGCGTGGCGCGGAAAGCGCTCGACCGCGGCGCGCAGCTCGCCGATCCCCGCTGCCTCTTCGCCGTCGGGGTCGCGGACGGCGGCCGCCACGCGCTCGGGAAACGCCGACGCGAGCGCGGACACGGCACCGACCGCCGACGCACGCATGCCCTGCGCGATCAGCGCCTCCGGGCCGACGAAGACGTCGAGACCCTCGACGAGGTACGGCGCGAACGCCTCCCACGGCGCGTCCGAGACCTTGAGCCCGGCCAGGTTCGGGGCGAGCTCGCGCAAGCGCGCGAGCACCTCGAGCGGAACCGCGTACCCGCTCGCGCGCGCGAACTCGTAGACGTAGAACGGCGTCGGCGAGCAGGCGGCGGCGGCCGCGGCGAAGTGCGCGAGCAGCGCCTCGATCGTCGAGCGGGAAGTAGGGCGGCGCGATCACCGCGACCCCGTCGACGCCGGCCGCCGCTGCGTGCTCCGCGAGCTCGACCGTCGCCGCGGTCGACTGGGCGCCGCAGTGGGCGATCACCTTCAGGCCGCCGGCGAGGAAGAGCTCGGTCACGCGCTTGCGCTCCTCCGGCGCGAGGAGGATCCCCTCGCCGGTCGTTCCGAGGGCGAGCACGCCGTCCAGGCCGCGCAGGAAGTCGCAGTAGGGCCCGAAGGCGTCCTCGTCCAGCCGCGATCCGCCCTCGCGGAGCGGCGTCAGCGCGGCGGCGATCGCACCCTTCAGCACGCGGGCAATCTACGCTTCGCGACCGTGACCGCACTCCGCATCGAGAGAGACGGGCCCGTGCTGCGGGTGACCCTCGCCCGGCCGGGCAGCAGGAACGCCTTCGACGCGGCGTTGATCGCCGAGCTGCGCGAAGCGTTCTCCGACGTCGGCGACGCGCGCGCGGTCGTGCTCGCGGGCGAGGGCGAGAGCTTCTGCGCCGGAGCGGACGTCGAGTGGATGCGCTCGTCCGCGGAGCTGAGCTACGAGGAGAACGTCCAGGACGCCCGCCGGCTTCGGCTGATGCTGGAGACGATCAACGAGTGCCCGGCGCCGGTGGTCGTCCGCGTGCACGGCCATGCGCTCGGCGGTGGCGCAGGCCTCGTCGCGTGCGCGGACATCGCGGTCGCGGCCGAGGAGACGGAGTTCGCGTTCTCCGAGGTGAAGCTGGGCATCGTCCCGTCCGTCATCTCGCCGTTCGCGCTCGCGAAGATCGGGCCGAGCGCGGCGCGACGCTACTTCGTCACCGGCGAGCGCTTCGACGCCGACACCGCGTTTCGCATCGGGCTCGTGCACGAGGTGGCCGAGGATCCGGACCCCGTGGTCGAGCAGCTGGTGGACGAGCTCCTGAGCGCAGGCCCGGAGGCGGCACGCCACGCGAAGCGGCTCGTGCTCGACAGGCCGGACGGCCTCGCGACCGAGCGTCGCATCGCCGAGCGTCGCACGAGCGAGGAGGGCCAGGAAGGCCTCCGCGCGTTCTTGGACAAGCGCAAGCCGAGCTGGTAGCGCGTGCGCAGGCTGCTCCTGCTCGTCGGCGCGATCGTCTTCGTCGACACGATGTTCTTCGCCGCGCTGACGCCGCTGCTGCCGCAGTACGCGGAGGAGCTCGGGCTCTCGAAGGCCGGCGCGGGGCTGCTCGCCGCGTCGTACGCGCTCGGCGCCCTCGTCGGCGGGATCCCGGGCGGGATGTCCGCCGCGCGCTTCGGGGTGCGCCCGACCGTCCTCGTCGGCCTGACCGGCATGGCGATCACGACCGTCACCTTCGGGTTCGCCGACTCGATCTGGCTGCTCGACACCGCACGCTTCCTGCAGGGAGTCGCGAGCTCGTTCTCCTGGACGGCTTCGCTCGCGTGGCTCGTCGCCGCCGCGCCGGCCGAGCGACGCGGAGAGACGATCGGCGCCGTGATGGGTGCCGCGATCGTCGGAGCGCTCTTCGGGCCGGTGCTCGGCGGGATCGCGTCGGTGGTGGGCACCGGGCCGGCGTTCGCGAGCGTCGCGGTGCTCGCCTCGGTGCTCGGCGTCGCCGCCTGGCGGACTCCCGCGTACACGCCTGAGCATCCGCAGCCGCTCAGCAGGCTCTTCGGTGCGCTCCGCGACCGGGCCATCGTCGCGTCGATCTGGTTCGTGCTGGTGCCTGCGCTCCTCTTCGGCGCACTGAACGTCCTCGGCCCGCTGCGCCTCGACGTGCTCGGGCTGAGCGCGCTCGCGATCGGGGCGACGTGGCTCGTCGCCGCGAGCTTCGAGGCCGCGCTCTCGCCGCTGATCGGACGGTTCTCGGACCGCCGCGGCCGCCTCGCCCCGCTGCGCGTGGGCCTGATCGGCTCAGCGGCCGCAACGGCCGTCCTTCCGTGGATCGACACGGGGCTGGGTGCTCGCTGCGGCGATCGTGCTCGCGGCGTGCGCGTTCGGAAGCTTCTGGACGCCGTCGATGTCGATGCTCGCCGACCGCGCCGAGGCGATCGGGCTCGACTACGCGTACGGGTTCGCGCTGATCAACCTCGCGTGGGCGCCCGGAGCCGCGGCGGGGTCCGCGCTCGGCGGCGCCGCGGCCCGCGCCACGTCCGACGCCGCCGTCTACCTGACGCTCTCCGCGCTCTGCGTCTTCACCCTCTTCACGCTGACGCCGCGGCTGCGAGAGCCCTCGGCCGCGACGCGCTAGCGCGTCAGGACGAACGTGCTCTGCCCGGCCATCTTGCCGTAGCGGCGCTCGGCGAGCCTGCCGAAGCCGGGCCAGACATGCCAGCGGCACGACGTGCGCGGCAGCGTGTACGCGCGACCGGCGAACTTCCCCTGACGCGGCACGACGAGCCGCGTCTTCTTCGGCCACGCGGTGAGCATCTTCCGGCCGCGACACCAGACCTGCACGTTGTAGTACGTCGCCTTCTCGACGCCGAGCCACTCGAAGACGATCGGCGACCTGACGCGTGCGCCCTGCGCCGGGTTGTAGAGCGGCGGCAGCGGCATCGCGGTCGCCTTCTGCTCCGGCGTCGCGTTGGCCGCCTCGTCGGCCGCCGACACGCGGTACTCGTACTGCGTGCGGTTGTCGATGCCGGTGTCCTTGTAGAAGTCCGCCTTGCCGGCATAGACGACCGTCTCGGTCTCTCCGGCGCGGCCGGGCACACGGACGACGCGCACCGACGAGACGTCGGGCGAGATCTTCCACTTCAGGAGCGCGAACTTGTTCCCGACCTGTGCGATGACCGTCGAGAGCGACGGAGGCGTCGCGTCGTACTTCAGCCGGAACGCCTTCGCCACGCTCTCGTGACCCGCCTTGTCGCGGCACGTTCCGCTCACCTGCGCAGTGCCACTGTCGGGACCGCCGTAGGTCAGCGATGCTGCACGACTCGACGCCCGACCCGGCGTCGTCACCGGTGAACGTCACGCCGACCGGGTGGTTGAACCAGCCCGCTCGCATCGGCCGGTCGTCGCCGTGACGAGATCCTTGACTGTCGGCGCCGTCGCGTCGTACGGGATCTGCGACAGCCCCCGAGCCGGTGTTGCCGGCGTTGTCGCTGCACGAGCCGGACGCCGAGCCCATGCCGTCGGGCCCCGAATACGTCCCGCCGCCCGAGCAGCTCGCGATGCCCGGACGCATTGTCCGCAGCCGCCGAATGAGACGTCGACGGGCGTTGTACCAGCCGTTCGAGTCCGGGCCGCGGTCCGGCGAGCCGCCGACGCTAGGGTCCGGTCGATCGTACTTGATCGTCGCGCCGCCGCTCGCCGGGTTGCCGGCGACGTCGGTGCAGTTGCCGGGAACGGACGCCGATGCCGCCGTCGGGGCCGGAGTACGTCACCGCCGAGCAGCCCGCGACACCGGAGAGGTTGTCGGTCGCCGTGAAGCTGACCACGACGGGGTGGTTGTACCAGCCGTTCGCGTCGGGAGCCCGGCCGGAGTGCTCGAGCCGGTGATCGCCGGGCCGGTGTCGTCGTACTTGAAGCGCGAGCTCGGGCGCTCGACGCTGTTGCCGGCGTTGTCGCGTGCACGTGATCGTCCCGGTCGCCGAGCTGCTGTCGGGACCGGAGTACGTCCCTCCAGAACATCCGGCGAGACCGGAGCCGGGACTCGGATCGCTCCGCGCCGCTCAGACCGAACCGGCGCGTTGTACCAACCTGCCTGGTCGGCAGCTCCGGTCGGGCCGACGCCGCTGACGCGTCGGCGCAACCGAGTCGATGCTTGAACGCTGACCGTCTGCTGATCGAGTGCCTTCGCCGGTCTCGACACGGAACAGCGTGAGCGTCGGATCGACCCCTGCTGGAGACGGGAACGATTCGCGCATCGACCTGGCAGCAGTTGATCCTCCCGCGCGTGCACATCGATGAGCCACGTGACCGTCACCGTGCTTGCGAGACGTAACCAGCCGCTGCCCGGCGTACTGGAGATGTTCACCGAGATGGACGGCGAACGCAGCGCTGCGCCAGCGGCACGAGCGTCAACGAGACGAACGCGACGTAGACGCAAGACCGCGCTTCACCGCAGGTTCCTCCGCACCTCGACGAGCACTCCGAGGAACGACCCGCTTGCGAGGATCACCGCGAACAGCGCGAGCACCGCGAACGTCGTCGCAGCGCGAGCAGGCTCGTCGAGGACGAGACCGGCCGCGCTTCCCAGCGACGAGCGGCGGGTCGCGCGGGACCGAGCTGCACGACCGACCTGCGGCTTCGCCTGAGCGCGAGCGCGCGTTGCGCGCGGTGCCGCCCGCGCGCGACGCGCAGCTCTCGCCGCAGTTCGCGGAACCACCGAGGGAGTGGATGTCCGGACGACCGGGCGCTGCGTGAACGACAACCGGACTCGACTGGGTGACGACTCGCGGGCGGCCCAGCGGTGCCGGATCGGGCGTCGGCCCCGCGTCGGTCGTCGCCCGGCGCCGGATCGGGCGTCGGCTGCCCGTTTGCCGCCGGCACGAGCCCTCCGAGCGCGAAAAGGACCGCGGTGTACCCCAACACCCCCGAGCGCCGCAGCAACGATCTTGGCCGTCCTGGCATCGAGGACCTCCCCTCGTGCCGTTCGTTGCTTGGCCGCAAGCTACTGCGAATACGCGTGACTTTCAAGACGCGTTGCACGCATCACTCGGGCATGACGCCCGCCGGCCGATCGCTCGGCCGGCGGGCGTCCACCCGCTCTTCACACCGCCGTCTGCCTGGCCGACTGAGCAGCGCGATTGCGATTCGCGCCGTAGCCGTCCGCAGAGGCGTCGTTGGACTGCGAAGTCAGCCCACTGTTCCCGGGGCTCCAGACCGCCAACGGCCCGTTCGCGTTCTTCGGGGCCTGCTGAAGCGCGGCCGCGAGAACGAGTGCGAGCTGGTGGTTGTTCGCCTCCTGGCCTGCCGCCTGGATCCCGAGCTGGGCGCCTGCGCCCGACTGGGTCTGGGTGGCCGACTGGTCGGCGTGGTTGGAGTTGCTGCCCCTGGCGCGGGAGTCGACGCTGTTCGACTGCCACACCGAGCCGCCGCTACCCGGGCTGAGCACGCGCACGGGGTCGTTCACGTTCGACGCCCCGGACGGGCACCCGCACGGCGAGCGGCCGGCCTTCTGCTCCGCGAACGACGCCGCGAACGCACCCTGCGAGCTCCAGGAGGACTGCCCGAGCGCCTGGATCCCGATCCCGGACTGGCAGCCGCAGTTTGCGCCGCTGCCGGTCTGGGTCTGGGTTGCGTCCTGATCGACGTGGTTGCGGTTCGATGCCGATGCGTCGCTGTCGACGCTGTTCGACTGGACCACGGAACCGTCGTTGCCGGGGCTCAGAACCCGGAGCGGCTTGTTCTCGTTCGACGCCCCGTCCTGCAGCGCCGCCGAGAGCGCGAGCGCGCCCTGGTGGTTCTTCGCTTCCTGGCCTGCGACCTGGATCCCGAGACCCGAGCCGGACCCTGCCGACTGCGTCTGGGTCGCGTCCTGATCGGCGGAGTTGCGGTTGGAGGCCTCGGCGTCACTGTCGACGCTGTTCGTCTGCCAAACGTTTCCGTCGTTGCCGTAGCTACCGACCCTGATCGGATCGTTCGAGTTCGACGCGTCCTTCTGGGCCGCTGCCGAGAACCCGAGTGCGAGCTGCTCGTTCTTCGCGGACTGGCCGGCGACCTGGATGCCCGTCGAGCCGTCGTGGCAGCTTGCAATCACTGCCACCGACGCTGGGTCTGGTCATCGTCTGGTCCACGTCGTTCGAGTTCTTCGCACTCGCGTCGGAATCGACCGAGTTGGACTGCACGACGTTGCCGCCGTTCCCCGGGCTCAGCACCCGGATCGGAGCTGTTGTCGTTCTTCGCATGCTCCTGCGTCGCGATCGACGCTGCCAGCGCGGCCTGCTCGCTCTTGGACTTCCTGACCTGAGATCTGGATGCCCGTGCCCGAGCCGGGCCCTGCGGACTGCGTCTGGGTCGTGTCCTGCTCGACGGCGTTCTTGTTGGAGGCCTCGGCGTCACTGTCGACGCTGTTGGTCTGCCAAACGTTTCCGTCGTTGCCGTAGCTACCGACCCTGATCGGTTCGTTGGAGTTCTTTGCTCCCTTCTGTTCGGCGGCCGAGAAGCCGAGCGCGAGCTGCTCGTTCTTCGCGGACTGATCGGCGACCTGGATCCCCGTCGAGCCCTGGCAGCCACACGAGCCGCCACCGCTCTGGGTCTGATTCGCCGTCTGATCCGCGTCGTTCGAGTTCTTCGCACTCGCGTCGGAGTCGACCGAGTTGCTCTGCACGACGTTGCCGCCGTTGCCCGGGCTCAGCACCCGGATCGGCGTGTTCGTGTTGCTCGGATGGTCCTGCTTCGCGATCGAAGCTGCCAGCGCGGCCTGCTCGCTCTTGGCGTCCTGGTCGGAGACCTGGATGCCAGTGCCCGAGCCGGACCCTGCGGACTGCGTCTGCGTCGCGTCCTGGTCGGCGGAGTTCCGGTTGCTCGCCCTCGCGTCGCTGTCGACGGTGTTGGACTGCCGGACGTTTCCGTCGTTGCCAGGGCTCAGCACGCGGATCGACGCGTTCGTGTTCGAGGCACCGTTCTGCTCCGCCTTCGAACCCGCCAGCGCCGCCTGCTCGTTCTTCGCATCCTGGTCGGACGTCTGGATTCCGGTCGAGCCGGTGCAGTGACAGTCACTGCCACCGGACGACTGCCTCTGCGTCGCGTCCTGGTCTGCGGAGTTCGAGTTGTGGGCGTCCGCATCCGAATCGACCGAATTCGTCTGCGAGACGTTCCCACCGTTCCCCGGGCTGAGAACCCGGATGGTCACGTTCGTGTTCTCCGGGTTGTACTGCTTGGCCTCCGACGCGGCCAGGGCCGCCTGCGCGTTCTCGGCGTTCTGGTCCGACGTCTGGATGCCCGTCGAGCCGGACTGGCAGCACGTGCCGCCGCCGGACGACTGGGTCTGCGTGGCGTCCTGATCAGCCGAGTTGCGGTTCGACGCCGATGCATCGGAGTCGGCGCTGTTCGACTGGGACACCGAGCCGTCGTTCCCCGGGCTCCCGACCCGCACCGGCACGTTCGTGTTCGACGCATTCCTCTGCGTCGCCAACGACAGTGCTGCTGCGGCCTGCTGGTTCGCGGCGGTCTGGCTCGAGGACTGGATGCCGGTCGAGCCGGACCCGCAGCACGCCCCCGTGCTGCCGCCCGACTGCGACTGCGTCGCGTCCTGATCAGCCGAGTTGCGGTTCGACGCCGTTGCATCGGAGTCGACGCTGTTCGACTGCGAGACCGAGCCGTCGTTCCCCGGACTGAGAACCCGGATCGAGACGTTGGTGTTGCTCGGATTGGTTTGCGCTGCACCGGCCGCGGCTCCCGCAACCTGCCCGCTGGAGGCCGACTGGTCCACAGTCTGGCTTCCGAGGGACGGCACGGCTGCCGTGGCGAGGCCCGCTCCCGTGGTCAGCGAGAGGAAGGCCGCGATGAGCGCGATTGTCCATCGCTTCATTGAGGTTTCTCCTTCAAACCGTCTTCGAAGTCGCGCCCGGACAAGCCGCCCGAGGCGCGTTGAGTCGAAGGCGGTGCGCTAGCCCGGGCGTTCGAGCCGTGACGCACGCGGCCGGAGACGTCGACGGTCTCTCGGCGATCGCACGCGCCACGCACCGAACGGAGGAACGAAGAAGTAGGAGGCGAGCATCGCCGCCAGGGCGGCTGCGGCGACGCCGGCAGCCGAGCTCCCGCCGGCGCCGGCGACGGACGAGCCGCCCGGCGCGGGCATGGGATGTCGAGGCCCCGGTCGCTGGGCGCGCGCGCCGGCGGCGTGCCGGTTGAGGCGCGCGGCGCTGCCGCTGCGACGGGGGCCAGCGGTCCATCCCACGCGCTCGCGACCCCGGCGCCGTACGCGGGCTGCGGCAAGCGCGCGGGCGCGGGGCGCGAGCGCGTCTCGAGTCCCTGCGCGACGTTGGGCGTCGGCGGGAGAAGCCCAAGCCCTACGAGTTTTCCGAGTTCCGGGGGAGGGGAACCACCGACGGCAGGCCGAGACCGCCGAGCGCCGAGATCGGAGGCACCGGCGGCATCGTCAAAGCCGTGACGACCGGCGGAGGCGCCACCGCTGCGGGGAGCACTGCGGCCACGGCCGCCGACACGGCCGTCACGACCTCCTGGACGACGGTCGCCGCCGTATCGGCGACCGTCGAGCCCGTCGCGGGGGCCGCACCGACCGACTCCGTGATCTGCGAAGCCGTCTGCGCAATCGCGTTCACGGTGGCTGTGGTCGCCTGCGCGACGGCCGCGATCGTCTGCGTCACGGGTCCGTTGTCGCCCGGGCTGCCTATGCGAATGGAGATGTTCGAATTCTGCGGCTGATACTGCGTCGATGCGTTTTGATACTGCCCGCTACCGGACGGCGCATTCGGTGACGTGCAGTTGAAATTCCAGTTCCACGACCACGTTCCGTCCACGATCACGTTCTGTTCGGGAGGCACCGAGGACGGATCGCAGTTCCAATTCCAGTTCCAGATCCATGTGGAAGGAAGCGAACTCGTCGTCGAATTCTCGCTAGAGATATCTGTGGTCGCCGGCGCCTCGAGCGGCGCGGCGGTCGTGGTCTCCTGCGTGGTGGCCGGTATCACGTCCGAGGCAGTCGACGCAGGCGCGGCGGGCGTGCTCGCGACCTCGGCGCTCGACGGCTGATACTGCGTTGTAGGCGGCTGATACTGGCTTTCCGTGGCCGTTTGTGGCGTCGACGGGGTTGGTTCGGGGGCGTCCGTCGTCGGTGTCGGCACCGTCGGGACCACCGTGGGAGAGACGGCGCTTCCGGGACAGCGGCGACGGTCGAAGCGATGTCCTGGATCGCCGTGGCGACGTCCTCGGCCGACGTTGGCAGAGGCAGCTCTTCCGCGTAGCCGGGGGCAGCCGACGCGAAATACAAGAACGACGTCACCGCAAGCGTTTGCCAAGCCTTGCGCTTCATGTTCCGTAAATACCCGGAACGTTTCGAGATGAGCCGCGAAGTGCACCGAAAACGAAATTGCATTTCACATCTCGTCGCGCTACAGTCGAGTTCAGTCCGCAAGAACCTCTGGGGAGGAGGGACAGGCGGTTCAGACGACGGAGTCAGCGAACGCCGAGGCCACGTCACACGACCGCGCTGCGCGCGAACGGCTGATCCTCGACTACCTCCCGCTGGTTCGTTCCGTCGCGCGAGACTTCGTTCGCGACGGGACGGAGTTCGACGACCTGGTGCAGGTCGGAACGATCGGGTTGATCAACGCCGTCGATCGCTTCGAGCCGGAGCGCGGCGTCAACCTCGCCGCGTTTGCACGCCCGACCGTCGCCGGCGAGATCCAGCGCCACCTTCGGGACGCGGTGCCTGCCGTGCGACCGCCAAGGCGCCTGCACGAGCTCAACGGCACGCTGCGACGGCTGCGGCGCGAGCTGAGCGGCCGCCTGGGACGCCCGGCATCGATCAGCGAGCTCGCCGAGGCAGCCGGCACGTCGACGGCCGAGGCAGGCGCGGCGAGCGAGCTCGACACGAATCCGACGGTCCCGATCGAGGATCTGCCCGTCGCTGCGGGCGATCCCTTCGACGCGAGCGACGCCCGCCTGTTCGTGGCGTCATGCCTCGACACGCTCGACGGGCGTGAGCGCCGCATCCTCGAGCTGCGCTTCTACGGCGACCTCAGCCAACGCGAGATCGCGCGCGCGATGGGCCTCTCGCAGATCCACGTGTCACGGTTGATCGAGCGTTCGTTGCGCACGATCCAGTGCCGTGCGGCCGGCTGGGCGAGTTTCGAGGATTGTGGTACCACCGCGAAACTCATACACTGACGGGGATGGCGCAGCAGGCGAAGCGCATCGAGGAGGGGAAGCCCTCCTATAGCGGCCGATTGCTCCTGCGGATGCCGCCGGAGCTGCACGCCGAGGTCGCACGCAAGGCCGAGCTCGAGCAGACGTCCCTGAACCAGTTCATCACGGCCGCGGTGGCAGACGCAGTGGACGGCGCCGCGTCCGAGAACGGCGCCCACGCCCAGCCTGCCCTGGCGTCCCCACGGGCGATCACCGCGGCTCTGGTCGTCAACTTCGTCGTGCTCACGGTGGCCGCGGTCACCGCCGTGATCCTCCTCGTCCTGATCTGGCGCGGGTCGGTCTAGCGCGCGAGACGCGCGCGTAGGCTTCGCGCGCGATGGCGATCCGGAAACTTCTCGTTGCCAACCGCGGCGAGATCGCGCTCCGCGTCTTTCGCGCGTGCCGCGAGCTCGGCATCGAGACCGTCGCCGTCGCGCCGCCGGACGACAGCGGCGCGCTGCACGCCCGCTCCGCCGACGAGACGGTCGAGATCACGTCGTATCTCGCGTCCGAGGAGCACATTCGCGCGGCCAAGCGAGTCGGGCGCCGACGCGATCCACCCCGGCTACGGCTTCCTGGCGGAGAACGCCGACTTCGCGCGCGCCGTCGAGGCGGCGGGGCTGATCTGGGTCGGGCCGACGCCCGAGGCGCTCGAGATCGCGGGCGACAAGCTCCGGTCGAAGCAGGTTGCGCGCGAGGCGGGCGTGCCCGTCGTCGAGTCGGGCGAGCCCGCGGAGCTCGGCTTCCCGCTGATCCTGAAGGCGGCGGCAGGCGGTGGCGGCCGGGGGATGCGCGTCGTGCGGAGCGCCCACGAGCTCGAGGAAGCTCGAGCGGCGGCGAGCCGCGAAGCGCAAGCGGCGTTCGGCGACGGAACCGTCTTCGCGGAGCGCTACGTCGAGCGACCGCGGCACATCGAGATCCAGCTGCTCGGCGACGTCCACGGGACGGTCGTCTCGCTCGGCGAGCGCGAGTGCTCGATCCAGCGACGCCACCAGAAGGTGCTCGAGGAAGCGCCGTCGCCCGCGCTCGACCCCGCGCTCCGCGCGCAGATCGGCGAAGCGGCCGTCGCGTTCGCGAAAGCGATCGGCTACCGCGGCGCGGGCACGGCCGAGTTCATGCTGTCGGGCCGCGACTTCTGGTTCCTCGAGCTGAACGGACGAATCCAGGTCGAGCATCCCGTGACCGAGCTCGTCACCGGCGTCGACCTCGTGAAGCAGCAGCTGCGGATCGCGCAGGGCGAGCCGCTGGAGGCAAGTAACAGTCTGTTACTTGGCCACGCGGTCGAGGTGCGGCTGTACGCGGAGGATCCGCGGACGTTTCTCCCGCAAGGCGGGACGCTCGAGCGCCTGCGCCTGCCGACCGGCATCCGCGTCGACGCGGGCGTCGAGGAAGGCGACGAGATCGCGCTCTCCTACGACCCGATGATCGCGAAGCTGATCGCGCACGGCGAGACGCGGCAGGAGGCGCTCGAGAAGCTCCGCGACGCGCTCGCGGAGACCGAGGTGGAGGGCGTCGTCACGAACCTCCCGTTCCTGCGCTGGCTGGTCACGCACCCGAACGTGCGCGCGGGTCACACGACGACGGCGTTCCTCGTCGAGAACCCGCCGCTCTCGGAGCCGCCGCCTCGCCCCGCGGACGCGGCGTGGCGCGGCGGCTGGCGGCTCAACCTCGCAGCTCCCGCCCCGCACCCGCCGCCGGACGTCGACAGCGCCGCGCACGAGCACGCCGCGCCGGGCGCCGAGCAGAGCGCGCTGACCGCGCCGATGCCGGGCACGGTGATCCGGGTCGCCGTCGCGCCGGGCGACACCGTGGCGCCGCGCCAGACGCTGCTCGTGCTCGAGGCGATGAAGATGGAGACGCCGGTCGTGTCGCCCTACCAGGCGACCGTTCGCGCCGTGCACGTCGCGGAAGGCGACCGCGTCGCGGGCGGCGCGCTCCTCGTCGAGCTCGAGGAGTAGTCAGGCCGTCTCGGCCGCCGGAGCACGAGTGCTGCGGAGCACGAGCGCGACGACGGCGACGAGCACCGCAGCCATGAGCACGAGCGTGAAGACATCGTCGCCGGTCGGCTTCAGCACCATGTCGGCGATCACGAGCGCGATCACCGTGTAGTCGATTCGCTGGCGCGCGAACATGCGTGCCGATCGCGCGGGCCGACGCCGGGCGTCATCCCCTCGCGGGCGAGGTCGGCAGCGATGCGCTCCGACTCTGGCTTGATCATGAGGAGCCCCGTCAGGAACGTCGCGGCGAAGCCGGCGAGACCCAGCAGCACCCAGAGCTGGTCGAACGCCCAGGGGCCTTCGATCACGAGCAGGATCCCGGCGACGACGACGATGAGCGAGACGGGGATGAAGACGCGCGTCGCGAGCCACTCGGCCTGGCCGAAGAGCGACTGCAGTCCTGCGTTGTCGCCTGCGCGCCCGAAACGACTGCCGAGCACGAGCAAGGCGAAACCCGTCCCGAACCAGATCGCGACACCGAGCAGGTGGACGAACAGCAAGACCTCGTAGTACGTCATCGAACTCCTTTCGTCGTCGGAACGTGGATACCTAGCCGGACCGCTTCAAGGCGAGACCCGTGAGCAACTCGCGCACGACGCGCTCGCCGACGAGCGCCGTGACGTCTGCGGACCCGACCGCCGTCGGGATCACCTCGACGAGATCCGCGCCGACGACGTCGAGCCGCGAAGCCGCCTCGCGCACCGCCCACAGCAGGTCGGTCGTCGTCATCCCGCCGGGCTCCGGTGTTCCGGTGCCGGGTGCGAACGCGGGGTCGAGCACGTCGATGTCGACGGTGACGAAGACCGGGCCGCCGCCGACGACCTCGAGCGCGTCCTCGAGCACCGCCCGGATCCCGCGGTCGCGCACGTCGTGCATGAAGAAGCTCGAGATCCCGCGCTCCGCCTGCCACGCGAACTCCTTCTCGGTCGGCCAGTAGCCGCGCAGACCGATCTGCGCGTAGCGCGCAGGCTCGACGTGGCCGGCTTCGACGAGCCGGTACATCGGCGTGCCGTGCGAGCGCTCGACGCCGAACACCTCGAAGCCCGTGTCCGCGTGCGTGTCGAAGTGCAGAAGACCGACCGGGCCGCGGCGCGCGGCGATCGCGCGGACGTTCGACTCGGTGATCGAGTGGTCGCCGCCGAGCACGACGGGCAGCACGCCGGCGTCGACGACCTCGCCGACGAGCTGCTCGATCGCCTCGTGCGTTCGCGCGGGATCCGCGGGAACGACCGCCGCGTCGCCGTAGTCGACGATCCGCAGCTCCCGGAACGCGTCGACCTTCGCTTCGAGATGCGGCCCCGGCGGGCAGCTCGCCGCGCGGATCGCGCGGGGCGCGAAGCGCGTGCCCGGCCGGTCCGAGACGAGATCGTCGGTCGGGGCGCCGAGGATCGCGACGTCGAACGACGCGAGCTCGGCAGCGTCCTGCGTGTACGGGGCGCCCCCGTACGTCAGGAGCCCGGCGTAGTCCGGCTTGTCGCCGAGCGGCTGCCACCGCTCGAGTGGGTCGACCGGGCTCAGAAGAGCTTCTGGAGCTTCATCGCGGCGCCCATGTCACCCTTGATCTTGAGCTTGCCGCTCATGTAGGCCGAGGTCGGGTTGAGGTCGCCCGAGGCGACCTGCTCGAACGTCTCGCCGGAAGTCGTGATCGTGACGTCGGCATCCCCGCCACCTTCTGTCACGGTAACGCTCCCGTCGCTGACGTCGACCTTCCACTGCCCCTCGCCCTCGATGTCGAAGAGGTACGAGTTGTTCACGCCGGCCGTCTTGGACGAATCGACGCGGGACTCCAGGCCCTCGAAGAACTCTCTCGTTTTCATGGCGCGAGCCTACTACGCGGCTGCGGGCAGGTAGCGGCGGATCAGGGCGCGGGAGAGATCCCACTGCGCCTCGACGATCGCCAGCCGGTTCTGCTCGAGCGTCGGCGCCTCCGCGAGGTCCTGCCGGAGGTCTTGACGCTCACGCGTCAACGTCTCCAGCCGCAGAAGGAGCGCCTCGACGCTCGGCTCGCGGGTCGCAGACCGCATCAAGGTGGGTATCGGCACGGTGACGGGTTGGGTAAAGGGCGGTGAAACCCGCACCCGCAGCCTAGAAAGGCCGTCGGATAGCATCCCCGGCCGCGTGGACCTCGACCTGACCCAGGAGCACGAGCTCGTCCGCTCCACGGTTCGCGAGTTCGCGGAGCAGCGCGTCGCGCCGGTCGCCGAGGAGCTCGACCGCGAGGGCCGCTTCCCGTACGAGCTCGTCGCCGAGCTCGCCGAGCTCGGGCTGATGGGGATGACGATCCCCGAGGAGTACGGGGGCGCCGGCGCCGACACGGTCTCGTACGCGATCGTGGTCGAGGAGCTGACGCGGATCGACTCGTCGGTCGCGATCACCGTCGCCGCGCACCACTCGCTCGGGACGCTCCCGATCTACTACTACGGCACCGAGGAGCAGAAGCGCGAGTGGCTCCCCGAGCTCGCGTCCGGCAAGAAGCTCGCGGCGTTCGGGCTGACCGAGGCAGGCGCAGGCTCCGACGCGGGCAACACGCGCACGACCGCCGAGCTGCGCGACGGGCAGTGGGTGATCAACGGCTCGAAGATGTTCATCACGAACGCGGGCACGGACATCACCGCGTACGTGACGATCACCGCGAGCACCGGCGACGGCGAGATCTCGAACATCGTCGTCCCGAACGGGACCCCCGGCTACGAGATCTCCGAGCCGATGCACAAGCTCGGCTGGCGCGCCTCCGACACGCGCGAGCTCTCGTTCAAGGACGTCGCCGTGCCCGAGGGGAATCTGCTCGGGCCGCGCGGTGAGGGCTTCAAGCAGTTTCTCGAGATCCTCGACGGCGGCCGCATCTCGGTGGCGTCGATGGGCGTCGGTCTCGCGCAGGGCGCGTACGACCTCGCGTACGCCTACGCGAAGGAGCGCGAGCAGTTCGGCAAGCCGATCGCGAAGTTCCAGGCGGTCCAGTTCGCGCTCGCCGACATGGCGACGGAGATCGAGGCGGGCCGGGCGCTCGTCTACAAGGCCGCGTGGCTGAAGGACCAGGGACGCCCGTTCGCGCGCGAGGCGGCGATGGCGAAGCTCTACACGGGACTGCTCTCCAACCGGGCGGCGAACGCCGCGCTGCAGATCCACGGCGGCTACGGGTTCATGGAGGAGTCTCCGATCTCGCGGCTCTTCCGCGACCAGAAGATCCTCGAGATCGGCGAGGGCACGAACGAAGTGCAGCGCATGGTGATCGCGCGGCTGCTCGGCCTCTGACGGGCTTGCCGCGACGAGGCGGCGGGAGTAGGGTCGGCACGCAGACGAGCAGGAGGTGCCATGAGGCGTGGCGGCGAGAGGCAGACCGGACGCCGGTCCCGGCGCCTGCTCGCGCCGCTCGCGGGTGTGGCACTCCTCGCGATCGCCGTCGCCGAGCGTTTGCGCCGGCGGCGCAGAGGCGAGCAAACCGAAGGGAGCAGGCAGATGTCGGAGGCGAACAAGATCGTCTCTCGGCGCCTCGTCGACGAGGCGTTCAACCAGGGCAAGTTCGACGTGATCGAGGAGCTGGTCGCGCCGACGTTCGTGAACCACGATCCGGCCACGGGGGACTCGAAAGGGCCACAGGGGACGAGAGAGCTGATCGAGGGCTACCGATCGGCCTTCCCGGACATCAAGATCACGGTCGAGGAGCAAATCGCGGAAGGCGACCTCGTCGCGACCCGCTGGACCGCGACGGGCACACACAAGGGCGAGTTGATGGGGATCGCCCCGACCGGCAAAGAGTCGACGGTCACCGGCGTGACGATCGACAAGATCAAGGACGGCAAGATCGTCGAGTCCTGGAACAACTGGGACACCCTCGGGATGATGCAGCAACTCGGCGTCATTCCCGCGCTGGCCACCGCCTGAGCGAGGCCTTCCGGCGAAAGGCCGCCTCCGAGCGGCCCTTCGCCCTTTTGGGTGTCGGAGAAGCCCACGTGGGTGCCGATGTACTCCCGGCAGACACACGATGTTTCTCTAAGAGCCCCAGCACATGCCCTGCAACGACTGCGGCGCATCGGTCGCCCGGGCGAAACGTGACGAGCACAGGTGCGATGTGGAGCGGCGCCTCGACTACGAGCTCTTCCAGCTGCGGGGCGAGCTTGACGCCTTCGATGAGGAGTTCGGGGTCTACCTCGCGTCGCCGGTCGGGCGCTTCGCGGCGTGGTATGCGGCCCGCAGGCGAGGGCCACTTCAAGAAAGCTAGCGAGACGGCCTGCTAAGGTCGTTTCGGCGGGTCTTGCAGTAACGACCGCTTATTTCACGTATAAGCTGCACCTCATGCTGTTTCGACAGTTCGTCGACTCCGACCTCGGCTGCGCCTCCTACCTGATCGGCTCCGAGCAGGCCGGCGAGGCGATCGTCGTCGACCCCGCGTTCGCGATCGAGCAGTACGTCGAGGAGGCGGAGCGCCACTCGCTGCGCATCGTGCGCGTCGTCGAGACGCACAACCACGCCGACCATGTCGCGGGGCACGGCCGGCTTGCGCTCGAGCACGGCGCGCGCGTCTCGATCCATCCGCTCGCGGAGCCGGAGTACGACTTCGACCCCATGGTGGACGGAGACGTGCTGCACGTCGGCGAGGTCTCGGTGCGCGTGCTGCACACGCCCGGGCACCGGCCCGAGCACTGCGCGCTCCTCGTCGACGAGAAGCTGCTGCTCACCGGTGACTCGCTCTTCGTCGGCGACGCAGCCCGGCCGGACCTCGCAATCGGGGCCGCGGAGGGCGCCGAGGGGCTCTTCCACAGCCTGCGGCGGCTCGAAGAGCTTCCCGACGACGTGGCCGTGTACCCGGGTCACGTCGCGGGCTCGCTCTGCGGCGCGTCGATGAGCTCGGATCCCTCGTCGACGATCGGGAACGAGCGCCGCTCGAACGTCGCGCTCCGCATCGACGCCGTCGACGACTTCGTCGCGGACGCGCTCTCGAAGAACGCGCCCCGGCCGCCGAACATGGACGTGATCGTCGCGCTCAACCGCGGGCCGTTCGCTGCAGGCGCTTCCGCCCCTCTCCCCCGCCGGCGACGTGCGAGGCGCGACCGTGCTCGACGTGCGCGACGCCGAGGAGTCGGCCGCCGGGCACCTGCCGGGCGCGCTCAACGTGCCGCTCTCGGGCGGCTCGTTCGCCACGAAGTCGGCGTTCGTCCTCGGCGACGGGCCCGTCGTCGTGCACGCGAGGTCCGAGGCTCAGGCGCAGGACGCCGCGCGGGCGCTCCGCGCCGTCGGCCTGCTCGAGCTCGAGGGGTTCGTCGTCGACCCGCCCGGCAGCGAGGAACGGCTCGAACCGGTCGACATCGACGAGCTCGAGCTGCTCGTGCGGCAGGACGCCGTGGTCCTGCTGGACGTGCGGGAGGCCGACGAGCGCGACGAGGGCTACATCGCGGGCTCGCGACACATCCCGTACCGGCTGCTGCCCGCGGTCTCCGACGGCCTCGCCGACCGGACGGTCGTCACGATCTGCAGCACGGGCGCCCGCGCCGGGATCGCGGCGAGCGTGCTGGCGGCACGCGGCGTGGATGCGCGCCCGGTCCTGAACGGCGGCGTCGAGGACTGGCAGCAGCGAGGCGGCCGGACGATCGAGTTCCGCCGCTGCGGCTCGTAAGCGACGGCATGACCACGTCATCGGCGAACGCCGTGGCGCGCGAGCTCTTCGCACCGCTCGGTCCGACGTACGATCGATACGCACGCCTCCTCTCGCTCGGTCAGGATCCGCGCTGGCGCCGCTTCCTCGTCTCGCGAGTGTCGGTGGCTCCGACCGAGACGGTCCTCGACGTGGCGTCGGGAACCGCCGCAGTGGCGATCGAGCTCGCGCGCCGCACCGGCTGCTCCGTCGTCGGACTCGACCAGAGCGACGAGATGCTCGCCGCCGGTCGTCAGCGCGTCGAACGCGCGGGACTCGCAGAGCGAGTGCGGCTCGTCCACGGCAATGCCGAGCGGTTGCCGTTCCCGGACGGCGAGTTCGACGCGCTGACGTTCACCTACCTGCTCCGCTACGTCGACGACGCCGGCGCGACCATGCGCGAGCTCGTACGCGTGACGCGCAACGGCGGGACGATCGCTTCGCTCGAGTTCGGGGTCCCTCCCGCGGCACTCTGGCGCATGCTCTGGGAGCTCTACGTTCGACTCGCCCTCCCGCTCGCCGGCCGCGTGATCTCTGCGGGCTGGCACGACGTGGGCCGCTTCCTCGGCCCGAGCATCCGTGCGCTGCCGCCGCCCGAGCAGCTCGCTGAGGTCTGGCGCGATGCCGGCATCACGGACGTACGCTTTCGCCGCCTGAGCTTCGGCGGCGGCGTCGTCATGTGGGGCCGGCGGGAGTGAAAGTCGAGCAGCGCCCGGCGTTCTACGCGCTCCAGACCGGCGGCTGGCGCGACTACGTCACGCTGCTCCACCCGCCCTACACGCTCTGGCATCTGTCCTATGTCGTGATCGGCGCAGCGCTCGCACCGACCCTTCCCGTCGAGCGACTGCTCTGGGGTCTCGCGGCGTTCTTCCTCGCGCTCGGCGTCGGCGCGCATGCGCTCGACGAGCTCAACGGACGCCCGCTGCGGACCGCGATCCCCGCTCGGACCCTCGTCGCGCTCGCGACCGCGTCGATCGGGGGCGCCGCCGCGATCGGTCTCGCCGCTGCCTTCGCGTGGACGCTGTTGCTGCTCCCGTTCGTCGTCTTCGGGACGTTCATCGTGGTGGCGTACAACCTCGAGCTCTTCGGCGGCCGCCTCCACTCCGACCTCTGGTTTGCGCTCGCCTGGGGCGCCTTTCCCGTCCTGACGGCGTACGTCGGCGCGGCCGAGACCGTCCGCCCGGAGGCCCTGCTCGCCGGAGCCTTCGCGGCGTTCCTCAGCCTGGCGCAGCGGCAGCTCTCGACGCCGGTGCGCACGATCCGGCGCCGTACCGATCGCGTCTCCGGCGCGATCTCGTTCAAAAACGGTCGAGAGGAGCCGATCACGCGGGAGAGCCTCCTCCGCGCTCCCGAGGCGGCCCTCCAAGCGCTCGCCTGGGCGATCGTCGCGCTTGCGCTCGCACTGCTCGTGCTGCGCCTCGGCTAGCGGCGGGAAGAACTCGGGACGGCGCGCAGCGTCTTGTGGGCATGAGCCTGTACGAGAGCCAGTCCCACCAGGAAATCGCGCGCCAGCGTCACGCGCAGGTGATCCGGAACGCGACGATCAGGTACGCGGCGAAGCCCAGCTACGAGCCGAAGGAACCTGCTCGGGTCGAGCAGCAGGCCCAGCATGCGCCTCGCCTTCGCGTCGCTCTTCCAGCGAAGCCTTCCGGCCGCCTAGCGCAGGCGTTCCACGGGATAGCCCCAGCGCTGCATCGCGTCGAGGAGCGCCAGCGCGTGAGCGGCGTCCCGCGTCGAGAGCGTGAGCTCCACCTCGGTCTCGGCGACCGAGAGCTGGATTCCCTCGCGGTGGTGCTCGACCGAGACGAGGTTGACACGCTCCTGCGCGACTCGTGAGAGCAGCTTGACGAGCTCGCCGGGCCGGTCCGAGATGCGCGTCCGCACGACGAGGTAGCGGCCGGCAAGCGTCAGGCCGTGCCGGATCACCGTGATCAGCAGCGACGGGTCGATGTTCCCGCCCGACAGGAGCACCGCGACCGGCCCCTTCCCGCCGACGCGATCCGCGAGCAGGGCGGCGAGCGACGCCGCGCCGGCGCCCTCGACGAGCAGCTTCGCGCGCTCGAGCGAGAGCACGATCGCCTGGCTGATCTCCTCGTCCGTGACCGTGACCACGTCGTCGAGCAGGTCACGGACGATCGACCAGCGTCAGCTCACCGGGGTTCTTGACCGCGATCCCCTCCGCGATCGTGAAGCCGTGTGACACGCCACCGGCGAACGGGGCGCACGCCGCGGCCTGCACGCCGACGATGCGCAGGCTGGGCTTCAGCTCCTTCGCGGCGATCGCGATGCCCGACGCGAGCCCACCGCCGCCGATCGGGACGACGACGGTCCCGACGTCCGGCAGCTGCTCGACGAGCTCGAGGCCGATCGTCCCCTGGCCCGCGATCACCCGCTCGTCCTCGAAGGGGTGCACGAACGTCGCTCCGCTCGTCTCCGCGTACGCGCGCGCGTGCTCCTGCGCGTCGTCGAACATCTCCCCGCCGAGCTCGATCCTCGCGCCGTAGTTCTGCGTCGCCTCGACCTTCGCGACCGGTGTGTCCTGCGGCATGAAGATCGTCGCGTCGATGCCGCCCTCGCGCGCGGCCCACGCCACGGCCTGCGCGTGATTGCCCGCGCTCACGGCGACGACGCCCGCCGCGCGCTCCTCGTCGGAGAGCGACGCGACGCAGTTGACCGCGCCGCGGATCTTGAACGAGCCCGTGCGCTGGAGGTTCTCCGCCTTCAGCCACACCTCACGCCCGGTCATGCGCTCGAAGGACTCGGAGACGTAGACCGGCGTCTCGCGCGCGGCGCCGTGAATCCGCTCGCGCGCGGCGCGGATGTCAGCGAGTGTGGGCGCTGTTCTCGTCTTCAACCTTGAACACCTTCTCCATGATCTCGCGAACCGCGGTCAGTGGGTCGAGCTCACGTCGCTGAACCTCGTCGAGCAGCCGCCGGAGCTCGGGGTCGTCGCGGACGGCGTGCTCGAGGTGGGTCTTTGCCCGCGCCGAGGCAACCGCGAACACCTCGCGCGCGAGGTTCCGCCGGCGCCGCTCCTCGAGGCCGCCGTGCTCCTCCAGGAACGACCGGTGGCGCTCGACCTCCCCCCACACCTTGTCGACGTTCTCCGAGCGCATCGCTTCCGTCAGGACGATCGGCGGCTTCCACGGTCGTTCGTGGTCGAGGGCGAGGATCGACCGCACCTCGTTCAGCATCGTCTTCGCTGCGGGATGGTCGGACTTGTTGACGGCGATCACGTCGGGGATCTCCATGATGCCCGCCTTCAGCGCCTGCACCGAGTCACCGGAGCCCGGCATCAGCACGAGCAGGACGGTGTCCGCGACGCCGATCACCTCGACCTCGCTCTGCCCCGCGCCGACGGTCTCCAGGAAGATCACGTCCTTCCCGCCCGCGTCGAGCACGAGCATCGCCTGCAGCGTGGACTCCGCGATCCCGCCGAGGTGGCCGCGCGTCCCCATCGACCGGATGAAGACGCCCGGGTCGAGGAAGTGGTCGGCGAGCCGGATCCGGTCGCCGAGCAGCGCGCCGTGGGTGAACGGGCTCGACGGGTCGACCGAGATCACGCCGACGGACAGCTCCTGCTCGCGGACGTGGCGAACGAGCGCGCCGATCAGCGTCGACTTTCCGACCCCGGGTGGCCCGGTCACGCCGATCGTGTACGCCCGCCCCGTCTCCGGGTAGATGTCCCGGACGACCTCGTACGCGAGCGGATCGGAGTTCTCGACGAGGGTGATCGCGCGCGCCAGCGCACGCGTGTCGCCGGCGCGGACGCCCGCGGCGAGGGTCTCGCGCGTCCACTCCCGCCGCTGCGCCACGGCCGCGAAGGTTACTCGTGCAGCGCGCCGAGCTCGGCGGGGTCGGGCGCCGCCGCCGAGACGATCGGGAACGGCTCCACCTCGACGTGCTCCTCGTCCGCGGGGATCCCTCGCGCGAGCGCATACGACGCGACCGCGGCGACACCCGCCATCATCGAGGCGACGCCCCAGGCCCAACGCGCGCCGTACGCATCCGAGATGAACCCGCCGGCGAGCATGCCGATGAAGAGCGCGCTGTAGGTCAGGCTCATCGCAAGTGTGAACGCGCGGCCGCGGAGGTGATCCGGTATGCCTCGTTGCACGAGCAGACTGTTCACGACGACCGCGATCCCGTTACCCAGGCCGTATGCCACGACGAAGATCGCAGCCACCCACACGGTCGACACGACGGCCGTCGCGCCGAGCATCAGTGACATCAACCCGATCGAGCCGCCGTAGGCCACCGCCGTCCCCCAGCGTGCGGCAGCCCAGCCCGCGCCGAGGCTTCCGAGGATCAGGCCGAGCCCCGACGCCGCCATCAGGAGGCCGAGACCGAAGTTGCCCGCACCGAACGCGACCTTCGCGAGCTCGACCTCCGCGACGTCGGAGTTGCCGATCGCGAGCATCGCAAGGCTCCACCCCACGAGCACCGTCAGGAGCGCCCGCGATCGCCCAGCGAGCTTGAAGCCCTCGGCGAGGTCACGCCAGTGGCCCTCACTCAAGGCCTTCTCGGTCTGGAGCTTGTGCTCCGCGATCCGGGCGATCAGCAACGCGGAACCGAGGAAGGTCACGGCGTTGAACCAGTACGCGATGTCCGGAGTGGAGAACGAGAGCAGGACGCCGCCGAGCAGAGGACCCAGCATCCACGTGATGTTCTCCGCCGCCTGCAGGATGCCGTTCGCGTCCGCGAGCTCGTCGTCGTCGACGACGTTCGGGAGCCCCGCGAACAGGGCCGGTCGGAAGAATCCGGTAGCGAACCCGACGACGCCCGCAAGCCCGACCAGCTGCGCGGGGCCAGTCGTGAACGGCAGTGCGACGAACACGGCGCAGCGCAGAAGGTCGGACGCGACCATCAGCTTGCGTCGCGAGAAGCGGTCGACGAAGGAGCCCAGCAGCAGCCCGATGACGATCATCGGGACGAAGTCGGCCACGAGGAGCGCCGCAACCCACTTGCCGGAGTGCGTGCGGTCCCAGACGTCGACCATCAGCGCCATCACCGCGAGACGCGTCCCGAGCCCCGAGCCGACGGCTGCGAGGAAGAGCAGCCGGAAGTCGCGCGCGCGTCGAATCAGGGCGAACTGGCGGCCGGCCACGGGCTCACGCTAGTACAGGGGTCAACGAGGCGTCGACCCCCACCGGAGGGCTAGGCCCCGGCGGCAGCGCGGACGCGGCCGAGAGCCTCGTCCAGCGCAGCGTTGTCCTCCGGGGACCCCACGGTGACCCGGATCGCGCTCGGAGCGCCGAAGCCCTCGAGTGGCCGAACGATCACGCCGGCGCGCAGCAGCGCCTCGAAGAGCGGTCGCGCATCCTCTTCCCCGCTCTCGGCGTAGACGAAGTTCGCGACCGCCGGGCCTGCGCACTCGAAGCCGTGGCGCTCGAGGATCTCGACGACGTGCTGCCGCTCCTGCGCGTTCACGCGTCGCCGTCGCTCGACCTCGGCGTCGTCGTCCAGGCTCGCGACGGCCGCGACCTGCGCCTGCGTGTTCAGGTCGAACGCGCGGCGGACCTTCCCGATCGCCGCGACGACCGAGCGGCTCCCCACGCCCCACCCGACGCGCAGACCGGCGAGCCCGTAGATCTTCGAGAACGTCCGGACGACGAGCACGCGGTGGCCCTGCCGGAAGTACTCGATCCCGTCCGCATAGTCCGGATCGTCGATGTACTCGAAGTACGCCTGGTCGAGCACCGTCAGCACGTGCTCGGGGACACGTTCGAAGTACGCGTCCAGCTCGTCGCGCGTGTTCATCGTGCCGGTCGGGTTGTTCGGGTGGCAGACGTACACCACCTTGGTGCGCGGCGTGATCGCGGCGAGCAGTGCGTCGAGGTCGTAGCGGGCGTCCGTCAGCGGCACGCGCACCGGCGTCGCGCCGAGCTTCAGCGCGTCGATCACGTAGCTCGGGAAGGACGGCCAGCCGCAGACGACCTCGTCGCCCGAGTCGAGGAACGCCTGGGAGACGCAGTCGATCACCCCGTCCGCGCCGGCGCCGACCGCGACCTCCTCGAACGCGACGCTCCGGCGTTCCGCGAGTGCGGCGCGCAGGCGGAACGCGCCGCCGTCCGGGTAGCGGTTCAGGTCGCGCGCCGCGCGGTCCATCGCCTCGAGCGCGGCCGGGAACGGCGGGAACGGCCCCTCGTTCGACGCGAGCTTCACGACGCGGTCGAGGCCGAGCTCGCGCTGGACCTCCTCCACCGGCTTGCCGGGCTCGTACGCGGTCAGCCCCGCGACGGCGGGGTTCACGAAGTCGTCCGGGATCTCCGCCGGGCCCTCGGGCACGGCGGAAACTCTACTCGCCGGCCGGCGGCACTCCGTCGTCGCTCGTGTGCCGCCAGAAGAAGAGAACCGCGCCGGCGGCGGCGAGCAACGGGATGATCAGGCGCTTGCGCGACTTGCCTTCCTCGACGTGCGCGGCCGCGCGCGCCTTGCGCGCTGCGATCTGCTTCGCGGCCGTCCACGTCGCCCAGCCGAGCATGGCGTTGCGTCTGTTGACGATGCTCATCCCGGCGAGCCTACCCTTGCGGCCGGAAAAGCGAAACGCCCCTGGGGAGGGGCGTTTCGCGCGGTAGGTACCCGGGGCCGAGCGGGCGGCGATGGCCCCGGGTGAGGACGAGGGCACGTCCACCCAGGAAGATGCCGCCCCCTGCTGAAACTTGCGCCGGCCTACGGCCGGCCGCCGCCGCCCTGTTTCGGCTTGGGTTCGGCCTTTTTCGCCTGGCCGGGTGGCGCGGGCTTCGGCTTCGCAGCACGATTCGCGGCCTTCTGCACCTGACCCGGCGGCGTCGCCCTGACGCTCGCTGCGGCAGCGCGGCCTGCTTCTTGGCCTGCCCCGGCGGGACCGCCTTGGCCTTGCGGGAGACCTGCCCGGGGGCGACCGCGCGGCCTCTGGCTCGCGCGCCTTCTCCTTCTTCTCCGTCGCGGCCGCCGCGCGCGGCTTCGCGGCGGGCGCTCGAAGCAACGGCGCGACGATCGGGGCCGCGGGCCGCACGGCGGCGGTCGTCGCGGGAACGACGGCCTCGGGCTGACGCGACGGCGGCGACAACTCTCTCGCGCCCTCGTAGCCCACTCCGGTCGCGACGACGCCCGCAGCGACGAACGCGGCGGCCTTCAGCGCGACACCGCCTCCGACCACGGCACCGCCGCCACCGAAGAGCGACGTGAGCGACGTCGGGATCGGGACGAGTGCGAGCGCCTTGAAGGCCTTCTTGTGCGCGCGCTGGCTGCGCCCGAGGCGTTCGCACTCCTTGCATTGCCGCAGGTGTGCCCGCAGCGCCGAGCGCTCGGGTCGCGCCAGCCGGCCGTCCGCCTGACGGGAGATCGCGCGCTCGGCCTCCGCGCAGGTCAGCGTCCCCTCGAGCTGCTCCCGAAGCGCGCGGCGGGCGCGGAAGAGCAGCGTCTCGACCGCGCTGACCGACGTCTCGAGGATCTCGGCGATCTCCGCGTACGAGCGACCCTCGAGCTCGCGCATCACGAGAGCTGCGCGCTGGTTGAACGCGAGGTGGCCGAGCGCGCGCTGGATGTCCTCCGCTCGCGGGCCGCGTTCCTCCTCGGGCACGATCTCGCCGACGCGATCGTCGAACTCGACCTCGTCGGGGCGTCGCTGCGCCTGGCGGAAGCGCTGCCGGCAGACGTTGTGGGCGATCGCGATCAGCCAGTTCTGCGCGTTCCGCGGCCGCTCGCCTCGCTGGTACGCGCGGTAGGCGTTCAGGAACGTCGTCTGCGCCACGTCCTCGGCGTCGGCGGGCTGCCGCAGGACCGCGAGCGCGTAGCGGTAGACGTCACCGACGTGCTTCCGGTAGATCCGCTCGAACGAGCGGTCCGCGCGCAACTGCTCCGCGAGGAGGGGCGTCATACCTTCTTTAGATCCCGCTCCTGGCGGAAACTTGCGCTCGGCTAGGGCACCGCACACCCGGCAAGACGACCTTCGGGAGCTCCACGGGAAGCGGGGGCAGGCTCGGCACCTCGACCTTCGACCTCGACCGGAGGCACCGCGGGCAGCTCGACGGGCAGCGCGGGCAGCTCCAGGGGCAGCGGCTTCGCCGCCGCGGTGGCGGCGGCGGCCGGGGCGGCTGCCGGAGCTCGGCGCCGGCGACGGAGATTCGAGTGACGCGTCGGCGGCGGCACGTGTGCGCGTTCGGTGCTTCGTCGCGCGGGTCGGGCGCACCGCAGCCTTCGCCGGACGGACGGCGCGCGGCGTCCGAGTCGCGCGTGCCATCGGCTTCGAGACCGAGGCGACCTCGACGAGCTGCGAACGCTCGAGCTTCGGCGGCGCGGTCACGGCCTCGGCCGCCTGCTGGGTGGCGCCGACCGCTGCGACTCCCGCGGCGACCAGCGCGGCGACCTTGACCGCGACGCCGCCCCCGACCGCCGCGCCTCCGCCCCACGACGCGAGCGACGCAGGCAGCGGCAGCGGGCCGAGGCTGCGCAGCGCCGCGCGCCGTGCGCGCTGTCGTCGCGCGAGCGAGGCGCACTCCGCGCACTCGCGGAGATGCGCGCGGAGCTTGGGCCGCTCGTCCTTCGGGAGGCGTCCGTCGAGCTCGAGCGAGAGCACGCGCTCGGCTTCGCCACACGTGAGCGTTCCTTCGAGCTGCTCGCGGAGCGCGCGCCGCGCGCGGAAGAGGAGGGTCTCCACGGCGGAGGTCGACACCTCGAGCACCTCGGCGATCTCCGCGTACGTGCGCCCCTCGAGCTCGCGCATGACGAGCGCTGCACGCTGGTTGAACGAGAGCGCGCCGACCGCGCGGACGAGCTCCTGCACGTCGACCTCGCCGCCGCCGACCGGAGTGGGCTCGAACAGCTGCTCTTCGAGCGCGACCTCTCGCGGACGGCGCCTCGCATCGCGGATTCGCGTTCCGCAGGTGTTGTGCGCGATCGTGATCAGCCACTGGCGCGGGTGCCGCGGGCGCTCGCCTCTCTGGTACGCGCGGTACGCCTTCAGGAACGTCGTCTGGGCGACGTCCTCGGCGTCGTCGCGGTTGCGCAGGACCATCAGCGCGTACCGGTACACGTCCTGGACGTGCGAGCGGTACAGCCGCTCGAAGGCCTGTTCGCCTGAGTGTCGTTGAACGAAGATTGGGGTCATCGTCCGTTGCCGACTAGACAACGTGCAAGTGCCCCCAGGAGGTACGCGCTAACCCTCCTGTAGGCGCGAGCGCGTCGCTGCGGTCGCGGTTGCGCAGGCCTTGGCGGTGGCGCGCTTGCGGTTCGGCAGGTGGATCGCGCGGCCCAGAGCCACGAGGCCGGCTTCCTTGATCGCCTCGGAGAGCGTCGGGTGCGCGGTCATCCCGTCGGCGACGGTCTCGACCGTCGCCTCGGCGTCGATCGCGACCACGCCCGCCTCGATCAGGTCGGTCACGTGCGGGCCGACCATGACCAGGCCGAGCAGCTCGCCGTACCGGGTCTCGTGGATCGACTTGACCCAGCCGACGGTCTCGTTCTGCATCACGGCGCGCGCGTTCGCGACCCAGGGGAACTGGCCGACGGCGACGTCGTCGCCGTACTGCTCGCGCGCCTCGGCCTCGGTCAGGCCGACGCCCGCGATCTCCGGGTCGGTGTAGATCGGGCGCGGCACCGCGCGGTTGTCGACGACGGCGTCATGGCCGCACGCGTTCTCCGCCGCGACCTCGCCTTCGCGGAACGCGGTGTGCGCGAGCTGCCAGTAGCCGGCGCAGTCTCCGACCGCGTAGATGTGCTCGACGGTCGTGCGCCGGCGCTCGTCGGCGGCGATTCCCTTGCGCTTGTCGAACTGGACGCCGATCTCCTCGAGCCCGAGGTTCTCGACGACCGGACCGCGGCCGACCGCGACGAGCATCAGGTCCGCCGTCACGGTCTCGCCTTCGCCGAAGTGGACGGTCAGCTCGGAGCCCGAGTCCTCGACCTTCGTGCACGTCTTGCCGAGCTGCAGCGCGATCCCGCGCTTCCCGAACTGCTTCGCGAGCTCCTTCGACGCGTCCTCGTCCTCGATCGCGATCAGCTGGGGCAGCATCTCGATCACCGTCACCTCGCTGCCGAAGCGGTCGAAGATCGAGGCGAACTCGACGCCGATGATCCCGCCGCCGAGGATCACGAGCCGCTTCGGGACCTCGGTCTGCGCGAGCAGGCCGGTCGAGTCGACGCAGCGCGGCGAGTCGAGGCCGTCGATCGGCGGACGGAGCGGGAACGAGCCCGTCGCGATCACCGCCTGCTTGAAGGTGACGTCCTCGCCGCCCTCGACCGCGATCGTGTTCGCGTCCTTGAAGCGGCCGGCGCCCTTGACCCATTCGACGCCGTTCGCCTTGAAGAGCGATGCGACGCCGCCGGTCATCTGCTTGACGACGCCGTCCTTCCACTGGCTCGCGACCGCCATGTCGAGCTGCGGCTCGCCGACGTTGACGCCGAACTTGGCGAACGACTCGTGCGCTTCCTTCAGCGCGAACGCGGTCTGCACCCAGGCCTTCGTCGGGACGCACCCGACGCGGAGGCAGGTTCCGCCGAGCTCCGGCTCCTTCTCGATGCAGACGGTCTTCGCGCCGAGCTGTGCCGCGCGAATCGCTGCGGTGTAGCCGCCGGGGCCGCCTCCGAGAACTGCGACGTCACATTCCACGGGCGGGATCGTATCGGCGGGTCAGCGCCCGCCGCAGAGGTCGCCCGCGCAGTGGTCGAGCGCGCGCACGAGAGCGCGGAGACGGCGGCCCGCGTCGGTCAGGCGGTACTCGACGCGCGGCGGACGGCCCTCGAGCACGAGCCGCTCGAGGATCCCCGCGTGCTCGAGCTCCTCGAGGCGCTGCGCCAGCGTCTTCGGCGTGATGCCGACGATCGTGCGCTTGAACTCGTTGAAGCGGATCGCGCCGCCGTGCGAGGCGTAGACGATCGCGAGCACCCAGCGGCGCCCGAGGAGGTCCGCCGCGCGGGCGACCTCCTCGGGCAGCTCCTGGGTGGTGTTACGCGGCGACTGCACGGGGAGCGGCCTCGGGCTCGAGCGCGAGCTCGAGCACTTCGCCGAGCGTCATCACCGGATGGAACGACAGCTCCTCGCGCACGTCGGCGGGGACGTCGTCGAGGTCTGCGCGGTTCCGCTCGGGGACGATCACGTCCTGCAGTCCGGCGGCGTGTGCGGCAAGCGCCTTCTGCTTCAGGCCGCCGATCGGCAGCACGCGTCCCTGCAGCGTCACCTCGCCCGTCATCCCGACCGTGTGCTTCACGGGACGCCCCGAGAGGAGCGACGCGAGCGCGGTCGTGATCGCGATGCCTGCGCTCGGCCCGTCCTTCGGGATCGCGCCTGCCGGGACGTGCACGTGGAACGTCGTGTCGTCGAACGCGGCCTCCTCGATCCCGAGCTCCGACGCGTGCGAGCGGATGTAGGAGAGCGCGATCTGCGCCGACTCCTTCATCACGTCGCCGAGCTGGCCGGTCAGCACGAGCTTCCCGTCGCCCTTCATGCGCGTCGCCTCGATGAAGAGGATGTCGCCACCGGTGCCGGTGACTGCGAGCCCGGTCGAGACGCCCGGGCACCGCGGTCCGCTCGGCGGCCTCCTGGTAGAAGCGCTGCCGGCCGAGCGCGTCGCGCACGACCTCGAGGTCGACCACGACGGGTGCCTCCACCTCTTCGGCGACGATCTTCGTCGCCGTCTTGCGGAGCGCCTTGCCGAGCTCGCGCTCGAGCTGTCGCACGCCCGCCTCTCGCGTGTACTCGCTCACGACCGTTCGGAGCGTCACGTCGTCGATCGAGACCTCGTCCTCGCGCAGGCCGTTCCGGTCGCGCTGGCGCGGCCAGAGGTAGCCCCTCGCGATCGCGACCTTCTCGTCGACCGTGTAGCCGTCGAAGCGGATCACTTCCATGCGGTCGAGCAGCGCCTGCGGGATCGTGTCCGCGATGTTCGCGGTCGCGATGAACACGACCTGCGAGAGGTCGAGCTCGACGTCGAGGTAGTGGTCGCGGAACGAGTGGTTCTGCGCCGGGTCGAGCACCTCGAGCAGCGCGGCCGACGGGTCGCCGCGCCAGTCGGCGCCGACCTTGTCGACCTCGTCCAAGAGGATGACCGGGTTCATCGTCCCCGCGTCCCGCAGCGCGCGCACCAGCCGGCCAGGCAGCGCACCGATGTAGGTGCGCCGGTGCCCGCGGATCTCCGCCTCGTCGCGGACGCCGCCGAGCGACATCCGGACGAACTCGCGGTTGAGCGCGCGCGCGACCGACTCGCCGATCGAGGTCTTGCCCGTGCCGGGCGGCCCGATCAGCGTGAGGATCGCGCCGGAGCGCTTGTCCTCCTCGATCCCGCGCTCCTCGCGCAGCTTGCGGACCGCGAGGTACTCGACGATGCGGTCCTTGACGTCCTTCAGCCCGTGGTGGTCGGCGTCGAGGACCTCACGCGCGTGCTTCGGGTCGAGGCGCTCCTCCGACGTCTTGCCCCACGGCACGGAGAAGAGCCAGTCGAGGTACGTGCGGATCATCTGCGACTCGGGGCCCTGCTCGCCCATGCGCTCGAAGCGTGAGAGCTCTCGCTCAGCCTGCTCGCGAACGTGCTCGGGCAGCTCGAGCTCCTCGAGCTTCTGCCGGTACTCCTCGATCACGGAGGCGTCGTCGTCGCCGAGCTCCTTGCGGATCGAGTCCATCTGGCGCCGCAGGATGTACTCGCGCTGCTGCTTCTGCGCGCCTTCCTCGACGTCCTCGCGGATGCGCTGCCGCACCTGCAAGGTGGCGAGCACCTCGCGCTGCAGCTCGGTCGCGAGCTCGAGCCGCTCGCGCAGGTCCAGCGTCTCGAGCAGGCGGAGCTTCTGCTCGAACGAGACGTCCGGCGAGTAGCCGACCGTGTCCGCGAGCGCTCCGGGATCGCCGATCGCGCGCAGGAAGGCTGCGACGCGGCCGTCGTCGCCGCGGTGGTCGAGGATCTCCTCGACGATCGCGCGGTACTCGGTCCCGAGCTCGCGGAGCTTCGCGTCCCACTCCTCGGAGTCCGGGTGGTCCTCGACCTCGACGCGCAGCTTGCCGCGCGGGTCGCTCTCGGCCGCGCCCAGGATGCCGCGATGGAGGCCGTTCAGCACGACCGCGCGGCCGCCGCCGGGCAGCCGGACCGACTCGACGACCTCGGCAACGGTGCCGACGGACGCGTATTCGTTCTCGTGGTTCGGGACGAGGAGGACGTGCTCCTCGTCTGCGGTGTCGACCGTCAGCGTGACGGTCATGTGCGGGAAGACGACGGAGTCCTCCAGCGGGATCAGCAGCAGCTTCACGAATCGCTCCTCGACTAGTAGGTATGGAAAAGATACCTACTACCCTGGAGGCTACGTCGTCAGGCCAGCTCGGCCACCATCACGAGGTCGCCGTCACCCTGGACGGTTCGAAAGCCGCGGCTCTCGTACAGGTGGACGGCGGGGTTCGTCTTCTCGACCGACAGGCTGATCCGCGCGAAGCCGTCCCCGCGAGCCTGCTCCAGCAGGGCGTCGAGGAGCGAGGAGCCGATCCCCTTTCCGCGGCGGGACGGTACGACGCCGATCGTCAGCTCGGGCGTCTCCGCGTCGACGAAGCCGAAGCCGGGCTCCCGTTCGCTGTAGAGGCGATACCAGGCGGCCCCGACCTCGTGGAAGTCGTCCAGCGCGATCAGGGCACGGTCGCCGTCGCGGCCCCAGGCGTTGACGTAGCGGGTGATCGGGAACTCGGTGTCGCGCGAGCGCCAGTAGTAGGCGTGGCGCAGCATGTCGCGCAGGAAGCGCACGTCCTGCTGGCCGCCTTCCCGGATCACCTCACGAGTCCTTGGAGACGTCCTGGCCGAGCTCGACGCGGTTGCCGTCCGGGTCGACGACCTCGAGCAGGCGCATCTCGCCGTGCAGCTCGACCACGACCCCGACCTCGACGCCTTCCGCCCGCAGGCGTGCGGCCTCTTCCTTCACGTCGTCGACCTCGATGTGCGCGACTCCGCCCTGCTCCGGCTCGCCCGTCGTGAGCGCGATCTCCATCCCGCTTCGCTCGAGCTTCGACCAGCCCTCGCTCGCGTCGAACATCAGCTCGGTGAAGCCCAGCCGGTCGCGGTAGAACTGCCGCGACGCGTCGAGGTCTCGCACCGAGTACCAGATGGTCACAGTGCGAGGCCCGGCTCTTCGAGGAACGCCTTCACGTCTTCGAGGAACCGTGCGCCGTCTGCGCCGTCGACCGTCCGGTGGTCGCACGTGAGCGTCACCGTCATCATCGGACGCACGACGACCTCGCCGTCGCGCGCGACCGGCCGCTCCTCGACGGAACCGACCGCGAGGATCGCGGCCTGCGGCGGGTTCAGCACGGCGATGAACTGCTGCACGCCGAACATGCCGAGGTTCGAGATCGTGAACGTCCCGCCGTCGAGATCGCCCTGGCGCAGCTTGTTGTCGCGAGCGCGGCCGACGAGCTCGGCGCGCGCGTCCGCGATCTCCGGGATCGTGAGCGACTCCGCGCGCTGGATCACCGGCACGACGAGACCCTGCGGCGCCGCGACGGCGATGCCGACGTTCGCGGTCGGGAAGCGCTTGATCCCGTCCTCGCCGTAGTGCGCGTTGACGGCGCGGTTGCGCATCAGCGCGCTCGCGGAGATCTTCGTCAGCACGTCGGAGAGTGTCGGCTTCGCGCCGTCGCCCATGCGCGCGACGAGCTGCTCGCGAAGCGCGACCGCGCGGGTCATGTCGACGTCGATGGTCAGCTGGAACACCGGCACCGTCCACGCCTCCGTCAGCCGGCGCGCGATCGTCTTGCGGATCGACGTCAGCGGCACGATCTCGACCTCGCCCGGAGGTGCCGCCGCTGCGCCGGCCGGCGCCGGCGACGCCTCCGCCCGCTCCACGTCCTCGGCGACGATCCGACCGTCGGGACCGGTGCCGCGCAGCTGCGCGAGGTCGACGCCGCGCTCGCGCGCGATCCGGCGCGCCAAGGGCGAAGCCTTGATGCGACCGTCGGAGCGCGTCGCGCCGTTCCCCGACGGCGGTTCCGCCTGCGCGGACGCCTCGCTCCCCCGCTCCCGCTCCGCGTCGCGCGCGGGTGCGCGGGAGCCCTCGGTCTGCGGCTCCTCCGGCGCGACCTCGATCGCGACCTCCTCGCCCTGCTCGCCGATCACGGCGACCGTCTGCCCGACCGGCACCTCACCTTCCTGCACGGCGATCTTCAGCAGCACGCCGGTGGCGTCGGCCTCGACCTCCTGCGTCACCTTGTCCGTGTCGAGCTCGTAGAGCGGCTCGCCCTTCTTGACGGCGTCGCCTTCGCTCTTCAGCCACTTGACGATCGTCCCCGACTCCATGCCCTGCCCGAGCCGCGGGAGCTTGATCTCAGTCGCCATTTGCTGACCCGACGCGTCGCGGTAGATCGCCCTCCAGCACGTCTTCCGGGCCGGGGATGAGGAACTGCTCCATCACGGGCGCGAACGCGAGCGGCGCGAACTTCGCCCCCACCCGCTCGATCGGCGCGTCGAGCCAGTCGAACGCCTGGTACTGGATCACCGACGCGACCTCCGCGCCGAAGCCCATGCGCGTGACCGCCTCGTGCGTCACGACTGCGCGGTTCGTCTTCTTCACCGACTCCACGATGGTGTCCTCGTCGAGCGGCTGCAGCGAGCGCGGGTCGATCACCTCGACCGAGACGCCGTTCTTCTCCGCCTCCTCCGCCGCCTCGAGCGAGCGGTGCACCATCGGGCCGGTCGCGATCACCGTCACGTCCTCGCCCTCGCGCACGACGCGCGCCTCACCGAACGGGATCGGCTCGAGCTTCTCCGGCACGTCCTCCTTCACCGGGTAGAGCAGCCGGTGCTCGAAGACGATCACCGGGTTGTCGTCGTAGATCGCCGACCAGAGCATCCCGCGCACGTCCGTCGGCGTCGACGGGAAGATCACCTTCAGGCCGGGGATGTGCACGAACCAGGCCTCGAGCTGCTGCGCGTGCTGCGCGCCCGGCGACCAGCCGGCACCGCCCTGCGTGCGGATCGTCAGCGGCACCTTCAGCTGGCCGCCCGACATGTAGCGGTGCTTCGCCGCCTGGTTGACGATCTGCTCGGTCGAGAGCGTGAGGAAGTCCTCGTACATGATCTCGACGACGGGGCGCATCCCCTGCATCGCTGCGCCGATGCCCGCGCCGACGATCGCCATCTCCGAGATCGGCGTGTTGCGCACGCGCTCGGGGCCGAACTCGTCGACGAGCCCGTGCGTCACGCCCATCGAGCCGCCCATCTCGGCGATGTCCTCGCCCATGATGAAGACGTCGGAGTCCTGCCGCATCGCGGTGGCGAGCGTGTCGCGGACGGCCTCGCGGTAGGTCAGCTCAGGCATAGACGTTCTTCAGGGCGTCTTCCGGCTTCGGGTCGGTGCCGTTCTTCGCGAACTCGACCGACTCGTCGACCTCGCGCGTCACCTCGGCGTCGAGCTGCTCGAACTCCTCGTCGGTGACGCCGAGCCGCTCGCGGAGCTTCGTGATCGGGTCCTGCGTCTCGCGTGAGCTCCTGGAGCTCGCCCTTCGGGCGGTAGACCTGCGGGTCGCCGACGTAGTGGCCGACGAGGCGGTACGTGTCGACCACCAGCAGCACCGGCCCGTCGCCGCGGCGAGCGTGGTCGATCGCCTCGGCCGCGGCGTCGTACACCGGCTCGATCTCCTGGCCGCCGACCTTGATCGAGTGCATGCCGTACGCGACCGCGCGCTGCGTGAAGTCCGTGATCGGCGAGTGCTGCGAGTTCGGCGTCGACTCGGCCCACCAGTTGTTCTCGAGGACGAAGACCGCCGGCACGTTCCAGAGCTGCGCCAGGTTCAGCGACTCGTGGAACGTCCCGATGTTGGACGCGCCGTCGCCGAAGAAGGCGAGCGCGACGCGCGGCTCCTTCCGGAACTTGAAGGCGAGCGCGGCGCCGGTGATCGCGGGCAGCCCACCGCCGACGACGGCGTTCGCTCCGAGGTTGCCGCGCTCGACGTCGTAGAGGTGCATCGACCCGCCGTAGCCGTGCGAGCAGCCCTCGAGCTTTCCGTAGAGCTCGGCCATCAGCGCGTTCGGCGAGGTGCCCCGCGCGAGCGTGTGCCCGTGGGCCCGGTGAGTCGAGGCGATCACGTCGTCCTCCTCGAGGGCGGCGCAGACGCCCACCGCGACGGCCTCCTGGCCGATCGCGACGTGCAGGAACCCCGGCAGCTCGCCGGCCCGGAACCGCTCCTCGACCATCTCCTCGAAGCGCCGGATGAGCAGCATGTCGCGCAGGAAATCGCGCAGCCGCTCGTCGCTCAGGCCCTTCTTCTTCGCCTCGACTTTCGCCACGGGCGCCAGTGTACGCTCCTGCCCGTGGCTCTTGCAGACGATTTCCGCGCACTCCTGCAGGAGCTGCCGAAGGACTGGGAGGAGGCCAGCATCCTCGTCCGCTTGCTCCGACGAGGACGCTGCGCGCCGCGCCGCCGCGCTGCTCCTGTCCCTGAACCCGGGCCGCCACGGCAAGGTCATCCGCTTCGTCGTCTCACGCGTGGGGACGCCGCTTCCGGACCTCGCGCTGCGCGGCCTCCGCCGCATCGACGCCGCCCGGCTCACCGGCGTACTGGTGCTCGTCTCGAGCACGCGGTCGGCGCCCCGACCCGAGAAACCGCGCGCGAGCCTCGCCGCTGCCTGGGACGTGGAGGTCGCTGGCCTGCCCCCCGACTGGAGCGACGTCTACGCCGAGCTCGAGCTGCGCTCGACCGAACACCTGGAGCAGGGCGCGCTGCTCGCGGCGCCGATCAACCCTGCCCGCGTCGACGAGCGCCCCGCGTTCCGATTCCGCTGCGCGCGGAAGTTCGGGTACGGCGCAGCGCCCGGCATGGTGCGGCGCTGCCTCGAGCGGCTCGACAACGCAGACATCCGCGGCGAGGTGCACATCCTGCGCGCGCTCTCCGACACGAAGCCGTGGGCGACGCAGGGTCCGGTCTGGTACGTGGACGGCAGGCCCGTCTGATGTCCGATCCCGTCGCGTGGCTCGTCGTCGAGCCGGGTTGGGAGGTCGTGTCGAGCGACGGCGAGAAGGTCGGCGTCGTCCGCGAGGTGCTCGGCGACAAGAACGCCGACATCTTCGACGGGCTCGCCGTCGATCCCGGCTTGCTCAAGAAGGCGAAGTACGTGCCCGCGGAGCGCGTCGGGCCAGATCGTCGAGGGCAGCGTGACGCTCGAGCTGACGAAGGCCGAGTTCGACGCGCTCGACGACCACGAGGAGCCCTAACCGAGGAGCTCTCCGAGCTCGCGCGCGAGCGCCGCTGCGTCGCTCGAGTCGCGCGCGATCAGCAGGCAGGTGTCGTCGCCGGCGAGCGTCCCGACGATGAGCGGGTGCTCGACGCGGTCGAGGGCGCGCGCGATCGCCGGCGCCGAGCCGAGCTCCGAATGGACGACCACGATGTTCTGCGCCGGCGTGACGACGCGGCCGAACTCGCCGAGCACGCGGCGGAGCGCGTCGCGCGGATCCGGGCGCCTCGTCTCCGGGAGCACGTAGCGCGGCCGGCCCAGCGGGTCGTGCGCCTTCTCGAGCCCGAGCTCCCGGAGGTCGCGCGAGACGGTCGCCTGCGTGACGCGGCAGCCCGCGTCCGCGAGCGCGGCGAGCAGCTCGAACTGCGTGCCGATCCGCTTGCGGGTGACGACGCTCGCGATCAGCCGCTGGCGCTCCGCCTTCCCGAGCACGCTCTCGCTCTGCATACGCCTGCATTGTTATCGCTCTAGGATCACGGGGATGCCTGATCGGCCGATCGAGCTGAAGATCGACGTCCCCCCTGAGCTCGAGGGCGGGACGTACGCGAACGTCCTGAACGTCTGGCACACCGCGTACGAGTTCACGCTCGACTTCGGGGTCATGCAGCAGGTCGGCGAGCCGGAGGACGCGGACGCGGCGGTGCAGGTGCCGGTCCGGGTCGTGTCGCGCGTCCGCATCCCCGTCACGCTCCTCTTCGAGGTGCTGAAGGCGCTGAACACGAACATGACGGGCTACGAGTCGACGTTCGGCTCGATCCGCGCCCCCGAAGCGCCTCACTGAGTAGAGTGACGTTTGCCCCGTTCCGGGGGCGGAAAGAGGTCAGGCATGTTGCTGCGCAAAGCCCTCTGGACCGGTCTCTACGCCGCCCTCGCCGCGGTCGCCACGATGGCGTCGCGCCGCGCGGCGTCGCGGATCTGGCGGATCGCCACCGGCGAGGCGCCTCCGGCGAAGAGATGACGACGAAGGCCGACCAGGTCGTCGATCGAGGCGCCGACAAGCTCGACGAGATCGCCGAGCGCACCGCGGCGGAGGACGGCGTCAAGGCGAAGCTCTCGGACGAGCTCGCCGGCGACGCGGAGTTCCTGCGGAAGCTCAAGCCCAGCCTGATGGTCAAGCGCGCGAAAGGCGAGGCGCCGACGAACGAGCAGCCGGGCGAGCCGCGCCGCGCGCCGGCAGGCCCGCAGCTCGGCGGGCGGCCGAAGCCGACGCGCAAAGCGCAAGGGCCCGAGCCCCTGGGTCGTGCTCGGCGGGGCGATCGTGGGCGGCTACTTCCTGGCAAAGGTCGTCGACTGGCGGGGCCATGCACACCCGCGCGACTAGCAACGGACACCGCGGCCTCGCCGGCGCGGTCAAGGCCGTCTCCGAGCGCGTCAGCACGCTCGTCCGGCTCGAGCTCGAGCTGGCGGTCCTCGAGCTCAAGCAGAAGCTCTCCGCGATCGGCGTCGGGCTCGGTCTCGCGGCCGGCGCGGCCGTCTTCGCCGTCTTCGCCTTCGGCTTCCTCTTCGCGACGATCGCCGCCGGGCTCGCGACCTTCCTCGCGACCTGGCTCGCGCTGCTGATCGTCACCCTCTTCCTCTTCGTGCTCGTCGCCGTGCTCGGGCTGCTCGGGGTCAGGTCGATCAAGAAGGGCACACCGCCCGTCCCGCAGCAGGCGATTCAGGAGGCCAAGCTGACCACGACCGCGATCAGGAGCGAGTGATGCCACGCACCACAGAAGACGTCCGGCGCGACATCGAGCGGGAGCGCGAGCAGCTCGCGTCCGCCGTCGACGAGCTACGTGAGGCTGCCGACGTGACCTCGAAGCTCCGCGCGAAGCTCCCGGCGCTCGCCGCCGGCGGTGCGGCGACCGGGTTCGTGCTCGCCGGCGGGCTCGGCGCAACGATGCGCCTGCTCGCCCGCCGTGGGCGCGAGGGGGACACGAAGGTGCAGGCGGGCCGCTTCAAGCTTGTCGACCGCGGCTGACCCCGCGAGCGACGCCGAGGTCGGACGCGTACCGTCCGGCCCGCACCGCCTGAGCGCACGCGAGTGGTTCGCCGCGCTCAAACGCGCCGTGAAGCAGTTCCTCGCGGACGACTGCACGGGCCTCTCGCAGCAGGTCGCGTTCGGCTCGCTGCTCGCCTTCTTTCCGAGCGTGATCCTGCTCGTCGGCCTGCTCGGGCTGATCGGCGCCTACGAGGACCTGAAGATCTTCCTCGGCACCGTTGCGCCCGGTGCGGTGATCGACGCGATCGACCTGGCCCAGGAGACGGCCGCCGGGAACAAGGCCACCTCGACCGTCGCGGTCGTGATCGGCACGTTCGCGGCGGTCTGGGCGGCGAGCGGCGCGATGAACGCCGTGATCAAGGCCGTCAACGTCGCGTACGACCGCATCGAGACGCGCCCCTTCTGGAAGGTGCGGATCTACGCGATCGTGCTGGTGTTCGCGACCGGGCTCACGCTCGCCGGCCTGTTCGTCCTGATCGTCTTCGGAGGCCCGCTGGGGGAAGCGATCGCGAGCCGCGCCGACCTCGGCGGTGCCTGGGACTGGACCTGGAGCATCGTGCGCTGGCCGCTCGCGTTCTGCGCCGTGCTGCTCTTCTTCGCGCTCGTCTACTACGTCGCGCCGAACGTCGACCAGCGCAGCTGGAAGTGGGTCACGCCGGGCTCGCTCGTCGGGGCGATCCTCTGGCTCGTGCTCTCGGGTCTCTTCTCGCTCTACACGAGCTTCTCGTCGTCGTACGACAAGACGTACGGCTCGCTCGCGGGCGGGATCATCCTGCTGCTCTGGCTGAACTACTCGGCGATGGCGCTCCTCTTCGGTGCGGAGCTGAACGCCGAGCTCGACCGCCAGGCCGACATCCACGCCTCCGGCGGGCCGCGCGCGGGCCTGACCGGCTACGCGCGGCGCAACCGCTAGGGCGTGACCGTGAACGAGCCGCGGACGCGCTTGGCCTGCGGGTCGGACGCGTAGCGGAACGTCCCCGGGCCGAAGTCTCACGTTCCACGTGACCGTGGCCGTGCGACCGACGACGGTCTTGCGGTTCACGCCCGGTCCCGTCAGGTGGAAGTTGTGGCGCTTCGAGCGGTCGCGCACGACGATCACGTACGCCCCCGCAGTGAGCGTGCGCACGCGTGCGCCGTTACGCGTCAGCGTGATCGTGTTGCTCGGGCCAACCGTCGCGACGAGTCGCGTGGGCACGGGAGGCGGCGGCGGATTCCCGACCGTGAAGGCGCCCTTCATCTGGGTCGCGTGCGGATCGCACACGAACGTGTAGCGCCCCTCGACGAAGACGACGTCCCAGGTCACCTTCTCGACCGCCTCGACGTCGGTGGCGAGGCTGACCCCGGGACCGCTGAGGTGGAAGTTGTGGAAGTCGGACCGGTCGTCGACCACGATTCGATACGGGCCGGGGTCGAGCTGCGTCACGGACAGGCCCGCGGCGTTGCGCAGGCTGATCGTGAAGTCCGGCCCGACGGTCGCGAACAGGTCTTCGGCCTGCGCGACGGCCGGCGACGCGAGCGAGACGAGCGCGCACACGGCGGCGGTGAGCAGACGGCGACGGCCCATGCCCGCTCTACGGGCGAGGGCTCGGAGCGGATTGGCGCCTCAGGCCCGGAGCTGCGCGCCGAAGCGCTCCGCCAGGGCCTTCGAGATGCGCTCGCGAAGCCCGGCGGCGTCCTCGTCGGTGAGCGTTCGCTCCGGTGACCGGAAGCTCGCGGAGAAGGCGATCGACTTCTTGCCGGGGCCGACCTGCTCGCCCCGGTAGACGTCGAAGGGCCTGAACTCGCGCAGCTCCGGCCCCGCGGCCCGCTGGGCCTCGGCGATCAGGTCGCCCGCGCTCACGCGCTTCGTCCACGACGAACGCGAGGTCCTGCTTGACGTCCGGGTACGTGATCACGTCCTCGTAGAGGACGACGTCCGGCACGCGCTCGAAGAGCGAGTCCAGGTCGACCTCGAAGTACCCCCAGCCGTCGTCGAGGCCACGCACGTCCAGCTGCGAGAAGTCGGGCTCGACGTGCAGCGCCCGATGGAGCGTCTCGACGGCGCCCTTGGCGCGGAAGTAGCCGCCGTCGGTGATCCCCGCCACGTGCCAGCGCTCCTCCGGGAGCTCCCCGTCGCCGGGGAGGAAGACCCGCGCCAGCTCGAAGAGCGCGACCCGCTCGACACCCGCGTTGCGATTTCGGCGTGCCGACTCGACGAGCCAGTACTCGAGGTTGTCGCGGAGCGCGGCGAGCTCGGCGCTGAACGGCTCCTCCAGCGGGATCCGGCCGTCGCCGGGCGGCACCAGCGTCCAGGTGTACGCCTCGTGGAAGCCGGCCCCGACGAGCACGTCCTCGACCTGCCGCCGCAGCCGCTGGTCGCGGGTCAGCTGGGCAGGCTTCGCCGGGCGCGAGGGCAGCGTCGCGGGCACGTCCTCGATCCGGAAGCGCACGACTTCCTCGACGAGGTCGACGGTGCGCGTGACGTCGCGCGCGCGCCACGTCGGCACGGTCACCTCGAGCTCGTCGACGTCGAAGCCGATCGACCGCAGGCGCTCCGTCTGCTCCTCGGCCGGGATGTGCAGGCCGCTCAGCCGGTCGGCGAGCTCGGGCACGAGCGTGGCGCGCGGCCGCTCGGGCAGGCCTTCGTGCACGTCGACGTGACCGGTCCAGCGTGCGCCGGCGAGCTCGACGAGGAGCTGCGTCGCGTAGACGGCCGCCTGTTCCGCGGCGTACGGGTCGACGCCCTTCTCCCAGCGCGTCGACGACTCCGTGCGCAGCCGAAGCCGGCGCGACGTGCGCAGCACGGTGAGCGGGTCGAAGTTGGCCGCCTCGAGCAGCAGGTCGGTCGTCTCCGGGCGCACCTCGCTCTCCTCGCCGCCCATGATCCCGGCGATCGCGACGGGGTGCGTCGCGTCGGCGATCACGAGATCTGCGGGGGTCAGCTCGCGCTCGTTCCCGTCGAGCGTGCGCATCTTCTCGCCCTGCTTCGCCCGCCGGACGACGATCCGTCCCTCCGCGAGGCGCGCGACGTCGAAGGCGTGCAGCGGCGACCCGAGCGCGAGCATCACGTAGTTCGTCACGTCGACGACGTTGGAGATCGGTCGCATGCCCGCTCCGAGCAGCCTCGCCTTGAGCCAGAGCGGCGACTCGCCGACGGTCGCGCCGCGGAACAGCCGCCCGACGTAGCGCGGGCAACCCTCGAAGTCCTCGACGCGGACGTCGACCTGCTCCTCGGCACCTCCGTCGGGGTCGCGCCCGGGCGGCGGCGCGAGCACGCCGCCCGTGACCGCGGCGACCTCCCGCGCGATGCCGTAGATCGACGCGAGATCGGGGCGGTTGAAGCCGGTCTCGATGTCGAGCACGTCGTCCGTCAGCGGGAGGACGTCGCCGAGGGGCGTTCCCGGCTCGAGCCCGTCGGCCAGCACCATGATCCCGCTGTGATCCGCGCCGAGGTCGACCTCGCGCTCGGAGAGGATCATCCCGCGCGAGAGCTCGCCGCGGAGCTTCGCCTCGCCGAGCGGCTGCTCGGCGCCGGGCAGCAGCGCACCCGGCAGCGCGACCGCGACGGTCGCCCCCGCTCCGAAGTTCCACGCGCCGCAGACGATCTGTCTCGGCTCGCCCTCCCCCACGTCCACCTGGCAGAGCTGCAGCCGGTCGGCGTTCGGGTGCTTGCCGGCCTCGAGCACCTTGCCGACGAGGAACTTGCCGAGGTTGCCGTCGACGTCCGAAACGCCGCGCGGAATGATCCGGTCGACCTCGCAGCTCGTGAAGACGAGCTTGCGCGCGAGCGTCCTCGAGCGGGAGCCCGAAGTCGACGTACTCGCGGAGCCAGGAGACGGGGACTTTCATGCCACTAGAACTGTGAGAGGAAGCGGATGTCGTTTTCCCAGAACAGGCGCAGGTCGGGCACCCCGTGCCGCGCGAACGCGATCCGGTCGAGCCCGAGGCCCCACGCGAAGCCCTGCCACTCGTCCGGGTCGTAGCCGACGCCGTCGAGCACGTTCGGGTCGACCTCGCCGGCCCCGCCCATCTCGATCCACCCGGAGTGCTTGCACACGCGCAACCGGCGCCGTCGCAGAGGTAGCAGGTCATGTCGAACTCGACCGACGGCTCGGTGAACGGGAAGAAGCTCGTGCGCATCCGGATCTCGCGCGTGCCGCCGAAGATCGCCTCGGCGAACGCGCGCATCGTCCCGCGCAGGTCGGCGAGCGTGATGTCCCGGTCGACTGCGAGCGCCTCGACCTGGTGGAAGATCGGCGTGTGCGTCGCGTCGAGGGTGTCGCGGCGGTAGGTCCGCCCGAGGGAGGCGATGTAGACCGGCGGCTCCATCGTGCGCATCGCCCGGATCTGCGACGGCGACGTGTGCGTGCGGAGGACCGTGTCGTCGCCGATGTAGAAGGTGTCGCGAGGGTCCCGCGACGGGTGCGCCTCAGGCGTGTTCAACGCGTCGAAGTTGTTCTCGACCGTGTCCACCTCGAGCCCGTCGAAGATCTCGTACCCCATCCCGATGAAGACGTCCTCGATCTGACGGCGAAGCTGCGTGAGCAGGTGGTACGAGCCGCGCGGGAGCTCGTCACCCGGGAGCGTCGGGTCGAAGGTCGGGTCGTCGGTGGGCATGGTCAGCTCGGCCTGCCGCGAGGCCAGGGCCTGCTCGACCCGCTCCCGGACGGCGTTCAGCGCCATCCCGCTCTCCCGGTCTCGCACCTCTCGCAGGGCGAGCTTCAGGGGGCTCTTGCGCCCGAGCGTCCGGACGCGCACCTCCTCGAGCTCGTCCGCGGAGCGCGCCTCGGCGATCGCGGCGAGCGCCTCGCCTTCGAGCGCCTCGACGTCCACGGCGGCGACTGTAGACGAGAATGCGGCCGTGAGCGCCTACGAGCCCTTCGCCGCGATCTACGACCGCTGGGCGAACGACATGACCCAGGACGTGCCGTTCTACGTCGGGCTGGCGAAGGAGGCGGACGGGCCGATCGTCGAGCTCGCGGTGGGCACGGGCCGGGTCGCCGCGGCCGTGGCGCGAGAAACCGGCAGGCGCGTGATCGGGATCGACGCGTCGCCGGAGATGCTCGACCAGGCGCGCGAGACGGGCGCCGACCTCGACCTGCGCGTGGGCGACATGAGCGAGCTCGCGCTCGACGAGCCGGCGGCGCTCATCTACTGCCCGTTTCGATCCCTGTTGCATCTCCCGACCTGGGCCGACCGGCGCAGGACGTTCGAGCGCGTCGCGGCGTCGCTGAAGCCCGGCGGTCGCTTCGCGTGGAACGCGTTCGCGTTCGACCACAAGATCGCGATGATGCTCGACGGCAACCGCCAGGAGACGCCCGTCCCGCACACGCTGAAGTACGCCGTCGGCGACAACCGGATCGACATCACGCTCGAGACCGGCGGGACGATCTCGCTCTGGTGGGCGACGAAGAACGAGTGGCTCGGGCTGCTCGACGTCGCGGGGCTCGAGCTCGAGGCGCTCTACGGCGGCTTCGAGGGCGAGCCGTTCGGGGACGAGAGCCGCGAGTACGTGTTCGTCGCGCGCAAGCCGTGAGCGCCTACGACCGGATCGCCCGGATCTACGACCCGTGGTCGGTCAGCGTCACCGAGGACGTCGGCTTCTACGTCGACCTCGCGAAGGAGGCCGGCAGCGTCGTCGAGCTCGGCGTGGGCACCGGACGCATCGCGGTCCCGACCGCGGCGGCCGGCGTGCCGGTGATCGGGGTCGACTCGTCGCGCGGGATGCTCGAGGTGTGCGCGGAGGCCGCCGCGGCGGCCGGCGTCGCGAAGCTCGTCGACCTCCGCCTCGGCGACCTCGCCGATCCTCCGGTGTCCGAACGCGTCCCGCTCGTCACGTGTCCCTTCCGCGCGTACCTGCACCTCCACACCGACGAGGAGCGTCTGGCCGCGCTCGCGGCGGCGCACCGGCTGCTCGTGCCGGGCGGGCGGTTCGCGTTCGACGTCTTCGCGCCCGGCGCCGACGACGTCGCCGAGACGCACGGCCGCTGGCTGGAGCGCGAGCCGGGGATCTTCGAGCGCGCCGAGTGGGACACCGAGCGCCGACGCCTCACCCTCTCGGTCCGAGGCTCCGAGGACGCGACGACGATGGAGCTCGCGTGGCTCTCGCCGCAGGAGTGGCGCGGGCTGATCGAGCAGGCCGGCTTCGAGGTTCTCGGGCACTTCGGCTGGTTCGACCGGCGTCCGTACCGCGGCGGCGAGGACTCGGTCTGGATCGCCGGCCGCCCGCCGGGTTAGAGTCGCCCTCATGACCTGGATCATCGTGGCGATCGCGATCGCCGTCCTGCTCGGGCTGGCGCTCGTCGTCCTCTACAACCGGCTCGTCCGGCTGCGGAACCGCGTCGACAACGCGTGGGCGCAGGTCGACGTCCAGCTGCAAGCGCCGCTACGACCTGATCCCCAACCTGGTCGAGACCGTGAAGGGCTACGCGTCGCACGAGCGCGCGACGTTCGAGGAGGTCACGAACGCGCGGACGCGCGCCCAGCAGGCGGGGAGCGTCCCGGAACAGGCGGCAGGCCGAGAACGTCCTCACCGCCGCGATCGGGCGGCTCTTCGCCGTCGCGGAGGCGTACCCCGAGCTGCGCGCGAGCGAGAACTTCCAGCAGCTGCAGGCTCAGCTCGGCGACACCGAGGACAAGATCCGCGTCGCCCGCCAGGTCTACAACGACACCGTGCTGACGTACGAGAACGCGCGCGAGACCGTGCCGACGAACCTCGTCGCGTCCATGTTCTCGTTCGAGGAGAAGCCGTTCTTCGAGATCGAGGAACCCGCGCGGGAGGCGCCACGCGTGCAGTTCTGATCGCCGCGCTCGCGGCCCTGGCGGTCGCGGCACCAGCGCAGGCGAAGTCGTTCGAGATCCCGGAGGCGACGGTGAACGTTCTCGTCGAGAGCTCCGGAGCGCTCGCGGTCGGAGAGCAGCATCACCTTCGCCTACGACGGCAGCTTCAGCGGCGCGTACCGCGACATCCCGCTCCGCGACGGGGAGTCGATCAGCGACGTGCAGGTGCTCGAGGATCGCCGCGCCTTCACGTCGGGCGGCTGCACCGAGCTCGGCTGCTTCTCGCCGCCGGGAACCTTCGGCGTCACGAACGTGGGCGACGGGATCCGGATCGTCTGGCACTACTCCGCCACGAACGAGCAGCGGACGTTCGAGCTCTCGTACCGGCTCAAGGGGGTCACGGTCGCCTACGACGACGTGGTCGACGTCAACATCAGGCTCTGGGGCGACGAGTGGGAGCAGCGACTCGGGAAGCTGACCGCGACGGTGACCGCGCAGGGTCCCGTCACGCGCGCCTGGGGCCACCCGGTGTCGGTGCCGGGCGACGTCACGATCGACGGCGAGCGGGCGCTCTTCCGCGCGCTCGACGTCCCGCCGGAGCACGTTCGTCGAGGGTCGCGTGCTCTTTCCGCGCGAGTACCTGCCGAACCCCGACGACGCCGTCGTCCGCGAGGGGAACGCGCTCGCGCGGATCGTCGCGGAGGAGGTCGGCGCCGCAAACGACTACGAGCAAGACCGGGAGCGGATCGACAAGGCGGTCGACCATCTCCCCCGCACGCTGCTGCTGCTCGGCCTGCTCGGCCTGATTCCGGCGCTCGCGTTCGTCTACTTCGTGTACCGGCGCTACGGGCGCGAGCTCGACGTCGGGTACGACCGCGAGTACGAGCAGGAGCCGCCCACCGACCTGGAGCCCGCGCTCGTGCCCTCGCTCGTCGCGCAGCGGACGCGGGTCGGCTCGAACGAGTTCACCGCGACGCTCTTCGACCTGATCCGGCGCGGGCGCTACAAGTCCGAGGGCGTGACGACCGAGCGCAGCGTCTGGGGCGGGCTGCGACACGAGGAGATCGCAGACCTCGAGCTCTCGCAGGGCAAGGAGCTCGACCTGACGCCGTACGAGGCCGAGGTCGCGAACGTCGTCGACGACGTCCTCTCCGACGGCCCCGAGCGGCTCTCGAAGTTCCGCGACCGGATCGAGGACGACCGCACGTCGAACGCGCAGCGGTTCAAGGACTTCAAGGAGGCGGTCGGCACGGAGGTCGGAAACCGCAACTGGTTCACGAACGCGGGGCTGATCCCGCTGATCGGCGCGGTCGTGGTCTTCGGCGTGCTCGGCTGGATCCTCTTCGCGATGGGCCAGCGGCGCTGGTCGAGCGTCGCGCCGACGTGGGAGTCGGTGGTGCTGCTCTCGCTCGGCGTCTGCTCCTTCGTGAACGCGGGCGTCTCCGGCGCGTCGGCGTTCTCGATCCGGCTCTGGCGGAGGCGCCGGCCCGACGCTCAGGTCGACGCGCAGCGCTGGGACGCGTTCCGCCGGTACCTCACCGACTTCCCGCGCCTCGCCGAGGCGCCGCCTGTCTCGCTCGAGCTCTGGGAGCGCTACCTCGTCTACGGGATCGCGTTCGGGATCGCCGAGCGGGTTCTCCAGGGCGCGCACCTGCACATGCCGCAGGAGCTGCACGATCAGAGCTCGATCTTCTGGATCAGCCCGAACGGCGACCTCGGCAGCGGGCCGACCGCGCTCGGCATCTCGGACCTGTCGTCCGGCTTCGGCTCGGCGCTCGCACCTCCGAACTCGGGCGGCGGCGGCTTCGGCGGCGGCTTCTCCGGCGGCGGTGGCGGCGGCGGAGGGGGCGGCGGCGGGGGCGCCTGGTAGGCGCCCCCGCGCTCGCGCTCTCCCCTCCCCTGCGCCGCCGAAAGGTCTACGCGGACGCGCGGCGCACGGATTCGTAGAGCGCGATCGCTCCGGCCGCCGCGACGTTCAGCGAGTCGGCGTGCCCGGCCTGCGGGATCGTCGCGACCGCATCGCAGCCGCGCAGCACGTCGTCGGGCAGACCCTTCGCGCTCCGCACCCAGCACGAACGTCACCGCGTCGCCGAGCTCGAGCTCCGGCAACGGCGTGCCGCCGTGCGAGACGAGCGCGACGCGCGGCGTGCCCGAGTCCTCGAACGACGCGGTCGGCACGCGGAAGACCGCGCCCATCGACGCGCGCAGCGCCTTCGGGCCTGTCGGGTCGCCGCAGCCGGGCGAGAGCGCGACCGACGCGCCGAACGCATCGGCCGTGCGCAGGAGCGTGCCGACGTTCCCGGGATCGTGCACGTGCCAGAGCGCGAGGCAGAGCGGACGGACGCCGCGCGGGAGGTCGTCGCGGCGGTACACGCCGATCGCGCGAGCCGGGTGCGGCATCGTCGAGATCTCCGCGAGCACCTCCGGCGTCACCGTCTCGCCGGCGACGAAGAGGTCGACCGGCTCGATCCCGGCGGCCTGCGCCGCCTCGACGAGATCCTCGCCCTCGACGACGAAGAGCCCCTCGCGCTCACGCTGCGAGCGCGAGGCGAGGCGCCGCGCGAGCCTCAGCCGCGGGTTCGCGGCCGAGGTGATCAGGACGAGACTGGTTCGGCGAGCGCGGCCTTCGCCTGCTCGGCGATCCGGCCGAACGCGGCGGGATCGGAGACGGCGAGGTCGGCGAGGATCTTGCGGTCGAGCTCGATCTCCGCCTTCTTGAGGCCCGAGATGAACTGGTTGTAGGAGAGGTCGTGCTGGCGCGCGGCGGCGTTGATCCGCACGATCCAGAGCCGCCGCAGCATCCGCTTCTTCGTCTTGCGGTCGCGGTAGGCGTACGTGAGCGACTTCTCGACCTGCTCCTTCGCGCGCTTGTAGCTCGAGTGCTTGAGGCCCCAGTAGCCGCTCGCCTGGTCGAGCACCTTGCGGCGCTTCTTGCGCGCGTGGACCGATCGCTTGACGCGCGGCACTAGCTCTTCACCTTCTTCTTCGACCATTCCGGGGAACAAGCGGCTCAGCTCGCGGACGTCGGCTGGAGCGACCGGCTGGTCGCGACGGAACGCGCGCTTACGCTTGGCTGACTTGTGCTCGAGATTGTGGCTCTGCATCGCCTTCCGGCGGAGCAGCTTGCCCGTCCCCGTGATCTTGAAGCGCTTCTTCGCGCTGCTGTGTGTCTTCTGTTTTGGCATTGGGCTTTTCTCCTGCGGTCTTCGTCGGGGCCATCAGCATCGTCATGTTCCGACCTTCGAGCAACGGAGCGGACTCGATCACTCCGATCTCCTTGATGTCCTCGGCGAGGCGCATCAGCAGGTCACGTCCCCGCTCCGGGTGCTGCTGCTCGCGCCCTCGGAACATGATCGTGACCTTGACCTTGGCCCGCTGCTTGAGGAAGCGGACGACGTGGCCCTTCTTCGTCTCGTAGTCGTGAATCCCGATCTTCGGCCTGAACTTGATCTCCTTGATGTTGACCTGAAGCTGGTGCTTCCGAGCGAGCTTGGCCTTCTGCTCCTGCTCGTACTTGTACTTGCTGTGGTCCATCACCCTCGCGACCGGCGGGTCGGCCTGGGCAGCGACCACGACGAGGTCGAGGTTCTTGCGCCCACGCGATCTCCAGCGCTTCCTTCGTGGGCTGGATCCCGAGCTGAGCTCCGTCCTCGTCGATCAGCCGAACCTGCGCCGACCGGATGTTCTCGTTGACGAGCTCGTTCCTCGCCGGCCTCGGCGGCTCCGGCGCAAACCTGCGGCGGGGCCTCACAGACTGTTCACCAAGCTCTTCAGGTCCTCCTTCTCAAATGGCAAAAGCCGCTGCACGCAGCGGCCCGTTTCTCCCGAAAATCGTCTCGGTTGAACCCGTGCGGAGCTCCTGGCTCGCCGGGTGAGGAACGGGTCCGCTCCTGCTTTGGTCAGGGCTTCAGAGTAGCAAGCTCGCGGACGAAGTCGACCAGGCCCGTCTGGTACTGCTCTCCGCCCCGGTCCCGGACGGACAGGGACTCGGCCGACTCGCGGTCGCCGTAGACGATCACCTTGGGGATCTTCTCGAGCTCGCCCTCCCGGATCCGCTTGCCGACCGTCTCGTCGCGCTCGTCGACGTCCACGCGGAAGCCGGCCTCGCGCAGAGCCTTGGCGATCTCCTCGGCGGCGGCGCGGTGGTCCTCGCCGACCGGGATGATCCGGACCTGCACCGGCGCCAGCCAGAACGGGAAAGGCGCCGCCGTAGTGCTCGATCAGGATCCCGATGAAGCGCTCGAGCGACCCGAGCAGCGCGCGGTGGATCACGACGGGGTGGTGCTCCCGGTTGTCGGCGCCCATGTAGGTGAGGCCGAACTGCATCGGCATCTGGTAGTCGAGCTGGATCGTCCCCATCTGCCACGAGCGGCCGAGCACGTCGGTCATGTGCAGGTCGATCTTCGGGCCGTAGAACGTTCCCTCGCCGGGGCTGATCACGTAGTCCATCCCGTGGCGCTTCAGCGCGGCCTCGAGCGCCTGCCTCGGCGCGGTCCCACTGCTCGTCGGTGCCGAGCCGGTTCTCCGGCCGCGTCGAGAGCTCGGCGCGCGCGCTCAGCCCGAACTGGTCGTAGAGGAAGTTGACGAAGTCGATCATCCCGTCGATCTCGTCCTGGATCTGATCCTCGGTCACGAAGACGTGCGCGTCGTCCTGGGTGATGTGCCGCACGCGGAGCAGCCCGTGCAGCGTTCCGCCGGGCTCGTTGCGGTGCAGCGTCGAGGACTCCGCGTAGCGCATCGGCAGGTCGCGGTAGCGAGCGGAGCTCGCGAGCCGAAGAGCAGCATGTGGCCCGGGCAGTTCATCGGCTTCAGCGCCATCGCTCGTCGTCCTCGACGCCGGCGTCGACGAAGAACATGTTCTCCTTGTAGTTGTCGTAGTGCCCCGAGGTGATGTACGTCTCGATGTCGTAGAGGAGCGGCGTCTTGACCTCCTCGTAGCCGCGCTTCGCGTTCTCCTGCCGGCGCAGGTCCTCGAGCGCGTTCCAGATCACCATTCCCTTCGGGTGCCAGAACGGCGAGCCCGGCGAGTGCTCGGAGAGGTGGAACAGGTCGAGGTCGCGCCCGAGCCGGCGGTGGTCGCGCTTGCGCGCCTCTTCCAGCCGCTCGAGGTGGCGGTCGAGATCCTCCTGCGAGTAGAAGGCGGTGCCGTAGATCCGCGTCAGCTGCTTGTTGTGCTCGTCGCCGCGCCAGTACGCGCCGGCGAGGCTCGTCAGCTTGAGCGCCTTGATCGGCTTCGAGTTCTGGAGGTGCGGACCGCGGCAGAGGTCGGTGAAGTCGCCCTGCGTGTAGAGGGTGATCGGCCCGTCCGCGGTGTCGACGAGCTCCACCTTGTAGTTCTCCCCCTGCTCGGAGAAGATCCGCCTCGCCTCGTCGGCGTCGATCTCCTCGCGCGACCACTCGCGGCCCTCCTTCAGCTCGCGCGCGATCTCGGCCTCGATCTTCTCGAGGTCGTCCTCGCGGATCGGCTCCGGGAACTCGAAGTCGTAGTAGAAGCCGTTCTCGATCGGCGGGCCGATCGCGATCTTCACGCCCGGATAGAGACGCCGGACCGCCTCGGCGAGCAGATGCGCGGCCGAGTGCCGCAGCACGTAGAGCGCGTCGGGATCGTCCTTGTCGCGCGTCGTGACGATCTGGATCTGCTGTCCGTCCTCGAGCGGCTGGCGCAGGTCCTGCACGCTTCCGTTGGAGCGCAGGAGCACCGCCTGCTCGGCGAGCTTCGGGCCGATCGCGCGCGCGGCGTCGAGCCCGGTCGCGCCTTCGGGAAGTTCGAGTTCGGTCTCGTCGGGTAGGACGACCTTCATGACAGAGAACGTAGCGCAGCCAACGCCTCGCGAAGACGACCGCAACGAGGAGCTCGACGACTCGCCGGCGCCCGATCCCACGAGCGGCGAGACCGACGAGCAGGACGATCCCGGCGCCGACTAGCGCCGAGCGACGGCACCGAACACAGGTTCGACGAGGCTGCGATGACGTCGGCGCGCACGCGTCGCACGGCGATCTTCGCGTGACGCGGTCCACTCACGCGCACGCTCACGTCGAGCAACGCGACGTGACAACGCAATCGAATCGTTCGCGCACGTCACGCAACACATCGATCACATTTCACTGCGCATGAAATACGCGTGCGTATGCACCGTCGTGTTACCCCGAACGAGTGACAGTGCATGCACGGACGCTCACATTCGTGCATTGTCTGTCCGATGCCTTTGTCATTGTCCTGTTTGCGACAACACGGACGCGGGCAAACGCACGTTGCGACAAACAACGAGCGAGGTGAACAACAAAACGATGGGGAAGAACATCCGTGACGCAATGATCAGCACTCCGCGCATGGTGACCGATCGTCACGTCGTCACCCGTGTTGTCGTGGAATGGCAGGAAGACGGCTCTCTGGTGGGAATCTTGGCGCAGGCCGATGTTGCCCCAGTGGTCGAACGGATATCCGACTAGGAGGAGATTGAATGTTCGAAGATGAGATGAGTGTCGAGGAAGAAGAGATCGGCACCAGAACACGCGCAACAAGAAAGAAGAAGGCGACTTCCACCCGCCGCAAGGCGAGCGGAACGCGCAAGAAGGCCGGGACCGCCCGCAAGCGCAAGACCGCCGCACGCAAGGCGGCCGGCACGCGCAAGCGCAAGACCGCCACACGCAAGACCGCAGGACGCAAGGCGGCCGGCACGCGCAAGCGGAAGACCGCGGCGCGCAAGACCGCAGACGCAAGGCGGCCGGCACGCGCAAGCGGAAGACGACGGGCGCCCGGAAGCGCAAGACGACCGGCACGCGCAAGAAGAGCACGACGGCCCGCAAGCGCAAGACCACGGGCACCCGGAAGCGCAAGGCGACCGGCACGCGCAAGAAGAGCACGACGGCCCGCAAGCGCAAGACGACCGGCACGCGCAAGAAGAGCACGACCGCGCGCAAGCGCAAGACGACCGGCACGCGCAAGAAGAGCACGACCGCGCGCAAGCGCAAGACCACGGGCACGCGGAAGCGCAAGACCGCGACTCGCCGCAAGAAGTCGTAGCTCCGCAGCACCCCATCGACTGTGGGACGGGCTCCCCTCACGGGGGCCCGTCTCACATTTCCTTACGAATCGTTGACCACACGGCGCCCGTAGCCGCGCTACAAAACCGATTGTGGCGTCGATTCCTGTCTATCGCGGTTCCTTCGGCGCCCCCCAGGCCGAGCGGCTGCTGTGGCGGGCCGGCTTCGGGCCGCGCCGGGGCGACGTCGCACGGCTGGCGAAGAAAGGCCTTCCCGGTGCGGTTCGCTCGCTGACCCGTCCAGGCCCCGAGCGGCTCGTCGGGCCGGAGCCGCGCGACGCGCAGGGCCGCCCGATCGCGCCGTTCGACGTCAACGGCCACGACCACATGTGGTGGCTGGATCGCATGGTTCGGACCTCCCGCCCCCTCGTCGAGCGAATGGCGCTGGTGTGGCACGACTGGTTCGCGACGCAGCGCGTCGGCGGAATCCCGCAGAAGGGGATGATCGACCAGAACGAGCTCTTCCGGCGCCACGCGCTCGGCTCCTTCGCGCAGCTCCTCGAGGACGTGACGAAGGACCCGGCGATGCTCCGCTGGCTGAACGGCGACAAGAACACCGTGCGGTCGCCGAACGAGAACTACGCCCGCGAGCTGATGGAGCTCTTCACCCTGGGCGCGAACCGCGGGTACACGGAGCAGGACATCCGCGAGCAGGCCCGCGCACTCACCGGCTGGCGCGGCGTCCGCCGGCCAGCGGAGGGGACGTACGACTTCAGCTATGTCCCCCGTCTCCACGACGCGGGCGTGAAGACCGTGTTCGGCAAGAGCGGCGACTTCGACTGGCAGGACGCCTGCCGCCTGTGCCGTGAGCACCCCAACCACCCGTCCTTCTTCGTCTCGAAGCTGTGGAGCTACTTCATCCCGACCGCGCCTCCTGCGGCGACTCAGCGCTCGCTCGAGGCGCTCTACCGCAACGGCTACCAGGTGAGGCCCGTCGTCGAGGCGATCCTCCAGCATCCGGCGCTCTACACCGGCCCGCGCATGGTCAAGCCGCCGGTCGTGTATGCAGCCGGGCTCTTGCGCGCTCTCGGTCGCGGCGTGCAGGACGCGAACTGGGCGAACCTCAGCGCCGAAGCGGGCCAACGTCTCTTTCGCCCTCCGAACGTCGCGGGCTGGGACGACAACCGCTGGCTCGACACGTCGACCTTCCGCGGCCGCTGGTTCGTCGCAGGGACGGCCCTGCGCGCGTCGGCGTCACGCAGCCCCGCGCGCAGCGCTTCTGCGCTCGTCGACCGTGCAGCCGCGGCACTCGGTATCCGCACGCTGACGAAGCCCACGCGCGCGGTCGCGACCCGCCTCGCCCAGGACACGTTGAAGTCGAGCACGCCGGAAGTCGCGGAGCAGGCCGTCCGGCAGCTCCTCGCGCTCTCGCCCGAGGTCCAGACCTCGTGACACGTCGAGCCTGCGCCTGCGACGACTTCGGACGCGCGCACGCGGTCGCCGGCGACGGCTTGCCTGCGATCGAGCCCGGAATGCCCGCGCCGGCGGGAACAGGACTGACTCGTCGAAGCTTCCTCGCGAAAGGTCTCGGCGCCGCGCTGACGGTGTACGGCCTCGATCGGCTGAGCGTGCTCGACATCGACGGGCTTGCTCACGCGGCGACGAGCGACCGCGTGCTCGTCTCGGTCTTCCTCGACGGCGGTGCGGACTCGCTCTCGATGCTGTTCCCGGCCGCCGACCCGCTCTACTACCAGTACCGCCCCACGCTCGCGCTCCCGCAGTCCTCGGGATCGGTGTTCGGCGAGGACGGCAGGCTGCACTGGCATCCGTCCTTGACCTCGCTCGCGCAGCTGCACCGCGAGGGCAAGGTCAGCGTGATCCCGGCGATCGGCTACACGAGCCCGGACAAGTCGCACTTCACCTCGCGGCACTACTGGGAGGTGGGCGCGACGGACGCGGGGCTCGCGACGGGGTGGCTCGGCCGCTACCTCGACCGGGTCGGATCGGCGGACAACCCGCTCCAGGGCCTCTCGCTCGACAACCGACTCCAGCCCGCGCTCGCGACCGGGAAGGTCCCGGTCGCGTCGATCGACGGGCCCGACCGCTACACGTTCGCCGCGCGTCGCGATGCGACCGCGCTCGAGACCCGGATCCTCGATGCGGTCGGAGAGCTCGGGACCGCCCACCTGGGGAGTCGCGACCGCGCGATCCGCGAAGTCGCCTCCGCGTCCGCCCAGTCGCATCGGCTCAGGCGCGAGCTGCAAGGGCTCGGCGCGGGCGTCGGCCAGGTCCCGTCCTCGTACCCGCAGTCGACGAACGACTTCCCGCGCCGCCTCGCGGGGCTGGCGGCGATGCTCTCGGCAGGGCTGCCGATTCGCTGCGCCGCGCTGAAGGCACCGGGCATGTACGACACCCACGCCGACCAGGCCGACGAGCTCAACACGGCGCTCAAGCTGACGGCCGACTCGCTCGTGGCCTTCCAGCGCGACCTCGAGGCGCGTGGGCTCGCCGACCGCGTGCTCGTTCACGTCTGGTCGGAATTCGGGCGACGCGCGCGCGAGAACGGCTCGGACGGGACCGACCACGGTGCCGCCGGCCTCGGACTGTTGATCGGGTCCCGCGTGCACGGACGGATGATCGGCGAGTTCCCGGGGCTCGGAGGCGGCCTCGACGAGCAGGGCAACCTGCGCGCGACCTCGGACTTCCGCGGCGTCTACAGCGCGATCCTCGAGCAGTGGTTCGACACCGATGCCGCGGCGATCATCCCGGGCGCTGCGTCGTTCGCCCGCCCGACGCTCCTGCGATGAGGGTGTTCGCGCTCGCGGTCGTTCTCGCGGCGGCGCTCGTCGCTCCCGCGGCGTACGCGGCGACGAGCCGGCCTCCCTCGCGCATGCAGGTCACGGCGAGCGAGTTCGACCTCGTGCTCTCGCGGGCGAAGCTCCGTCAGAGCCGCCTGATCGTGCAGCTGGTCAACCTCGGCGAAGATCCTCACGACCTGGCGTTGCGCCGAACCGCAACGGGAGCGCGGACCTACGTGACTCCGCAGGTCTCCCCCGGCGAAGATCGCAGCATCTCGTTCCGGCTCTACCCGGGCCGCTACGCGCTCTGGTGCACGATCGCGGACCATCGCGCGCGCGGGATGCGGGCGACGCTGACCGTCACGAAGTAGTCGCGGTTACGCGACGTGCGTCTTCGAGACCGGAGGCGACAGCGGAGGTTGCGACACGGGGGGCTTCGCCTCCGCAGCGGGCTGTGCTGCCGGGGGAGCTGAAGGCGTCTGCGGAACCGGCTGCGCTCGACGCGGCGCCGGCGCCGACGCGCGAGCCGAGATGGCCCGGGCAACGAACGCCGTGTTTCGCTCCGACTGCAGCTGACAGAGCGCCGACTGCGCCTGGAGGCGGTAGCCGAACGAGCGGGTGTCGCCGATCACGTAACCGATCACCGCGCCGAGCAGCCCGCCCAGCAGCAGCGTGGCGAACCCGAGGTAGGACGGAATCGGCCAGGCCTCACCGAGCGAGGTGAGCGGGACGGCCCCGAAGGCGGCGCCGAGCGAGGCGCCGATGACCACCGAGCCGGCGACGAACGACGACGCCTTGCGGTACAGCTTCTCCGCGAACTGCTCGATGACCTTGGGGTCGTACGCAGGGGGAGTCGGAGTCGGGGACGTGCCCACGCCCCCTCATCGGCCGAGGACGCCTTCCGCTTGAGGGTCAGGCGAGGCGTGAGGGCGAGCCGATTGCCGCTCGGGTCCTGGATCACCGGCGCGCCGTCGACCTCGTCCACCGCCCCACCCGCCCGCTCGACGAGCGTGTCCCGTGCTTCCGAGCTCGGGAGGACGATCGTCGCGTGCCGCAACGTCGCGTAGCCGGCGGGCGCCTGCCCTCGCCCGGCGCTCTCCCACGTGTTCGCGCCGAGATGATGGTGGTAGCCGCCCGCGCTCAGGAACGCGGCGTGGGCACCGAGCTGCGCCATCAGACCGAAGCCGAGGGAGTCGCCGTAGAACGCGACGGTCGACGCGATCTCCGAGACGCGTAGGTGCACGTGCCCCATGACGGTGCCCCGCGCCAGCCCGTCGAACGGCGCGCTCGCAGGATCGTCCAGCACCGACAGGAGATCGTCGGTGTCGAGCGGCAACGACGTCATGCGCTGCCACACCTGCCCGTCCCAGAGCTCGCGTGGGCGGTCCGCGTAGATCTCGATCCCGTGGTGGTCGGGGTCGCGGAGGTAGAGCGCCTCGCTCACGAAGTGGTCCGACAGCCCGACGAGCTGCACGCGGTCTCGCGCGGCGTGCGCGAGCCAGCGCGCGAGGTCCGCGCGCTCGGGCACGAGCAGCGCGAAGTGGTAGAGACCGGAAAAGCCGTCGGCCGGTTTCGCTCCCGGCTCCTCGACGAGCACGAGCAGGTCCTCCCCGCCGGTGCCGAGCGCCGCACGTCCCGCCTCGCGCTCACGAACGACGAGCCCGATCTCGCGCTCGTAGTAGTCGACAGAGCGGTCGAGGTCGGAGACGGTCAGCTGAACCGCACCGAGCCTGGTGTCGTCCGGGATCGTGTTCACGCCATCAGCATGCCGCAAGACCGGACACTCGTCGGGGTCCCTTCCGACGTGGAGGGAAACGACCGCGACGAGCGTCCCGAGAAGCCGCCCGGCCAGTTCATGGAGGAGGCGCACGAGGCCGACACGAAACGCTTCGTCGAGCAGGCGCGCGAGCTCGCGCGGCGCCGTGCGCAGGAGCGCCCGCCCTGGGACGAGGACGAGCGCTCCTGAGCGTTCCTGTCTGTCGGAGCTTACGGCGCGACGAGCGCGCAGATCACGACGACGTTCAGGCCCCAGTTTGCGACCTGCGCGTTGACCTCGTGCGCCGACGCGGTCCACGTCGTCGAGTTCGCGAGATAGCTCGTCGTGATCGCCACCTCGGACGCCGTGGTCGGGGTGACCGCAACCCCGCCCCCGAGCGCCGTCTTGCCGCTCGGACAGGTCGCGGTGAGCGTGCGCGTCGCGGTCGAGTTGATCGCGCTGGTCGTGAACACGGTCTGGAGGCCGCTCGTGCCGGGCGCGCCCTGCGCCCCTGCGGGCCCCGCCGGACCGGTCGGCCCGGCCGGGATCTGACCGGCGCGAAAGTCGGCGCGGAGCAGCGAGCCGTTCTTCACCTTCACGCTCGTCACGGCGTTGGCCTTCAGCTGCAGCGGCCCGACCGAGGCGCGCGGCAGGGCGTTCAACGCCGCCTCCCCGACGGGTGTCGCGCCGAGCACGGCGACGACGAGCGCGGTAACTCGACAACACCACCGGCCAGCGATTTCTCATTGGTTTCCCCTCTCCGAGTAGGCGGGGGAAGCGTATTGGCCCTGCCGGTCGACGCGCGACCTCGAGCGAGCGGGAGCTAGATCGCGGGCGGTGGAGACGAGTACCGGGTGTCGTACGTGGGCCTTCACGTACTTCGAGCTGTACGAGGCGACATCGAGCATCACGCCGAACCCGACGAACAGCCAATCCCAGCCCGAGACGCCACCCACGGCAGACCACATCAGCAGGTAGAAGAGCGTCGTCCACGGGGCGAGCAGCAGCCCGAGGAGCGGCCAGACCCAGGAGTCGAACGCAAAACTGACACGGTCGCCGAAGAGCCACCAGAGCAGCAGCGCGAAGCGCGGGCCGATCCCGAACGCGGCGAGGAAGAGACAGCACACGGGAGCCACTGTCCCAGGTCTCGCGGCTGGAGTCAAACGTTAGGGTTGCCGCCGATGGCCAGATTCGTCGTCGACGCCGGCGCCGTCCTCCACCTGGCGAGCGAGGAAGTCGAGGTCTCTGACGCGCACGAGCTCCTCGCACCGACGCTCCTTCGGTCCCAGACGCTCTCGCTTCTGCACGAGGCCGTGCAGCGGGGTGAGGTCACCGCCGACGTCGCGCGCGAGCGCCTCGCCCGCATCGGGCGGATCAAGATCAGGCTGCTCGGCGACGCCGTGCTCAGGCGCCGGGCCTGGGAGGTCGCGGATCAACTGGGCTGGGCCTCGACCTACGACGCCGAGTACGTCGCGCTCACTCAGCTGCAGGCAGACGCGTTCGTGACCCTGGACGCGGAGCTGGCGCGCAGCGTCGACGGGATCGTCGCGACCGCGTCGATCGACGCGCTGCGCTAGCACGTGAAGTAAGAAGAAAGAGCCCCGTCACGCGGGGCTCTTCTCGTGGGAACTCCTTGGCTCGGAGCCGCTACATCCGGCCCTGTAGATCGGCCTTGCTCTCGCGTCCAGCGCACCGTGAGGGCGTAGAGCACGAAGATGCTCAGCGTCAGCACCGTCAGAGCCCACAGCGGGTACTGGCTGTTGCCGGCGAAGCCGAGCTGCGCGAGGACGTTCAGCGAAACGAGAATGATCGCGAACCAGCGCGCCCATCCCTGCGCCGCCGCCAGCCCGAGGCCCGCAAGACCCAGCAGGATGCCCCAGAGCATCATCGTCCAACCCCACGTCGTCAGGTCGACGGCCAGAAAGCCCGACTTCGTGACGACGTAGTAGTCGTCCTCGAACACGGCGACCAGACCCTGGAAGAAGTCGATGACGCCGACGAGGAGCAACAACATGCTGGCAAAGCCGATCCACCCTGCCATCGAGCGGTTCTCGTTCATCTACGCCTCCTGATTCAGGGACCCCCGGTTGCTCGCATCGTGACAGGCCTCTCGGTCGACACACCGCACGACGGGACCAGAGCGAAGCGCCTGTGGCATGTTTCGGGTCGTGCGCAAAGCTCTTGCACTCGTGCTCGGCGCGTTCACCCTGGTCTTCGTCGTGGCCTACCGGCGGGTGCTCGGGGTCACCCAGCGGCCGAGCTGGCCGCCACCCTCTGACGCGGTCACGCCGGCGGGTGCTCAGGCTGCGACGGAGGCGTTCGTGGCACAAGGCGGGGCACGCCCGCACGACGCGGCGCTGCCGTTCGCGTGGTCGACCGCGGCGACGATCGAGCCGTGGGCGGAGGGCGTCAACTTCTTCCCGCGGATCTTCGCCGACGTGGAGGCTGCGCGAGTCGACGGTGCACATTCTGATGTTCGGCTGGCGCGAGGGCGAGGTCGGGAAGCGGATGGCAGCGCTCCTGGAGCGGAAACTGGCGGAGGGCGTGGAGGTCCGGGTGATCGTGGACGGGTTCGGCTCGAGGCCGTACAAGCAAGCGCGGGAGATGTTCACGGGCCTCGCGACCGCCGGAGCCCAGATCGTCGTCAACGACGTCTTCCCGCCCGACCTGGACGGCCTCTACCCCGACGGCCAGCGGTTCGACTGGAGACAGGACGAGATCGGCCGAGCCGATCACCGCAAGCTCTACGTGATCGACGGCGTAATCGCGTGGACCGGCGGCGCGGGGATCGAGGACCACTTCGAGAACGGCGGTTTCCACGACGTGATGGTTCGGGTCACCGGCGATGTCGTTCGCCAGGCGCAGGCGGCCTTTCTGACGAGCTTCCACGGCCACGGCGGGCCGCTTCCGTCCGAGCTCTCGTCGCTCTTCCCGGAGCCGGCCGATCCCGGCCAGACGCCGATCGCGCTCGCGCAGGTGATTCCCGGCGGGCACGTCGCCGCGTCTCAGGCGATCGCGGCGCAGATCGACTCAGCCCGCGAGCGCCTCGATCTGATGAACCCCTACGTGACCGACCGCAGCATGATCGACCGGATCGTCGCGGCGGCGCGGCGCGGCGTGCAGGTGAGGCTTGTCATCTCGCAGAAGTCGAACAACGCTCAGGCCACGGCTGCGCTGAAGCACCGGTACCCGGACCTGCTCGAGGCCGGCGTCGCCGTGTGGGAGCTGCCGGACACGGTCGTCCACGCCAAGGTGGTGGTCGCGGACGACGTGGTCAGCTTCGGAACCGTGAATCTCGACGCCTGGGCGCTCTACCGCAACTCGGAGATCATGATGATCGCCCGTAGCGCCGAAACCGCCGCGCTCATCGAAGAGCGGCTCTTCGAGCCGGACATCGCCCGCTCGATCCCCGGTGAGCCACTCACGACGTCGCAAGAGCGCCGCCAGTCCTGGCTCTGGAACAAGCTCTCGAAGCTTCTGTGAGCCCGAGCTAGACCGCAGGCTTCCGGCCGAACACCCAGTAGAGGATCGTCCCGAGGACGGGAAGGATGATCACGATCAGCACCCAGGCCGCGAGCTGCCCGCGCGAGAGCGAGGCGCGCCGCCGAACCATGTCGACGATCGCGACGATCCAGGCGACGGCCGCGACGAACCCGAGGAACCAGAGCCAGTCCACGGTTCAACCCTACGGCTTTTCGCCGGCGTGCGGTCGCCGCCGGTCTGAGGGGGCCGCCCGTCGCATCTCCCCATTCTTACGGACGACCCCCTCATACAGCAGAGTCGGCCCGAGTGCGGATCTTGCGGTTTCTCCCTGAGTCGAGGGACGGAAGGAGTCGCACGAGCCTGAGTGAACGGATGATGGGGGTCAGGCCTTCCCCACAGAGTCGGGTGCGCCGCAGGCCCGTCTCGCTCAGCCTGGCCCCCTTGTTGTTTGCGTCAGCACGCCTCGCGCGGCTCATGCGCGAAGGGCGCGACGACACCGGCACCGAAGTTCGGCTGGCTCGCGAACTGCGCCCCAAAGCTAATGTCGGCGCCGAACGCTCTACCATCCGCCTGCGCCGACCCCGACGCGAACTGCCCCACGCACGAGGAGCTCCGCGCCCCGGCAGGCGACGCCGCCAGGGCGAGCGCACCAATCGCGAACAGAGACACGACTACTCGTTGCCGCATGACGTGTTCCTCCCTCTGTCGTCTGAAGTCCGTCGAATCCAAGTCACGCAGCAACCATGTCGCGACCGGCTGAGGCACTACTGAGGGTGGGCTGAGGGAGGCTTCGGCGTCGCGAGTTCGGGTTCGACGTAAACGAAAGCCCCCGGTTGCGGGGGCTTTCCTGAGTGGGCGGTACTGGGCTCGAACCAGTGACCCCCAGCTTGTCGAGCTGGTGCTCTCCCAACTGAGCTAACCGCCCTAGAACGCCGAATTGTACCCAGTGATCAGCGGCATCGGATCGATGGGGACTTCGTGGTCGCGGAGCTCGAAGTGCAGATGCGTGCCGGTGCACCAGCCCGTGCAGCCGGCGATGCCGAGACGCTCGCCTGCGGTCACGCTCTGGCCGACGCGCACGGTCGCCTTCGAGAGGTGCGCGTACAACGTCGAGTAGCGCTCGTTCAGCTGCACCTCGACGATCATGCCGTAGCCCTCGTAGCCGGGAATCCAGCCGACGCGCGTGACGACGCCGTCCTCGGCCGCCTGCACGTCGAGCGAGCGGAGCACGCCGATGTCGAGGCCCGGAGTGCGGCCGGCTAGCCGTCATGGCCGAACGGCGAGTTCAACCGGCCCTCCGCGGGCCAGTCGAGGGAAAGCTGACGCCCGCTGTCCGTCCACCCGTAGGCGGACGGGACCAGCGCAAGCGACCCCAACACGACGACCAACGCCCTCACGAAGCGAGGGAGGGTAGCTCAGAAGATCTCGGGGCACCAGGGCGCGACCGCGGTGCGGCGGAAGATCGAGTCTGCGCGGTCGATTGCGCCTTCCCGAAGCTCCTCCACGCGGAGACCGCGCGCCAGCTCGGCGAACGTGAAGCCGCCGAGATACACGGAGCCGAGCGCGGTCACGTCGCAGCGCAGGTCGGCGTCGTCGTCCGTTCGCTCGCACGAGCCGTCCGCCGAGCTTCCAGCGACCTTCGTTCCACGGCGCGAACGCGTCGGCGACCTCGAACACGACTTCGCCGTCGTGCGCGTACGAGCGAGCCGAGAGCGCCGCACCGACGTCGACGACGCGCACCCAGATCCCGTCGCCCAGCGCGGTACTTCATCCGTCGCGGCTTGGCGAGCAGGAAGAAGAGCGGGTGGTCGATCGGCAGCAGGTCGGCGCTGATCGACGCCTGCCAGTCGATGTCGAGCAGGAAGCGCCAGATCTCCGCGGTCCCGCGCGGTGTCGCGCCGATCGCCTCGACCACGCCGAGCCGCGCCGCCGACGAGCCCTCGTCCCACTTCGGGTTGTGCCGGTAGATCGCGTAGGCCTGCGGCTCGCCGTCGAGCTCGAGCAGCGCGAAGCGCTTCGGGCCGCCGCCTTCGCGGCGCTCGGGCGGATCGTGCACGACCCGGTTCTCCCACCACGGGCGCTCGCGCCTGAACATCCCGGGCGTCTGCTGAAGCGCGCGCTCCCAGATCGGCGGGAGCAGCTCGAGCGCCTCGGCCGGCTCGAGCAGGCGCACGCGTCCGCGCGGCTCGAACGGGTGCGCGAACTCGGAGTGCTCGCGTGCGAGCGAGATCTCGCCGGTGTACGACGCCATCCCGTAGCCGAAGCGCCCGTAGATCGTCTCCTCGGAGGCCCAGAGCGCCGCGATCGGCTCGCCGCGGGCGTGGATGTCGTCGAGCTGCGCGCGCATCATCGCGCGGAGAACGCCGCGGCGGCGGTGCGTCGGGTACACGCCGACGACGGTGACGCCGGCGCAGCGGACGATCCCGCCCGGAACTGCCATCTCGAACGGGAAGACGCCCGCACCGCCGACGATCGCGCCGTCCTCGCGCGCGGCGTGCATCCGCTCGAACGGCAGGCTCTGGCTGAACTTCTCCGCGCGCTCCGGCGTCGGCTCGGCGCCGAAGTACTGGCCGATCGCGAGGAACGCGCGCTGGAAGTCCTCCAGGTTCTCGGTCGGGCGAACGTCGAACATCAGAACACCTCCGGGCAGAAGGGCGGCAGCGGTGTGCGCACGAGGTCGGAAGCGCGCTCGAGCGCGCCCGGCGTGAGCTCGCGCACGCGGTCGGCACGCGCGAGGTGCGCGAAGTCGAAGGCGCCGAGGTACACGGCGCCGAGGTCTGCGACGTCGAGCTCGAGCTCGGGCGCGGCGTCCGTGCGACCGGGCTCGGCGCCCAGGCGGTACGCGCCCTCGTTCCACGGGCAGAACTCGTCGCGCACGCCGACGACGACCGGCTCGCCGCTCCGGTACGAGCGCGCGCGAAGCGCCGCGTCGACGTCGACGAGCCGCAGCCAGAGCCCGTCGTGCACGACCATGTGCAGCGCGCGCGCGTCGCGCACCATCAGGAAGAGCGGCGAGGCGGGATCGAACGGATAGGCGTCGACCGTCGTCGTGAGGTCGATCCCGGCCAGGTACCGCCACACCTCCCGCTCCGCGGCAGGCGAGGTCCCGAAGGCCTCCATCACGCGCACGACGCCCTTCGCGAAGCCTCGCCTCCCACTCGTCCTTCACGCGGTAGATCGCATAGCCGGCGACCGCACCGTCGAGCTCGAGCACCGCGTAGAACTTCTGGCTCGCGCCGCGACGCCAGCTCTCGGGGTCGGCGAGACGGTGCTTGCGCCACCAGTGCTCGTCGCGCGTCCGCATGCCGGGGCGCTGCTGCCGCACGTGCTCGTGCACCGGCCGGACCAGGTCGTACGCCGTCGCGGCGTCGACGAGCCGCCAGCTGCCCTGCCTGCCGGGATCGTCGCGCAGCTCGAAGCGGCCGCTGTCGGCCTTCAGCGCCGCGCTCGGCGCCGCGAGCCCGTAGCCGAAGCGCCCGTAGATCGCAGCCTCGGAGGCCCAGAGCGCCGCGATCGGCTCGCCCCACTCGCGCGCGTCCGCGAGCTGCTGCGTCATCAGCCGGCGCAGGATCCCCTGTCGGCGGTGAGTCGGCTGCACTCCGACCCACGTCACACCGGCGCACGGCAGCTGGCCCCCGGGAATCGTCAGCTCGAACGGGTACGCGCCCGCGAGCGCGACCGCGCGCCCGTCGTCGAACGCCGCCACCGCGCGGTGAAGCGGAAGCGTGATCCGCTCGCGCTCCCAGTCCTCCTCCGTGATGCCCTCGGTGAAGGCGATCTGCCATCGCGGACCGGAGCTCGCGCTTCGTCCGCGGGTTGACGGATCTCGATCGCCACTACGCGATCTTCTCAAGCGGCGCGTAGTCGAGCACGAGGCGCCGTTCGGTGCCGTCGTCGGCGAAGCGCACCGTGACGACGCCGCCGGCCTCGATCCGCGTGACCACGCCCTCGCCGAGCGTGCCGTGCCGCACCGAGTCGCCGGTCGATGAGGGTCGGGACGTTCGTGCGCGGAGCGATCTCCGGCGCCGGGCGAGCGAGCGCTCCAGGTCGCGGGCGCGAGCCGCTCGCGCTCGACGTGCTCGGTGGGGAGCTCGTCCAGGAAGCGCGAGGGCAGGTTGTAGTTCCGCCCGCCGTACAGCGCGCGCGACGACGAGTGCAGCAGCGTCAGCCGCTCGCGCGCACGCGTCAAACCGACGTAGGCCAGGCGCCGCTCCTCCTCGAGCGAGTTCTCCTCGATCGAGCGCGCGTGCGGGAAGATCCCCTCCTCCATCCCGATCATGAAGACGGCGCGGAACTCGAGGCCCTTCGCGTTGTGCAGCGTCATCAGCGTGACGAGCGATGCCTCGCCTCGAATCGCGTCCTGGTCGGAGTAGAGCGAGATCTCCTGCAGGAACGACGAGAGCGACGGCTCGTCCGCCTGCTGCTGGTACTCCTGCGCGACGCCGACGAGCTCCTGCAGGTTCTCGAGCCGCCCCTGCGCCTCGACCGTGCGCTCGGCCTCGAGCGAGTCGATGTAGCCCGAGCGCTCGAGCACGTCCTGGACGATGTCGGCGACCGGGCGGTCGAGCTCGGACATCAGCGACTGGATCATCGTGCGGAAGCTCGTCACCGCCTTCGCCGACTTCGTCGCGAGCCCGGCTTCCTCGGGGAACTCCATCGCCTCCCAGAGCGAGATCCCGCGGCCGCTCGCGTAGTTCTGGAGCCGCGCGAGGGACGAGTCGCCGATGCCGCGGCGCGGCTTGTTCGCGATCCGCAGCAGGCTGACCGTGTCGAACGGGTTGTCGAGCACCTGGAGGTACGAGATGAGGTCCTTCACCTCCGCGCGCTCGTAGAACCGCGGCCCGCCGATCACCTGGTACGCGATGCCCTGGCGAACGAGCACGTCCTCCAGCACGCGCGACTGCGCGTTCGTCCGGTAGAAGACCGCGATCTCGTCGCCGTTGAAGCCCTCCTCGACGAGCCGCGCGATCTCGACCGCGACGAAGCGTGCCTCCGCGTGCTCGTCCTCGAGCTCGACGACGCGCACGGGATCGCCGATCCCGAGGTCGGACCAGAGGCTCTTCGGCTTCCGCTCGCGGTTGTTCGAGATCACCGCGTTCGCGGCCTCGAGGATCGCGTTCGTCGAGCGGTAGTTCTGCTCGAGCGCGATCGTCTTCGTGCCGGGGAAGTCGTGCTCGAACTCCATGATGTTGCGGATGTCGGCGCCGCGGAACGCGTAGATCGACTGGTCGGGGTCGCCGACCGCGAACAGGTTCAGATGCTTCTGGGCGAGCAGCTGCAAGAGCCGGTACTGCGCGTGGTTCGTGTCCTGGTACTCGTCGACGAGGATGTAGCGGAACGCCTTCTGCCACTTCTCGCGCGCCTCGGGGAAGCGCTCGAGCACCTGGACGGTGAGCATCAGCATGTCGTCGAAGTCGACGGCGTTCGAGGCGTGCAGCCGACGCTGGTAGAGGTCGTAGACGTCGGCGACCGTCTGGTCGTAGAACGAGGCGACGCGCTCGCGGTAGTCGTCCGGCGTGATCAGCTGGTTCTTCGCGTTCGAGATCTGCGCGTGGATCCCGCGCGGAACGAAGCGCTTCGTGTCGCGCTCGAGCTCCTCGAGGACGTTCTTGACCAGCCGGATCTGGTCGGCCTGGTCGTAGATCGTGAAGTTCGTCTTGTAGCCGAGGTGCTGCGCCTCTCGGCGCAGGATGCGGCCGCAGGCGGCGTGGAAGGTGAGGATCCACGTGCCGCGCGCGTCCTCGCCGAGCAGGTCCCACTGGCGCGTGCGCATCTCGTCGGCGGCGCGGTTCGTGAACGTGATCGCGAGAATCTCGTTCGCCTTCGCGCCGATCGCGCCGATCAGGTGCGCGACGCGGTGCGTGAGCACGCGCGTCTTGCCCGAGCCCGCGCCGGCGACCACGAGCACCGGCCCCTCGGTGTGGAGCACGGCGTCGCGCTGGGCTTCGTTCAGCCCCGAGAGGTAGGTTTCTGGCGAGACGACCGGCACTCCGGCGATGCTAGCGAGGAGGACGGCGATGGCCGACGGCGATTCTGTGCTCGACATTGAGGCGCTCGTCCGCGAGAACGACGACTTCCGCCGGGAGGTGCGGACCGCGGAGCACAGCCAGATCGTGCTGATGACGATCCCGCCCGGCGGGGAGATCGGCGACGAGGTGCACGATGGGATCGACCAGACCCTCGTGTTCGAGGAGGGAGAAGCGGAGGCCGTGATCGCGGGGGAATCGTTCCCCGTGCGCGCCGGACAGGTCGTGCTCGTCCCCGCCGGCACGCGGCACAACTTCATCAACCGCGGCTCCGGCCCGCTCAGGCTCTGGACGGTCTACGCACCGCCTGAGCACCGGCCGGGGACCGTCCACCACACGAAGGCCGAGGCAGACGCGGCCGAGGAGGCTCACTGATGGCGCACAGCTTTGGGTCGCTCGACGAGCTCGGCGACAACTACGGCTTCCGCAAGATCCGGCAGGGTCTCGGCGTGAGCGCGTTCGGCGTGAACGCGATCGTCTACCCGCCCGGCGCGGAGGGCGTCCTCCACTACCACGACGAGCAGGACGAGCTCTACTTCGTGCACAGCGGGACGGCCCGCTTCGACGTCGACGGCGATGTGCGCGAGCTCGGGCCCGGCGGCCTGGCGCACGTCGAGGCGACGACGCCGCGGATCGTCTCGAACGTCGGCGACGACGACCTCGTGCTGCTGATCGTCGGCGGGAAGGACGGCTACGTGGGTCGCGACGGGCAGCTCGTGAACCCCGCCGACCTGGCGAAGCGCCAGGCGATGAGCAGCGGCGAGTTCAGCGCGTCAACCTAGGCGCTGCTCCACTTCGCGTGATCAGGGACTTCCAGGACGCCGATGCGGAAGCCGCCTCGGACCTGATCGCCGAGCACAGCCCGTGGTTCTCGACCGCCGAAGGAACACGACACCGCCGCCACGCAGTGCCGCCGCGCGCGCACCGGAGGTACTGGGTCGCGGAGGACGCCGGCCGGATCGTCGGCTGGGGCGAGGCCGAGTTCGACTGGGCGACCGAAGCCGAGGACGTTGCCGGCCTCTGGGCGATCGTCCACCCGGACCACCGGCGGCGCGGGCTCGGCTCGGCGCTGTTCGAGCGCGCAGCCGAGCATCTGATCTCGCACGGCGCTCGCGAGCTGCGCTGCTGGTCGGAGGCCGAGAGCGCGCCGTTTCTCGAGCGGCGCGGGTTCACGCCGGGCCGGAGCGACCGCCTGTCCGCGCTCGACCCGCGCCTCGTCGACACGTCGCGCCTCGCCGAGCTCCCCGACGGCGTGCGGATCGTCCCGCTCGCCGAGCTCCTCGACCGCCTCCCCGAGGTGCACGCGCTCTACACGGAAGCGGCGGCCGACATGCCCGCGGACAACCCGGAGGGGAACGTCTCGCTCGACGAGTGGCTCTCGGAGACGATCGGAAGCCCCGACCTCGACCGCGAGCTCAGCGTCGTCGTCCTCGTCGACGACCGGCCGGCCGCGCTCTCCTGGGTCAACGCGGACCGCAGCGCACGGCGCTCGCAGACCACGACCTCACGGGAACAGCGCGGGCCTACCGGCGCCGGGGCCTCGCGCGCCTCGCGAAGCTGGAGGTCGTTCGGCGTTGCGCCGAGGCGGGCATCTCCCGCGTCATGACGGAGAACGACTCCGAGAACGCGGGCATGCTCGCGATCAACGACGAGCTCGGGTTCGCGCCGTACACGGTCGCGACCGAGTGGGTGAAGCGACCCGCGTGAGCGAGGTCGTGCTCTCCTACCGCGCACCGTCCGCCGACGTGAAGGCGGTGCGCTTGCGGACCGACGCCTTCAAGCGCGCGGCGCCGCTCGAGTTCCGCAAGCGCGGCCGGACGCGGACGTGGGAGCTGCGCGTCCCACGTCCGGACGGGCTCGCGCGGCTCGAGTACGAGCTCGAGGTGGAGCGCACGAACGGGACGACCGAGACCGTCGTCGACCCCGAGAACCCGCTGCGCGCGAGCGCGCCGTTCGGCGAGCGCTCCGTGCTCGAGCTCGACGGGTACGAGCGTCCTGTCTGGCTCGACGACGACGAGGCCCCCGCCGGGACGATCGAGCCCTTCTCGATCCGCTCGCGACTCTTGCGATCCGAAATCGGCGGCTCCGTCTGGTCGGCGAACGGCGTCGGGCCGGACGCTTTGCTGCCGCTCCTCGTCGTTCACGACGGGCCCGAGTACGCCGCGCACTCCTCGCTGCTCCGAATGTTCGACTCCGCCGTCGCCGAGCTCGAGCTGCGCCCGTTCCGAGCCGCGCTGCTCGCGCCGCCGGGCGACCGCAACGAGACGTACTCCGCGTCGACGCGCTATTCGAACGCTCTTGCGTGGGAGGTCGTCCCCGCGCTCCGAGAGGTCGCCCCGACGCCCGATCTCCCCGGCGCCCGCGTCGGGATGGGCGCCAGCCTCGGAGCGCTCGCCGCCTTCCACGCGCACCGCGTCCAGCGGCACCTCTTCGGTGGCCTCTTTCTGCAGTCCGGCAGCTTCTTCCGCCGCGCGACCGATCCGCAGGAGTCGCGGCTTCCCGCGCTTCGAGCGGATCTCGCGCTTCGTCGGCGGCGTGCTTCGTGCCGATTTCACCGCACCAATCCCGATCGTGATGACGTGCGGCCGCACCGAGGAGAACGTCGGCAACAACCGCGCCGTCCGCGACGCGCTCGTGCGGCAGCGCTACGACGTGCGCCTGCACGAGCATCCCGACCTGCACAACTGGGTCTCGTGGCGGGACACCTTCCACCCGCACCTCGTCGCGCTCCTGGAGCGGCTCTGGGGATGAACCGGCGCGAGGTCTCGATCGAAGGCGGGACGGTGCTCGCGTACGGGCACTGGGGTCGGCCGGTGCTCGCGTTCCCGTCGGAGCAGGGGCCGGCGTGGCAGTACGAGGAGCGAGGCATGGTCGACGCGATCGCGCCGCTGATCGACGCCGGCCGCGTGAAGCTCTACTGCGTCGACTCCTACGACTCGCAGAGCTGGCAGGCGCAGCATCTTCCGCTCGAGGAGCGCGCCCGGCGGCACGGGTTCTACGAATCGTGGATCCTGGAGCGCGTGGTGCCCTGGATCGCGGCCGACTCGGGTGGCGCGGGCGAGCTCGTGGCGACGGGCGTGAGCTTCGGCGCCTACCACGCGGCCAACTTCGCGCTCAAGCGGGCCGACGTCTTCCCGCTCGCGATCTGCCAGAGCGGCGTGTACGACGTCTCCGTCGTAGGCTGGGGCGAGCGCGGTGACAGCGTCTACTTCAACAACCCCGGCGACTACGTGAGCCATCTGAACGGCGACCACCTGGACTGGCTGCGCGGACGCGTGTCGCTCGTGCTCGTCTGCGGGAGCGGTCAGTGGGAGGACACGACGGGCGCCCTCGAGAGCACACAGCGCTTCGGCGCGCTGCTCGGCGAGCAGGGCATCCGCTGCGAGGTCGACGTCTGGGGGAACGAGTATCCGCACGACTGGCCGTCCTGGCGCGAGCAGCTCGCGCACCACCTCCCGAGGTTCGTCTGATGCCGTCGCACCTGATCGGGCTGCTGCTCGGGACCGAGGACGACTGGCCCTCCGCCTTCGAGTCGCTCGTCACGAAGCTCGGCCCGGTCCGCTGGCGCGGCGAGCACCACGAGCTCACGACCGAGCGGATCGTCAACGAGCCGTTCGACCTCCGCTCGCGGCCGCGCTACTCGCTCGTGATCGACCGGCTCGCCTGGTGGTACGACCTCCCGCGCGCGTGGCTGAAGAAGGTCGCGCTGATGGACGACGTCTACCTCCTGAACAACCCGTTCACGTTCCAGTCGATGGAGAAGCACTCCGCCTACTGCGCGATGATGCGGCTCGGGCTGAAGGTTCCCGAGACGTGGCTGATCCCGCACAAGGTCCCGCCCGACAACCCACGCTTCGTCGAGACCGCCGAGCGCTACAACATGCCCTTCGAGCTGACGGAGATCGGGTCGGAGGTCGGCTACCCGCTCTTCATGAAGCCGTTCGACGGCGGTCAGTGGATCGGCGTCTCGCGCGTCGGGTCGCCGGAGGAGCTTCGCAAGCACTACGACGAGTCCGGCGAGCGGATGATGCACGTGCAGGGCGCGCTCGAGGACTTCGACGTCTTCGCGCGCTCGCTCTCGATCGGCGCCGAGACGATGGTCATGCGCTTCGAGCCCGACCGCCCGATGTACGACCGGTACCAGGTCGAGCACGCGTTCCTCTCGCCGGACCTCGGCTGGGAGGTCGTGACGGTGTCGCGGCTCGTGAACGCGTTCTTCCGGTGGGAGTTCAACTCGTGCGAGACGATCGTCAAGGACGGCGAGGCGTCGCCGATCGACTACGCGAACGCCTCGCCCGACGTCGCGATCACGTCGCTGCACTACTACTTCCCGTGGGCGATGCGCGCGCTGCTGCGCTGGTCCGCCTTCTGCGTCGTCACCGGCCGGCCGATGCGCGTCGATCTCGACACGCGTGAGTACTTCGCCGTCGGCGACCGCCAGGATCTCTCCTACGACGAGAAGCTGCGCGAGTACCGGCGGCTCGCGGACGAGTACTTCGAGACCGACCGCTACGAGGAGTTCGTCTCGGAGTCGCTCGGCCGCCTCGACGAGCTGACGGTCGACTACTTCGAGGGCCCGTCGTTCGACGAGCTGCTCGTGCAGACGATCCGCTCGACGTTCCCGGTGCAGGAGCAGGAGCACTTCGTCGAGCACTACCGCGGGCTCGTCGGGTCGTGGGTCGCCGACCAGCGCGCGGGGATCTGATCCGCTAGGCTCCGCGCGCCGGACACATATCTCCGGCCGGTGTGTCGCAGCGAAGTCCGGTGCAAGCCCGGTGCTGTCCCGCAACTGTCAAGCCCCCTCGGGGGACGAGCCAGGACGCCTGCGCCACGCCGACGAACACAGCCCTCGGAGGAAGGGACGTTCGGCGGATCGCCGCCCAACACACCTCCTCCGCTCGATGCGGAGGTTTTTCATGGTCAAGAAACTGCTCGCCGCCTGCCTCGCAGGGGCAGCCGTCCTCGCACTGTCTCCCGGTGCCGTCGCCGACACGGCCGCGACACCGAAGCCGTTCCCGGTCGTGCTCTCCACGCCGACGGGGAAGGTCACGATCCCGCGGCAGCCGAAGCGGATCGTCTCGCTGTCCGCCACCACGACGGAGACCCTCTTCGCGATCGGCGCCGGCCGTCGGGTCGTCGCCGTCGACGATCTCTCCAACTACCCGGCCCGCGCGCCGAGGACGAAGCTCTCGGGGTACACGCCGAACGTCGAGGCGATCGCGGGCTACCGGCCCGACCTGGTGATCGTCCGGACCGACTCGGGCCTGACCGAGGCGCTCGGGAAGCTGAAGATCCCGGTGCTCGTCCAGCCCGAGGCGGCGAACCTCGCCGGGGCCTACGCGCAGGTCACGCAGCTCGGCCGCGCGACCGGCTTTCGCAAGGGGGCGGCGGCAACGGTCCGCTCGATGCGCGCGCGCATCAAGAAGGCGCTCGCATCCGTTCCCCGCGGCCGGACGCTCACCGTCTACCACGAGCTGACGACCGACTACTACTCGGTCACGTCCCGCACGTTCATCGGCCAGATCTACCGGATGTTCGGGCTCCGCAACATCGCGGACAGCGCCGGCGGCACGAGCGACTACCCGCAGCTGTCGGGTGAGTACATCGTCGCGTCGAACCCCGACCTGATCTTCCTCGCCGACTCGAAGTGCTGCGGGCAGAGCCTCGCAACCGTCTCGGCGCAGGCCCGGCTGGAGCACGACCCGCGCGGTCCGCGGGCGGAACGTCGTGCGGCTCGACGACGACGTCGCGTCGCGCTGGGGACCGCGCGTCGCGTCGCTCGTGCAGACGGTCGCGGCCTACGTGAAGCGGGCGCGCTCGACGTGAGCGCCGCCCGCGAGCACGGTCTCCCGGCGGTCGCCGCACCGCGCGTCGGCGTCCCGTGGACGCTCGTCGCGCTCGCGACGCTGCTGGGAGCCGTGCTCGTGGGCCTGGTCGTCGGGCCGGTGCCGATCGGCATCGGCGAGATCGCGCGCTCGGCGCTCGCGCGCGTGCCCTTCCTGAGCGTCGCAACCCCGCTCGACGCCGCGCAGGAGGCGATCGTCTGGGAGCTTCGCTTCCCCCGCGTCGTGCTCGGCGCGCTCGTCGGCGGCGATGCTCGCGCTCTCCGGCGCGTCGTACCAGGGCGTCTTCCGGAACCCGCTCGCCGATCCGTACCTGCTCGGCGTCGCCGCAGGCGCAGGGTTCGGCGCGACGCTCGTGATCGCGTACGGGCCTGCAGGCGTCGACGGCTTCGTCCTGCCGCTCGCATCCTTCGCGGGTGGCGATTGCCGCCGTGGTCGCCGCGTACCTGATCGGCCGCTCGGTCGGCAGCGGCCGGACCACGGCGACGCTGATCCTGGCGGGCGTCACGGTCGCGGCGTTCCTCACGGCCGCGCAGGTGTTCGTGCAGCAGCAGAACTCGGACACGCTGAACGAGGTGTACGCGTGGCTGCTCGGCGGGCTGACCACGGCCGGCTGGGGGGACGTGCTCACGGTCCTCCCCTACGTCGCGCTCAGCGCGGCGGTCCTGCTCCTCCACCGGCGCACGCTGGACGTCCTCGCCGTCGGCGACGAGGAGGCGCGCTCGCTCGGGCTCGACGTGACGCGCCTGCGGTTGCTCCTCGTCGCGGCCGCGACGCTCGGCACCGCCGCGGCCGTGGCCGTGAGCGGGCTGATCGGCTTCGTCGGCATCGTCGTCCCCCACCTCGTGCGGCTCGTGGTCTCGTCGAGCTACCGCGTGATCCTTCCGCTGTCCGTCGATCGTCGGGGCGGCGTTCCTCGTGCTCGCGGACGTCCTCGCGCGCACGCTCCTCTCGCCCGCCGAGCTGCCGATCGGCGTCGTGACCGCGTTCATCGGCGCACCCTTCTTCGCGCTCGTGCTGCGCACGACGAGGAGCTCGGCGTGAGCGCGGTCGCGTTCGACTCGGTCTCGGTCTCGGCCGGCGGCAAGACGATCGTCGACGGCGTCTCGTTCGAGGTGGAGCGCGGCGAGTGGGTCTCGATCCTCGGGCCGAACGGCGCGGGCAAGACGACGTTGCTGCGCGTGCTCGCCGGCACGATCGGGTTCCGCGGCGAAGCGAGCCTCGACGGGCGTCGCCTCGGCGGCCTGCGCAGGCGCGAGGTCGCGCGGCTCGTCGCGCTCGTCCCGCAGACGCCGGTCGTGCCTGCGGCGATGACGGTCGCGGAGTACGTCCTGCTCGGCCGAACGCCGCACCTCGCTCCGCTTGCCCAGGAGGGCGCCGAGGACCGCGCCGCCGCCGCCGCCGCACTCAGGCGGCTCGACCTCGACGAGCTCGCCGGTCGCGAGCTCGGCTCGCTGAGCGGCGGCGAGCTCCAACGCGCGGTGATCGGCCGGGCGCTCGCGCAGGCGGCGCCGATCCTGCTCCTCGACGAGCCGACGACCGCGCTCGACATCGGCCACCAGCAGCAGGTGCTCGAGCTCGTCGACAGTCTGCGCCGCGAGGAAGGGCTGACCGTCGTCGCGGCGATGCACGACCTCACCCTCGCCGCGCAGTACGGCGACCGCGTCGTGCTCGTCGACCGAGGCCGCATCGTGGCCGAGGGCAGCGCGCGCGACGTGCTCACCTCCGAGCGGGTCGAGGAGCTCTACGGCGCGCGCGTTCGCGTGGTCGACGGGGTCGTCGTCCCCGTCCGTCAACCGTGAGCCTCACCGTTCTGCTCGGCGGCGCGCGCGCCGGGAAGTCGGCGCTCGCGCTCGAGCTCGCGCGCGACCAGGGCGCGCCGGTCGTCTACGTCGCGACCGCCGAGGCCGGCGACGAGGAGATGGCCTCGCGGATCGCGCAGCACCGGACCGAGCGTCCCGAGACGTGGCGGACGGTCGAAGAGCCGGTTGCGCTTCGGTCGGCGCTCGCCTGCGGTCGAGCCCGACGCGTGCGTCGTCGTCGACTGCCTGACCCTCTGGGTCGCGAACCTGCTCGCGCGCGGCGACGACGTGCTCCCGGAGGCCGAGGCGGTCGCGGAGCTCGCGGCCGCGCGGCCCGGGCCGACGATCGTGGTCTCGAACGAGGTCGGGCTCGGGATCGTGCCCGCCTCGCCGGTCGCACGCGAGTACCGCGACCTGCTGGGCGCGGTGAACGCCGCGTTCGTGCGCCGCGCGGACGATGCGGCGTTCGTCGTCGCCGGCCGCGCGATCCCGCTCCAGCCCGGATGGCGCCCGCGTGCTTGACCTTCGCATCGAGGCGCTGGACGCCGACGCGATGCGACGCTGCGCGCACGGAGCTCGCGCAGAAGACGAAGCCGCGCGGGAGCCTCGGCCGACTCGAGGAGCTCGCGGTGCAGCTCGCGGGGATCGGCGTGAGCGGTCCGCGGTGCGGCGATCGTCGTCGCGGCCGCCGACCACGGCTACGCCGACGAGGGCGTGAGCGCCTACCCGCCGGAGGTCACGCGACAGATGCTGCAGGTCTTCGCCTCCGGCGGTGCTGCGATCTCCGTTCTTTCGCGACTGGTCGACGCCGAGCTCGTCGTCGTCGACGCAGGAGTGCGAGAGGAGCTCGACGACCCTCGCGTCCGCTCGATGCGCATCGGGCCCGGCACGGCGAACGCCGCGCACGGCCCCGCGATGACGCGGGAGCAGGCGCTCGCCGCGACTCGAGGCGGGAGTCTCGCTCGCGCGAGAGCTCGCGGGCCGCGTCGACATCGTCGCGCTCGGCGACATGGGCATCGGGAACACGACCGTCCGCGGGCGCACTCCACGCAGCGCTGCTCGGCGTTCCGGCCGCCGCCGTCTGCGGGCCGGGAACCGGGCTCGACCCGGACGGCGTGCGCCGGAAGGCGAAGGTGATCGAGCGGGCGCTCGCCGCCAACGGCCGCCTCGACGACCCCGTCGACGTGCTCGCCGCGCTCGGCGGGTTCGAGATCGCGTTCCTCGCGGGAGTCGCGCTGGGCGCCGCAGCGGAACGGCTCGCGGTCGTCCTCGACGGGTTCATCGTCACCGCGGCGGCGCTCGTCGCCGCGCGCCTGGAGCCGACGGCCGTCGCGTACATGGTCGCGGGGCACCTCTCACCCGAGCCGGGGCACCGGCTCGGGCTCGGCCGCGCTCGGGCTTCGCCCTCTGCTCGACCTCGAGCTCCGGCTCGGCGAGGGGACCGGCGCCGCGCTCGCGCTGCCGCTCCTTCGTGCGGCGCATCGCGCTGCTCGCGGAGATGGCGACCTTCGACCAGGCCGGAGTCGCGGATGCGGGCCGTTGAGCCGCCGCTCGCCGCGGTCGCGTTCCTCACCCGGATCCCGGTCGGCCGACTCGCCGAGCTCGACGGCGCGGCCGTTCGCCGCGCCGCACCGCTCTTCCCGCTCGTCGGCGGTGCGATCGGCGCGCTCGCCGGCGGCGTCGTCGACGTCGCCGCCGGACCGCTGCCGTCCCTCGGCGCGGCGGCGCTCGGCCTCGGCGTTGCCGCGCTCCTCACCGGTGCGCTGCACCTCGACGCGCTCGCCGACACCGCGGACGCGCTCGGCGGAACGACCAGGGAGCGGCGGCTCGAGATCATGCGCGACCACGCGATCGGCGCCTTCGGCGCGGTGGCTCTCGTGGTCGTGCTGCTGTTCGAGGCGTCGCTGCTCGCCTCGGAGACGAGCGCGTGGAGCGCGTTCGCCGCTGCAGCCGCCTGCGGTCGCTGGGCCGCGCTGCCGCTCGCCGCGTTCCTCCCGGCCGCGCGCGCAGAAGGAACCGCGCTCTCGAACCTCTCCGTCGCGAGCGTCGCGCTCGGGCTGCTCGCGGCGTGTGGCGTTGCCGTCGGCGTACGGGGCCTCGAAGGGCTCGCGGCCGTCGGCGCCGCCGCGCTGACCGCGCTCGTGCTCGGACTGTTCTTCCGCCGCTGGCTCGGCGGCGTCACCGGCGACACGCTCGGCGCGACGAGCGAGCTCGCGCAGGCCGCGGCGCTCGCCGCGCTCCTCATCGCATGACGCGGCTGCTGCTGATCCGGCACGCCGAGCCCGACGAGGATGCGCGCGGACGTTGCTACGGGCGCCTCGACGTCGGGCTCTCGCCGGCCGGCCTCGCGAGCGCCGAGCGACTCGCCGAGAGCCTCCGCGCCGTCGAGCTCGACGCCGTCTACGTGAGCCCGCGCCTCCGCGCGGTTCAGACCGCGAGCGCGCTCGGCGCGAGCCGCATCGTGGACGACCGCCTGCGGGAGCTCGACTTCGGCCAGTTCGAAGGGCGAACGTACGACGAGATCGAGCGCGAGCAACCCGAGTTCTTCCGGAGCTGGATGGAGACGCCGACGATGGTGCGGTTCCCCGGCGGCGAGAGCTACGCCGACCTGCGCGAGCGCGTCTCCGCCGCGCTCGACGACATCGTCACGGCCAACGACGACCGCACCGTCGCGCTCGTCTCGCACGGCGGAGTGATCCGGGCCGCGCTGGCCCTCGCGCTCGGGTTGCCCGACGACCGCGCGTTCGCGCTCGCCCTGGGCTACGCGCGGATCAGCATCGTTGACGTGTTCGACGCGACGCCGATCGTCCGTCTCGTCAACGGCGTCTCGGCGGACGTTCCCGTCGACCTCTAGCGCAGCGCGTTCGAGCGGATCGCGCTGCGGCGACGTCGCGCGGACGAGCCCCTTGTGCGCCGGTAGGCACGCCCGGCCGTTCCGCGTCGCGAAGCGCCTGCCGTCGACCTGGAGCACCGCACGGCTCGCGACGGTCGCCGCGCCGAAGTCGTCGTGGGAGATGACGCGGTAGCACGCGCCGTCCCGGCGCAGCGCGAGGGTCGGTGGTCCCCCGGCGACGATCCCGAACTGCGCCCAGTACCAGAGCACGCGGTCGCCGGCGCGGAGCTTCACCCGGTCGGGGGCGGTCTGCATGACGCCGTTCACCTTCAGCGCCCAGCCGGCCGTTCCCGCCGACGGGAACTGCGCGATCCTGTCGACGTAGAGCCCTTCGCCGGTCGGCTGCGCGTGAAACGGCACGCGGGTCAAGGCGAGAGCGTCGAGCGCGGTGAGGCTTCGCGCCGACTCCTGCCGAGCCGCGGCTCGACCGCGCCGAACAGCGTGCTCGTCGGTCCTTCGACGCGAACGCGGACGCTCGCTGCAGCGGACGACGCCACCACGAGCGCCGCGACGATCGCGGCGGCGAGTGTCGAAGCGCGAAGCATGGCCCGGAAAGGGTACGCCCTCATCAGCGGCGTGTCGCGCTCGCGCGTCGTCGGCCTCATGGCTAGCGTCGTCGCGTGGGGCACCTTCGACGACCGGCAGCTCGACGTCCTGCTCGACCGCCTGGACGGGATCCGCTCGGAGCTCGCAGACGCTGAACCGGCGCCTCGACTCGCAGGAGAGCCTGCTCCGAATCGCCGGCGAGCTGTCGCGCCTCGAACGAGTCGCTCGGAGGCGCTCGCCTACGCGCGCGCTCGGCGCGGCAGCCGCCGCAGCGTCCAGACCGCCGCGGAACCGGCTAGCAGCCGAGTTCCGACCGCCTGCACCGCGCGAGTCGGCGAACCGGCGCCTCGCTCCAGGAGTGCTATCGCCGGCGGCGTGTCCGACGGCGAGGCCGTACGCGCCTTGACCCAGCTCAGCGCCGCTAGCGCACGAGGCGGTAGACGCGTCCGTCGAGCGACGTCGCGTACAGCTCGCCGCGGGCGTCCTGGCCGAAGCTCGAGAGGCTTCCGACCCGCGTGCCCTCGCGGCGCACGTCGGTCGCGCGGCCGCCCGACATCACGAGCGACCAGATCGTCCCCGTGCAGTAGTCCCCGAAGAAGTACCGCCCCCGGGCCTCGGGTACCGCCGACCCGCGATAGACGAAGCCGCCCGTGACCGAGCACCCGTCGCCGCGCCCGTACACGTGGACGGGGAAGACCAGGCGCCCGCGCGGGTTCGGTTCCTTCGACTCGAACCGCGCGCGTCCCTCGTATGCGTCCCAGCCGAAGTTCGCGAGCTCGCGTCAGCTGCGCGCGCGGCACCCAGTCGATCTCCTCCCAGGCGTTCTGGCCGACGTCGGCCATGTAGAGGTCGCCGTTCGCACGGTCGAACGAGAAGCGCCACGGGTTGCGCACGCCGAGCGCGGCGATCTGCGGGTTCGGCTTCGAGACCGCGACGTTGATCCGGACGAGCTTGCCGAGCAGCGTGCCCATGTTCTGCGCGCGGTTCTGCGGGTCCCCGCCGGAGCCGCCGTCGCCCATGCCGACGTAGAGGCGACCGTCCGGCCCGAACGCGACCTGGCCGCCGTTGTGGTTCTCGTACGGCTGCGCGACGAAGAGCCACTGCTTGCGCGTGCGCGTCAGCGCCTGCGTGCCCGCTGCGTTCGAGCGGTACTCGACGACGCGCGTGTTGCCGTTCACGTCGGTGTAGTCGACGAAGAAGCGCTGGTTCTTCGCGAACTGCGGGTGGAACGCGACGGACAAGAGGCCCTGCTCGCCGCCCGAGCGCACGAGCCGCCGGATGTCGAGGAACGGCGCCGACGCGGTAGCGGCCGTTCACCGCGAGCCTGATGCGACCCGCCTGCTCGACGACGTAGAGCCAGCCGGGCTTGTTCGCCGGAGCGGAGACGTGAACGGGGTCGCTCGCGCTCAGGATGCTTCGGAACGAGTACGCGGCAGCGCTCGTCGACGACGTCTCGGCCGTCGAGCCCGGAAGCCGCGCAGGCCGAGGCGACGAGCGCAGCGACCGCGATCAAGACCCCCCGACGCATGCTCAGCCTTTTAGCAGGAGCCTCCGCAGGTCGTCCTCCTGGCCCGGCTCGAGGATCGCGAGCACCTGGTCGCCGGCCTGGAGCTTCGTCGAGCCGACCGCGATCTCGGCCTTCCCGTCCCGCAGGACGGAGATCAGCCGCGCGTTCTCGAGCGCGAGCTCGTCGACGCGCTTGCCGGCAGCCGGAGCGCCCGGCTCGATCTCGACCTCGACGATCTCGAGGTTCTCCTTCTTCAGCTCCAGCAGGTGGATCAGCTCGTGCGCGGGCACCTCGTGCTCGATCAGGCCGAGCACCATCTGCGTCGCGGACACCGTCTGCGGAATCTCGAGCAGATCGAACACCTGCTGGTTTCGCGGGTCGTTGACGCGCGCGATCACGCGCTCGACGTGGTACTTCTCGCGCGAGAGCTGGCCGATCACGAGGTTGTCCTCGTCGTCGCCGGTGACCGCGATCACGATCTCCGCCGGCCGGCCGATCCCCGCCCGCTCGAGCACGAACATCTCGGTCGCGTCGCCCAGCTGCACCTGGTGCTCGAACTCCTGCTCGAGCCGTTCGTAGCGGTCGGCGCGCTGCTCGACGAGCGTCACCTCGTGGCCGCGACGAAGCAGCGTCCGCGCGACGGTGGCTCCGACCTTCCCGCCTCCGGCGACGATCGCGAACATCAGCTGCGGACCCGTGCGGCGCGAACGCGCTCGGTCAGCGTCTCGTAGGCGGTCTTCGTCGGGCAGACGACGTCGAGCCCACGGGCCGAGTAGAAGTCGGCCCGCGCCGGGTCGAGGAGCCGGACGACGACCGTGTCGACCTCGAACATCTTCTGCGCGATCTGCGCGACGACGATGTTCGTGTTGTCACCGTCGGTGGCCACGACGACCGCGTCGGCGTCTTCGATCCCGGCCTGGCGGAGCGTCGCCATGTCCATGCCGTGGCCGATCACGAACCCGCCGCGCCAGCGCTCGCCGAGCCGGGCGAGCGCGGACTCGCTCTCGTCGACGGCCGTGACGTCCCAGCCCTCTTCGGCCAGCGTCTTCGCGACGGTCGAGCCGACGCGGCCGCAGCCGACGACGATCGCTCTCATACGTGCAGGGTAGCCGCGCCGGATGCCGCCAGCTCTTCCTCCTCCAGCACCCCCTGCGGGTAGGCGATCACCATCACCTCGCAGGGCGCCTTCCGCAGGACGTACTCGACGGTCGGCCCGAACATGCGCGACTGCCGCCGCCACCGCGGCGACGAGCCCATGACGATCAGGTCGGCGTCCCGCTCGAGCGCTTGCTCGATCACGGCCGCCCCGATCGCGCGCGCCCTGACGACCTCGGCGTCCACCTCGACCCCGTGCTCGGCGGCGAGGAGCTTCGCCTCCGCGAGCGAGCTCGCCGCGCGCTCCTCCTCCTCGTAGAGCGGGGCGTCGAGCGGTTCGTCGAGCGGCACGGGGACGACGTGGACCGCCGTGATCGACGCACCGAGCTCCTCGGCCAGGCGAAGCGCGGTCGCGAACACCTCCACGCCGATGGGGCCGAGCTTGACCGGGACGAGGAGCCTGCGGTACTCCCCCTCCTTCGACGGGCACGATGTCGGCCACGCCCGGACGGACGCGCGCGGTCAGCGCCGTGCCGCGCCGCCGGCGCACCACGGCGAACACCACGAAGCCGGCCAGCAGCCACGCCGGCCCGGCGATCCGCGCGGCCTCGTGCGTCGCGAGCGAGAGGACGAAGATCACGGCGGTCAGCGCGGCGCCGAGCCAGCCCGTGAACGGCATCCCGGGGGCGCGGAACGGCCGTGGCAGGTCCGGCTCCACCCGTCGCAGCCGCACCACGGCGAGCTGCGCCGCCGTAAACGCGAAGAGGATGCCGAAGCTGTAGAGGCTGGCGAGGATCACCGACGAGCGGCCGGCGACGTCGCTGAGGACGATGAGCGCGACGGTGACGACCGCCGTCGCGACGATCGCGGTCGGCGAGTGAAGCGTCCGGCGATGCAGCCGCTCGAACGCGTGCGGAAGCATCCCGTGGCGCGCGAGCGAGTACGACAGACGGCCGGCTCCCGACATCGAGGTCGTGACAGCGGCGAGCAGGACGACGACGCCGCTCAGAGCAACGACGCCGACGACGATGTCCCCGAAGACCCACGGGAGCTCCGACGCGATCGCGTCCGCGATGCCCGCGAGCGGCGCCAGCCGCCACCGCTCGCCGAGCGCCGTCGTCCCGTTCTCGACCGGGAAGGCCGAGATCCCGACGACGCCGACCGCGACCGAGACGGCGACGACGGCGCCGATCCCTGCGAAGAGGCTCCGCGGCAGCGTGCGCCCCGGCTCCTTCGTCTCGGCCGACAGGTTCGCGACCGTCTCCAGCCCCGTGTACGCGAGCATCGCGAGCGGGAGCGCGAACGCCAGCTCGTCCCACGCCGGCTCGGCGCCGAGATCGATTCCGCGGAACGCGTCCGCATCGAAGAGGAGCGCGAACCCGAGCACGATCAGGAGCACGTGCGAGACCACGGCAACGACCGCGACGACGACGGCGAGCCGGTAGAGCTGCGGCCGGCGGACGAGCCTGACGGCCGAGAGCGCGAGGACGACGGCCACTCCGACCACGACGTCCCACGGAGAGTCGCGGAGCTCCTCCAGGCCGAGTGCGGCCAGGTAGTGCGGCACGAACAGCGCCGCCAGCGCGGAGACGATCAGGTAGTCGAGGAGGAGCACCCACCCGGTCGCGAAGCCCGCGGGGTCGTTGAACGCGCGCCGGACGAACAGCGCGGCACCGCCGGGCTCGGGGATCGCCGCGGTTCCCTCCGCGTACGAGACCGCCACGAGCAGGAAGACGACGCCCGCCGCGAGCAGGACGAGCGGGGTGAGCCCGAGCGCGTACAGCGCGACGACGCCGAGCGCGAAGTAGAGCGACGAGCCGATCTCGCCGTAGGCGACGGAGGCGAGCGAGATGCCGCCGAGCGCACGCGTCAGCCCTTCGAACCGTCGCGCCATCAGCTCCTCCGCAGGAGGTAGAGGCGCCCGACACCGGCGGCGACGAGCAGAACGCCGAGGAACAGACCGAGGCCGCCGCCGACGCCTGCCGCGATCGTGCGCACCACGATCGCGGCCCCGAGCACGACGAGCAGGAGCGCGAGCACCTTCGTCATACCGCGACCCGCCGCCCTGCCGTGACGAGCACCCGCACCGGGCTCAGCTTGAGCACCTTCTCGGCGGTGCGTCCGAGCAGCCGGCGGCCCGGGCGGGCCGTTCTCGGCGCACCCACGACGATCAGCTCGGCATTTCGGGCGACGGCCTCGTCGACGATCGCGCGCGGGGTCGAACGTGCGCGCACCAGCCGGGAGACGACCCGGACGCCGTACTCCTCGAGCAGCGCCTGGGCGTCGTCGAGCAGCTCGTCGGCGCGGTCCTCGAGCGCGCCGAGATCGGCGGTGAGCGGACGGTCCATCGGGAGCTCGAGCACGTGCAGGACGACGATCGTCGAGCCGCGGTCGGCCGCCAGCCGCGCGGCCGCGATGAGCGCGTCCTCCGACTCCGGCGACCGCACGATCGGGACGACGATCGTCCGGTACTCGGCGACGAGCGACGGGCCGACGACGAGCGCCGGCGCGCGCACGGTCGAGACGAGCGGCTCGTGGACGACATAGCGCCGGTAGATGAAGTAGAAGACGAGGCCGAGCGCGAGCCAGCCGAGTCCCGCCCACCGGATGTCGGCGTTCTGCACGACGATCACCAGCCACGAGAGACCCGTTGCGATCCCGCCGACGATCGCGAAGACCGGCCAGGGAACGCCGCGCCACCAGAGGTTCGGCCGCGCACGGAAGGCCAGCTCGGCGCGCGGCTCCTTCGCGCGCAACCGAATGATCGCGGCGTGCGCGATCGTGAACGACAGCGTCGCGCCGAACGAGTAGAGCGTCCCGATGAACGTCGTGCTCCCGGGCAGGATCACGATGATCGGCGCGATCCCCGCGAAGACGACGATCGCGAGCCACGGCGTGCGGAACTGCGGGTGCAGCCGCCGGAACGCCTGGGGTAGCTGCCGGTAGCTCGACATCGAGTACGTGATCCGTGACGCGCCGATCACGCCGGCGTTCGTCGCGATCAGCAGGATCGTCGCGGCGAGGATGCCGACGTAGATCTCCAGCACGTCGAGGACGTGTCCGGAGAGGCCGAGGTTCTGCACGAGGCCGAGCACCGGGTCGTTCGCGTAGCCGCCTTCCTCGGGCGGAAGGCCGAGCGACGTCACGTACTCCCCGTCGCGAAGCACGACCGGCATCGCCGAGAGCGCGATCGAACGGGAGCGTGAAGTAGATCGCGAAGACGGCGCCGGCAACGAGCTTGTACGCGTCGGGGACGCTCTTCGCCGGGTCGCGGACCTCCTCGGCGAGGTTCGAGACGGTCTCGACACCCGTGTAGGCGAGCATCGCGACGGGCACGGCGAGCGCGAGGTTCGACCACGTCGGCGCGATGCCCCAGTGGACGTTGTCGACGAGGATCTCCGGGCTGAAGACGAGGAAGAACCCGAGCAGCACGAGGAGCAGCTGCGTCGCGAAGTCGACGATCGCCAGCACGACGTTGAGCGCAGCCGCTTCCTGGACCCCGACGACGTTGAGCGAGACGAGCACGAGGATCACGACGATCCCGACGACGACGTCCCAGGGGTTCGTCCCGCATCGGCTCCCAGAAGATCGAGAGGTAGTGCGGGACGAAGAAGGCCGAGGTGGTGACGGTGACGACGTAGACGAGCAACTGCGACCACCCGGCGCCGAAGGAGACGAGCTCGTTGAACCCGTGCCGCGCGAAGCTCGCCGAGCCGCCGGCCTCCGGGTAGCGCACCGTCCCCTCCGCGTACGTCGCGGCCGTGCAGGCGAAGATCAGCCCCGCGACGACGAACACGAGCGGGGTCAGCCCGAGGGCGAAGACCGCGGTGACGCCGAGCGCGTAGTAGATCGAGGAGCCGACGTTGCCGTAGGCGGTGGCGAAGAGAGCGGGTGTGCCGAGGACCCGCTCGAGCCCCTGCTGGCGCCGACGCCGTGGCACCGAGCGACTCTAGCCCGCTGGCCCGGTTAGCCTGTCCCTGCGTGAGGATCCTCGTCATCGGAGCCGGGCAGGTGGGCGCGACCGTCGTGGAGGCGCTGCACGGCGAGCACGACGTCACGGTCGTCGACCTCGATCCTGGACGGCTCTCCGCCCTCTCCAATCGCCTCGACGTCGCAACGGTCGAGGGGAACGGCGCCAGCCGCCGCACCCTCCAGGAAGCGGGGCTCCTCGAGTCCGACCTGATGATCTCCTGCACGTCGCGCGACGAGATCAACCTGATCGCGGCGATCTTCTCGAGGAACCTCGCGCCCGAGACGAGCACGATCGTCCGGACGACCAACGAGGAATATCTCGAGGTGTGGCGCGAGCGTCAGCTCGACGTGGACTTCATGGTCTCGTCCGAGCTCGAGACGGCGAACGCGGTCTCGCGGATCATCGGCCTCCCGGCAGCCCGCCAGACGGACGTCTTCGCGGACGGCCAGGTGCAGATCGTCGAGTTCGACGTCGTGGGCCGGAACGAGGGGGACGGCATCGTCGGCGTGCCGTTGCGCGAGGCGCGCATCCCGCGCGACTCGAAGGTCGCCGGAATCATCCGCGGCGACCGCATGATCATCCCGCGCGGCGACCAGACGATCGACGTCGGCGACCGGGTCGTGATCATCGGCTCCCCGGACGCTGCGCGGGCCTGGGGCGACACGCTCTCGGAGGACAAGCGGCGCCTCGACGACATCGTGCTCTTCGGGGCGGGCCGCACGGGCCGCGCGATCGTGCGCGCCCTCGTCGACCAGGGCCTCCGCGTGCGGATCATCGAGCCCGACCCGAAGCGCGCGAAGCTCACCGCCGCGCAGTTCCCGAACGTGCGCGTCTACCAGGCGACGGGGTTCGACCCCGAGTTCCTGGACCGCGAGCGGATCGGCCAGTCCCGCGCCGCGGTCTTCGTCATGCAGGACGACGCGAAGAACCACTACGCGGCGACGCTCGCGAAGCTCCACGGTGTCTCGTTCACGATCGCGATCGTCCACCAGGCCGCCTCGACCGAGGTGTTCGAGCGCGCAGGAATCGACGTCGCGATCAACCCGCGACAGGTCACCGCCGAGGAGATCGTCCGGTTCGCGCACGACCCGCGGACGCGTCAGGTGACGATGCTCGAGGGCGACCGGTTCGAGATCCTCGACGTCACGGTGCGTCCCGAGAGCGAGTACGCCGACCAGCCGTTCCGCACCATGCCGATCCGCGGCGCGCTGATCGGCGCGATCGTGCGCGACGGGCTGGCGATCTTCCCGCACGGCGACGACGTGCTCCGCGCCGGCGACCGCGCGATCATCTTCACGGAGTCGGCGCGCGCGACCCAGGTGGAGAAGGCGCTCTAGCCACCCGTGGCCCGGCTGACCCGCGCCAGGCTGCGCCGCGCCTTCCGCCGAGAGTCGATCGGCGTCGACGTCTCGGCCGCGTTCGACCTCGTCGGCGCCGTCCTGCTCTACCTCTCTCCCGCGTACCTGTTCCCCGCCGTGGTCGCGCTGCTCTACAGCGAGTCGCCGTGGCCGTTCGTGATCGCCGGGCTCGTCACTCGCCGCCTTCGGCGACCGTCCTGCAGCTCGTCGCCACGGGGCGCGAGTTCGCGAGCCCGCGCGAGGGCTTCCTCGTCGTCGCGCTGACGTGGCTCGCTCGTGCCCGTCTTCGGCGCGCTGCCCTACGTGATCGCGGGCGAAGGGGTGCTCAGCAATCCGCTCAACGCGTACTTCGAGTCGGTCTCGGGGTTCACGGCGACCGGCGCGACCGTCGTCAGCGACTTCGGCGAGCTCTCGCGCTCGCTCGGCATGTGGCGGCAGTTCACGCAGTGGCTCGGCGGCATGGGGATCGTCGTGCTCGCGGTCGCGATCCTCCCGCAGCTGCGCGTCGGCGGCCGCCAGCTGCTCCAGTCGGAGCTTCCGGGCCCGACCGAGCTCGAGCGGCTGACGGTGTCGATCCGCGAGGTCGCGCGTCGCCTCTGGATCCTCTACGTCGCGCTGACCGTGATCCTGATCGCCCTCCTGAGCGCGTACGGCTGGCTCGGTCTCGACGACCGGCATGGATCTCTTCGACGCGACCGCGCACGCGTTCACCACGGTCTCGCTCGGCGGCTTCTCGACCCAGGGAAACTCGATCGCCGCGTTCGGCCCACTCGTGCAGTGGACGATCGCGCTCTTCGTCGTGATCGCCGGCGTCAACTTCCTTCGCCTCTTTCGCGTCTTCGTGCAGCGCCAGCCGCGCGCCGTCACTCGCGACGACGAGTTTCGGCTCTACCTCCTCATCCTGCTGGTCGCGTCCGCGGTGCTCCTGCTCGAGCTCGTCGCCGAGGGGACGTTCGGCTTCTGGGAGTCGGTCCGGAACGCCGTCTTCCAGGCCGTCTCGATCATGTCGACCGCGGGCTTCGCGACCACCGACTACACCGCCTGGGGCCCGCTGGCGACGATCACGCTGCTCGGCCTGATGTTCATCGGCGCCTCGGCCGGGTCGACCGGCGGCGCGATCAAGGTCGTCCGTCACGTGCTGATCGGCCGGATCCTCCGCCGCGAGCTCGAGCGGACCGTGCACCCGGAGGTCGTCTCGCCGATCCGGCTCAACCGCTCCGTGGTCGACGAGAAGACGCTCGAGGCGGTGCTCGCGTTCGTGCTGATCTACCTGGGCCTGTTCGCGGTCGGGTCGCTCGCGCTCGTGCTCGACTCGTTCCGCGCCGACGTCGTCCTCTCGCCGTTCGAGGCGATGGGCGCGGCGGCCGCGACGCTCGGCAACGTCGGCCCGGCGTTCGGCTTCGCCGGCCCGCTCGGCTCCTACGAGAGCTTCAGCGGCCTCTCGAAGGGCGTGATGATCGCGCTGATGTGGATGGGCCGCGTCGAGATCATCCCGATCATCGTCCTCTTCACGCGCCAGTACTGGCGCGCTTGACGACTAGCCGTGGATCGAGACGATCAGCGGGATGATCAGGATGGCGACGACGTTCGCGATCTTGATCATCGGGTTGATCGCGGGGCCCGCGGTGTCCTTGTAGGGATCGCCCACGGTGTCACCGGTGACTGCCGCGGCGTGGGCTTCCGAGCCCTTTCCGCCGAAGGCGCCGTCCTCGATCAGCTTCTTCGCGTTGTCCCAGGCACCGCCGCCTGACGTCATCGCGATCGCGAGGAAGAGCCCGGTCACGATCGTGCCGATCAGCAAGCCGCCGAGCATCTTCACCGAGATGATCCCGACGATGACCGGGAAGAGGACGGGGATCAGCGCCGGCGCGAGCATGCGCTTGATCGCCGAACGGGTGACGATGTCGACCGCACGCGTGTAGTCGGGGCGCCCCGTTCCCTCGAGGATCCCCGGGATCTCGCGGAACTGGCGCCGCACCTCCTCGACCACCTGGCCGCCGACCTGGCCGACCGCCTGCATCGCGAGCGAGGCGAACAGGAACGGCATCAGGCCGCCGATGAACAGCCCGGCGATCACCCACGCGTCGGACAGGTTGAACGTCACGTTCAGATTCGATTCCGCGAGCCCGGTCGTGTAGCTGTCGAACAGCACGAGCGCGGCGAGCGCGGCGGAGCCGATCGCGTAGCCCTTCGTGACCGCCTTCGTCGTGTTCCCGACGGCGTCGAGCGGGTCGGTGATCGCTCGCACGGACTCGTCGAGGTCCGCCATCTCGGCGATCCCGCCCGCGTTGTCGGTCACCGGGCCCGTACGCGTCGAGCGCGACGATCAGCCCCGTCATCGAGAGCTGCGCCATCACGGCGACCGCGATCCCGAAGAGCCCGGCGAAGTGGTTGGCGACGAGGATGCCGGCCGCGATCACGATCACCGGGGCGGCGGTCGCCTGCATGCCGATCGCGAGGCCCTCGATGATGTTCGTCGCGTGTCCCGTACGCGACGCGCCGGAGATGGCTTTGACCGGTCCCCAGCGCGTGCCCGTGTAGTACTCGGTGATCGCGACGAGCAGGAACGTGATCGCGAGACCGGTGAGGCCGCACGCGTAGAGCTCGGTGAACGAGAAGCGTCCGTCGTCGAACGCCATCGTCACGGGGATGAACCCGATCGCCGAGAGCACGACCGCGACGAGGACCGCGAGGTAGAGCGCGTTCATGATCGAGCCGCCGGGCCCGATCCGCGCGAAGAACACGCCGACGATCGACGCGAGGATCGAGATCGCGCCGAGCGCGAGCGGATAGAGGTAGAGCTGGTCCGCCTGGAACTGCGTCCCGATCAACATCGCGGCGACCGCGGTCACCGCGTACGTCTCGAAGAGGTCGGCCGCCATGCCTGCGCAGTCGCCGACGTTGTCGCCGACGTTGTCCGCGATCACCGCCGGGTTGCGCGGGTCGTCCTCGGGGATGCCCGCCTCGATCTTCCCGACGAGGTCGGCGCCGACGTCGGCCGCCTTCGTGTAGATGCCGCCGCCGAGCCGCGCGAAGACCGAGATGAGCGAGCCACCGAAGGCCAGCCCGACGAGGTCGTCGATCGCCGACTCCGGAGAGTTGCCGACGGGGCCCGTGAGCACCCAGTAGTAGCCCGCGACGCCGAGCAGCCCGAGCCCGACCACGAGCAGGCCGGTCACGGAGCCTGCGCGGAACGCGACGTTCAGCGCCGGGCGCAGGCCGCTCTTCGCGGCCTCGGCGGTGCGCGTGTTCGAGCGCACGGCGACGTTCATGCCGATGAAGCCTGCGGCGGACGAGAGCACGGCGCCGATCAGGAACCCGAGCGCCGTTCCCCAGCCGAGCTCGTTGTAGAAGCCGAGCAGCAGGAACGGCACGACGGCGACGGCGGCGATCGTCAGGTACTGGCGCTTGAGGTACGCCTCGGCGCCTTCCTGGATCGCGCGGCCGATCTCCTGCATCCGCTCGCTCCCGGCCGGCTGCTTGAGCAGCCACCAGGTGAGGCCCATTCCGACCGCGATCGCGATCAGTCCGCAGAGAATCGCGAAGCTGACGGCGTGCTCGTTGAAGAACTCCACTGGGTTCGGCTCCCCTCGTTACAAAGTCGCGCACCGACTGGCTCGGCGCGGCGAGTTTCTATCACAGGCTCGGCCGCGGGAGCCTACTAGAGGGGCAGTCAGCTCGTCGCAGCCTTCGCGTATGCGAGCTGGAGGCTTGTGACCATCTGCCCGAGATCGCGCGAGAGCTCGGCCGGGATCTGCCCTTCGAGCTTCGGGAGCAGCACCTGGATCGAGTCGATCGCGAGCTGGGCCTGCTCGAGGTCCTTGCTCGACTCCTCGAGCTTCGCGTAGGCGATCTGGGCGAGCGTCGTGACCGTCGACAGGACGAGGTCGGCGACGCGGAGCTTCTTGATCTGCTCGATCAGCTGCTCGGGAGAGAGCTCAGGCTCGGACACGCTCGAGCACCTGTTCCGCGTAGATCTCCCGCAGCGTCGCGCCTTCCTCGAGCCGCGCGCGCTGCCGCTCGGCCGCGTTCGCGGTCGGGATCGTCAGTGGGGCTCCGAGCTCGTCCGCAACCGGCGCGATCCAGTCCGCGAGCTGCTCGAGCCGCGCACGGGCCGGAAGCACGTCACCGGTCGCGAGGTCGATCAGCTCGCCGGACAGCCCGTACCTCGTCGCACGCCAGAAGTTCTCCTCGATCAGCCGGTGCGGCTGGTCGGGGATCGCCTCGCCTTCGTCCAGCGCGCGGGCGATGCGACACGTCAGGGCGTAGATGAACGCCGCGAGCGCCTGGCCCTCCTCGAGCGTCGGCTGCGCGTCGCAGATCCGCATCTCGACCGTCGGGTACGCGAGGTGCGCACGCACGCTCCACCAGATCTGCGTGTGCTCGGTGATCGAGCGCGTCTCGTAGAGGAAGCGGAGGTAGTCCTCCCACTCGCGCCACGAGTCGAAGACGTCGGGCACGCCGCAGCGCGGGAACATGCGGGTGAAGATCTCGGTTCGCGCCGAGTGCAGCCCGGAGTCGACGTCCTCGACGAACGGCGACGACGCGGACAGCGCGAGCAGCTCGGGCAGGAAGTTGCGGAGCTTCGACATCGTCCGGATCGCGCGGTCCGCACCGCGGATCCCCACGTGGACGTGGAGGCCGAACGTGTTGTTGCGCCAGACGACGTAGCGCAGGATCTGGTCGTTCAGCCGGTAGTGCGGCGTGTCGATGATCCGCTGGTCTTTCCAGTTCGCCCACGGGTGGGTTCCCGTCGACGCGAGCGCCATCCCGAGCGAGTCCGCGAGCTCGATGAGCTGCGTGCGGCGCTCGGCCACGCGCGCGCTCGCTTCCGCCCACGTCTCGCAGCGTCCCGTGCGCACCTCGACCTCGGACGCGATCAGCTCGCCCACGAGAAACTCCTCGAGCGGCGTGCCCGGTGTCGCGGCCTGGAGCTCCTCGAAGCGATTGACGAGCTCGTGGGTCTCCGGGTCGAGGATCGCGAACTCCTCCTCCACGGCGAGGGTGAAGTCGCGTCCGTCCTCGAACGACTCGCGCGAACGACTGATGAGCTCCTCGTACGGGAGCCGCTGCTCGTCGCCCATGGGGGCACTACAGTAGTTGAAGTGGAGGTGAACCTCCCCGAGCCCGAACGACCACGCGAGCGGCGCCGAAGCGTCGCGCGCGTCTGCATCGTCGGAGCCGAGTCGACGGGCAAGACGACGCTCGCCGCCGCACTCGCGGATCACTACGACACGCTGTGGGTGCCCGAGTACGGCGCGCCGTACCACCACGTCGGGCGCGGCGACCCGCACCGGCCGTGGACGCCCGACGAGTTCGTGCACATCGCGCGAATCCGCGAGTGGTTCGAGGAGTTTCTCGCCGGCTACGCGAACCGCGTGCTCTTCTGCGACACCGACACGTTCGTGACCGCGGTCTTCAACGAGGTCTACCTGGGCACGCGGAACGAGGAGCTCGAGCAGGAAGCGCGTGCGCACCGCTACTCGCTGTATCTCCTCTGCGACGTCGACACGCCGTTCCACGCCGACAAGCTGGGCCTCCGGCGCGAGGAGGCCCGTCAGAAGATGCACCAGCGCTATGCCGACTACGTTCGCTCGACCGGCAGCCCGTGGCTCGAGCTGAGCGGGCCGCACGAGGAGCGCATGAAGCTCGCGACCGCTGCGATCGACGGCCTGATCAGCTGAGCAGCCGCGCGGCGACGCTCGGCCACGACCACTTCTCGACGACGGTGCGCCGGCGCCGCGTCGGCGAGCCTGCCGCCGCTCGTCCGCGGGAAGCTCGAGCAGCGCTCGCAGCTTCCGCGCGAGATCGGCGGCGTCGCCGGTCTCGAAGGCGAAGCGAGGCTCGTCGAGGCCCTCGGCGATCTCCGCGAGCCCGGAGTGGCGGGCGACGAGCGGCAGCGAGCCTCCGGCAGCCGCCTCCGCAGCGACCATGCCGAACGCCTCGGGGAAGATCGACGGCACGACCGTCACGTCGCACAGCGGGATCAGGTGGACCAGGTGGCGGTGCTCGAGCGGCGCCGGTGAAGAGCGTGCCGCGGCGGCGCGATCCGCTCGAGCTCCTCGCGGTAGTCGCCGAAGCCGACGATCAGCGCCCGCACGTCCCCGAGCTCGCGCAGCGCGTCGAAGAGGACGTGGATTCCCTTGTTGTAGAGCAGCTTCCCGAAGTAGAGGACCGTCGGCCGGTCGCTCGCGAACCACTCCGCGAGCCGTTCGGCGTTGCCTTCGTCGGGGACCCGCTCGTTCGCGTCACCGGGGTTCGGCGGATCGCTGCGGAGCTCGTCGAGCAGCGCCGCGAGCGCGACGTCCCGGTCCTCGGGCCGGAACTCGTCGACGTCGACGCCCGGCGGAACCTCCTGCACGCGGTCGACGTGGCCCACGACGTCCTCGAGCACCTCCCTGATGTGCGCGGAGCCGACGTACACGGAGGCGGCGTCCTTCAGCGACTCCCTCCCCCACGCCGACAGCTCGTCGTTGCCGCGCATCGAGTACTCGAGCTCGGAGCCGTGCGCCTTCACCGCAAAGCGCGCGCCCGTGGCCGCTCCGACCGGAGCGCCGAGCAGCACGTGGTTCGCGAACACGAGGTCGGCCGGCAGGTGCTCGCGTAGCGCCGCCGCGTTCGCTTCGACGTACGCGTCCCGCTCGGCCTGCGTGAGGTCCTGCAGCAACCGCGCCTCGAGACCCTCGTAGCGGTCGAGGACGAACACGGGCAGCACCGGGCCGATGCGCGGTCGCACGGCCGTGGCGCCGGCGAGGTCGAACCGCTCGGGGTGCGGCTCCTGGGAGAACACCGTCACGTCGTGGCCGGCGCGCGCCCACTCGCGCACGAGCGCCTGCGTGTAGATGTTCGATCCCGTCCCGCTCAGCAGGTAGCCGTGCCAGACGAGGATGCGCACGAGCGCCAGTAAAGCGGAGGGAGGGGCCGGTCGCCCGGCCCCTCCGCTCGTTGCGCTACTTCGTGACTGCGCGGAGCGCGTTGATCTGGCCGGCGCCGTACCACGAGTTGTGGCTGGGGCCGCCCTGGCACTCCTGGGGTCGCCGCTCGGGCGCCGTGATCGCCGGAGTACGGAAGTGTTCGCACGCGACGTGCCCGGGGCTCCCGTCGAGCGGAAGCTCCGTCGGGCATGGCTGCGCGTCGGCCGTCTGCTGCATGATGCGCCTCGACCGCGCCGGGGCGCATCTTCCCGTTCTGCGGACTCTTCGAATCGCCGTAGCGGCTGATGATCAGCGCGGCGACGCCCTGCAGCGTGCGGCGACGCCATCGACGTCCCTTGCAGGTAGCAGTACCTCGCCCCCGCGTCCGTGACCGAACGGCCGCAACCGACGTCGGACGGCCACGTCGAGAGCACGAGCCCGAACGGCCCCCCGTCGGTCCCGCGACCGTAGTAGAAGTCACCGCCCGGAGCGGCGACGTCCGCGGTGCTGATGCCGTAGGCCGAGTAGTACGACTTGAGGTAGTCGTTCGGGTCGTCGTCTCCGTCGACCTGCTTCGTGTTGCCGACCGCGGTCACGCCGATCACGCCGGGGACCTCGACGGGCACGACGACGCACGCGTTCGTGATGTCACGCTCCTCCTCGCTCCCCGGCGGGAAGTCGGGGCTCGTCGTGTCGACCTGCGGATGCGAGAGGTCGTCGGCTCTGGTTGCCCTCTGAGGCGACGACCGTCACGCCCTGCTTCTGCGCGTAGTCGATCGCCCGCTTCGCCGCCTTCCACAACGCCCGCTGAGCCGGGTCGGTCCGACAGTTGTGGAGGTACGGGTCCATGAAGTAGCTGTTGTTCGTCACGTCGATCTGGTGCTCGGCTGCCCAGACGAACGAGCAGACGACCATGTGCACGAAGAAGTAGCCGTCGTCGTTCGACGACTTGATCCCCGCGATCTTGACCCTCGGCGCGACGCCGGTGATCCCGAAGCCGTTCGACGCCGCCGCGATCGTGCCGGCGGTGTGCGTGCCGTGGCCCGCATGGTCGTCCCACGCGGCCGGAGCCGTGACCGGTGCACCGCTCTCACACGAGACGCTGCGCGTGAAGTCGATGTTCGCGACGAGGTCCGGGTGGTCCTTGTCGAGGCCCGTGTCGATGTCGCCGACGACGACGGCCGGGCTTCCGCCCGTGATCGCGTGAGCCTCCGGCGCATGGATCTGCCGCATGTCCCACTGCAGCGCGGCCAGGCTGTCCTCCGTGGCCGGCGAGTTCGGCAGGTCGCCCGGCGTGGCCTCGGGCACGTCGACCTTCGCGACGGCACGCGAGACCGCGACCGTCTCGATCCCGGCGCCGCCCTGCATCGCCTGGACGAACGTCGGCGAGCTCGAGCTCGCGACCACGACGCCGATCTGGCTGTAGTTCGCGACGACGGTTCCACCTGAGCGCTGGATCCAGTCGCCCGCCTTGGCGCTCGAGGCGCCGCTCTTGTAGAGGACGACGTACGTCTCCGCGAGCGCCGCCGGTGTGAAGACGGCGGCAACGAGCAGCGTCGCGAAGGCCAGCGCGGCCCTTCTGATCATGCTGCGCATGTTCCCCCTTTTCCTTGCTCCCTGCCCCCCAGCAGGGATGAAGGACGGGGACCCTAACCGACCCTCAGGTGAGGTGGAAGTAAAGAGCGTGCAGCAGCTCTACAGCGGGGTTCGAGGTGTGAACCTGCACGTCGGCCGGGACGTCGAGGAGCGCCTCGGAGTAGTTGAAGATGATCCGCACACCGGCGCCGACGAGGTCGTCCGCGACGCGTTGGGCGCCGTCGGCAGGCACCGCCAGGACGCCGACGATGATGTTCTTGTCGCGCACCGTGCCCGCGAGGTTCGAGTAGTCGCTCACGCCCATCGTCCCGATCGACCGCCCGACCTTGTCCGGGTCGACGTCGAAGATCGCGGCGATGTTGATCCCGTGCTCGGCGAAGATCGGCGAGCTCGCGATCGCCTGGCCGAGCCGCCCCGCGCCGACGAGCGCGATGTTGTGCTGCCCCTGCGTGCGGAGGATCTTCCGGATCTCGCCGAGCAGCGAGTCGATGTTGTAGCCGACGCCTCGCTTGCCGAACTTCCCGAACGCCGAGAGGTCGCGTCGGATCTGCGTCGCGTTGATGTTCGTGTAGTCGGAGATCTCCTGCGAGGAGATCCGCTCCTTGCCCATCTTCTTCGCCTGCGTCAGCACCTGCAGGTAGCGAGAGAGGCGGGCCGCAACGCCGACGGTCAGCCGATCAGCCACTTTGTGACACCGCGAGCCATGATGCCAGCAGCGTCGTTGCGGGCAGTTGGGGAACCGTCAGCCCGGACTTTGTGCGACTTTTCGCCGGAGCGCTCCAGGGTCGACGAAGTACACGAAGGCTCGCTCGCCGTCGATCTCGACGACCGGCAGCCACTCGCGGTACGCCGCTTCGAGCGCGTCGTCGCCGCCGATGTCGACCTCCTCGAACGCGTCCCCGAGCTCGGCGCGCAGCACCTCGCGGGCCTTCTCGCAGAGATGGCAGCCCTCCGCGTGGAAGAGGACGACGCTACGGGTAGATGCCACGAGTCACCGTGGCTTCGGCGACCCGCTGGACCGCGAGCCCGTAGGAGCCGAGGCGCATCGAGACGCCCTTCGACTCGTGAAGCGCCCACGTCTCGTTGAACGCGCGCGTGACGATGTCGTTCAGCTTCGCGTTCACCTCGTCCTCCCTCCAGAAGTACTCCTGGAGGCCCTGCACCCACTCGAAGTACGAGACGACGACGCCGCCCGCGTTCGCGAGGATGTCCGGGAGGATCAACACGCCGTTCTGCTCGAGGATCTCGTCGGCCGCGGGCGTGACGGGCCCGTTCGCGCCCTCGACGATGATCGACGCCTTGATCCGGTCGGCGTTCGACTCCGAGATCACCTGCTCGAGCGCGCACGGCGCGAGCACGTCGACGTCGAGGAGCAAGAGGTCGTCGTTCGAGATCGGGTCGGTGCCGGGCAGCCCGCCGATCGAGCCGGTCTCGCGCTTGCGCGCGAACGCCGCCTCGACGTCGATCCCGTTCGGGTTGTGGACGCCGCCGGAAGAGTCGGAGATCGCGACGACCTTGGCGCCGTCCTGCACGAGGAAGCGCGCGAGGTAGCTGCCGACGTTGCCGAAGCCCTGCACCGCGGCGGTGGCGCCGTTCAGGTTCGAGGTTCCGCTTGCGAGCCGCACCACGGAGCACGTAGAGCGCGCCGCGCGCCGTCGCCTCCTCCCGTCCGAGCGAGCCGCCGATCGCGAGCGGCTTGCCGGTCACGACGCCGAGCACCGAGTGGCCCTTGTTCATCGAGTAGGTGTCGAAGATCCACGCCATCACGCGCGAGTCGGTGCCGACGTCGGGCGCCGGGATGTCCTTCTCCGGCCCGATCTCGTTGATGATCTCGCTCGTGAAGCGGCGCGTCATGCGCTCGAGCTCACGCGGTGCGAGCGCCTTCGGGTTGACGATCACGCCACCCTTCGCGCCGCCGAACGGGATGTTCGCGAGCGCGCACTTCCACGTCATCCACATCGAGAGCGCCTTGACCTCGTCGAGCGTGACGTCCGGGTGGTAGCGGATCCCGCCCTTCGACGGGCCGCGCGCGACGTTGTGCGTGACGCGGTAGCCCGTGAAGACCTTCGTGTTGCCGTCGTTCATCTGCGTGGGGATCGACACCTCGACCGCCTTCTTGCACTGCGAGAGGACGTTGATCAGGTTGTCGTCGATCCCGAACTCGTCGCCGACGCGGCGCAGCTGGGCTTTGGCGATCTCGTACGGGTTCTCGCGAAGGTGCGAGGCCGGCGCCTCTTGGAGGGTCGTCAAGGCAGGACGAGTCTAACCCGGTTCGCGTTTGACCCGGAACCGGACCAGGGCGCGGCTCGGAGGGCCTCCGGGCTCGGTCGGCCAGGCCGAGAGCCTCAGGCGATAGCCGGCCCGGCTCCAGCCGCGCGCCGTCGGGATCGCGCCCGGTGATCCCGATCGCCACGTGCCCCGGGATCAGGTCGCGGAGCCTGGCGAGCAGGCCGATCCGCTCGCCGTTCGCGCGCAGGAGCTCGACGTCCAGGCGGCGGACCGGCCGGATCTCCTCCCCCGCGGCGGTCCGGAGCACCTTCCCGGCGCGAAGCGTCAGCAGCGCCGGGCTGACGTCGGAGGGGACGAACGCCGACTGCTCGAGCTGGACGCCGCCGATCAGGTTCGTGCTCTTGGGCCCGAACGTGATCGCCCAGGGAACCCGGAGCGCCGTCGTGCCCTCGCCGCGGAAGACGACGACGCCCTCGGAGGACGCGCGGCCGCTCGGCTCCGACGTGACGAGCGCCTGCACCTGCACGCTGCGCGAGCGGCCCGGAGCGAGCGCGAACCGATCCGGGCGGACCGAGAACGAGATCGCAGCCGCACCCTTGGTGAAGCTCTGGACGTCGGCGCCGAGCGCGAGCCGGCGCGTCGAGACGTTGCGCACGACGACCGCGTCACCGACTGCCAGCCGACGTCGTCTGCGCGACCGAGCGCGAGCGAGCCGGGGCTCGTCGTGAACTCCGACGCCGCGGCAGCGCCGAGGTCGAGCAGGCCCGAGCCCTGCGCCGCGAGCGAGCTGCCGGGGAGCGGTCGCGCGGTGTTCGCGAGCAGGCTGCGGAGAGCGCGCGCATCCAACGACGGACGCGCATGCGCGAGCAGTGCTGCGGCACCGCCGACGACGGCAGCGGCGGCGCTCGACCCGTTGACGGTGCCGAAGCGCGACGTGCCGTCGGAGTTCGCGCCGGGCTCGGAGGTCGCGATCCCGACGCCCTGCGCGACGACGTCGGGCTTCACGCGGCCGTCGAACGCGAGGCCGCCCGAGGAAAACGTCGAGACGCGACGCAGGCTCGCGTTCGTGTGCACGCGCATCGAGCCGATCGACAGCACGGGCTTCGCGCCCGACGCGCATCGAGGCGATCGCGCGGAGCGCGGCCGCTCGCGAGATCCCGACGACGGGAACCGGAACGTCCTCGTCGAGGCCGAGCGAGCCGCTCGGCGTCGGCCCGTCGCCGTAGAGGACGATCGCGCCCGCTCCCGCGCGCGCGGCGTTCACGACGGCGGCCTGCGGCGACTCGCCCGCGGGGATCAGCGCGGCGCGGCTCGCGACCTTGCTGAACCCCTGGTCGTCGAAGAACGCCTCGATGTCCGCGGCCGAGCGCCTCGGCGCCGGAAGCCCCTCGAGCGGCGCCGCGACCTCGAGGCTGAGCTGTTTGCCCGGCGGCACGACGCCGCCGAGCGGGATCCGCCCCTCGAACGCGAGCTCGAGCCCTGCGCGGAGCGTGACGCGCACGTCCCTGGAGCGTCGCCGGAGGTCGACGGCGCCCACGGTGAGCGCGGCAGGCGCGCCGCCTGGTCCCGCGACGCTGCCGTAGTCGCGCAACGCGTCGCTCGAGGAGCCGAGCCCGTCGTTCCCGACCGGCGCGATCACGAGCGTGTCGAGCCGAAGCGCGCCCGAGACCGCCTTCGCGAGCGGCCCGTCCGCGAACGCCGAGTACGGCTCCGCGACGCCGACGACCGCGATGCGCGCGGCGTCGTGCGCGACGCCGTCGCCGTTGGGATCGACCGCGCGCTCGAGGCCGGCGAGGATCTGGTCGGTGCGCGCGTACACGGCGTAGCGGCCGGAGGCTGCCCGCTGCCAGCCCGCGACGCGGATCGGCAGCACCCACGCGCCGGTCGCGATGCCCGACAGGTCGGCCGGACCGCTCGCTCCGACGATGATCCCGGCGAGCTCGGTGCCGTGACGCTCGAGCTCCGCCTCGTTGTCGGGGTGCGGCGCGGCGAGCGCGAGGTCGCTCCCGCCGACGATGTCGACGCCGTCCTTGATCCTCCCGCGCAGGTACGGCTGCGCGCGGTCGACGCCGGTGTCGAGCAGCGCGACGGTGACGCCGCGCCCGTCGAAGCCGGGCAGCGCCACGTCGAGCCGGTGCCCGCTTCCCGGCTGGAAGTCGCGCTCGCGCAGGAGCGACGACGAGACGGACGCGGGGAAGGCGGACCGAACCGGGTAGACGCCCTCCACCTCGGGCAGCCGTTCGAGGATCGCGATCGCGCGCGGGTCGAGTGCGGCGGAGAAGCCGGCGAGCACGCGCTCGAAGGTGTAGTCCGGCGTGACCGGAAGCCCCTGCACGCCGAGCTTGGAGAGCACGAGCTGCTCGGTCGCCCTGGCCTGCGCGGTCCAGCGGCGCTGGTCGGCGTCGGCGGCGCGACCACCGGCCGCGGCGACGCGCTCCGCGAGCGACGGCGTGCGCAGGACGACGATCATCCGCTGCCCGATCGCGACCCGCGGGCGAGGCGCGCCTGCCAGGCCCGCCCAGGAGACCTGCGTGGCGTCGTCGGACGTTCGCGCGTCGAGGCGCCCACCCGCCGCGACGAGGACGACCGTCACTGCGAGGGCGACGAACGCGAGCGGCCAGATGTGGTCAGGCCGCGGAGGCGTAGGCATCCAGGCCAAGGTATCGCGGATACGGCAGCGGCTCGACGTACCGGGCGGCGGAGGCGATCATCGCGGCGTTGTCGGTGCAGAGCGGGAGCGGGGCGGCTCGGGCCCAGGGCAGCGAGGCGCGGAGCTCGGAGTTGGCCGCGACGCCCCCGACGACCCCGACGCGCTCGACGCCCAGGAGCTGGGCCGCGGCGTCAGTCCGCTCCACGAGCGCTCTGACGAGCGCGCGCTGGTAGCTCGCGGCGAGGTCGGCGCGGCGTCGCTCCAGCTCTCCGGGCTCGAGCTTCTTCACCGCGTAGAGGAGCGAGGTCTTGACCCCCGAGAAGGAGAAGTCGAGGCCGGGGAGCTTCGCGACGGGGAACGAGAACGCCTCCGGGTCGCCGTCGCGCGCGAGGCGGTCGAGCTCGGCGCCGCCGGGGTAGCCGAGGCCGAGCAGCCGGGCGCCCTTGTCGAAGGCCTCCCCCACGGCGTCGTCGAGCGTCCGCCCGGCGACCGCGAACGAGCCGCGCGCGCGGACGTCGAGCAGCATCGTGTGCCCGCCGCTCGCGAGCAGGCAGAGGAACGGCGGGTCGAGCGAGTCGGGTTCCAGGTACAGCGACGCGACGTGACCGTCGAGGTGGTCGACCGGCGCGAGCGGCAGCCGGCGCGACCAGGCGAGCGCCTTCGCAGCCGAGACGCCGACGAGGAGCGCGCCGATCAGGCCGGGCCCTCGCGTCACGGCGACGAGGTCGACGTCGTCGAGCGTCGCGCCCGCGTCGGAGAGCGCCTGCCGAACGACCGGCAGCACGAGCTCGAGATGTCGCCGCGACGCGATCTCGGGCACGACGCCTCCGAACTGCGCGTGCAGGTCGGCCTGCGACGCGATCACGTTCGCGCGGATCTCGCCGTCGTGCGAGACGAGCGCGGCGGCCGTCTCGTCGCACGACGTCTCGAGCGCGAGAATCACGCGACCGGCTGCGGCTGGGGGTCGCGCCACATGATCAGCGCGTCTTCGCGGTTGTCCGTGTAGTAGCCGCGGCGGATCCCGCGCGGCTGGAAGCCGAGGCGCTGGTAGAGGTTGATCGCGGCGTGGTTCGAGACGCGCACTTCGAGCGTGTAGCCGCGCCTGCCGTCTCCCACCGTGAGCTCGAAGAGTCGCTCGAGCATCGCGATCGCGACGCCGGCGCGGCGGCGGGCCGGGTCGACCGCGATGTTCATCACGTGCCAGGCGTCCACGTACCGCGAGACGATCAGGTAGCCGACGAGCGCATCCTCGTCGCCGTCGAGCGCGCCGAGGCAGACCGACGACGCCTTCGAGAGCTCGCCTGCGAACATCGAGCGAGACCACGGGGTCGCGTACGACTCGCGCTCGATGCGCTCGATCTCCGCCAGGTCCTTGAGCTGAAGGCGACGGATCGTCACGACACGCTCGGCTTCGCGTCGGGAGCGCGCAGGTAGACCGGCTCCACCTCGTCGGCGGGGCCGAAGCGCTCGGCCAGCTGCGCGTGGAAGCGCGCGTGCGGGACGTGCACCGGGTCGGCGTCGGGCGGGATCTCCGCGCCGTGCTCCTCGAACGTCACGCGGTAGCGAACGGCGCCGTCGCCGACGCACACGCGGCCGCGCACGTCGACGTCCTCCGGCCTGAGCACGCGCGGCTCGCCGTCGAGGACGAACACCTCTCCGCGGCGCGCGTCGATCACCGCGAGCGCCTCCGGCGAGCCTGCGGCGAGGGCGGCGAGCGTCGACACGCCGGCGAGCGGCACGTCGAGCGAGAACGAGAGCGCCCGCGCGGTCGCCAGCCCCATCCGCAGCCCCGTGAAGCTGCCGGGCCCCGTGCCGACGACGATGCCTTCGAGCTGCGTCGGCCGCACGCCTCCGCGCCGGAAGAGCGCGTCGACGTCCTCGAGCACGGTGGCCGCGCGCGAGGCGAGCTCGCCGAGCACCTCGCCGTCCCACACGAGCGCGCTCGTCGCCGTCCCGGTCGCAGTGTCGAAGGCGAGCGTCAGCATCAGCTCAGCCCCTCGAGGAGCTCCGGCTCCGACGACTCGAGCTCGATCATTCGGTGCCCCTCGTCGACGTGCAGCAGTCGAACGCGAACCCGCGGGGCCGGCAGCGCGTTCTCGCCGGCCTCGGGCCACTCGACGAACGCGATCGTCCCCTCGAAGTACGGCTCGAGGTCCCCCCACTCCGCCGCGGAGACGCCGGCGAAGCGATAGAGGTCGAGATGCGACGACGCCGTCGTAGCGGTGACCGACCGTGAACGTCGGGCTCGTCACCGGCTGCGTGACGCCGAGCGCGCGGCAGGCACCGCGGACGAACGTCGTCTTCCCCGCGCCGAGCTCGCCCGAGACGGTCACCACGTCGCCGGGCAGCAGGACGCGCGCGAGCCGTCCGGCGACGGCCTCCGTCTCCTCGGGCGAGGCGCTCTCGATCTGCACCGCCCTAGTGTTCTAGAACAGACCGAGCTGGACCGTGGGCTCGGGCGGGGGCGCGAGCTGGAGGGTCGGCCTCGGTGCGTCGTCGGCACCGAGCAGCTGCGGGATGCGGGCGAAGTCCTCCTCGAGCACCTGCAGCATCCTCGGCGTGTAGAGCGCGGCCGCCGGGTGGTAGAGCGGGTAGAGCTGCACGCGGTTCCCCCCGAGCGTCGTCCACTGCTCCTGCCCGTGGACGCGCGTGATCCCGAGCGGCTTGCCGGTGAGCAGCTTCGTGGCGAAGTTGCCGAGCGTCGCGACGAGCTGCGGCTGGATCAGCTCGATCTGCTTGAAGAGGTGCGACTCGCAGGCCTCGATCTCGTCGGGCTGCGGATCGCGGTTCCCCGGCGGGCGGCACTTGATCACGTTGGCGATGTAGACGTCCGAGCGCTCCAGCCCGATCCCGGCGAGCAGCTTCTCGAGCAGCTTCCCCGCCTGGCCGACGAACGGGACGCCCTGCTGGTCCTCGTGGAAGCCCGGCGCCTCGCCGACGAACATCAGCTCGGCGTCGGGGTTTCCCGAGCCGAACACGACCTGCGTCCGCCCCTCGGCGAGCCTGCAGCGGGTGCAGGCGGAAACCGCCTGCTCGAACGAGGCGAGCTGCTGGCTCCGCTGCTCGGGGACCTGGACGGGAACCGCCACCGGGGCGGAGTGTACGCCCGCTCCCGGACGCTAGACTGCGTGCCGGCCCGGTATCCACCACGGAACTGGAGCGATGATCGAGACAGTCCAGATCTTCGGCGCGTCAGGACGCGTCGGTACGGCGATGAGCGCTCGGCTGCGCGAGCGCGGCGTCGCGCTGCGCGAGGACGGGGCGGAGCTCGTCCTCCTCTGCGTGCCCGACGCCGCGATCGCCGAGGTCGCCCAGGGGATCGAGCCGGGGCCGTGGATCGCCCACACGAGCGGCGCGACCTCGCTCGTCGGCGCTCGACCCGCACGTGCGGCGGTTCGGCCTGCACCCGCTGCAGACGTTCACGCACCAGCGCGGGCCCGAGCAGCTCGACGACGCGCACGCGGCGGTCGTCTCGGAGACGCCCGAGGCGCGCCACGTCGGCTGGTGGCTCGCGCAGCTGCTCGGCCTCGAGCCGTTCGACCTCGCGGACGACGCGCGCCCGCTCTACCACGCAGGTGCTGCGATCGCGTCGAACTACCTCGTCACGCTGCACCGGGTCGCGTCCGAGCTCTTCGAGGCTGCAGGTGCGCCGTCGGCGGCGCTCGCGCCGTTGATGCGCCGGACGATCGACAACGGCTTCGAGCTGACCGGCCCGATCTCGCGCGGCGACTGGGCGACCGTGGAGCGCCACCGCGAAGCGATTCGCGGCTCGCGCCCCGAGCTCGAGGCGCTGTACGACGTCCTCGCGGAGGCGACCACACCGTGAAGCTCGTGCGAACGATCGCCGAGCTGCGCGACGCGCTCGAGCCGCACCGGAACGAGACGATCGCGCTCGTCCCGACGATGGGCGCCTTTCACGAAGGCCACCTCTCGCTGCTCCGCGCCGCGCGCGCGGAGGCCGACGTCGTCGTCGCGTCGCTCTTCGTCAACCCCGCGCAGTTCGGGGAGGGCAGCGACCTGAACGGCTACCCGCGCGACGAGGCGCACGACGTCTCGCTCGCGGAGGCGGCGGGGGTCGACATCCTCTTCGCGCCCGACGCCGAGGAGATGTACCCGCCGGGCTTCCAGACGTGGGTGGACGTCGAGGAGCTGGGCGCGCGGCTCGAGGGCGTGCACCGCCCCGGCCACTTTCGCGGCGTGACGACGATCTGCCTGAAGCTCTTCAACATCGTCCGTCCGCAGCGCGCGTACTTCGGCCAGAAGGACGCGCAGCAGGTCGCCGTGCTCAGGCGAATGATCCTCGACCTCAACCTGGAGCTCGAGCTTCGCGTGCTGCCGACTGTGCGCGACGCCGACGGGGTCGCGCTCTCTTCGCGAAACGCGCGTCTCTCGCCGGAGGAGCGCGAGCGCGCTCGCGCCCTCCACCGCGCGCTCGCGACGAAGGACGCGGAACGCGCGCGCGAGCTCCTCCGCGACCTGGACGTCGACTACGTCGAGGTCGCGGACTTCGAGCCGCGCGTCCTCGCTGCGGCCGTCCGCGTCGGCAAGACACGTTTGATCGACAACGTCATCCTGGAAGGAGACACCGAATGAGCACTCCCCCTCCCCGCTACGCGTCGTGGACGCACGGCAAGCTGCCGCTCCCCGAGCTCGCGGAGCTCAAGCGGCGCGGCGAGAAGATCGTGATGGTGACGGCGTACGACGCGCCGAGCGCCCGGCTCGCCGACGGTGCGGGCGTCGAGCTGATCCTCGTCGGCGACTCTGCGGCGATGGTCGTGCTCGGCCACGACTCGACGGTGCCCGCGTCGATGGAGGAGATGCTGATGCTGACGCGCGCGGCCACGCGCGGCGCGAAGCGGCCGCTCGTCGTCGGCGACATGCCGTTCGGGTCGTTCCAGGTCTCGGACGAGCTCGCGCTCGAGAACGCGATCCGCTTCGTCAAGGAGGCGGGCGCCGACGCCGTCAAGCTCGAGGGCGCCGGGCCGATGCTCTCCCGCGTGCGGGCGATCGTCGGCGCCGGCATCCCCGTGATGGGGCACATCGGGCTCACCCCGCAGACGGCGACCGCGCTCGGCGGCTTCAAGGCGCAGGGACGGACGGCCGAGCAGGCACGCAAGCTCGTCGCGGACGCGCGCGAGCTCGAGGCCGCCGGCTGCTTCGCGCTCGTGCTCGAGGCGGTCCCGGCGGCGGTTGCCGCAGAGGTGACCCGGACGCTCTCGATCCCGACGATCGGGATCGGCGCCGGCCCCGAGTGCGACGGCCAGGTGCTCGTCTGGCACGACCTGCTCGGGCTCTACGAGGGCCGCTCGCCGCGGTTCGTCAAGCGCTACGCCGACGTCGGCTCCGAGATCAGCCGCGCGCTCGAGGCCTACGCCGAGGACGTCCGCAGCGGACGCTTCCCGGAGGACCAGCACACCTACGCGATGCCTCGAGGAGGAGCTGGAAGCGTTCTTCGCAGCGCGGTAGGAACGAGTCGTTTATCGTCCGACCTCGATGTCCGTGCCTCCCAAGCAAGAAGAGCTGGGCGGGTCCCGCCGCGGAAGGCGCGCTCGTGCTGGCCGTGGTCGGGATGCTCTTCGTCGCAGCGCTGGCCGGGTTCCTCGTCGGGCGCGGGAGCGCCGACGACGACGACTCGCCGGCCGCCGCCGAGACCCAGACGACGGAGGAGACCGCGACCGAAGGCGCGACGACCGAAGCCGCCACGACCGAGGCAACCGAGACCGAGGGCGGCGAGGACGCCGACGGTGCCGCCGTCTTTGCGTCGGCCGGCTGCGGCGGCTGCCACACGTTCGGCCCTGCGAACTCGAGCGGCACGGTCGGGCCGAACCTCGACGAGCATCGACCTGAGCAAGGACGAGATCGCGCAGCAGGTCCGCAACGGCGGCGGCGGCATGCCGCCGTTCGGCGACCGCCTCAGCGACGCCGAGATCGACGCCGTCGCCGACTACGTCGAAAACGGCTAGAGCGAGCGCGCTGACAACAGCCAGCGCGGGAAGCGCGAACGCAGGCGCCGCGGCAGCGAGCGCGCGCGCGATCGACCAGCCGTGGTACGCGCGCATCCCGACGACGAGCAGGACGCCCGACCACACGAGCGCCACGACCTCGACCGCCTCGAAGAGGTGGTTCCCGAAGCCGGTGTCCGAGCCGCCGGTGCGGAACGGGTCGCCGCCGTAGATCGCGATCCGCAGGAACCACACGAGCAACGACAGCGCGAGCGGCACGACCGCGAACCCCACGATCTGCCGCGCGCGCCCGAACGACACGTCGGAGCCCGCGGCGCGCGCACCCGCGTACGCGAGAAACCCGAGCAGGAAGTAGCCGACGAGCCCGTACAACCCGCCGGAGATGAACGCGACGACCGCGAGCGTCAACCCGTCGAGCTCGAAGTCGTCGAGCGCATGCGAGAACGCGTTCGTCCCGAGCACTCCGGCGATCCCGGCCAGGAAGACGATCGCGAGGAGCGGCTCCGAGCGCGACTCCGTCGTCCTCGCCGCGGAGTGCGGCGAACACCTCGGCCGGACGCCGCAGGACGAGCAGCGTCCGCTCCCACCACACCCGCTCCACGGCGGGAAGCTTAGGCGGGGAAGCGGACCGGCCGGTTGATGCTCGTCAGCCGGTAGGAGACGTCGAACGACATCTTGTTGCCGCCGACCTCGATCTCGAGCGTGATCAGCCCGCCCACGAGCAGGTGCGTCCGATCCGACAAGAAGAGGGTGGCGCGCGCGTCGCCGAGGTGGTCGCGAAGCTGATCGAGGTCGGGCGTCGAGCCCGCGTTCTGGCCCAGGCCCGAGACGCCGCTCACGGCCTTGAACGCGCAAAGCGCGTCGAATTCGCCGGCGATGCGGGTCGCAGGCTCGCCGTTCAGGCTGCGTCCCTCGGCGACGTCGACCTTCTTCACGCACGACGTCAGGTCGAGCGAGTCGAACGACCCCCAGGCCTCCTGCTTCGCCCGCAGCTCCGCCGGGACGGCGACCTCGTGTGTCTGGCCCAGCGACCGGATCGTCATCCTCGAGCCACGACGGACCATCGTCATCGAGATCGGCCCGACGCCCGGGACGTCCTGGCTCGTCATCTCGATCCACTGGTCGCCGGCGGAAGCTCCCTTCAGCAGCGCACCACCCTTGAACGCGTAACCGAACGTCTGGCCTTCCACCGAGAAGCTCGCCTTCGCCTCGTACGAGACCGAGGAGACCTGCGCCTGCGCTGCCTGCGCGCGCTGCAGGAGGTCGTACGCCTGCGTTGCCTCCGGCCCGCCGGCACAACCGGCGAGCGCAGCAACCGCGAACACGAGCGAGAGGAGCCGCATCGACCACGTGATCGGCGCGGCGGGCTCGTCGCTCCACCCCTTTCGGGGGAGCCGCTACGCCGCGGCCTTGGCCCTGGCGCCGGCTTGGCGCGGGCTTTCGGCTTGGCGGGCAGCACCTCGCGCAGGAACTGGCCCGTGAAGCTCTCCGGCACCTCGGCGATCTGCTCCGGCGTGCCCGTCGCGATCACCTCGCCGCCCGCCTCGCCGCCCTCGGGGCCGAGGTCGACGATCCAGTCGGCCTGCTTGATCACGTCGAGGTTGTGCTCGATCACGAGCACGGTGTTGCCGCTGTCGACCAGCCGCTGCAGCACCTCGAGCAGCTTCTCGATGTCCGCGAAGTGCAGCCCGGTCGTCGGCTCGTCGAGGATGTACAGCGTCCGGCCGGTCGCGATCTTGCTCAGCTCGGAGGCGAGCTTGACGCGCTGCGCCTCGCCGCCCGACAGCGTCGTCGCCGGCTGGCCGAGCTTGATGTAGTCGAGCCCGACGTCGTGCAGCGTCTGCAGCCGCCGACGCAGCTTCGGGATCTTGGAGAAGAACTGCAGCGCCTCTTCGACCGACATCTCGAGCACGTCGGCGATCGACTTGCCCTTGAACCGCACCTCGAGCGTCTCGCGGTTGTACCGCGCGCCCTTGCACGTCTCGCACGGCACGTACACGTCGGGCAGGAAGTGCATCTCGATCTTGATCTGCCCGTCGCCCTTGCACGTCTCGCAGCGGCCGCCGCGGACGTTGAACGAGAAGCGCCCGGGCTTGTAGCCGCGCACCTTCGACTCGGGCGTGAGCGAGTAGAGCTCGCGGATGTGGTCGAACAGCTTCGTGTAGGTCGCCGGGTTCGAGCGCGGCGTGCGGCCGATCGGCGACTGGTCGATGTCGATCACCTTGTCGAACGCCTCGATCCCCTCGACCCCCGCGTGCTCGCCCGGCTTCGTGCGCATGCGGTGGAGCCGGTTCGCGAGCGTCTTGTGGACGATCTCGTTCACGAGCGTCGACTTGCCGGACCCCGAGACGCCCGTGACGGTGACGAACTTGCCGACCGGGAACTCGACGTCGATCCCCTTCAGGTTGTGCTGGCTCGCGCCGAGCACGCGGAACGAGCCGAGATCCTCCGTGCGCCGCTCCGGGATCGCGATCTGCCGCTTGCGCGAGAGGAACTGACCGGTGACCGACGCCTTGTTCTTCTCGACGGTGGCCGCGGTCCCCTCGGCGACGACGTGGCCGCCGTGCTCGCCCGCGCCCGGCCCCATGTCGACGAGCCAGTCCGCGCTCCGCATCATCTGCTCGTCGTGCTCGACCACGAGCACGGTGTTCCCGAGGTCGCGCAGCCGCTCGAGCGTTCCGATCAGCTTGTCGTTGTCGCGCTGGTGAAGCCCGATCGACGGCTCGTCGAGGATGTAGAGCACGCCGACGAGCTGCGAGCCGATCTGCGTCGCGAGCCGCAGCCGCTGCGCCTCGCCGCCGGAGAGCGTCGCCGCGGCGCGGTCGAGCTGGAGGTAGCCGACGCCGACGTCGTCGAGGAACGTCAGCCGCGCGCGGATCTCCTTCAGGATCCGCTCGCCGATCAGGCGCTCGGTCTCGGTGAGCTCGAGCTCCTGCACGAAGCGGATCGCGCGCGTGACGGACATCGTCGAGAACTCGTGGATGTTCAGGCCGCCGACCGTGACCGCGAGCACCTCCGGCTTCAGGCGTGCGCCCTTGCACACCGGGCACGGGCGGAACGACATGTACTCCTCGATCCGCTCGCGCTGCGTCGAGCTGTCGGTCTCGCGGTAGCGGCGCTCGAGGCTCGAGATGATCCCCTCGAACGCGAGCATGTACGCGCGCCTGCGCCCCATCCGGTTTCGGTACGTGACGTAGACGCGCTCGCCGTCCGTGCCGTGGAGGAAGCGGTTCTGCTCCTCCTCCGTCAGGTCCTGCCACGGCTTGTCGAGGTCGATCTCCCACTTGTCGGCGACCGCCTGGATCACCGACTCGTAGAAGCTCGAGTTCCCGATCGCCCACGGGACGAGCGCGCCCTCCCCGATCGAGAGCGTCGGGTCGGGCACGACGAGGTCCGGGTCGATCTCCTGCTGCGCACCGAGCCCGGTGCAGCGCGGGCACGCGCCGTGCGGCGAGTTGAACGAGAAGATGCGCGGCTCGAGCTCCGGCAGCGACACGCCGTGCTCGGGGCACGCGAAGTTCTCCGAGAAGAGCATCGACTCGCCGGTGTCGACCAGGTCGATCCCGATCAGACCCTCGGCGAGCTGCGCTGCGGTCTCGATCGACTGCGCGAGACGCAGGCGCAGGTCCGGCTTCATCACGAGCCGGTCGACGACGACCTCGATCGTGTGCTTGAACTTCTTGTCGAGGACGATCTCCTCCTCGAGCTCGTGCAGCACGCCGTCGACCTTCACGCGCGTGAAGCCCTCGCGGCGGAGCTCCTCGAAGACGTCCTTGTACTCGCCCTTGCGGTCGCGGACGACCGGCGCGTTGACGGTGAAGCGCGTCCCTTCCGCGAGCATCAGCACCTGGTCGACGATCGCGTCGAGGCTCTGGCCGGCGATCGGGCGGCCGCAGACCGGGCAGTGCGGGCGGCCGATCCGCGCGTAGAGCAGGCGCAGGTAGTCGTAGATCTCGGTCACGGTGCCGACGGTCGAGCGAGGGTTCCGGCTCGTCGTCTTCTGGTCGATCGAGATCGCCGGGCTGAGGCCGTCGATCGACTCCACGTCGGGCTTCTCCATCATCTGGAGGAACTGCCGCGCGTAGGCGCTCAGGCTCTCGACGTAGCGGCGCTGCCCCTCCGCGTAGATCGTGTCGAAGGCCAGGCTGGACTTGCCGGAGCCCGACAAGCCCGTGATGCAGACGAGCTTGTTCCGGGGCAGCCGGACGGTGATGTCCTTGAGGTTGTGCTCCTTGGCGCCGTGGACGACGAGGTGTTCCTGGGCCATAACCGACCCAGTTTAGCCAGGCGCGTCGGACGCGAACAGGTGTTCGGTTGATGCGCTTGAAAACGCTACGGCGCTCGAGGCGAGCGACGAGCGAGCCCGACGTCGCGCGGCTGCGGCACGAACGGAATCTCGAGCTCTCCGGCGGAGAGCGTCCCGTAGCCGAGCATGCGGCCGAGCAGGCTCTGCTCGACCTCGATCGTGGCGACGCGGTCGAGCCGGATCGCGGCCGCCCGCCGGCGCAGCGTGCCGTGGACGACGAACAGCTTCTCGGTCGTCAGGACGACCCGAGTCCGCTCCCACCGCCACACCGAGAGGCCGGCCCCGAGCGCCCCGAGCGCGATCAGCGGCGGCGCGACCAGCATCACGGGCCAGCCGACGACGAAGCAGACGAACCCGCCCAGCCCGAGCGTGAGCCCCCGCGCGAGGGGCCGCGCGAGGACGACGGCGTGCCGCCGCGATTCCCAGCAGGTGTGCTCTTCGGGGTGCCTCATGGGGACCATCGTCCTTCTGGGGCGGTTTTTCGTTTCCTGCGGGTGGCCAACACGTAGGGATGAAGCAGACCGCTCTCCGCGCGTTCGTGTCGACCGTCGTCGTCGGCTCGGTCGTCGTGCTCGCGCTCGCGCTCTGGAAGCTCAAGCTGATCCTCGCGCTGCTCTTCCTCGGCTTCATCGTGGCTGCAGCGATGCGCCCGGGAATCGAGGCGCTCCGGAGCCGCGGCGTCCCCCGCCCCGTCGGGATCCTCGTGCACTACGTCGCGCTGCTGGCGCTGATCGCGGCGCTGCTCTGGGCCGTCGTCCCGCGCGCGCTCGACCAGGTGCAGTCGGCGCTCGGCGACCTTCCGCAGACGCGCTCGGACCTGCGGCAAGAGGCGCGCGAGTCGACGGGCATCCGCTCCCGCGTCCTCATCGGAGTCGAGCAACGGCTGCAGGAGCTCCCCCGAGTCGAGGATCTCGTCGACGAAGGCGCGGAGGCCGGCCTCGTCGCGTTCGAGGTGTTCATCGGCATCTTCTTCGTGCTCGCGACCGGCGCGTACTGGATCTACGAGCGCAAGCGCGCCGAGGACCTCGTCTGCCGCCTGTCGCCGAACAAGCACGCGCAGACGGTGCGCGACACCTGGGAGCTGATCGACCTCAAGCTCGGCGCGTACGTCCGCGGGCAAGGGCTGCTGGTGGTGTTCGTCAGCGTCGTCCTGTCGGTCGTCTTCTGGGCGATCGGCCTGCCCTTCTGGCTGCTCGTCGCGCTGTTCGCCGGCGTCGTCGAGCTCGTTCCCGTGATCGGGCCACTCGCAGCGGGGACACTCGCGGTCGGCGTCGGGCTCACCGAGTCGGTCGGTGTCGCGATCGCCGCGGGCGTCGCGGTGCTGCTCGTCCGCCTCCTCGAGGACTACGTCGTGATCCCGCGCGTGCTCGGCGAGGCGGTCGGCCTCTCGCCGCTGATCGTGCTCGTCTCCGTCGGGGCCACGGCGGTGCTCTTCGGCGAGTTCTCAGTGCTCCTCGCGATCCCGCTCGCCGCGGTCGTCGCGACGCTCATCGACGTGATCGTGCTCAACAAGGACCCGGCCGAGGAAGAGGTGCCGACCGTGCTCTTCCCCGCGAAGGACGCTGAGACGACGACCTGAGCTAGGCCCGGCGCCAGCGGCCGAAGATGAGGCCGCCGAGGGTCAAGCCGAGACCGAACGTGCCGACCGCGAAGGCACCGAGCGCGAGCGACTTGCGCGCGGCCGAGAGGCGCTGCCAGCGGCCGAGCACCTCTTTCTCCTCGGCGGTCAGCGGCTCGCCGCGGCGCTGCTTGCGCATCGCCCCGCCCGCGCGCAGGCCGAGGTAGAGGTCGTCGAAGACTTCGGGCGACTCGTTCACTCGCAGATCACTGTATAGCCTGCTCCGGCCGACATGACACGCGTTTTCCACGTCTCCGACCTCCACTTCGGCACGCACGAGGACCGCGACCTGGAGCGGGCGGTGAAGGCTCTGCTGGAGCGGATCCAGCCGGAGCTCGTGATCGCGAGCGGCGACCTGACGCACCGTGGCCGGCGGGACCAGCACGAGCGCGCCGCCCGGTTCCTGCGCTCGCTCGGGCCGCCGGTGCTCGCGATCCCCGGCAACCACGACATCCCGTACACCTTCCCCGCTCGCTTCACCGGCCCCTGGCGGGAGTTCGAGCGGCTCTGGGAGACGACCGAGCCGACCTACAGCTCCGACGGGCTCTTCGTGCTCGGCCTCAACTCGGTCCGGCCGTGGCGTCACCAGAGCGGTGCGCTCCGCAGGGAGCACCTGCGCCGCGCCTGCGAGACGCTGTCCGCCGCGCCGGCGAGCGCGTTCAAGATCGTCGCGTTCCACCACCACCTGGTCGGCGCGCCGTGGCGCTCGACGAAGAAACCCGTGGCCGAGCGGAACCGCGTCCTCGCGACGCTCGTCGACTCCGGCGCCGAGCTGATCCTCGCCGGCCACATCCATCAGGCGGCGGTGAGCGAGCGGCGCGAGTTCGAGGTCACGGAGGGCGACGTGCGCGCGGTCGTCGTCTCGATCGCGCCGGGGCTCGGCCAGCCGCGGCCGCATCGCCGCGGCGAGGCGCGCGGCCTTCACCTCTACGAGATCGACGAGGACTCGCTCGTCGTCCACACCTACATCTGGCGCGTGGACGACTGGGGGCTCACGGCGGTGCGGAGGTTTCCGCGGGGCCGTGAGCCCCTCTCAGTCGACCCAGTTCTCTAGGGCGCCGTGACCGCGGTGTCGCGGGCGCCCATCAAGCGTCCGACGATCGTCACGAGGATGACAGCGACGACCACGCCGACGATGAACTGCAGCGCGCCGTCGAAGATCAGCCCGGCGACGACCAGGGACGCGATCCCGAGGAGGATCGTGACGATCAACCCCATCGGATCACGGCCGGGGTTGATGAACCGGCCGAGTGCTCCGACGATCGCGCCCACGATGATGAGCCATATCCATTCCATGGGCCTTGAGATTCCCCCGCAGTTCGACGCGAAACGCTAGCGCCGACGGGCTGAGGGACCGGTGATGCCTCGGCCCTGGACCACCCTGCGGTAGGCGATCAGCAGGACGACCGCCCCGGCGAACGCCAGCAGGAAGAGCCCGCCGCTGCCGTCGACCCCCGCCAGCCCGGCGATCAGCCCGCCGAGGAACGAGCCGACGATGCCGAGGGCGATCGTGCGCCAGATCGGACATCGGATCCGGCCCGGGGACCGCCAGCCTCGCCAGGGCACCGACGACCAGCCCGCTGAGCGCGACGACGAGAACGAAGACGAGCACGGACATCGGACCGGACTACGCCGACGCGGGGGTTGCCGACTGCTCCGCGGCGAGGAGCTCGCGGCGGAGCGACTTGATCTCGTCGCGCAACTTCGCCGCGTACTCGAAGCGCAGTTCCTCCGCCGCAGCGAACATCTCCTCCTCGAGCGTGATCACGAGGCGGTGGAGCTCGTCGGCCGACAGGCCCTCGACCTTCTGCTGACCGCGGCGACGCCGGCCCGGCACGGTCGGCGACTCGAGCGTCAGGAACTCGGCGATGTCGGAGACGCCCTTGATGATCGACTCCGGCGTGATCCCGTGCTCCTCGTTGTAGGCGAGCTGGATCGCGCGCCGGCGGTTGGTCTCGTCGAGCGCGTGCTTGATCGCTTCCGTCATCTTGTCCGCGTACATCAGCACTTTCCCGTTGATGTTGCGGGCGGCGCGGCCGATCGTCTGGATCAGCGCGGTCTGCCCGCGCAGGAAGCCCTCCTTGTCCGCGTCGAGGATCGCGACGAGCGACACCTCGGGCAGGTCGAGCCCCTCGCGCAGCAGGTTGACGCCCACGAGGACGTCGTAGTCGCCGAGGCGCAGCTCGCGGATGATCTGGATCCGCTCGAGCGTGTCGATCTCCGAGTGGAGGTAGCGCGCCTTCACGCCCGACTCGAGCAGGTAGTCGGTCAGGTCCTCCGACATCTTCTTCGTCAGCGTCGTGACGAGCACGCGCTCGCCCGACCTGCTCGCGCCGGCGGATCTCGTTCAGCAGGTCGTCGATCTGGTTCTTCGTCGCGCGCAGCTCGACCTCGGGGTCGACGATCCCCGTCGGGCGGATCAGCTGCTCCGCGATCCGCGTCGAGTTGCGAAGCTCGAACGGGCCCGGCGTCGCGGAGACGAACACCATCTGGTGCCCGCGCTCGAGGAACTCGTCGAAGCGCAGCGGCCGGTTGTCGAGCGCCGACGGGAGGCGGAAGCCGTAGTCGACGAGCGTCTGCTTGCGCGAGCGGTCGCCCTCGTACATCCCGCCGATCTGCGGCACCGTCTGGTGCGACTCGTCGACGAAGATCAGCATGTCCTTCGGGAAGTAGTCGAGCAGCGTGAACGGGTGCGTGCCCGGCGCGCGACCCTCGAGGATCCGCGAGTAGTTCTCGATCCCGGAGCAGAACCCGAGCTCCTTCATCATCTCGAGGTCGTACTCGGTGCGCTGCCGCAGGCGGTGCGCCTCGAGCATCTTCCCCTCGCCCTCGAGCACCTTGAGCCGCTCCTCGAGCTCGTGGCGGATGTCGACGACCGCGCGCTCGATCGTCGGGCGCGACGTGACGTACTCCGTCGCCGGCCAGATCGCGATGTTGTCGAGCTTCGCGAGCACCTCGCCCGTCAGCGGATCGAAGTGCGTGACCGCCTCCACCTCGTCGCCGAAGAAGGAGATGCGGTACGCGGTCTCCTGGTTCGCCGGCTGGATCTCGAGCACGTCGCCCTTCACCCGGAAGCGCCCGCGACCGAGCACCGCGTCGTTCCGCGAGTACATCGAGTCGATCAGCTTCCGCAGGACGAGATCCCGGTCGTGCTGCTCCCCCACCTCGAGGATCAGCACGCGCTCGCGCCACTCCTCCGGTGAGCCGAGCCCGTAGATGCACGAGACCGACGCCACGACGATCACGTCCTTGCGTGTGAACAGCGAGGACGTCGCGGCCAGGCGCAGCCGGGCGATGTCGTCGTTCTGCGAGGAGTCCTTCTCGATGTAGAGGTCGGCCTGCGGAACGTACGCCTCGGGCTGGTAGTAGTCGTAGTACGAGACGAAGTACTCGACCGCGTTGGTCGGGAAGAACTCGCGGAACTCGTTGCAGAGCTGCGCCGCCAGCGTCTTGTTGTGGGCGATCACGAGGGTCGGCTTCTGGACCTCCTCGACGATCCACGCCATCGTGGCCGTCTTGCCCGTCCCGGTGGCCCCGAGCATCGTCTGGTAGCGCTCTCCGGCGCGGACGCCCTCGGTGAGCTCCGCGACCGCGCGGGGCTGGTCTCCCGTCGGGTTGTAGGCGGCTGCGGTCTTGAAGGGCGGCACCGAGACAGGGTACCGCCGCCCTAGTGCGCGACTGCGGGCACCTCCGGGAGCACCGGCACGTCTTCGCGGTGACGGAGCGCGATCGTCGCGAAGGCGAGCGAGAGGAGCGTCACACCCGCGGCGACGCCGAAGAACACCGGGTCGACGCCCCAGCGCTCGAGGATCTGGCCGGCCGCGATGAAGCCGAGCGGCGCGGCGACCGTGTGCAGCGAGATGATCGCCGTCATCACCTTCGGCCTCAGCGCCTCCGGCGTGCGGGCGGTGAGGACGCCCATGATCGGGCCGTTGACGAGCGGCGTGAAGAGCGTCGCCGTGAAGAGCGCGGCCATCACGAGCCAGGCGCGCGACGTCAGCGGCAGCACCCAGAGCGGCACCGCGAACGCGAGGATCCCGAACGCCGCCAGCTTGAGGGGCGCGACGCGCCGGACGATGAAGACGGCGCAGACCGTGCCGACGAGCGTCCCGGCGCCGAGCGCCGCGAAGAAGAGGCCGGCGATCCGAGAGCTCTCGAAATGGTCGTACGCGAAGAACGCAAGCGACGCGGAGAGCGCGGTGACCACGAACCCGAAGCCCGCAACGGTGGCGGTGAGCGGGCCGATCAGCCCGTCGCGCGCGACGAAGCGCAGCCCGGCGAGCAGGCCGCGCTGCGCCGGGGCGCGCAGAGGCTTCCGCTTCGGGACGAGCGTCAGCACGAGCAGGAACGAGACGAGGAAGGTCGCCGCGTCGACGTAGAGCACGTTCGGCGCGCCGATCAACGGGATCAGCAGGCCTGCGAGCGCCGGACCGAAGAGCGCGGAGAACGCCATCCCGCCTTCGATCATGCTGCTGCCCTGCGAGATCGTGCGCTCGTCCTCGCCCACGAGCTCCGGCAACACGATGCGCTGCGCCGCGAAGTACGGCGGCATGAACGAGCCGAGCAGCGCGACGAGCCCGAGCAGCAGCGGGAACGACAGCAGGTCCGCCGCGTGCAGCAGCGGGATCGACGCCATGATCGGCGCCCGCGCGAAGTCGGCCACGAGCATCGTCGTGCGGCCTCCGAGCTTCTCGACGACCGACCCGCTCGGGATCCCGAGCAGCGCCATCGGGAGGATCTCCGCCGCGAGGACGAGCGACATCTTCCCGGGCGAGCCCGTCGTGACGAGCACGAACCACGGCAGCGCGAGGTACGTCATGCGTGTGCCGAGGACGGAGACGATCTCGGCCACGACGAGCGCCCCGACGGCCGTGCGGTTCTGCCTCATCACGCCGGAGATAATAAAACGTCCGTACGGTTTTGTAAAGTACGGATATGCCGAAGGTCTCCGAGGCCCACAAGGAGCAGCGCCGCAGCCCAGATCCTGGAGGGCGCCCAGCAGGCGTTCGCGCGCCACGGCTACGAGGGGACGACCGTCGCCATCCTCGAGGAGGTGACCGGCCTCTCCCGGGGCGCGATCTTCAACTACTTCCCGAACAAGCAGGCGATCTTCCTCGAGCTCGCGATCGAGTCGAACAAGCGCCTGACCGAGATCTGGCTCGAGCAGGGCTTCCGCGCGCTCCTCGAGGAGATCGCGCACGAGGACCCGGACTGGCTCGGAGTCCAGCTCGAAGCCGCCCGGCGGGTCCACACCGACCCCGCCTTCCAGGAGCTCGTCGCGCACGCCGACGCCGAGCTCGAAGAGCACAAGGAGGAGCGGCTCGAGCGGCTCGCCGCGCAGGGCGTCCGCGACGACGTCCCGCTCGAGGCGATCGCCGATCTTCCTCAGCCTCGTCGCGAACGGGCTCGCCCTTCGGCGGACGATGGGCGACCCGATGCCCGACCTCGACGCGCTCGCGGAGCTCGTCGAGCGAGGTGTGGCGCCGCGGCGGTCGAGGAAGAAGGACGCAGAGTGGAAGACACCGAGCCCCCGTACTCGTCCTACGCCGCGATCGCGGCGACCTTCCTCGGCGGGCTGACCCTCGCCGCCGCGCTCGCGCGCGCTGCCGGGCGGGACCCGCGCGACCTGAGCGCGCTCGACCTCGTCACGCTCGCCGGCGCGACCTTCAAGGTCTCGCGGACGATCTCGCGCGACCGGGTCGGGACGTTCCTGCGCGAGCCGTTCGTCGAGGGCGACGCGGGCGAGGAGACCGAGCACCCGGCAGGCGAAGGGTTGCAGCGTGCGATCGGCGAGCTCGTGCTGTGCACCCGCTGCGTCGGAACGTGGGTCGCCGCAGGCCTCGGCACCGCGCAGGTCGTGACGCCGCGCTTCGGCAGGCTGCTCACGTGGTCGTTCGCCGCCGCGGCAGCGAACGACTTTCTCCAGACGGCGTTCGTCGCGCTGAACAACAAGAGCGAGGAGCTCGCGGAGAGCTAGCGCTCTCGGGCTTGATCGAGTCGCTGCTCCGCGAGGCGAAGCAACGCCGGAATCCGTCCGCACTCCTCGCAGGTGTAGGTCCGAACCGTCCCGTCGACCCCTCCGGTGACGATCCGGTGCCCTCCGGGCGCGAACGTCGCCGACTGCAGGAGACCTTGGTGGCCACGTAGGAAGACGGCGACACTGGCGCCGCGTACCGGCCAAAGCCCCGATCGCGACGGGCCTGCGGTCACGATCCACCGTCCGTCGGAGCTGATCGCCGCCTCGTTCACCATCGCGAAGTGAAACTCGAACGTCCTGACAGGAGCGCCGCTGTCTGCGTTCCACAGGCGCACGGAGTGATCTCGGCTGGCCGTGATCAGCAGCCCCCCGCGCGGGCCAAATGCAATCGAGGTCACATCGTCGGTGTGGCCGACGAGCTCATGAACGATGCGACCGTCGACCCAGACGCGCCCGACCTTGTCCGCCCCGGCGGTCGCGATTCGCCGACCGGTCGAATCGAAGGCCACGTCGAGCACCGGCGCAGGGTGCTCGAGGGTCTGGAGGAGCTCCCCGCCGGGAATGCTCCAGACCCGTACGACTCCGTCGCGGCCCGCAGTCGCAACCCGACCGGCGCGAAGCGCGACCGCTTCGAGTGGTGAGCCGTGGCGCAGGACGTGGGTCTCGCCGCCGCCGAGCGGCCAGATCCGAGCGAGGCCGTCGGCGCCTGCGGTGACGACGATGCGGCGGTCGGCGCTGATCGCTGCGTCGACGATCGGTGCGCCGTGCGAGAACGTTCGCACAACTCTCCCACCGCGCCACAGCCGGGCGATCCCGTCCAGGCCGGCGGCGAGCATGGCGTCTCCGCCGGCGTCGAACGAAACGCTCGTCACGGGTCCGTCATGGCGGGCGATCTGCCGCAGCTCGGGTCGTATCCCGGGGTCCCACAGCCGAACGGTTCCGTCGTCACTCCACGTGAGCGCACGTGTCCCGTCCAGTGAGAAGTTGGCGCGAACGACCGCGCCGCGATGCCCCGCGAGCACCGATTCGACGATGCCGCTCTTCGCCGTCCACACGCGAGCGGTCTCGTCACGGCTCGCGGTGATGACGAAGTCGCCGTCGGTGCTGAACCGTACGCTGGTGACGAAGCCGCGATGCCCGAGCAGGTTCGAGCGGAGCGTGCCTCGAGCGACGTTCCACACGAGCCCGGTCGCGTCGGTGCTCCCGGTCGCGAGCAGCACGCGGTGCGGGCTGAATGCCACGTCCGTGACACGCCCCGAGTGCCTGCGGAGCTCGTGGAGCAAGCCCCGGAGGGTCGAGCCGCCAGATCCGTGCGGTGCGGTCGGCGCCGGCGGTCGCGAGCAGCTGGCCATTCCGGCTGAAGTCGATCGCCGCGATTGCGCCGGGCTGATCGATCGACCGGACGAGGCGCCCGCTGAACGGATCGAACAGCCGCACCCCGGTTCCGCTCACGAACGCGACCCGGTCACCGGCCGGGCTGAACCGCGCGACCGACACGGGCTTCCCCATCGGCAATCGCCGCAGCTGCTCGCCGGTGGAGAGATTCCAGACCCGGCCGGACCGGTCTCGGCTCCCGGTCGCGAGGAAGCGACCGTCGCGGGACAGTGAGACGCTCGTGACGGCACCGCGGTGCGGGAACACGCGCAGCGGGGCTCCGTCGACGGCGCGCCAGAGCCGCGCCGTGCCGTCGCTTCCGGCGGACACGAGCAGCTTGCCGTCTCGGGAGAACTCGATGTCGGCGACCCGGCCCGGATGCCGAAACTCGTCGAGCTGCCGGAGTGTCTCGGCGTCGAACACCCTGATCCACCCGCCTGCCGATCCGACCGCGACCCTGCCGGCGACCGGACTCAAGGTGGCGTCCGTGACCGCACCGCCGCGAGCTCGGAAGACCGCGCGTACCCGCGAGCCGATGACGGCCTCGCGAAGCTGGCGCTCGACGTCGGGCGAAGGCTCCAGCCGCGCCGCGCGCGCGGCCAGAGCGACGCTCCGCGCGGGGTCGACGTCCATCAAGGAGTTCGCCTGAGCCGCGAGTCCGCGTGCGTTTGCTCGACGCGCAGCGTCCTGCGCGCGCTCCCGCTGGAAGAGCGCGAACAGCGCGACGGCCGTGACGGCCGCAAGCGCGAGGAGCGCGGCAGCGGCGACCGTGATCGCACGTCGCCGCCGCCGCCGCTCGAGTGCGAGCTCGCGTTCCGCTTCGAAGGCGCTGCGCCACGCGAGCACCCCCTCGGCGAGAACGTCGTGGAAGATCTCGTAACGCCCGTTTCGCTGCTCGCCGCCTCTCCCGTCGACCGGGCGGATGATGCGCTCCGACACGAGATGGCCGAGGACGCCGGCAACGTCGTCCTCGCCTGCACGGGCGTAGCGCGCGAGGTCGCCGACGTCGTGCGCGATCTTCGTCCCCGATGGAGTCACGAGGTGCTCGAACATGTCCGCGACGAGGGCGCGCTCTTCCGGCGCGAGAGCCTCGAGCGCCCGCTCGAGGTGCCGTTGCACGATCGTTTCCGCCCCGCCCAACCGATCGAGCGTCTCGAGCCGGAGCGCGTGTGAGCCGGCCTCTTGCTCGACGTCCCAGAGGCGCTCGAGCACGAGCTGCAGGAAGGGCGCCTCGACCCGACCGGACTCATCTTGCCCGGGCACGACGCCCCGTCCACTCAACCCGTACTCGATCCTCCCCGCTGCAACCTGATCGAGCACGGCCTCGACGAGCTCGGGCTCGGCGCGGTACGGCTCCTCCTCCCGCGCAAGCTCGTTGAGGCGCTCCAGTGGACCCACGACAGCGGCGCGGGCGGCGACGCGATCGAGATGGTCGAGCCGTAGGTAATTCGCGAAGAGGTTCGGGATCTGGCTCTTGAAGAGGTCGAGCTTCGCCAGCGAGTCCTCGCGGATCCCGAGCAGGACGTTCACGCGCAGGCCCGGCTCAGTCACCAGCTCCGGCAGACGCCGCGCGAACGCGCCTTCGGGATCGTGGTAGAGGAAGTACTCCTCGATCTGGTCGAGGATCAGATGCGTGTTGCCCTCCGACGCCGCGATTGCCGCGTCGATCTCGCTCCGTCGGGTCGTCTCCCCACGAGCTGAAGATCGCGACCGACGAATCGACGAACGTGCGGAGCCTCTGGGCTACCCCTGCGCGCAGGAGTGAGCTCTTTCCGACCCCCGTCGGCCCGTACAGGACGGTCAGCCTCGAGGCGAGCAGGTTCGCGACGATGATCTCGCGCTCCCGCTCGCGTCCGAAGAAGAGCAGCGCATCGAACGGCTCGTCGTCGAACGCCGCCAAGCCCTTGTACGGCCTGAGGGTTGTCCGAGCGCTCACACCGCGACCTCGGTCAGACGTTGCTCCAACGCCTTCACGTAGTCGTCGAGCTCCAGCTCGAAGAGGTCGACGTCGCGCCGGCGCCAGAACTCCGTCTCGAGCGCCGACGCATCCGGCTGAACCGACCAGGACCGATAGCCGACCTTCTCGTCGCCCCAAAGCCGGTTGAGCAGCAAGCGGAGATGCCAGTCGCGCAGCGCGTAGCCCAAGAAGAGGAAGTGGCTGCGTCGAAGCCGGGCCGCGAGCGCGACCGGCATCACGGACGCGAGCTCCCCCGGCGCGAGGTAGCCGATGTAGTCGTCCTCGGTGACGACGAAGCTCTCCCACTCACGTCCGTCGTCGCGATCGACCCGCCCGTGGACACGAAGGATCACGGTCCGGCGCTCGAGCGACAACTCCGTCGCGTACAGGTTCGGCTCTTTGATCACCGTCGGCGGGCGGTCCAGCGCCAGGTGAAGGAACTTGCCGCGGTTCCGCCCCGTCGCGAGGTAGACGACGACGTCGAACTCTTCCCCGGCTTCGCTGAACGCCTGCTCGAGCGCGAGGTCGTAGGCGGTCGTGACGATCAGCTGGTGCGGGAGCTCCTCGATCGCGCAGCAGCGGTGGTAACGAAGCGAGAAAGCGATGCACCCGACCCGGCGCGAGCTCCACGCCGTAGAGGTCGTGCAACGCGTCGTACAGCGGCCCTTCGCCGCTGATCGTCGCGATGTACTGCGACACGCGGGTCAGGTCACCCGCGCTCTCGGCGTAGTCGAACGCCTTCACCAGGTGCTCGACGAGATTCGGGGCACCGGATGCTTCTGCGCGGGGGCCGAGCACTGGGACGACGCGGCCGGCGGCGAGTGCTCGAACGACGTCACCGAGCGAGTCCTCGGGCTCGGCGGAGCGAACGCGCTCGAGGCTCGACTCTTGCCGAAGGATCGACGCATTGAGGCGCTGGAGGTCGGGCCCGGGCTCGATCCCGAGCTCGTCGACGAGGGTCCGGCGGGCGGCCTGGTACGCCTGCAGTGCCTCTGCCTGGCGCCCCGAGCGATACAGCGCAAGCATCAGCTGGCCTCGAAGACGTTCACGGTCTGGATGCTCCGCCACCAGCGTCTCCAGCTCGGAGATCAGCTCGGCGTGCCGATCCAGCTCGAGCTCGACTGCGATCCGTTCCTCGAGCACACCGAGATGGAGCTCCTCGAGACGCCGGATGTCGTTCTGCGCCCAGAGCTCGTAGGCGAAGTCCACCAGGGGCGAGCCGCGCCAGAGGGCCAGCGCCTCTCCGAGCAGGCGCGCGCGCTCGGGCGGCTCGGCTTCTCGCGCGCGCCGAACGAGCCCCTCAAACCGGGACAGGTCGAGCTGGTCGGGTTCGAGCCGGAGGCGGTAGCCGGGGGCCCTGGTCTCGAGCAGCAGTCCCGGCCCGAGCGCCTTGCGGAGCTGCGAGACGAGATTCTGCAGCGAGGTCGGCGCCGTGCGCGGCGGGCTCTCGCCCCAGAGCAGCTCGATCAGGCGTTCGGCCGGGACGACATCGTTCGCCCGGAGCAGGAACACGGCGAGCAATGCACGCTGCTTCTGCCCGGAGAGCAGGACAGGGGTCCCGTCGTTCAACACCTCGAAGCGGTCCCAGGATCCTGAAGTCCCAGCCCACGACGATGCTCCTCGCCTCGGTCGGTTTTCCGCCTGAGGCTACTCCAGGTCTCACGTCGGTCATAGGCGCGGAGCGAGGCCCGTTAGCGGGACGTGAGACGGCCGTGATCTGGCTGTTTGAGGCCGGACGGACGGTGGCCGCATGGCTACCGACTTCCTCACCTCGCTCCCCGGCGCCGCCCTTGCGGCCTCGGCGTCGCTCCTGCTCACGCCGGTCCAGGATCAGCGTCCCGCAGTAGACCCGGCCGCAGCGCCTTCCTCATCCCGCTCCGCGGCACCGACCCCGTCGGCCCCTAGCGGCCCACGGGAGGTCGTGATCAGCTATCGATCTCACACCGGCGCCCTTCGCAAGGCGTACGTCCGGTTCCCGACCTGGTACGAAGCGGGTCGTCGGCCGCCGCTGCCCCTCGTGATCTCCCCGCACGGTCGCGGGCGCGACGGGCGGTCGAATTCGAAGCTGTGGGGGGACTTGCCCTCAACCGGTGGCTTCGCAGTCGTCAGCCCTGACGGACAGGGCGACGTGCTGCCGACGATGTCCTGGGGCGCCGCTGGTCAAGTCGACGACCTGGCGCGGATGCCCGCGATCGTCGCGCAAGGCACTCCCGGAGCTGCGGGTCGACCGCAAGCGCATCTACGCGTTCGGAGGGAGCATGGGCGGACACGAGACGCTCCTGCTCGTTGCGCGCTACCCGCGGCTCCTCGCCGGAGCAGCCTCGTTCGACGGGGTCTCCGACTTCGGGCTCCAGTACCGCAACTTTCCGCAGCTCGGCTGCAACGCCGTCTGCCGCCGCATCTGGAGCGGAACGATTGGTGAGGGCCTGCAGACGCTCGCGCGTCGGGAACTCGGGGGTCGCCCGCCACTGCACCGAGCGAGTACGCCGCGCGCAGCGCAATCACCCAGGCCCGAGCGATCGCCGACTCCTGCGTTCCACTCCAGATCTGGTGGAGCACCGCCGACCTGATCGTTCGTGACTCGAACCGGCAGTCGGGCCATCTCCTGGCGCTGGTTCAGCAGCTGAACCCCAACTCGCCGGCCGAGGGATTCGTCGGCACATGGATCCACACCGCCTCGTTTCGCTCGACGAGCCGTCTCCCGTTCGCGCTTGCGCGCTTCGGTCTCATGCCGCGGAGCTTCGGATCGAAGCCTCCGGCGCTCCGCCACCGCGCGGCACGTGGTGCCTGTACCGCCTAGCGACCTCCTGGCGCGACCGTTAGCGAGGCGTTGGTCTCTCCTGAGAGAGCCGTTTGAGGCCGGCCGGACGGTGGCCGCATGGCTACCAACCGGCTCCTCATCAGCGTCTTGGCCGTCCTCGCGATCGCGTCCGTCGGCGGCTCCACTCACGACCCGCAGCTGCTCGAGGGAAAGCAGCCGCGACAACCGGCGTCGAGCAAGCCCACCGTCCGAGCGTCCTTTCCGCGCGAGAGCTATCGCCCGGGTGACTCAGCCCGGCTGATCATTGCCTCACGGGCAACCGGCGTCGAGATCCAGATCTTTCGTGCCGGCGTCGAGGACACGAAGATTCTCGCAAACGACCTCATGCTCGGCCGGCCGATGGCGAAGCCGACCCTGCTCGCCCGCAGCCGCGCCGGGCAGGTCGTCCGTGCTGTCGATCGGGGCCTGGCCGACGGGTCTCTACTTCGCAAGGCTGACCGCGGACGGTGGGCGGGTCGGTCACGCGCCGTTCGTGCTCCGACCCAAGCGCCTCGGCGAAAACCGCGTCGCGGTCGTGCTGCCGACGCAGACCTGGCAGGCCTACAACTTCAGCGACGACGACGGGGACGGTGACGACGACACGTGGTACGCGGGTGGCTCGATCTGCGCGCACGGGACGCCCATTCGAGAACCGCGGCGTGCCGACGCACTACAAGCGGTACGACCAACCGTTCCTCCGGTGGCTCGCGACGACAGGGCGACAGGTCGACTACCTCGCCCAGGCAGACCTGAACCAGCTCCGTGGCGGGCGGGCACTCGCCGCCGCGTACGACCTGATCGTCTTTCCGGGCCACCACGAGTACGTGACGGAACGGGAGTACGAGGCGGTCGAGCAGTACCGCGACCTCGGCGGCAACCTCGCCTTCCTGTCCGCGAACAACTTCTTTTGGAAGGTGACGCGGCGCGGTGACCTGATGACGCGGATCAAGCAGTGGCGCGACCTCGGGCGACCTGAATCCGCGCTAATCGGCGTCCAGTACTTCGGCAACGACAACGGCAGCCACCGCAGCCCTTGGGTCGTGCAGAACCCCCATGCAGCGAACGGCTTGTTCGCATCGGCTGGGCTCGTGAAGGGGGACGGCCTCGGGGTAGCCGGAATCGAGGTCGACGGGCTGACCTCCCACTCGCCGCGCAACATCAAGGTTCTGGCCGAGGTTGCTTGGCGGCATGGCAAGACGGCGCACATGACGTACTACGCAACTGCGCGCGGTTCGAAGGTGTTCGCAGCAGGAGCGTTCACGATCGCCGGACAGGCGATGGATCCGGAAGTGGCGCCGTTCCTGCAGGAGCTGTGGTCTCGGCTGGCGCGGCCGTGAGGGAGCGGCGCTCCCGCAGGCCGGCCGCCGCGAACGCGATCCCGCACAGCGTGTTCGCCGCGAGCACCGCGGCGAGCACCGCGTTCAGCCCGTACGCGCCGAGCGCCGGGCCCGCCGCGAGCGCGCCGAGCGGCGCGAGGATCGTCGCGACCGTGACCGCCGCCGTGTGCACCGCCGGGCGCAGTCGCGGCGGCGTCCGCATCGTCCGGGTCGTGACCACGACCGAGTTCAGGAACGGGAAGAAGAGCCCGATCGCGGCACCGGCAGCGGCGAGCGCGGGCCACGGAAGGTCCGGGAAGAGGAGCCAGAGCGCGACGGTCTGGCCGGCGGCGGCGGTGGTCGCGAGCAGGATCCCGTCGACGCGGCCGATGATCCGGAACGACGCGAGCGCGCCGACGACCGCGCCGAGGCCGAACGCGCCGAAGACGTAGCCGAGCACCTCCGGCCGGTCGCCGTACCGCTCGAGCACGAGCACGGGCATCGCGACGCCGAGCGCGCTCCAGACGACGTTGATCCCGGTGATCGAGAGCATCCACGCACGAAGCAGCCGGTCGCGGAAGAGAAAGCGGACGCCGTCGAGGACGCCGCGCGGCTCGTTCGAGTCGTCGTGCACGGCCTTCGCAGGGCGCACCCAGATCCCGAGCAGCACGAACGACACCGCGTAGCTCGCGGCGTCGAAGTAGAGCACGTTCGTCTCGCCGAGCACCGCGATCAGGACGCCGCCGAGCGCCGGGCCTGCGATGCCCGAGATCGCCATCCCCACCTGAAGCAGCGACTGGGTCTCCCCCACTCGCCCGGCGTCCTCGCCGACGAGCTCCGGAACGATCACGCGCTGCGCGCTCGCGTGCGGGACCATGAAGATGCCGACGAGGAAGACGAGCGCGACGAGGCTCGCGAACGAGAGCATCCCCATCAGGTGCAGCGTCGGGATCGCCGTGAAGAGGATCGCCCGCGACGCGTCGCAGATCAGCATCGTGCGCCGCGCACCGATCCGCGCGGTGACCGCCCCGCTCGCGAGCCCGAAGAGCGCGACCGGCAGCATCTCGGCCGCGACGACGACGGACATGCGCGCCGGCGACCCCGTCGTGATCAGCACGAACCACGGCAGCACGACGTAGGTCATCTGCGAGCCGGCCATCGAGATCGTCTCGGCGGAGACGAGCGCGCGGACGCCGCGGTCTCGGAGGAGGCTCGGCCCGGTCATGTGGCGGCGAGCGCGCGGTCGGCCGCGCGAAACCGCAGCCCGGCGACCGAGAACAGCAGCACGAGCGCAGTGTCGATGCCGACGAGGACGACGAGCGTCGAGTCGACGCCGAAGCGCTCGAGCGCCGGCCCTGTCGCGACGAGCGCCACGGGCCCGAGGATCGCCGTCCCGGTGATCACGACGGAGTAGAGCTTCGTGCGCAGCGCACGTGGTGTCCGGAGCTGCACGATCGTGTGCAGCGCGGGGTTGACGAGGCCGTTCGCGAAGCCCGCGGCCACGAAGGCGACGACGAGCAGCGCAGGCCCCGAGTGCACGAGCAGGAGCCAGAGCGGCAGCGGCCATCCCGATCTCCCCCAGGCTCGCGAGCAGGATCCGGTCGACGGAGCCGACGAGCCGGAAGGCGATCGCGCCGCCGACGACGGCGCCGAGGCCGAAGCCCGCGAACGTCAGCCCGACGACTGCCGGGCGCTCGCCGAAGCGCTCGAGCACGAGCACCGGCAGCGCGGCGAAGAGGGCGAGCCACATCACGTCGCCGAGGATCAGCACGACCGACCACGGCCGCAGGAGCGGGTCCTGCTTGAGGAAGCGGTACACCGCGCGGAAGGCGTGCTCCTTCGGCGCGTCCGGCTCGACGACGATGCCGGGCGCGCGGACGAGCGTCGCCGTGAGCAGGAAGCCGACCACGAACGTGGCCGCGTCGATCAGCAGGACCTCGGTCGCGCCGAAGACGCCGATCAGGATGCCCGCGATCGGCGGGCCGAGGAGCGCCGCCAGGCGGTTGGCGGTCTGGAGCAGCGCGTTCGCCTCGCCGAGTCGCGCCTCGTCCTCGCCGACGAGATCGGGCAGCAGCGATGTCTTCGACGCGAACGACGGCGTCGCGAACACGCCGACCCCGAAGACGAGCACGAGCAGCAGCGGAAAGCGTGAGCGCATCCGCCATGTGCAGGAGCGGGATCGCCGCCATCAGCGGCGCGCGCACGCCGTCGCAGATCAGCATCGTGCGCCGCGCGCCGAGCCGCGTCGCGAGCCCGCCGGCGAACCCGCCGACCGCGACGGCCGCAGCTTCGACCGCGAGCACGACCGTCATGCGCGTCGCCGAGCCGGACGTCGTGAGCACGAACCACGGCAGGGCGACCCAGGTCATCTGCGAGCCCGTGAGGGAGACGACCTCGCGCGCGAGGATCCCCATCAGCCCGCGGTTGCGGAAGAGATCGCGCTTGCTCACGCCGGTTGCGGGCTCCGGTTCCGGGTCCATCTGCTGGAGGGTCGGGTTGAAGACTCCCGTGAGCGTCACGGCGAGGTAGCAGACGCCGATCCCGAACAGCGTGGCCGCGACGCCGAAGCGCTCGACGGCCAGACCGCCGAGCACCGCGCCGGCGGGGATCGCCAGGTACGCCCCCGCGATCGTCGCGCCGAAGACGCGCCCACGCATGTGGGCCGGGACGCGCTCGTAGGCGACGGTCTGGAGCACGGGGTTCAGCGGCCCCGAGGCAAGCCCCCACACGGCCATCAGGACCAGCGTGACCGGGAGCGACGGAAGCAGCGCGAGCGCCATGTAGGGCAGCGCGGCGAGCAGGAACGAGAAGACGAACGTCTGGCGGCGCGGCAGTCGATGCCCGACGGCGCTGTAGGCAAGCGAGCCGACCAGCGCCGCGCCCCCGAAGACGCCGAGCATGATGCCGAGGTAGACGGCGCTCCCGAACGCCTCCATCGCGAACACCGGGAAGATGACCGGGAACGGTGCGTCGAGGAAGTTCGTGACGAACACGATCAGCACGATCATCCGGATCAGCGGGTCGCGCGCGACGAAGCGAACGCCTGTGAGCAACTCGGAGAGATAGCGGCCGGGCGCGGGCGCGTCGGGGTGCGGCGCCAACACGGGGACGAGACGCGCGACGAGCAGCGCCGAGATCGCGAACGTCGCGGCGTTCAGCCAGAGAACGTTGATCGCGCCGATCCCGCTGACGAGGAGCCCCGCGATCGGAGCGCCGACGAGCAGCGAGCCGCGCTGGATCGCACTGTTGATCCCTGTCGCACGCTCGAGCCTCGTCCCGCTGAGGGCAGCGAGGTCGGGGAGGAGCGAGCGGCGGGCCGTCGTGCCGGGCGCGTCGAACAGCGCGCCGAGGAAGACGAGGGCCATGACCTGCCACAGCTCGATTCCGACCGTCACGTAGAGCAGCGGGATGGCGGCGGTGGTGACGCCGCTGGCGACGTCGGCCAGCACGCTCGTGCGGCGGAAACCCAGCCGGTCGACGATCCCGCCGCCGAAGAACGTTGCGAGCACGGTCGGCGCGAACGTCAGCGCCGCCACGACACCGGTCAGCGTCGCGCTCCCAGTCGTCTCGAGGACGTACCACGGGATCGCGACGAACCCCATCGCGTTCCCGCTGAGCGAGAGCGCGTCCGCCACCAGCAGCGCGACGAGAGGCAGGCGGGGCCCTGGAGCGGCTCGCTCCTCAGACGTGCCGTCGATCGTCATGCGCTACGCGCGGACGATCTTGATGTCGCCGGACATCGCCGTCGCCTTCAGCTCGACGAGCGGGCCTTCGCCGTCGTCGTCGCCGGAGTCGAGCTCGGAGCGCGCGTCGCCGGTGACCGTCTTGACGTCCATCCAGACGCGGGAGCCGCGCCGGACGCCGACGAGCATGTCGCCGGAGACCGACTTGAGCTCGACCTTGCCCTCGCTGACTGCGCCGACGCGAACGTCGCCCGACACGCTGTGCACGGACAGGGCGGCGCCGACCTCTTCGAGGCTGACGTCGCCGGCCGCGGTCTTGATCTCCGCCTTGCCGCCGACGGTGCCGACCGCGAGGTCGCCCGCGGCGGTCTGCAGCTTCACGGAGCCGCCGACGCGCTCGATCTGCACGTCGCCGCTCGCGACCTTGACCTGCGGCATCGCGCTCGACCTCGCCGACGGAGACGTCGCCGGAGGCGGTCTGCACCTCGACCGAGCCGTAGCGGCCGGCGGCGCTGACGTCGGCCGAAGCGCTCTCGGTCTGCAGCGTCGTGCCGTGCGGAACGCGGATCCGAACCTTGATGTGGTCGCGGCGGCTGCCGAGGCTGATGCTGAGCTTGACGCGGCCGGCGCTCCACCCGAAGTCCTCGGGGTCGGCGTCGATGAACAGCTCGTCGTGGTCGCCGCGGTTCTCGAAGCGGATCTCGGCGCGCTCGATCTGCTGCTGCGCCCGCTCGCCCGAGCCGATGAGCTCGACGGTCGCCTCCTGGACGTCGGCCGTCTCGACTTCGACGTCGCCCCGCGGCAGCTTCACGTTGACGGCGAGCTGCCGCGGAGTCGGGAAGGTCTCGGTCCTCACTTGCCGGCCTTCCTGATCTTCTGCTTCGGCGGACGCCGATCGATCTTCGCGTCGCCGTGCTTCATGTAGTCGGCGTAGTTGATCGGGACGACGGACAACATCGTGGCTCCTTTCAGCTCTTGGCGAACCCGGTCAGAGCGGCTCCCCACACGGGGGCCGCGGACGGGCGCCGATACCTCGCGCGTGAGTGCACGCACGAGCCAGGCGTTGACGGAAACCCCTTCGCGAGACGCGGCGGCCTCGATGCCTGCCTTGAGTCCCTCGGGCAGGCGCAGGGTGATTCGGGCGGACGCTTCGTCCTCCCCGGAGGGCGGAGCGGCCGGCTGCGGCTGCTCCTCGACGAAGACGAAGGTCGGATCCTGGCCGCTCATCCGGACCTCGACGTGCCCCTCGGGGAGCTGCGCCGAGATCTCGACGGCGGCCTCGCCGAGCGCCTCCAGCAGGCGCATCCCGGCCGAGCCGCGGATCGCCTGGCTCAGGCGGGAGGCTGCCTGGGCGACCGTGTCGTCGCCGACGGCGGCGATCCGGTCGAGGTCGGACTCGAGCGACTCGAGAAACTGTGCCATCTGCATGACGTCATAATGACATCACTTAGTGGCGTCTGTCAAGTGTCACTTGGACGTCGTCATTGAACCCGTCCTCCGAGCGGCCTAGGCTCAGGAGGAATGAGGGCTTGCGCACGCTGCGGCCAGGAAAATCCAGAGGGGTTCAGGTTCTGCGGCGCCTGCGGAGCGCCGCTCGAGGAGGCCGAAGCGCCCCGCGAGGTCCGGAAGACCGTCACGGTCGTCTTCTGCGACCTGACGGGCTCGACCGCGCTCGGGGAGCGGCTCGACCCCGAGACCGTGCGGGCGACGATGCGCCGCTACTTCGAGGACTCGCGCGGCGATCCTCGAGCGGCACGGCGGCACGGTCGAGAAGTTCATCGGCGACGCCGTGATGGCGGTCTTCGGCGTCCCGCAGGCGCACGAGGACGACGCGCTCCGGGCTGTTCGCGCCGCGGTCGAGCTGCGGGCGGCCGTCGCGACGATCGGGCTGCGGGCGCGGATCGGCGTGAACACGGGCGAGGTCGTGGCCGGCGAGGGCGACGCGCTCGTCACGGGCGACGCCGTCAACGTCGCGGCCCGGCTCGAGCAGAACGCGGAGCCCGGCGAGATCCTGATCGGGCAGGAGACGCAGCAGCTCGTCCGGGACGCGGTGCAGGTCGAGCCCGTCGAGCTCGAGCTCAAGGGCAAGAGCGCCCCCGTCGCGGCGTATCGGCTGCTCGACATCGACTCGGAGTCGGCCGGCCTCGTGCGTCGCCTCGACTCGCCGATCGTCGGTCGGGAGCGCGAGCTCCAGCGTTTGCGCGACGACTTCGACAACGTGGTGTCGCAGCGCTCGTCGTACCTGTTCACGCTGCTCGGGGCGGCCGGGCGTCGGAAAGTCGCGGCTCGTCGAGGAGTTCATCCGCGAGACCGCGGATCGCGCACGGATCCTCCGCGGCCACTGCCTCCACTACGGCGAGGGAATCACCTACTGGCCGCTCGTCGAGGTGCTGCTCCAGCTCGGCGCCGACGCCGAAGCGGTGCTCGCGCTGCCGTCGCCGAACGAGGCCGCCGTCGCGACCCGGAAGCTGCTCGAGGCCGAGGCCGCGGAACGGCCGCTCGTCGTGGTCTGGGACGACATCCAGTGGGCGGAGCCGACGTTCCTCGACCTGATCGAGCACATCGCGGACTGGTCGCGCGGCGCCCCGATCTTCGTCCTGTGCGTCGCCCGGCCCGAGCTGCTCCAGCTCCGCCCCGCCTGGGGCGGCGGCAAGGCGAACGCCACCTCGCTCATGCTCGAGCCGCTCGGCAGCGACGAAACGTCGACGCTGATCGACAACCTCCTCAGCGGCGCAGAGCTTCTCGACACGACCCGTAGCCGAATCCTCCAAGCCTCCGAAGGCAACCCGCTGTTCGTCGAGGAGATGCTGCTGATGCTTCAGGACAACGGCGACTCCGAGGTCGTCGTGCCGCCGACGATCCAGGCGCTCCTCCAGGCGCGGCTCGACCAGCTCGGTGGGGACGAGCGTTCCGTGATCGAGCGCGGCGCGGTCGAGGGAGAGGTCTTCCACCGCTTGCCGGTCGCGGAGCTCGCGTCGGACCAGGTCCGGCTCGGGCTCGACGGCCATCTCGCGAAGCTGATCCGCAACGAGCTCATCCGGCCGGAGACGGCGACGATGCCGGGCGACGACGCCTTCCGCTTCCGTCATCTCCTGATCCGCGACGCCGCGTACGACTCGCTGCCGAAGGAGACGCGCGCCGACCTGCACGAGCGCTTCGCGCTCTGGATCGACGAGCACGTCCAGCTCGTCGAGCAGGACGAGATCGTCGGCTACCACCTCGAGCAGGCGGTGCTCTACCGGCGCGAGCTCGGCCGCGAGGACGATGCGCTCGCCGGGCAGGCCGCCCGCCGGCTCGGCGCGGCGGGTCGAGGAGCGCTCGGGCGAGGCGACAACTCCGCGGCGGACAGGCTGCTCGAACGCGCCACGACGCTCCCCTCCCAGGCCTCGCCGGGGCGGCTCGAGTTCGTCATGGATCTCGTCCTCGCACTGATGGAGAGCGCTCGGTTCGACGATTGCCGGGCGTGGATCGACGAGCTGGCAACGGCAGAGGACGAGCGCCTGAGCACCTACGCGACGGTGCTCGACCCGATGGTGGCCCACATGAGCGGCACGGGCTCGCTCGAGTCCGGTCGCGACGCGCTCGCCCGGTCGGTCGAGACGTTCGGACGCCTCGACGACGAGCGGGGGCTCGCGCTGGCTCGGACCGTCCAAGGCCATGTCGAGTGGACGGCCTGCCGCGCCGCCGCGGCCGCCGAGCGGTATCGCGCAGCGATCACGCACGCGGAAAGGGCAGGACTCGCGTCACTCGTCAACGAGGCGCTCGGGAACCTGTGCGCGATCGCGCTGTTCGGCCCGACGCCCGTGGACGCCGCAGAGGCCGAGATCCGCGCGCTTATGAAGGGGACGAGCGGCGTGGGAGCGCAGGCCACCGCGCTTCGCGCGCTCGGCCGCCTCGCCGCGATCCGCGGCGACTTCGACGAAGGCCGGAAGCTCGTCGAGCAAGGCCGCGCGCAGCTCTTCGACGCCGGCTTCGTCTTGCACTACGCGGCGAGCGCGATGGCGAGGGCGTTCGTCGAAGAGCAAGCAGGCGACGACGAGCGCGCCGCAAGCATCCAGCGCGCCGGACTCGAGGAGCTGACCGAGCTCGGGGAGCACGCGTACGCGTCGACCGTCGCCGCGGACCTCGCCAACAGCCTCCTCAGGCTCGGTCGCGACGACGAGGCCGAGGCGGCGCTGCTGACGGCGCGTGAGCTCTGTCCACCGGGAGACATCGGCACGATCGTCAACGCCGATCTCGCCGAGGCCCGGCTTCACCTGCGACGCGGCCGGCTCGAGGACGCCGAGCGTGTCGTCGACCGCTCGCTCGAGGTTGCCGCGACCACCGACTTCTGGGAGTACCGCGGCGCAGGGCATGAGGTTCGCGCGCTCATCCTCGGCGCAGCCGGTCGGCGCGCGGAGGCGACGGAAGCGCTCGAAACGGCTGTCCAGGCGTATCGCGACAAGGGCGCGAGCGTTGCCGAAGGCCGAGCGCGTCGCGCTACTCGCCGAGCTCTGACGCGTACGCCTCGCGGTAGATCCCGCGCAGCTCGAGCACGCGGTCGACGTAGTGCCGCGTCTCGGGATACATCACCCCGCGATCGACGTTCCCCTGGCCGCCGTTGTACGCGGCCAGCGCACGTTCCTCGGAGCCGTACTTGTCGAGCAGGTGCCGGAGGTACCAGGAGCCGTAGCGGACGTTGATCTCCGGGTCGTCGAGGTCCTCGACCTTGAACGCGGAGCCGCCGGTGCGGGCCGCGATCCCCTTCGCGGTCTCGGGCAGCAGCTGCATCAGCCCGATCGCCCCGGACTCCGAGCGAGCCTCCGGCTTGAACTTCGACTCCTGGTAGATGACCGCTGCGACGAGCGCCGGGTCGAGGTTGTAGTTCTCGGCGTGACCGCGGACGATGTGCTCGTAGCGCAGCGGGTAGCGCGCGCGGAGATACCAGTCGGGCTCGCTGAGGAAGACGGCCGCGCCGGCGATCCCGGCGACGAGCAGGAAGAGGGTCACGACCCTGGTCACGGAGCCAGACGCTGCACGACGCTCCGGACGAAGGCGTCGAGCTCCTCGAGCGAGCCGTCGTTCACGTAGACGAAGTCGGCGCGCTCGGCCTTCTCCTCGTCGGAGAGGAGCCGCACCTGGCGCTCCGTGACGTCCGCCACGTCGGTGCGCCCGCGCCGCGTCTCCTCCGGCGCGGTGATCACGACGACCGCGTCGAAGCGCTCCTCGCCGCCGGTCTCGTAGAGCAGCGGGATCTCCACGACGACGAGCGGCGCGGTCTGTTCGCTGCGCCAGCGCGCCTGCTCGGCCACGACGCGCGGATGCAGGAGCGACTCGAGCCAGGCCAGCTCGTCCCGGTCGGCGAAGACGATCTCGCCGATGCGCTTTCGATCGACCTCCCCGCCGGAGAGCACGTCGTCGCCCCAGCGCTCGACGAGCGACTGCTTGCACCTCGGGGTCTGCGTACAGCCGGTGAACGATCTCGTCGGCGCTCGCCGTCGCGGCGCCGTGACGCGCGAACGCACGCAGCGCTTCGCTCTTCCCGGCGCCGATCCCGCCGGTGATCGCGACGTTCAGAGGCGCGACGTTAAGCGGCGGAATCGTCCTCGGCGGAGTCATCCGCCGGGGCCGGCGCTTCGGGAGGAGCGGCAGGCTCCTCTTCGGCCGCCGCTTCTTGTTCTTGCAGCTCGTACGCCTCTGCCGTCGCGGCGCGCGCTTCGGTGAAGACCTCGTCGGACAGGCCGAGCTCCGGCGCCTCGGAGACGGTGCCGTCCGCGCCGACGCGCTTGAGCGAGAGCGAGAGCCGGCGGCGCTCGCCGTCGACCTCGAGGATCAAGACCTTGACCGAGTCGCCCTGCGACACGACCTCGCGCGGGTTCTCGACGTGGTGCTGCGCGAGCTCGGAGATGTGCACGAGGCCCTCGACGCCCGGGAGGATCTCGACGAACGCGCCGAACGTGACGACCTTCGTCACCTTGCCGTCGACGACGTCGCCGTCCTTGTACTGCTCGAGCACCTGCTGCCACGGGTCGCTCTGGGTCTGCTTGAGGCCGAGCGAGATCCGCTGGCGGTCGCGGTCGATGTCGAGCACCTTCACGCTGACCGTCTGGCCGATCTCGAGCATCTCCGAGGGGTGGTTCACGTGCGACCACGAGAGCTCGGAGATGTGGATCAGGCCGTCCATGCCGTCGAGGTCGACGAACGCGCCGAAGTCGACGATGTTCGAGATCTGGCCCTCGACGACGTCGCCGGGCTGGAGACGGTCGAGAATCTGCTGGCGCTGCTCCTTGCGCTCGTCCTCGAGCACCGCGCGGCGGGAGAGGACGACGTTGTTGCGCGAGCGGTTGAGCTCGATCACCTTCGCGCGGAGCTCCGTGCCCATGAACTCGTCGAGGTCCTGGACGCGCCGGATGTCGACGAGCGACGCCGGCAGGAACCCGCGCACGCCGAGGTCGAGGATCAGGCCGCCCTTGACGACCTCGATCACCCGGCCGAGGACGGGCTCTCCGGACTCCGCGGCGCCCTCGATCTTCTTCCAGGCGAGCTCGAAGCGAGCGCGCTTCTTGGAGAGGATCAGGCGGCCTTCGGCGTCCTCCTTCGTCAGGACGAGCGCGTCGATCTCGTCGCCCAGGCTGACCTCGTCGGCGGGGTTCACCGACCGCCGGATCGAGAGCTCGGCGACCGGGATCACGCCTTCCGACTTGTAACCGATGTCGACGAGGACCTCGTCCTTGTCGACGCGGACGACGGTGCCGTGGACGACCTCCCCCTCGGTGATCGTGGGGAAGGTGGACTCGTAGTCGGGGATCAGCTCCCCGTCGGGGCCTTCGGTCCAGACGCCTTCTTCGAGTTTGGGCTGTTCGGTGGTGCTCATGAGCGAGCCAGTATAGCCCCAGGTCTGAGCAGGTCTCAGCCGCGCGCCGCGTGGCACCATGGCCGCCCGTGCGAACTCGATTTCGCTGATCCTCGGCGTTCTGGCCATCGGCCGGGTACGTCGGGGCAGCAACCGCGCACGCGCACGGTGGACGGGCTCACACTCCGGCTTCCAGGCGCGGGTCTCGTACCTCGAGCCGTCGCAGCCGGGCGTCTCGTGCAGGTGCTGGACGGGCACGTGCGACTGTCGCTCGCGAACCTCACGCCGAAGACGATCGTCGATCCCCGGCGCCGAAGGCGCGGCCGACGGTCCGCAGTCCCGCCGGGGCGCACCGAAGGTCTGGGTCGAGCCGCGATCGGCGCGACCGAGGCGCCGCCGAAGCGCGAGGGGCTCATCCGCAACTGGGCGATTCCGGCGACCGCCGACGGCGCGCCGTTCAAGATCGTGGGCTTCCTCGGCTACCGGCCGCCCGCCGGGGCAGCGCCGCAGCGCGGAGACGACGGCGTCCCGACTGGGTCGTGGTCGCTGGCGGTCGCGGTCGGCGTCACTCGTGCTCGCCGCGGCGCTGGCGGTGCCGTTCCTGCGCGGCGACGAGAGTGACGAAGGCCGGGCCTTTCGCGCCCGGCCTTCTCTACGTTCGTTCCGGTGCTACGTGCCTATGGGCAAGCCCGTTGCACTTCGTGATCCGGTCGAGCGGGTAGCTCGCCGGATCGAAGGCTCGGCCCTGCAAAGGCCATGTACTCCTTCATCACGACGGCGTCGAGCTCCTGGGTCGCGCCCTGGCCGTCGGCGAACATGTAGTAGCCGTCACCGCCGAGGTTGACGAAGTTCGGCAGCGCCATCGTGTACGTGGCTGCCGTCGTTCGGGATCGGCGTCCCGTCCGACAGCGCGACCGACTGCACCCGGTTGACGCACGCACGTCGTCGGCCCCGTACAACCGCTCGGGATGTCGTATCGGAACGAGAACTTGAATCCCGGAGATCTGCGGGAAGCGGCCATCTGCGCCCGCTGCCCGTCGAGTCGATCGCTGCACGCCGTTCTCCATCGCCAGCCCAGAGCTGGGCGCCCGTCACGGTGCGCGTGTTCAGGATGTTGCCGAACGGGAGCACGGCTGAAGATGTCGCCGAGCACGAGGTCGTACGGCGTGCCGGCGCGCGTAGCCCGTAGCACGGGCGCTTGAGCGCCGTGTTCACCGGCGAGTAGGTGCACGACGGCATCTGGCACGAATCCCGCCGCCGTTCATCATCCCCAGCTGCGTGCCGTAGCGCCAGCGCATGCCGTCGGCGACGAGGTCGCCGAGCGGCATCTCCTGACGACGCTCGATGTTGCCGCCGCGCACGAAGATGCCGGCTGCCGTGCCGATCTGGCCGTCCAGCAGCGCTGCGAGCTGCTGCCGGTAAGGAACGAGCATGTCGACGATCGCCTGGTCGCAGTAGGTCAGGTGCTGGCGGACACGTCGTGTTGCCGTTCTGGAGGCCCGGGTTAGGCGGCGTCGGCGTGACGAAGCTCGACCGACTTGCTGGTGACGCTGCCTGCCTCGCCCGGACCGCCGGGCTGCACGGTGAGGAGCGTCTTGGCGTACGTGCCGCCGATAGCTCCGGTTCTCGTGCACGAGGATCGCCGTTGATCGTCCCGGAGAACTGCACGTCGGTGTGGTCACCGAACGACGACGTCGACCAGATTCGGGTCGATGCCGTTCGCGAAGTCGATCAGCTCGCCGGACGGGACTCCCGCGGCCAGGCTGCGGATGCCCTTGTGGGTGATCACGACGACCGCATCGGCCTTCGCCTTCCGGGCGATCCGCGCGAACTTGTTGGCTGCGGCCACGCCGTCGGTGATCTCGATCGTCCCGAAGCTGCCCGGCAGCACGACGCTCGGTGCCTCCTCGTTCGTGATGCCGATGACGGCGACCTTTGCGCCGCCGACGTTGAAGTACGTCACCGGCTCGACGCCGCTCAGGTTGCCGTCGAGGTTCTTCAGGTTCGCGGCGACGTAGCTGAACGGCTGCCCGGGAGCGCTCGCGCTCGTCGGTGCGCCCGCGAGGTCGATCATCTGCTGGAGGTGGGCGACGCCGCGGTCGAAGTTGTGGTTGCCGAGCGCGCCGACCTGGATCCCCATCAGACGCTGGGCCTTGACCGACGGCTCCTCGTTGAAGAAGCTCGAGAGCGGCGGCGTCGCGCCGAAGTCGTCACCGGCCGTGAGCGTCAGCGTCGGGCAGGCAGCGCGATCCTCCTTCCAGCGGGCCGAGATGTTCCAGGCACCGCCGAGTGCCGGGGTCCCGAACGGATCGAGGTTCCCGTGCCAGTCCGACACGTTCAGGATCTGGATCGTGACGGGCGGCGGAATCTTCGGGCCGCCTGCGTTTGTCTTACCCGTCGCCGCACCGCTCACAGCGCCGATGGCAACGAGCAACGCCGCGAGCAGCACCGCAGTCCCTGTGAATTTCTTCATTCCTCTCCCCTTCGCTCGTCGGTTCGTGTGGTCGGTCACTCTTCCTCACCCGTGCCCTTCGGCCGCAGGTAGGCGACCTGGGGCTCGTGGTCGCTCGCCTGGCGAGCGTCCGCGAACTCGGCGTTCACGTGAACCACGTCGTACTCGGGCGCACGCTTGAGGATCGCGTCGCTGACCAGGATCTGGTCGAGCACCTGCGAGTTCCCCTCGAACACGTACGAGTAGCGCTCGTTCGCGGGCAGGATCCTCATCAGCGTCGTCAGCTCGTCGCCCTCGAGGATCTCGATCGTCCTCGAGAACTCGAAGTCGTTGATGTCGCCGAGGACGATCACGTTCGCGTCCTTGTCCTTCGCGAGCACCGTGTCGACGAACGTGTTCACGACCTGTGCCTGGCCGTGCCGCGGGCCTTCGCTGAAGTTGGTCGGCGGCTGCCACCGGCTGAAGATGCCCTGGTCGTCGCCCTTCGAGCTGAAGTGGTTGACGACGACGAAGACGGTCCGATCCTTCCACACGAACTCGCCGACGAGCGGCTTGCGAGTCGCGTCGAACGCCGCGCTGTCGGTGCCGAGCCGCCCTGGGCTGAACGTCAGCCGCGGGTGGTTCTTCGGGCCGACAACGGACGTGTTGTTCGTCGGCGTGCCGCCCGGCCGGTCGACGAACCGGAGCTCCTCCAGATCGGTCCGGTAGAGGAGACCAACCCGGATGTTCGCGCCGGGCGCTCCACCGTCCTCGTTGTTGACGGGGTCGATCTGGCGGAACGCGTACGACGGGCCGCCGGCCGCATCGATCGCGGCGAGGAGCTTGTTCCAAGTGGCGGTCGCGGTGACGACGCCGTTGTTCGTCGCACCGCTGTCGTCCTGGATCTCCTCGATCGCGACGATCTCGGGAGCGCGCAGGTTGTGGACGATCATGTCCGCGAGCTCGTCGAACTTCGACTGGGCGTTGCCCACCGTCAGGTTCTCGACGTTGAACGTCGCCACGGTCAGGTCGCTCGGGTGCGCGACCGCAGCGACCTCGCGCTGGATCGAGCTCTCGACGAATGACGGCTGCGTCATCGCCTGGATCTTGTAGTTCTCGAAGCTGTAGTCGAGCGGCCCGACGACCGGCGACGTGATTCGCGCGCCGACGTTCATGTCGGGCATGGCCTTCGCCGGCCGCGGCGAGATCTGGTCGCGGAGAATCTCGTCGTCGACCGTGATCCGCTCCGGGTTCGCGTCGGCCGGCGCGAGCAGGATGCCCCCGCGCGGCGTCCGCAGCCCGGTCGCGTTCGCGCCGCCGTCGGCGAGCAACGTGATCTCGCCGAAGGAGCGGGTCGCGTTGACGACCGCAGCGCTGTTGACCTGAACGAGCATGCCCTCGAGCGACTCGTAGAAGTCGATCCCGTCCTGCGCGATGTCGAAGACGTTGCCGCCTTCGCCGGGGGCGTTCAGGTCGCCGTTCGCGTCGTCCTCGATCACGACGTTCGGCTGCGTCCGGCCTCCCTGGCCGAGGATCGTCGCAGCGATCGGCGTGGCCGGCCCGGCAGGCGTCACGGCGGGCTGGGTCAACTCGGTGACGGTGAGGTTGTCGCCGCTGCCGAACTCGGTGACGGTGCCGTTCACCAGCACGGCCGCGCCGACCGTCAGGCCCGAGGTGCTGCCCCCGAACACGAGGATGCCGTCGGACGTGGAGAGGTTCCCGTCGCCCGTCGCGTCCTGCATGTAGAAGCTGGTGGGCCGGATCGCCGTCACGACGCCGGGCACGCCGGAGACACGCTGCCCGACGAGCGACGAGACGTGGTCGGGACCCTGGATCTGCATGATCGTCGCAGGGATGCCCATGGTCGAGAAGGAGAACGAGTGGTTGGCCGCCATGTTGTCCGGCGGGTCGTCCGCGTCGAGGTCGGCGACGCCAGAGGCCGTCACCATGACGGTGCAGGTCTCGTTGGTCGAGAAGTCGGTCGTCGGATCGAGCACGTAGGTGCGCGGCCCGCCGGAGACGGTCGCTGTGTGCGCGCCGCTCGTCGTGCAGTTGATCGAGTACCACGCACCGCTGACCGCGACGTCCTCGCTGAAGGTGATCGAGACGTTCGCGTCGTTCGCGACGTCCACAGCCCCGCTCGCGGGCGTCTTCGAGGCGACCGACGGTGCGGCGTCGCCGCCGGTGGGTCCGAACTTCTGGGGATTGCTCGCCTTCGGGCCGACGAAGTCCGCCACGTTGTCGTCGGTGTCCTGGGTCCCACCGATGCGCTCGTAGGCCTGGTCGCCATTCGTCGTCGGCATCCCGACGATTCCCGAGCCCTCGCGGCACTGCGTGCCGCCGATTCCGTTGCCGCCGACGCCGTCGACGACGGTGGTCTCGTCGGGGAGGGTGATGCGTGCACCGGCGCCGTCGGTGAAGCCGACCCCGTACGGCGTGTCACCCGGGACCGAGCCCGTGTAGCCGCCGGTTGCGGCGTTGTTCGTAAAGAGGTAGTGCTGGCCCGGAGCGAGCACGATCCCTGCGGGCACGGTCACGCGAGTGGAAGCAACCCCAGTCGTTCCCGAACAGCCCTGGAGCTGCCAGCCCGCGATGCTCACCGACGATGTGCCGGCGTTGATCAGCTCGACGAACTCGTCGTTTCCGCCGGTGGGTCCGCGAAAGCGGAACTCGGAGATGACGACGCCGTTCGCTGAGGCGAAGGCCGATGCTCCTCCACCCAGAATCGTGAGCGCTGCAACCAACAGCGCCAGCAAGCGTGACCGCACGTTGATGCTCCTCTCCCCTCGATTGTCCCGATCGGCCCTTTCGGGGCCGAGACCGCGAGGAGTGTAACCCTGTTTTCGGCAGGCGCCAAATGGGCCTCACCGAACCGTTACGAGCGGACTCTTACTTGGCTTCGTTCCAGTCTTCGCCCGCCCCG